>NZ_CP135443.1:1297500-2177500 GCF_045278885.1 Thioclava litoralis
ATTCCTGGGCCGTGAGATGGTGACGGATCTGAACCGTTGTTCACACTTATCGGATTGTGTGGGCAGCCTACAGGTCCCTGGAAATAGCCTCTCTATAAGACCGTACCCGAAACCGACACAGGTGGACTGGTAGAGAATACCAAGGCGCTTGAGAGAACCACGTTTAAGGAACTCGGCAAAATGCCTCCGTAAGTTCGCGAGAAGGAGGCCCCATCGCTAGGCAACTAGTGGTGGGGGGCACAAACTAGGGGGTGGCGACTGTTTACTTAAAACACAGGGCTGTGCGAAGCCGTAAGGCGACGTATACAGTCTGACGCCTGCCCGGTGCCGGAAGGTTAAAAGGAGGGGTGCAAGCTCTGAATTGAAGCCCCGGTAAACGGCGGCCGTAACTATAACGGTCCTAAGGTAGCGAAATTCCTTGTCGGGTAAGTTCCGACCTGCACGAATGGCGTAACGATCTCCCCGCTGTCTCAAACGTGGACTCAGCGAAATTGAACTGTGTGTCAAGATGCACACTACCCGCGGTTAGACGGAAAGACCCCATGAACCTTTACTACAGCTTCACACTGGCATCAGGATTGTGATGTGCAGGATAGGTGGTAGCCTTTGAAACCAGAACGCCAGTTCCGGTGGAGGCATCCTTGAGATACCACCCTTCGCACTCTTGATGTCTAACCGCGGTCCGTTATCCGGATCCGGGACCCTGTGTGGCGGGTAGTTTGACTGGGGCGGTCGCCTCCCAAAGAGTAACGGAGGCGCGCGAAGGTGGGCTCAGACCGGTCGGAAATCGGTCGTTGAGTGCAATGGCAAAAGCCTGCCTGACTGCGAGACTGACAAGTCGAGCAGAGACGAAAGTCGGCCATAGTGATCCGGTGGTCCCAAGTGGGAGGGCCATCGCTCAACGGATAAAAGGTACTCTGGGGATAACAGGCTGATGGTGCCCAAGAGTCCATATCGACGGCACCGTTTGGCACCTCGATGTCGGCTCATCTCATCCTGGGGCTGGAGCAGGTCCCAAGGGTACGGCTGTTCGCCGTTTAAAGAGGTACGTGAGCTGGGTTTAGAACGTCGTGAGACAGTTCGGTCCCTATCTGCCGTGGGTGTAGGATACTTGAGAAGAGTTGCCCCTAGTACGAGAGGACCGGGGTGAACGGACCACTGGTGGACCAGTTATCGTGCCAACGGTAGTGCTGGGTAGCTATGTCCGGACAGGATAACCGCTGAAAGCATCTAAGCGGGAAGCCCCCTTCAAAACTAGGTATCCCTTGAGGGCCGTGGAAGACCACCACGTCGATAGGCTGGAGATGTAAGTGCAGCAATGCATTCAGTTGACCAGTACTAATTGCCCGATTGGCTTGATTTGATCCAGTAGTAGACAGACACTCCTGCAGATCAAAATCATGCATACAATTTGACTTGGACGCTCTTTATTCGGTTTGGTGGTCATAGCGCTGGCTATACACCCGGTCCCATTCCGAACCCGGCCGTTAAGGGCCAACACGCCAATGGTACTGCGTCTCAAGACGTGGGAGAGTAGGTCACCGCCAAACCTAATAAAGAGCGTCATTCATCTCTATAACGATAACACCCCCCAAATCAGACACAAAATAACGCGGGATGGAGCAGCCCGGTAGCTCGTCAGGCTCATAACCTGAAGGTCGTAGGTTCAAATCCTACTCCCGCAACCAATGAAATCTTACCAATCAGCCGCAAAGCCTCCCTAAGGAGGCTTTTTTATTGTCTATCAATACCTTGGAATGAAGAAGGGCCTCCAAAGAGGCCCCCCACATTGCTGATGATCGTGATCCGTATGCCGTCCCGACTGTCTGGGGCCCCTATGAGCTCTATCCGGTCGATCAGGCCTGTGAGGAACGCATTTGCGGCGATGAGCTGATCCGAGCCAGTCAGCAAGTTCTCCAGCCTCGCCAGTTGTGAGTGGTGATTAGCTTGAGGTCTTTGAGCGTCGGCATCTTGATCTCTTCGGGTGCGGAGGTGGCGGCGAGTTCGGTTTTGAGAGCCTTCAACTCCTCCTCCCGTAGGCGCAGCCGCAACAGCCGCATCTCAGAAGGCCCGACAGGAGATATTGCGGGCGATGGCTGTCGTTGAGCGACTTACTCCGTTTGGTATGTGCCCTATTCTTCGACGAACAGAGCAATCAGCTCCGGGTGCATCAGGCGATCCTTCAGCCCGCCGAGCACGCGGGCTTCGAGGTCCTCTCGCCTGATGGTCGCGCGGTTGTCGCAGACTGCCAGTCCCTTGTTCAGGGAGACGGAGCACCCGTAGCGGGTGCGGTTGATCAGGATGTAGTTGCCACTGCAACAGCCGCATTTGATCAGGCCGGAGAGCAGGAACTTCGGTTGGCGCGCGAAATCGCGGCGCAGCGGTGTGTCATCCTGCGCGGTATGGTTCATCTCTTCCCGGATGGTGTCTTGCCGTGCCTTCACGCGGCGCCAAAGGTCATCTTCGATAATCCGTAGATGCTCGACCTCCTTGATGACCCATTCCTCGGGTGGATTGAGCCGAGCTTGACGCTTACCGCTCGCCGGATCCTTCACTAACCGTATGCCGTCCCGACTGTCTGGGTCTTTGCATGATCCGTATTGCGAGCCTCGATCTGCGACGTGGTGCTGGCGATGGCGGCAGCGATCCGGGTGGACTGCGCATCGGAAAGGCGTCCGCTATTTGTACGGAGGGGCATCTTTGGCCAAAGCCCGTGAAAATAGCGGTTTAGCGCAGAGGTTTTCAGGCGTATGGCATTGCGCCTGAAGATAGCCTCCGCGTGCGATGTGCTCAATCAGGCAGGTCACTCTGAACATCACCGGCTCGCTTGTGCCCGGAGTCTGGTGAAAACCGCACCGGTATCGCGGCAATAAAAAACGGGCCGTTTGGCCCGCTTTTTATTAACTTAAGCGTTCGCTTATTTGCAGCGGCTTTCCGCCTCGCCCATTGCGGCGGTGAAGCCCATGAGCGAGAAGGTGTCCTGCGTTTGCGTGCCGCGCGCGGAATGGGCGGTCAGCTTGACATCGGCACCGGCTTTCAGCGCTGCGATGATCTTCTTGTCCTCGTCAGGAGAACCAGCCCATGCGCCCTCGCCATCGGTGAACAGCTTGAATGTGTTGCTGCCCACGGTCATATCCACGGTCGAGCCACCTGCGAAGGGATAGCCGCCCATGAAAGACACTTCGGGCTGTTTGCCCGGGCGGAAGGTGACGAAGAGCAGGATATCACCACGGCGCACCTGAACCGGCTTGCCGTCTTTGGTGTTCACGGTCGTCTTCGGTGCCGAAACGCCCCAGCATTCTTTCGGGCTGTTTTCAACAAAGACGCTCCAGTCGGTTTCAGCAGCGACACGGTTGGTGGTTTCCTGCGCCAATGCAGGCAGGCTCATGGCCGCACAGGTCATCGCCACGGCAACAGTGGTGCGCAGAACGGAATTCATCATAGATACAGCCTCCAGCTGCTTGGTGCCTCGGTCCCGCCAGAATGGCTTATGCTCTTTTTCTTAGCGTGAAACGGATTTCAACTCGATTTGCGGATAGTAGCGCAAAATTGACCCTACAGGAAAGCCCCTGTGGGTGAATTTCACATCATTGTTGAGGCATTCTTCTGATTTCCCGTGCATCTGCGCGCAAGCAAGCCGTGGATTTACCCTGCCAAATTCGTTAGACCAGCACAATCACGCTTGAGGCGGGTATTATTTGACCAGTGGGATGTCGCGCGATGAGACATTTTAAGACCCTAGAGGATCGCCAGACCGTCGAGGCCGAGATGTCCTGGCCCGACCGTCCCAAAGCGCCCACGATCCACCGCTTCCTTTCGCAAACGGCGCAGGCGCATCCGCAGCGTCCGGCGATTTCCTTCCAGCTGTTCTCGGCCCCCAAAGCCCCTGCCGAAACTCTGGACTGGGCCGCGCTTCTGGCGGCGGTGACCCGGCTGGCCAATGCGCTCCATGCACGCGGGATCGGGCAGGAGGACCGCGTGGCCTATGTGCTGCCAAATTGCAATGAAGCCGTGATCAGCTTTCTGGCAGGTACGGTGGCAGCGACGATCTTTCCGATCAACCCGCTGCTGGACGCCGAACATATCGCGGCGCTCCTGCGCGAGACCCGAACCCGTGTGGTGATCACCCTGCGCGCCTTTCCCCAGACCGATATCGCCCAGAAGATGGCGCAGGCCCTGGCTGATGCGCCCGAGGTCACCGATATCATCGAGATCGATCTGGCGCGCTATCTGCGCGGGGTCAAACGGCTGGCCGTGCCTTTCCTGCGGCCCAAAACGGCGCGGCTTGAAAACCGCCGCTATCACGATTTCCATAGCCTCTGCGCAAGCCAGCCTGCGGACCGTCTGGTCTTTGATGATCCGCCCGAAGATCGTATCGCGGCGATTTTCCATACCGGTGGCACCACGGGCGCACCCAAGATTGCCCAGCATCGGGTCTCGGGGATGATCTATAACGGCTGGTTGGGCGGGCATCTTCTGTTCACCGAAGAGGATGTGCTGCTGTGTCCGTTGCCGATGTTCCATGTTTTTGCGGCCTATCCGGTGCTGATGTCGGCCATCGCCAGCGGCGCGCATGTCATCTACCCCACGCCCGCGGGCTATCGCGGGGCAGGGGTGTTCGACAATTTCTGGAAGCTGATCGAACGCTGGAAGGTGACCTTCCTGATCACCGTGCCCACGGCCTGTTCGGCGCTGATGCAGCGCAAGGTCGATGCTGATATCTCGTCCTTGCGGATCGCGATCTCGGGCTCGGCGCCGATGCCGCGCGAGCTCTATCACCGCTTCACCGCCGCCACGGGGGTCGAGATCGCCGAAGGCTACGGGTTGACCGAGGCCACCTGTCTGGTGGCCGTGAACCCGCCCGACGGGGTCAAGAAGATCGGCTCTATCGGTATTGCGATGCCCTATACGCAGGTCAGTATCCGGCGTCAGGAATACGGGGACGAGATCGCCTGTGCCGTGGACGAGATCGGCGAGATCTGTGTGCGCAATCCCGGGGTGGCACAGGATGCCTGCCCCAATGGCGAGGCCCGCCATACCGAAGACGGCTTCCTGCGCACCGGTGATCTGGGGCGTATCGATGCCGATGGCTATCTCTGGATCACGGGGCGGGCAAAGGATCTGATCATTCGCGGCGGGCATAATATCGACCCTGCGGTGATCGAAGAGCCGCTGGCCCGCCACCCCGCGATTGCCAATGCCGGTGCCATTGGCCAGCCGGATGCCTTTGCGGGCGAATTGCCCTGTGTCTATGTCGAACTCTGTCAGGGCCATCAGGTCAGCGAGGCCGAGCTGATGGCCTATCTGCGCGCGCATGTCCATGAACGCGCCGCCATTCCCAAACATATCGAAATCCTGCCGGAACTGCCGAAGACGGCGGTGGGCAAGATCTTCAAGCCCGAACTCCGGCGTCGGGCGATCCAGCGCGTGCTTTCGGATGTTCTGGCCGAAGCCGGACTGGCAGCGCATGTCGCGGAGGTGCGTCAGGACCGCAGGCGCGGGCTTGTGGCGCATATCCGGACCGCCCCCGAATGTGATCACGCGCAGCTGCGCCACAGGCTGGAGGAATTTGCCCTGCCTTACGAGCTGGAGGGCGCGGGCGTTACAGCAGATCCCAGATAAGCTTCAGCGCCAGCAGGCTCGAGGTGGCCACCAGCAGCGGGCGGATCAATCGGGCCCCGTTTTTCATGGCCATATGCGAGCCCAGCCGCGCCCCGAAAATCTGCGCCACGCCCATCGAGAGCCCCATGATCCACCAAGGGGCGCCCATCGCGGCAAAGCCGATCAGCCCGCCGGTATTGGAGGCGAAATTCAGAAGCTTGGTATGGGCGGTGGCCTTCAGCACGCCATAGCCCGCCAGCATCACGAAGCCGATCATGAAAAAGCTCCCCGTGCCGGGGCCGATCAGGCCATCGTAAAAGCCGATCAGGGGCACGATGAAGGCGGTGAAGGTGGCGGGGGGCATACGCTGGGCGCGGTCCTCGTCCCCCAGGCCCGGACGGAAGGCGAAAAAGGCGGCAATCGCGATCAGGATCACCGGCAGCGCATAACGCAGCCCGTCGGTCGGGATCTTCGACACAAGGACTGCGCCCAGCAGCCCCGCACAGCCCGACAAAAGCGCCGCCTTCCATTGTGTCCGCAAATTCACATGCCCCGATCCGGCGTAGGATAAAGCCGCGGTGGCGGCTCCGAAGACGCCCTGCACCTTATTGGTGGACAGCGCCTGTAGCGGCGAGGCTCCTGCCATGATCAGGATCGGCACGGTGATCAGCCCGCCCCCTCCGGCAATGGCATCCACAAACCCCGCCAGAAAAGCGGCTCCCAAAAGCAGCATGGCCAGATCGAACGAGACTTCAAACACAGGAACCTCCCTAAGGCCGTATGGATGTGGGAAAAACAGGATCGCGACTGTCTGCCGGCCGGCAGGGAATGTAAAGAGGCGCAACCCGAAAGAGCGTTTGATGACAAGGCCGCGCAAAGCTCTTACTGTGCGGCATATTCTGTAACCGCCCGGATCTGACGTGCCCCATTATCCCCTGCTTGCCAGCTACACCGCCCCCGCCCGTGCCACCGCCGAACTCTGGCGCAGCCTTGTCGGGATTCTCGCGATTATGGCGATCTATGCGCTGGGGGCCTCGACCCTGATCGGGATGAGCCTCGCCCATATGACGGGGATGGCGCAGGTTTTCCGGTTGCAGGAAATTGCCACCGGCTCCAGCCCCTTTGGCGTCACCGTGCTGCTGGCAAGCTTTCTGCCGCTTGTGGCTGGCGTGCTGATTGTCACGCAATATCTGTGCAAACGCCCCGCCAACAGCCTGTTCGGCGCCGGATGGGGGGGCGATTTCCGCCGTGCCTTCTGGCCCTTGCTGGCGCTGGGGGTGGTGATGGCGTGGATCGGTTCACGGGCACCGGATGTCGGCCATGCCACGGCGCTGTCGGCGGCGCTGCCGTGGTGGCCTGTGGTTATCCCGCTTGTCTTCGTGCAGATCTGCTCCGAGGAAGTGCTGTTTCGCGGCTTTCTGATGCAGCAGCTGGGCGCGTGGTCGAACAACAATGTCCTGATCTGCATGGGGGGGCCATCGATCCTGTTCGGGGTGCTGCATTACGACGCGGGCACCTATGGCGCACAGGCGCTGTGGCCGGTGATCTGGGCGGCGTTCTACGGTGTTCTGGCCTCGGATCTGACCGCACGGACCGGCAATCTGGGCGCGGCGCTGGCCTTCCATTTGGTCAATAACCTCTCGGCGATCCTGCTGGTCAGCTATTACGGCCATATCGACGGGGTTGCCCTGTTCAGTATTGTGGCGAACCTCCAAGATTTTAACACAATCGCCCCAGCAATGCTGGTCGATGGTGCGTCAATTACGGTTTCATGGCTTTTGATCCGCCTGAGCCTGCGGGTTTGAACGCTGGTTGATTGCATTTCTTCGCGACCCGTCTTATCTGGACCGCAATAGGAGCCAAAGGGGCCGCAAGAACATGAACTGGATCTCGAACTACGTCCGCCCGAAGATCAATTCGCTTTTCTCGCGCCGGGAGATCCCGGAAAATCTCTGGACGAAATGTCCGGAATGCGGGTCCATGCTGTTTCACCGCGAACTGGCTCAGAACCTGAATGTCTGCACGAATTGCGGCCACCACATGGCGATCAGCCCCCGCAGGCGCTTCGAGGCGCTGTTTGACGGTGGCATCTTCACCGAGGTGAAAGTGCCGGAGCCGATCGTCGATCCGCTGCATTTCAAGGACCAGAAGAAATATCCCGAGCGGATGAAAGCCGCCCAGAAGAATACCGGCGAGAAAGAAGCCATGCTGGTGGTCGAGGGCGAGATCGGTCGCACCCCCATCGTGGCGGCTGCGCAGGATTTCAGCTTTATCGGCGGGTCGATGTCGATGTATGTCGGCAATGCGATTGTGGCCGCAGCCGAACGCGCGGTGAAACTGGGCCGCCCGCTGGTGCTGTTTTCGGCCGCCGGTGGTGCGCGGATGCAGGAGGGGATCCTGTCTCTGATGCAGATGCCGCGCACGACCGTGGCTGTGGATATGCTGCGCGAAGCGGGACTGCCCTATATTGTTGTGCTGACCCATCCGACCACCGGTGGGGTGACGGCCTCTTATGCGATGCTGGGCGATGTGCAGATTGCCGAGCCCAATGCGCTGATCTGCTTTGCAGGCCCGCGTGTGATCGAGCAGACCATCCGCGAGAAGCTGCCCGAGGGCTTCCAGCGCGCCGAATATCTCTTGGATCACGGCATGCTGGACCGCGTGACGCCCCGCAAGGAGCTGCGTGAGGAACTGATCACCATCATCCGTATGATGATGAACATGCCGCCTGCGATCGCCGCCGATCTGCCTGCGCCGGAAATCAAGGCAGAGGTGCCTGAAGTGGCTGAGGAGGCGCCTGCCGTCGCCAAAGCCGCGCCCCAGCCTGCGGCGGACGCCAAGGGTTGACCTGTCGCGCCGGAGCGACCCGGCGTTTGCACGATATCGGCGGGTCGCGGCGCCGCGGGCATCGAGCCCCCGCCCCCGCGCAGGGATGCGCCATTGGCGCACCCTGATTGCCTATGCCTGAGGGGGCTTTCATGAGGGACACGTCCGATATCATCCTGCAGCGTCTGATGGGGCTGCATCCCAAGATCATCGATCTGACACTGGACCGGATGGAGCGTCTGCTGACCGCTTTGGGCGAGCCGCAGGACAAGATTCCGCCCGCGATCCATATTGCGGGGACCAATGGCAAGGGATCGACCCAAGCCATGATCCGCGCGGGGCTCGAGGCGGCGGGCAAGTCGGTCCATGCCTATACCTCGCCGCATCTGGCGCGCTTTCACGAGCGCATCCGTCTGGCCGGAGAGCTGATTTCCGAGGCCGAGCTTTCTGCCATGCTGGATGAATGCGAGGCCCGCAACAACGGCGGGAATATCACCTTTTTCGAGATCACCACCTGTGCGGGCTTTCTGGCCTTTTCGCGCCATCCGGCGGATTACACGCTGCTGGAGGTGGGGCTTGGCGGGCGGCTGGATGCGACCAATGTGATCACTCCTGCGCTGTCGATCATCACGCCTGTCGATCTGGACCACCAGCAATATCTGGGCGAGACTCTGGCCGAGATTGCCGCCGAGAAGGCGGGCATCATCAAGCGCGGGGTTCCGGTGATCATCGGCCCGCAGCATGACGAGGCGCTGGAGGTCATCGAGGCCCGCGCCGCGCGTCTGGGCGCGCCGGTTCTGGCCTATGGCCAGCAGTGGCATGTGCGCGAAGAGGCGGGGCGTCTGGTCTATCAGGACGAGACCGGCCTGCTGGATCTGCCGCTGCCCAATCTTCCCGGCCCGCATCAGGTGATGAATGCAGGCGCCGTGCTGACGGCGCTGCGTTTCCTTGGCTGTGACGAGGCCGCCTGTGAGGCGGCGGTGACACAGGCCGAGTGGCCCGCACGGATGCAGAAGCTGAAGACCGGCCCTCTGGTCGAGGCCGCGCAAGGTGCGGAGCTGTGGCTGGATGGCGGGCATAACCCTGCCGCAGGCGCGGTGATTGCGGCAACGCTGGACCGCCTGCCCGACCGCCCTACGCATCTGATTTGCGGCATGTTGAATACCAAGGATATCGTGGGGTATCTGCATCCGCTGGCCAAGCGCGCCCGGAGCCTGACGGCTGTGTCCATCCCCGGTGAGGCCAATACCCTTCCGGCAGAGGCCACCGCAGAGGCGGCCACCCGCGCGGGCTTTGCCCATGTGGCCGAGGCAGAGACGGTTGCGCAGGCTCTGGCGGATATTGTCGCGAAAGATCCCCATGCGCGGGTGCTGATCTGCGGCTCGCTCTATCTGGCGGGCGCTGTGCTGCGCGAGAACGGCTGATCTTTTTGAACAGGGTCTGTGCGGGAAAGGGGCTGGGGAGCTGGCCCCGTTTTGCCTAGATTGTGCTCCAGCGAAGGAGCCTTTCATGACCCATCTCGAACTTGGCCTCGATACATTCGGGGATATCACGACCGACGATAGCGGCGCGCGGTTGTCGCCGGCGCAGGTGATCCGCAATACCGTGGCCGAAGGGGTTCTGGCCGAAGAGGCGGGGGCCGATTTCATTGGTCTGGGCGAGCATCACCGCCCCGATTTCGCGATCTCCTCGCCGGAGCCGATCATGTCGGCCATTCTGGCACAGACCTCGCGTATCAAGGTCGGAACGTCGGTGACGGTGCTCAGCTCGGACGACCCGATCCGCCTGTTCCAGCGGTTTTCCACCATGAATGCTTTCGGGCAGGGGCGCGCCGAAGTCACCCTTGGCCGCGGGTCCTTTACCGAGAGCTTTCCTCTGTTCGGTTTCGCATTGGAGGATTACGAGGCGCTGTTTGACGAGAAGTTCGAACAGTTCGTCACATTGATCCGCAACGAGAAGGTGAGCTTTGAAAGCCGTTTCCGGCCTGCCCTGAAAAACGCCACGGTCCATCCGCGCCCCGAAGTTCCCATCCGGACATGGCGCGGTGTGGGGGGCTCGCCCGAGAGTATCGTCTCGGCGGCGGCGCATGATCTGCCGCTGCTGGTGGCGATCATCGGCGGTGCGCCCGCGCGCTTCGCGCCGCTGGTGGATCTGTATCGCCGCGCCCATGCGCAGATGGGGACCACGCCGAAAGAGGTCGGCGTGCATAGTCCGGGCTTTGTGGCCGAAACCGACGAGCTTGCCCGCGAGACCTATTTCGAGGGCTACCAGAAGATGCATGCGTCGATTGGCGCCTCGCGGGGCTGGCCGCCGCTGCGGCGCGAGGATTACCTGCGCGAGATCGAACATGGCTCGCTTTATGTCGGCGCGCCCGAGACGGTCGCGTTGAAAATCGCCTCGACGGTGGCGACGCTGGGGCTGAGCCGGTTCCAGTTGAAATACAGCTCGGGTCCGCAGAAAGCCTCGGCCATCCTGCGCAATATCGAGCTTTACGGCACGAAGGTGATCCCGCGCGTGCGCGAGATCCTTGACCAGATGCCCAGAAGCTGAGAGCCGCGCCGATCAGCCAAGCCACGCCTTAGCGACGGGGATCAGGCGGTCCGCGTCGCCGAGGCGGTCGGCAAACCGGCGGACCAATGTCTCGCCCGCGAAGAAGGGCACCATGTCCTGCCATTCGGCCTGCGGCAGGACATCGCTTGCCGACATGGCCGTAACCTCGTCGACCGGCAGGCCGGCGCGCCCCAGATGCTCCGCGCGGTCGCTCGCCCGCCAGCTGAGGAAACGTGCCACATCACGGGCAATCGGCAGGAGCGGGAACCGGTCGATATCGAAGCCCCAGAGCGTTTTCCCGTCAGGGGCGACATTCAGGTTGCGGTCGACGAAATCTCCGTGGCTGCGGGCGCGCAGCACCATCTTGCCATTCAGATCGGGCGCCATACGGGCCAGTTTGTCGAGGATTTCGCCCGATAGCCTGCGCGCCTCGCCCTGCATATGCCGGTGCGGAAGGTCCTCGATCTGGCGCAGCCAGAAAGTGGCGTAGAACCGGCCTTCTTCGCGGGTGGGCGCGGTGTAGCGTGCCAGCCAGTGTCCCGCCGCCCCGACCAGCCGCAGCCGCATATCGGGGGCGGCATCTTTGAGGACGCGATCCAGCCGGAGACCGGGGGTGCGGCCCATGATGATCATGCCCTGCGAGGCGAAAGAGGCCACCAGCGCCACCACCTGATGCGCCCCGTCCTGCATATGGCCCGCATGGCCCAGAGCCTCGGCCATCAGGGTGGCGCGGGCAGGGCCCTTGTCACCGAAGAACTGCTTGAGCACAAAGCTTTCGTCGCGGCGGCGGATGACCGCCACGGCGCGGTCTGGGGTCAGGCGCAGCACCTCTTCCACACGGGTGCCCGCCCAGCCGGGTAACAGGTTCAGAGCGCGTTTCAGATCTCGGGCAACCGCTTCGATCTCTTCGATCCGGGAAATATCGCGCTCTAGGGCCTGCATCTCAGTCTCCGTGGTCTTGCCCCCAATCCGCGGCCTGCATTTCGCGCAAACGGGAGGCGGTGCGTTCAAATTCGAAACTGCCGGTGCCCTCGTTATAGAGATGTTCGGGTTCGGCTGCTGCAGAGGCAATCAGCCGGACCTTCGCCTCGTAGAGCGCATCGATCATGGTTACAAAACGCTTAGCCTCGTTAAATTTAGATGAATCCAGACTGGGAATCCCGTCCAAAAACAAAACGCGAACATTTTCGGCGATAACCAGATAGTCGCCAGCGCCCAAATTTGCGGCACATAGATCCCAGAACGACGCGCGCGCCACGCCATTGTGGTAATGCGGCAACGTGATTTCGCGGCCCTTATGGGCCAGAGACAGTTTCTCGTCATGGCCGCCGGTCAGTTCGGCCCAAAGGCTGTCCATCTGCGTCTTGGCTTCACGGTCGGCGGGGGTGAAATAGACCTGCTGCCCCGACAGACGGTTCTGGCGGTAGTCATTGACCGAGATGATCTCGTGCACCTCCAGCTTGTCGCGCAGGATCGCGATAAAGGGCAGGAAAAGCTGGCGGTTAAGCCCGTCCTTATACAGATCCTCGGGCACGCGGTTCGAGGTGGTCACCACCACGACACCCGCTTCGAACAGCAACTCGAACAGCCGCCCCACGATCATCGCATCGGCGATATCGGTGATCTGCATCTCGTCGAAACAGAGCAGTTTCAGCTCGGAAGCGATTCGTTTTGCCACCGGCTGGATCGCATCCTCGACCTTGGCCTTGCGCGCTTTCTCGATGTCGTTTTGCACTTCCTGCATGAAGGCGTGGAAATGCACGCGGCGCTTGGGCGCTGTGACCGCCTCGCAGAACAGGTCCATCAGCATGGATTTCCCGCGTCCTACGCCGCCCCAAAGATACAGCCCCTTGATCTGCGGCGGCGCGGCTTTTTTGCCGAACATACCGAAAAATCCGGCTTTGGGCGGGGTCTCGGGGAGGGTTTCCAGATCGCGGCGAACGCGCTCCAGAAGCGGTAATACGGCGCGCTGCGCATCATCGCCACGCAGGGTGCCCTCGGCCACGCGGGCCTCGTAGATCTGGGAAAGTGTCTGTGTCATGGCAATTAGGTATCTCTTGCTCACGCATTTGAAAAGCAACCAAATGCGCTGCATACCTTGAGAAGCGCGCGCGCTTGGCCTAGGGTCGCGCCATTCTCACAAGAGAGGTTCATCGAAATGCCCAAATCTCCGACGCAACGTCTGCATCTCGTGTTCGGCGGCGAACTCATCGATCCGCAGAAGACCGTCTTTCGCGACGTAAAAGACATCCACATCGTCGGGATCTATCCCAATTATGCGGAAGCTTTCAACGCTTGGAAAGCCGAAGCGCAGCGCACCGTGGATAACGCCCATATGCGTTATTTCATCGCGCATCTCCATCGCCTGCGCGATGAAGAAATGGAAGCGGCGCCGACCGCCGAACTCGGGTTCTGATACCCTATCATGCCGGTTCCGCTCTGGTTGCACCTGAAACTGTCGGGGCTGAACCGGCCATCTGCCCTGCCCGAGCGTCTGACGCCCGTTGCAGGCCGCACGAAGCCACCCATCTGGGTCCGGCTGTCGGGCGTTTCCTCCCTTCCCCATATCGAAGCTGTGCTGCAGATGCTGATCGGGCGTCTGGCGGACCGTCCGTTTATCGTGACAGGTCCTGCGACTTTGCTGGATCGTGTGGCGCTGCCGCGGGAATGCCATCCCTTTCCCGATCCGCCCGATACCAATGCCGATATCCACGCCGCGCTCACGGTCTGGGCGCCCGATCTGGTGCTGCTGATCGGGCAGGATCTGCCGCCTGCGCTGATTTCGGGCGCGCATAGCCACGCGATCCCGATCATTCTGGTGGGCGGGCACCATCCCCGAACCGCCTATGCCGCGCGGCTGCTGCGCATGGTCCATACCATTCTGACCGAGACCACCGAGGAAAACCTGCATCTGATCGGCCTCGGCGCGCATCCGAACCGGCTGATCGCCTGCGGCCCGCTGTCGCTGCCGCCGCCGCCGTTAAGCTGTTCCGGAAAAGAGCTGGTGGCGATGGGCGATCTTTTGCAAAACCGCCCCACATGGTTTGCGACCTCGGTGCCCGAGGACGAGATGGACATGGTGCTTGAGGCCCATATGCAGGCCCTGCGCCATGCCCACCGGCTGCTGCTGTTTCTGGCCCCCGACAGTTCCGGCGATGCCGTGGAGCTGGCGCAGAGGCTGACGGATGAGGGCTGGCATGTCGCGCGGCGCTCTCTGGAGGGCGAGCCGGACCCGCATACGCAGGTCTTCATTGCCGATGACCCCGATGATTACGGCTTGTGGTACCGGCTGGCCCCGCTGTCCTATATCGGCGGCACCTTCAGTGGCCAGTCGCGCGCGCCGCGCTCGCCTATGGAGGCCGCCGCTCTTGGCTCGGCGGTGCTGCACGGGCCGGATACCGGCGCCTTCGAGGCCGCCTATCACGAGCTTCAGGCCGGTCAGGCCAGCAAGCGCCTGACCTCGAAGGACGATCTGTCCGAAGCGGTGATCGACCTGCTTGCCCCGCATCGCGCCGCCTTTCTGGCCCGCAATGCCTGGGATGTTGAAACCGCTGGTGCGGGCGCGATAGAAGCCCTGATCGATGCCATCCATCAGGCCCTTCCCGCCGCGCCCTAATTCCCTGTCATGATCGGAGCCGCCCATGCGCCCGCCCGCCTTCTGGTATAGCGCCCCTTCACAGCCAAGCCTTATGGCAAGATTGCTGGCCCCGTTAGGACATGTGACCGCGAAAGCCACACAGAAGCGTCTTGCGCATAGGGGCGTTCACCTTTCGGTGCCGGTGATCTGTGTCGGGAATATCAATGCGGGCGGCACGGGGAAGACCCCGACCACCATCGCCATCGCGCAGATGCTGCAGGAGGAAGGGCTGACCCCGCATATTGTCAGCCGCGGGCACGGGGGCCATCTGGAGGGGCCGGTGCAGGTTGATCCCGATCGCCATCAGGCGGCGGAGGTGGGCGACGAGCCTCTGCTACTGGCCGCCTTCGCCCCGACATGGGTTTCAAAAGACCGCGCCCGTGGGGGCGAGGCCGCCGAAGCTGCGGGCGCGGATGTCATCTTGCTTGATGACGGTCACCAGAATCCCAGCTTGGTCAAGGATCTGACGATCGTGGTGGTGGATGCCCATAAGGGCTTCGGCAATGGTCGCTGTCTGCCTGCAGGCCCTTTGCGCGAACCTGTTGCAACGGGGCTTGCGCGCGCGGATCTGCTGATGTCGATCGGGAACGAGGCGGCCCAGATGCGGTTCCAGACCCTTTGGGGCGATGCCTTGCCCTGTCCGCATCTCAAGGCCAGTCTGCAACCTCTGGCCACCGGCATGGACTGGCAGGGGCTGGCCTGCCTTGCTTTTGCCGGCATCGGGCATCCCGAGAAGTTTTTCGACACGCTGCGCGGCCTCGGTGCGGATCTTCAGCGGTGCGAGGCGCTGGATGACCACCAGCCCTTTACCCGACAGCTTCTGTCGCGGTTGGAGCTGGAGGCGAGACAGTCCGGACTGCAGCTTGTCACCACGGAAAAGGACGCCGTGCGCCTTCCGGCAAGTTTCCGACCGCAGGTGCTGACGCTTCCGGTGCGGTTGGAGATTGCGCAAAAGGCCATGTTGCGCGATGTGCTCAGGGGCCTGATCCCTCCTCGGCAGGGCTGAAGCCGGAGGGCGGGGCGCAGGTGACATTGGCCCGTCGTTGGACAGTTGCAGGGGCGATAACCACGCCGGTTTGCGGCCCGGGGACCGATGCGCTGGGCCTGTGCGCCTTTGCTATTTGAATTTTGCGCCGAATCCTGTATAGGGGCCACTCATTTTCAGGAAATCGCCATGACCGACGCATCCGCACCGATCACGCAGGACGTGCTGACGATCCCGCGTAAAGACCTCTCTTCCGACAAGATCAATCTTGTCGGCCTCACCCGCCCGCAGCTGCGCGCGGCGCTCATCGAGGCTGGCACGCCCGAGAAGCAGGCGAAGATGCGTGAAGGCCAGATCTGGCAATGGGTCTATTACTGGGGCGTGCGCGATTTCAACGCGATGACCAATCTGGCCAAAGCCTACCGCGAGATGCTGGAGGCCAAGTTCGAGATCCGCCTGCCCGAAGTGGTGACGCGTCAGATCTCGGAGGATGGCACCCGCAAATATCTGCTGCGCATTCAGGGCGGGCATGAGGTCGAGGCCGTCTATATCCCCGAAGAGGGGCGCGGCACGCTGTGCGTGTCGTCTCAGGTGGGTTGCACGCTGACCTGTTCCTTCTGCCACACCGGCACGCAGAAACTGGTGCGCAACCTGACCGCAGGCGAGATTGTCGGCCAGCTGATGCTGGTGCGCGACGACCTTGGCGAATGGCCCGAGCAGAATTCGCCCAAGAACGAACAGCGCCTTGTGTCGAACGTCGTGCTGATGGGCATGGGCGAGCCGCTCTATAACTTCGATAACGTCCGCGATGCGATGAAAGTGGTGATGGATGGTGAGGGGCTGTCGCTTTCGCGCCGCCGGATCACGCTGTCGACCTCGGGCGTGGTGCCGGAGATTGCCAAGACCGCCGAAGAGATCGGCTGCCTTCTGGCGATCAGCTTCCACGCCACCACCGATGAGGTGCGCAACAAGCTGGTGCCGATCAACAAGCGGTGGAATATCGAGGCGCTGCTGAACGCGCTGCGCGATTACCCGCGCCTGTCCAATTCGGAACGCATCACCTTTGAATATGTGATGCTGAAGGATGTGAATGACACCGACGAGGATGCACGCCGTCTGATCAAGCTGATCAGGGGCATTCCCGCCAAGATCAACCTGATCCCCTTCAACGAATGGCCCGGCGCGCCCTATCAGCGCTCGGATTGGGAGCGGATCGAGCGGTTTGCGGATATCATCTATAAAGCGGGCTATGCCTCGCCGATCCGCACCCCGCGTGGCGAGGATATCATGGCCGCCTGTGGCCAGTTGAAATCCGCCACCGAACGGGCGCGGAAGTCCCGCAAGGACATCGAATCCGAGGCCGGTCTGTAAGCCTTCGGGCCGCCCTTCGGGGCGGCCTTTTGCATTGTGACGGTTCCGTAAACTTTTCGGGAACCGGATGCTGCGGTGCGGCGTTTTTTCCGGATCAATTCCTGACCTGGGGGGGCATCATGACGCAGGATGAACAACGCGACATTCTTGATGATTGGCATGACCTGATGAATATGAAACCGGCCGAGCTGGAAGCATGGCTGGACACCGAGGAAAGCCGCAGCGCCTGTGCGATGCTGGGGCAGAACGGCCAGTTGACGGCGCTGAAGGTGCTGGAGCTTGCGCGCCTCAAGCCCACCGATCTGACCGCCGCCGAATGGAGCAAGATGCGCGAGATCACCTTTGATATCGAGCGGACCTTGGCGGCAGGCCGTCCGGCAGATCTGTCGCAGCAGGCCGCTTGGCGCTATGCTTTGATGAATTGCGGCCACGATCCCTTGCGATACTGACGCCCCGTCCCTGACGCTTTCTCCGCGACCGGTGTCGAAAGCCCGCGTTGCGCAAGGCGGTCACATCTGGGGAACGTTTCCGTGATGGGATGCGTTCACCGGATAGGACGGAGACGAGAATGACCGATATAAGGATCGCCGCGCCAGAGCGTTTTGCCCCGCTGCCCGATAGGACCGGACCGGATGGCACCCCGCGCCGTGTCGGCGTCGAGGTGGAATTTGCCGGTCTGGACGAGGCGGAAACGGCCCGACTTGCCGCCACTTTTCTGGGAGGCACGGCACAGCGCGCCGAAGGGGATGACTGGAAGGTGCGTGGCACGCGGATCGGTGATCTGGATATCTATCTGGACATCGCGTTGCGCAAATCGCTTTCCGGTCCGCTGCGCGATCTCGGGATGCGGCTCGGGCGCGAGGTGCTTCCGGTCGAGATCGTGACCCAGCCGCTGACTTTGGAGCAGCTTGCCGATCTTTCCACCTTTCTGACTACGCTGCGCGAGCGCGGGGCATTGGGCAGCGAAGCCAGCGCCTTTTACGGCTTTGGCGTGCATTTCAACCCCTCGAT
The DNA here is from genome assembly GCF_045278885.1 of Thioclava litoralis. Taxonomy (NCBI): domain Bacteria; kingdom Pseudomonadati; phylum Pseudomonadota; class Alphaproteobacteria; order Rhodobacterales; family Paracoccaceae; genus Thioclava; species Thioclava litoralis. The sequence continues at coordinate 1,315,482 of NZ_CP135443.1, forward strand.
CGCGGGGCCGGACCATGTGGTGCGCCCGCTTCTGGCCTACGCGCTGCTTGAACCGTGGATGCGGCGGGCGCTTCCCATCGAGATGACGCGGCAGGCTTTGCCCTTTACCGACCGCTATCCCGAAAAGCTGGTGCGCCATCTGGTGGAACTCGGGCCGGAGGCTTCCCTGCCCGATGTGATCCGCGCCTATCGCGAGGCCACTTTGTCGCGCAATCACGGGCTGGATATGCTGCCGGTCTTTGTCGAGCTGCATCCCGAGATCATTGCCGCAAGCGATGGCAAGGGCGGCACGGTCAATCCGCGCCCCGCTTTCCACTTCCGGCTGCCCGATTGCCGTATCTCGGACCCGCAATGGTCGCTGGATTACGAATGGTGCCGCTGGTGGCTCGTCGAACAGGTGGCCAGCAAGGAAGCGGTGCTGCGGCAGCTTTGCCGTGACTGGCCCGCCGAGCATAGCGGCATGAACTTCCTTGGTCTGGGCTGGCCCGAACATGTCGGGCGCATCCTGCGCGATGCGGATCTGATCGGATGAGCCGCAGGATGCGCCCTGTGATCGGGGTCACCACTTCGGTGAAAACCGGCTGGCGGGTCTTTCCGTTCATCGCCTTCGGGGTCTGGCTGGCGGGGGGACGTTCGGTGCGCTGGAGCACGCGGGGCGAGGCCGATGCAACGCAGGTGGACGGTGTCATCGTGGGTGGCGGGGATGATATCTCGCCCGAGCTTTATGGCGGCGAGCTGGTCACAACGGCCGTGCTGGACCCCGCGCGCGATAGGCTCGAGGCGGGGGTGGTGGCGCAGGCCTTCGATCTGGGGAAGCCGGTTTTGGGCATTTGCCGCGGGTCGCAGATGCTGAATGTGGCACTGGGCGGCACGCTGCATCAGGATGCCTACAGCCATTATGGCGCGCGCAAATATTCGACGCTCTTGCCCAAGAAGGATGTGCAGGTGATTGCGGGCACCCGACTGGCCCAGCTGACAGGGGCGGCGCCGATGCGGGTGAACGCGCTGCACAGTCAAGCCGTGGACCGTCTGGGAGAGGGGCTGGTGGTGGCGGCGCGCGACCCCTCGGGAATGGTGCAGGCCATTGAACGGATCGCCGATCCCTTCGCCTTGGGGGTGCAATGGCATCCCGAATATCTCACCTATGCCCGCCGTCAGCGCGCGCTGTTTCGGGCGTTGGTGGCGGCTGCGCGCGCCTGTCGGGAGGATCGCGCGCAGCTTGCCGAAGTCAGTGCCGAGGCGCTGACCCTTTAGGCGGGGTCAGCATTCACACTCGGGGTGGAAAGCCTCCAGCACGGCCATCGCCTCTTCTGCCGTCTCGACAAAGCGCACCAGATCCAGATCCTCATGCGCGATGGTGCCTGCCTCGGCCAGCGCCTCCCAGTTGATGATCTTCTGCCAGAATTCACGGCCGAACAGGATGACCGGCACCCGTTTCATCCGTCGGGTCTGGATCAGGGTAAGGCTTTCGAACATCTCGTCCAATGTCCCGAAGCCCCCCGGAAAGACTACGATCGCCGCGGCCCGCATCAGGAAGTGCATCTTGCGGATGGCGAAATAGTGGAAGTTGAAGGACAGGGCAGGGGTGACATAGGCATTGGGGGCCTGTTCATGCGGCAACAGGATATTCAGCCCGATAGATTCCCCGCCCGCTTTATGCGCACCGCGATTGCCGGCCTCCATCACCCCCGGGCCGCCGCCCGTGCAGACCACCAGCTCGCGGCCATAGGCCTCAAGCGAACGGGCGGTGACCAGTTCGGCAAACCGTTCGGCCTCGGTGTAATATTTTGTCAGCTCGGCCAGTTGCGGTGTCTTGGCGGTGTCTTTCTTTTCGGGCGAGGGAATGCGTGCGCCGCCAAACATGACCACCGTCGATTCGATGCCACGTTCATCCATGATGAGCTGTGGCTTGAGCAGTTCAAGCTGCAGGCGCACGGGCCGCAGCTCTTCGCGCATCAGGAAGTCTTTATCGGTGAAGGCCAGCTTGTAGGCGGGCGAGCGGGTCTGCGGCGTGTCGGGAACACGCTCGGCAGAGCGGGCATCCTCGACACTGTCGCGCAGCGTCGAATTATGCGGCTCCTGAAAGGCGGGGTCGTGTTCGCTGGCCATGAAAACTCCTGTTTCTGAATTTCGGCGAACCTATGCGCTTTGTCGCGGTTCTGCCAGACTCCCATAAAACAGGTTTTGCATTGAGAAATTCCGAAAGCACTGGCATTACGGGTCTCAATCGAAATGCTTGGAGAAGACCATGTCGAATGCACAGCTTGAAGCGGCCATCGAAGCCGCCTGGGAAACCCGCGACACGATCACGCCCGCAACCACCGGCGAGACCCGCGAGGCGATCACCGATACCCTGAACGCATTGGATTCGGGCAAGCTGCGCGTGGCCGAAAAGCAGGCAGACGGCAACTGGCATGTGAACCAATGGGCGAAGAAAGCCGTGCTGCTGGGCTTCCGCCTGAAAGACATGGAAATCCACGAAGGCGGCCCGCAAGGCAGCGGCTGGTGGGATAAGGTCGACAGCAAGTTCAAAGGCTGGGGCGAGAACCAGTGGAAGGCCGCAGGTTTCCGCGCCGTGCCCAACTGCGTCGTGCGCAAATCGGCCTATATTGCCAAGGGCGTGGTGCTGATGCCGTCCTTCGTCAATCTGGGCGCTTTCGTGGATGAGGGCACGATGGTCGACACTTGGGCGACCGTCGGCTCCTGCGCACAAATCGGCAAGGGCGTGCACCTGTCGGGCGGCGTCGGCATCGGCGGCGTGCTGGAACCCATGCAGGCGGGTCCGACCATCATCGAGGACAACTGCTTCATCGGTGCGCGCTCCGAGGTTGTCGAGGGCGTGATCGTCCGCGAGGGCTCGGTGCTGGGCATGGGCGTCTATATCGGCCAGTCGACCAAGATCGTGGACCGTGAAACCGGCGAAGTGATGTATGGCGAAGTGCCGCCCTATTCGGTGGTCGTCTCGGGCTCCATGCCGTCGAAAAACGGCGTCAGCCTCTATTGCGCCGTGATCGTGAAACGTGTGGACGAAAAGACCCGTTCGAAAACCGGCGTGAACGAGTTGCTGCGCGACTGACTTCCGGTGCAGCCCCTCAGGGCTGCCATTCTGCCAGACAGCCCCCGAAGATCTCTTCGGGGGCTGTTTTCGTAAACAGCCGCACGTTTGCCACGCCCAGACAGGGGGCAGACCGGAAGCGGCTTTCCGCGAACGGCTCCGGCTCTGGCGACATCATCTGATAAAGTCAGGGCAAAATCCGGGGCATAGCCTCAGGCAAAGGCTGCCGCGAAGGCCTCGGGCATCTCGAATGTGGCAAGGGCTTTCTCGCGCGCCTCGGGCGACATTTTACGCGCGGTTTTCCGGACGATCTCCAGAAGCTGCTCCGTCTCTTGGGTCTGCGCGAACCCGCCCAGATAATGGCGGATGAAGGTAAAGCAGATGATATCTTCCAGCGCCTGCACTTCCGTGTCGCGCTTGATCCCTTCCTTGCGCAGCATCTTTTCGACCTGCGCGACATCCTCGGCCCCATAGCCCGCCTCTGCCATGATCGCCCCCACACGGGCGGCATGCCTGCGGCCCTGTTCGCGACGCCATTCCAGATAGCCTGCACGACCTTGTGGATAGGTGTCGCGCGGCAATGTCCAGCGTTCGATATGCTGGCCCCGCGCCGCGATTTTCAGGCGGTCCGAGGCATGGGGACACAGCGCCGCCTGCTCGGCGCTCATGCGCTGACCGTATAGCAGGGCGGCAGGCTGACCGTCCTCCAGATTGGGGTCTTGCGCATTTGCGGCATCAATGGCGGCGAAAGCGGTCTCTAGCTGGGTCGTCATGGCGGGGCTCCTAACTGGTCCCGCCATGAAAGCGCGTTAGCGCAGGGTCTGCAAGAGTTCCAATGTCGGATACCCGTCCGGTGCCAGACCCGCCGAACGCTGGTAGGCAACGATTGCCTCGGTGGTATTGGCCCCGATTTTGCCGTCGGTGCCCTGCGTGTCGAAACCGCGCGCGGTCAGGCGCTCTTGCAGTTCGATCTTCTGGGCCTCGCTCAGCGGTTTTCCGGTGCGCGGCCAATCCCGCACGAAGGGCCCCTTGCCCGCGATCCGGTCCGCCAGATGCGACACCCCCAGCGCGTAGCTATCGGCATTGTTGTAATGCAGGATCGCACGGAAATTGCCCGAAATCAGGAAGGCCGGTCCCTTGGCCCCTGCCGGCACGATGATCGAGGTGGCGCCCATATCGGGAAGCGCGCGGCCCTGCGCATCACGCACGCCAAGTGCCGCCCATTGCGCTGCCGTCTTGCGCGTTCCCTTGCCCGTCAGGCCATAGTTGAAACCTGCGGGCAGCACCACTTCGCGGCCCCATTCCTGCCCGCGCTGCCAGCCGGATTTCGCCAGATAGGACGCGGTCGAGGCCAAGGCGTCGGTCGGGTCGTTCGACCAGATGTCACGGCGGCCATCCCCCGTGAAATCAACCGCATAGCTGAGATAGGAGGTGGGGATGAACTGGGTATGGCCCATCGCCCCCGCCCAAGAGCCGGTCATGTGGTCGGCATCGATATCCCCCGCATCGATGATTTGCAGCGCCGCAATCAGCTGTTTGGCGAAAAACTCGCCACGGCGGCCATCATAGGCCAGCGTCGCCAGCGAGGACACCACAGCCATTTTGCCGCGATTGGCCCCGTAATTGGATTCCATCCCCCATACGGCCACGACGACCTCTTTGGGCACCCCGTAGCGCGCTTCGATCTTGTCAAGCGCGGCACGGTTTTGCGCCAGAACCGCACGGCCATTGGCAATGCGGGTATCGGAGACCGCGCTGTCGAGATAGTCCCAGATGGATTTGGTGAACTCGGACTGGTAGCGGTCGCGCTCGATCACTTTGGGGTTATATTTGATGCCACGGGTGGCGCGGTCCCATGTGCGTTCGGAAATCCCGCTCGACAGGGCACGGCTGCGGAAATTATTGACCCAAGCCTGAAAACGGGCCTGCGTGGCCGGATCGGTATCCGGCACCGGATCTGCCACCGGATCCGCCCCCCGCACCATCGGGCGCGGCGAGACATCGACCGGCCCCGCACAGGCCGACAGGCTGGTCAGAGCCATCAGAGAGATGAAAGTCACTTTAGCGGCACGAAACATGGGCGTCCCTTTTTCTGCTCGAACACGCGGCTTATATGCCGCCTTTGTGACCAGTGTAGCAGGACGCCGTTGGGTTGCAATCAAGCCGCTGTGAGCCCGCGTGAAAGAGCAGGACGGGCAGCAGCTTCTTGCCACCCGTTTCCCGTCAGTCGGGCGCAGGTCCGGTATGGGGCGCTTAGCTGTCTTTGAAGAACGGGGTCATCTGCGCAACGATAACCGAATTCTCGTCCAGAGCCCGCTGCATCAGGGCGCGCTCGTCCTCGCCCACCTCATGGCCCTGTTTCTCGCGCTCGGCCAAGGTGCCGTAGCTGTTCACATCCAGCGGGGCCAGCTCGGCCTGTTTGAGGATTGCCACGGTTTCGCGCACGGCTTCGGCCTCGTCGACCCCCGAGGCAAAGCACATCAGCGCCCCGCCTGTCGCCCCTTTGGGCAGGCCGTCATTGGCGCAGCGCCCGACCTCGACGACCAGCGTATAGACCTCCTGCGGGCGTTTGGGCTTTTTCGGGGGCTCGACAGATTTGTCGGATACGGGTTTGTCACTCATCGGGGCGCGCTCCTTTTTCTCTCGCTTAGAAAGCGTAGCCCGTCGCGTCAAACGAAAAAACCTGACCCAAGAGGGCCAGGCTTTTCCGAGACAATGAAGGCGGGGCGCGTTTAGGCGCGGCGGATCATGCGATAGCCGCCGATCAGCAGGCAGGCGCCGATCACACCAACGATCAGCTGACCGATCCAGCCGCCCATCGTGGTGCCGACAATGGCGAACAGGATGAAGTTCAGAACAACGGCACCAACGATGCCCAGAACGATATTCATCAGCAGGCCCATATTCGAATGCATCAGCTTCTCAGCGATCCATCCGGCGAGGCCACCCACGATAATTGCTGCAATCCAACCAAGTCCGGCCATGTTACTACTCCAAGCTAACTGCGTTTGAGCTAACAACACCCGCCAGCGGATTCGGTTCCCGCCCTGCTCGATATCTCTTGTTTTTGTCCTAACGTATTGGGCTGAAACTATAGAAAATTATTGATGAAAAGGCCTGGTTTTCCGATACTGGCCGCAGAACGACGATTTCAGCGGAACAAGCCTATGTTGTTGGTAAAGGAATTTCTGCAGGCGCAGGGATTTTCGGCCCCTGCCGAATATACCGAGGTCGAGACATCCGGCACGGATGCGACGCCGCCGGCAGAGACCTGTGCGCTGATCCTCGACAGGCAGAACCTTATCGTGGCCGCCCATCGGCACGGGGTCTTGTTGGGGGATGCCGGATTTGTCGAGATCTGTACGCAGGCTTGGGCCGATGTGCTTGAGGGTCCGGACGGGGCGACCGCGCGGAGCTGTGTCGATCTGGCGTTTCAGGGGCAGCGGAGCGGTTTCCAGACGGTCTGGCACGGGCCGGGATATGCCACCCATTGGGATGTCACCATGATGCCGCTGCAAGATCGTGACAACCGGATCCAGCATATCCTGATCTGTGCCAAGCGCACGGATATCAGCAGGCGGACCGAAACCGACCTGCGCGAGGAATTGCGGGACATCGCGCATACGCTGGCCAATCTGACATCGGTGACGCGGTCCGGTGCCAAGATCTTGCGCCGCGACGGTATGACGGACGATCTGCGCGGTGATGTGGCCGACGGGCTGGCCGAGTCTGCCGCCAAGGCCGATGCCGCGCTGGAACGGTTGCGCGCCATCCTGAAATAAGCCCGCCGGTTCTGTTCTACGGGGGCGGAAAGCGGACGCCCGCGCCTGCCAGCCCCTCTGGCGCGACCGCCCGCAGGGCCAAGCCCCTAGTGGCCAGAGGGGGCGGGCTCTTGGGCGGTGCTGGGGGTCAGCTTCAGTTGCGAGGGGCTGCGTTTGGAATATTGCACGGCGATAATGCCCAGCGTGATCACGGCCACACCGATGAAATCGCCCAAGCCCAGAGGTTCGTGCAGGATGATCGCGGCGAGTGCGACGCCGAAGAAGGGGTTCAGGAAGTGGAATGTGGCGGCCTTGATCGGGCCCAGACGCTCGACCAGAAGGAACCAGACCCACGTCGCCAGAACACCGGGCACCAAGGCGGTATACAGAAAGGCGATCACCAGTTTCGGTGTGTAGATGATATCATGCGGCTCGAAGAAGGCCGAAAGCAGGCTGAGCGGAATGGCTCCGACAAACATCTGCAAGCCGACGGTCATCAGCACATTGCCCCCCGAGGTCGCGCCGCGCACGGCCAAGGTCGCCACAGCCAGCGCCATTGCGCCCGCAAAGCACAATGCCACCCCCATCGGGCTGATCCCGCCCGAAAGACGCGCGCCCATAATGATGGCGACTCCCATAATGCCAAGCACCAGACCGGCAAGACCGAGCGGCTTCATCCGGTCACGCAATACGATCCAGCTCAGTCCGGCCACGATCAGCGGCATGGTTGAGGCGATGATCGAGGCAACCGAGGCCCCCACCCATTGCATGGCGATGAAATTGAGCCCCAGATAGATCGCGTTCTGGCACAGGCCGAAGATGATCACGCCGCGCCATTGGGCGGCACTGAGCCGCAGGCTCTGGCCTAAAGCGGCGGCAAGTCCGCATCCGACAAGACCCGACAGCAGGAACCGCGCGGCCAGCGCCGCCATTGGCGGGGCCTCGGTGACAATGATCCGGGCGGACGTGAAGGCCGAAGACCACATCAGGGCAAAGGCCAGCCCCATGAAAATTGCACGGAAATCCATGATTGTCCTATCCGATACGAAAAGAGGGCCGCGCGAAGTAACGGCGACCCTCTCCAAGATGTCGTTTGTCGGCGAAATTAGCCGTTGACCGAGTCTTTCAGCGCTTTTGCGATGGTGACTTTCACCTGACGGTCTGCCGGTTTGGTCATGGTTTCGCCGGTGGCGGGGTTGCGGACCTGACGCTCGGGGCGATCTTTGCACATGAATTTGCCAAGACCCGGAAGCGTCACAGCGCCGCCTTCAGCCACTTCTTTGGTCACGATTTCGCTGATCGCATCCAGAGCTGCCGATGCAGTCTTCTTATCCGAACCCATGGTTTCGGCCAGAGCGGTCACCAGTTGGGTTTTGGTCATCGGTTTCGACATCAAATATTCCTCTTTGTCGCCCCGCTTTTGCGGGATCAATTATCAGGCGCGAAAATCGCTCGTGGGCCTTGTAACACACGGTTTTTCGCGCGCCTGCAAGGGTTTTTCATATGTCACGCGCGAAAAATCGCGCGCGATACATGAATTCTGCATGATTGGCAGGCGAGACCCATTTAGAGGAAGGCGGTTTCTTCAAAGCTTCGCAATTTGCGACTGTGGATGCGATCCAGCGGCATGGCCGAGATCAGTTCCATCGCGCGCACCCCGATCTGTAGATGGTTGGCCACTTGCGTGCGGTAGAATTCGGTGGCCATGCCGGGCAGCTTCAGCTCGCCATGCAGCGGCTTGTCCGACACGCAGAGAAGCGTGCCATAGGGCACACGGAAGCGGAACCCGTTGGCGGCAATCGTGGCGCTTTCCATATCCAGTGCGACAGCGCGGGACTGGCTGAGCCTTTGCACGGGGCCGGTCTGGTCGCGGAGTTCCCAGTTGCGGTTGTCGATACTGGCCACGGTGCCTGTGCGCATGATGCGCTTGAGCTCGTAGCCCTCAAGCCGGGTGACCTCGGCCACGGCATCCTGCAATGCCACCTGAATCTCGGCCAAGGGCGGGATCGGCACCCAGATCGGCAGGTCATCATCCAGCACATGGTCTTCGCGCAGGTAAGCATGGGCCAGCACGAAATCCCCCAGCTTCTGCGAATTGCGCAGCCCCGCGCAATGGCCCACCATCAGCCAGGCATGCGGACGCAGCACGGCAATATGGTCGGTCGCGGTTTTGGCATTCGACGGGCCGACCCCGATATTGACCAGCGTGATCCCCTGACCATCGGGTTTCTTCATATGGTAGGTGGGCATCTGCGGCAGTTTCGCCAGCCCCGGAATATCGCCCTGAGGGTCGGTGATCTCGAAATTGCCGGGCGCCACGAAGCTGGTATAACCCGAAGACGGATCAGCCAGTTTCTCGCGGGCCATCTTCTCGAATTCATCCACATAGAACTGGTAGTTGGTAAACAGCACATGGTTCTGGAAATGCTCGGCCGAGGTCGCGGTGTAATGCGACAGCCGCGCCAGCGAATAATCCACCCGCTGGGCGGTGAAGGGCGCCAGAGGTTTGGTGCCATCGGGGCCTACAGTGAAGGTGCCATTGACGATATCATCGTTCATATTCGCCAGATCGGGCACATCGAAGACATCGCGCAGCGAGAAATCAAGCGCGCCTTCCTGTGGGATCGTCACATCGGGGCGTGAGGCCACGGCGAAATGCACCGGCATCGCGGTGTTCGAAGGCCCCACCTGCACCTTGATGCCGTGATTGCGGATCATCAGGTCCAGCTGCTGGGTCAGATAGTTGCGGAACAGATCGGGGCGGGTGATCGTGGTGGCAAAGACCCCCGGCACCGGCACATGGCCAAAGCTCAGCCGGCTGTCATGTTTGAGATGCGAGGCCACGGTGACCCGAACTTCCGGATAGAAGGCGCGATACCGCGTGGCGGCCTGACCGCTTTCCATCGTGGCGTTGAACTTCTCCAGCAGGAAGCTGGTCGCCTCTTCGTAAAGCGCGATCACGCGGGCCACGGCGGCCTTCGCATCATCAAAGAATTCCGGCTCGGCGGTTGCTGGCATCTGGATTTCGAGGCGCTCACTCATTCAAAAAGCTCCGTCAGTTCGAATTTCGTCACATCCACAAGGCCAAGGTCCGAGATCCGGATTTCGGGGATCACCACAAGGGCTAGCAGGCTGTGCTGCATATAGGCGTTGTTCAGGGTGCAGCCGCAGGCGGCCATCGCCGCGACCATCGCATCGGCGCGTCCCGCCACGGTGGCCGCCGGATCATCCGACATCAGCCCCGCAATCGGCAGCGGCACCGAGGCCAGTTCCTCGCCATCCTTCCAGACGGAAATCCCGCCGCCCATCTCGCCCAGACGATTGGCGCATTTGGCCATCATCTCGCGGTCGGTGCCGACAATGATCATATGGTGGCTGTCATGGGCCACGGTGGACCCCATCGCCATCCGCCCTGTATAGCCGAAGCCCGAGACAAAGCCGTTGGTGACCTGACCCGTGGCGCGATGGCGTTCGACCAGCGCGATCTGGGCGACCTCGCCCTGAGCCTCCACGCGGCCCTCGGTGACGGGCAGGGTGGCGGTCAGCGCGCGGGTAGGCGCCTGGTTTTCCACAACCCCGATCACGCGGGCGGTGACCTCATTGGCGCCTTCGGGCGCTTTGATGATGAAATCCTCAGGCCCAAGCCGTTTGCCCAGCTTCACCGTCTGCCGAGCAGCAGGCGGCCAGTCGTAATGCGGACACTCGACCATCAGCGTGCCATTCATCGCGACCGTTTTCCCGCGGGCGATGACATGTTCCACCGGCAGGGTCTTGAGATCCGAGGACAGGATAATATCCGCCCGACGGCCCGGCGTGATCGAGCCCAGCTCGCGCTCCAGTCCGAAATGGGTGGCGGTATTGATCGTGCACATCTGCAGCGCCACCAGCGGATCGGCCCCGCACTCGACCGCGTGACGATAGACGCGGTTCATATGGCCTTCGTTGACCAGAGTGCCGGAGTGGCAGTCATCGGTACACAGGATGAAATTGCGCGGGTCCAGACCCTTTTCGGTAATGGCGGTAATCTGGCTTTCCACATCATACCAAGCGCTCCCGAGCCGCACCATCGCGCGCATCCCCTGCCGCATACGGGCAATCGCATCGGCCTCGCAGGTGCCCTCGTGGTCATCCGCCGGACCGCCCGCCACATAGGCGCGGAAGGGTGCCCCCAGATCGGGCGAGGCATAATGCCCGCCCACCGTCCTGCCCGCGTCTTGGGTCGCGGCGATCTCGGCCAGCATCTTGGGGTCGGCATTCACCACTCCGGGGAAGTTCATCATCTCGCCCAAGCCGATGATACCGGGCCATGTCATCGCCTCGGCCACATCCTCGGGCGAAATCTCGAAGCCCGTCGTCTCCAGCCCCGGAGCAGAAGGCGCGCAGGACGGCATCTGGGTGAAGATATTCACCGGCTGAAGGGCAGCCTCGTCATGCATCATCCGCACACCCTGAAGCCCCAGCACATTGGCGATCTCATGCGGGTCGGTGAACATGGTCGTGGTGCCATGGGGGATGACGGCTGCGGCAAATTCGGCAGGCGTCAGCATGCCGCTTTCGATATGCATATGCGCATCACATAGGCCGGGAAGCATGAAGCGCCCCTTGGCTTCGATCACCTCTGTCTCGGGGCCGATAGAGGCCGACAGATCGGGCGCTACGGCCGCAATGCGGCCATCGGCAATCGCGATATCATGGCCGTCCAGCACCTCGCGGGTGTGGACATTGACCCATTTGCCCTGACGGATCACCAGATCGGCGGGCGCGCGCCCTGCGGCCACGGCAATCAGGCGCGTGGCGGCTTCGGGCCATGTTTTCAGTGTGTTCATATCCATGTCCCACTGTGTCTTGGGTTTTTCCACAACGCAAGATGGTGCGAACATCATGCGTTGTTTTGACGTTTTGTCCGCGCTACATCTTCCGTATGACACAGATGCGAAAACCCAAGATCTCGATCACCTATTGCACCGGCTGCAACTGGCTTTTGCGCGCCGGATGGATGGCGCAGGAACTGTTGCAGACCTTCACCGAAGATCTGGCCGAGGTCTCGCTGATCCCCGGCTATGGCGGGGTCTATGAAATCCGGCTGGATGGCGATCTGATCTGGGAACGCAAGCGCGATGGCGGCTTCCCCGAACCCAAAGAGATCAAGCGCCGCATCCGCGATGTGATCGAACCCGACCGCGATCTGGGCCATATCGACAAACATAGCGAGGCAAAGCCATGAAGACCCTTCTTTCCATCGGGCATGGCTATTCGGCCCGCGCGATTGCGCCTGCACTGATCGAGAATGGCTGGACGGTCTATGGCACCGTCCGCACGGAAGAAAGTGCCGCTTTGGCCGAGGCGCAGGGGGTCAAGCCGATCCTCTGGACCGCGCCTGATGATCCGTCGGTGCTGCCGCTGGATGAGGCCACGCATATCCTGTCATCCGTGGCGCCCGAGCGTGGCGAGGACCAGATGGACCCAGTGCTGGCCTGCGCCGCGATGGAGATTGCCCATGCGCCGCAACTGGAATGGATGGGCTATCTGTCCACCATCGGCGTCTATGGCGACCGTGAGGGCGGCTGGGTGGATGAATATTCCGAGCGCACGCCCTCTACCGCGCGGGGGCGCGCCCGCCTTCAGGCCGAAGAGATGTGGACGCGTCTGGGCCAGATCGCGGATATTCCGGTCAATCTGTTCCGGCTGGCGGGCATCTATGGCCCCGGTCGGGGGCCCTTTGAAAAGGTGCGCCAAGGCAAGGCCCGCATCATCAACAAGCCGGGGCAGGTGTTTTCGCGCATCCATGTCGAGGATATCGCGCAGGTGGTCCATGCCGCGATCCTGCGCCGCGATCTGGCGGGGGCGTGGAATGTCTGCGACGATTGCCCCATCGATCCGGGCGAGGTGCTGGCCTATGCTGCCGAGTTGCTGAACCTGCCCAAACCACCCGTGGTCGATTTCGATAGCGCCGAGATGTCGCCGATGGCGCGCAGCTTCTATTCGGAATCGCGCCGCGTGAAGAACGACCGCATCAAGGATGAGCTGGGCGTCACGCTGAAATATCCCGATTATCGCACCGGATTGCAGGCTCTGCTAGATCAGGGGCTGGATCAGGACGCGCGCTAGACGGCCTTTTCCGACAGGCTGTCATCTGGTTGTAAGGTTCGTTTCCGAAAACTCTCCACAACGTTTTATGTTGTGGAGTGGTCCATGATCAACCAGCCTTTGCGCAGCTTTTCCCTGTCTTCGGGCCGCCGCCTGCGTGCAAAGCGGGTGCCGCTTCTGGTGATGGGGATTCTGGCGCTGGTGATCGCGCTTAGCCCACCCAGCCCGCGCCGCTATGGCGACCACCTGCAAATCGCGCTGCCGGTTCTGGCGCTGGGCTGCGAGATCGCCAATGGTAATGGCCTCGAATATCTGGGCCGCTATGCGGTGCTGTTTGCCGGAATTCACGGCACCAAACGCACGCTTGGGGATATTCCGCTGAACACGCGGCCCAATGGCAAGCCTTATGGCTTCCCCTCGGGCCATACCGCGACGGCCACATTCGGGGCTGCAAGCCTTGTGAACAGCTGCCTGCTTTCCAGCCCTGTGGCAAAGGGGGCGGTGATTCTGGCGGCGGCATTCACCGGTGCCAGCCGTATCCAGTCGCATAATCATGACATCTGGCAGGTTCTGGCGGGCGCGATCTGGGGGATCGCCTGCAATGGCCTGTTCCGGCGCGAAAGCTTCATGCGGCGGCTGCTGAGACGGGGCGCGAAAGCGGCGGGTCGTGCAGCCCGTCGCGGGATGCGTCCGGTTCTTGCCGCAGGAGCGGGGCTTCCGGCGCAGGTTTTCGCGCTGCGTCGGGCCAAGCCATTGCGTGCCAGAAAGGGAGTATGAGCGATGCGGGTCCGTGCAAGGGGCGTTGCCTGCGGAATTGTCGCCTGCGGGTGCGCGGGGCTTGCGCTGGCTGAACCCGTATTGGCAGAAACGGACGTCTCGGTCTATCTGGGCGGCCAGTCCGCTCCGCATTCGGGGGTCAGGATCCGCGATCATCTCGACCTTGGTGACCGCGACTTTACAGCCGGTTGGGACGGGAACTCCTGGACGGCCCCCTATTACTGGGGGGCGCGTATCACCCGCTGGCAGGATGCCCGTTTTGGCTGGGGCGCGGAGTTTACGCATACCAAGGTCTATGCCGATCGCGCCACATTGGCCAAGGCCGGTATGTCGCATTTCGAGTTTTCGGACGGGCTGAATATCGCCACGGTCAATGTGATGTATCGCTGGCCCGGTGTGCTGCGGCCAGAGGTGACGCCCTATGTGCTGGGAGGGGTCGGGGTGTCCATCCCGCATGTTGAGACGGTGACGGCCAATGACCGCACCTGGGGGTATCAGCTGGGCGGTCCTGCGGTCCGGCTGGGCGCGGGCGTCAGCTATGCTTTTACCGAACGCTGGTCGGCCTTTGGCGAATACCAGTTTACATGGTCGCGCAATGATGTGGATTTCAAGCAGGGCGGCAGCCTGACGACGGATCTTGTCACCAATGCGGTGAATATCGGGGTAAGCTATGCGTTCTGACGCGACAAGCGGTGCCTGAAGGAAAAAGCCCAGCAGATGCGGGGCTTTCGTTGCGTGCTGGCTCAGGCGGTTTGCAGGTCCAGCGGGCGTTCTCTCACGGGCAGATGGATGATGGCCGAGAGCAGCCCGACCCCTACGCCCACCCACCAGACCGCGGTGTAATTGCCGTAGATGTCGTAAAACCGCCCGCCCAGCCAGACGCCCAGAAACGCCCCAAGCTGATGGCTGAAAAACACCACCCCGTAGAGCGTGCCCATATAGCGCAGCCCGTAAATCTGGGCCACCAGCCCCGAGGTCAGCGGCACCGTGGCCAGCCACAACGCGCCCATCACCAGCGAGAAGACCAGCACAGAGGCAGGGGTGATCGGTAACAGGATGAAGGCCCCTGCCGCAATCGTCCGGCCCAGATAAACCGTGGCCAGCAGGTATTTCTTGGACCAGCGATGGCCGGCCCAGCCCGCAAAGACGGTGCCTGCGATATTGGCCATGCCGATGACGGCAATCGAGACCGCCCCAAGCGCCGAGGTTGTCTCGATGCCGAGCCCTGCCAGAAGCGAGCCGGCTGCGATGGCGCCGCACATTTCGGTAATCATGGCGGGGAAATGTGCCGTGATGAAGCCAAGCTGGTAGCCGCAGGAGAAGAAGCCGATAAAAATCAGCGAATAGCTCGGGTCGCGGAACGCGCGGCCCAGCACCTGCCCCATGCTTTCGCTCGGACCGTTCGGGGCGCTGGCCTCGGGGGCGCGCAGCATGGGCAGCAGGGAGAGGGTGGCAAGGATCATCAGGGCGAAGATTATGAAGACGCTCTGCCAGCTCATGAAGGCCAGCAGGATCTCGGCCAGAGGGGCACCGAAGACTTGCCCCGCCGACCCTGCGGCCGTGGCGATGCCAAGCGCCAGAGACCGGTTCTTGTCGGAGCTGGCCCGCCCGACGATGGCGAGGATGACGCCAAAGCCTGTGCCCGCAATGCCGAACCCGACGAGGGTTTCAAGAAACTGGTGTTGCAGAGCCGTTGTCGCGAAGGAGGAAAAGACCAGCCCTGCGGCGTAAAGGAAGGCCCCCAGAATGATTGCCCGACGGTCGCCGAAACGTTCGGCGATGGCCCCGAAAATGGGTTGGCCGATCCCCCAGAACAGGTTCTGGATGGCGATGGCGAGCGAGAACTCGGCGCGGGGCCAGCTGAACTCTTCGGCGATCGGGATCTGGAAGACCCCGAAACTTGCGCGGATGGCGAAGCTGATCATCAGGATAATGGCGGATCCGATCAGGATCGGGGTGAAAAGGCGTTGGTTTTGCATGGGGGCTCCCTGTCTTGCGGCCACAGTCGGGGGAATGCTCTGGCGCGTCAAGCGGGGGCTTGTGATGGATACAATCGCGGCAGGGGCGCTGCCCCTCTGGCCCTTGCGGGCCATTCACCCCGGGATATTTCAGGCAGCTGGAAGGTCAGGCAGCTGGAAGGGTTGAGAGCCTTCGGGCGGCGGCGCGGCCTGCGGCATATCCGGTGGCGAAGCAGGCGGTCAGGAGGTAGCCGCCTGTCGGGGCCTCCCAGTCGAGCATTTCCCCTGCGGCGAAGGTGTTGGGGATGGCTGTGAGTTCGAGGCTGTCTGTCAGGGCTTTGGCGGCGATGCCGCCTGCCGTGGAGATGGCTTCGGTGATCGGGAAGGGGGCGCCCAAGGGGGTGGGGAGATGTTTCAGGCGTCGGGCCAGGTGGATTGGGTCGGAGGGCAGCGGGCGGGCCCATTCGTTCAAAAGCGCCAGCTTGGTCGGGTCGAGTCTGGTGATTTTGCGCAGGTGGTTGGAGAGGCTTGCCTTGCCGCGGGGTTTGGCGAGTTTCTGTGCAAGTGCGTCGAGTGGCGTGTCGGGCAGCAGGTCCAGTGCCAGCGGGGCGCCATTGCGTAATTCGGCCGAGAGTTCATAGATGCCGCCGCCTTCCAGCCCTCGGGCAGAGAGAACGCATTCTGCTTTCAGGCTGCGGGTCGGGGTAATGAGCGCGATGGATTTCAGCGGGTTGCCGAAATGGGGCTGCATATGGGGCGACCAGTCGATGTGGAAGCCCATATTGGCGGGTTGGAAGGGGGTGAGGAGGACGCCTTTTGCCTTGAGCGCCTCCGCCCAGCCGCCTGTCGAGCCGAGTTTGGGCCATGAGGCACCGCCCAAGGCGAGGACGCAGACCTTGGGGGTCAGTCTTTGCGGGCCGTCGGGGGTGTTGAAAAGGACGGCGGTGCCGTCCCAGCCCGTCCAGTGCCAGCGCTGGTGTCTTGTGACGCCGAGGCTGTCGAGGCGGGCGAGCCAAGCGCGCAGGAAAGGCGAGGCCTTCATGCCGGTGGGGAAGACGCGTCCGCTGGAGCCTGTGAAGATGTCGATGCCGAGGTCGCGTGCGAAGGCCTGCATCTGCGCGGCGCCGAAGGATGTGACATAGGGGCGGATCCATGCCTCGGGGTAATGGGCGGCAAGGGCCTCGGGTGGTTCGTCTTTGGTGAGATTCAGCCCCGATTTGCCCGCCATCAGGAATTTGCGGGCGGGCGTGGGCATGGCATCTGCCAAGGTCACGGCATGGCCTGCGCGGGCGATCTGTTCGGCGGCCATCAGCCCCGCAGGGCCTGCGCCAATGACCAGCGCCGTCATCGTCTGGCCATCATCGACAGCCGCAGGAAGGCACGCTCGATCAGGGCCATTTGTGGTGCGCGCGAGGCGGACCGCAGGGTGAGGTCGGTCTCGATCAGGATCTGGAGCGCCTCTTCCAGACGGAACATGCCCCAGCTTTGCGCCTGTCTTTGCATCCGGTCGCGGCGTGGGCCGAAGATGGGCGGGCGCATCTTGGCGATGCCTGCTCCGGGGCCGCCCGGGTCGGAGGCCGCAGCATGGAGGGCGCGGAAGTGGCGCAGCGCCTGAATGGCAAGTGCGACGGGCTGGATACCCTGACCGGTCAGGCGGGTCATCATGGGCCCCAGCTCATTGGCGCGGCCTTCGGCAACGATGTTCAGCAGGTCATCGGTGCCTGCCTCGATGGTGGCGGGCGCACAGGCGTGGATATCGGCGGGGGTGACGGGGGCGCTTTCGCCATACATATAAAGCGCAAGCTTATCAACCGTTTGCCGGAAGTCACCCGGATCAAGGGCGCGGGCGAGGTTATGCAGGTCTGTCGTGGCCTCGGGCGTCATCTGGGCAATGCCCGCGCGTTTGAGGATATCCTCGATTTCCTCGCGCGAGGGCGGGTCGTCATAGATGCCGATGGCATAGGCGTTCTGGTGCGTCTCGAAGACCTTGCGCAGCTTGGATTTGGCGGTCAGCGACCCTGCGGTGACCACAATCTGTGCGTCCCCCGCATGCCAGTCCTTGACCGCCGCTGCGATGGCATCGGTCAGACCGTCGGTTGCCTGTTCCACGAAAACCGCCCGAGGGCCGGGGAAGAAGCCCACGGCTTTGACGGCATCGGCCAGCAAGGCACTGTCGCGGCGCAGCTCGGAGGCTTCGATGCGGGTCAGCCGCATCTCTTCTTCGGCGGTGGGCCCCAGAAGCGCCTTCAACATCTCTTGCCGGCGCAAGGCCACCCGCATCGCATCCGCCCCGAAGATCAGCAGCCCCATACGGTCTGGATCGGGCTTGGCAAAATAGCGTGTGGCAGCGGCGCCGGTCAGTTTCATGCCAGAGTCTTTCTTGGGCCGGTCTTGCTTGCAAAGGCCGGAACGGCCCGCATGGGGTTATTCGGGAAGCGATCCGGCCTGCGCCAGAAGCCGTGTCACGGTCTGGTCTGCCAGAATACGCATCAGGCGTTTATGGGCGTCGCGCTCGGCGGTCTGGGTAGCAACAATGGTGCCGGTTGCCGACCAGCTGGTGAAGGAGCTGACACGCCCCGTCAACAGGACCGCATCATTGGCCATATCATACAGCCGGTAGGTGGCCGTTCCGTTGAGCGAATAGCGGTTGGTCACATCGTCCTGGCTAATGGCCTGTCCCATGACGCCGGTGGTGATCGTGTAGGACAGGCGGTAGCGCGGAGTTTGCGCCGGACCCAGACGTTCGGACAGGCGGCGGCGATAGGCGAAGTCGTCCTGGCTTTGGGGGGCATCGACCTGCAAGGCCGACAGGAGTTTCGCGCCACCGCCCTGCGGGCCATAGGCGGGAGTGAAGCCGCAAGCGGCCAAAGCGGGGGCGGCAAGCGCCCCCAGCAGGAAGGTTCGGCGGTTAGATGACCACATTGACGATACGCCCCGGAACAACGATCAGTTTCTTGGGCTGACCACCGGCCAGCGCCTTTTGCACATGCTCGTCTGCCAGAACCAGTTTTTCAACCTCGTCCTTGGGCATATCCTTCGGCACGCTCAGTTCCGAGCGGCGCTTGCCGTTGATCTGGATCGGCAGGGTGACGTTGTCATCCACCACCAGCGCCGGATCGGCCTTGGGCCAAGCGGCCTTCACGACAAAACCCTCACCGCCCATCAACGCCCAGATATCCTCGGCCAAATGGGGCACCATCGGCGACATCAGCTGCGCGGTCAGCTTCATCGCTTCGCGGCGGGCCGCATTCGAGGCCTGCGTTTTCGACAGGGTGTTCGCCTGTTCGTAAAGCTTCGCGATAGCCTTGTTGAAGGCGAAGCCCTCGATGGATTTGGTGATCTCGTCGATGGCCTTATGGGTCGCGCGCATCAGGTCTTCATCGGCCTTCGCGTCACCATCGGCCCCTTCCGCGATGTCATTGGCAATGCGCCAGACACGGGCAAGGAACTTGCTGGCGGCTTCCGCTCCGGCCGCCGTCCATTCGACATCACGCTCGGGCGGGCTGTCGGACATAACAAACCAGCGTGCGGTATCGGCACCGAAATCGCGGATGATATTCATCGGGTCCACGACGTTATTCTTCGATTTCGACATCTTGGCCGAGGGCACCACGGTGACCTTCTCACCCGTTTCCTTCACATAGGTGCCGTCTTCGCGCTCTTCGACCTGCTCGGGGTAATGATAGACGGGGCGACCGTCTGCTCCGGTGGTCTTGAAGATCGCATGGGTCACCATGCCTTGGGTGAACAGCGCATTGAAGGGCTCACGCGCCGAATCGGGCAGATGGCCGGTCTCGTTCATCGCACGGGCGAAGAAGCGCGAGTAGAGCAGGTGGAGAATCGCATGCTCGATGCCGCCGATATACTGGTCGACGTTCATCCAGTATTTCGTCTCATCGGTGGTGGGCGTATCGGCCCGCGCACAGGTGAAGCGCGAGTAATACCACGAGCTGTCCACAAAGGTGTCCATCGTGTCGGTTTCACGCTTGGCCGCTGCCCCACATTTCGGGCAGGCGCAATCGCGCCACGTCGGGTGACGGTCCAGCGGGTTGCCCGGAACGTCGAAAGTGACGTCATCGGGTAGGCGGACGGGCAGATTGGCCTTCGATTCGGGGACCACGCCGCAGGTCGGGCAGTGGACGACCGGAATCGGGCAGCCCCAATAGCGCTGGCGCGACAGGCCCCAGTCGCGCAGGCGGAATTTGGTCACGCCTTTGCCAAAGCCCTTGTCTTCGGCGACCTTGATCGCCGTAGCTACGCCTTCTTCGCCGGTTTGCAGGTCATTGCCCGCGAATCCACGGATATAGCGGACCTTCTCGGTTTTCGCCGGAACGAAGGCCTCGGTCAGCGCCGCCTCTTCCGCGCCTTCGGCGGTGAAGACAGGGGTGATCGGCAGCGAATATTTGGTGGCGAATTCGAAATCGCGCTCGTCATGGGCGGGGCAGCCGAAGATCGCGCCGGTGCCGTAATCCATCAGGATGAAGTTGGCGACCCAGACCGGCAGTTCCCAGTTCGGGTCCAGCGGGTGTTTCACGCGGATGCCGGTGTCGCGGCCCAGCTTCTCGGCGGTCTCGATGGCTTCTTCGGTGGTGCCGCCCTTGCGGCAGTCCGCGAGGAAAGCGGCAAACTCGGGGTTGCCCTTCTCCAGCTCTTTCGCCAGCGGGTGATCGGGCGAGATCCCCACAAAGCCCGCGCCCATCAGCGTATCGGGACGGGTGGTATAGCAGTCGATGGTCTCAAAGCCCGCAGGCGCGTTCAGCGTTTCAAAGCCGAATTCCAGCCCCTGCGACTTGCCGATCCAGTTGGCCTGCATCAGGCGCACCTTCTCGGGCCAATGGTCCAGCCCCTCGAGGCTATCCAGAAGATCGCCCGCCATATCGGAGATCTTGAAGAACCATTGCGTCAGTTCCTTACGCTCGACATCCGCGCCCGAGCGCCAGCCCTTGCCGTCGATCACCTGTTCGTTGGCCAGAACGGTCATATCGACCGGATCCCAGTTCACGACGGCATTCTTGCGATAGACCAGACCCTTATCCAGCATGTCAAGGAACATCGCCTGCTGCTGGCCGTAATATTCCGGATCGCAGGTCGCGAATTCGCGCGTCCAGTCAAGCGAGAAGCCCAGCGGGCGCAGCTGGCCCTTCATCGTCTCGATATTGGCATAGGTCCAGTCTTTCGGGTGACCGCCCGAGGCCATCGCGGCATTCTCGGCGGGCATCCCGAAGGCATCCCAGCCCATCGGGTGCAGCACGGCCAGACCGCAGCTCATTTTGTAACGGGCAACCACATCCCCCATGGTGTAGTTGCGCACATGGCCCATATGGATGCGCCCCGACGGATAGGGGAACATCTCGAGCACATAGTATTTCTCTTTATCGGCATCGGGCTTGGCGGTGAAAACACCGGCCTCCGCCCATGCGTCTTGCCATTTCTGTTCGGTCTGGCTCGGTGCGTATTGCGCCATGTCTCGCCCCTTGAGCTGCGAATTACTGTATTTACGTGCTTGCTACACTGTCCACAGGGCCAAGGTCCAGACAGCTTGGGGATAAAGCATGGCCCCTATGCAAAACGCCCGGCACTTGGCCGGGCGTTTCGGAACCTCTGTCGGGGCCGCTTACAGCTTCGAATCGGCCACGCGCAGCTGGCGGGCGCGGGTCAGGATCGCATCCTCGACCGCCTGCACGGTTTCCGCCGATACCGTCCCGCCACGCGATTCGAGCGCGACTTTCAACGAGCGCGCATCCAGTGCCGGGTCCGTGACATGGATCGTGGCACGATAGGCACGGCCACCGCCGGGCGGGGTGCCATAGCCGGTGACGATCACGCCGGTGAACGGGTCGACCGACTGGATCGGCAGGAAATCGAGCACATCAAGGCTGGCCTGCCAGATATATTTGTTCACCTCGACCGTCACATTCGGGTCGTCATTGTTTTTGAACAGATCGAACAGCGTCGAACGCGGGCCACGATCCGCCGGATTCGTGCGGGTCGCGCCTTCGACATCATCGCTCATATGCGATTCTTTCGAAACATCGCGATATCCGCCCTCGGGCGCATTTTTCTGATTCCACGTGAAATTATGGCCGCATGCAGCCAGAGACAGAATAAGGCCGCCAACTGCCGTCATGCGGATGGTCTTTTGGATCGTCATCAAAACGCTGCCCCCTGATCGCCTGCCACACACACTTCATACACGCGCGCAGGATCTAGTGTCGTCTATTGGTTTTGTCCTTATCTTATGGCCCAAGAGGGGACAAGGCATTTCCCTTTAAACATTCGTCATCACACTGCCGGAAAAGGGCGCATTGGCGGGGCCGCGCCGTGTGGCGGGGTGTGGCAAGAGTGCACCACGCAAATATGCCTGTGCTCACGAGGCTTTGCTTTTCGTTGCATTGCGCGGCGCAGAGGGTGAAAAGACTGCCATACCCAATTCGGATTTCCCTGAGTTGGGGCTGACCTTAGAGACAATGAGGGAAAACGATGAAAAAGGTTCTCTTCGCGACGACCGCTCTGGTCCTGTCCGCAGGCGTCGCAGCAGCAGAAGTTTCGCTTTCGGGCGACGGCCGTATGGGTGTCAAGTCGGTTGACGACGCGATCAACTTCTCGAGCCGTGCACGTGTGAAATTCACCCTGTCGGGTGAGTCGGACTCGGGTATCGCATTCGGCGGTTCGTTCCGTGTTGACCAAGAAGACGAAAACGGCGCTTCGGCATCCAAAGGCGGCGCGGGCACCGTGTTCGTTTCGGGTTCGTTCGGCCGTGTTGAAATGGGCGACGCAGTTGGCGCACCCGAAGCACTGTGGGGCGACTTCTACGAAGTTGGCTACACCGATCTGGGCGACGAAGAAGGCCGTCTCGGCAACGACATCGCGTACCTGACCGGCGACAGCAACCTCGGTATCGCAGGCAACGAAAACCCCGTTCTGCTGTACACCTACTCGACCGGCCCGATCTCGCTGGCAGCATCGTTCTCGGATGGCAAAGAAGGCTACACCGATCAGAACGATCACCAAGAGATGGCTGTTGCAGCTGCCTACACCTGGCAGAACTACACCTTCGGTATCGGCTACGAATATGCTGACAGCAACGATGCTGGCAACTTCGTCACCGGCCTGTACAACTACGACGCAGCAACCAACGTTGTTTCGGCAGACACCGCAAACAAAATGGACCAGGTTGAGCTGGCATTTGTTGGCGCGTTCAACGACCTGAACGTGAAAGCAGTCTACGGCAAAGGCGGCAAAGACAACCCGGTTGACAACTACTTCGCAATCGGCGCCGACTACACCATGGACGCATGGACCTTCGGTGGCTACGTCCAATACGCTGAGCTGGACGACAACACCTACTTCGCAGACGGTTCGGACGACGTGACCTGGTACGGTCTGGGCGCAGAATACGATCTGGGCGGCGGTCTGTCGGTCAAAGGCGGTATCGCTGACTCGAACCTGGACGACACCGATGTCATGTACGACCTCGGCATGAAGTTCTCGTTCTAATCCCTAACCGGATTGAACGGAAAGAGCGGGCCTTGTGCCCGCTCTTTTGCATTTGTGCTTTGCCTTTTTGTCTGTCGCGTGGTGTCTTGCGCCCGACGAGGTTTAGGCAAAGGACAGGATCATGGGGCTGGAAGACATTATCGAGCGCATCGCGAGCGCCGAGAAACGTGCGGGGCGTGCGCTGGGGTCGGTGCAGCTGATCGCGGTCTCCAAGGTCCAGCCTGCCGAACGTGTCGAGGCCGTTCTGGCGCAGGGCCACAGGCTGTTCGGGGAAAACTACGTGCAGGAAGCGCAAGGCAAATGGCCAAGCTGGCGCGAGACCTATCCCGATGTGCGGGTGGAAATGATCGGGCCGCTACAATCGAACAAGGCCAAGCTGGCGGTCGAGCTGTTCGAGGCGATCCATTCGGTCGACCGGATGTCGCTGGCCAAGAAGCTGGCCCATCTGGCGCAGGAGCGCGGTGAAACACCCGATCTTTTCGTGCAGGTGAATACGGGCCGCGAGCCGCAGAAGGCCGGTATCCTGCCCGAGGATCTGGATGCCTTCGTGAAAGAGCTGATTGCGATGGACCTGCCGGTGCAGGGGCTGATGTGCATCCCTCCCGAGGGCGCCCCCGCCCGCCCGCATTTCGATGCGCTGGCCGAGATGGCAGGCCGCAACGGGCTTTGGGGGCTGTCGATGGGGATGTCGTCGGATTTCGAGGACGCGATTGCGGCGGGGGCGACCCATGTGCGTGTGGGATCGGCCATTTTCGGCGCGCGCGATTACGCCAAAGCCTAGGCCTTGTCGCGCGGCTTGGCCGTGTGCCGATGCGGGTAACAGGCAAGGGGCGGGATCACGAGGGTCTCGCCCTGTTCCACATTCTGCGCCAGCCAGATCAGGTGATCGCGGCGAAAGGCCAGACAGCCCGCCGTCGGAAAGCCCGCGCGGCGGCGTTGATGCAGGAAAATGGCGGAGCCTTTGCCGTCTTTTGCCTGCGGGTAATTCCAGCTTGTCAGCAGGATGATATCGTAAAGCGGGTCGGCGCGACGCAGTATCTCGTGGCTGGCAGGGAAGGGGGCGCGGACCTGCTGGTTATAGGCGGGATGGCCGGAGGCATCGCACCACAGATCGCGCGGCCCGATGGGTATGGCCCAGGCCGCAGGCGCGGCGATCCGGTCGGCGCGGTAGCGCATGCCGACAATCCGGAGCGTCCCGACCGGCGTGGCCCCGTCGCCCTCGTGCTTGTCCTCCGACAGCCCGCCACGACCGATTTCCACCGGCAGAACCCGCCCGCGCATCCACAGCCCCCGCGGCGTGAGGCGCATCACAGGATATGCCCCGATTTTGCCGCTTTGGTTGCCAGATAATTGGCGTTGAAGCGGCTCATCCCGACTTTCAGCGGCACCCGCTCCACCACATCTATGCCGTGACTTTGCAACATGGCGACCTTCTTGGGATTGTTCGTCAGCAGCCGCGTCTGGGAAAAGCCCAGCCGTTTCAGCAGCGCCGCCCCGATACGGAAATCGCGCTCGTCATCCTCAAAGCCCAGCCGGTGATTGGCCTCCACCGTGTCAAATCCCTGATCCTGTAGCGAATAGGCGCGCATCTTGTTGGCCAGCCCGATGCCGCGCCCCTCTTGGTTGAGGTAGAGCAGGACACCGGCCCCTGCCTCGCCCATCTGGCGCAAGGCGGCATCAAGCTGCGGGCCGCAATCGCATTTCAGGGACCCCAGCACGTCGCCGGTAAAACAGGCCGAATGCAGCCGCGCCAGAACGGGCTTCATCCTGTCGGGCGCGCCGATCTCGATGGCATAATGCTCTTCGGCACCATTATCGGGGCGGAACACATGCACGCGCCCCGCTTCGGAGGCCCGCAACGGCACCCGTGCGGCAGAGACAGGCGCAAAACGGGCCTCGTTCGCCATGCCTTCCATCGCTTCGGTGACGGTCAGGCGGGTCAGGCCCTCGGGCGCGTCAGCCACCTGAACCAGAAGCGCGGCAGGCAGAAGCTGGGCCGATTTCACCAAGCGGATCGCGGCTCGCGCAACCGAGGCGTCGTCCTCGCGCTGGGTTCTGAAAGGCCCCTTCATCGGGGTTGCAAGGTCGTCCGCGGGGTCCGCGATGGCCTGTAGCCAGCGCAGATCGGCGCTTTCGGGGACCATGATACGGGCCAGATCCCCGTCATAGACGCGGGCCTTCAGCGTTTCGGCCCGCCATGAGGTGATGGCAAGGGTCAGCGGCCCCAGCGCACGCATCGCCGCAAGGCGCGCCGGATCGAGGCTTTCCACCGAGGCGGCCAGCGTCGTTTCATCAAGCACGACCGGCAGCCCCATGCGCAAATCGGCGCGGGCGCGATTGAGTCGTTCGGCAGGCGAGGGGCAAAGAGAACCGGTCATCATGCGAAACTGATAGCGGGGGCTGAAACAAATTGAAACATATCTCGTGATTTTGACACGTCCGCGTGAGAAAGATTTCACCCCCCTTGCCGAATTCGCGCATCGGCACAAAGTCTAACCCGAAGAATGTAAGTAACGACTTGGCGGTGCCGTGACCCTTGACGGGCCTGTCCGCCGGAACGGAGGCATGAATGTCAGGTTTGAAGAAAATCCTTCTGGTGGATGACGATACCGATCTGCGCGAAGCACTGGCCGAGCAACTGGTCGCGACGGAGGATTTCGACGTCTTCGAAGCGGGCAATGGTGCCGAAGCTGTCGAGAAGGCCAAGGCGGGTCTTTATGATCTGGTCCTTCTGGATGTGGGTCTGCCCGATACCGATGGTCGCGAGCTGTGCAAGAAGCTGCGCAAGCAGGGCGTGAAATGCCCCATCGTGATGCTGACCGGCCATGACACCGATGCCGATACCATTCTGGGTCTCGACTCGGGGGCCAATGACTACATCACCAAGCCGTTCAAATTCCCCGTGCTTCTGGCCCGCCTGCGCGCCCAGCTGCGCACGCATGAACAGTCGGAAGACGCCGTATTCCAGCTTGGCCCATATACGTTCAAACCCTCGCTCAAACTGCTTGTCGACGATAAGGACAAGAAGATCCGCCTGACCGAGAAAGAGACGAATATCCTCAAGTTCCTCTACCGTGCCCCCGATGGTGTGGTGCCGCGCGATATCCTGCTGCATGAGGTCTGGGGCTATAATGCGGGCGTGACCACCCACACGCTGGAAACCCATATCTACCGCCTGC
This sequence comes from Thioclava litoralis, assembly GCF_045278885.1. NCBI lineage: Bacteria > Pseudomonadati > Pseudomonadota > Alphaproteobacteria > Rhodobacterales > Paracoccaceae > Thioclava > Thioclava litoralis. Next base: position 1,341,796 of record NZ_CP135443.1, read on the forward strand.
GCCAGAAGATCGAGCCCGATCCCACCAATGCGCGCCTTCTGGTGACCGAATCCGGCGGCTATCGACTGGCCGCCTGACCCTTCGCCTTTTCACTTATTGTCTCTAAGGGAAAACTCTGGCGAACTGGCCCTACCCGTCTCGGGTGGGGCCTTTGCATTTGCGCGATGTCTCGGGCAGGGATGTTGCCGCCACAGATGCTATTGCCGCAGCCCCAAGGTCATATCCATGCAGAGCGGCGCATTCAGCGGTGTGCCCGCGTCGCGGATCGCGCGCAGTTTGGCCTTATAGGCTGCGGCCGCGGGAAGCGCGGGAATAAGGGGCGTTACGACCGCCATAGATTCCGGCGTGCCGATCTGGCGGCTGATATCTTCGATGATATCCTGTAGCGGCGTTTCGGGTTCGATGGTCAGCCGCCACATCGCCATTTCCAGAATGGTTGCGGGGCGGCGCGCCTCGAAGGCGCTGCCCAGAGTTTCGCGGTTCGAGGCCTCGTCCGGAGGCTCCATCAGTCCCATGCGGTTGGCGGCGGCCTCCGAGGCCTGTAGCGCGGCAAAGACCTCGAGCGCCTCGCGGAAGCTGCGCCCCGCATCGAAGGTATAAAGCTGCGAGAATTGCGGCACGTCACAATAGTCGAGCTGGTCCATATCGGCACCGGTCTCGTTGACCCATGCCGTCAGCAGGGGCAGGCCTTCGCGCGGGAGCGGCGTGAATTTGGTCTGGCCGAGATCGGTGGTCAGGGTGAACCCTCCGGCGGCATCGCCGGTCAGCTTGGCACCGTTCATGCGCCGGATCAGCGGCTCGTAATAGAGTTTCTGATCGGCTGTCGGATCGCCGCTTTTGCGATTGGCATCGCTGGGCTTGTCGTCGCGCGTGACATTGCGATCGGTGATCTTGATGGTGCCGTCTTTTTCGGAATAGCGCAGCTTCAGCCCATCCCAGAGCATGTCGCAATAGCCGGTATCGCGGCAGGTCGTGACATCGGGCGTTTTGACCGAGGCATAGGTCACCGTGATGGTGGTGCCGTCAATCTGCAGATGGATATAGCGCGGGTCTGTCGTCTGGCTGTCAAGAATGGGGGTCGCCAGCAGGAACCCGCCATCCGGCAGGGCAGAAGCCGTCTCGGCCCAGAGCAAAGCAGGAATCAGACAAAAAAGCGCGCGCATGCCAAAGATCCGAAAGAACTATCTCTTTCGTAGCCTGCACCTAGGTCGCTGTGCAAGGCCGCAGAGACGACAAAACCCCTAAGCGGCCTCACTAATCTGACAAAAATAGAGATGTCCGGTCCATGTTTTCCGGCGCGGCTCAGACCGTGGGGAAGGTCTCTTCCTCTGCGGCATCCAGATCGATCCCCAGCGCGTCGGCGCCCATTTCCAGATGGTCGGCCAGAAGCGGGTTATCCAGAAGGTAGTCCTCGGTCGGGACGGTAGCCTCGGTTTTCGCCATTTCGATGGCTTCGTCCAGATCTTCCGGCTCGTAGGTATCGCGGCCAATCCACATGATTGCGGTCAGTTCGGCCTGTTCGTCCTCGTTCAGGGCCGCGATAAAGCTTTTCAGCTCGCGCGCCTTGCCACTGCCGGGAATATCGGCATCGAATTTGCGGGCACGGATGATGATCGTGGCAAGTTTGGACGGGGATAGCGTCATCATGGGAAAGTCCTCCATATAGCGGTAGTGTTGCGCTATCGCGATCCTCCGGCAAGCGAAATCGTTTGGATCTCAGGCTTGCGACGTATCATCGGCAAGAAGCGGCGAAGAGAGGCCGCGCGGATGGGCTTCGACAAAGCCGGGGCTGTCCATGCTGCTTTCCTCGGGCACCACGCCCATCACCTCGAAGCGCCGCGCGGCGGGCAGCACGCGCCCCTCGAGCGAGCCGACGGCCTTGTTGTAGCGGTCCACCGACTGGGTGAGCGCGCGCCCGATTCCATCCACATGGGTGCCGAACACCTTCAGCCGGTCATAGAGGTCGCGGGCGGTTTTCTGCACCTCCAACGCGTTTCGGGCCATGCGTTCCTGTTGCCAGCCATAAGCGATCGCCTTCACCAACGCCATCAGCGTGGTGGGCGTGGCAATCAGCACCTTCTGTGCAAAGGCATAGTCGATCAGGCCGGGGTCGGCTTCGGCGGCGGCCGACACGAAGGTTTCGCCGGGAATGAACATCACCACGAAATCGGGCGTGCCCTCGATCTGCGACTGGTAGGATTTGGAGGCGAGCTGTTTGACATGGGTGCGGATATGGCTGGCGTGGCGGGCCAGTTGCGCGGCCTGCTGATCGGGGGTCTCGGCGTCGAGCGCATCCAGATAGGCCTCAAGCGGTGTTTTGGCATCCACCACAATCGAGCGCCCCCCCGGAATATGCACCACTGCATCGGGGCGGCGCGCACCCTCATCTGTGGCCACATGCTGTTCCAGATGGAAATCGACATTTTCCGTCATGCCCGCCATTTCAAAGACCTGACGCAGCTGCATCTCGCCCCAGCGGCCTCGCGTTTTTGGCGCGCGCAGCGCCTGCACCAGCTTGCGGGTCTCAAGGCCCAGATGCGCCTGCCCCTCGGCCAAAGCCTGCACCTGCTGGTGGATCGCGCCGTAAGCCTCGCCACGGGCCTTTTCCAGCTCGGCGATCTTCACACCCATCTCGCCCAGACGCTGGTCCAGCGGTTTCACCAGATGTTCGATGGCTTTGCTGCGGCGGTCGAGTTCCTCACGCGCGCCCTGCTGATGGGTCTGGAATCGCTCGGAGACCAGCCGCAGGAATGCTTCGGAGTTCTGCTGCAGAACGCCAGAGGCCACATGGGAAAACCGGTCCTCGATCTCGCGCTTCATGCCGCGCAATTCTTCCAGCCGCGCCTCATGTTCGCGCTTGAGCGAATGGAACGCCTGTTCGGCCTGCACGCGGTGGCGATATTCACCCTCCAGCCGCGCACGGGTCTGGCGCAGCTCGTCCATCACATCGGGCAGACGCTGGGAATTGGCTTCCTCGATCAAAAGCGCCTCGCGCATGCGCCGCGCCTCGCCCTCCCAAGTGCGGGCCTGTGCAAGCGCGCCTTCGGCTCGCCCTGCACGGCGCAATGTGGCGACCAGCGCCAGAAGCAGCACAAGCGCAAGGGCCGCAAGCCCCAGCGCCACAGGATCATTCAGCAGGGTTTGCACAGGTCAGGTCCACTGGGTCAGGTGCGGCCAAACAGCCGCTCGATATCGGAAAGTTTGAGTTCCACATAGGTGGGGCGGCCGTGGTTGCACTGGCCGGAATGGGGCGTGGCCTCCATTTCGCGCAGCAGGGCGTTCATCTCCTCGGCGCGCATCTGACGCCCCGAGCGGATGGACCCGTGGCAGGCCATACGCGACAGAACGGCCTCGATTTTGGCCTGCACCAGCTGGCTGTCGCCCAGATCGGACAGCTCGTCCAGCACATCGCGCAGCAGGTTTTCGGCGTTGATTTCCCCAAGGATCGCAGGGGTTTCGCGCACGGCAATCGCATGGCCGCCGAATTCCTCGATGCTGAGGCCCAGCTTGGCCAGCACCTCGGCATGTTCCAGCAGAAGGGCGGCATCCCCTGCCGAAAGCTCGACGATCTCGGGGATCAATAGCGCCTGAGCAGGCACGCCGTTTTCGGCCATCTGGCGTTTGAGGCGCTCATAGACCAGACGCTCATGGGCGGCATGCTGGTCCACGATCACCATACCGCGTTCGGTCTGGGCCACGATGTAGTTTTCATGCAGCTGGGCGCGCGCGGCCCCCAAGGGACGGGCGGTCAGATCGGCAGGGGCGGGGGCGGTTTCAAACCGTGCCGAGGGGCTGTCGTAGCTGGGCTGGGCCTCGTGGAAGGCGGTCGTTTCGGCAAAGCCGTCCTGCGGTTGCGAAGGGTAGGCGCGGGCCGGATAGGCGGGCGCGGGCTGGAAATCGGGCGCTTGGGCGGCATAGGCCGCGCGGGTGGCCCCCATGCTGGGGCGGTCCATCTGATAGACGCGGGCGAAGCTGGGCTGTTGGGGGCTTGCTTCGGGCATCGCTTCGGGGCGGAATGCCGCCAGCGTTGCATCGGCCACCGTGGTCGAGGCCCGATGCCCGGCACCCCCTAAAGCCGCCCGCAGACCCGAGACGATCAGCCCGCGCACCACTTGGGATTCGCGGAAACGCACCTCGGCCTTGGCGGGGTGGACGTTGACATCGACCCGCTCGGGATCGCAGCTGACAAACAGCGCCGCCGCCGGATGACGCTCGCGCGAGAGGAAATCCATATAGGCCGCGCGCAGGGCGCCGATCAGCATCTTGTCCCGCACGGGGCGGTTGTTCACAAAAAGATACTGCTCCACCGCTGCCCCCCGCGAATAGGTGGGCAGCGCCGCATAGCCGGTCAGCCGGATGCCCTCGCGCTCGGCGTCAATCCGGATTGCGTTATCGGCAAATTCTCGGCCAATGACCCGCGCCAGTCGCATGCCAAGCGCATCGAACATCTCGCCCTGCTCGGCGTCAAAGCGGAAGATCTCGCGCTCGCGCCGGCCTTCGGAAATATCGCGCAGGGTGAAGCTGATCTTCGGCTCGGCCATCGCCAGCCGCTTCATCACATCCGAGATCGCCTGTGCCTCGGCGCGGTCGGTGCGCATGAATTTCAGCCGCGCGGGCGTCGCATAGAACAGATCGCGCAGCTCGACCACGGTGCCACGGTTCAGCGCCGCCGGTTTCACCGCGCCGATCTGCCCGCCGTTCACGGTGATCGTGGCCGCATCATAGCCTTCCGCACGTGAGGTGATGGTCAGCCGCCCGACCGACCCCAGCGAGGGCAGGGCCTCGCCGCGGAAACCAAAGGTATGGATATTCAGCAGATCCGAGCCGTCAATCTTCGAGGTCGCATGGCGTGACAGCGCCAGCGGCAGGTCTTCGGCGGTCATGCCGCAGCCGTTATCGGTGATGCGGACCAGCGTCTTGCCGCCATCGGCATAGGCCACATCCACCCGCGTGGCGCCTGCGTCGATGGCGTTCTCCACCAGTTCCTTGACGGCAGAGGAGGGGCGTTCCACCACCTCGCCCGCCGCAATGCGGTTGGCGGCGGCATCGTCAAGCTGGCGGATAACGGGGCGTTTCGGGCCGATATTGGGGGTGTCAAGCGTCATGCCACCACACCTAGCATAAATAAAGCCTGCCCGAAACGGGTTCGGGCAGGCTTTCCTGTGGATATCTCGGTCATTACTCCGGAGGTTATTTCAGGCCCGTAGGCCGACCGACCACAACAAAGCGCAAATCCTCCGCCTTGAGCAGCCGCTTGGCCACGCGGGCGATATCGTCCTTGGTGACCGCTTCGATCTTGGCATTGCGCGTGTTGATATAATCGACAGGCATATCCGAAAGCTGCATCCCTGCCAGAATGCTGGCGATCTGGCTATTGCCATCAAAGCGCAGCGGATAGGCGCCGGTCAGATAGGTCTTCGCATCGGCCAGTTCCTTGTCGCTGACCTTGCCATCGGCCGCCTTGGCCCATTGGTCTTTCACGACCTTGATCGCCTCTGCGGTCTTGTCATTGGCCGAGGCAAAGCTGCCCTGCCATGTCTTCGCCAGATCCTGATCGATCAGATAGGTATAGATGCCATAGGTCAGCCCGCGTTTCTCGCGCACCTCATCCATCAACCGCGAGGAAAACCCGCCCGCGCCAAGGATCTGGTTCAGCACGAAGGCCGCGAAGAAATCGGGGTCTTCCATGCCGATCCCTGCCTGACCGAACATCACCACCGATTGTGGCGTGTCGAAATCCACCACCGTGGTGCCGCCGCTGAGTTTCAGCTTGGCCTTGGCTGGCATATCCGCGCCTTTGGCGGGCAGATCCCCCAGCAGCTTGTCCAGCAGCGGGCCAAGCTGGTCTGCGGTAATGTCCCCCACGGCAGAGACAACCATCCGGTCCTTGGCCATGACGCGGGCTTTGGCGTCAAACATATCCTCGCGGGTCAGCGCGGCCACGCTTTCGGCGGTGCCGTTGATCGAGCTGCCATAAGGGTGGTCGCCAAAGGCCTCATGGGCAAAGGTCTTGGACGCGATGGCATTGGGGTCTTGCGCGTTCGAGGCGATAATGGCCTGCACCTGACCGCGCACACGGTCCACGGCGGATTGGTCGAAACGCGGGTTGATCAGCGCCTGACGCAGCAGGTCCACCGCCTGATCGCGGTTTTCGGTCAGCATCTGCGCGCTGATGGTCAGCGTATCGTCGCCCACATCAAAGCCGAATTTCGCGGCAAGGGATTCTTCGGCTGCGGCGAAATCCTGTGCCGACATATCGCCTGCACCTTCCTCCAGCGTGGCCGTCATCAGGTTGATCTCGCCGCGCTTGTTGGGCGCGTCAAGGCTGGCACCGCCCTTGAAGCTGATGCGCAACGCGGTGAAGGGGATGTCATGCGCCTCCACAAGCCAGGCATGAAGCCCGCCGGGAGAGGTGACCTGTTCGATATCCAGAGCACGCGCGGGCAGCGACAGCGTCAGCGCGAAAAGGCCTGCAAGGAAAAGCCGGATCATTGTTTGGGCGCCTCCTGCGCGGCGGGTTTCTCAAGATAGCCTGTCACGGCATTGCGCTTGTTCAGCACGTCTTTCGCGGCGGCCATGACATCTTCGGGGGTGACGGCTTCCAGCACCTTGGGCCAGTTCTGCACATCTTCCACCGAGAAGCCGGACGCAAGCGCCGTGCCATAGCGTTGGGCAAGGCCCTGCACATTGTCCTCGGTATAGATCTGGCTGGCATGGATCTGGGTCTTGATCCGTGCGAACTGGTCGGGGTCGATCCCGTTGGCCATGAAGTCGGCCAGCGCCTTGTCCAGCGCGGTTTCCGCCTCGGGCAGGGACACATCGGCGGCAGGCACGACAGACAGGCCGAAGGTCGTCTTGTCGATCGACATCCCGTCATACCATGCGCTGACAAAGATCGCCTCGCCCGAGCCGAAGATCAGCTTCTTGCCCAGAACGGAGGTCTGGGAATTGCCGCCCAGAAGCTCGGCCAGAACGGTCAGGGCCGCCGCTTCTTTCTGGTCTCCGGGATTGCGCTCGGGGGCGAGATAGGTCCGCATCAAAGAGGGCTGCGCCACGCGCGGGTCCTGAAAATCGACCTTACGTTCGGCCAGTTGCGGCGGTTCCTGCGGACGCAGGCGCGGCGGCAACTGGGTATTTGCGGGGATCTGGCCGTAATATTTCTGGGCCAGCGTCTTCACCTCTTCGGGGGTGACATCCCCCGCCACGATCAGCACGGCATTATTGGGCGCATAATAGCGTTTATACCATGCCAGTGCGTCCTCACGGGTCAGCCCTTCCATTTCCGCGCGCCAGCCGATGATCGGGGTGCCATAGGCCGAGTTTTGGTATTGCGCCGCGCTCATCTGTTCGGCGAACTGTGCCTGCGGGTTGCTGTCGATCCGTTGTGACCGCTCTTCCAGAATCACCTGACGCTCGGTTTTCCAGTCATCGGGAGAGATGCGCAGATTATGCATCCGGTCCGCTTCCATCTTCATGACCAGATCCAGACGGTCTGCCGCGATGCGCTGGAAATAGGCGGTGTAATCATCGCTGGTAAAGGCGTTGTCGGACCCCCCGTTGGCCGAGACGGTCTTGGACAATTCGCCCGGTGCCATGGTCTTGGTGCCCTTGAACATCAGGTGTTCGAGATAGTGGGCGATGCCGGATTTTCCGCGCACCTCATCGGCAGAGCCGACCTTATACCAGACCATCTGGACCACAACCGGCGCACGATGATCCTCGATCACCACGGTCTGCAACCCGTTATCCAGTGTGAAGGAGCTGACCTCCGCCGCCGCAGCCGGAAGGGCTGTCAGGGCAAAGGCAGCGGCAAGCCATGCGCGCAACATTCGGACCTCAAGTGTTTTGCGCTACCTTGTCGCCTGTTGCCGTGGCCCGCAAGTCGTTTGACGGGGAGTTGATGGATAACTCCCCTCAAATAACGAAGAAATTATAGCTGCGCGGCAGAGCGGGCCTTATTTTGCGGCCTGTGCCGCGCCCGAGGGCGGTGCCGACGGCGTTGCGGCGTTCAGTTTGCGCCAACGTTCAAGTTCGGCTTCCTGATCAAGGGCCATCGGTGCATAGGCCTGATAATAGAGCGTCTTGCCGGTCAAGCGGTCAAGAAGGCGCCCGTTATGGTCCTTGCGGTATTCCAGATCGGCGGCCGCCAGCTGGCTGCGGATCGCAGGATCCGTGCCTTTACGCATTGCATAGCCGATCAGGGCGCGGTCCGCGCCTGCGGTCGTGCGGGCATTGGAGCTTCCGCCAAGGGCCGCAATCGCATCGGCTTCCGGCGTCGGGTCAACCAGATTGCGCCCGCCCGGCGTCGGCGTCGGCAGGTCATTCAGGTCCGAGGGCATTTGCAGCGACTTGGTCGGCACAATGGCAAACTCGTCCGGACCCGGCCGGTTGGTACGCAGTTTCATCAGTTCGGGCACATTCGACCCGCCACAGGCACCCAGCAAAAGCACCCCTGCAAGGGCGATCCCGAGATTTGATGCTGCCGACATTGGCCACTCCCTCATCGATACTGCCTCGTCATAACCTAAAGTCCAGCGGGCGTCACGCCCCTTTGGACCGTCCTTTTTTGCCGCGCGATTCATTGCCCGTAAAGAGCGCAAGCCCAACCGCGCCAAGGAAGATCGCGATATCCGCCACGTTGAAAGAAAACGGGTTTTGCCAGCCGGGGAGGGAGGTGTTGATGAAATCGGCCACGGCTCCGTAGAAAATGCGGTCGATCACATTGCCCAAAGCCCCGCCGATCAGCAGTCCGGCGGAGGCCTGCACCTTGGCCGTCTGCGGTTTGCGCGCGATCCAGATGGCGACCCAGACGGAAATCATCAGGGCCAAGGCGATCAGCAGGATGCGCGTATAGTCGGTATCGCCGGAGAACAGCCCGAAATTCACGCCCCTGTTCCACGCCATGCGAAAGTTCAGGAAAGGAGGCAGCACCTCGATGGCATAGCGCTGGTCGAGCTGCATCAGATGCACCACGATATATTTCGAGGCCTGATCGAGCACCAGAACGACCAAGGCCCAGAGAGTTGCCAAACGCATGCGTGATCCCTTTTACAATCATCCCCCTATGCCCCGAAAGCGGGGGCGGGGGCAAGAGATCTAGGGCCTGGATGGCGTTTTGGTGATGGGGGGCGGGTGTTTCTTCGATGAGCGCAGGAGCCAGATGCCAAGCGCGAGCCCTGCGCCGCCAAGGCCGAGCGGTAGACCGATAAACATCGCGAGGAGCAGAGCCTCTTCCCCTTTGCTGCATCCGGTCGCGCTGCCGAAGGCACAGCCTTGTCCGGCAATTCGAGGGCCAAGAAGCAGGGTGGCAAGGCAAAGCGGAAAGGTAATGGCGATCAGGATATAGCCGACAAAGCGTTTCATTGAAATCCGTTTGGAAAAAGGCGGACCCTGAGGCCCGCCTTTGGCGGATTAGTGACGGAAGTGGCGCATGCCGGTGAAGACCATCGCCAGACCGCGCTCGTTGGCGGCGTCGATGACTTCCTGGTCGCGCATCGAGCCACCCGGCTGGATGATCGCGGTGGCGCCTGCTTCGGCGGCGGTGATCAGACCGTCGGCGAAGGGGAAGAAGGCATCCGAGGCGACGACCGAGCCGATGGTCGGGGTCTTGTCGAAACCGCAGGCTTCCTGCATGTCTTCGGCCTTGCGTGCGGCAATGCGGGTGCTGTCCACGCGGCTCATCTGGCCTGCGCCCACGCCCACGGTTGCGCCGTCCTTGACGTAGATGATCGCGTTCGACTTGACGTGTTTCGCGACTTTCCACGCGAACAGCAGGTCTTGCAGTTCCTGCTCCGAAGGCTTGCGCTCGGTCACGACCTTCAGGTCGTCCAGCGTGATGATGCCATTGTCTTTGTCCTGCACCAGAAGGCCACCGGCCACTTGGCGGTAGGTGGTGATCGGCGCATAGACATCCGGCAGGCCGCCGGTTTCCAAGAGACGCACGTTCTTCTTCTTGGCGATGACCTCTTTGGCGGCGTCATCGACAGCAGGCGCGATGATGACTTCCGAGAAGATCTTGGTGATCTCTTCGGCGGTCTCGGCGTCCAGCGTCTGGTTCAGCGCGATGATCCCCCCGAAGGCAGAGGTGCGGTCGCAGTCGAAGGCGCGCTTATAGGCCTCGATCACGGTCTCGCCGGTGGCCACGCCACAGGGGTTCGCGTGTTTGATGATCGCAACGGCGGGCTTTTCGGTGCCGAATTCCGACACCAGCTCGAAGGCCGCATCGGTGTCGTTGATGTTATTGTAGGACAGTTCCTTGCCCTGAAGCTGCTTGGCCGTCGCCACGCCCGGACGGTTCGTGCCATCCAGATAGAAGGCCGCCTGTTGGTGCGGGTTCTCGCCATAGCGCAGGGTCTGCGCGATGGTGCCAGCGAAGGCACGGCGGCGCGGGGCTTTCTCGCCGATGGCGCCTGCCATCCAGGTGGAAACAGCCGCATCATAGGCTGCGGTGCGGGCATAGGCGATCTGCGCCAGCTTCTGACGGAAGGGCAGGGTGGTCGCACCGTCATTCTCGTCCAGTTCTTTCAGAACCGCGTCGTAATCTTCCACATCGACCACGGTCGCCACGAAACCGTGGTTCTTGGCCGCTGCACGGATCATTGCCGGACCGCCGATATCGATATTCTCGATGCAGTCGTCATATGCCGCGCCTTTGGCGACGGTCGCCTCGAACGGGTAGAGATTCACCACGAGCAGGTCGATATTCAGGATATCATGCTCTTTCATCGCGGCGAGATGCTCTTCGTTGTCGCGCAGCGCCAGCAGGCCGCCATGCACCTTGGGGTGCAGCGTTTTCACGCGGCCATCCATCATCTCCGGAAAGCCGGTGACCTCGGCCACATCGCGCACCGACATGCCCGCTTCGCGCAGGGCTTTGGCAGTGCCGCCAGTGGACAGAAGTTCAACGCCGCGCGCGGAAAGTGCGCGGGCAAAATCGATCAGGCCGGTCTTGTCGGAGACCGAGATCAAAGCACGGGTGAGCGGAACGGAACGGGTCACGGGCAGCATCCTTGGATCAGGTGTCGGAATCGTCGCGATCCGCACCATACTGCAGGTCGCGTGTGCCCTGCGACCTATCCTGTGCCTTCGTGAAGGTCCAGCTAATCTGACATCTTTCGTCCAAAAGACGGCCTGAAAGCACGATCTGTTGCGTCGCGCGCGGCCTCAGGCGGCCCTTTTCAAGGTAAACGGACGGATCAAGCGCCAGTTTTAGCGCCCCGTCATGGCGGAAGACCCAGATCTCGCCGGATTTCAGCGCGATGGAAACGGCGTGGCCCCCCATATCCAGCGTGGCATTGGCCTCGGGATGCAGATGGAACCGGATCTGGTAGGGAATGCCGGTAAGTTTCTCGCGCTCCAGCACCGTTTGCAGCCGCTTTTGCCCCTGCGGTGTGGCCGCCGAAAGCGAATCGCACCCTTCCAGCAGGCGGCCGTCGGTGGCAAGCGACAGGCGGCGCAGATGGGTCAGTCCGTGGGTGGCGCTATAGCCGTCATGGCCCGCCATCCAGCTCTGGCCGCTGTCTTCATCGCGCACGGCCCAGACCAGTTCGGGGGTTTCTTCCAGCCAGCTATGCGGGCTGCGGCCAAAGCTGCGTTCGGGGCCGAGCCGTGACGAAGAATAGCCGCCAAGGGCCAGCGTCGAATGGCTGGGCGTTGCCCGTCCGGCCTGATGCCATTCACGGCCAAACTGCGCGCCGGAGCCGCAATTAACGATGATCGGCCTGCGTCGCGAGGTGAGCTCGAAGGCCAGTGTGGACGCATGGGCATCGGTCGATGCCGCCCCTGCGGGTGGTTTGTCGGCATCCATGATCAGGCTGGTGCCGCCACCATGCAGGCGCGCAAAACCCATTGCCAAAGTTCCGGTGGGGCCGCGCCGGATGCCGGTTTCGACCAGCGTCTGGTCGATCCGGTCTGGGTTGCAGGCCTCGCCGCCATGAAAACGCGCCAGCCCGCCATCGGCATGGCGCAAGGCGCGCAGGGTGGGGGCGATCCTTTCGATGGCGGCCAGATGGGCCGGATCGGGGGCGGCGCCGGTGGCTTCGATCGCCTGTTTGGCCCAGTTGAGAAGCGTCAGAACCTCAAGCAGCTCTTCTGGGTTGCGGGTGGCGATGCCGCCTTCGATGTCGATCTGGCTGGCGCATTCGGCGGCCAGCCCCGCCAGCGCCTGCGCGCTATGGCCCTGCATGCCGGTCAGCGAGAGCGCGGCATAGATCAGCCCCGTCAGCGCCTCGAACCGCGGCAGGCCCGGAGGTGCCGATTTCCAGCGTTTGGCCAGATAGGTGGTCTGCGCGCCAAGCGCCGCAAAGAAGGCATCGGCCTTGGGTTTGTCCTGCGCATGCAGGATCATCAGCGCATTATTGATCCAGCGGATCACGCGGCGGCCCGTCAGATCGGGCTGCCAGCCCGCGCCGGTGCCACGGCCATAGCGGTCGATCCAGCCAAAGACCCAATCCTGTGCGCGGGCCCGTGCGGTACGGTCGCCCACGGCGGCCAGATCATCCAGCCAGCCGAAACCGTGCAGCGCCTCCTCGAAGGCCGGATCGGGCATCGCCAGATCCCAAGGGCTGCGGTCGCGCCCCTCGATCAGAAAGCCCGCCAGAAGGAAATTGCCGCCAATCAGCTGCCGCCCGCGTGCGACAGAGCCGATGGTGCGCGGCTCGGGCTGGCTGGTGAACCCCGTTGCCGGAGCGCCCCGCGCCGCCCTGCGTGCCGCCAGCGTGTTCAACGCCTGCGCCAGACGGGCGCGCTTTTGTCCGCTGGGAGAGGGGGTCGGCTTTCTGGCTGTGGGTTTGGCCAAGGTTCTGTCGCTCGAATTATCTAGGGGGCCGCGCGGGCTTGAAGTGCGGCGATTATGCGTCGGGGGAAAGGGGGTGCCAAGAGGCCCCCGCCTAGCCTGCGCCAAATGATGGGCGTTATTCTGCCCGCCGTTTCAACGTGGCCACATAAAACCCGTCCATCCCGCCTTTATCGGCCCAGTAGTCGGGGCGCAGACGCAAGCCACCCTCTTCGGTGATCCACTCGGGGTCGATGCCCTCCAACGTGGGGCGGATGACCTCCCACTCGGGGTGGCGCTCCAACGCGCGGCGGATCTGGGTTTCGCCTTCCTCGGGCAGAAGCGAGCAGGTCACATAGGTCAGCAGCCCTTCCGGCGTCAGCCAGCCCATCGCGCGTTCAAGGATCTCTTCTTGCAGCGCGAATAGCCCCTTGATCGAGGCGCTATCCTTGATGGCGGGCAATTCGGGGTGGCGGCGGATCGTGCCGGTGGCCGAACAGGGCGCATCCAGCAAGATCGCATCGAAAGGCGCCTCGGGGGTCCAGTCCAGCGCATCCGCGGCAATAACCTCGGCGGTCAGTTTGCAGCGCTCAAGGTTCTCATGCAGCCGCGCAAGGCGACGCTCGGACAGATCCAGCGCGGTGACCTGCGCCCCCATCGCCGCCAGTTGCAGTGTCTTGCCACCGGGAGCCGCGCAAAGATCGAGTACCCGCATGCCTGCGGTGGGGGCCAGTGCCTTGGCCGCCAGAGAGGCCGCCGCATCCTGCACCCACCAGTCCCCCTCGGCAAAGCCCGGAAGGTCGCGGATCTGGCCCGGTTGATGCAGCCGCACAGAGCCCGTGGGCAGAACCTCGCCCTCCAGCCGCTCGGCCCAATCGGCGGGGTTTTCCTTGACGGAAATATCCACAGGGGCGGGACGCTGGTGCGCCTCTTCCATCTTCTGCACCGAGACCTTGCCATAGGCCGACATCAGCCGCCCGCGCAGCCAGCCCGGAAGCTGGCCATAGGGCAGGGTCTCCCAGCGGGCCTTATCCTCGGCCACCTTGCGCAGCACGGCATTCACCAGCCCCGCGAAACTATCGGTGCGGCGACCGCCCGATTTGCACAGGGTCACGGCGGCATCCACCACGCCATGATCCGCGCCGCCTTCGGCACATAGCTCGACCGTCGCCAACCGCAGAAGCGCCATGATATCGGGTGTGGGCTTGCGCTTGAGGAAGGGTTTGAGCATCTTGTCGGCCCGCTCCATATGGCGCAGGGTCGAGGTCGCCAGCCGCTGGGCCCGCGCCTTTTCACCGGGGCTGAGGCCATCCAGCGCATCCATCGCGATCTGGTCGGCCAGCGACAGATGGTCGTCAAACACGCCAACAATCAGGCCAAGGGCCGCGCGGCGGGCAGGGTCGGGTTTTGCCATAGCTTGGCCTCCGGCTTGTGAGGATCGATTTCGCGGCCTATATCAGTTGGGTCGTTAAGACAACTCTCATGACAAGAGGTGCCCCATGTCGAAAGACGCCGCCCCGCAAGAGCCCCAACCCGATCTGCCGCCCGCGACCCCGCCAATGCCCCAGCCGGATCTGCCCGCAGGCCCGCCGCCGACACCCGCTCCCGACCTGCCGCCCGCCGCGCAGCGTGCCTTGGCCGAGGCCGAAGAGCGCCGCCGCTTGGCGCAGGCACAGAGCCTGCCGACCGAACTGGGCGGGCGTGATGGCCCAGAGCCGGTGCGCTATGGCGATTGGGAAAAGAAGGGCATCGCGGTCGATTTCTGAACCGCCCGTCTTGCGCTTGGCCGCGAAACTGCTAGCCATTTGCGCATGACATATCCTCGCTATACCCGCCTCGTTTCCTCCCTGCCTGCTTCGGTGCCCTTCATTGGCCCCGAAACGCTTGAGCGCGAGCGTGGTGCCCCCTTTGCCGCCCGTCTGGGGGCCAATGAGAACGGCTTTGGCCCCTCGCCGCGGGCGATTGCCGCGATGGCAGCAGAGGCCGGCGAGGTCTGGAAATATGGCGATAGCACCAGCCTTGAATTGCGTCAGGCCCTTGCCGCCCATCATGGCCGCCCCGAAAACACCATCGTGGTGGGCGAGGGCGTGGACGGGTTGCTGGGCTGTCTGGTGCGGCTGATCATCGAGACGGGCGACGCGGTTGTGACCTCGGCAGGCGCCTATCCGACCTTCAACTTCCATGTCGAGGGCTTTGGCGGTGTGCTGCACAAGCTGCCCTATAAGGGCGACCATGAAGACCCGCAGGCGCTGATTGCCAAGGCGCGGGAGGTCGGTGCCAAGCTGATCTATATCGCTAACCCCGATAACCCGATGGGCACATGGAACACGGGTGCCGCGATCGAGGCGATGATTGCGGAGATCCCCGAGGGCTGTCTTCTGGTGCTGGACGAGGCCTATATCGAGATGGCCCCCGAAGAGGCCGTGCCGCAGGTGGCGGTCGATGATCCGCGCGTCATCCGCATGCGGACGTTTTCCAAACACTACGGGCTGGCGGGTGCGCGCATCGGCTATGCGATGGGCGCGGCCGAGCTGATTGCCCAATTCGAGAAGATCCGCAATCATTTCGGCGTGAATAGGATTGCGCAGGCGGGGGCTTTGGCGGCGCTGGCCGATACCACTTGGTCGGCCTTCATGGCGCGGCTGATTGCGGGCGCGCGGGGCCGCATTGCCGAGATCGCAGCCGAAAACGGGCTGGAAGCTGTGCCTTCGGCCACCAATTTCGTGGCCGTCGATTGCGGACGCGACGGGGCCTATGCCCGTGCCGTGCTTGCAGAATTGGCCAAGGCGGATGTGTTCGTGCGGATGCCGGGGGTGGCGCCTCTGGACCGCTGTATCCGCATCTCCTGCGGGCCGGATGCCGAGCTGGACCTGCTGGCCAAGGCTCTGCCCGAGGCGCTGGAACGGGCCGCCGCCGCATTGTAACATATGTCACGGGCGCTTGACGTCACGGCGCTATCGCCCAGCGGTGATTTGCGCAATGCCGCCTGAGGGGCCAGATTTCGGGTATCCGAGAAGGAGATCCGAAATGAGCCGCATGACACGTATCCACAAGATCGCGATGCTCAGCCCCGTGGCCTTTGCGCTGGCCTTCGGGGCCTATGCCCAAGATGCCAGCTATCCACAGATATCGAAGGCGGCGATGGCCACCGCCGATGCCTCGCCCTCGACGGCGGCATTCCAGCAGGCACGGGCGCGAATGGCGCGCACCCTGCCGCATGATTATAGCGGCAATGTCGATCTGGATTTCGTGCGCCAGATGATCCCGCAGAAGAAAAGCGAGATCGCGATGGCCGAGGTGGTGCGTGATTATGGCGAGGACCCCGCTATGCGCCAGCGCGCGGCCCAGCTGATCAAGGCGCAGCAGGACGACCTGCAATGGCTTGAAGGCTGGATGGCCGCGCACAGCAATCGTTAGGAGTAATCGTCAGGGGCGGGTGTTACCTGCCGTGCCGGGCGATCACCTTGGCCGCCGCCGCCACGCCGCCCGCACCATGCGGAATGCCAAGCGCCTGCAGGCCCGCCTCCATCGAGGCGATCACCCCAAGCGTCATATGCGCATTCACATGGCCCATATGGGCGACCCGTAGATAGCTGTCGATTTCGGGGGTGCCCGGTTCGGCCATTCCCAGCCCGATGCCAAGGGTCACACCGGCTTCGGCCTCCAGCCATTTGCGCAACCGTTCGGCATTGCCGCCGCCGATCCGTGCCGCCGTCACCGAATGGCTGCGCAGCGCGGGGTCGGCCACATTCAGCGCGATGTCATGCCCGCCCGCCGACCACGCGTCAAAGGCCGCCCAGAGCGATTGCGACAGGGTGGCATGGCGCGCCCAGATGGCCTCGAGCCCTTCCTCGGCGATCATATCAAGGCTTTCGCGCAGCCCGAACATATGGTGGGTCGGGGCGGTACCGCCGAAATATTCGTAGACATAGTCGGGGAACAGGCGCGGCGTCCAATCCCAATAGGGCGTGCGCAGATCGGCGGCCTTGCCCGCCTCGAGCGCCTTATCCGAGGCAAAGAGGAACCCCAGACCGGGCGGCACCATCAGCCCCTTCTGGCTGGCCGAGATCATGATATCCACCCCCCAGTCATCCATGCGGAATTCGTCGCAGGCCAGCGAGGCAATGCAATCCACCGCCAGCAGGGCAGGGTGGCCTGCCGCATCAATGGCCGCACGCAGGGCAGGGATGTCATTGCGGATCGAGGTGGCCGTGTCCATATGCGTCACGAAAACCGCCTTGATCTTGCGGTCGGTATCGGCGCGCAGCGCGGCTTCAAGCTGCGCCGGATCGGCAGGGGATTTCAGCCCGAAATCCAGCATCTCGACCGTGATCCCCATGCGGCGCGCATACTCGGCCCAGCCATGCCCGAAGCGCCCCGTGGCCATCACCAGTGCCGTCTCGCCGCGCGAGAAGAGATTGGCGTTGACCGCTTCCCACAATCCGTGGCCGTTCGCGATATAGATGCCGCAATGATAGCGCGTCAGCGCGACGGATTTCAGGTCGCGCACCAGACCGGCGGCAAGGGTCTCGATCTCGCCTTCATAGATATTGGGGGCGGCGCGATGCATGGCCCGCAACACGCGGTCGGGCAAGGCCGAGGGGCCGGGGATGGCAAGATAGGTGCGGCCATTGGCAAGGCTCATTGGGTGTCTCCCTGTGGTTGACCTATCGGTAAAAACTCCATTTGGCAGGGTCAATCCGCAGCTTTGTGACGATACAAAGTAAAGCTCTGCCAGCCTGCACAACTGCCTGTTTCGCAGGCGAACTTGCATGGGGTGCAAGGGCTGGGCTAAAACCGCGCGACCGAGCCTTTCCCGCAGGAGCGATAGATGGCCAAACGAAATATCTATACCTCGCGCCATATGGTCGCCCGGATCTGGCGCGACTATCTGCGTCCGCATGTGGGGTGGATGGCGATCGCCTTGCTGCTGATGGTGGTCGAAGGCTCGACGCTGGGGGCGCTGAGCTGGCTCTTGCAGCCATTGTTCGACAAGGTGTTCTCCGGCAAGGAGCCGGGGCTGATCTACTGGGCGGGCGGTGCGGTTTTTGCGCTGTTCCTGATCCGTGCGGCCACCTCGATCGCCTCGAAGACGATCATGACGAAAATCTCGCAATCGACATCGACAGCGATGCAGGTCGATCTGGTGGGGCATGTGTTGCGGCTGGACCAGTCCTTTTTCCAGATCAATCCGCCCGGGGCGCTGATCGAGAGGATTCAGGGCGATACGCAGGCGGTGCAGAATATCTGGAAAGCCTTCATCACCGGTGCGGGGCGCGACGCGATCTCGCTTGTCGGTCTGATGGCCGTGGCTTTGGGGGTGGATGTGGTCTGGACGCTGGTGGCGATGGTTGGCTTTCCGCTGCTCTTGGCTCCTGCGGTCATCGCGCAGCGCTATATCCGCCGCAAGACGATGCAGATGCGCGACAGTTCCAGCCAGCGCGCGACGCGGCTGGACGAGATGTTCCACGGTATCAACGCGGTCAAGCTGAACCGGATCGAGGACCAGCAGACAGGACGTTTCCGTGTGCTGGTCAACCGGATCATGGGTCAGCAGATCAAGATGGCCGCGACCCGTGCGCTGATCCCTGCAATGGTGGATATCGTGACGGGGCTTGGCTTTTTTGCCGTGCTGGTGGTGGCAGGGCATGGCATCCTGTCGGGGCAGCGTACCGTGGGGGAGTTCATGTCCTTCTTCACCGCGATGACGCTGACCTTCCAGCCGATCCGGCGACTGGCGGCGGGCACCGGTGAATGGCAGACCGCCGCGGCAAGCCTTGAGCGGATCTATACGCTGTTCGATCTGCACCCGACGGTGGCCGCGCCCCTGCATCCGGCACAGGTTCCGGCCTCGCTGGATATCACGGTGGAAAACGTGACGCTGTCCTATGGGGCAACGCAGGTTCTGCACGGGCTCAGCTTCACCGCCAAAGAGGGCCAGACCACGGCTTTGGTTGGCCCGTCCGGCGCAGGGAAAAGCACCGTTTTCGCGCTTCTGTCACGCTTGCTGGACCCTGACGGGGGGCAGATCCTGTTGGGGGGCGCAGATATCCGGACGCTGGATCTGGGCCAGTTGCGCCAGATGTTTTCGACCGTGGCGCAGGATGCGGCCCTGTTTGACGAGACCATCCGCGAGAATGTGTTGCTGGGCAAGACGGTGAGCGACGAGCGTCTGCGTCAGGCGCTGGACGGGGCCTATGTCAGCGAGTTCACGCAGGATCTGCCCGAGGGGATAGACACGCCTGCCGGTCCGCGTGGTTCGGCTCTGTCGGGCGGGCAGCGCCAGCGGGTGGCGATTGCCCGCGCCATCCTGCGCGATGCGCCGATCCTGCTGCTGGACGAGGCGACCTCGGCGCTGGATACGGCGTCGGAGAAACGGGTGTCCGAAGCGCTGGAGAAGCTGTCTGTGGGGCGGACGACGCTGGTGATTGCCCACCGGTTGTCCACCGTGCGCAATGCCGACAAGATCGTGGTGATCCGCGAAGGCCGTGTCGAGGATGAGGGGACGCATGAAGAGCTTCTGGCGCGCGGCGGCACCTATGCCGATCTCTGCGCGATGCAGTTGATCGAGTGAGCCCCCATAGACGCGTCTTCGTTGCGGGCCTATATCAGGCGCAAAGGAGACCATCATGAGCCAGCGTCGTATCTACAAGATCAGCGGTCCCGATCGCGAGCATTTCCTGCAAGGGCTGGTCAGTAATGACGTGACGCGCCTGAAGGACGGGCCGGTCTATGCCGCGCTGCTGACGCCGCAGGGGAAATATCTGGCCGATTTCCTGCTGGTGCCGTGGGGCGAGGAGATCCTGCTGGATATTGATGCGGGGCTGGCAGAGGCGACGGTCCGCCGCCTGATGATGTATAAGCTGCGAGCCAAGGCCGAGATCTCGGAGACGGACCTCAAGCTGTATCGCGGCACCTCGGAGGTCAGGCCCGACGGGGCTGTGATGGACCCGCGTCATCCCGCGCTGGGCTGGCGGCTTTATGGCGAGACCGAGGGCGATGATGGCAGTGATTTCGACGCGATCCGCGTCGAGCATTGTATCCCCGAGACTGGGATCGAGCTGACGCCCGACACCTTCATTCTGGAAGCGGGGTTCGAGCGCCTGCATGGTGTGGATTTCCGCAAGGGCTGCTATGTGGGGCAGGAAGTGACCGCACGGATGAAGCACAAGACCGAGTTGCGTAAGGGGCTGGTGCGGGTCGCGATTACCGGGCATGCCGCACCCGGAACCGAGATCCGCGCCGGAGAGAAGCCTGCGGGGGTCCTGTTTACCCAGTCCGGCGGGTATGCGATCGCCTATCTGCGGCTTGATCGCGCGGGCGCGCAGATGCGGGCGGGCGATGCGCTGGTCTCGTATGGTTGAGTGTCTTGGGGGAAAGCGGACAGGTTTGCCGGATTTCCCCGTCACTTATCTGTGAGCCATGCGCCCGTTGCGTTCGGAACACAGCTCGGCGTTAATTGGTTAACGTGCGCCACAATGTGACCCTACTTATAAAAACTACTACATATTGTGTTCGATAGATAAAATTCTACCGTATTCACGGCTATTGCAACAAGGTATTCCCTGGGCGCATATCAGATATGATTTGCTGGCTGTATCGAATCGGAAGCTAAGCAGCCTACATGACCGTCACGCCCGGAAACGCAAGAGCAATAATACAAGGACGGAATAATGCGCGATTTCGTGGATGGCTCCGCATTCAACTATGAACAAGGTCAACGCGCACGGAAGCTGTTTGCTGCCGTCGTTCTGGCAGCTCTGGATGATGCGATTGCCGACGATAAGAAATACGGAAATGGCCCAGAGCAGATTGCACGCTGGGCACGCTCGCGCGATGGCCGCGAGGTTCTGTCCTGTGCCGGTATCGACCCCAACGAACGGGTTGTCAGCGGCCTGATGGAATTCGTTTCCAAGGGCATTCGGACCTCTGTCGCTTTGTCGCGTGAGGAAAGCGAACGCCGTATGGCAGCCGAAGAAGCCGAGGCTGCCTGATCTTCAGGCGGAGGTTCCGCCGCAAGATCGTCTCTTCAAAAGACCCCGGCGTTTGGCGTCGGGGTCTTTTGTGTTTAAAACGCCCGCTATGTCCAAATGATGGCTTGAAACCTACGAGGCCGTCGCTAGCCTGTCTCTTCGGGAAGAGGATAGGCAGGTAATGCAGGAAAAATCCAATCTGAAGGGCGCGCTTTACGGGCTGCTGGCGATGGCGATCTATGCGTCGCATGATGCGATCGTAAAAGGGTTGGGCGGCAAGTTCTCGGCGATCCAGATCGTCTTTGTGGCCGCCTTGCTGAGCTTTCCCATCCTGTCATTCATTATGCTCAACGACAAAAGGGCGGGGCATCTGCGGCCAGCCTATCCGGGCTGGGTGATCCTGCGGTCTGTCTGTATGATCATTGCGGGGCTGACGGCGTTTTATGCCTTCTCGACGCTGCCGCTGGCGCAGGTCTATCCGATCCTTTTCGCGACACCGCTTCTGGTGACGATCCTGTCGATCCCGCTTCTGGGCGAGACGGTCCGGTTGCGGCGCTGGGTGGCGATTGCGGTCGGTCTTGCCGGTGTGCTGATCGTGGTGCGCCCCGGACAGGCGGATCTGGCACTGGGGCATCTGGCCGCCGTGCTCTCGGCCTTCTGTACGGCGCTGGCTTCGGTCATCGTGCGCAAGATCGGGACGCAGGAGCGTTCGATCGTTTTGCTGATCTACCCGATGATGGGCAATTTTCTGGCAATGGGCATGGCGCTGCCTTTCGTTTACGTGCCGATGGACATGACCGATTTCGCCTTGATGGGAACCATCGCGTTATTCGGGCTGACTGCAAGCTTCATCACCATTCTGGCCTATCGCGAGGGCGAGGCGGTGATTGTCGCGCCGATGCAATACAGCCAGATCATCTGGGCCGTGGTCTTCGGCTACCTGTTCTTCAGCGAGGGAATAGATCTGACGACCCTTGTCGGGGCGGGCGTCGTGATTGCCTCGGGCGTCTATATGGTCCTGCGCGAGAAAAGCGCGGGCACTTCGCAGAACATGCCGGTGCTCAATACGCGCCACCGTCTGGAGATGCCCTATGCGCCCCGTTCGTCGCTTCTGGGGCGGCTGCTCAAGCGGCCCGTGACACCGGGTCTAGGACGCGAGATGCGGGTTCGTGAAACAAAATGAAACGGCAGGCAGATTTCCTCTTGATCTTATGTCGTCGGAGCGATACATCCCCGCCCACGGTCGGAGCGTAGCGCAGCCTGGTAGCGCACCTGCTTCGGGAGCAGGGGGTCGGAGGTTCGAATCCTCTCGCTCCGACCATTTCCCGAAATTGTGGATTGCCACGATAGTCTTCCTGATTGGACACTGTCTTTCATCACTTCTGGCAATCACTCAGGGCAGTGCCCTGATCCGGCTGGATCGATTTTTCTTCTTTTGCTGAAGCTACTCTGCCGATATGCACTGGTAGGCCGCTATCACCTCCCCACCTGCGCGCCCGTTATGCCGCCATCAACCGCTCGACATCGGCATCAAGCCGTTGCTTCTTGCGCTCCCAGTCAGGGTCAGCGGCGCTCAGTGTCGCCCAGAACTCAGGGCCGTGGCTGTGGTGCTTGCCCTTCGTGGCACAGCTTCGCGTTCATTCGCATATTGTCATTCGTGCAGATGGGGACGGCCAGAATGTGGATGTGGGGATGCGCTTCGTCCCGATGCTCGACAATGCTCAGCACTTTGGTGCCATTGCTGGCCGCATCCTTCTTGGCGAAGGCGATGACATCTTCGCGCCAGCGCCGGTATTCTTCCTCGATCATGTCAGACACGGGGTCGGGGAAACTGAAGACGCTGGCGACGAGGATGGCCTATCGTTGTTGTTGCAGATGACTGTGTGTTCAAACATGTGCCCGATCGGCGCATCCATTCCGGCGACCAAGCCCCTACGGCCGAGCCGCCTAGTCAGTGGCAGATGGCACATCTTACGGCAGGCGCGCTCCGCGACCGCCCTTGCGCAGGACCTCTGACAGACGGCTTCTCGTGATCACGAGGGCGATCAGACCGGCGATCAGACCCCAGAACCCCGACCCGATCCCCCAGACCACGATCCCCGATGCCGTCACAAGGAAAGCGATCATCGCCGCCTCACGATGCTCGGCATTGCTCAGCGCACCTGTCAGTCCATTGGTCAGTGCCGAGAGCAAGGCAAGCCCGGCCGTGGCAGAGATGAACTCCACTGGAAGAGACTGGATCAGACTGGCGACCGAGGGGCCGAGAAGGCCGAAGATGATATAGAAGATGCCGCAAAAGACACCGGCGACATAGCGTTTGGAGGGGTCCTTGTGGGCTTCGGGGCCAGTGCAGATGGCCGCGGTCAAGGCCGCCAGCGTGATCCCATGCGAGCCGAACGGCGCAAGGCCCACCGAGACGGCGCCCGTGGTCTGCAGGATCCCCGTGACGGGCGGCCGCGAATAGCCCGCTGCCTCGAGCACAGCCAGCCCCGGAATATTCTGGGAGGCCATGGCCACGACGAAGAGCGGGATTGCGATCCCGACAAGCGCCCCGGGCGACACGGTGGGCCAGGTCATGACCGGATGGACGATCGCGAGCTGCATGGTGTGGGTGTCCACCTCGCCCCCGATCAGACTTATCGCGAGACCGATCAGGAGGGCGCCGATCACCGCATAGGTCGGATAGAACCGCCGGCCAAGCAGAAAGACCACCGCCATGGGAATGACAAGATGCGGGGTTTTCTGCATCGACCCGATCAGTTGCAAGCCGAACTGCAACAGGATCCCCGCCAGCATCGCCGCCGCGATCTGCGGGGGCATCTTCAACACCAACCGCTGAAATCCCGTCGAAAATCCCAAGGCAAGAATGAGCGCGCCGGTGACCAGAAAGGCAAAGATCGCCTCTTGATAGGAATAGATGCCCAGAGCACCGATCAGAAGGGCCGCCCCCGGTGTCGAGAAGGCGGTGATGATCGGAAGCCTGTAGCGCAGGCTCAGTATCAAACCGGCAATGCCGCTGCCAAGCGAGACCGCCCAGATCCATGTGGCCAGCTGCATATCACTCAGACCGGCCGTCTTGGCGGCCTGAAACACGATGACCAGAGGCCCGGCATAGGAGACGATCACGGCCACCAGGCCAGCGGTGATCGCACTGAGCGATGTATCTTCAAGGAGTTTCTGAAACACGGGAAGTTGACCTTTTGAACTCATTTGGGGGCATAGGGCATGGCGATCATGCGGCGCAGGCTGGAGATGTCCTTGAGACCATTGCCGGTACTGACGATTACGGCCTCGGACCGCGGCCCCAGCAGATCCTGTTCGCGCGCACGGATCGCGCCAGCGCAGGCCGCCGCGGCTGCGGGTTCGACCAGATAGCCGCAGCGTGCCATGAGACGCATGGCATCCAACACCTGATCGTCGGATACTTCGACATAGGCACCCGCGGTTCTGGTGACCGCATCAAGAGCCTTGAAGCGGTCTTGCGGCAGTTCCGCCTGCAGGCTGTCGGCAATGCTTGAAGCGCTTCGTCGTTCGACCTGATCAAGCGGGATCTTCTGCCCCCAGGCGCGATAGAGAAAATTGCTTCCCGCGACCTGAACCCCGAAAATCCGGGGCATCGAGCCAATCCAGCCAAGCGCCAGCAGATCCGAGAAGCCCTTGTGCAGCCCACCGATGATCGAGCCGTCTCCGACACCGACGAAGACCGTCTCCGGGGCCCGCCAAGCCAATTGCTCGCAGATCTCGTAGGCCGCGGTCTTCTTGCCCTCTGTCATCAGCGGATTGATCGCCGTGCTGCGCAGATACCAACCGCGCTCCTGTGCCGCGTGCAGGCAGGCGGCGAACGCCATGTCATAGCTGCCCGCGACCGTGACAACCTCGGCCCCGTAGGCCCGAATGGAGAGAAGCTTTTCCGCAGGGGTCGTTTCGGGCACGTAGACGACAGCGTGCAACCCGGCATTTGCGGCCAGACAGGCCAACGCCGCGGCCGCGTTGCCCGTACTGGCAGTGGCGATGGTCCGATACCCTGCCTCCCGCGCATGGGTGACCGCGATCGCGCTTGCACGATCCTTGAGCGATCCCGAAGGCTGGCGCCCCTCATCCTTGATCAGAACCGCTCCGACACCGATCTGCCGTGCAAGTCCCGCATTCGGACTGAGCGGGGTCGCCCCGACGCTGATCTCGGGCAAGATCGCGTCGGGCCCGATCGGCAGAAGCGCCCGATACCGCCACATGTCCTGGCGCGCGCAGCGGTCCAGATCCTCACGCCGCAGGCCGTGCCAGTCATAGACCACGTCCAGCACCGCCCCTTCTGCCCCGCAGTCACACAGATGGCGCAACGGAGCGAAGGGATGACGCCTGCCACAGCGCACGCATTGCAACGCATGCGCCCGTGACTGCGGGTTCGTCAAATGAACGGTCATGATCTGTTGCCGGGTTCGGACATTTCAGGACCTGCGAACACCTTCATCACTTGCCGAGCACCATAATCGCTTCGATGGCGACGGCGCCGCCGGCCGGAAGAGCCACCGCACCAACGGCGGAGCGCGCCGGATAGGGCGCGGAGAAAACCTCGGCCATGCAAAGGTTCACGAGCGGGAAGTCGTCAAAGTCGGTCAGGTAGACGGTGACCTTGACCACGTCATCGAGGCTGCCGCCTGCCTGCCCGGCCACAGCAGCCAGATTTTTGAGGCACTGACGGATCTGAACTTCGGATGTGCAGGCCGCCAGAGACCCTTTCACCGGGTCGATCGGTGCCTGCCCCGACAAAAAGATCATGTTCCCGGCCTTGCGTGCCTGCGTGTAGGTGCCAAGCGGAAGGGGGGCATCCGGGCTTTCGATCACTTCATGATACATCGCACAACTCCTTTGTCGAATTTGCGCCGCACAGGCGCGTTGGGGAAATTTCTTCGAGGTCGATCTCGTTCCGGTCCATGAATGCGGGCAATCGGGCCTGCCGCAGAAGCGCCGACGCCAGTTCGGCAATCGCCGGGGCTGTCTGGATGCCGTAGCCACCCTGTCCGGCGAGCCAGAAAAACCCCTCGCAACGCGGATCGAAACCGATCACGGGATTGCGGTCGGGGGCAAAGCTGCGCAGCCCGGCCCAGCGGGCCTGCACGGAGACCACCTTGCCGCGCAACGCGGTCTCGAAACGGTCCGCGGCGATGGCCACATCCATCTCGTCCGCCGTTACATCCGATGCCGGTTCCGGGGTTTCGTCGCAGGGAGAGATGAGCAGCCCCTGCTTGCTGGGCTTGAAATAGAAGCTTTCCTCGACGTCGCCGATATAGGGCCATTCGGCCATCTCGAGATCGACGCGGGCCAGAATGGCCGTGCGTTTGAGGGGCCTGATGCCCAGCGGGGATAACCCGGCCAGACCGGCAACCTCATCCGCCCAGGCTCCGGCGCAATTGACCAGCGTCCTTGCGCGATAGACGCGCTGCGGTGTCTGCACGACCCAGGCATCCCCCTCGCGCCGCAGCGCCGACACCGGGCTGTCGCACAGGATATGCCCACCGCTGCGCCGGAAACGGCGCACATAGGACTGATGCAGGGCGTGGACATCGATATCCTTGGCGTCAGGCTCCAGCGCGCCCGCCACCCAATCTTCCCTGAGTGCGGGGAATTCCTGCTGCAGGTCCTCTGCAGAAAGCCAGCGCACGCTGTCGGTCAGCTGAGCTACCTCGTCATAGAGGCTGCGCAACTTGGTCAGACCGCTCTCGCGCGCCACGAAAATCGCACCTCGCGGCGTAATCAGCGGCGGATCGTCGCCCAGGGAATTGAGGTAGAATTCCCGACTGTAGTGAGTGAAGAGCCGAAAGATGCGGCTGCCGTAGGTCTCGAGAAAGATCGCGGCGGATCGTCCGGTCGTATGATAGGCGAGCTGGTCTTCCTGCTCGAGAAGAATCGTGCTTTCGCCGGCCGCGGCCAGTTCCGCCGCAACAGAGACGCCCGCGATCCCCCCGCCGATGACCAGATAGCCACAATTCACTGGTGTAGAGGAGTTGCTCACCATCTGGAGAACTCCGGCAGAAGCCCATCGATGCGGCAGAGCGTCCCGCGGTCCTGCGCGGCGTTGAGCACGAAATGCGCAACGGCGAGATCGAGGATCCCCATGCCGAAGGCCGAAACGACAACCGGCCCTTCCGGCCGCCTCGCCCCCGGGGCGATTGCCGCGAAATTCGCGACGTTTTCGACATGGCCCTGCATCTGCTGCAACAGGTGCAACGAAGTATTGGCCTTCAACGCATGGTTCACGTCATCAACCACATTGAAGACCGGCGCCTTCAGTCGCTCGGGCACGACGTCTCGCAGCGACATGTGCAGAACAGTCTGATCGGCGTGAAACGGGTGATCATACCACGGTTCGAGCGCCGAGGTCGCAAAGGCCATCAGCCCGCTATCGCAGCGCCGTGGCGCCTCTCCGATCTGCGCCGACATCCCCCGAAGCGTGCAATGTTGACTGAAGGCCTCGGCGCTGGCGGAAACAGGATCGCAGATCGTGACATGATCGAACCGCCAGCCATCGGCCTGCAAATAGGCCAGCAGATCGCGATTGATGACCCCCGCCCCATAGAAGGTGAGCTCGTCAGTTTCACGCGACGGAACGAGACGCCTCGCCGCGAGCGCCGCGCTTGCCACAGTTCGCGCGGAACTGATCGCCGTCCCGTCGAGAACCGCGAGCGGATAGCCGGTCTCGAAGGAGTTCACCACGATCAGCGCCGAGGCCCGTTGCCGGTTGCGCGCCACATTGTCAGGGAAGGACGCCACCCATTTCAGCCCCGCAAGATCGATGTCGCGCCCGATATAGGAGGGCAAGGCATTGATGCGGCTATTGGCCTTCTGCGGGAAGCGCAACGAATAAGTGTCGGGATTGATCGCCTCCTGATGATAGAAGGCGTCATAGGTTTCGGCCACCACATCAATGATCTGGCCGCGCGAACTGGCCAGAATGGAAGCGATGTCCTCCGCCCGGACATAGTTCAGGCCATCGGCCTCGCGCCAGGAAGTGCCATCCTTTGGTTCGGCACGGCGCAGTTCTTCGACAATCATGTTTGATCCTGTAGAGAGAAAGTCCATCGACCCCGGTGCAACCGACCGGGCAGGCGCCCGTTCGGGCGGCGACCGCAGCTGAGCGATCAGTTCCGTGTGAGGAGCCCAGGGTAATGCTGTTCAACCCAGGCATCGCTGTAGATCGTGTCGACATACTTATCGCCGCGATCAGGGCTGATCGTGACCACGAGTGCGCCGGCTGGAATGCGATTTTGCAGGGTGCGAATACCGGCCAGAACGGATCCCGACGAGCCGCCCAGAAGCACACCATAGGTCCGCGCGAAACGCCGGCACTCGATGATCGTCTGCGCCTCATCGACCATGATGACCTCATCGGGCCTGTGCGCCTCGCTGATCGGCGGGCGCTGGCTTGTGCCCAGCCCCGGTATGCGACGTGTCCCGGACGGTCCTCCGAAAGTCACCGATCCTTGGACATCGACCGCGATGATCTTGGCCGGATGGCCAACCTCGTGGAACCGCGACAGGCATCCCATCAAGGTGCCGGTCGTGCCCGCCCCGACGACGAGGTAATCGACCTCCGGGTAGGTCATCAGGATCTCGTTCGCGGTGGTGCGCGCGTGAATCTCGGGATTGGCGGGGTTGGCGTATTGGTTGGTCCAGACGAGCGCGGGATCGCGCGCCAGCGCGGTCTCGATATAGGCGATCCGGCTTCCTAGATAGCCGCCATTCGCGTCCCTTTCGGAGACGACGACAAGATTGCCGCCGAGCGCCCGGATCAACTCGAGGCTGTCTTTCGCGGCATTTGGGTCGACCACGCAGGTGAATTTGTACCCGCGGTTGGCACAGACCATGGCCAAGGCAATACCCAGATTGCCCGAAGAGGATTCGATCACATGACCGCCGGGGCGCAACCGACCGGCCGCTTCGCAATTGGCCACCAGCGCAAGCGCCGTCTTCAACTTGATCGACCCGCCCGGGTTCGAGCCCTCGAACTTCACCACGACATTCAGATCCGGCCCGAAATCGATCTCGGCGAATTGCGTCGGGCTGATCAGGTTCCACAGGAACCCCGTATCGCCGATTTGCCGATCTTGTGAAAGCGAGCGCGTTGCAGCCGCTAGCATAGCCACCTCGTAGGATTGAAATTTTGCGCAGCCTATGCGTGCGCCAACTCAACCAAAAGGGGCACAGAGGCCGATTTCGGAGAGACACAGACCCGGGGATTTCAGCAGTTCGCGGCGATCTCGCCGATCTCGATCAACACCGCGCGCGACGAGACACAGAGCCTCCGCGTCACGCAGAGCCGAAAGCTTGCCGGGGTCCGCGGCGCCCCGAAGATCGTGCCGCGCGAAACCTCGATCCCGCGCGCTTCCAACGTCGAGAAAAAGGCCTCGGCATCGGTGCGATCGGGCAGCGTGATCCAATAGACCCCTCCGGCCAGCGGGCGGGAAATCTGCGTTCCAGCGGGGAAATGGGTCTGAATGAGGCCAAGGATCTCCTGCCTTTGGCGGGCGAAGATCTGGCGCACGCCCTTCAAGTGGTCCTCGAGCATCTGCGAGCCGATCAGCCGCTCCGCAATCCTCTGTCCAGGGGTCGAGGTGCAGCGGTTCTCGGACAGCAGCTTGCCTGTCAGATCTGCATGAAAGCGCCCCGGAAGACACCACCCGACCCGCAATCCGGGTGCCAAAATCTTGGAGAGCGATCCAAGATAGAGGACACATCCGGTCTCATCGAAGGCTTTCAAGGGCGGCGGACTGTCCTTGCCCTCGAGAAGTCCGTCGAACACATCATCCTCGATAATGACGCATTCATGCGCCTGCGCAGCCATCACCAGCCGGCGCCGGTCCTCGATGGGCAAGGTGTAACCCAACGGATTGCTCAGGGTCGGATTGACGAACAGGATCCCAATCTTGTCCGCTTCGATAAGCTCGATCGCGCGCTCGGTATCGAAGCCACGCACACTATCGGATTCCAGCTTATGCACCGAAAGCTGCAGCCCCTCGACGGCCCTCAGACAGCCGAAATAGCAGATCCGGTCATGCGCGATTGCGCCGAACCTCTTCGACAGAAATTGTAGCAGCAGGCGCAGGAATGTGTTGTCCCCTTCGGTGATGAGAACATCATCCGCCGAGCACTGAACGCCGCGGCGCATCAGAGCCTGCGCGATCAGGCGCCTCAATCGGACGCTGCCCGGCGGCAATTCCAGTGTCACGAAATCGTCCCAAGATTGTCCGATCGCCTGCTTGGCCAAGGTCGCGATCCGCGCCGCCGGGATCAGATCCGTCTCGAGAACCGCCGACGAAAAGGACCGCTCGCGTTCCTCCCCGCCCAGGATCAGCCGGGCGACCATCGCCTCGTCCGTTTGCCCGGCGTCGAAGCCATCCAGCCAGTTGCTGCGCATCGACCCGGTGTCGGCCACGAAGTGACCGATGCGATCGCGCGTGTAGATAACCGCCCGGCGCCGCAGCTCGTCGATAGCCTTCTCGACAGTCTTCCGGCTGACCCCGGCATCGCGCATCAACACCCGAACGGACGGGATCTTGTCCCCTGGGCACAGAACCTTTCGGGCAATCTTGTCCTCGATCGCCCGGGCAACTTGCAGATAGATGTATTTCTCGGAAAGTTTTCTCATCGCGTCTCAAAAACCTTTGCGCGTCACTGGGCACAACATCGGGAAATCTCCTCAAATCGCCCAACATCTAAATGCTGCGTCGCCGGAGTATCGCTCGCCCCCGACACAAATGGAAAGATAGGTGTCGATTCCGGCTGGGGGCGGAATGACACCTAGGCCGGTGAACGGCGGCTATTCGCCGGTTGCTGCGGCGGCGATGCCGCGACCTCACAGTCGGCAAACCGCCCATATTGTTGAAAAAGTCAGGCGGCGCCGAAATTACATACTAAATGTGCTACATGGCATGCCTGAAGATCAGTATATAGTAAAGGAAATGTGCTGCATTGGAGTTTTTTAACGATATCCGCCCTTCTTTCCGTGCAGCATGATTTGACCTATTTTTGATAATACTTCCAAGATAAGGTGTGTGATTATGACTGGGGACAGCTGAAATCCCGAGGTATGCAAAAGCAGTCATTTTCTCGATTAGAACATGCCCTTGCTCAAGAAACTCTCCCTTACCGTCGTGCCTGATGAGCGCGAGACTTTGCTCTCCTTTTTCTGCCGTATGGCTGCGTTACAAGGCACCGAAGCCTTCGGGTTCGCGATGGATATCGGGATCAATTTCAAGCGGATCGTGGATCACGACCCGGAGGCGATCGCCACGTTCGCCGCCTGAGCCGGTCTGACCGATGCCCAGCTTGCGGAGCTTCTGTCCTGGACAGGAGAGCGAATGGGGGATGTCCGCATGCGCTATCGGGGCGAGGTGATGGTGTCGCGGGCTTTGCGCAACCCGATCATCCGTGGTTGCCCGATCTGTCTTCGCGGGGACAGCAAGGATGAGCGACCGCCTTTGCGCAAGATGGTCATGCAAGGCAGCTGGCTGTGTCGCGGTGTCAATGTTTGCGTGGAGCATAACCACATGCTGGTGCCGCTCTGGCAGGAGACCACGCCGATTGTGCGGGAAGATATCGGCGCGCGGCTGACCGCGATCTGGCCGGATCTGCGCGACGGCCGGCTGGATCAGCCGCTGATCGAGCCGCCCCCCTATGATCGCTGGCTTGATGACCGCCTGTCGGGGCGCGGGGATCAGACATGGCTGGCGGGGCAGTCGCTCTTTGCCGCGATGACATTTTGCGGATTGCTAGGGGCAGAGCTCCAGTGCGCCCAAGGTCTGGCTGAGGATGACTGGTCCGCCAAGGCGCTCGGCTTCCGATACGCTTCGGCTGGCCCGATTGCGATCGAGGACGCCTTCACCATCCTGAGCACCGCTGACGATGGAAATCCGGATGTAAGCCGCCGCGCCTTTGGCGCCCTGTTCGACAAGCTCGAATATATCTATCGCGACGATCCGGACTTTGACGCATTTCGTGCGCTTTTGCGCGCGCATGTCATCCGGATCTGGCCGCTCGCCGCAGGTGAGCCCTTGCTCGGCCAGCCGCTTGAGGAGCGACTGGTGCATTCGCTTTTGAGTGCTTCGCAGGAGACGAAGATCGTTCCTGGACTTCTGGACGCGCTGTTGACCGAAGCCGGCGTTTTCGCGGAAGGCGACCAACGCCTGCCATCACGCAAAATCTTCGATGCGCGGATCCATTCGGACCTGCTGGGCGAGATCGCGACCCGGGTCGGGCCGAAGGCCATGCGCGACGGCATAGGGGCAACTTTGACGGAATTCAGGGCCTTGGTGGCAGAAGGCGTGTTGGCGCCGAGATCGAAGCTCGAGACGGTCAAGAACCCCTGGCACCTTCCTGATGGCTTGGCGCTGCTGCAAGATCTGGAACATCCGGCGACGCCGCTGCCTGCTGGCGCATCTGGCTGGGAAACCATCCACCTTGCGAGCAAACAGGTGGGGCTGCCAGTTGCCCGGATCGTAGAAGCGATCCGCGAGGGACGGCTCCAGCCCAAGAAGCTGCCAGAGGTCTTTGGCTATCACGGGATCGTCGTCGAGCTCGCCGCTCTGGAAATGCTGCAAGAGCAGCAAATGGCCGCCGCAGCTTTCGCCCGCTTGATCGGGCTGAGGGACTATGCGGCCTTTACCGCGCTGATCGAAGCGGGCCATGTCCCAGCCACTCAGGTCAAAAGCGTTAAAACCGCGCGCTTGCAGTGGATGATGTCGGATACGGAGATCACGGCTTTCCGACAGCGATTCGTAACGCCGACGATGATCACAGAAGAGACGGGACTGCATCGCAATACCATCTTCGCGGTGTTTTCGGCGGCGAGCGTGAGGCTATTCCGGCCGGATGGGCTGGATGCAGGGCCGATCTATCTGCGGAACGAGAGCATGCCTGCCATCACGGATTATCTGGCCAAACGCTAAGCACGATGCCCTGAAAATAGTTCTTGACAGGGGGGGCATGGAAAAACGCCATTTCGTGCAAGCTTATGGTGCATTGGTATTGCACGACATCCAAAGGCCGTTCTGCCGTGTGGTAATATTATTTATAATCAATATCTTAAACTTTAACTCGACACCTAGAATGTCGTCCTGCCGACATCAAAAAACCGTCTTTCGACATCGTTTTCCCGACCCGTCCTGATGCCCCACGGCGCGCAGACAAAGAAAAGGGCCGCCCAACGGGCGACCCTAACGTGGGTTAACGGGGAGAGGATTTCTTGCTACTTCCGTTTGCGCGGCTTCTTCGCCTCATTCGTGTCCTGGTAAAAGCGATCCATGGCGCGGGAGGTGTCGATCCCGCGCCAATGCTCGGACAGGAACGGGTTGAGTTCGTCGTCGCAGTTGGTGCGAACATAATAGGCCTCGGCGAAATGATCGAGTTTGACCTGAGTATGTCCCATGTCTATTGCTTCCGACAGCGCTTCGATCGTGATCTCGACGGCCAGACCGAACCGATACGCTGCGGCGTGCATTATGAGCGGCGTGAACTCAGCGTGATTTAACATGCCATCGTCGGTCAGGCCGGATCGCCTCAGGAGCTCTGTCATGGCACCTCGAAGAGCGGGGCCATCGGTTGCGGGCGTCATCGCCAGGATCTCAACGGGGCGCAGTCGCCGCGACAGTGTCGAATCGTGATTGATAAGTTTCTTCGCCTCCAAGGTCGCCGTCATGATCAACGAGACCGGCCAGGGTCCGACCTGCATCAGGTTGCGGAACCGCTTCGCGAAGGCAGACATCGCCTCTTCGGTCGCATAACGCCCTGCGTCCTGGACCTCATCGAGGTGAATAGCCGCGATACGATGATGCTGAAGCTGTGTCCGCAGGCAGTCGATAAGGTAGTCCTCGGTCCGGCTGCCCTTGGTCGGGTAACCAATTTTCTTAAGAATGGCGCAGCATGTGTCCTTCACGCTTGCCTTTCCCGGCACGATGACACTGACGATCCTGTGGCCGAACTCCCGACCGCCAGTGGCAACCGCCGCCTCCTCATATTCACGGATCACCCGCCCTATTATCGTCGACTTCCCGCTGCCAGCAGGGCCTATCAAGGCCGCCCCCTTCTGTTCGTAGAGCCCGCGCGCCAGCCGGTTTTCCCGTGCCTCGAGGACGCGGAACACCCGCTCGCGGATCATGCGGTAGGTCGCGGTTTCACAGAAAAAGGTATCCAAGGTAGTGGTCGCGACCACATTTGCGCGGATTCTTTCTATCACGTTCAGAGCTTCGTTGGTGGTCATGGAATGTCTCCGGGTCAGAATTTCGAGTGGCGGCGCGCGCCGTTGGAGCGGAAGCGATTGAGGGAATTGGCTCCACCGGAGTGTTCGGTGGAATCGGCCCCGGCTGGGGGCGAGGGCACGGACAAGCCGGGCCTTTCGCCGGAACCTATCTCGTAGCCGGTCTGCAGTGGATCGACATACTCGTCGCGGCCGACAAAGGGCTTTTCATGCGCGCCCTTGCCGAACTCCAGCTCCTTCCGAAGACGCGCCACTTCTTCGTCGCTGTGACTGTCCATGGTGACACCAGCCGAATCCGCAATGGCTTTTGCCTCCCCGCGCCATCTCTCCCGGGCTTCCGACCGAGCTTCGGCGTGATCTACGACGTCAAGCGCAGCTTCAGCCTTGCGCCGGGCCTTTTCTGCCCTCCACCAGGCGAGGGACTTGCCACGCATGGTCTCGTTGAGGCAGGGAACGGAGATCAGCTCGTCCTTGGCAACGACCGAGATTGCCCCGAGGTTCACGGGGTCGACGACGATCTCCAGCTTTTCACCCGGCAGGGCGATCCTGTCGACGCCCGGCGCCCTGCGCTGGTTGCGGATGAATTCGTTCGAATAGGTCAGCCCTTCGAACTGGATACCGGCTTGCGAAACGCCAGCAGTATGAAAACTGCCGCACGCTTCGCGCAGCGCTTGGGGCCCGGGCAGAGCTGAGGGATCGAACTGTTCGTGTTTTGACAGCTTCGCCCATGTCCCGAACGGGGTGGCTCCTCCGAGGCCGCGGTGGGGCGATGCGTTGTAGTCCGCGACGAATGTGACGAAGAGGCGGTGCAGATCATCATCAGTGAGGCAAGCCTCGCGCCCAGGATTCCGATCATTTCTCAAATGGTGCGCACCAGCTGTCCAGCCCGGCAAATGCCGCGCCCATTTCAATTCGAAGGTGCGAAACAGGCGCTCGATATGCGCACGAAGCTCGGCCACGCCGGTCACGGCATTCAGAAGAGAGCCGGACAGGATCCGAACCGCCTCGACGAACCTTGACCCACCGAAAGGGCTTTTCCCGAACTCGCTTCCCGAGTCGGTCGAAACCATGTGGATGGGGGCCCTGTTGTCCCAGGAAGACTTGCTGAGCCCCGCCTCCCTGAAGAGCGGCGTCTTGTCCGCAAAGCACATGCGAAGACACGCCAGCGAAGCTTCTTGGTTCGGCGCCCTACAAAACGCAAAACCTATGATCATGCGCGTGGCAACATCGATCGCAACGACGATCCAGCGGCGAACACGCTTCACGTTGGCACGCTGCTCGGGCGTCATTCGGTTCCAAGCCGCTCGCGACACGTTCAGCGATAGGGCATGAATCTGCCACGCGTCGAAGATGACCAACTCCCCCGGGAAGCTGGCTTTTAGGCCCTGCTCGACGCTGCGGAGTTTCGCCTTTGCCTTCGCCAGCCCCTCGCGTTTGACGGCGACCGTGAACGGGTCCAGGTATTTGTCGATCCACCGCTCGTAGGTCCTAGCCGACTTTACGTCGATCAGCGGCGGGAAGCCTGCGGCGCGGCGGCGCCCGTTTTCCTTCTCGACTTCCGAGACGGTGTCAGCTGCCACTTCGGATTTGGAGAAGGCCGGATTCAGATACTGTTGCAGGCACCGCAGGATGAAGTTCTGATCTTCAACAGCCTGCTCATCCAAATCCACCGATCGAGCGCGCGGGGGACAAAACACCCCCGCCTTCTGACCTCCTTTTCGGAATTTGCGATAGTATTCAAGCAGAACATCATTGCTGGGAAGCGGCTTCAGGCGCTGCGTCGCATTCGCAGTTTCTGTCGTATAATCCCGGCGCGCCTGATAGACTTTGTATTCCTTATCCAACTCCGCACGTCTGGCTTGAACCCCGTCGCGCGTCAGGATCATGCCGAGCGCGCGGTAGTGCGCCATCCGCCGACACAGGAACATGATCAAATCAACGCGGGAACGCCGTTTCTTCGTGGCACCAAACATCTCGTCCACGCCGAACATGGCGCGATCCATCTGCTGTGCCGGGCTGTAGTAGCCGCGCTCGATGATCAGCAGTTCGTTGTTGAGCAGATGGGGAATCTCATCCGCCCGGAACCTGCGGATATCCACGCCATGGTCGGGGTTCTTGACCGACAGCAGATAATGCGTGACGATCTCGCAGCCGCGATCCTTGGCCGGGGTGATCTTGCTGACCTCGGCCCCTTCGAAAGTGACCCGATCCGTTGTCTTGAGGCTCGCGAAATAGGTCATGCGGCCACCTCGCAGACAAGGCCGCTCTCGAACCGGTCGAGCGGGTGTTTGCGAATGTCGCCATCCCCGATGAGCCGGACGGCTGCACGCCACGCCCGATTGTCGAGCCGGGAGGTCTCGATCAACCTATCCAGCGTGAACCGGGGCGACAGGTCGAGCGCCGCTTCCAGGACGATCCGGTCAGCTTCGGGGTCCCAGCCCCGCCGCGCATAATGGATTTTCTCCGCGCAATCCCGCCATGCCGGTTGGAATGAATAGCGCGACAGCACCACGAACCGATCGGCGACATCCCGCGAGCACTGAGCCGCGATGTTCGCGACCTCGGCCAGATAGGAAGGGCGCCGGGCCTTCTCGTCGTACTTGACCGAGACCAGGACCTCTTCACCGGAGGTCAGCAGAACGTGTGTGTCAATCTTGGTGTAGCTCTCGTCCCCGTGCAGATCCACGAAGTCGACACGCGTGAACTGCTCCTTGAAGTTCAGCACGCCGGGATGGGCCGCGAGGTTCTTCTTCACCTGGGCCTCTTCCATCGAGGCGCACCAGAACTCCTGCATCACGGCCCTGCGGTGCAGGCGCGTCACGAAGGAGAGCCGGGAGCTGCCGCGTGACTTTCCGAGTTCCATCTTCTGCAGATGAGACCGACGGACCCGGAAAGGGTCCTCCGGATCCGCCGCCACGGGCGGGCCAATCGGCGACAGATGCTTGGTCGGGCAGCCGGGATTGCGAACGCCGGTGCAAGGCAGGACGCCGTAGATCGGCCCGAGTGTGATTTTCGACTGCCTGGGCAGCTTGACTGGTGCATAATTCCAGCTGTCGTGATCGATAATCTGATCGTCAGACATGACGTCTCCGTTCCCGAAAACAGCAGTGTTTCGGGTCTAACTCTGTTTCTCTTGATGAGGTCACGTCGTTCTTGCCACGCCTGAACACTATCGCTAGCGTGGCAACTGTGCTGATCGACAGGACCTCTGTGTCTTGGCCCGTTCTGGGCGAAATTCTGAACTGGCCCACTCGAAACTGCTCCGGTGGGTCATGCGCTTATGTTCCGAGATGTCGGTGAAAATCCCAAACGGAAAAAACCGTTTCCATTGGTTATTATGTGGATTACTGAATCAACTAATTGAATCCACATGATTAATGGGCGTGGGGCGCTTCGCTTTTCAGTGCAGTATTGGTCTGTTTTTTTGATCCATACCTAGATCGAGCATCCGTTTTACTGTCCGGATATTGATCTGCTGGCCCGCCCCGAATGCCGCCGCTAGCGCGGTTGTGATGGACGCTGTGATAGGGGGAGAGAGCTGCCGCTTCTCGGCCTCACGAAGGACAAGGTCATTGATCTGCCCTTGCGTGGGAGAGGGCACGCTGACAACGCGGATGCGCGTCAGAAGCGGTTCCGGAAGACCGCGCAAGCTGTTAGACGTGAAGACCCAATTGACGAAAGACATATCGAACTGGTTCTGGAAATAAGGGCAGTTCCACCGGCATGAGCTCACGTCTTCAAGCAGTGGAAGAAGAGCGTTCGGAAGGCTGAAGGCGCGACCTTTGTTGGATGTAGGTTCGCCAGATTTTTCTATTTCGTCAATGATGACGAGCGGATTTGCAACCTGTCGCATCAGCATCAGGCCCACGAGACGGCCGGGGCCGGCATTTGACCACCCGCGTTGGCTTCCTATCAGTCCGAAACTGGCATTCTCGCCTGTGGCGTCGAGGGTCATGTCCGGCGTTTCCAGCAGCTGCGCAAGGCGACGTGCCCATGCGCTTTTGCCAATGCCTGGCGGGCCATCGAGAAGAACAGGCGCAAATCGTGCGCCGGGCCTGCCGCTAGCACGATTATGCTGGAGGCTGCGCCAGACATGGGATGTCGCTTCGGCCATCCAGGGAAACTCTTCATGAAGTGCGGCCGCGATCTCGTCGATATGATGCGCCGAGCGCAAGTCGAAGATGTCAGCACCGTCGCGACAGCTTTCCAGCATCTCGCGGTCTTCTCGCGACAGACGGGTTGGCTCCACCTCCTTCAAATGGTTCTGATGGATCTTCCGCGCCCACCTGCGGATCCGGATCTCGAGACCCTTTGGGATTTCGTCACGCCCGTGATGCCAGAGATCATTGCGGCCGGTGCCCTCCTTGTCGGAGATGTTTTCTCTATTTTGCCGCTTGTCTTGAAGTCGGATGTAGAATGCTTTCAGTCGACGAAAGATTGCGGGCTCTTCTAGCTCTGGATTGGGTAGCTCGCTCAGGATGAAGCGGATTTTAGGCATGGATGGGGTCTTTCGTCATAGCTCCGCCAGCCGCAATGATCGTGATCATGCGGGGGGCTTTGGGTTGCAAATGGGCATGTCACTTTCGCCGCATGCCCCGATTGGGCGTCTTAGAGGGGTGCGCGGCCACGCGGGCGCGGCGTTATGCTGGGAGAGGGATCACGGTCATAGTCAGGCACTCGGCAAACGAAAACATTGGAACCGTATCGGCGTGAACTACACGGTAGGCCCTTCAATGACGGCATCTGCCACAAATGATCGAGTATGGGAAGAATGGTTAAGCTAATGATATAAATGCGAAAAAGTGATTTTCATTGCCTATTCCCAAAGGCTGGTAGCCGGGGGACGCCAAGGGTTCCCTCTAGATATGGGGCAGGCCCTACCGACAGCATCTACTTATAGATTGCGCATCGGGATATTTCTTGGGCTTTCGTCGTTCTCAAGATTGTTCCGCATATCGAGAAATCGGATTTTCGCATTTGTCGTGCCGGAAAACGTCGCGCGCCTCGCGATTGGAGGGACGCATGGAGGCGTGAGGAGGCATTCTCTGGGCATCTAGGGCATCGTTCAGGCCAAGCTGCTCATACCGATTCGCAGGCCCGTGTGGGTGTCGCCGCTCTGAAGAAGTTGCAAGTTTCGTGGCAAAGCGCAGCTTTGAGGCGGGCGTGCGTTTTTACCGGAAGGGCGGGGAGCAGACTTGCGGCAGTGCGGCTTGGCGTGCGCGGCGAGTTTGGGATAGCGGCCATTCATATGCCGCGCAGCAAGGGGCGCCACCTTTTGACCAGAAGGGCGGATTCCGAACCTTCTCTGCGCATGCGAATTAGCCCTTGCCGGATCATGGAAGCGGACACTCTGCCAAAATCACGCTGCCGAATCACAGTTGCTACAGGGAGGGCGGCCTCCGAGCTTTCGCGGCACTCCGTACCGAGAACCAGTCAGCGCAGAAATGCAAATCTACCGAGCCCTGCAGACCGCCGCCTCTTATTACGCATTTTGGCCATACGGTACTTTTAAACTGGCGGCGATGTCGGGCTACCCCGAACTGCGCCGCTATGATCCGTCTCCTACCAAATGCAACCTGGAAACGTCCCTACTGCCTTTCGGGCTCCGAGCGTTGACATCAGCTACAATAAATTTGACGTTTGATAGTAGCTGAAGAAACCTGACACGCGGCAACCCAGTCTCTCATTCATTTAGAAGGCGATTCTAAAATTGGTAATGTCCAAAAAACCCAAGATCTTCCTTAGTCATGCGGCAGCTGATGAATCTCTCGTTGAGGCCTTCGAAACCGTGCTTGCCAAGTCACTTGGCGTAACATCCGCAGACATTTTTTGTTCCAGTCTCGAAGGGCAGGGCGTAACCAAGGGGGGCAACTTTGTTGATGAAATCCGTACCAAGGCCGCCGGCGCTAAAGGGGTAGTCGCCCTCATTTCGCCATCATATTTAGATAGCCCATTTTGCATGGCAGAGCTCGGCGCAGCATGGGTGCTCGGAACACACAGACTTCCGATAATCGTCCCCCCTAACTCGTTCCGCGAAATGCAAGCGACTCTTCTCGGAATCGTGGGGGTGAAAATCGACAATGAGGACGCACTTGCACAGGGGTTCGAGGACCTTTCGGCAGCTACTGGAATCCCTCTACCCACTTCTGCTGTCCGTTCGAGGGCAATGCGAGAGTTTCAGAGAAAATGGAGCACTTTGAAGAGCGATATCCCGCTTGCAAGTAGGGTGTCTTCCGAAGTGTACTCCACCGCCATACAAGAAAGAAATGATGCAGTGGAGGCGAGAGATACCGCCGAGGAATTGCTTTCGAAGGCGGAGGAACAGATCGCCGCATTGCGGAAGGTTAAAGACGCTACTGCCGTAAGAAAAATTGATGCAGATTTTGACGATTCAGGTTGGGAAGAGCGACTTGAAGATGAGCTCTCGGCAATAAGAGATTTGCATGCTGAGCTCGGTGGTAGAGAAATCGTCAGACTATTGATCCTCGACTGTCTTGGTAAGGAGGTAAGGCCTGATTTTAAATACTATTCCGAAGAGGCACAAAGAGCAGTTGAACTCGATGTGTATGATGATGAGGGGAAAAAATGGAACTATGGGCACCCAGACGTGATGGAACTTAGAAAGCACGTCGAAACTGTCCAAGACATTTTTGTCGAATTTCCAGAAGCCGCCAAGGGTCTTCGTTCGCAGGGAATGAAGTGTGATCCGAACAATATTAGATTTTGGGAGGAGCAAGTGTAGGAATTTCTGATACCTACACTTGGCGGTCACACGAAATCTAAGCCGAACGTTCGATAACCTGCGCACAGCCGCCGTTGAGCAGCTGATCATCGCGACATTCGAATTGGGCGCAGCGAAGGCTCCGTTTCTACTGCGAACACCTTTCAAGAGCCGACCTTCAAGGTGCTTGGATGACTTTGGATACATGCAAGAGGTTAGCCGGATGGCATCACCAAGGCGGCCTCCGCGACCAAGGAGTCCAGTAACTTTAGTAATTTCAACGTTTCGTACGACCCCTCTTTAAGTGCCTCGGGTGGCTGCTTGTCAAAGTGCTTTTGGTACGTTTCTTTGAATTCTAATGCTCCGTGCCAAGCATCAATATCCTTTTTATAGTTGCTCCAGCGAACTTGCGCAGGCGGCCGCTTTGGTAAATTCAGATCGAGATAGCACTCGATCGCCGCCGCGCGTCCGTTGATGTCAGTAACACTGACGCCCTCTGGGCCAAGCGCTGGAAACTGCCGGAATTCATCGAGGTTGGGCAGTAACATTGATCGCATATTAGGTGGTAGGTTGAGAGCATCGAGCTTCCGATAGGCATCCACACCCTCCGCATCATTGTCGAAAACGAAGAGCACTTTGTTGTGTATGTCGATACGGAGAAGCCCTTCTGCAAATTTGACGAGGTTGCCTGTTCCCCAAAAATGGTGTCGCTCGTCGACGTCTACGAAATTGAAAAAGTCAGCGACATCAGCGCGCAAGATTTCGAGGGCACGTTTTAGGATCCGAGCATCCGATGCCCCCTCTGTAGCGATTAGAACTTTCTGCTTCCGCCTCGCGCCCGGTTGAAAAAGGTCGCGCGGCTCCCAACCTGCATGGACCAGCGGACCAAACTCCCAAACGACATCGACACAAAGATTGGCGGGATTGAGCGCAAAAATCTGCAGCATCGATGATGCACTGAGAATAGCCACTTTCGCGCCGAAATAGCTTGTCTCGGACCAAAACATGTCGGAGCTTTCCGTCCAGGGTAGACGTTGGAAATCGTCGTCGGATGCCAGCTTTCCTTTGGCCCTTTCATCGTCGTCAAATTCGGCCTCATCTTTGAGGGTCGATAAAGGGTAGCGACAGGCCAGAGAACAGTATTCGTCAAAGGTCAGAAGGTTCGGCTCCTCCGGTGGGTTACTGTAAGAGGCGATTTCCTGCGCTTCGGCTATCACCGCTTCGTACTCTGCGCGTGCTGTCTCGATCGTAGATCCCAAAAGATGCAGGCGCGGCAATACCCGCGATAGAGGCCGGGCAAACACTTCCTCAAACTCATCGAGGTCTGCGGCCTCTTCAGG
Source organism: Thioclava litoralis (assembly GCF_045278885.1). Classification (NCBI taxonomy): domain Bacteria; kingdom Pseudomonadati; phylum Pseudomonadota; class Alphaproteobacteria; order Rhodobacterales; family Paracoccaceae; genus Thioclava; species Thioclava litoralis. The sequence goes on from NZ_CP135443.1 coordinate 1,383,851, forward strand.
GTGATCTTCGTGGTACTCGTAGTTGATCCCATCCAACTTTCGGCACGTTGCGTCACCATCCTGAAACAGATAGCCGAAGTCTAAACCTATGTGATTCTTGGCGTAGGATAAGGAAACACCAGCTATTGTAAGTTGAATTTCAGTTCCCATTAGTCGAAGTTCTCCCCAAGCACATGTTCCTACTTGATCTGGTGCGCGTCTGTATCGTGCTACGCGTTGAAACTAAGAGGGCAATTACTCCTGGTAATCTCAAGATTTCATCCTGCCCTCTTTTGAATATCATGCAATTGAACAACCTTCTTCGAACCCGTTTTTAGACAAAAATCTGGCAGCCAAATGTTGACTTGCATTTATGCAGAGGAAGCGAAATTCCTGAACGTCTCTCGAACAGTGACGCATTCTGGCTAACCTTTCAGAAAACCTCGGATTTTTCCAGTAACCTTGCACCAATGTGCTGTCACCCCGAAGATTGATGCCAAAACATTTACAAATATTGCTAACCTGCGCACTGCCGACCTTGATCCCCCGCAGATGCTGCGCGATCAACGAATGACCGGTCTTGTGAAGCCGCACCGCCGCGATCGGCCAGGGACTGAACGGCAGGTGAGGGCCGGTCTTTTGCTGGCTGAGATTCTTGACTTGATAACATCTACTGAACACAGGTTAGACGGCTACAGGATGATTGAGAAATGCATAGAACGTATTGGAGAAAATTTTGCGAGGATTGTGCAGCCGACACTCGTGCCGATTTATGCGTCGAACGCGAAGGATCCCACTCTCCCTGACCAAGTAGGTAGCGGGTTCATCCTAAGCCATAATTCACGTCCGATGTTGGTCACGGCGAAACACACTTTGTTTGGACATGACGGAAAGGATGAAGCTGGTGAAAAGGCGTTTTATGCTGACGTAAATTGGGTCTATGTCGGCGACGTCAATAGTGAAGTTTACTTTGCGAAAGATCGCGATATTGCATGTTTCTATGCAGATCAGTTAGCTGGTCGCCCTTGCCTGGAGATATGCAATATTAGCACCACGCCTTCCTCGCCAATCACCATTGGTGGTTGGCTAGCCAGAGACTTCAAACGCCCAGGCGCAACTCTGCAACCTAAGCCCTACATATTTACCGGGACGTCCGAAGAAATAGCCGATGGTTTGATTAGTCTACAATATCGACGAAGCAAGGTAAAATCTATCAACAGTGAAATGCTTCAAACTGCGCCAATCCCACGAGGCCTGTCTGGCGGACCTATGTTGAACAGCGCGAGACTGGCACTTGGGCAAGTGTCTTTGGTCGGTGTATTTACTGAACAAGACGGTGGCTCCGCGCGAGGCGAACCGTCAGAAGCGCTGAAACAACTTCTTGCGAGTACGTGACCTTGAGAAATTTGCTGTTGCGAAGCATTCAATCAGGTTTAGCAGGTCCCGGTTGGGCTTTACCACAAAGCTCTAACAGGCCGCAGAAATTGGTGACGACCTTGTTGCAGCAACCTTACCAATCAAACTGCGACCAGGGGCCTATTGTGCGACTTCAGTCTATCTCGAAACCACATCTCTCATGATCGTTGTTCGAAGGTTTAAGCTCCAATAGTGCTCACCTTCCGCTTCAGGAGAGCAGGCATCGGCATAGCGGCAGCGAACCGGCGCATTGTCCGCGCTGCGCACCTTGGGCTGTCAGTCGATGCTGCACGATGCCGCCGATGTCCGGTATGGGTAAGCTGCTCCGCAGCGAAGCCCAACTTGGCGAATGTCTGGAGATGGCCGTCCGCGATTCGATGGCCTGAGGATCTTCCGTGATACGTTGAGCACGCTAATGGAACTGGACTGCGTAGCTCCAAGTGTCATCCGATGAATGTGCTCCCGCAAGAAAGTGGATCAGGTGGCGCCCTGCTTCGAGAAACTCCCTTGTTCGATCATGTGTGAAAGGTGCCGAGAGCTGAGCCTTGTTTCCGTGTGCAACATTGTTCCGAAGCTGAGCATAGCTACGCCCCAACAATATCTGCCAAGACGAAACTTCGATTTCATCACTGTCCCATTTCAACCCGCCACCTTCTTTAGCTAACAGAAGTTGAGGCGTCGTTTCTTTGAAGAGCTGAAACCCCGATCCTGCGAAATCAAATCCGCTGAAAGGATGCTTGACTTCCAATGATTGACCGATCCGGTCCCAGTCGATGCCCCTAACCACCCGTGTCTTTCCATCCACATGGGCAAAGGTTTGGTCGAGATTGACCAAAAAGAACTCTAACTTGGCAGCCAAAAGCATGAAATTCGCGATTTCTTCGTCCAAATCAGCCTCCCACATATTCTCGCCAGGCTACAGCTAAAGCTTGTTCGATGACAACTCTGTCTTGTCATTTGGTATTTGTCCGCTTTTGGGAAGCTGCACCGCAGCTTTCGTTTCCCATGCCAAGGTCCGGTTTGGGCCGGACGCGTAGGTTTTCAGTCCGAAACGAAGGGCGGTTTCCGGAACTTCGCCGCAGGTTCGTACACGCCCGTCACTGTCCGTGTTAGCTGCCATTGAGGCAGGCTGTCATGCGCGACCACAGGCTCGTCGAAACGAAGAGCGCCCAGCAGACTGAGGCGAAAGCAGAAATTCATGCCCAAGGAGCCTCGAAAAGTGATGACACATGCAACGTCAGAGTCGACTCGGCGAGTATCTCATAGGCTGAAAAAACGCTTCACCTCGCGTGATAGGGCGGGCGATACTAGAGCATATTCGCGTAAAGTCTTGCGCGTGCGTTTACGAGATGAAACGATGATCTGATTGCATTAACACGGCATTATTCAAAACTTCGAATATCCACAAAACCTCTACAGCCCGGACATCGTCATAGGAGATTCAAATCAGTTCTGTCCCGAAAATTAGCGCTGCACAATTTGCGACCGCTTTCGATCTCAGGCCAAACCTCGTGGCATGGTTTCTTGGTGCCGGCGCATCGGCTGCCTCCGGTATTCCGACTGGCTATGCAATGATACGGGATTTCAAGGCTCAGATATTTTGCCGCGAAACTAACCTGTCAAGGCGCGAGATCGACACCGCTGACCCGATCTGGATCGAAAGGATCAATGCCTTCTTCCGGCAAAGCTCACTTTTGCCGCCTGACGGTGATCCTACGGAATACTCCAAGGCCTTCGAAGCGGTATATCCATTGGCTCGGCACCGCCGACAGTACATTGACGATGCGATCTCGAAGGGGTCTCCCTGTTTTGGACATAAGGTGCTTGGCAGTCTAATGGCTGCAGGTAAGGTTGATAACGTTTTCACCACCAACTTCGATCCGCTCATCGAGGAGTCGGCGCATTCGGCAAATGCGATCCTGCCGACAGACAGCCAGAATCGCCCGACCGTAGCTGCGATCGATTCCGCCGACCGCGCCATGCGGTGCCTAAATGAATCGGACTGGCCGTTGGTCGCCAAGCTCCATGGTGATTACCAGTCAATTGCGATCAAAAACACGGGGTCGGAACTGGAGGAACAAGACGCCCGGATGCGGCATGTGCTGGTGGAATCCGCCAAGCGCTTCGGAATGATCTTCGTCGGCTATAGCGGACGCGATAATTCGATCATGGAGGCATTGAACACGGTTCTCGAAGCGCCTTCGCCATTCCCGAACGGACTGTACTGGCTCACCTCATCAGCTTCGCGATTACTGCCCGCAGTGACAGAATTCTTAGAGCGCGCCGGGGCGGCTGGCGTGGACGTGGCCGTCGTTGAATGCGCCACTTTCGACGAACTGGCTGCCGACATCATCAAGGTAACCGATTTACCCAAACCGCTTCTTGATCGTGTAATGGAAGGACGACCTACGCCGCGTCTCGTACCCGTTCAGGTTCCGAATACCAAAGCCCGCCCATTCCCGGTGCTGCGCTATTCGGCAATTCTGCTCCAATCGATGCCGACCGCAGCCAGGCGCATCAGGTTGAGCCAACCGACAACATCGGCAGAGATGCGCGCGATCTTCAAGGCAAAGAGATGTCGGGCGACGGGGGCCGCTTTGGGGCGTGATTTGGCGGTGTTCGGGCGCGACCACGAAATCCTGGATGCCTTGGCTCCCCTGGGTCCGTCGCTCGCTGGAATGATAGACATGGATCCGGTCGCTGATAGCTGGGCGATGGGATTGATCTACGACACGCTCGTGCGATCTCTCGCCCGGCAGCGCCCGCTCATCCCTCGCTACAGGCGTTCAGGCCATTCACTCGTCGTTGCAGGACCGCGCGAAGGCGATGATCCTGATCGAACGCAGCGTCAGCAACAAACCTTATCCCGATTACGCGACGCCTACGGCACGAGCCTGTTTGGCACAGTGCCCAAGCTTGGCCTGCCTTTTCAGGAGGGTGTTCACCTCAAGCTGGAACAGGTTGATGGCAAGTGGTGGTGCGGCTTCGAGCCTTACACGTTCGTCCAGTTGCCCCGACAAGACCCTCCACAAGCGGACGGTGCGGCTGAAATGCGAAACCAGGCCGAGCGAAGAGTTGATCCTGCCGGTGACTGGCGCCGAGAACGATGGGCTCGGCGGTATAATAAAAATTGGGCCAGCATTATTGGTGCTTGGGCCCAGCTTCTGACCGAGACGGGCGGCACACTTCGAAGCGCTTTCGGACTCGAAGATGGCGCTGGCATTGATGCCGTGTTCAAGGTGTCACCCGTCACAGGGTTTAGCCGACCGTCGCATCATCACAAATACTTCGACAGGAGCAAATGATGGCGAACCCAGCCCTCACCGAGCTACCGCCATTCACGCTCTTGGATGAGCCGGACCTGTTGTTTTCGCCATCCGACGCCACTCAGGTCAATATCCATCCATTGCGCGGCCTCCTGAACTTCGGGCCATATTCGAAAGGATCGTTCAGCGGATACACTCCCCGCGTTCGCATCGCAACCGTTGGCCCGGAAAGCGCTTTTCATCGTCGTGGCGAACTGATGAAGCTGTTGCGCGGCGTCCATCGGCCTTCCGACAGATTAGAATATGTGCCGGAGTATCCCGGTTTCGAACGCCTGTTCCGCGTATCGCTCGATCCCGCGCCAGCGAGTGCGCATATCAAGTGGCCCGAACACCTCGACCAGTTCCCAGGTGACGGCAACGCACAGCAGCGCCTATATTTCGCAATGGAGGCCGCGCTCCGCCGCCTCGACGCCGTTCGCAACGATTTCGACGTTGTGTTGGTCCATTTTCCCGACAACTGGGACACGGCGACACGCGGAAGGTTCTTTGACGCGCACGACGTGCTGAAAGCTCTGGGCGCCAAGTATAATATTCCGACCCAGGTTTTGAACGATCGGGTCTTCAACTTCAGCTTTAAGGCCTCGCTCGCGTGGCGTCTTTCAACCGCTCTGTATGTGAAGGCTGCAGGCACGCCATGGAAGCTCGCGCCGCTGAAAGGTGTGCCGGCGGACACCGCCTACATCGGATTGGCATATGCCCTGCGCGGTGACCAACAAGACGCCCACTATGTAACCTGCTGCTCTCAAGTGTTCGACATGGACGGTGGCGGCATGCAGTTCGTCGCGTTCGAGGCGAGAGACCCTGTGGCCGACGTGGTCGAAGCCCGCCGGAACCCTTTTCTAAGTCGTGACGACATGCGCGCGGTCCTCGCCCGAAGCTTGGAGCTCTACCAAGGGCGCAATGGCGGCAACCTACCAAAACGCATGGTCATTCACAAAACGACCGCGTTCAAGGAAGCTGAAATCGAGGGCGCTTTCGATGCGCTTACCGGTGTAGCGGAAATAGAGTGCGTCGAGGTCAGCTCGGCGTCGTGCTGGCGCGGCGTCTGGCTCATCAAGTCGGGCGTAGAGAAACCACCGTCAAAACCTTCGGGGTTTCCCGTGCCGCGCGGGACGATGGTGATCCGCACGGGCAATTCTGCCTTGGTATGGGTGGCGGGCAATGCTCCCGATGTCTCAAACAAAGGCGATTACTATCAGGGTAAGAAGAGTATTCCCCGGCCGCTACAATTGATCCGTCATGCCGGCAGCGGACCACTTGAACACACAGCCCATGAGGCGTTGGCCCTCACGAAGATGGATTGGAATAACGATGCCCTCTACGACCCAGTACCCGTTAGCATTCGTTATTCGCAGAAACTGGCCCGCACAATAGCGAACGTTCAGGACCTGCCTCGGAGTGTTTATCCTTATCGCTTGTTCATGTGAGAAGGTTTCTACAGAGCAGAAATGAACGGAAGCAATGGAGTTTATTTGGCGCTGGTTGACTGAAACATTCTAGCTTGTCGGAGGTAGTTTTGTCCGTATTGCGATCCTTCCAGCACCTGGTCGTGGTTCGCAATATTTCGAGTGACCGCATTGGGAACCTGCGCCGCAGCGATGGCCAATCAAGCGAACGGCAGCAGTGGGCCGATCGCGTCGATAGGGTGACGCGGCCCTTGTGATGGCGCCGCCGCGCCGCCGCATGACCGCTTTGAGCCCAGACTACCACATACAGCTATTGCAGCTTTCGCAGATGCAGAAATATGGCATCGGTAATTTCGGCCCTTCGCGGACCTTGAAGATGCTGGCCGTCTCTGCGGTGCAACTTCTCAGAAGCGGTCGTTCGTGATGTTTCGGAGAAATTTCAGACAGGCCGCAGAGCGAAGTGTGTATTTATGGCCCCTTTGAGTTCACTGCACGAAAGCCGTTTTTCAGAAATGGCGCTGCGAGGGAGGCCTTTGAGGTCTTTCGACAGAGCCGCAGAATGTTTGAATAACCCCTACGAGAGGTTCGACTGGTCTCAGGACCGCCGGTGAACTTGTTATAAGCCATGCGGCCGAGCCTGATGGGGCGCACGAACTGTTCCTTGGGGAACACTGCTTAAACGCGCCCTCCACGCTCCTGTCATCACTCAATGACCATTTATGTCCAAATAGTGGCCTCAAATATCGCATGGCGCGTCGCGCACTTCGGTCAAATGTCCAAATATGGAATATTGAAAGAATTGACATTAAAGCCGAACTTGGTATTCAGCAAAAGGAGTTATACATGCAAATCAAACCAAAGCGCGTCAGAACCCTACGCGAGAACAAGGGGTGGTCTCCGGAAACACTTGCAGAACGGACAAGCAAGCTGAAAGGGGAAGATGGCCGGTCGCTCGCGGTAAGTGCGAAGACGATCCGGCGCCTTGAGGGAGGCCAAAAACATAGGCCCCGCGCAAACACCTTGTGTGGCCTCGCCAAAGCACTTGGTGTCGAGAGGGGCGTCCTAACCGGCGACCAGCCAATGCCAGATGAGCGGAGACCCGAGAACAGCAAGCCTTCCGTCCAGATCGCCGCCCTCATCCGCCCGCGGTATCGTCTTGCCTACGCACTGACGAAGCAACGCTATGGCGTACCCGCTTCGGCTCTCATCGAGATGGCACCACTGCTTTTCACACTCTTGGCCGAGGGTAGCCTGCGTCGGCGGAGGGAGCTTCTGGCCCGGGCGCGTGAAGCCATCGCAGTGCTGAATGGTCAGCACGACGCGGCAGGCCGCCTGGCCTATGGGTTGGCCGCGTATCGAGCGGAAGACATCGCCGATGGCGAAGAAGCCTCTATTGAGGCAAGTGATGTGTTCGGCCGAATGATCCCGGAAGGATCTTACGACGCCTCAGCAGACCCGGACGCGACCAACCCATTCGCCGACTACCTGAAGCACCTGTCCGACGACCTCGACGCAACTGCGAGAGTCGAGGTTGAGGAAGGCACTGCGTGGGCTGACGCGCCGGATGGCTTCCCAGCATATGCTGTTTGCCGCACGGACCTCGACCGTATCGTCGCCTCTTCGCCGCGCGCTCGGTTCGGGCTGGAGCAAGGGCATGTGCGCCTGGCCGATATGCCCGACGAACTGCTGGCCGACCACGCCACAGCGGAACGGGTACGATGGATCGAAGAGCGCGTGCCCGAGGAAGAGTGGGTTGAATGGACGGCGATGATCGCGTCGATTGACCTTGACCAATCTTCAGATGTCGGAGCGGTCCAATGAACGCGTTCGAACTTACACGCCATGCGGCGGCCCGCATAAGACAGAGAGGCATACGTGACGAAGACGTAGCCGTCATTGTCGTCCATGGTACTCAAATCGGCGCAGATACCTACGTTCTACGTGGACAGGACGTCGCGGGGCAGATCGCGAAATACAAAAAGGAAATCGCGCGGCTGGAACGGTTTCGGGACCATAAAGTCGTGATGGAAGGGAGCGCAGTAGTGACCTGTTGTCGCCTCCATGGGCATGGCTGGAAGCAGCTTCGCAAGAGTGGGAAGGAAGGAGTGCAACAATGAAAAACTTGAACCACATGACGGTCGTGCTGCCAGAGGCTACCGTCGTCGCGCTCGCGCGGCATGCCCGGCCCGGCGAGCCACTCGTTGATGTTATCGGGCGGCTCGTTTGCCCCCAAGACAAAGTTGATGCTCCAATGCCCTTGCCGGTACAGCGAACGCAGGGCCGCTATACGGTCTCGGTTCTGGGACACGAACAGCCGTGCGCAACTCTCTCCGACGCCCTGACCTGCGCGCTCACGGCGCTGGCAGACCTTGACGACACCTTTCTTCATAAGTTGAGCAAAGGTGCCGGACGGACCAGGCCCTATGTGACCACGAGCCGCGATCGCGTCCACCCAGGGCGTTCCGATCTCAACAAACAATACACACGCGAACTCTGGCCCGGCGCAGGGTGGTGGATCAGCACCAACAGCTCCAAGGCCGATGTAACGCGTATCCTAAGCGCCTCATGCGACGTAGCCGGGCTCAAGTTCGGCCGCGACGTAGTCTTCTCGTGACGACAAGATTCTGATGATCACTCCCCTTAGACCGACCCTTGCTTACTAAACACACGGAAGGCGCTAGTCGCCGGAGTACTTGTCGGAATCTGCTGAAGGGGTGAGAGACGCTTCCAGCGCAAGCAATTTGGCAGCACAGGTCAGTAACGGGCTGGAGGCGGACTTGCGGCAACCAGCAACCTGAGCCCGGATCGACCCATGCGAGTCGCCGGTCCCGGCCCAAAGGAGACATCTGTCCCGCGCCTCTCTGCTGCAGCGCAGACTCACCAGAGCCGACGTTGGTGGGGTGGCCCGGTGTGGTTTTTTTTGGGTAGCTGCGTTAGGTAAAACGGAGCTTGGGGCAGTCAAGAGGTCTTCATATAGTAAGGCAATAGAGAGGTTGGAATGATTGAACCAGATATTCAGTTGCTTAATTCGAAACTATCTAAGCTCCAAAAGGCAGTCAGCGAAAGGCGTTCTCGATCCTATTGCCTTTCCAAATGGAGTGATTTCGTGCGCTATCGTGACGGCCAAAGGTGTGTCGACTGTCATGAAGTGAATGGATTGGCAGCTCATCACATTTTCAGAAAAGTGATAGCTAGTCCGGCACAGTTTGATCCAGGCAATGGGATCACACTATGTAGGCAGTGTCACAAAGAATGTCACGAATATTTCAACCGCCGCCCGAATATGTCTCTGCCAATAGATGCAGAAGGGGGTGAAAAGCTAGAAGTGATGGAAAGATTATATTGTATTTTGTACCAAGATTCCGTCGAACGTGACTTAGCGCATGAGCCATTTTATTCGCTAAGCGCCATCGTGATTTCGATGCTGAAAAAAATGCATGGCTATTCAGCAAACTCCCATTTTCCAGGCTCATCACTTCAGCAAGCTTTTATGATCCTAGCGACTTGCGAGAAGCAAACAAGAGATGCACTCCTGGCAGCTAACGGATTTTCAGTTGGAGCGGAGCCAATCCTGCCTGGCACTATGCAAACTTTTCTAAAGTAGAGCCATCGGCCCTTTGCAGTCATTCGTTTCTGGCGAAGGAAATGACCGGTCCCGGCCTCGAGCAGACTTCGGACGTGGTAGCGCGTAGAGGAAGGCTGCGCCATGACCACAACGAAATCATAAAGCCTCCACCACAGAATCCGTTTCCCTGACCAGGGCCACTACCCTAACCCCCCGACTCGCTTTCTTCTAGTCGCCACTTCAAGCACCCAAGTCATCAAGCGAAATAAGCGTGTAGCGCGGGCGACCCTGACCAACCTGAACGACATTAAATTTCACACGCGTCGGTTTATGAAGCCATTCACGATTGAGAACGTCTGGATCTTCGATATCTGGCCCCAAACGACCGCGAATAATTCCGGAGCCGTCAGAAACGGCAAATTCAAAGTTCCGCCCTTGAGGTAGGAACCCTTGAAATTCCCCGAAATACGCCTCTTCAGTTTCCGAAATATTTTCCTTTCGCAGCCTTTCCTCTGAGCTCTTCAGCTCTTCAAGGCTACTATATTTGAAATAGCTATCTCGGAACTCCAATCCGCACCATGCCCCCTTTTTTGAGATTTCAGACAAGAAATTTGCGACTTTTCGGACCGCTCGTGGGTGTATTTCTTCCACAATGTCCGAGATATCATCGTCAGTTCCTTTAGCGGAAACACGAAGTAACTCCTTGAAAATCTCGACAGCACCACCGGCGCTCGCTCTTTCTTCAAAGAACTCACCTTGCAGGTTCGGGAGTTCCATTTCAAATCCGAAAGAGCCAGTGGCCATCCCTGTAATCATTAGAGGGGTGCTAGCCTTGTCCGGAATGGGACCGGAATACTTCAGCGACCCCTTTAGCCCAGCGATGATGGCTGAGAATGCGTCGACGAATGCGGAAGAGGCGCTGCCAGCGAAATCAGCTGAAATGGCAGTGCTCCCACGGACGGGCTCCCCCCGAAAGGTCAAAGATAGTCTTTCGGGCTCTTGGAGGCGACCCGGAAGCTGCTCCAACTCTTCGTTTAGCTCTTTAAGGCGAGATTCTAGGCCGAAGCGATCAATGACATTCTCGCTCGGTATTTTTTTGAGTATTGCTTGCACCTCACCGATTTCGGAAAGAAGCGCGTCCCTTCTTCTAATCGTCATGGTTGAAATCCTGAGCTCTTGACTGCCAGAAGGTTCATAGCCTGCACATCGTCAGTCGGAGCAAGATCAACCTCGGCATATCCTTTCCACATACCATCCCTACGGTGTGACCAAAGGCTGTACCAGTAACATACATCATGGATGTCAATCTGAGGAAGAACCCTTACGATATGGTCAACCTTGTAAGTGGCCTTGACAGCTGCGCGATCAATGTACGGAAAAAGCGTGGGCATGAAGGACTGCTGCGTTTCTCCGGCAGGTAGAAACGCATAGGTGACTACATCCACATCGTTCGGGGGCCTAGCCTCGGTGTCTTCAATGTGCTCAAGGAAACTCCCGTCGATCCACTGGAATCCCTGAGTGACGCCAATGGAATGCAGTCCTGCTCTCAGTTTTATTAACCCGTTGAGTATCTCAAGTCGTTCGGGGCTCAAGCAAAATCGGTCTGCAAATTCACTCAGCGAAACTCTATAAGGAGAACGGTCTTTTCCGGCTGGGTGAGCGCCGGGCCTAATGGGCGGCACAACTCCCGCCATATTCCAATCGGGGATAGACAATTTGATTTCCTAAATGAACTTAATGCAACATGTCTCGGCCGAGCCATGCTGATCTAAACACCACTTAAGCTTTCTAGCAAGCGAAGTCATTTCAACCTATTCGGCACGACAGTCCACGTTGGTGTTGACCAGATTGCGCACAGCCCCACACTCGCTCCGCTGCACCATACCACCGATATGTGGCCCCTCAGCGGGCTGGACGCTGAACAAGTTCTTCCATCCTAGATACGTCCGCTTCATGGGCATTGCTGTCATTCATCCAAAACGCAGCGAAAGTCCGCTCTCCGCCGATTCCGTGGAAAAACACCCATTCGCTGGCGCAGAATGTTGCGCCCAGATTGGAGCGCGGGCGCCTTTCCTGTCAGGCTTTTCGCGGTTGCTGCGGTGCAGGAAGGATCTTGGCCAGTTTCCGAAGGTTCTGGGCGGTTGCGGCGAGGAGGAATTCGTCATTCGCACCGCAGGGTCCACGTAATCGGAGCCGATTCAGGCCAAGGATCCTTTTAAGATGGGCAAAGAGCATCTCGACCTTCTTCCGCAGCTTCATCGAGATGACATATTGGTCCGTCTTCGCTATGTCCCGCGCGACCTGTCGAGCGTCTTCATGTTCCTCGCGGGTGATCGACCGGAAGTCCATGTTCGGGCAACAGCGCGCCTTTGAAGGGCAGGCCTGACAGGTGTGCTTCAGACAGCGGTATTTGGCGACGCCTTTACCTGTCGGCCCACGGTTCGGATCAGAATAGTTGCGGCGGAATTGCTTCAGTTCATGCCCCTCCGGGCAGATGTACTGGTTGTTTTCCGCGTCCCATTCGAATTCGGCCCGGGTCCAGGTCCCGTCATTGCGCCCTGACTTGTCGAAGACCGGGATGTGGGGTGCGATCTTGCGGTCGACCAGCCAGCCCAGCATTGGAGCGGTGCCGTAGGCGGTATCCGCGATCAGGCGTTCAGGGTGGAGGTCGAACCTGGCCTTCACGCGTTTCAGCATGGTCTTGGTTGAACCGACTTCGGCCTGCCGGATTGAGCGCGTGGCCTCAACATCCACGATGACACCATGGTCAGTGTCGATCAGGTAGTTGTCGGAATAGCTGAAAAATGCCGGTCCCTTACGGGCCGCAGTCCACTGGCTGGCCGGATCGGAATGGGACGTGAACTTTGGCTGAACCTCGCTGGCGGCACCAAATGCGGCCTCATCCAAAGTGTCCAGATACTCACGAACGGCCCTGGGCGCATCCGCGGGATCAATCGCTCCGGCGTCCCACTCATCCTTCGGCGTAGAGTTCTGCTTGTTGGCATCAGCTTCAATCAGGCTGGCATCAATAGCCATGCGCTGGCCACTGACCAGTCCCTCTGCGATACACCGTGCGACAGTCGTCTCGAAAAGATGCCGCAGTAACTCGCTGTCACGGAAACGGCCATGTCGGTTCTTTGAGAAGGTAGAGTGGTCAGGGACACGGTCGCTGAGGTCCAGGCGGCAGAACCACCGATACGCCAGGTTCAGATGCACCTCCTCGCACAGCCGCCGCTCTGACCGGATGCCGAAGCAATACCCTACCAGCAGCATTCGGATCAGCAGCTCTGGATCGACTGAGGGGCGCCCCGTGTGGCTGTAGAAATCGGCAAGGTAGGTTCGGATCCCGGAGAGGTCCACGAACCGATCAATGGAACGCAGCAGGTGGTTCTGCGGGACATGATCCTCCAGAGAAAACTCGTAGAACAGCGCCGGTTGCGCCTCCTGCCGCGGTCCCATCATCGCCGATCCTCCCGTCCCTTGCAGGAATTGAATCAGCCGATGGCCCTTCGATCAAGCACGAGTTTTTCAACAAAATACGCCCTTCTGGCAGAACCTCTCGCGATCGCGAGACAGATCGAGCTCCCTTTGGCGATCGTCTCTGGACCAGCCTGGCCTGTTCTCGCATGGTGTCCAAGACAAAATCGATATGGAATCCGATGCCTTTCTCCCTGCCTCTCCGTCCACTCCCGGCCCCGCGCGAAACGGTCCTATCCTTCCTTTCGCGTTTCGCCGCGATGAACGCCGCAACGATGAGCGACTTTTCCAACGATCTCGGCTATCAGATCCGCCGCTTTCTGGATCTGGAGACCGCTGCCCTTGATCGCCTGGCCGAAGCGGCAGGACTGGACCCTGCAATACGTGATGAACTTGCGTCCTGGACTGGCGTGCCTGTCGGTGACGTCAGGATGACCTTCAGAGGTGAAGTCTTTGTATCGCGCGCCCTGCGCAATCCGGTCATGCGAGGTTGCCCGTTGTGCCTGCAAGAAGATGCCCAAGCGACGCCCGGCCATCCGGAACGATCGATGGCGATGCGGGGCGACTGGCTGTTGCGGTCGGTCAATCTCTGCTGCCACCATCACCACCCTCTCGTGCCGCTTTGGGAAGTGGCTAGGCCTTCCAAGAGGTTCGACAGCGTGGCCCGGCTGCGGGATCTTGCCCCAGAGATCATGGCAGGGGCGTTCGATCGGCCCCGCTCTGAACCGACAGATTACGATCTCTGGCTGGATAACCGCCTCGAGACCGGCGAGGACCCGACCTGGCTGTCCGGGCACGGTGTATATGCCGCAACAACGATCTCCGCGCTCTTCGGGATGGCCCTGCTGCAACATCGCTCCCCCGAAGCAAGCCGTGGCGACAGACAAGAGGCAGAGGCTCATGCAGCCGGTTTCGCTGTGCTTTCGCAAGGAGAGGCGGCATTCCGTCAGGCCCTTCGGGACCTTGCCCGAAGCCGCGGCGGCACGCAGATCGCGCCACGGCAGACCTTCGGAAAGCTGTATGTCGCGCTCGATGACTATCTGACAGATGCAGCCTTTGATCCATTCCGCACAATGCTGCGGGATTGCATTCTCGAGACCTGGCCGATTGCCGCCGGCGAGCGCGTCCTGGGTGAGATGCTGCCAGCGCGGCGACTTCATACTTCCGGAACGGCGGCAAATGAGATCGGCGTCTCGACAAAACTGGTCGAGCAGATCCTGACCGACGCTGGGGGATTGCCGGCCACAGATCCGCGCCCACCTGCGCTGCGAACTTTCGATGTGGCCGAATATGCGTGGCTTCTGGCAGAGATCCCAGCGCTGGTTGGACGGGGCGACATGCTTGCGGCCATGGGCGCGACCGAGGCACAGCTTCGCACCCTACGGGAAGAGAACATCATTCGCCCACTGACCAGGCATCCTCGAGTCAAGGCGCCTTGGCGGCTCGCCGACGGGCTGGCACTGGTTGCGGAACTGCACGCCCTGATGCAACCCGATCCGCCGGCCGATGGCTCTGGCTGGGAGGGGCTCCAGTTCGCGAAACGGCGCACCGGCCTGCCGGTCGGCGCGATGCTGGATGCCATCAGGGAGGGGCGCATGAGGGTTGCGCGCGATCCCGGGCAATCGGGTTATCGGTCGTTCATGGTTCCGAAGGCCGAGGTCGACAGCATGACTGGGGCGCGCCCTCATGTCCGCCGTCGCGACGAAACGGCGGCGGCCGGGCAACCAGCCTCGGTCTTTGCGACCCGCATCGGCATGAGGCGCAAGGGCTGGTATCCGGCGCTGCATCAGGCCGGTCATGCCCCAGCATTCTGGAACCGGCACCCTGTGATTGGGCGGGCCGTACTTTATGTCTCTGAGGACGATACGACCAAATTCCACCGCCGATTCCTGACCCCTGCGACCATGCAGGATGAATTCGGCCTCCACCGCCAGACCTGCACCGCCAGGCTGCGCGCCGCCGGCGTCAGACCGTTCTCGCCTGACGGAGTGGACTTCGGTCCCCTTTATCTACGCCAAGAGGCCGAACCGGTGCTGCAAAGGGCGGTAGGTCTTGGCCAGAGCTGATCCCGCACGTCCCATTTGACCGCAGTATTCTGGCAACGGCAGCCAGATCGACGGCAGAATGCGGTGATCATTCAAAACCCGTCTTTTGTCGAAAAGACGGCCTTTGGATGTCGAACAACAATTGGCAAATCAGCGTAAAGTGGTGACCCCGACAGGATTTGAACCTGTAACCTGCCCCTTAGGAGGGGGCTGCTCTATCCAGTTGAGCCACGGGGCCCCGCAAGACTGACTTGGTCTTGAGGCAGGGTCTTGATGCCCACAAATGCTATCGGTTTCAAGCCTATTTGCTTTTCGCATCACAAATGATGGTCGCAAAATGAAAAGGGGAAGCGAATTGGCCCACCGCTTCCCCTTTGCCTTAGCGATCCCGCGATCGGAGTCTACACGCGGTCTTGCCTATGTCAGTCGGGGTTTTTCGGATTCTCGCCCCTTCTGTTATCGCTAACATAGCGCAGCGGTTGCACTTGCGCAAGACAAATAATTGACGCTAACAAGAATAAACAGCAGTCGAGGACATCATCGTGACCAAACCGCCCAATGATACACGCCGCCCGTTGACCCTGCGTGATGTGTCCGAGGCCTCCGGTGTCTCCGAGATGACGGTGAGCCGTGTGTTGCGCAACCGTGGAGATGTGTCGGCCACCACGCGCAGCAGGGTTCTGGAAGCCGCAAAGCAGCTTGGTTATGTGCCCAACAAGATTGCGGGGGCTCTGGCCTCGCAGCGCGTCAATCTGGTGGGGGTGATTATCCCGTCGCTTGGCAACCTTGTTTTTCCGGAGGTGCTGGCCGGAATTTCCGACGGGCTGGAGGGCAGTGGCTTGCAGCCCGTGGTCGGTGTGACCGATTATTCGCCTGAAAAGGAGGAGAGCGTTCTGTACGAGATGCTGTCCTGGCGTCCCTCGGGGGTGATCATCGCGGGGCTTGAACATAGCGAGGCCGCCCGCGCCATGCTGATCAATGCGGGTATTCCTGTGGTCGAGATCATGGATGCCGATGGCGAGGGCGTGGATTCGGTCGTGGGGATCTCGCATCGTCGTGCGGGCTTGCAGATGGCCGAAGCCATCGTGACGGCGGGATATAAGCGGATCGGCTTCTTGGGGTCCAAAATGCCGGAAGACCATCGCGCGCGGAAGCGTTTCGAAGGGTTCAAGGAAGGGCTTGCCGCAGCGGGATTGTCGATTGCCGATGAGGAATTCTATGGCGGTGGATCGGCGCTGGCGAAGGGACGCGAGATGACCCAGACGATCCTGACCCGTTCTCCCGATCTCGATTTTCTCTATTACTCGAACGATATGATCGGGGCAGGGGGGATGCTGTGGTGTCTGGATACTGGCTATGATGTGCCCAACCAGATCGGGATGGCGGGGTTTAACGGATTGCGGTTGCTGGATGGATTCTCGCGGCGCTTGGCCACGATGGATTCCTGCCGCCGCGAGATCGGGCTCAAGGCGGCAGAGATTATCGCCGGTGTGCCGCATAGCGGGATGATCGGGGGCGAGAAGCTGGTATTGGAGCCGGTGCTGCAGATGGGCGACACCATTCGTAAGGTCTGATCAGAGCGCCTCTAGCAATCTGGCGTGGCGCGCGACAAAGGCTGTGCGTGTCTCGCGCGGGGGGCGTAGCTGGATTTCCAGCCGCGCCGCGAGATCGGCATCGACCCTGCCGAAGATCTTGTCGGCCTCTGTGGCGGAGAAACCTGCGATCCGTTCGGCCTCAAGGCGCGCCGAGACGATATCGGCGCGCTTGATCTGGCGTTTGAGCTGCTGGCTGATCTGTGCCGGCAATCCGAAGCGTAGATGGATCGCGGCCGTCAGGCGCGCATCCAGAACGCCATAATCCTGCCCGATGGCCGCCTTGACGGGGGAAATCATGTCGCCCAGGACATATTCGGGGGCATCATGCAGCAGCGCTGCCAGGCGCGATCTGGCTGTCGCTTTGGGATAGAGAAGGCCGAAGATTTCCTCGACCAGAATGGAATGCTCGGCGACGGAATAGGCCCAGTCACCGATGGTCTGCCCGTTCCAGCGCGCCACGAAAGATAGCCCGTGGGCGATATCCTCGATTTCGATATCCATAGGCGTCGGGTCCAGCAGATCCAGCCTGCGGCCAGACAGCATGCGTTGCCATGCGCGTTTCATTTGATCACCGTCAGATCGGTCGGGAAGCGGCCCAGATAGCGCCCGATGGCCTTTGACGAGAGGAGGTGCTTGATCAGCATCTTCCGCATCCTGACACCATCGGGGGGCAGTTGGGAGTGCGGGATATGGCAGTCCGGATGGTCGGGGAAATGCGCGCGGATGAAACGGCTGTAATGCAGACGGAAGCGGGGAGGGAATTGTCCGTCCGTGTCTTTCCAGGGTTTCGAATTGCCGATGAAATGGATCACATGCGGGCCCTGTACGTCGCAAAAGAACCGCGCGGCCCAGCTATATTGCCAATTCCAGAACGGGCTTAGCTCGGCCCAGTTTCCTTGCAGCACCGAATTATACAGATTCTGGTCATGGCGGATCATGCGCGACGCTTCTTTGCGCCCGAGGTCCACGCATTTTTCCAGCAGGTTGCTGGCCATATAGTTATGGACATCCATCAGCAGGATGCCTGCATTGAAATAGGGGGCACTTGGCAGCCCGAGCCGTTTGAACTGCATCGCCCGCCGCGTGGGGGTGCGCCACTGGATGTTGTCCCGCACGGCGGCGAGCGGGCGGGGGCCCAGATCGCAGTCCATCAGGGCCGAGAAATCCCCGCTTTGCACGTAGATATCGGCATCCATGTAGAGAATGCGGTCGTACTCCTCGCGGAGTGCTTGCGGCAGGGCGAGCCGGAGATACACGTCATGGCTTTTGCCCGCATCCAGTCGCAGCCCTTCGAACATCGTGCCTATATCCACCTTCAGAAGACGGATGTTCAGATGTGACAGGCTTTCGGGAAGGCGCACAGGGCGTTCGTTGAAGGCGATGCAGATGTCGAAATCATGGCGCGGTGTCGATTGCAGGATCTGCTCTGCGGCGAGGCTTGCATAGGGAAGGTAGCCCGTGTCGCAGCAGAAAATAATCGCCTTTCGATGGGCAGCGGGGCGGCTGGCATTTACCTTGATGGTCATAATTTCTCCCGCATGAAAGGTGACGCAAGCGTCTCTTAACCGATTCGAAATCTGTCAGGCGCAATTCTGGGGCGAGTGCTACGACCCGGCTTTGCACCACAAGATCGACGCGGATTTATCAGATTTAGGCGGCCTATGAAAAGGCTTGATCCAATACCGTTTACGGTCCTTGGCAGGGCGCTGTTATGCCTGCAGCCCCGTCAGATAAGCGCGAAATCGGTGAAACGGGAACAAAGGGCGGTCGGGGCGCGTTGAGGGATCGAACAGGACATAAGGAGGAACATCATGCGCCTCGGCCCAAAGAAAGTTGCGACGATCACTGCTGTTACGGCCCTTGCGGTTGCGCTGCCGGTTACAGTTGCCATGTCAAAGGTGGATAACTTTGACGGGTTCGAGATGGATGTTCCTGAAATCGGCCTTGCGGCGGCGCAGGCGGACCCTGTCGCCGCTCCGCAAACGGTTTCTTATGACGGAGATATGGGGCGCCCGATGGACGAGCCGATGGGGCCGATCTATGGCAACGGCGATCTGTCGATGTTTGATGAAATCCAGCAGATCGGCGATGATCAGGCCACCAATGTCCCTTATTGTGACAAACCGGCGGCCCTGACCCGGACGCTTGACCATGATTTCGCCGAGAAGAAACGGATGCAGCGCGAGATCGGGGACCACCGTTCGATCGAGTTCTGGGCCTCGGATATCATGGGCACGTGGACGGCGGTCTATAACCGTGCGGATGGCGTTGCCTGTGTTCTGTCCTCCGGTATGGGCTGGGAGCGTGGTGATAGCCCTGTCGCTATGCTGGAAAACGCAGAAATCCTTCCCGTTAAGGGATAAGACACTACGTTAAATGGCTCGTCAGAATTGCCCAGAACGCAGGGGGATGCTAGGTAATCCCCCAGCAAGGGTAAACGGGAGCCGAGCATGGCTGATTACGTAATCAAAGACATCGCGCTTGCGGCTTACGGTCGCAAGGAACTGGACATCGCCGAAACCGAGATGCCGGGGCTGATGGCCTGCCGCACCGAGTTCGGCGCATCCAAGCCTCTGGCCGGTGCGCGCATCGTTGGTTCGCTGCATATGACGATCCAGACCGCTGTTCTCATCGAGACGCTGGTGGCGCTTGGGGCGGATGTGCGTTGGGCGTCGTGCAATATCTTCTCGACCCAAGATCACGCTGCCGCGGCGATTGCCGAAGCAGGTGTTCCGGTCTTTGCCGTGAAGGGCCAGTCGCTGGAAGAGCATTGGGACTATCTCGACCGTTCGTTCCAGTTCCCCGAGGGCGCGAATATGATCCTCGACGATGGCGGCGATGCCACCCTTTACGTTCTGCTGGGCGCACGTGCCGAAGCGGGCGAGGATATCATCCCCGTGCCGCAATCCGAAGAAGAGGCCGTGATCAAGGCGCAGATCAAGAAGCGCATGGAGCAAAGCCCCGGTTGGTTCACCAAGACCCGCGACGCGATCAAGGGCGTTTCGGAAGAGACCACCACCGGCGTGCACCGCCTCTATGATCTGCATAAGAAGGGCCAGCTGCCGTTCCCCGCGATCAATGTCAACGACTCCGTCACCAAGTCGAAATTCGACAACAAATACGGCTGTAAGGAATCGCTGGTCGACGGTATCCGCCGCGCGACCGACGTGATGATGGCCGGTAAGGTTGCGGTTGTCTGCGGTTATGGCGATGTGGGTAAAGGCTCGGCGGCCTCGCTTCGCGGCGCAGGTGCCCGTGTGAAGGTCACCGAAGTCGACCCGATCTGCGCGCTTCAGGCGGCAATGGATGGCTTTGAAGTCGTGCGTCTGGAAGATGTCATCTCGGATGTGGATATCGTCATCACCACCACCGGCAATAAGGACATCGTCCGTATCGAGCATATGCGCGAGATGAAGGATATGGCGATTCTTGGCAATATCGGTCACTTCGATAATGAGATTCAGGTCGCGGCGCTGAAGAACCACAAGTGGACCAACATCAAGGATCAGGTGGATATGATCGAGATGCCCTCGGGCGCGCGCATCATTCTGCTGTCCGAAGGTCGTCTGCTGAACCTCGGCAATGCCACCGGTCACCCGTCCTTCGTGATGTCGGCCTCCTTCACCAATCAGGTGCTGGCGCAGATCGAACTCTGGACCAAGGGCGAAGATTACCAGCCGGGCGTCTACATCCTGCCCAAGGCACTGGACGAGAAAGTGGCCCGCCTGCATCTGGACCGTATCGGTGTGAAACTGACCGAACTGCGCCCCGATCAGGCCGAATATATCGGCGTCACGGTCGAAGGCCCCTATAAGCCGGAACATTACCGCTACTGATTTGACGGTCATCCGTTCTGATAAAGCCCCGGCCCGCGCCGGGGCTTTGTTTTTTGCACAGGGTTTTCGTCAAAAGCATGGAAAGATGATCTTCGGGGGCGCGGCGCGGGGTTGACGCGGCGGGCGGCAAAAAGGATTGTGTGCCAAATTTCGTTAAAGGGGGCTTTTGTATGGCTCGTATTACTGGGGTGGCCGTCACGGCGACCTGTCTGGCAATGATCGGGACGGCAGGGTTTGCAGATGTCACGGCGCAGGATGTCTGGACCAATGTGCAGGATCTGTATCGCGGGATGGGGTTCGAGGTTTCGGCTCAATCCGTCACGCCGAATGGCAAGGGCCTGACCGTTCAGGGCGTGACGCTGACGCGCGAGGCACCGGGCAGCGACAAGGTGACATCCGCCAACAGTTTCACGGTCTCAAAGCTCGATTTTATCGAGATGGGCGACGGGCGTGTGCGTGTGGATATCGGCAAGGATATCAAAGGCGATAGCAAGACGGTGCTCGAGGGGAAGCCGGTTGTGACGGCGGCCTCCGATTTCCGCGTGAAGGGGGCCGATGTGGTGGCCTCGGGCGTGCCGCAGAATGTGCATTACGATCTGCGGATTGATGATCTGCAGATGGATCTCAAGCAGACCGTGCATCAGGACGAGGCCGATTTCCCGACCGTTGTGACCCTTGGCCTGACCGGTATGAAGGGCGATTTCAATAACGACCTGCGCGCGGGCACCAAGCAAAGCGGCACCTATCACATCGATCAGGGCACTCTGAACGGGAAGGGCAGCGATCCGGCTGGCGGCAGCTTTGTCGTGGCTGGGGCGCTCAGCGATATTTCTACCGACATGTCCACGACCCTGCCGGAGGGCGTCACGCTTGACGGCAAGATGGCCGCCTATAGCACCCCGGGCGTGGAAAGCCGCCTGTTCAGCAAGGTCGGCCCGATGTCGCTGAATTTCGATGCGCAATCGGAAGATGGCGACGCCAGCATCCAGTTCAAGGCGGAGCATGGCGATCAGAAAATCGACATGAAAGACGGCATGGTTTTCTACCATGCCAACGGCAATGCCATCAAAATGAACGTCAAGGCACCGAATATGCCGATCGAGGCTTCTTTCGCGCTTGATCATGCGCAAAGCGGTGCGGATTTCCCGATCGCGGCGGGCAAGGATCCCAAACCCTTCGGGCTGGATCTGGGCCTTTCCGGTCTGACGCTGAGCGATCAGGTCTGGACCATGCTCGACCCGCAAGGCAAGCTGCCGCATGATCCTGCCCATCTCGACCTCAAGCTGTCGGGCCATGCCCTGGTCAATCAGGACATCTTCTCGGAAGATTTCGCAACGCTTCCCGGCGCGCCGGGCGAGTTGCGGGATATGAACCTCGATACCCTGCATCTGAATGCGGTCGGGGTGGATCTGCAAGGGAAAGGCGCGGTAACGTTTGACAGTGCGGCGGGGATTCCGTGGCCGGTGGGCAAAGTGCATCTGGCGCTGAGCGGGGCCAAGGGGCTGATGTCGAAACTGACCGATATGGGGCTTTTGCCGCAGGATCAGGCGATGTTTGCCCAGATGATCCTCGGGCTATATGCAAAACCAACCGGTGACGATGCGATGGAAACCGATCTGGAATTTACCGAAGATGGGCAAATTCTGGCAAATGGCCAGCGTATCCAGTAAGAGCATGAGAAATCGTGTGAGTCGCCCGGTCCGTGCCGGGCGTCTTGCCATCTAGACCAAGGAGACCCCCATGTCTGATCTCAGTGATCTGACCGCCCGACTGCTGGACGCTGCCAAGAAGGCAGGGGCGCAGAGCGCGGATGCGATGGCCGTCGATGGTACGGCGGTGTCGATTGACGTGCGGCAGGGGGCTCTGGAACAGGCCGAACGCGCCGAAGGGGTCGAGATCGGTTTGCGGGTGCTGATTGGCGGGCGTCAGGCCTGCGTGTCGGCATCGGATATTTCCGACCGCACGATCAGTGACATGGCCGAGCGTGCGGTAACGATGGCGCGGATTGCGCCTGAAGACCCCTATGCGGGCCTTGCCGATCCGTCGCAGCTTGCCCGCGATTGGGATATTGCGGCGCTCGAGCTGGAGGACCCCTCGGAGGATCCCACCGCGCAGGCTCTGGAAGAGGACGCCCTGCGTCTTGAGGCCGCGGCTCTGGCGGTGGAGGGGATCACCCAAGTGTCGGCCGCGTCTGCGTCCTTCACGCGCCAACGTGTTGAAATGGCCGCCAGCAACGGATTTAGCGGCGGGTATGCGCGTTCATCGCGGGGGCTGTCCGGTGTGGCGATCTCGGGCGAGGGTCTGACGATGGAACGCGATTATGCCGGAGAAAGCCGCATCTTTCAGGCCGATCTGCCCAGCCCCGAAGAGGTGGGGCGTCTGGCGGCAGAGCGGACCGTTGCACGGCAGAATCCGCGCCGCCCGAAAACCGGTGCCTATCCGGTTCTGATCGACGAGCGCGTGTCCTCGAGCCTGATCTCGCATCTGTTGTCGGCGGTGAATGGCAGCTCGATCTCGCGCGGGTCCTCGTGGCTGCGCGATGCAATGGGCGAGCAGGTTCTGCCGGAGACGATGTCGATCATCGAAGACCCGCATCGCGTGCGGATTTCGCGCTCCCGCCCGTTCGATGCCGAGGGTCTGCCGACCCGTCGGAGGGTGATCGTGGAAAACGGGGTTCTGAAAAGCTGGACGCTGGATCTGGCAACCGCGCGCAAGCTCGGGCTTGAGAGCACCGGTAATGCCTCGCGCGGCCTGTCTTCCGCGCCGGCCCCTGCGGCGGGGAATATCGCCTTGACCCAAGGGGATCTCAGCCGCGAGGCGCTGATGGCGCAGATGGGCACAGGCCTTCTGGTGACCTCGTTCATCGGTGCCACGATCAACCCTAACACCGGCGATTATTCGCGTGGGGTCAACGGGTTCTGGATCGAGAACGGGCAGATTGCCTATGCTGTTAATGAGTGCACGATTGCGGGCAACCTGCGTGATATGCTGCGCAGCATGATCGCGGCCAATGATGCGCGTGCGCATCTCAGCCATGTTGTTCCGTCGCTTCTGGTTGAGGGGTTAACACTTGCCGGTGAATGATTACATCGACGATCTGCAGCTTCTTGAGAAGGTCGCGCGCGAGGCGGGCGAGCTGTCACTGCAATATTGGAAACAATCCCCCGAGGCGTGGAACAAGCCCGCCGATCAGGGCCCCGTCTCCGAGGCCGATCTGGCGGTGAACGACTTTCTGGAAAGCCATCTGCGCGGGGCGCGCCCTGCCTATGGCTGGCTTTCGGAAGAAAGTGTGGATGGGGCTGAACGCCTTGAAAACGAACGTGTCTTCATCATCGACCCGATTGATGGAACCCGCGCGTTTCTGGGCGAGGATCCGGGGTTCGGGCAGTCTGTCGCGGTGGCCGAAAACGGGCGCGTGATTGCCGGTGTCGTGCACATGCCCGCGCTGGACCTGACCTATACCGCCACGCTGGACGGGCCTGCGCTGCTGAATGGCGCACCGATCCAGCCCAGCAAGACCACGCAGATACGCGGCGCTACGGTGCTGACCTCGAAGCTGAGCGATGATCCGGGGATCTGGCTGAACGGCTTTCCGGGCTACGAGCGCGCCTTCCGTCCCTCTATGGCGTGGCGGCTATGTCTGGTGGCCGAGGGGCGTTTTGACGCAACGATCTCCATGCGCAAGTCCTGGGAATGGGATGTGGCAGCCGCCAGTCTGATCGCGGAGCGCGCGGGGGTGCGGGTGACCAACCGCCTTGGCGAACCTTTCGGCTTTAACCGTCCGGAATGTCAGGAGGACGGGCTGGTTGTGGCGCCGCCGGAATTGCATGCGGATTTCATGGCACAGCTTCGGAACTAGGGCTCGATAAAACTTTAATCAAAGTCGCTAGTTACGAATTGCTAACGATTTCGCCCTAGCGTCCCACAAAGCAAGAATTGCGTTTGCGGGGCGAATCCCATGATCAATTACCGGCGGCTACTGGCTGTCTTTTTAATCGGTATCCTCGGGCTTGCGTCCGTGGTGTTGGCGGATGAGGCGCCGCTTTCTGCCTTGCGTGCGGATGTGATGGCGGTCTGGAACGATCCTGCCCCTTCGGACGGCCTGCCGGAGATCCCCGAGCTGCCGGAGCTTGCCCAGCTTCCTGATGGGCGCGTGCTGCGTGCCGATGCGCTTGTGGCCGAGACCCCGTCCGAGCCGCGGGTCAATACCTACCCGTTCTTCCAGAAAGGCACCGCAACGTCGTCGACCGGTGCGGGCAGCCTGTTTGCTGTTGCCCCGCCGACACTGGCCCCCATGACGGATGTCGCTGCCGAAAATGACGCGGCCTTCGCGCAGGAGGACGCACAGTGAAAATCACCATTGCCCAAATCTTCCAGCCGACGATCCTGCTGGCACTGGCCCTGATGGCGGTCATCGTGATGATGATTCTGCCGGTTCCGTCATGGGTGCTGGATCTGGGGCTGGCGGTGTCTTTTGCCATCGCGATCCTGATATTCACCATCACGCTTTTCATCGAACGACCGCTGGATTTCTCGTCTTTCCCGACGGTTCTGCTAACCTCGATGATGCTGCGGCTTTCGCTCAATGTTTCCTCGACCAAGCTGATCATCGGGCAGGGCCATACCGGCACCGGTGCGGCGGGGGGCGTGATCGAGGGCTTCGCGAATTTCATCATGAGCGGCTCTGTCCTGATCGGTCTGGTGGTGTTCTGTGTGATCCTGATCGTGAACTTCATCGTGATCACCAAGGGCGCAGGCCGGATGGCCGAAGTGGGGGCGCGCTTTGCTCTGGACGCGATGCCGGGCAAGCAGCTCGCTATTGATGCCGATATGAGCGCGGGGGCCATCGACCATGCCGAAGCGCGTACCCGCCGCGAGCGCGAACAGAAGGAAACCACCTTCTTCGGCTCGCTCGACGGGGCGTCGAAATTTGTGAAGGGGGATGCGGTTGCGGGCCTGATGATCACGATGCTCAACATGATTGTGGGGCTGTCGATCGGCATGGCGGTGCATGGTATGGCGCTATCGGATGCGCTCAAGACCTATGCGATCCTCACGGTTGGCGATGGTCTGGTCAGCCAGATCCCCGCTGTGATCATCTCGATAGCGACCGCGATCCTGCTGTCGCGCGGTGGAGCCAATGGCTCGGCCGATAGCGACCTTTTCGGACAGCTTTCGAAATATCCGCCGGCGCTGATTACCGTGGGCGTGCTGATGGCGCTTTTCGCATTGGTGCCGGGCCTGCCTTTCGTGCCCTTCATGCTGGGGGCTGCGGCTTTGGGCGGTGCTGCCTATCATCTGCACAAGAAGACCAAGAAAGAAGAGGCCAAGGCGGCCATGCGCATGCCGCCCCCCGAACCCAAGAAGAAGAAATCTATGGGGGATGTGCTGGATGTCGATGATATCCATGTGGAATTCTCCGCCGATCTGGTGGCGATGGCGCTGGACCCCGCGACGGGACTGGATGTGCGGATCAACAATATGCGCAATCATGTGGCGGCAAGCTTCGGTCTGATCCTGCCCGAGATCCGTCTGACCGACGATTCCACGCTGGCCCCGGGGGAATACCGCATCCGCATTCAGGGGGTCGAACAGGCGCGCGACAGGCTATACCCCGAAAAGGTGCTGGCCCTGCTGGCGGATAATGCCGAATTGCTTCCCAAAGGGGAAAATGTCCGCGAGCCGGTCTATGGTGCGCCCGCCCGCTGGGTGCCGCTGGATGCGCAGGAAGAGGCGGCGCTGACGGGGTCGACCGTGGTGACACCGACCGAGGTTCTGGCGACCCATCTTCTGGAAGTCATCAAGAACAATTTCGGGCGCCTGATGACGCTGAAGACATTGCGCCGCCTGCTGGAGGAAACCGGCAACCTCTCCGATCCGGCCCGTGGCGAGGCCAACCGCCGTATCCTCGACGAGCTGGTGCCGGATAAAGTGTCGATCGATATGCTGCTGGCGGTGCTGCGTCTGCTGCTGGAAGAGCGTGTTTCCATCCGTAATCTGCTGCTGATCGTCGAGGCGATCTCCGAGGCGCGCGGGATGAGTTCGCCCGAATTGATCACCGAGCATGTCCGCCAGCGGCTGGGCTTCCAGCTTGTCGCGGAATACCGCCGCGAGGATGGCACCTTGCCCCTGCTGCAACTGGCACCGGAATGGGAAGAGACCTTTACGGCCTATCAACTGCCCGGCGATAACGGGAATGGGGATATTGCGCTTCCGCCCGAGAAATTCTCGCGTCTGGTCAATAACATCGCGGAACGTATCGCTCGGGTGGGGGAGCAGGGCGTGTTTCCGGCCATCGTGACCTCGGCGCGTCGGCGGCGGTTCATCAAGACCGTTCTGGGGGCCAAGGGGATTTCGGCACCGGTGCTGTCTTTCGAAGAGATCGGGCTGGATGCGAAACCTGCGATGCTGGGGGTGGTGCCCGCATGATCGATCTGGCGGCGCAAGTGCTCAATCTTACCCATCAGGGGTTCATGATCGCTTTCGCGGTATTCCTGCGGGTCGGGGCGATGGTATCGGTCATGCCCGGCTTCGGCGAACAGAACCTGTCGAGCCGCGTCAAGCTGGGCGCGGCTTTGGCCTTCACGGCAGTGGTGGCCCCCGCGGTCAGCCCGCAGCTTGCGCACTTGCCCCATGATGTCAGCCTTGGCCTGATCCTGCCCGAAACCGCGATCGGCCTTTCGATCGGTGTGATCATGCGGATGTTCATCTACGGGCTGCAAATGGCGGGGATGATCATCGCGCAGGCGACCTCTTTGGCCCAGATTTTCGGGGCGGGCGGGGAATCCCAGCCTGCCGTCGGCTTCATGCTGACCACGGCGGGTCTGGCGCTGGCCTTTGCGATGGGGCTGCATGTGCAGGCGGCCGAACTGATGATCGGCTCTTATAAAGCCTTCCCCTTTGGACAGTTTCCCGCCCCCGACCTGATCCGTGAATGGGGGGTGGCCGGTGTCGCGAAATCGTTCCGGCTGGGCTTTTCCATCGCGGCCCCGTTTGTCATTCTCGGGCTGGTCTATAACGCTGCGCTGGGGGTGATCAACCGCGCGATGCCGCAGCTTATGGTGGCCATGATCGGCGCACCGGCCATCACTCTGGCAGGGATCGTGCTGATGGCAATCGCTTTGCCCACAGGGCTTATTGTCTGGCGCGAGGCCTTCGGGAGCTTCCTCTTCAACCCGTTTTCGGTGATGCGATGAGTGGCGATACCGATGAAAGCGAAAAGGAATACGAGGCCACACAGCAGAAGCTGGATCGGGCGCGGGAAAAGGGTGATCTTGTCAAATCCGCCGAGATTACGGTGGCCGCCTCTTATGCCGGTGTGCTGATCGCATCCTATGCCTTCGGAGGCGAGACGCTGCTGAAGCTGGGGTCACGGCTGATGGAGTTTCTCGGCCATGTCGATATGCTGCAAGAGCAGATGGAGTCCGGTGGCTCCACCATTGCGGGCGGAATCATCGGCGAAGTCGTCGCACCGCTTGTCTTGTGGTTTATCGTGCCGATGGTGCTGGTTCTGGCGGCGCTTCTGGCGCAGAAGGCGATCGTTTTCGCGCCTGAAAAGCTGATGCCCAAAGGCAGCCGCATCAATCCGCTTTCGAATGCCAAGCAGAAATACGGTCCGAACGGTCTGTTCGAGTTTCTCAAGAGCTTCGTGAAGCTGGTGATTGTGGCGATTTTGCTGGGATGGTTCATTCAGCGCCATCTGGACCGCATCCTGATCTCGCAGCGGGTGGGGGTGGATCTGGCCACTGCGGATCTGATGCATATCATCCTGGAATTTCTGTTTCTTATCACCATGCTGGCCGTGATTGTCGGGGCGGTGGATTATATCTGGCAACGCTACGAATTTCTGAAGCGGCAGAAAATGACGCGCAAGGAGCTGATGGATGAAATGAAGTCGGCCGAGGGCGATCCCCATATGAAACAGCAGCGTCGCCAGCGCGGGATCGAGATCGCGATGAACCAGATGATGGCCGAGGTGCCCAAGGCCGATGTCGTGATGGTCAACCCGACCCATTATGCTGTGGCGCTCAAATGGGACCGTGCCTCGCGTCGGGCACCGATCTGTGTGGCCAAAGGGGTGGATGATGTTGCTCTGAAGATCCGCGAGATCGCGGCAGAGCACAACATTCCGATCCATCGCGACCCGCCCAGCACGCGCGCGCTTTATGCCACGCTGGATATCGGCGACGAGATCAAGAGCGAGCATTACAAGTCTGTCGCGGCCGCAATCCGTTTTGCCGATAAGATGCGTCAGCGCGCACGTCAAAGGAGGGGCGCATGAGTCAGCAGGGATATGGCCGCATGATTGCGATTGCGGCGATGATGAAAGATGTCGAGCTGTCCAAACTTGCACGGTTGAAGCAGACGCAGGCGCTGTTGGCCATGAAACAGGGCGAGATCACCCAGTCGGCCAGCACGGCCCTGCGCCAGCCGGTGCAGGATATGACCGATCTGAAGATGATCGAATCCTATCGCGCATGGGCGGGGCGCAAGGTCGAGGCGCTCGAGCAGGAAAAGCGTGCCATGGATGCGCAGGTCGAACAGGCACGGCAACGTTCGGCACGGCGTTTCGGGCAGCATATGGCACTGACGAGGATCGACGAACAGATCCGCGATCAGGACAAGATCGAGAAGCTGCGCAAGCAGGAGTTCTAGGCAGGAGTTCTGGGCAGGAGTTTTGTGCGGGAGGGGAGGCGAGCTGCCTGATCCGTTTTCGGGGGAGGAGGACCGTCGCCGGTCAGGCAGCTCTTTGTGGCGCCCTTTGCAGGGGCCTTGAAGGAAGGAAACGTGTATTCCGTATAACTATCCTCCCGAAAACCGCCCCCCAGATCAAAGCAAAGCTACGAACCAAGGGGATGGCTGGCGTGAAATTGGTCATATGCCTAAAAAATATGCCATATACGCGCTATGGTGGTGAAAAACAGGCTGAATGAGGGTGGTTTGCCGCAGCGAAGGCCGGATCGAAGGGGCCCGGGCCTGATTCAAAGGGTTGCGTCAAGCAGCGGACGGGTTATCTGTTCAGGAACGCAAGCGAACAGGGTCGAGATGCAGGAAAGCGATAAAATTGATGCGGCCATAGAGGCGGCGCAGAACAAAGCCGCGCTCCAGTCCCCCGATCCGGCGGATATGCGGGCATTCCGCGCGGCCTTGGGGCGTTTTGCGACGGGGGTCACGGTCGTGACGGCGCGCCGTGACGAGCCTGAAGCCGGTCCGCTGGGGATTGTGGCCAACAGCTTTGCCTCGGTCTCGCTCGACCCGCCGCTGGTTTTGTGGTCTCCGGCGCGGGCTTCGGTGCGGCATGCCCATTTCACGGCTGCCAAGGCCTTTTCGATCCACGTCCTGCATGATGCGCAAGCGGATCTGATTCCACGTTTCGGGCGGAACGGAGCAGGGTTCGACGGGCTGAGCTATGACCTGAATGCGGAAGATGTGCCCGTGCTGCCCGATTTCCATGCGCGTTTCGATTGCGTGACAGAGGCCATGCATGAAGGCGGTGATCATACGATCATCATCGGGCGCGTAATGCGTTTTGCCACGGGCAGCGGGACGCCCATGCTTTTTGCACATGGGGCTTTCGGCACCTTCCAGAAGGTCTGAACAGCGGCGGGTTTCGCGCTTGTTGATGGAAAAAGGCCCCGCAATCGGGGCCTTTGTTTATTTCATCTGGGCAATCTGCGCGGCAAGCTGGCCGAGCGCTGCGCTTTGGGTGCGGGCGATCAGACCCGGATCTGCGGCTTTGCCCGCGACCCCTCCCATCGGCACCGTGATATCAAAGCGGCGCACCGTATCGCCGCCGGAAGCCGCATAGCTTGCGGGCGAGACATAGTAGACCCCGTCCAGATGTACGGCCCCGTCGGCGGCGGCAAGGAAACGATCCACCCGAACCTCGATCTTGCGTTGCGGGTCCGAGGCAAGCGGCCAGGGTTCGGCAATAACGGTCGCGCCCGACATCTCGGAAATCTGCCGTGCCAGCGCCAGCGTCATCGCGCGTTTGGGGTCATCGGCCCAGATATTGTCGGGGCTGGAGCGCAGTGCCCCATCCGGCGTCTGGAACGCGATTTCCTGTCCCGATGCATAATCGGGCAGCGAGATCTCACGCAGTTCGGCGCGGCCAAGACGGTTGGGCAGCGTGTCTTTGGCCGGAGCCGGATCAATGGCATATTGTGCCGTGTCCAGCGGGTCCGAGCAGGCGGCCAGTGTTACCAGCGCGGCACCAATCAGGGAGAAGGTCGTAAAACGTATCATCATGTCCATCCTCAGCGCCCGGTAATGAAGGCTTGCGGGTTACGTTCGATCATGCGTGCGAGCGAGCCGACCGCATCAATCGTGCGGCGCAGATCACGCATCGTGTCCATGACTTGCGAATTGAAGTTAGAGCGGTCGCCATAAGCACCGACAAGCCCCTGTGCCTGCGTTGTCAGGTCTTGCAACTGCTTGGTCAGTGCGGGCAGACGGTCGCTGGCCGACTGGATCGACCCCGCCGCATCCTGCGCGGCGGAGAGGGTGCCGTTCAGCTTCTCGGCCACACCGCCTTCTCGCAGCTCGCGCAGAAGGCCCGCAAGCTGTTGCAGCGTATCCGACAGGTTCTGCGGCAGGGCTTCGGCATCATCGGTGTTCAGCATCTTGCGCAGGTCACCCAGGATCCCGTCAACCTTATCCCCGATATCGCCCAGCGGCATATCCGCGATCCGCTGTGCCGCTTTGTCGGCCGAGGCCAGCGTGTCGTTCAGGCCCTCGATCTCGGTCATCACGCTATCTGCGGCCTGCGAGACATTATCAATGGCATCGCTGGCTTTCTTGCCCGCATCATTCTTGTTCAGCTCGTTGACCAGACTGCGGATCTCGCCCAGCGTTCCTGCCAGCTCGTCGGGAATCTGCTTGGTGCGATCCTGCCCCGCGATTGCGGTGATCGACTGGAACATCTGCGTGGCCGATGTCATCAGCTCTTCGATGGGCAGGCTCTCGACGCGCTTGAACACGCCCTCGGCCGAGGTTGCCAGCGAATTGGCTGTCTGCGGCGCGGTCGGGATGGTCGGATAGGGCGCGGCCTTGGTGTCCATCTCGGCCTTCGGTCTGTCGGGCACATCGGTCAGTTCGATCACCAGCGTCTGGCCCAGAAGGCCGGTGCCGGTGATGCGGGCGCGCAGACCGTTTGCCACCTCGTTCTCCAAGAATTGGGTCACGATGTCATTGTCGGTATTGCGCTCCAGCCCCAGACGCTCGGGCGACAGCGAGATAACCACCTGCTGGCGCGCGAATTTCGTGCCGAGGCTGTCTTCGGAAACCTTGATCGACAGGTCGGTGACCTCGCCGGCCTCGACGCCACGGAACTCGACCTTGGTGCCGATCTCGATGCCCTGCACCGGCTCGTCGAACAGCAGGGTATAGCGTGCCGGCTCGAAGAACTCGCCGCCGAAAATGGAGTTGCGGGCCTCGTTCTCGTCTTTGAAGAGGCGGTAGGGGAAGCCGTTCTGGATGAAGCTGCCGCCCGTGGCCAGAGTGTCGAACTCGACCCCGCCCTGCACGATGGAGGCCAGAGAACGCATATTGACCGACACCCCGTTGGCCCCGAGATTGACCGAAATCCCCGAGGCATCCCAGAAGCGGGTCGTGGTGGTCAGGCGGGCGTTATAGGGCTTGTTGATGAACGCATCGATCAACACGCCGCTGCCCCCCTCGTCCAGACGCAGGTTCTGGATCTTGCCAACAGTGAGGCCGCGATAGATCACCGGCGCGCCTTCGGCCAGTCCACCTGCGTCACGGGCGCGCAGGATAATCTGCGTGCCGGAATTCGGATCTTCGGTGACCGGCTGTTTGTCGAGCCCTTCGAACTCGGTCTGCGGATCGCTGATCTTGTTGTCCCACCAGCCCTGAATGAAGCCGCCCGACAGGACGGTATCCAGCCGCGAGATCCCCTGTGCCGACAGCTCGGGTTTCACGATCCAGAAACGGGCATCCTTGTCGATATATTTCGCCACGTCATTATGAACCCTGATGCCGACGCGCACCCCGCCAAGATCTTTGGTGAAGCCCACTGTCTCGACCGTGCCGACAGAGACTTCGCGATATTTCAGCACGGTCTCGCCTGCGGTGATACCGGTGGCATCCTTGAAATCGACATAGATCAGGGTGCCGCGGTCGGAATAGGTGTGCCAAGCGACATAGAGCGTGATCAGAAGCGCGAAAAGCGGCACAAACCAGATTAGCGACAGTCGTGCCCAAATGGGTTTCTTGGCCTGTGTCTTTTGCAGGTCGGCGGGTTTGGGATCTTCGGTCATTCGGAGGCAGGTCTTTCTACGCTACGCCAGATCAGGCGTGGATCGAAACTTTGGGCCGAGAGCATGGTGAGTGCTACGGAGAGGGCAAAGGCCGCCGCCGCCGGACCCGGATGGATCGAGGCGACAAAGCCAAGTTGGACAAGAGCGGAAAGAATAGCGACCACGAAAACGTCGATCATCGACCAGCGACCGATAAATTCGACGATCTCGTAGATCATAAGACGTTTGTGCCCGCCGTCTTTCTTGCCCGATCTTACGGTGAAGGCCAGATAGGCGACAGCGAAGAATTTCGCGATGGGAATGCAGACCGACGCCAGAAAGACGATGGCGGCAATTCCGTAATTGTGGTGGCCCATCAGGGTGATGACCCCGCCGATAATGGTCGAGGGGCTATCGGTGGCCAGAAATTTCGTATGCATGATCGGGTAGAGATTGGCCGGGATATAGGCAATCAGACCGGCCCACCAGAAGGCCCAGACCCGTTCAAGCGATGCCTCATTGACAGGCTTCAGCTTTGCCCCGCAGCGCCCGCAGCGCTGTTGATCCTTCGGCCAGACGCGCCCGCATTGCTGACATCCGATCAGCCCTGCATCGGTGGCGGAGAGATATCTCATTTCTTCCCGATGGCGTCCCATATTACCCATTTGCTCATGAAACTGTTTTTCAGCGCCATTACGATAATCAGGGCGCAGAAGGCCCAGAATGCCGGTCCGAAGGAGATCGTGGCAAGGCCGCCGATTTTCACCAGGGCGACGGCGGTCCCGATAATGAAGATCTCGGCCATCGACCAGGGCTGTAACCGTTCGGCCAGCCGGAACACGCCGCGTGCTTTGGGCCAGGGCTTCTTGTCGAAGCTGAGTGGCAGAAGGACATAGATCAGCGCACCGAAGCGGAAAACCGGAACCCCGATGATCAGCGCGACGGTGGCCACCGAAAGCAGGGCCAGCCAGCCGCCCGAGAAGGCGGAGGCCGCCCCGAGGACCGAGCTTTCATGGGTGAGCCCGCGGGCCGAAATCTGCAGGAAGGGGAAGCAGAACGCCGCAACCATCAGGATCATCGCCGTAAAGGACAAGGCCACGACATGCAGGAAGGACCGATTGCGCGGAGCAATCAGCAAGGTGCCGCAGCAGGCACAGGTCGCGCGTTCGTCCTCGCCGATCTGCGAGAGATGGTGCAGCGTATCACAATGGGGACAAGCAATAAGCTTGCTGTGATCTTCTGTCATATTCATGTCGGCTAATTTAGCTTGCTGCGGTGGGCATACAAGCGCAGTGCACGTGATCGCGGCGTAAATGTCACGCATTTTAAGTGTTAAACAGTGTTTAAGATCACTTTGCTACAACCGGCTTGGGTGAAAAGAGGTGGTGGCATGAGCTCTGGTGATAATCAGGCCCCTATTATTATCAAACGCAAGAAGGTGTCCGGTGGGGACGGGCACCACGGCGGTGCATGGAAGGTGGCCTATGCCGACTTCGTGACCGCTATGATGGCGTTTTTCCTTCTGATGTGGCTGTTGAACGCGACGACCGAGAAGCAGCGCAAAGGCATTGCGGATTACTTCAATCCCACGATTGCGGTGAACCGGATCTCGGGTGGCGGCGATGGCTCTTTCGGGGGGGATTCCATCTTTTCCGAAGAGACGATCGCGCAGATGGGCACCGGTGCGTCGATGAATATGCCAACCGAGGCGCGGCAGGCGCGCGGCCAAAGTGGTGTGGAAGCCAAGGACGAGAGCGAGGCGGCCGAATTCGACCAGGTGGCGGCGAAAATAGAAGAGGCGCTGATGGGGATCGGCGGCGAATCCATGGTGACCGACAAGATGTCGCGCCATATCGTGACCAAGGTGACAGATGAGGGGCTGATCGTGGAGTTTTTCGATCTGGCCGACGAGCCGCTTTTTGCGCCCGATACCAGTACGCCGGAACCGATTCTCGAAGAGTTGGTGGCGATGGTCACACGGGTGTTCGATCTGGTGCCCAATGAGGTGGCGATTAACGGTTTCACCCGTGCCTATCCTGAAATGCTGCGCCAGAATCCCGTTTGGGATCTGTCGACAGAGCGAGTGCAGCAGGTCCGGATGCTGATGCAGGGCGACGGGTTCGACAAGCGGCGAATCCAGCGTGTGACAGGGTTTGCAGATCGCAAGCCTGCCAGTGAAATTCCGATGTCTATCCGCAATAACCGGCTGGAAATCGTCCTTTTACGAAAGTGATCAGGCTGTCCCGCATACAATTTGCGGGACAATTTCTGTGAGAATTTTATTCGTTAGGGTGATCTTAAGAGGGCTAGGGCAAATCTGCGGGAGATCGAACGACACGTAGCAGCAGAAAGGCGCATAAATGTCGATTTCCTCCTCGCTTAACGCAGGCGTTGCCGGCCTGGCGGCGAACTCTACGAAGTTGTCCACCATTTCGGACAACATCGCGAATTCCGGAACCTATGGCTATAAACGTGCTGAAACAGAATTTTCCAGCATGGTGCTGTCGCAGACTGCGAACTCCTATTCCGCAGGGGGGGTCCGTGCGAGCACGTCCCGTATCGTGGACGAGCAGGGCGCATTGGTATCGACCTCGAATGCGCTTGATCTGGCGGTGTCGGGGCGCGGCTTCCTGCCGGTGATCTCGGAGGTGGCTCTTGAGAACGCGCAAAGCAACCAGACGCTCCAACTGACCACGACCGGTGCATTCCGGACCGATGAGGATGGTGTTCTGAAAACCAATACCGGCCTTGTCTTGCTGGGCTGGCCGGCAAATGCCGACGGGACCATTCCGACCTATGCGCGCGATTCGGTCTCGGGGTTGCAGCCCGTGGTGATCAACGCGAACCAGACGGCGGGTGACCCCACCACGAAGGTCAATCTGGGTGTCAACCTTCCGGCTGTTGATGTGGACGACACGACGTCGCTGCCGCTATCCGTTGAATATTACGGCAACCTCGGGACATCGGAATCGCTCAATGTGACTTTCACGCCGGCGCTGGATACCAGTGGCAATGTGATCGAGAATACATGGACGATGGAGCTGCGCGATTCGGCCACGGAAGATGACGCTGCGACGACGGCTGACGAAAATCTGCTGGCATCCTACACCTTGGTCTTCGATAACACGACGACCAATGGCGGTACGTTGAAGTCGGTGACCCCGATCGGCACCTCGCCGGCCTATGATTCGACCAATGGCACGGTCACGTTGTCTGCCGCGGAAGGGCTGCAGACCATTGATCTTACCATCGGCAAAATTGGCGATACCAATGGTCTGACCCAGCTTTCGGACAGCTTCTCGCCCACCAATGTGACGCGGGACGGCTCTCCTGTCGGAAGCCTGACCACTGTCGAGGTCGATGAGAATGGCTATGTGAACGCGACCTACGATACGGGCTTTACGCGGACGATCTACCAAATTCCGCTTGTTGATGTGCCCAACGCCAATGGCCTGACGGCCAACGATAACCAGACTTTCGAGATTAGTGGTGAATCCGGCAGCTTCTTCTTGTGGGATGCCGGTGATGGCCCGACCGGTGCAATCGAAGGGTACGCTCGCGAGGGGTCCTCTGTCGACGTTGCCAAGGAATTGACGGATCTGATCCAGACCCAACGTGCCTATTCATCGAATGCGAAGGTCATCCAGACCGTGGATGAGATGCTGCAAGAAACTACGAACATTAAACGCTGATTTTGAGATGATCGCTCTCTAAGGAGACAGAAGATGTCGCTTTCCGCCGCTTTTACCAATGCGCTTTCGGGGCTGACCGTTTCGAGCAAAATGGCGCAAGTTGTGTCCTCAAACGTCGCGAACGCGATGACAGAGGGGTATGGGCGGCGGACAGTCGAAACATCGGCTGTCTCTGCCGGGGGCGTTGGCTATGGCGTTCGTATTGATGGTGTAACGCGTCAGGTCAATGAGAGCCTTATCCAGGATCGACGTCTTGCCGATGCGGCTGCCGGCGAAGCGGGCGTTGTCGCGGATTTCTATGCCTCGATCGAGGATATGATCGGAGACCCGACCAGTGATAGCTCCCTGTCCGCGAAAATGGCAAATTTCGAATCGGCATTGGTCGAAGCGGCGAGTTCGCCCGATAGCACCGGACGTCTGACGACAGTGGTGAACACGGCCAAGACGGTTGCGGAACAACTGAATTCGATGTCGGACGATATCAACGATATTCGTCTAGGTGCGGATCAGCAAATCGGTAAGCAGGTCGATCTGTTGAATTCTACCCTATCGCAGGTAGATGACCTGAATGATGCGATCCTTAAGGCATCGACCAATGGCCGCGATGCCGCCGCTTTGATGGACCAGCGTCAGGCACTGATTGATCAGATTTCAGAGATTGTGCCGTTACAGGTTTATCAACGGGATAACGGTCAGGTTGCACTTTATTCGACCAATGGTGCGACCTTGTTGGATGGTAAGGCCTATGAAATCGGCTATTCCACCAGTGGACGCATGGCGCCTAATTTTTCTCTGGAAGGCGGTACGCTTTCTGGGCTGACGATCAATGGCGAGCCGGTCAGCACCACGTCGAATGGGGCTTTGGGAGGCGGCACGCTGTCTGCCTTGTTCGAGGTGCGAGATGAACTGGCCCCCGCCGCGCAAGAGCAGATTGATTCTGTGGCGCGCGATCTCATCGAGCGTCTTGGCGCATCTGGTGCCGATACGACGATTACGTCTGGCAGTGCGGGCTTTTTCACGGATGCTGGTTCCGCTTTTGATAGCACAGATGAACTTGGACTGGCTGGACGAATCGAGGTGAATGAACTGATTGACCCGTCTGAGGGCGGGGAGGTTTGGCGCGTTCGCGATGGCCTTTATGCAAGTACTGCAGGCGATGTCGGCAATAGTACTTTGCTGAACGGTATCGCTGACGCTCTGATCGAGAGTCGTTCGGCGTCTTCCTCGGCATTTGGTGGGACAAGCTATTCTGCATCCGGTTTAATGTCAGAATTGCTGTCTAATTACTCGTCTGCCCGCCAAAGCGCCGAGATGACAGAAAGTTACACGACGGCCAAACAGGATGCATTGGTCGAGGAAGAGCTTTCGCTCGGGGTCGATACGGATCAGGAGCTTCAATCTTTGCTTCAAATCGAGCAATCCTACGCTGCTAACGCAAAAGTAATGCAAACGTTGGACACTCTGATGCAGCAGCTTCTGGAGATCTGATATGAGCTACTATTCTGTTGGTGATATGGCGCAGGTCTATTCGCTGCGTAAGCATAATACCGGTCTCAAAAATCTGGTAACGACGCTTAGCCAGGAGGCTACGACCGGCCTGAAATCCGATGTTGGTAAAGCCGTCGGCGGCGATTTTACGCAGCTTTCGGCAATTACGCGTAGCTTGGATAATCTCGAGTCATATTCGCTTGCAACGACCGAGGTCTCGTTGACCGCAGAAATGATGCAAAACGCGCTTGGCACGATCCAGGATTATGCGATTAATTTCGGGCCTGACATGATCTCGATCGGCTCCTCCGGAGACCCGACCTCGCTTGAGACATTGTCTACAAAAGCAAAAACTAGCCTCTCAACGATTGTTTCCGCGTTAAATAGTTCGGTTGCTGGACGCTTTGTCTTTAGTGGTGCCGCAACCAATACACCACCGGTTGTTGATGCTGACGAGATGTATAGTCAGGTTATGACGGCGGTTGGAGGAGACACAACAAGCGCCGGAATTATCGCTGCAGTAGAGGCATTTTTCGATGCGCCGGCAGGTGGGGGCGGCTATCTGGATCAATCCTATCAAGGGTCACGAGATCCACTTGGTGCGGTGAAAGTGTCTGAAAACGAATCGATTCAGCTCGAAGTGACTGCTCAATCATCCGAGATTCGGGAATCCTTGAAGGGCGCCATGCTCGCCCGTATCGCTGCCAATGATGACGGTACGCTGAGTGACGAGACACGTTCGGCGCTGATGGTTGAAGCCGGATCGGTGCTTAGTGCTGCCTCGCTTGAAATGTCGGCGTCTCGCAGCAGCATCGGTGCGGCTGAAGAGCAAATCGAAAGTGCGGCAACCCGAAATGATGCCGAGAGCAGCAGTTTGGAAATTGCAAGGAATAATCTGATTACCGCAGAGCCTTACGAGACGTCGACAGCCTTAATCGCGGCGCAGAACCAACTTGAAACACTGTATGAGATTACTTCGCGTCTTTCTCAGCTGACCTTGGCGGACTATATCTGATGCGTATTTT
Source organism: Thioclava litoralis (assembly GCF_045278885.1). Taxonomy (NCBI): domain Bacteria; kingdom Pseudomonadati; phylum Pseudomonadota; class Alphaproteobacteria; order Rhodobacterales; family Paracoccaceae; genus Thioclava; species Thioclava litoralis. Next base: position 1,422,958 of record NZ_CP135443.1, read on the forward strand.
TCTGTTTCTAATCCTATGCTTGATCCCGTCGTTGTCTTGGGCTTCTCCAATTCGGATTAAGGATTTGGTCGAATTTGACGGTGTCCGTGGCAATGACATCGTTGGTTATGGCTTGGTCGTCGGCCTCAACGGCACTGGCGACGGCTTGCGGAATGCACCTTTTACCGAAGAAATTATGACAAACGTACTTGAGCGCTTGGGCGTTAACGTTACCGGGGAAACATCTCGGCCCAAAAATGTTGCGGCCGTTCTGGTAACTGCTGAATTGCCCCCTTTCGCGCGCGCAGGTAGTTCCATTGATGTTACGGTTTCGGCTATTGGCGATGCAACCAGCCTTCTTGGTGGTACCTTGATTATGACCCCTCTCAAAGCTGCGGATGGCGAAATCTATGCTGTGGCGCAAGGGGAGATCATCGCGGGTGGTGCGACGGCTCAGGGGGACGCGGCTACTGTAACTCAGGGAGTGCCGACATCCGGTTCGATTCCTTCTGGCGCTCATGTCGAGCGTGAAATCGCATTTGAATTTAACAGTCTGGATCGTCTTCGCCTTGCTCTCAGGACGCCTGACTTCACGACTGCGAATAGAATCGAGGCTGTAATCAATACTGAGTTCGGGCGAAATGTCGCCGCAATGCAAGATTCAGGAACTGTTACCCTTAATATTGCGCAAACAGGACAGCGTTCTACGGCGCATGTCATGAGTCGTATCGAAAACTTGGAAGTAGAGCCCGAGCAGCGCGCGCGTGTAGTTGTCGATCAGCGTTCTGGTACGATTGTTATGGGAGAAAATGTCCGCATTTCGCGGGTCGCTGTGAGCCAAGGCAATCTGACGTTGCGCGTTCAAGAAGCGCCTGTTGCGGTGCAGCCCAACCCGTTTGCAGAGGGGCAAACGGTTGTTGTCCCGCGTACAGAGGCCTCAATTACCGAGGAACCTGGTATTCAAATGGCAGAAGTCCCCAGCGGAAATTCCCTTTCGGAAGTGGTTGCAGGCCTGAACGCTCTGGGAGTTTCTCCGCGTGACATGATTGATATCCTGAAAAGTATCAATGCAGCAGGTGCCTTACACGCAGAATTCGTGGTAAATTGATAGAAATCCCTATTGGGGGTGTCCTAAAGATTGGCGATGAGTTGCCGTATGATTGTTTGATGTGTAGTGGCTGGTTAATCGCGCAGCCCTGTTGCGGTACAGCACAGCATTTTCTGGATGTGCTTAGGGCTTGGTGATTGGAGTAACGCGTGAAAGTTGGTGATGCCCTGAGGGGCGGCATGTGACGGCTGTGTTCAGACGCGTCAATTCTCAGCCGAGAAAGGGATATGCCACATGTCAGAGACTACCATCGCCACGCTGCCCGATCCATCAGGCTTTTCACTGGATCCATTGACGGACCTCTGCCACCGCCACGGCGAAGCATCATTGCAGCCATCAGCGCATCGGTGAAGCATTCGTTCGTCGATCCCGAACGCCCTCGCGCCTTTCTGGAGGGGGTACACAAACTGTGTATCCACGCGTATGCGCAGTAGATTGCTGCCAAAGGGAACAGGATATGTTTTCACGATGTACTCGAAGACTAGCCGACGCACGCCTGTGAAGGCCGGATCTTCATGTCGTTGAGCAAGCCATGTCAAAAAAGATCCATAGATTGCTCCATAGCGGCGAGGCCTCGGGCCAGCCTTCATCAGCACGAAGACACAGTTGCTCTCTCTCAAGCCAAGCTTCATTTCATCGAAACGGGAGAAGCCAACAGGCCTACGCTCGTTTTTCTTCATGGCTGGCCGTTAGACGCCTCATCTTGTTATGCCCTGATGAGCCGAGCCTCCGACAGTTGTCGCTGTATCGCCGTCGATTTGCCAGGTATTTGGAAATCAGCGTTTGAGGCCTCCAATTGAAGCAAGGCATTTCTAGCTGGGGTCATTCATGAATTCATTGAAACGCTCGGACTGAGCGACGTTGTTTTGATCGGCCACGATGTCGGCGGGATGATTGCCTATGCGTATCTGTGACAGTTTCCCCAATTGAGCGGGGCGGTGATCATGAACACGGTCATTCCCGGTCTGGCACCGTGGAATGCGGTTTTGGCGCCCCCCTATCTTTGGCACTTCGCCTTCAATGCCATTCCTGACCTGCCAGAAAGGCTGATCACGGGAAATATCGCGCCTTATTTCGATTACTTCTATGACTATGCGCAGCGGCCGGAAGCGATCACACTGGAAATGCGTTCGGAATATGTGCGCAGCTATGCCACTGAATCTGCGCTGCATCAGGGGGTTGAGCTCTACCGGGCATTCAGGCAGGATGCCTTGGATAACGCGGGATGGAACGCTCCGGTTATGACCCCAGTCTTATATGTGCGAGGTGCTTTCGAGGGGGGGGGATATGTCCGATTACAAAGCCGGATTGACCGGATCTGCGGTCGAGCTGCTAACCTGCACGACTATTGACGGTGCCGGACATTATCCGCTGCATGAGGCTCCAGAGGCGCTCTGGGAAGCAATCGCTATAGTTATAAAGCACAACGGTGCGCGCCCCCTCGTGACCACCACTTAGATAAGCAGTTTGGGCTCAAACCGGTCATGCGGTGGCGCGGCGATCCCAGCAGGAGGGTCGCGACACCATGTCGGCCCGTTGCGGCCGTTCCTACAAGGCCCCACGAGTGTCCGCTTTAGGCGCGGCAAGAATTCGCCGGATTTCTACTTTAGCCAGCCGCCAACCGCTAAATCAACGTCATGTGTCTTGCGGTAGTCATGGTTGTGCGTAATTTATTGTGCATCCATTTCATCACTGGCTCTTATTATGTCTGTATTTTTCTCGTAGGATGCCCGTATGGGGCGGCTTACCACTGTTCTTGGCTCGGATGTTCTGGTGCTGCAGCGGTTTGACGGGACCGACTATATCAACGCTCTGTTCGACTATCAGGTGGACTGTCTGGCCTCTTCGGCGGATGTCGATTTCGACGCGCTGATCGGGACGCATGCAAGTGTCGCGCTTGTCACCCGCGAGGGGAGTGACCAGTATTTCGACGGGATCGTGACCGAGGCCCGCTGGCTGGGCACCGGCGATAACGGGCACAAGTACCGCCTGCGCCTTTAGCCGTGGTTCTTCCTGGCCAGCCTGCGCCGCAACCAACGGATCTTCCATAATAAAACCGTGGTCGAGCTCCTGACCGAGCTTTTGGGAAACTACTCGGATGCGGGCAAGCTGACGGTTAATCTGGCGAACGACTACCCCGAGCTGGAATATACCGTGCAATACCGCGAATCCGACATGGCCTTTGCTACGCGGATGATGGATCGCCACGGCATCAGCTATCACTTCACCCATTCCGAGGGCGCGCATGAGATGGTTCTTAGCGATGCCGTCGAGGCCCATGCGACCATCGGCGCCGTGCCCTTCACGGTCGAGCGTTGCCTGAAGAAAGACTTGGTCGCCGGAGAGGGTTTTGCAGTCGATGCGAGCCTGATCTCGGCTGATGCCAACAAGATCCGGTCTATCGCAGCGGAAGACTGGAGCCCCGAGGCCGCACGCGAAGCCGGCAACAGGGCTGCACGGGAATATCTGGAGACACTGGATGACGCTGCTTTTGGCGCGGCATCGCCTGTCCAGCCCAAGTTCGTGGCCAAGTCCGATCCGGCAGCACAATGGACCCGCGCCGAGGAAAGTCGCCCCTATTTTGCCTATGCCACCAACTACCTGATCGACACCAAGAGCTCGGTGATCATGGACGTTGAGGGTGAAGCGGAACAGGAAACGATCCGGGGGATCGTTTCCCCGCTGAACCGGGCAATCCGCCAGGCCGAGGTCGGAGCTGCGCGCACGATGCTGGACAGGACCGAAAAACGCTTTGGCATCAAGTCGGACTGGCTGGCCGCCGACACCGCCTACGGCAATGCCGAGAACCTGGGCTGGCTGGTCGAGAAGCGTAGCATCATTCCCTTCATCCCGGTGATCGACAAGTCGGAGCGGACCGATGGCACTTTCTCCCGCTCGGACTTCCAGTGGGACGAGAAGAATGATCAGTATATCTGCCCTGAGGGCCATGCCCTCAAACAGTTCAGACGCAACTATTCCGATCCGAACCGGGGGCAGGATACTGGTGGGCGAAAGAAATACCGGTGCCTGAAGGCTATCTGCCAAACCTGCCCATCCAAGGAGATATGCTGCCCGAAAGCCGCTGCCCGGTATGTCACGCGTGCCCTCGCGCAATTCGTCGTAGGAAATGCCCTCAAATCCCGGCTGGTTCGCTAAGGCGGGATACCAAGAGGAACCGACCTTCACGGCGATCCAACTGACATCCTTATGCTTCGCCATTCCTGCGGTTTCGCCTTGGCAAACAAGGGCCGCGATCTGCGGGTCATTCAGGATTACCTGGGCCATCGAGACCCCCGGCACACAGCGCACTACACTCGGACGGCGGCGCGTGGCAACTCCGTGATTTGGTATCCGACCGCGGTGTAGGTCTCCCGTGTGATGGCACAGGTCGCTTCGGCTTCGGCGCGAGTCTGTTTGCGTTCGCTGTCTTGCGGGAAGATCTTATCCCAGAGCGGCGCCAGGAAGGCGCGACGGTTGTAGCGGGCTGACTTGGCTGCTGCGGCGACGTGGGGCGGCACGGGGAGGCCGCAGAGGGTCAGGTAGCCCAAGATATCAGGGATGCCGCGGTCGAAGATCACGGCGCCTGAGAGTGCCTGTGCGGCGCTGTAGGCGCGCAGGTCCTGCTCCAGCATTCGTTCGGCATTGGCAAGGCGATCGGCCCAGGGGAGGGCGTCTCCGCCGCGCTGCAATTCTTCGAGAATGATCGCGCGGCCGGATTCGGGGATTGTGTGGAGGCCGCGACGGGGAAGCTCGATGATCAGGCTAGTCTTGCCCGCACCGGGGCCGCCCGTCACGACGAAGAAACGGTCGCTCATGGGGCATCCTCGGGTTTGACTGGGGGAAAGGCTGCGAGGCGATCAACGCGCCGTAAGCGCTGATCAAGGCAGCATGGATTTTCGTAAGGAAAACAGCACTCGTCTGCGCGGTAGAGGCAAATCCTCTGACGATAAAGGCAGAACTATCTGGTACTTTTCAATTATATTTGGTGGAGCCTAGGGGGATCGAACCCCTGACCTCTTGCATGCCATGCAAGCGCTCTCCCAGCTGAGCTAAGGCCCCGTCAGCAAATTGCTTTGCTTGAGCATCTCTTAGGGGGGAATTCCGGTAGGAGCAAGAGAAAAAGATCGTCGATCTGCTTTTTAAATTGTACACAATGTACCACTGATTCTGCCTCTCGCAAAACTGCTCCCTGTAACTGAGAGTTTGCGTCAGTTCTGAAGGAGCAGATGTATGCAAACAATCCGCATCACCTAGGTGCGGAGGATATCTGGCGCGAACCGTAGCGCATTTGCGCGGCGCGCCTTGGCACTTTTCCATGTGACTGACGTGGAAGTCGCCCACGCATATGAGATACGGCGCTGTCCGTTCTTCTCTGATGAGCATCCTAAAGCTTGTGGTGGAAAACAATTCCCACTAAGTTCAAGGAACTTCCTCGCACAGTGTAGCCGATCTTCATATAATTCCGAATGAGATCATATATTTTTAGAATCGCGCGGAAAAACTCGATGCATTTTGAAGCAGTGTTAAGGCTATGGAACTTGAGCTTGTAGCGGTACTACCATTCATTACTTGCTCTCGTAACAGGTAGTATTTTATGAGTTTTTCGACATTTTCACTGTCTGTGAACTGAGATACATCGTCAGAACCAAAAACCTGCTGCGCTTTTTGTTTATAAACGGTCAACTGTTGATCAACATCGAGAGAAGCAACGCTTTCCGGTAAGCCCAAACCAGTCCGGACGACAGTTGCGAGAGCTTCATTGCCAATAATTGTGTACCATTTCGTATTCTCAGAGCCGTCTTCTGCGGCTAACTCTGGGAGTTCGCGCTGTACATTGAGAGCAAATCGATAAGTCTCATCACTATCGCCAACCGCCAACTCAAACTGGCGGTCCTCGTATTGCGTTAGGATTTCATCCGAGAAGCTACTCAGGGCTGTATTCGGAGGCGTAAAATCAAATCCGAATGCGCTTGCAAGGTCGGAATAGCGACTATCCGTTAGCTTGTTGGCAAAAGCATCCTCGCTAATTGTGCCTTCTTCGAGAACTTTCTTGATAAAGAACTTGTTCTGAATATCATCATCAAGACCGAAAGCGCCAAGAGCAACCTTCAATAGCTTGTAGTCAGACACCAATTCTTCTGCGGAAGAAATATTTCCGATGTTTTCTCGGAAATATTCTTCATCACTTTGAACCGTCGCAGAGGCAGTAAAAGCTGCCTTCTGCGTCTCCATTGTCCGCGTCAAGACTTTCCAGCCTGCATAACCGCTTAATGGGACAATGGGTTGATAGGTCATTGGCGCGCGGCGGCCAGAAGCCGCTCCTCCCTTGGAAGCAAGCTACGCAGCGCTTTAAGCGCTTGATAATGCTGCTCTTCAAGAACAGATTTCGTAGCGATTGCAAGTTGCGTACGACTGTCGTGATCCGTGAGGACCTGACTCAGTTGCTCAATACCCCGCAGAAGTTGCATTCTTGTTTCTTCCGGATTGTTATCTCCGGAAAGCACGAGCTGGGCAACATAGCACACACGCCGTACGGGCGTATTTGCCTCTTCGGGATGGATGGCATCGCGCAGGCGCAAAATGTTTGCATTGGGCGTCATAATGGCCAGACGAGACCGTCGGTCACCATTTTCGATTACGGCACCGTTGATGAGGACACGCTCTTTGGGAGCGAGTTTTAGAACCAAACCACTCACTTAGCGCCTCCAGTCGGTCGAAGGCCACGCATGATGGCAGTGTTTATTTCGATGAGAGGGGCAACCGACGCCTTGCGCGCCAGAACCTTCGAGCTATGCGCATCGGTGAATTTTTGGAGAAAAAGAATCCGTGCACGCAGCAGGTCAGGCAAACCATTTCCTGAGGTTGCAACATCTTCCGCAAGAATTTTCCAGAGCTTGCGGTTGCGATTAATAGCGTCAGCGAGATCCGGGAATTTTTCGAGCTCTTTGCCCAACACGCCGCGAAGACGGCTTGTTATGCGCGCGATGGCTTCGTATTCGATATCTCGGTCGGTACGAATAGCCTGATTTGGAGTGGAATAGGCCGTTTTGGCCTGAGCATAAGCGTTCACGAGAAGCCCTTCCTGTGGCTGCAAGTTTAAAACCCCGGCATTTTGCCAGGTGGTTGAGGGGCGCATATGCTGCGCCCCTCAGATGCTCATTAACGGAACAGCGACAGGAGCTGTTGAGGCGCCTGATTGGCAATCGACAGAGCTTGCGTGCCCAGCTGCTGCTGAACCTGCAGAGCCTGCAGACGCGCCGAGGTCTCTTCCATATCGGCGTCGACGAGCGAACCGATCCCCGAGGTCACCGAGTCAGACAGCTTCGAGATGAAGTCTTTCTGGTCGGTAATACGGGCAGACGATGCACCCAACTTAGCGGCTTCGGCCGTTGCGGTGTCGATCAGAGCTTCGATCGCGTCCAGAGAACCTTCTGCATTACTAGAAGTATCAACTTTGATATCCGCGAGTTTGTAGGTCGCTGCGCTAGTGCCCGTACCAACCGTTACACCCGTGGTCGTGAACTTGTCGGTGAAATCTGCCGAGGCCACAGTGATATTGGACGCAGTAACTGCACCGGTATTGTCGCGATCAAGCGATGACAGGACGGTGATACCGTTGGTAGCAGAAGTACCGGTAGTTACCGTCGAGCTGTCGAGCAGGTTCGCACCGTTGAACTGCGAAGCACCAATGATCGATTGGATCTGGCTCTTCAGTTCATCGACTTCGCTCGAGATCTTGTCATTATCGACATTCTCGCCGGTTGCCGAAACAACTTTCTCTTTGATCTCTTTGAGCTTTTCGACAATCTGCTCTGCCCCGGTGGAGGCAACAGCAACGGTCGATTCGCCAAGAGACAGGGAGTCTTCGATTGCGTTGTAGCCGGCAACATCCGACTCCATCACTTTCGAAATTGCCCAAACGGACGCGTTATCTTTTGCCGAGTTGATATCCTTACCGGTCGAGATGGCCGACTGGGTATCATTCAGCGAGGAGTTGATCGACTTCAGGGTTTGAAGTGCAACCATTGCGCCATTGTTGGTCAGAATGCTGGACATAGTTTTGGGTCCTCAGATATGTGCGCTTTTGCGCGAAGGTGTCTATAAACCGCCCGACATCTTGTCGGAGCGAGTGCACAGGTCCTTCTGACACATGCGTCCCGGTTCCCGGAGCGCGCCACCCATTCACTGGATGCAGGGGCATATTTGCACTATCTCCCCTAACGAAATGCTAAGGCCGGCACTGTGGCCGGCCCTAGATAGATTGCATTTGATTAAAATGGTTTACGCGCGCTTCTCTATAGATCCCTGCGTGCCAACAATCCTCTGCGGACGACCAGATTTATCGTAGCTTCCGAAACTATGCGCCGCTTTCTGGATCGCCGAGAGACGAATCTGCGCGGCCCGTATCCCTTTCAGTGCCGCCGACAGCAGGTGCTGATTCTGCCGCGACATCTCATGTGCACGCCGCAGTTTTTGCGCTGGAATATCTTTCACCTGTAGCAGGAGCGATTCTTTGCGCGCGGCGATATCCGCCATCGCATCAAATTCTGCCTTCCGGATTACGTCACGCTCGATTCGCAGAAGATCAATCAGCTCTTCAATCACGGCATCATCTTTCTCAGCCATTCTGGGCCCTCTTCAGCATTGCGTTGAAAATTGTTTCGGCAAGGCCGATTCCACCAGCCTTCGCCATCTCCTTGGCTTGTTCTTCCCGCAGGAAAGACGAGAATTGTTCTTCACCGACTCCCCCTGAAAATTCAGACTTATTTTCGCCCAGGCCGGTATATTTCAGCATTTCGGACAAAAAGCTCGCTTCCAGCGCCTGCGCCGTTTTGTGCATTTTCTCTTGTGTTTCAGCACTGACCACACGGGGCGTCTGGGAACTCCCTATAGAGAGGGGCAATCCTGTCTGTGTGACTTGCATGGGATTCTCCGCATCATTCGCATTCACCCCTTTTTGCCAGCTTGCGGTAAAGAAGCGGTAACCTCATTGAGGCAATATGCAGATCATCATAGGCAGAAGTCTTGAGGATCATGACCAGTTTTGACTCATTAGCAGCGCAGTTCCCCTTTGCAGCAAAGGGACAAGCAGCTGGCACCGATTCGGCCCAGGCCGCAAAGACAGAAGGCGGCTCCGAGTTTTTCGCAGAATTTTCAGCATATGCTCAAGGTGGCGCGGCTCCGGCAGAAGCCGCAGGGGCGCGTGCAAAAGATATGCCCACGCTAGCGCAAGGCAAAAGTCGAAGTGCGGATGGCACCGTGACTGCGGTCAGAGCCGATGTCCAGCCAATGTTGCGCGATGCCTCCGAGCCTTCTGCGCAAGTGCTGCCCGAACCAAAGACAGAGATTGCAGAACCGGCCTCTTCTGCTCTTCCCGCTCAGGCGGAAGATGCGGCAGATACGGACGCTTTGGAAGCCGCGCCGTCCGGTGACGTGATTGCCCCCGCGCCCGTTCTGCAAGTCCAACAGGCGGCACCTTCCAAGACATTTAATGCGGAAAATGACCCTGATCCAAAGGGGGCAGAGCCGCAGAAAGCCGCATCTCTGACCACGCAGAGCGATCTGGTCGCGTCCGAGCAAACGATGTCCATGCTGGGCTCAGTTTCAGGGGCGGACCAACAACCTGCCAATGCGTTTGGGGACGACGATAGGGCAGTCGCTCTGACACAGCCAGAGAGCGCTCCGCTCCAGAATATGTCCGTTCCCCATCACGAAAAGCAGGCGACGATTGCCGCGTCAGATAGCACTGATGTGCGCCAAGCTCCTGCGCAGAGTGCGAATGATCCAGCCTCTGGGGGGGGCGCGCGACTTTCGGACGTTAAAGCCGCGTCCGAGACCGTGCCCTTCGCTGCTATGCAAGGAGAGGATATGCAGGAAGCATCTCGAACCGCAGCCGCGTTCCCACGACACGCGACCGAGGCTTCGCATATCTCGCAATCTGCAGCCCCTTTGTCTGTTACGTCGAGCCCGGCCCAGGCTACGTCGCAACTCGCTACGGCTCAAAAACCGCAGGACGGCAGCGTCGCCCTTCCCGATGGGATGACCCTTTTGGAGGTACCGGAACGTATCGAGCTTGCGCAGGTGCCCTCGACAGGAACAGACCAGGCAGCACCCGAGGGGGAGGTGAAGATCCAATCCGGTGCTCCGATGCGGACAGCCGGCCCCGCTACCGCGCCACAGGTCTCGTTAGAGGCTGCGCAAGCGACGGGCGATTCGCAGGCGGTACGCGATACCGATGCTCGCACGGCAGATCTGACGCCGCAGGCACAGGCCAGCACAGCCGCCGTTACGCAGCCGTCGCTTGCCATGCAAACCGCGGCTCACGTGCAGATGGGGGCCGAAAAATATGTTACGGCCCGTAAGGAGATCCGCGAGCAAATCCATGCCGACAGTGTGCAGACACCAATGACGACCGGCGCGCCGGCAACCGTCAAACCTGAAACCGCCTTCGCGGTCACCAGCGCCTCGGCCGCCACGACCGCGCCACCGGCAAGTCTGCAAAATGCAGCGGCAGAGATGCAGGTGATCTCGCCAGAGGGGGCTGAGGCGACGGAAGACGAGCAACTGCGCTTCACCCTGTCCGCCACCAGTACGACCCATCTGACGTCGGGTCCCGCAACCGCACAACCTGCATTACAGCAAGCTACGGCGCACAACATTTCGCAGCAACTTACCCGCGCATTGAGCAATAGCTCGGACGATTCGGTCGAGCTCACTCTTGCGCCTGAAGAGCTGGGGAAAGTACGCATGGTCCTGCATCATAGCGATCAGGGCATGTCCGTCATGATCTATGCAGACCGGCCCGAGACCCTCGATCTGATGCGACGCAATGCCGATATGCTCAGCCGCGACCTGCGGGAGCTTGGCTATACCGATGTAAATCTGAATTTTACCGATCAGGGGCAGGGTGGGAAAAACTCCCAAGAACTTGCCGAGCAAGTCGACCGTATCCGTGCTGAACGCGGGACACAGACAGCGTTCACGATGGGACCTGTTTCAAACGATCTTAATCCCTCACGCACCTCCGGCTCGTTGCTGGGGGGGCTGGATCTCAGAATGTGACAGAGGATTTTTCATGACAACCGTAACAAGCGCGACGTCCTCGACAACGTCGACAAGCAGTTCGACCACGGCGAGCGCGGATACATTTGCAAGCACGGACTATCAGACATTTCTTGAAATGCTCACGGTCCAGATGCAGAACCAAGATCCGCTTAACCCGATGGACAGTACAGATTATGCTGTGCAACTCGCCACCTTCTCGGGGGTAGAGCAGCAGGTTCAGACCAATCAGTTGCTGGAAACGATTGCCGGTTCGATCGGACAGATGGGCATTTCCGAACTGGCCAATTGGGTGGGTATGGACGGCAAGACGGAAGAGCCTGTCTATTATTACGGCAACTCGGTGGTTGTCGAAACCGATCCGGCAAGCGGTGCGGATTCTGCGGTGCTGACGGTGAAAGACAGCTATGGAAACACCGTCTATAGCGGTGCCGTCGATATCACCAATGACTTTGTAGAATGGGACGGCACGCAATCGGATGGCACAACGGCCGCATATGGCAATTATAGCTTCCAACTGAAAAGCTATTCCGGCAGCGATCTGATCGCGACCGAAACGGCTCCGGCTTACGGGCGGATTGTCGAGGCCCGCGTCACCGATAGCGGCACGGAACTGGTTATGGCCTCTGGCGCAACGGTTTCCAGTTCCGATATCACCGGCCTCCGGACGCCATCCAGCTGATCAGGTAATCAAGCCTATTGCCACCCCCCCGACAAAGACCGCCGCAACTATCCCTGCCCAAATGGCGGGGTGCAGCGGTTTATCGGCGGGGGCGGCATCCTGAGGTTCGGAATGCCGTTCGATCGAGGCTTTCAACATGTCGGGGAAGCGCGAGCTGTAGCGCGTAATGACTTTTGCGGCCCGTTGTACATCCTGCAACGCAGCCTTGGGGCCAAGGTTTTCGCGGATATAGGTCTCGACTGCAGGCTTGGCCGCCTGCCACATATTCAGCGACGGGTTGAGCGAGCGTGCCACCCCTTCCGCAACCACCATAGACCTCTGGAGCAAGATCAGCTCCGTCCGCGTCGGCATCCCGAAACGTTCTGTTACTTCAAATAGATAGGCCAGAAGTCGCGCCATAGAAATATGGCTCGCATCCATCCCGAAAATCGGCTCGCCCACCGCACGGAGTGCCAGTGCGAATTCGTTCACATCGCGATCTGCGGGTACGTATCCCGCTTCAAAATGTACCTCTGCCACACGACGGTAGTCGCGCTGGATAAACCCGATCAGGATCTCGGCATAGACACGGCGGGTATATTCATCGATCTGCCCCATGATCCCGAAATCATAGGCGACGATATCACCGTTTGGCGCAACTTTCAGGTTGCCCTGATGCATATCGCCGTGGAAATACCCGTCGCGCAACGCGTGGCTTAGGAAAAGCTGCAAGATCCGTTCCGACAGACCCACCAGATCATGCCCTGCCGCCTTGATCGCTTCGGGGTCGCCCATCGGCACGCCTTCGGCCCAATCCAGCACCATCACACGACGGCTCGACATATCCCAAATGGGCTTGGGCACCGAAAAGCCTGCATCACCCGCCGTATTGGCGGTAAATTGCGACGCACGCGCGGCTTCCATACGCAGATCCAGCTCGCCCATCACGGTGCGTTCGAAATGCTTCACCACATCCGTCGGACGCAAACGGCGCGACGCGCGCGAAAAACGTTCGATGAACTTTGCCACAAAATGAAACGCATCCAGATCACGGCGGAAAGCTTTTTCGATTCCGGGACGCAGGACTTTGACCGCCACTTTCTCGCCATTACGCAGCAACGTTGCCTGATGGACCTGCGCAATCGACGCGGCTGCTACCGGCTCGGAAAATTCTGCAAACATCTCGGAAATCGGGCGCTCGAACTCTTCCTCGATTGTCCGCTTTGCCAGCGCGGTCGAAAACGGCGGCAGACGGTCTTGCAACACACGCAGTTGGGCGGCCATTTCCGGCCCGACAACGTCGGCGCGTGTCGAAAGGATCTGGCCGAACTTGATATATGCGGGTCCAAGCGCCGTGATCGCCCGCGTGACCGGGGGGAGGTTTGGATCCCCTTTATAACCAAGCCACGCAAAAGGAGCCGAAATCGCATAGGCCGCTGCCCGCAGACGTGGCGGCGCATCCATCGCCTCCAGCACGGTATGCATGGCGCGCGAGCGGATAAAGGTCGCACCCGTACGGATCAGGCGCCAGATATTGATCGGCCCCCGCATCTCAGATCTTCCAGCCCGAATGCAGCGCCGCAATGCCCATAGTCAGGTTGCGATAGCTGGCCTGTTCGAAGCCCGCCTTGCGGATCATCGACAGGAAGGTGTCCTGATCGGGGAATTTGCGGATCGATTCGACCAGATATTGATAGCTGTCGCGGTCATTGGCCACGATCTGCCCCATGACCGGAATGATGTTGAAGGAATAGAGATCATAGACCTTCTGCATCAGGTCATTGGGGATCTGGCTGAATTCCAGCACCATCAGGCGACCGCCGGGTTTGAGGACGCGATAGGCTTCGTTCAGTGCCTCCTGAACGCGGGTCACATTGCGGATGCCAAAGGAAATCGTGTAGACATCAAAGGCGTTATCCTCGAAGGGCAGGGCCATCGCATCACCCACGATCCAGTCCAGACGCTCGGCCATATCCTCGGCCTCGGCGCGTTTCTGGCCCTCGATCAGCATCGATTCGGTCATATCGCAGACGGTTGCCGTGGCCCCCGGCGCGCGGCCAAGGAAACGGAAAGCCACATCGCCGGTGCCGCCCGCCACATCCAACAGCTTCTGACCCGGGCGCGGCGCAAGCCAGTCCATCATCGCATCCTTCCAGATACGGTGGATGCCCATGCTCATCAGGTCGTTCATGATATCGTATTTCGACGCCACGCGCGAAAATACGCCATGCACCATTCCGGCCTTCTGGCTTTCATCCACGGTCTGAAAGCCGAAATGGGTCGTTTTGCTTTGCTCTGCGGTCATCTGTCCCGTGGCCCCTTGAGGTTCGTCTGATCTATCCCTTCTTATAGGGGCGGTTTCAGAAGTGACAATGCGCGAGGGGGATCACAATGCCCGAACTTCCCGAAGTAGAGACTGTCCGACGCGGACTTCTGCCTGCAATGGAAGGCCGCATAATTGAAAAAGCCGAGGTGAATCGTCCGGATCTGCGCTGGCCGCTGCCCGAGAATATGGCCGCGCGGCTGACCGGCGCACGGGTGCTGCGGTTGCGTCGGCGGTCGAAATATATCCTTGCCGATCTGGACCGTGGCGAGACGCTGCTGATCCATCTCGGCATGTCGGGGCGAATGCTGGTCTCGGGCGTGGCTTTGGGTGACTTTGTCATCGACCACCCGACGCCCCAGAAACACGACCATATCGTCTTCCATATGGAGGGCGGCGGGCGCGTCACCTTCAACGATGCACGGCGCTTCGGGGCGATGGATCTGTTTCCGACCGAGGCCGAGGACAGCTATTGGTTGCTGGAAAAACTGGGGCCGGAGCCCTTCAGCAACCAGCTGAGCGAGGATTACCTGACGACCAAGCTGCGCGGACGGGCCAGCCCGATCAAGACGCTCTTGCTGGATCAGGCGATTGTTGCGGGGCTTGGCAATATCTATGTCTGCGAGGTTCTGTTCCGCGCAGGCATAGATCCGCGCCGTCAGGGGCGCCAGATTGCCGAGAAGCGGCTGCGGCCTCTTGTCGCAATCATCCGCGAGGTTCTGGCAGAGGCGATCGACGCGGGCGGCTCATCGCTGCGCGACCACCGGCAGGCGGATGGGGAGCTTGGATATTTCCAACACCGGTTCAAGGTTTATGGCCGCGAGGGGCAGCCCTGCCGCAGTTGCGGGCAGCCTGTGCTCCGTATCGTGCAATCGGGGCGATCCAGCTTTTATTGTGCGCATTGCCAGCGCTGAACCCATCACGGGCGTGAGAGTTGACTTGATATATGGGCCGGTTTTGTTAGGACTTCGATCTGATGAAAAGGAAAGGCGCTGCCACATGGCCTACCAGACGCTGATCGTCGAGATCGAAGATAATGTTGCCCTCGTCCGGCTGAACCGACCGGAGGCGCTGAATGCGCTGAACTCCGTTCTGCTGGGGGAGCTGGGCGACGCGCTGTCGAGCCTTGACGCGAATGACAAGGTCCGCGCCATTGTCATCACCGGCTCCGAGAAGGCCTTTGCCGCCGGTGCCGATATCAAAGAGATGTCCGAGAAGGGCTTCGTCGGCATGTTCAAGGCCGATTTCTTCGGCGATACGACCGAGGATTTCCTGCGCACCCGCAAGCCGGTGATTGCGGCCGTGTCCGGCTATGCCTTGGGCGGCGGCTGCGAATTGGCCATGATGTGCGACTTCATTATCTGCGCCGATAACGCGAAATTCGGTCAGCCCGAGATCAATCTCGGCATTTGCGCCGGTATCGGCGGCACCCAGCGTCTGACCCGTTTCGTCGGCAAATCCAAAGCGATGGACATGCATCTGACGGGGCGCTTCATGGATGCCGAAGAAGCCGAGCGTTCAGGGCTGGTCAGCCGCGTGGTGCCTGCCGCCAAACTGGTTTCCGAAGCGATGGCCGCCGCAGCCAAGATCGCCGAAAAATCCCAGATTTCCGCAATGGTTGTCAAAGAGGCAGTCAACCGCTCTTACGAAACCACGCTGCGTGAAGGGCTTCTGTTCGAAAAACGCATGTTCCACGCGCTCTTTGCAACGGAAGACCAGAAAGAGGGCATGGCGGCCTTCCTTGAAAAGCGCGAGCCGCAATTCCGCGACAAATAAGAGCGGCCATTCGTTCCTGAAGCCGGGCCTCTGGGTCCGGCTTTGCATTTGGGGCTTCCCAAGCGGACAGAATTGCCTTATAGGCAGCCTTCACATGCGCGTGGAGCCCGCTTAGGCTAGAATCGACCGGTTCACTGGTGTGCCCGGGTTTTGTCGTGCAACAGATATTGTAACAAACCCGAAAGTGGAAACACACATGGCAAATACGCTCCAGTCCAAAAAGCGCGCACGTCAGAACGAGCGTCGCAACGACATCAACAAAGCCCGTCGTTCGCGCATCCGTACCTTCATCCGTAAAGTCGAGGAAGCTATTGCTTCGGGCGACTACGCAGCGGCTCAGGAAGCTCTGAAAGTGGCGCAACCGGAACTGATGCGTGGCGTTGTCAAAGGCGTGGTTCACAAGAACACCGCCTCGCGTAAAGTGTCCCGTCTGGCGGCACGCGTGAAGGCCCTGAACGCCTAAGCGATTCCCTTTTCAAGACAAGATAAAAAGGCGCCATTTCTGGCGCCTTTTTTGTTTTTCATAATGTTTTCAAGGTCATGATATGTCCGAAATGCAACATGACATCTTTGTGGCAGATTCGATTCACGCAATCAGGAGTCAAGCGTGAAGTTCTGTTGCGACTCGTTAGCGGGGCGGGGTAGTTTCACTGAGCGATCAACGTCGCCTCGGGGGACTGACGCATCTTAACCTAGCCGGACCGGACAATAACGTCTGCCACGACAAGGATAACAACCGGACGATACAGGCTGGAAAGATGCGATTCCGATGCTGGAGGACTGCCACCTCCCACATTTCGACTCTGTCGAAGTCTGCTTTAGCGGGCCGGGTAGCTTTGTCCTAAGTGCAGAAAATGCACCACGCGCCAAAATGTGTTTGGCGTGTTGGGTCGTATTTTCCGAGAGAGGTTGGTCTAATGGTGTGATAAAAATGGGCAAGAATGATGACCGAAGATACTTGGGGGCGGGTCTGTGATGAACTCCAGAAAAGCGTTGGGAAGAACAACTTCCTCACCTGGATTGCACCGCTGAAGGTCATTGAAGTCGAAGACGGCATCGCCGCCTTTGAAGCACCGACGAAATTCATGCGTGACTGGGTCCAGCGGAACTTTTCCGAAGCGATCCAGAACGAGCTGCGCAAATTCGGGATCATTGTCGAACGTATCGATCTGCGCGTGTCCACGGCACCGATGATCCGTCCGGCCAATTCCGCCAATCCTGTTGCGCAGGCCACCACTGTCAGCAATTCGCCCCGTATTGCCTCGATCAAGCCGCGTCTTGCCCAGACGCAGGACGATGATCTTCCCGGTGCACCGCTGGATCAGCGCTTTACCTTCGACACATTCGTGGTCGGCAAGCCGAACGAGCTGGCCCATGCCGCGGCCCGTCGTGTGGCCGAAGGCGGCGTGGTGACCTTCAACCCGCTGTTCCTTTACGGTGGCGTCGGTCTTGGTAAGACGCACCTGATGCATGCCATCGCCCACGAGCTCCAGACCAAGCGCCCCGATCTGCGCGTGCTCTATCTCTCGGCCGAGCAATTCATGTATCGTTTCGTGCAGGCCCTGCGCGAGCGTCAGATCATGGATTTCAAGGAGATGTTCCGCTCGGTCGATGTGCTGATGGTGGATGACGTGCAATTCATCGCGGGCAAGGATTCGACCCAGGAAGAATTCTTCCACACGTTCAACGCGCTGGTCGATCAGGGCAAGCAGATTGTGATTTCCGCCGACCGCGCGCCGGGCGAGATCAAGGAACTGGAAGAGCGGATCAAATCGCGCCTGCAATGCGGCCTTGTGGTGGACCTGCACCCGACCGATTACGAACTCCGCCTTGGTATCCTGCAGACCAAGACCGAAAACTACCGCCTGCAATATCCGGGCCTGATGATTGCCGATGGCGTGCTGGAATTCCTCGCGCATCGCATCTCGACCAACGTGCGCGTGCTGGAAGGCGCACTGACCCGTCTTTTCGCCTTCGCCTCGCTGGTGGGCCGCGAGATCACGCTCGATCTGGCTCAGGAATGTCTGACCGATATCCTGCGCACCTCGGACCGCAAGGTCACCATCGAAGAGATCCAGCGCAAAGTGGCCGAACATTATAACGTCCGCTTGGCCGATATGATCGGGCCGAAGCGCGTGCGCACCATCGCGCGTCCGCGTCAGGTGGCGATGTATCTGTCCAAGCAGCTGACCACCCGCTCGCTGCCCGATATCGGGCGTCGGTTCGGTGGCCGTGATCACACGACCATCATGCATGGTATCCGCAAGATCGAAGAGCTGAAGGGCGATGACCGCCAGCTGGCGGAGGATATCGATCTTCTGCGCCGTCTTCTGGAAAACTAAGCAAAATCTGCGGGAAAACGGGCGGGTCTCTTGACCTGTCGGGCTTTGCGAGTGATTGTCGCAAAAAATCTTGTGTCCGGTGTCTTAGATGGTAACGTCACGGTCCGGACAGCCGTGAGGGATTGAAATGAAGATCAGCATCGAACGCGCAGAGCTGTTGAAAGCCGTCGCGCAAGCGCAATCGGTTGTCGAGCGCCGTAACACGATCCCGATTCTGGCCAATGTGCTGATCGAGGCCGAGGGAAGCACGATCTCTTTCCGTGCGACCGATCTCGATATCGAGGTGGTTGACCGTGCTCCCGCGCAGGTCGAAAAGGCGGGTGCTACGACCGTTTCTGCCGTGATGCTGCATGAAATCGTGCGCAAACTTCCCGATGGGGCGCTGGTGACCTTGATGGATGATCCGGCGTCTGGGCGTCTGGTGATCGAGGCGGGCCGGTCGAGTTTCACGCTGGCGACGCTGCCGCGCGAGGATTTCCCCGTGATGGCCAGCTCGGATTACACTGCGAATTTCACCGCCAAGGCGGGCGAGCTGAAGCGCCTGTTCGAGAAGTCGCGTTTCGCGATCTCCACCGAAGAGACCCGCTATTATCTGAACGGCGTCTATCTGCATGTGGCCACCGCCGAAGAAGGCCAGATGCTGCGCGCGGTCGCGACCGATGGTCACCGTCTGGCCCGCATCGATGCGCCGCTTCCTGCGGGTGCCGAGGGCATGCCGGGGGTGATCGTGCCGCGTAAGACCGTGGGCGAGCTGCGCAAATTGCTGGATGATGAAGAGACCCCGATCGAGGTGTCTGTCTCGGAAACCAAGGTGCGTTTCGCCACGCCGCGCATCACGCTGACCTCCAAGGTCATCGATGGCACCTTCCCCGATTACACGCGCGTCATCCCGATGGGCAATACCCGCCGTCTGGAAGTGGATGCGAGCGAATTCGCCAAGGCGGTGGACCGTGTGGCGACTGTGTCGTCGGAACGTTCGCGTGCGGTGAAGCTGACGCTGGATGCCGATAAGCTGGTGCTGTCGGTCAATGCGCCCGATGCCGGTGCCGCCGAGGAAGAGCTGGTCGTGGCCTATGCCGACGAGCGTCTGGAAATCGGGTTCAACGCGAAATACCTGCTGGAAATCGCCAATCAGGTCGACCGCGAGAATGCCGTCTTCCTGTTCAATTCCTCGGGCGACCCGACCCTGATGCGCGAAGGTGGCGATACATCGGCGGTCTATGTCGTCATGCCGATGCGTGTGTAAGATCCGCGTTTTTCAAGAATTCCCGCGATGCTATCGGACCTGAGCCTCTATCAGTTCCGGTCGCATCGTCGTGCCGTTCTGACCCCTGATACACGCCCTGTCGCGATTTTCGGGGCCAATGGGGCGGGCAAGACCAATATTCTCGAGGCCATTTCCCTGCTGTCTCCGGGCCGCGGGCTGCGCCGTGCGCAGGCCCCTGACCTGATGCGCCGCGCAGAGGCTGTCGGCTGGAAGATCACCGCGCAGCTTTCCGGTCACGATATCCTGACAGAAGCCGCCCCCGCCCAGCCGCGTCAGGTGCGGGTGGATGGGAAACTTGTGCCGCAGACGGCCTTGGGGCGGCTGGTGCGTATCCAGTGGCTGGTGCCCGCGATGGACCGTCTGTGGATCGAGGCCCCCGAAGGACGGCGTCGTTTTCTGGACCGGATCACCCTGTCGTTCTTTCCCGATCATGCGGAAGCCAGTCTGGCCTATGAAAAGGCCATGCGCGAACGCAATCGTCTGTTGAAAGACGGGGCAGGGGATGCCCATTGGTATCAGGTGCTTGAGGCCCGTATGGCCGAGGCCGCAGCCGATATCCGTGGCGCGCGGACCGCCGCGCTGGCTCGTATCGCGCAGGCCCAGGACGCGGCGCAAACGGCCTTTCCTGCCGCCGATCTGTCGATTACTGGCGATGATGTCGGGGATCTTCCGGCTTACTGGGCCGAAACCCGCCGCCGCGATATGGCGGCCGGACGCACGCTGGAAGGCCCGCATCGCGCCGATCTTCAGGCGATCTATAGCGCCAAATCCATGCCCGCCGATCAGGTCTCGACGGGCGAGCAGAAGGCGCTTTTGCTGTCTTTGGTGCTGGCCAATGCCCGTGCCATCGACGGGGCACCGGCCATCGTTTTGCTGGATGAGGTCTCGGCCCATCTGGACCCCGCCCGCCGTGCTGCGCTTTACGATGAAATCTGCGCGCTGAAGGCGCAGGTGTTCATGACGGGCACCGAGCGCGCGTTGTTTGACGCTTTGGGCCCGCGTGGGCAGTATTTGCAGGTCTTGGAGGATGCCGCGACCTCGATTCTGGAGGAAGTGTCATGACCTACCCCCTGCAGCGCGTCACGCTGATCACCTTGGGCGTGGCAGACCTTGCCGCGTCCTGCGCCTTTTACGCACGTCTTGGCTGGGTGCCTGCCGCGCAGCAGGAGGGCGTGGCCTTCTATCAGATGCATGGTCAGGGGCTTGTACTCTTCGGGCGCGATGATCTGGCCAAGGATCAGGGCCGCGAGGGCGCCTCCTTGGGCACGGGCGCGGTCACTTTGGCCCAGAATTTCGACACAGAGGCGGATGTGGATGCGGCCTTCGCCGCCGCTTTGGCCGCAGGTGCGACCGCCCTCAAACACCCCGAAAAGGTCTTCTGGGGCGGCTATTCCGGCTATTGGGCCGACCCCGATGGCCATGTCTGGGAAATCGCGATGAACCCCTTCTGGCCGCTTGAGGCCGATGGCAGCCTGAGACTGCCTGCATGAGCATCACCCTGCAACAGGCCCTGTTCTATTCGGGGGCGCTTCTTGTCGTCTTCCTGACGCCCGGCCCCGTCTGGCTGGCCATGCTGGCGCGCACGGTTTCGGGCGGGTTTGCCGCCGCATGGCCGCTGGCGCTGGGTGTGGCGTTGGGCGACGCCTTCTGGTCGATCCTTGCCCTTGTCGGCATGAGTTGGGTGGTGGGCCATGTCACCGGCTTTCTCGACATCCTGCGCTGGGTGGCGGTGGGGATGTTTGGCGTTATGGGCTGCCTGATGATCCGCCATGCCAAGGCAGGCATCTCGAAAAACAGCACTCTCACCCGACCCGGTCGCTGGGCGGGCTTCCTTGTGGGGATCGTCGCCATTCTGGGCAACCCGAAAGCGATCCTGTTCTATATGGGCGTCGTGCCGGGCTTTTTTACGCTTGATGCGCTGACGGCGCTGGATGTGGCCACCATCGCGCTGTTATCGGCCCTTGTTCCCATGATCGGCAATCTGATCCTCGCGGCCTGTGTCGGGCAGGTGCGCAGGCTGCTTTCGAGCCCTCGGGCAATGGCCCGCCTGAACCGCATTGCCGGCAGCCTGATGATTGTCGTCGCCATCGTGATCGCCTTTCTCTGAAGCCCCTGCATCCCCCGTAAGAAAGCCCCGAAACTTGAGGCTAAGGCGTGACATTGTGGCCCGAAACTTCTATAAATCATGCACGTAAATAAGGACGAGCAGGCATGACCGAAGAACACGTCAAGAAATCCGAATATGGCGCCGATTCCATCAAGGTTTTGAAGGGGTTGGAAGCTGTGCGGAAACGCCCCGGCATGTATATCGGGGATACGGATGACGGGTCGGGCCTGCATCACATGGTCTATGAGGTCGTCGATAACGGTATCGACGAGGCTCTGGCCAATTATGCCGACTATGTGCATGTGAAAATCCACGCCGATAGCTCGGTTTCGGTGCGCGATAACGGGCGCGGGATTCCGGTCGATATGCACCATGAAGAGGGCGTCTCGGCGGCCGAGGTCATCATGACCCAGCTGCATGCGGGCGGTAAGTTCAACAACACCGATACCGACGGCAATGCCTATAAGGTTTCGGGCGGTCTGCATGGTGTGGGCGTGTCGGTGGTGAACGCGCTTTCCGACTGGCTGGAACTGACCGTCTGGCGCGATGACAAGATCTATAAGGCCCGTTTCGAAAAGGGCGAATGCGTCGAGCATGTCCATGTTGTGGGCGAAGAGGTCGGCGGCCGCGGCACCGAGGTGCGCTTCCTTGCGTCGAACAAGGAAACCGACCCCGAGGGCACCTTCTCGAACCTCGATTACAGCTTTGAAACGCTGGAAAAACGCCTGCGCGAGCTGGCTTTCCTGAATTCGGGCGTGCGGATCATCGTCGAAGACGAGCGCCCCGCCGAGCCGCTGAAGTCCGAGCTGCATTATGACGGTGGCGTGCGGGAATTCGTGAAATATCTCGACCGCTCGAAGACCGCTGTGATGGACAGTCCTGTCTATATGATCGGTGAGGTGAACGGCATTGGCGTCGAGGTCGCGCTGTGGTGGAATGACAGCTACCACGAGACCGTGCTGCCCTTTACCAACAACATCCCCCAGCGCGATGGCGGCACCCATATGGCGGGCTTCCGTGGCGCGCTGACCCGCACCATCAACAATTACGCGCAGTCGTCAGGCATCGCCAAAAAGGAAAAGGTCAACTTTACCGGCGATGACGCCCGCGAAGGCCTGACCTGCGTGCTGTCGGTGAAAGTGCCGGACCCGAAATTCTCCAGCCAGACCAAGGACAAGCTGGTCTCCTCCGAGGTTCGGCCTGCGGTCGAGAACCTCGTGAACGAGAAGCTGGGCGAATGGTTCGAAGAGCATCCCGCCGAGGCCAAGCAGATCGTTGGCAAGATCATCGAGGCAGCCCTTGCCCGTGAAGCCGCCCGCAAAGCGCGCGAGCTGACGCGGCGCAAGACGGCGATGGATGTCGCCTCGCTTCCGGGGAAACTGGCGGATTGTCAGGAAAAAGACCCCGCTCTGTCCGAAGTCTTCCTCGTCGAGGGGGATTCCGCAGGTGGTTCGGCCAAACAGGGGCGCGAGCGGAAAAATCAGGCGGTGCTGCCGCTGCGTGGTAAGATCCTCAACGTGGAACGCGCGCGGTTTGACCGGATGCTGTCGTCGGACCAGATCGGGACGCTGATCACTGCGCTTGGCACCGGCATTGGCCGCGATGAATTCAACATCGACAAGCTGCGCTATCACAAGATCATCATCATGACCGATGCGGATGTCGACGGCGCCCATATCCGCACCCTGCTGCTGACCTTCTTCTTCCGCCAGATGCCGGAACTGATCGAACGCGGCTATCTCTATATCGCGCAGCCGCCGCTGTATAAGGTCGCACGCGGCAAGTCCGAGGTTTACCTCAAGGACCAGAACGCGCTGGAAGATTATCTGATTGCCCAAGGGGTTGAGGGGGCTGTGCTGAAGCTGGGCACGGGCGAAGAAATCGTCGGCAATGACCTGCAGCGTGTGGTCGAAGAGGCTCGCGTGATCAAGCGTATCCTTGGCACCTTCCCGACGCTTTACCCGCGCCACATCCTTGAACAGGCCGCAATCGCCGGTGCGATGGTGCCGGGCGTGCTGGATAATGACGCGCAGGGCACGGCGGATGCTGTGGCCGCCCGTCTGGATCTGGTCGCGCTGGAATACGAGCGTGGCTGGCAGGGCCGTCAGACCCAAGATCACGGGCTGCGCCTGACCCGCATTCTGCGCGGTGTCGAAGAGGTCCGCACGCTGGATGGTCAGGTCATGCGCGCCGGTGAAAGCCGCCGCCTTGGCGCGCATACGAAGGCGCTGCAGGACATCTATGGCAAGCCCGCCCGTCTGCACCGCAAGGACCGTCACCAGCTGATCCACGGCCCGCTGGAACTTCTGAACGCGATCCTGCAAGAGGGCGAAAAAGGTCTGTCCTTGCAGCGCTATAAAGGCTTGGGCGAGATGAACCCCGAGCAGCTGTGGGAAACCACGCTGGATCCCTCGGCGCGGACGCTGTTGCAGGTGAAAGTGGATGATGTGGCCGAGGCCGATGACATCTTCACCAAGCTGATGGGCGATGTGGTCGAACCCCGCCGCGACTTTATCCAGCAAAACGCGCTGAACGTTGAAAACCTTGATTTCTAAATAAAAAGCGGCCTCTCGGGGCCGCTTTTTTGGTGTTCTCAAAGGGAAGGGCCGGAAGATCCGGCCCTTTGTTTTACCCCAGTTCAGCCAAGCGTTTGACGGCTGCGGCAATCTTATCCGCCTCTTCCTGACGGAGCGCCAGATTGCCGCGGGTTTCCTCGATCACCTCGGCATCGGCTTTCTCGAGGAATTTCGGGTTCTTCAGGCGACCCTCCATCCCGCCGATCTCTTTCTGGATCTTGGCCAAGGCTTTCTCCAGACGGGCTTTCTCGGCCTTGACGTCGATCACCCCTTCCAGCGGCAGGCCAAAGAGCGCGCCATGCGCAGGGATCGAGATCGCACCTTTGCCAATCGGCCCTTCGGTGATGCTGTCGATACGCGCCAGCTTGAGGATCAGCGCCTCGTTATTGGCCAGCGCCGCACGGGCAGGGGCGTCGGCCTCGGCCAGAATCATCGGTAGTTTCAGCCCGACCGGCACGCCCATTTGTGCCCGCGACGAGCGGATTTCCTCGATCAGCGCGATCACCCAGTTCATCTCGGCATCGGCTGCCGAGTCAACGAGATCCGCCGCCCGATAGGTCGGCCAATCGGCATGGGCCAGAAGCTTCGCGCGCTCGCCGGTCAGCTCCCACAGCTCTTCGGTGATGAAGGGCATGATCGGGTGCAGCATGACATAGGCCTGATCCAGAACCCAGCGCATGGTCTCGCGGGTTTCCTGCGCATGCTCGCCGTCAAACAGGGGCTTGGCGAATTCGACATACCAGTCGCAGACCTTGCCCCAGACAAAGCCGTAAAGCGCATTGGCCGCATCGTTGAAACGATAGGTGTCAAAGGCGGCATCGACCTCTTCGCGGACCTTGGCGACCTCGCCCACGATCCAGCGGTTCACCGTATGGGTCGGCGCGGGCATCGCCACCGGCGCACCCTCAAACACGCCATTCATCTCGGCAAAGCGGGTGGCGTTCCAGATCTTGGTGCCGAAGTTGCGATAGCCTGCGATACGGTCTTTCGACAGCTTCAGCACGCCACCCAGAGCCGCCATGGACGCATTGGTAAAGCGCAGCGCATCGGCGCCGAATTCGTCAATGATTTCCAGCGGGTCGATGACATTGCCCGTGGTCTTCGACATCTTCTTGCCCTTCTCGTCACGGACAAGCTGGTGCAGGTAGACGGTGTGGAAGGGCACCTGATCAACCACGGCGAGCTGCATCATCATCATGCGCGCGACCCAGAAGAACAGGATGTCGAAGCCGGTGACCAGAACATCGGTCGGGAAGTATTTCGAGGTGCTCTCGTCCCAATTCGGCCAGCCCAGCGTGCCGATCGGCCAGAGACCCGAGGAAAACCACGTATCCAGCACATCGCCATCGCGCCAGACCGGATAGACCAGATGGGTCGGGTCCTGAGAGACGTTATATTCGGCCAAGGATACCGCCAGCGTCTCCATCGCCGCCTTACGGTCGGCGACTTCAACGACACGCGCCGCTGACAGCGGCACGGGCAGATCGGCATTGGCATCGCGGAAGAGTTCGGTCACCGCATCGAAATCGGCGGCGCAATGATGGATGTCACCACGGTGCAGCATGCCGCCTTCATTCAGCAGGCGGCCCAGTTCAACCTCGTCCAGATCGCCATCGCCCTCGTCATCGCGGAATTCCGGCGCCGAGAGGTCAAGCCCGTACCACACGGGGATCTGGTGACCCCACCAGAGCTGACGCGAGATGCACCACGGCTCGATGTTTTCCAGCCAGTGGAAATAGGTCTTTTCGCCCGACTCGGGCATGATCTTGGTGCGGCCATCGCGCACGGCGTCCAGCGCCTTGCCCACGATCTTCTCGGCATCGACGAACCACTGGTCGGTCAGCATCGGCTCGATCACCACCTTGGAGCGGTCGCCGAAGGGCTGCATGATCGGCTTGTCCTCGACGTAAGGAACCCAAAGGCCAGCCTCATTGCCCTCGTCATCGGTGATGATCTTCTCGATGGTCACCG
The DNA here is from genome assembly GCF_045278885.1 of Thioclava litoralis. Lineage (NCBI taxonomy): Bacteria > Pseudomonadati > Pseudomonadota > Alphaproteobacteria > Rhodobacterales > Paracoccaceae > Thioclava > Thioclava litoralis. The sequence goes on from NZ_CP135443.1 coordinate 1,449,130, forward strand.
CCAGACCTGCGGCATTGATATCGTCGATCACCGCCTTGCGGGCCTCAAACCGGTCCATGCCGCGATATTTCTCGGGCACGAGGTTGAGGCTGTCGATCTCCATTTCACCGGCCTCGGCCCCTGCTGCGATCTCGCGGGCGCGGGCTACGCAGTCGTCATAGGACAGGCCATCGGCGCGCATCGCACCCTGCATATCCATCAGGCGATACATCGGCAGGTTACAGCGTTTGGCGACCTGATAATCGTTGAAATCATGGGCGCCGGTGATCTTCACCGCACCCGAGCCGAAGTCCATATCGGGATATTCATCGGCCACGATCGGGATCAGACGGTCACAGAGCGGCAGATGCACCATCTTGCCGACGATGGGCGCATAGCGCTCGTCCTTCGGGTTCACGGCCACGGCGCCATCGCCCAGCATGGTCTCGGGGCGGGTGGTCGCGATGGAGATGTAGTCGCGGACCTCCTCGAAGGTGACGTTCCCGTCTTCGTCCTTCTCGCGATAGGTATAGGTCTCGCCGCCGGCCAGCTTGTATTTGAAGTGCCACATATGGCCCGCGACTTCGATATTCTCGACTTCAAGGTCCGAGATCGCGGTTTCGAAATGGGGGTCCCAGTTGACCAGACGCTTGCCGCGATAGATCATGCCCTTGTTATACATATCCACGAAGACCTTGATCACGGCATCGTGGAAATTGGGGCTGTTTTCATGGCCGGTGCGCGGGTCCCCCGGTGCGCCTGCCATGGTGAAAGCATTGCGCGACCAGTCGCAGGACGAGCCAAGGCGCTGCAGCTGGCCCACGATGGTCGAGCCATATTTGCCCTTCCAGTCCCAGACCTTCTCGAGGAATTTCTCGCGGCCCAGCTCGCGGCGGCCCGGCTGGCCGGTTTTGGCCAGTTCTTTTTCCACCATCAGCTGGGTGGCGATGCCCGCATGGTCCTGACCCGGCTGCCAGAGCGTGTCAAAGCCGCGCATCCGGTGCCAGCGCACCAGAATATCCTGAATGGTATTGTTGAACGCATGGCCCACATGCAGCGCGCCGGTCACGTTCGGCGGCGGGATCATGATGGTGAAGGTTTCGGGGCGCGAGGCATTGGCGCCTGCTTTGAAGGCGCCTGCCTCTTCCCATTTGGCGGAGATGCGGGGTTCTGCTTCGGCGGCGTTGAAATTCTTTTCCATCGGCATGGGTCTGATCCTTTTAAGGCTTGGCCCTCTTTAACGTGGGGCAGGCGCGAGGAAAAGCCTTTGACGCAGGGCAAATGTGTCAGAGCGTGATGCGATAAAGCGCAAATCCCCCCTCGGCCTCGCCCGCATCCGCGATCTGCACGCCTTTCACCGCCTCCATGAACGCGCGCCCTGCCGGACCGGAGGCAAAGGTGACTGTGGTGTCAGCCATCGGCGCAAAGCCCCAGTTGCGATCGGCCGAGGGGTTGATCGTGCCTTCCTTCTGGATAAAGCGCAGAAGGATGTCGCGGTTGGTATCCGGCCCCTCGAAGATGATTTTCGAGGGCTCGATGCCCGGAAAATTTCCGCCGCCGCCTGCACGATAGTTGTTCGAGGCCACGATAAACTCTTGTTCGGGGTCGATGGGTTTGCCGTTGAACATCAGATCTATGATGCGCCCACCCTCGCTGATCTGCTTGCCATCGCTGTCGAATTTCGAGGGCTTCGAGAGGTCGACCCTATAGGTCACCCCATCCATCACGTCGAAATTATAGCTGGGGAAATCGGGGTTCAGCAGCGCTGCGTCCTGTGCGCCCGCCGTAATCTGGTTGAAGGCCCCAGCCGAACGCTCCAGCCAGTCGGCCACAGTGGCCCCCGTGACCTTCAGCGCGCGGAAAGTATTGGGATAAAGATAAAGGTCCGCCACATTCTTGATGGCCACGGGGCCTTCGGGGACATTGGTATAGTAGTCCGGCCCGCCGCGCCCGCCGCATTTGAAGGGTGCTGCCGCCGAGAGGATCGGCAGATCCTTATAGGCGGTTTCCTTCAGCATATCAGCGGCATACCAGCTTTGCGCCTGTGACACGATCTGCACCGAAGGATCATCGGCCACCTGCGCGAAATAGCTGTAAAGCGGTGCCGAGGTCTTCCCCACGGGCGCGCGGATATAGGCCAGCGTTGCCTCGTGATCAGCCTCGACCGCATCAAGGATGATCGGCAGGCTCCCGACAAGCGCCACCGCCTTGCGGTCTTCGCGCTTGTAGATCGGGCGCGCTTCCGAGGTATGGCTCACGATCTGCCATTTGTCGCCCTGCTTTTCGAGCATCAGATCAATCAGCCCCATATGCGAGCCCCAGAACCCTGCCATCACGGCAGGCTTTCCGGCCAAGGTGCCTTTCTGGGCGTCTACCCCTTCGATGCCCTCGTAATCGGGGCCGGGCAGGACGCGGTGCTGATGGCCGGTCAGGACGACATCAATGCCCTCGATCTCGGCCACATACAGCGCGGCGTTTTCCATACCTGCGGTATAGCCGCCGCCCTCGATGCCGGTATGGGCCAGCGCGATCACCAGATCGCAGCCTTCGTCCTGCCTGAGCTTGGGCACCCATGCCCGAGCTGCCGCAACAATGTCTCGTACCGACACGCGGCCTTTCAGATTGGCCTCGTCCCATTGCAGGATCTGGGGCGGCACGAAACCAATGACCCCGATCTTGACCTCATGCACCTCGCCCGCCCCGTCTACAAGACCGCGATCCATGACGTAATAGGGCGGAAAGAGGGTCTCGTCCTGCGTCGGGATCTGCCCCAGTTCGGGGCCGACCACCACATTGGCGCATACGAAGGGAAAGGCGGCATCGGCCAAAGAGGCCTGCAGGAACTCCAGCCCGTAATTGAATTCATGATTGCCCAGGGTCGCGCAATCATAGCCCAGAATATTCATCGCCTTGATCATCGGGTGCACGTCATCGCCCACCCCTTTCCGATGCGCGATGTAATCCCCCAGCGGATTGCCCTGCAAAAGGTCGCCATTATCCAGCAGCAGGGTGTTCTCGGCCTCGTCCCTGAGGCTTTCGATCAGGGTCGCCGTGCGCGCCAGCCCCTGCGTGTCATCGGGCTTGTCCCCGTAATAGTCATAGGGGTCGATGGCCACATGGATATCGGTCGTTTCGATGAGCCGCAGATGGATCTGTCCGGCGGCGGCTTCGGCCTTGAACGGGTGGACCAGATAGGCTCCGGTTGCGGCGCTTGCCGCCAGAAAATAACGGCGAGAAATTCCGGTCATGGCGGGTCCTTTCGTGATCTTGCCCTTAAACTGGCGCAGTTTCCCTGCGGTTTCACGACAAATGCGCGCTGCACGTGGCGTCAGCGGGCGCGCGCCCGTCGCGATGCGCGAAAATTAGACCGCCCGATCCAGCTTTGTGGTCAGATGGATCAGGCTTTCCGAATTGAGCACGCCCGGAATCTCGCCGATCAGGTCCAGTACACGGTCAAGCTGCATTGTGGTATCGGCGGCGATCTGTGCCATCAGGTCGATCCGGCCCGAACAGGTTACGATGCGCTCGATCTCGGGGATGGCTTTGAGGCGTCCCAGAATGGCCTGTTGGACCTTCAGATCAATCTCCAGCAGGGCGGTGGCGCGCAGGCGCTGGCTGCGGGCGGCTTCCCCCAGTTTGACGGTGTAGCCCACGATCACCTTCTCGGATTCCAGCCGCTCGAGCCGCGCCTGCACGGTCGAGCGCGCCACCTTCAGCCGCCGCGCCACGGTCGAGAGGGAAAGCCGCGCATCCCCCGAAAGAAGCCCCAGAAGGGCACGATCCAGCTCATCCATCGCCTGCCTGCCATTTTTGTCGTGAAAGCCGTCAGTTTAACGAAGATAGGCTACAGATTTGGTCTTTCCATGACAAGGTTTTGGCCCCATATGGCGCGACACAGAGGCAGGCGGAGCCTTGCGAGAGGCCCGTCTGGTTGGATAAACCGCGTAAGCGCTTTCCCAACCCATGCGGGGCCAAAGGCCGCGCGCAGGGCAAGAGGTGGCTGCCACTCATTGTGCGAGGAAAGCCGATGGGCGTGTCGAAGACAATCTGGAGCAATCCGTCCGAAATCATCCGTGTGAACAAGCCCGATCATCCGGTCTTGGTGTTTTCGCCCGCCATGTTGCAGCAGACGGCGGTGCGTTTTATCCGCGGCTTTCCGGGGCTTGTGACCTATGACGTGAAATCCAACCCTGCCGAGATGGTGATTGAAAACCTCGCCGCAGCGGGGCTGCGTGGATTTGATGTGGCCGCGCCCGACGAGATCGACCTGATCCGCCGTCTCGCGCCCAACTGTGCGTTGCATTACCACAATCCCGTGCGGGGCCGCGCCGAGATCGCCCATGCCGTTGCGGCGGGCGTCAGGGCGTGGTCGGTCGATAGCCGGAGCGAATTGACCAAGCTGGTCGCGCTGGTGCCCTATGAGAATTGCGAGATCTCGGTGCGGTTCAAACTGGCCGATGAGGCTGGCAATTACAACCCGACCGCCAAGTTTGGCGCGACGCAGGAACTGGCGGTTGATCTGCTGCGCGAGGTGGAGGCGGCGGGGTTCAGGCCCTCGCTGACCTTCCAGCCCGGCTCGCAGGTGACCGACCCGATGGTCTGGGACCGCTTCATCCGCGCGGCGGCCGCTATCGCGGGGCAGGCGGGCGTGCGGCTCTACCGGCTGAATGTGGGGGGCGGCTTCCCGAACCACCGCAAGGCCGGCCCGGCCCCCAATCTCGAGGCGATCTTTACCACGATCGGGCAGGCGACGGGCGAGGCTTTCGGCGAGAGCCGCCCCGCGCTGGTCTGCGAGCCGGGCAGGGGGCTGGTGGGCGATGCTTTCACCCATATCACCCGCGTGAAAGCCCTGCGCGATGGCGGCGATGTGTTCCTGAATGACGGGATTTACGGTGGCCTTGCCGAATTGCCTCTGGTGGGCAATATCGAGCGTCTGGCCGTCTATGATCCCGAGGGCCGCAAGCGTGAGGGCGCACCTTTGCCGCGGATGATTTTTGGTCCGACCTGCGACCCTGTGGACCGCCTGCCGGGCAAGCTGGCACTGCCCGACGATCTGGCCGAGGAAGACTTTATCGTCTTCCACGGCATGGGGGCCTATAGCGCCGTGACCAACACCCATTTCAGCGGCTTCGGCAAAATGGAGATCGTCACGGCCCTGAGCTTGGTGTGATCAGGCTTTCAGGCTGGTGGTGACGTAATTCACCGACAGATCCCGTGCCGAGGTGGACCAGCGCCATGTGATCGGGTTCAGCACCATGCCCTTGCGGTCGACCATATCCAGCTGCGCGTTCAGGACCATATCCTCCAGCTCGTCGGGCGTGATGAACTTGGCCCAGTCATGCGTGCCATTGGGCAGCCATTTCAGGATCCGCTCGGCGCCGACAATGGCGAACATATAGCTTTTGGCATTGCGGTTGAGGGTCGAGACAAACATCATCCCGCCCGATTTTACCAGCGCCGCACAGGTGTCGATGAACTCCTGCGGCACGGCCACATGTTCGACGATCTCCATCGCCAGAACCACGTCGAACGCTTCGCCATCGGCGGCCAGCGCCTCGGCGGTGCCGTGGCGATAGTCGATCTCCAGCCCCGACTGCTCGGCATGCAGACGCGCCACGGGCAGGTTGCCCTCGGCGGCATCCACCCCCACCACCGTGGCACCCAGCCGTGCCATCGGTTCCGACAGCAGCCCGCCGCCGCAGCCGATATCGAGGATGCGCAGCCCTTCAAAAGGGCGTGCATCGCGCAGGTTGCGGCCGAATTGCGTGGCGATCTGCGTGGTCAGATAGTCCAACCGGCAGGGGTTCATCTGGTGCAGCGGGCGGAATTTGCCGTTTGGATCCCACCATTCGGCGGCCATAGCCTCGAATTTGGCAACTTCGTCAGGGTTGATGGTCGATTTCACGTCTGACATGGCTTACCTCGAAATATCTGCCTCTGCCCCGTGGTGGAGCACCGTTTTGCGCTATATAGTCTGATCATGGATAGAACTGCAGGTCAAAAACGCCAACCGACGTCTTATCTTTACCCGCCGATCGAGCCTTTCGACCGGCGTATGCTGGACGTCGGCGATGGTCATCAGCTGTATATCGAGCAATCGGGCAATCCGCATGGGGTGCCCGTGGTGGTGTTTCACGGCGGGCCAGGGGGCGGATGCAGCCCTGCGATGCGGCGGTTCTTTGACCCCGCGCATTACCGGATCGTGTTGTTTGACCAACGCGGCTGCGGGCTGTCCAAGCCGCAGGCGTCGGTCGAGAATAACACGACATGGCATCTGGTCGCCGATATCGAGGCGATTCGGCAGGTTCTGGGTATTGAACGCTGGATCGTTTTCGGCGGTAGCTGGGGGGCGACTCTGGCGCTGATCTATGCCGAGACGCATCCCGACCATGTGCGCGCACTCGTGCTGCGCGGGGTGTTTCTGGCGATGGCGCGCGAGATCGACTGGTTCTATGGCGGGGGAGCGGGGCAGTTCTTCCCCGATCTGTGGAAACGGTTCTGCGAGCCGATCCCCGAAGAGGAGCGGGGCGATATGGTGGCCGCCTATCACAAGCGGCTCTTCAGTGGCGATTATGTGACCGAGGCCCGCCATGCCCGTATCTGGACGATGTGGGAGAACGCGCTGGCCTCGGTGGATACCGACGGCCATATGGGCGAGGCCCCTGCCGATTACGCCCGTGCTTTCGCGCGGCTGGAAAACCATTATTTTTCCAATCAGGCGTTCCTTGAGGAAGATGGCCAGATCCTGCGCGACCGTCACAAGATCGAGCATATCCCGACGATGATCGTGCAGGGCCGTATGGATATGATCTGCCCGCCCTATTCGGCATGGCGTCTGGCGCAGAACTGGCCGCTGGCCGAGTTGCAGATGGTGCCCGCCTCGGGACATGCGTTGTCGGAGCCGCGGATTACCCAAAGCCTTGTGGGGATCATGGACAGGCTGCGGCGCTGAGCGTGGCGATTGTAAGGCGTATGTGCGGGGCTTGCGCGAAACGCTTGCAAACAAGCCCGCGATGGGTTATAGACTTGCCCAACAGCGGCGTGTCGGGCTTGGCTCGGCATCCACCGAACCTATGCAACGGGCCGCTTGGCCCGTTTTTCTGTTTTCGGGTCAAGGCTTTCAACGAAGGACGGACATGACCGACCTCATCGCAAAGACCGCCATCGACCGGCGTCTGGCAGATATTGTTCAGCCCACCATCGAGGGGCTGGGTTTCGAGTTGATTCGTATCCGCCTGCAGGGCGGCAAGACGGCAACGCTCCAGATCATGGCAGATCGCCCCGAGGGTGGCATCATCGTGGATGATTGCGCCAAGATCTCGACGGCTGTCAGTGCTGTGCTGGATGTGGAAGACCCGATCGAGGATAATTACCACCTCGAAGTGTCTTCCCCCGGTATCGACCGCCCACTGACACGTCTGAAGGATTTCGATGTCTGGGAAGGCTATGAGGCCAAGGTCGAGACGTCGGAGATGATCGACGGGCGTCGCCGCTTCAAGGGCTTCATCCGCGGGACGGAAGGCGAAGAGGTTCTGCTCGAGATCGAAGAGCAGGGCGAGCCGGTGACCATCGGTTTGCAATTCGACTGGCTGTCGGATGCGAAACTTGTGCTGACCGACGAGTTGATTGACGAGATGCTGCGCCAGAAAAAGGCCTCTGGCGCAATTGATGAGACCGAATTCGACGAGATCGAAACGGATACGGATGCTTCCGACGAGGAGAAAGAGTGATGGCAATCACCTCTGCCAACCAGCTTGAACTGCTGCAGACCGCCGAGGCCGTGGCCCGCGAAAAGATGATCGACCCCGATCTGGTGATCGAGGCGATGGAAGATTCGCTGGCCCGTGCGGCAAAGTCCCGTTACGGCTCGGAAATGGACATTCGCGTCCATATCGACCGCAAGACCGGTCGCGCGACCTTCACCCGTGTGCGCACCGTTGTGGCGGATGAGGAGCTTGAGAACTATCAGGCAGAGCTGACCGTCAAGCAGGCCAAGCAATATAAGGCCGAGCCCGAGATCGGGGACGAGATCATCGACGAGGTTCCCCCTGTCGATCTGGGCCGTATCGCCGCGCAATCCGCCAAGCAGGTCATCCTGCAGCGCGTGCGCGAAGCCGAGCGTGACCGCCAGTATGAGGAATTCAAGGATCGCAAGGGCACCATCATCAACGGTGTGGTCAAGCGCGAGGAATATGGCAATATCATCGTCGATATCGGTCGTGGCGAGGGCATCCTGCGCCGCAACGAGAAGATCGGCCGTGAATCCTACCGCCCGAGCGACCGTATCCGCTGCTATGTGAAAGACGTGCGCCGCGAGACCCGTGGCCCGCAGATCTTCCTGTCGCGCACCGATCCGCAATTCATGGCGGAACTGTTCAAGATGGAAGTGCCGGAAATCTATGACGGCATCATCGAGATCAAGGCCGTGGCCCGTGATCCGGGATCGCGCGCGAAAATCGCCGTGATTTCCTATGATAACTCGATCGACCCCGTCGGCGCTTGCGTCGGTATGCGCGGGAGCCGTGTGCAGGCCGTCGTGGGCGAGCTGCAGGGCGAGAAGATCGACATCATTCCGTGGAACGAAGACACCGCGACTTTCCTTGTGAATGCGCTGCAACCGGCAGAAGTGTCGAAAGTGGTGTTCGACGAGGAAGCCCAGAAGATCGAAGTGGTTGTGCCTGACGAACAGCTGTCGCTGGCCATCGGCCGCCGCGGTCAGAACGTGCGTCTGGCCTCGCAGCTGACCGGTCTCGATATCGACATCATGACCGAGGCCGAGGAATCGAGCCGCCGTCAGGCCGAATTCGCAGAGCGCACCAAGCTGTTCGTGGATGCACTTGATATCGACGAGTTCTTCGCCCAGCTTCTGGTCGCGGAAGGTTTTGCGAACCTCGAAGAAGTGGCTTATGTCGAAAGCGACGAGCTACTGTCGATCGAGGGGATCGACGAAGGCACCGCCGAGGAGCTTCAGGCCCGCGCGCGTGACTATATCGAAGAGCTCAATCGCAAGGCCATCGAGAGCGCCCGCGCGCTTGGTGCCGAGGACAGCCTGTTCGAGGTCGAGGGCCTGACCGCACCGATGGTCGAGGCACTGGCGAAAGACGGCGTGAAGACGCTGGAAGATTTCGCGACCTGCGCCGACTGGGAGCTGGCCGGTGGCTGGACCACCGTCGATGGCAAGCGCCAGAAGGATGACGGTCTGCTGGAATCCTTCGATGTGTCGCTGGAAGATGCGCAGAATATGGTGATGACCGCACGTGTGCAGCTGGGCTGGGTTGACCCGACCGAGCTGGAAGCACAGGCGGATGCCGCAGAAGAAGATGCGGCCGAGGGCGAAGAGCCCAAGGCCTAAGAGAAGGGGATCAGACCGATCATGAGCCGTGGTGGGCGAGACAAAGTAAATGACGAGCCGGAACGGCGCTGCATCGTCACGCAAGACGTGCAGCCCAAGGCCGGGCTTGTGCGTTTCGTGCTGGGGCCGGACGGTCTGATCTATCCCGATGTGGCAGAAAAGCTGCCAGGTCGGGGTATCTGGGTGACCTCGGATCGCGAGGTGATCGAGAAAGCTGCAACCAAGGGATTGTTCTCCCGCGGGGCAAAGGCCAAGGCGGAGGTGCCGGATAATCTGGCAGATCTTGTCGAAGAGGCCCTTGCACATCGCGTGGTTGAGCTTATCTCCTTGGTCAGGAAATCTGGCAAAGCCGTTTGTGGCTTTGAAAAGGTCAAGGGCTGGCTCGCGGAAGGTCGGGCAAAAGTGCTCTTCCAGGCCTCCGATGGATCGGAGCGCGGGAAGGGTAAGCTCTGGACCCCCGAGGGCGGCCGATGGTTCGGCTGTCTGACCAGCGCGGAATTGGGTTTGGCTTTTGGGCGCGATCGTGCAATACACGGCGCGCTTGGTTCTGGTGGACTCACTCCGCGTGTCATAACAGAAGCGGCAAGGCTTGCGGGGATGCGCAGGCAGGACGGCGGCAAAGCGGCTGCCAGTAAGGATACGAAGACGGCATGAGCGATACGGACGGCAAAAAAACCCTCGGTCTTGGTGGCGCACGCCCCGGTTCGGTGAAGCAAAGCTTCAGCCACGGGCGCACCAAGAGCGTGGTGGTGGAAACCAAGACCAAGAAACGGGTCGTGAACAAGCCTGCGGCCGCGGCGGCCGGTGGCAAGCCCTCCGGCTCGCGCCCGAATCTGGGCGACCCTAAAAAACGCCCTGCAGGCATCTCGGATGCCGAGATGGAGCGCCGCCTGAAGGCGCTGCAGGCTGCAAAAGCACGTGAGGCCGAAGAGGCCGCTGCCCGCGAAGCCGAGGAAAAGGCCCGCGAGGAAGAGCGCGAGCGTCGCCGTGCCGAGCAGGAAGCGAAAGAGAAAGAAGAGCGCGAGCGTGAAGAAGCGCTGCGCCTGAAAGCGGAAGAGGACGAGCGTAAAGCACGCGAGGCCGAACTGCGCGCCAAGAAAAAAGAAGAGGTCCGCAAGGCACCGAAGGCCGACGCACCTGCCGCGCCGCAAGACCGCGCTGCGGCCGAAGCAGCCGCAGCCCGTGCCGAGACCAAGGGCGTTTCGGCCTCGGGTCCGCGCAAGACCGACCGCGAGCGTGATCGCAACGAGCGGGATGCACGCGGCAAGGCGGCCAAGGATAACAGCCGCCGTGCAGGCAAGCTGTCGCTGAACGAAGCGCTTTCGGGCACCGAGGGGCGTCAGCGCTCGCTCGCGTCGATGAAGCGCAAGCAGGAACGTCAGCGCCAGAAGGGCATGGGCACGCAGCGCGCCGAGAAACAGGCGCGTGATGTCCAGCTGCCGGAAACCATTCTGGTGGGCGAACTGGCCAACCGTATGGCCGAGCGCACCGCGGATGTTGTCAAATCGCTCATGAAAATGGGCATGATGGTGACCGCGAACCAACCGCTGGATGCCGACACCGCAGAGCTGGTGATCGAAGAGTTCGGCCACCGCGCCGTCCGCGTGTCGGATTCGGATGTGGAACAGGTGATCGACACGGTTCAGGACAAGCCGGAAGACCTCCAGCCGCGTCCGCCGATCGTGACCATCATGGGCCACGTTGACCACGGCAAGACCTCGCTTCTGGATGCGATCCGCAATGCGAATGTCGTTTCGGGCGAAGCGGGCGGGATCACGCAGCATATCGGTGCCTATCAGGTGACCACCGAGCGCGGGTCGGTTCTGACCTTCCTTGACACCCCCGGCCACGCGGCGTTCACGTCGATGCGGGCGCGCGGTGCGAATGTGACCGACGTGGTCATTCTGGTCGTGGCGGCGGATGACTCGGTCATGCCGCAGACCATCGAGGCGATCAACCACGCGAAAGCGGCGAATGTGCCGATGATCGTGGCGATCAACAAGATCGACAAGCACGAGGCCAATGCGCAGCGTGTGCGCACCGAGCTTCTGCAGCATAACGTTGTTGTCGAAGAGATGGGCGGCGACGTGCAGACGGTTGAAGTGTCGGCCAAGACCGGTAAGGGGCTTGATACCCTGCTGGAGGCCATCGCGCTTCAGGCCGAAATTCTGGAACTGCAAGCCAACCCGAACCGTCAGGCGCAGGGTGCGGTGATCGAGGCCAAGCTCGATGTGGGCCGTGGTCCGGTTGCGACCGTTCTGGTGCAGCATGGTACTCTCAAACGCGGCGATATCTTCGTTGTGGGCGAGCAATGGGGTAAGGTCCGCGCGCTGATCAACGACCGCGGCGACCGTGTTGATGAAGCCGGCCCTTCGGTTCCGGTCGAGGTGCTTGGCCTTAACGGAACGCCGGAAGCAGGCGACGTGCTCAACGTGGTCGAAACCGAGGCACAGGCCCGCGAGATCGCGGATTACCGTATCTCGGCGGCCAAGGACAAACGTGCCGCAGCCGGTGCCGCCACCACGCTGGAACAGCTGATGGCGAAAGCCAAGGCCGATGAAAGCGTTTCGGAACTGGCCGTTGTGGTCAAGGCCGATGTGCAGGGCTCGACCGAGGCTATCGTTCAGGCGCTTGAAAAGATCGGCAACGACGAGGTGCGCGTGCGTGTCATCCATTCGGGTGTGGGCGCGATCACCGAATCCGACATCGGTCTGGCCGAAGCAAGTCAGGCACCGGTCATCGGCTTCAACGTCCGTGCAAATGCGCCGGCACGCAGCTCGGCCAACCAGAAGGGTGTCGAGATCCGCTATTACTCGATCATCTATGATCTGGTGGATGACATCAAAGCGGCCGCATCGGGCCTTCTGTCGGCAGAGATCCGCGAGAACTTCATCGGCTATGCCGAGATCAAGGAAGTCTTCAAGGTCACCGGCGTCGGCAAGGTCGCAGGCTGCTTGGTCACCGAAGGCGTTGCCCGCCGTTCGGCTGGCGTGCGTCTGCTGCGCGACAACGTGGTGATCCACGAAGGCACGCTGAAGACGCTCAAGCGCTTCAAGGACGAGGTCAAGGAAGTCATTTCCGGTCAGGAATGCGGTATGGCGTTCGAACGCTACGAAGATATCCGCCCCGGCGATGTGATCGAGATCTTCGAGCGCGAAGAGATCGAACGCTCGCTCTGATCGGCGGTCTGAGATCCAAAAGAAAAAGGCGGCCCGCGTGGCCGCCTTTTTTATGCGCGTGGATCCGGTGGCAAAGGCCGTTGCGAGGCCCCGTCTGTTGCTCAGGGGCGGGGCAGGCCCGATGCCCGCCAGCCCGAAGAGTACCTATCGGGAAGCGGATGCGAAACGGGCCTGCTTTGGGTCTCACCATGCGGCAGATTGGCCCGCCTTGCGGTTCGCATGGGGCTTAAAGCCCCAGCACATCCATCATGTCATATTGACCGGGTTCTTTGTCCTGCCCCCAGAGCGCGGCCTTCACCGCGCCACGGGCAAAGATGCCGCGGTCGGTGGCGATATGGCGCAGCACGATCCGTTCGCCCATGCCGGCAAACAGCACGTCATGTTCGCCCACGATATCGCCGCCACGAATGGCCGAAAACCCGATGGCGCCTTTCTCGCGCGCACCTGTAATGCCGTCGCGCCCCGATTCCTTATGGTCGGCAAGCGTGATGCCACGGCCTTCGGCGGCGGCCTCGCCCAACATCAGCGCAGTGCCCGAGGGCGCATCGACCTTGCGGTTATGGTGGGCTTCGATCACCTCGATATCCCAATCCTCATCCAGCGCCTGAGCAACCTTTTTCGTTAACTGGGTCAGCAGGTTGACCCCAAGGCTCATATTGCCTGCGCGCACCTGCACGGCGTGGAAGGCGGCAGGCTTCAGCGCCTCGAGCTGGGCGTCGGTAAAGCCCGTGGTACCGATCACATGGGTCGCGCGGGCCTGGGCTGCCAGTTCGGCAAATTCCAGCGTGGCTTCGGGCGTGGTGAAATCGATCACCGCCTGCGCCTTGGCAAAGGCCTCAAGCGCATCGTCGGTCACCACGACGCCGTGGCCCACGCCCATCAGCGCGCCCAGATCGCGGCCGGCCCAGTCATGGCCCGCCCGCACGACCGCGCCCACAAGGCGCGCCTTATCCGACGCCACGACGCTGCGGATCAGCATTTGCCCCATACGGCCCGACGCGCCGGTGATGACGATGCCCGGAAGTTCACCCATGGTTCTCTCTTTCGTTATTGGCCTTTCAGTTGGGCTCTTGCTTATCCTGCGGGCAGGGGCTTGGCAAAGCCTCATGCGACCTTGCGCCGCGCACAGGGGCCACGCGGCCATTGCACGAGACGCGGCAAATGAGTATGTGCGGAGTATGGCAAAGAACCGCTTCACTTCGGCCGAAGGGCCCTCTCAACGGCAGCTCCGCGTGGGCGAGCTGATCCGTCGTGCATTGTCTGACATCCTGCTGCGCGGCGATGTGCATGATCCCGACCTGTCCGGCGTGTCCGTGACGGTGGGGGAGGTGCGCTGTTCGCCCGATCTCAAAGTCGCGACCGCCTATGTTACCCCTCTGGGCGGCAAGGGCGAGGAAGGCCTGATCAAGGCGCTGGCCCGCAACAAGGGCGAGATCCGCCATATGGTGGGCAAGAGCCTGACCCTGAAATTCACCCCCGATCTGCGGTTCCGTCTGGACGAGACCTATGACCGCATGGATGAAACCCGCCGTTTGTTCTCGGATGAGAAGGTGCAGCGCGATGTGGCCCGTCACGATGACGAAGATGACGAAGATCTGGACTGAACTCGCCTTTCTGGGAGTTCTGGCAATGGGGGCGGGGCCGGTTCTGGCGGCCTCCGATGACCCGTGCCATCGGGTCGAGTTCGACTCGGCCGTCTTTACCGTCTGCGAGGCGGAGGCTGGCGATGATCTGCGGCTGTGGTGGAATGATCCGCAGGGCGCGCTGATCGGCACGCCCGACCGCCTGACCGAGCAGCTCAAGCCGGACGAGGTTCTGGCCTTCGCGATGAATGCGGGCATGTATCATGCGGATCGCCGCCCCGTGGGGCTGTTCGTGGAGCAGGGGCGGGAAGAACGTCCGATTGTGACCTCCGAGGGGCCGGGCAATTTCGGCCTGCTGCCGAACGGGGTTTTCTGCATCGGCGAGGACCGGCTGCAGGTTATCGAATCGCGCAGCTATCGCGACAATCCGCCCGCGTGCAAATACGCGACGCAATCGGGGCCGATGCTGGTGATCGACGGGGCTCTGCATCCGAAGTTTCTGCCCGACAGTGATAGTCTGAACATCCGTAACGGGGTGGGTGTGTCTGCCGATGGCCAGCAAGCGTGGTTCGCCATTTCCGAAACGCCGGTGAACTTCCACCTGTTCGCGCGCCTGTTCCGCGACAAGCTGGGCGCACGCAATGCGCTTTATTTCGATGGCAAGATCTCGCGGTTGGTCGATCCGTCGGAAAACCGCGCCGATTTCGGTGTGCCGATGGGGCCGATTGTCGGGCTGGTGCGCGCGGCCAAGCCTGCTGCATTACAGTCTGAATAAGGGCCGGATAGGGGCCGGTTGACCATCCGTCCCCCTTCGGCTAGCAGGACGCCTTGCAAACGGGCGCAAGCGAAGGGCGGACAAGGCAATGGCACGTAAAAAAGGTCGCGATGTTTCGGGCTGGCTGATCATCGACAAGCCTGCGGGGATGACCTCGACATCCGTTGTCAACAAGGTGCGTTGGGCGCTTGGCGCGAAGAAGGCGGGCCATGCGGGCACGCTGGACCCTGCGGCAACGGGGGTTCTGGCCGTGGCTCTGGGCGAGGCCACGAAGACTGTGCCCTATATTACCGATGCCGATAAATGCTACCGTTTTCAGGTGCGTCTTGGGGCGGCCACCAATACCGATGATGCCGAGGGCGAGGTGATCGAGACCTCCGAGACGCGCCCGAGCGATGACGAGATCCGTGCCGCTCTGCCGCAATTCACCGGCGATATCATGCAGGTACCGCCGCAGTTTTCCGCCGTGAAGGTGGATGGCGAGCGTGCCTATGCCTTGGCCCGTAAGGGCGAGGAGATGGAATTGGCCGCGCGCCCCCTCTGGGTCGAGAGCCTCGAACTGGTCTCGCGCGTGGATGCCGATACGATCGAGCTTGAGATGGTCTGTGGCAAGGGCGGTTATGTGCGCTCGATCGCCCGCGATCTGGGGCAGGCGCTGGGGTGCTTGGGCCATGTGCTCTGGCTCCGGCGCGAATGGTCCGGCCCGTTCGAGGCAGCGCAGGGGGTCAGCCTTGACGAGGTTGACCAGCTTGCCAAGACGCCCGAGCTTGATGCCAAGGTCCTGCCGCTGGAGATTGGTCTGGCCGACCTGCCCGAGCTGAAATGCACCCCCGATGGCGCGGTCCGTCTGCGCAATGGCAATCCGGGCATGGTTCTGGCCTCGGCCTGCGAATATGGCGACGAGGCTTGGGTGTCCTATGAGGGCGTGCCCTTGGCCGTGGGGGTCTACAAGGCGGGCGAATTGCACCCGAGCCGCGTGTTCAACCTGTAACCTGACGGGCCGGTGGATCTCCTCCGGCCTTTTCCTTGGCGAGAGGATGCCCCATGATCACGCGTGAATTCCTGAAAGGCGATGCGGCCTCGGTGGCGGTCTATTCCGACGACGAGCAGTATCGTTATCTTCTCACCCGTGTCTGGGACCCCGAGGGGCCGAGGGCGCTGTTTGTCATGCTCAACCCCTCGACCGCGACCGAGGTGCAGAACGACCCGACCGTCGAACGCTGCGAGAGGCGCGCGCGTGTTCTGGGCTTTGGTGCCTTTCGGGTGACCAATATCTTCGCCTATCGCGCGACCGATCCCAAGGTGATGCGCGCCCAGCCCGACCCTGTCGGCCCCGAAAACGACCATGCCATTCTGGAGAGCCTCGACTGGGTGTCCGGCCCGCAGGATCGTGTGATCTGCGCATGGGGGGCGCATGGGGCGCATCTGGGGCGCGGAGCGGCGGTGGAGGCGCTGCTGCGCGGGGCGGATCGGGCGCTCTATCATCTTGGGTTGACGCAGGCCGGTGCGCCGAAACATCCGCTCTATATCGGTTATGCGCAGCAGCCGGTGCTCTGGGCCTGACTTAACCATCCGTGGATTTTTCATCACCACCGCTTATTTTGCCCTTAGGGAATCTGCGGGTGTTGCTGTAATGTTCTCGCGCGCAGGTGCCGCGAGGAGAATGGGATGTTGTTCTTTACAGGGTTGGTCGGTCTGTTGATGGCCGGTGCAGGGGCGGCTTTTGTGGGCAGTCACCGTTCGGAGGACACGGAGGAGGACCATCTTGCCGCTCCCGAAGCGGACGAGGCTCTGGCCGATGCGGTGGCCGAAGACCAGATCCTGTCCGGCAGTGCGGAGGATGACCATGTCAGCGGGGCCGGGGGCGATGACCAGATCAACGGCTATGGCGGGAATGACAGCCTGTATGGCGGTGCGGGCGACGACCAGCTTTGGGGCAGCGAGGGCGATGACGCCCTTTGGGGCGAGGCGGGAGAGGACACTCTGTCGGGAGAGCGTGGCGATGACAGCCTGCGGGGCGCGGACGGGGCGGATCTTCTGCGTGGCGGGCCGGGGCAGGACACGCTGTCGGGTGAGGCGGGCGAGGATTGTCTGCAGGGCGGCGAAGGCGATGATCTCCTTTCGGGGGGCGCGGGCGATGATGTCCTGCAAGGCGGGGCGGGGCAGGATACGCTGCATGGCGGGGCCGGTGCGGACGAGCTGGATGGCAATGGCGGCGATGATCTTCTGATCGGTGCGTCCGATCCCGAGGAGGATCAGGATGGCGCGGATTATCTGAATGGCGGCACGGGGGCCGACACGCTTGTGGCGGGCAGCGGCGACAGCCTCTCTGGCGGGGAAGATGCGGACAGTTTTGCACTCGGGTCCTGGATTTCAGCCGATCGCCCTGCCGTGATTTCCGATTTCGATGCGCAAGAGGACCGTCTCCTTGTGGTCTATGATCCGGCGCAGTCGCTTTCGCCCAGCCTGACACTGGAAGAGGATGCACAGGGCACATGGGTGACGCTTGACGGCCAGCGCGTGGCGCAGGTGCAGGGGGCAGAGGGGCTCTCGCTGGAAGATCTGCAACTGGTTACCCGCGCTGTTTTCGAACAGCAGACCGGCTTTGGCTGATTGCCCCTTTATTTTTGAGCGGATTCGGTGTAAAGGCGCCCATCGCTTTTGCAAGAGAGCGTGTTTTATGGACCCTGCTGGACGACATCCCGGCTTGTGCCCCCACCCTTAACCAAGGAGATTCCGATGTCGATCACCGTCGAAGACAAGAACGCCCTGATCAAAGAATATGCAACCAAAGAAGGCGACACCGGTTCGCCCGAAGTGCAAGTTGCAATCCTGACCAAGCGTATTGCCAACCTGACCGAGCACTTCAAAACCCACAAGAAGGACAACCACTCGCGTCGTGGCCTTCTGATGCTGGTTGCTCAGCGCCGCAAGCTGCTGGACTACCTGAAGGGCAAAGAAGAAGCACGTTACCAATCGCTCATCGAGCGTCTGGGTATCCGTCGCTAAGCGCCTCGCGCTGGTCTGTAAGGATCGGGACGCCCGCTGGTTTCAGCGGGCGTTTTCTTTTTGCGCGGTCTGGCGAATCATTATGCAAAGATATGCTGAAAATTTTGGCATTTTGACAAAAGTGCAAATCGACCAAATCAGCCCAATATCTGATCATAGTGACCAATGTGAATGTGCCATATGGTCTATTTGACTTATTTGCATGATCTAGCTGTGTGTTATGTCTTTTTTCTTCGTTTTTTGGCTGGTCCGTGCAAGAGACCCGTAACGAAAAACAGAGGGGGAATTGATGAGTATCGGTATCTGGATCAGTCTCATCGCCTATTTTGCATTGATGCTGGGCATCGGCGTTTACGCATGGCGTAAATCCACATCGAATTCCGAAGAGTATATGCTGGGTGGCCGTGATCTGCCGCCGTCGGTTGCAGCCCTGTCGGCGGGCGCTTCGGATATGAGCGGCTGGCTCCTGCTGGGGTTGCCGGGCGCACTTTACGCATCGGGTCTGGTCGAAGCCTGGATCGGCATCGGCCTGTTCATCGGGGCGCTGTTCAACTGGATCATCGTGGCACCGCGCCTGCGCGAGCAGACCGAGCGCTATTCCAACAGCCTGACCATTCCGGCTTTCCTTGCCAACCGCTTCCCGACCCATGCCACCGCGCTGCGCATGGTGTCCGCGATCATCATCGTGGTGTTCTTTGCGGTCTATACGGCGTCGGGCCTTGTCGGCGGCGGCAAGCTTTATGCCAGTGCCTTCGGCGGTGACTATATGGTGGGCGTGTGCATCACGCTGGGCATCGTTCTGGTCTATACGGTCATCGGTGGCTTCCTTGCCGTGTCGCTGACCGACTTCGTGCAGGGCTTCATCATGATGCTGGCGCTGATCATCATGCCTGCCGTGATCCTGTATATGGGGCAGGGCAATGGCGTTGATCAGGCTGCGGCACGCCTGTCGGATATGCAGGAGGGCTATCTGTCGATGACGCATGGCCTGACCGCAATCGGCTGGCTCTCGGCGATGGCATGGGGGCTGGGCTATTTCGGCCAGCCGCATATCATCGTGCGGTTCATGGCTGTGCGCTCGGTCGCGGATGTACCGAAGGCCCGTAATATCGGCATGGGCTGGATGGCAATCTCGCTGCTAGGGGCGATCGGCGTGGGGATCTTCGGTCGCGCCTATGTAGAGCGCAACGGCATCACCGTTGATGACCCCGAGACCATCTTCATCCTGCTGTCGAACCTGCTGTTCCATCCGCTGGTCACCGGCTTCCTCTACGCAGCCCTTCTGGCGGCGATCATGTCGACCGTGTCCTCGCAGCTTCTGGTTTCGGCCTCGTCGATCTCGGAAGATTTCTACCGCATCGTGCTCAATCGTACCGCCTCTGACCGCGCTCTGGTGAATGTCGGGCGTCTGGCGACGGTTCTTGTCGGCGCGGTCGCGATCTGGATCGCCCGTGATCCGGGCTCCGAAGTGCTGGGGCTTGTGTCCAATGCCTGGGCCGGTTTCGGTGCGGCCTTTGGCCCGCTGGTGATCCTTGCGCTGACTTGGCCGCGCATGAACGGGGCAGGCGCGCTGGCCGGTCTGGTTGTCGGTGCCGGAACGGTGATCTTCTGGATCTATTCGGGTCTGGCGGCGTCGACCGGTCTTTACGAGATCATTCCGGGGTTTGTGGCGGCTTTCGTTGCTATTGTCGTGGTGACGCTGATCACACGGGATGCCGGCGAATACCGCGCAAAATAAGGCGCGACACAGAAAAAGGAAAAGGCCGCGGCATTTGCTGCGGCTTTTTTCATTGGGGCAATGTTTCACGGGGAACGTTGGCAGCCGCCTTTCCCGAAGAGCGGCAGAGGGCATGCAAGGATTGCTTTTCATAAGCCGCATTTTCCTGTATGAGGCGAGGCATCTGAGACGTGACGCCCGAGCCCCCGGGGCACATGCACAGGATAGAGGGGCGGCGGCAATGGGGCCGCCATGCAAACGGGAGCCCACGGGATACGCCTGTGAGGTTTCCAGACAGGATACGCTGAATGTTCAACGTTACGAAAAAATCCATCCAGTGGGGCGAAGAGACCCTGACGCTGGAAACCGGCAAGGTGGCACGTCAGGCCGACGGAACCGTGATCGCCACGCTGGGCGAAACCTCGGTCATGGCCAATGTGACCTTCGCCAAGGCACCGAAGCCGGGTCAAGATTTCTTCCCGCTTACGGTTCACTACCAAGAGAAATATTACGCAGCCGGTAAGATCCCGGGTGGCTTCTTCAAACGCGAAGCACGCCCGACGGAAAAAGAGACGCTGACCGCGCGTCTGATCGACCGTCCCTGCCGCCCGCTGTTCGTTCCGGGCTTCAAGCATGAAGTGCTGGTCATGTGCACCGTGCTGAGCCACGATCTGGTCAACGAGCCCGATATCGTCGCGATGATCGCGGCCTCGGCGGCACTGACCATCTCGGGCGTGCCGTTCATGGGCCCGATCGCAGCGGCCCGTGTTGGCTTCGTGGATGGGGAATATATCCTCAACCCCGAATGCGAGGACATGACCCAACTGCGCAACAACCCCGAGCAGCGCCTCGATCTGGTTGTCGCAGGCACCAAAGACGCCGTTATGATGGTGGAATCCGAAGCTTACGAGCTGTCGGAAGAAGAAATGCTCGGCGCGGTCAAGTTTGGCCATGACGCGATGCAGCCGGTTCTGGACCTGATCATCGATCTGGCCGAAGCCTGCGCAAAAGAGCCCTTCGACTTCGTTCCGCCGAACTATGACGAGCTCTATGGCAAGGTCAAAGCGGCTGGCGAGACCCAGATGCGCGCCGCCTTCGCGATCAAGGACAAGCAAGAGCGTTCGAACGCGATCTCTGCTGCCGTGACCGCCATCAAGGACGCGCTGTCGGAAGAAGATCGCGAAGATGCGAATCTCGGTTCGGCAATCAAAAAGCTGGAATCGGGCATCCTGCGCGGTGACATCATCAATGGTGGCGCTCGTATCGACGGTCGTGACAAAACCACCGTGCGTCCGATCACCTCGGAAGTGGGCATCCTGCCGCGTACCCACGGTTCGGCTCTGTTCACCCGTGGCGAGACCCAAGGTCTGGTCGTGACCACGCTGGGCACCGGCGATGACGAGCAGATCATCGACGCGCTGGAAGGCAACTACCGCTCGAACTTCCTGCTGCACTACAACTTCCCTCCCTATTCGGTGGGCGAAGTTGGTCGCGTGGGCTCGCCGGGCCGTCGTGAAATCGGTCACGGCAAGCTGGCATGGCGCGCGCTGCAAGCGGTGCTGCCGGCAGCAACCGACTTCCCCTACACCATCCGCGTTGTCTCCGAGATCACCGAATCGAACGGGTCGTCCTCGATGGCTTCGGTCTGCGGCGGCTCGCTGTCGATGATGGATGCGGGCGTTCCGCTGAAAGCTCCGGTGGCAGGCGTTGCGATGGGTCTGATCCTTGAAGACGACGGTCGCTATGCGGTCCTCACCGACATCTTGGGTGACGAAGACCACCTTGGCGATATGGACTTCAAAGTGGCGGGTACCGAAAACGGCATCACCTCGCTGCAGATGGACATCAAGGTTGCAGGCATCACCCCCGCGATCATGGAGCAGGCTCTGGCGCAGGCCAAAGACGGCCGTATGACCATTCTGGGCGAGATGAACAAGGCGCTGTCCGCGGGCCGCACCGAGTTCTCCGAGCACGCACCGCGCATCGAGACGATGCAGATCCCGACTGACAAGATCCGTGAAGTGATCGGCTCGGGCGGTAAGGTCATCCGCGAGATCGTGGAAACCTCGGGCGCGAAGGTCGACATCAATGACGACGGCATCATCAAGATCGCCTCGGCCAATGGTGAGGCCATCAAGAAGGCCTATGACATGATCTATTCGATCGTGGCAGAGCCGGA
Source organism: Thioclava litoralis (assembly GCF_045278885.1). Taxonomy (NCBI): domain Bacteria; kingdom Pseudomonadati; phylum Pseudomonadota; class Alphaproteobacteria; order Rhodobacterales; family Paracoccaceae; genus Thioclava; species Thioclava litoralis. The sequence continues at coordinate 1,470,903 of NZ_CP135443.1, forward strand.
AGAAGGCAAGATCTACACCGGTAAAGTCGTGAAGCTCGTCGATTTCGGCGCCTTCGTGAACTTCTTCGGCAAGCGTGATGGCCTCGTCCACGTGTCGCAGATCGCCAACAAGCGCCTGAACCACCCCTCGGATATCCTCAAAGAGGGTCAAGAGGTGAAGGTCAAACTGCTGGGCTTCGACGATCGCGGCAAGGTGCGCCTTGGCATGAAGATGGTCGACCAAGAAACCGGCGAAGAAATCGCGCCGGAGAAAAAAGAAGAAAAAGCAGACTGATCTGCGCTTTTCGATGATTGTGAGGGGCGTGGTTCATGCCCCTCATTTACTATTTCAGGCCCTTTGCCCCGCGCGCTTTCGTGCAATGGCCTGTGGAGCAGGACAGTGACGCAGACATCCTATTTGCCGCCCAAGAAAACCCCCTCGGAAAAATTTGTTCGTGAAATAAAACGGCTCGGGCGTCAGATTTATTTCAAGTTCATGCCCTATTGGGGGCATGTGACGCGCATGATCTGTGATTTGCAGCGCAGTCGTAAGGTCCATGTGATCGAAGGGCAGCAGGTCGCAACGCAGGATGTGGTCGTTTTGCTGGTCTATCAGCCTAAAGGCATTCTGGCGTCGACCTATTGGCAACTCGACTGGCTGGCCAAGCAGGGGCTGTCGGTGGTTCTGGTCTCGAATACCAAGATCTCCGATGCCGATAAGGCAAAGCTTTCCCCGCTGACCCGTCTCATCGTGGAGCGCCCGAATATCGGCTATGATTTCGGTGGCTATCGCGAGGGCGTCTTGCAGGTTCTCGACCGCAAGATGGCCCCGCGCAACCTCTATGTCATGAATGACAGTATGTGGTTCCCGCTTTCGGAAGACTCCGATGTGATCGACCAAAGCCGTGCTGCGCCCGAAGATGTCTGGGGGTTGTTTGTCGATTTGGACTGGCGGCACCGGAAGGCGGGAAACCATCACCGGACCCATGTGCAGTCCTATTTCTTCCGCTTCTCGCAGAAGGTTGTGCAGGACCCGCGGTTTGACCGGTATTGGCGCAAGATGTCGATCGTTAATGACAAGCGCCTTGTGATCAAGATGCGCGAGTTGAAACTTGCCAACCATTTTGCGGATCTCGGTTTCAGCGTTGGCGGGTTGCATAGCTGGGCAGAGGTGCGCGATTTCCTGATCAATCTCGACGATGAAGAGATGATGGACGCGATCTTGCGCCTGCAATGCAGCGTGAAGCGCCATGATGCGCGGATTATCCAGCCGCTTCTCGAGCGGGGGGATATGACCGCGCTTCAGATCCGTGATGCGCTGAGCGACAAGATCGAGGCAACCAATCTTTTTGTCTTTTCTACGGCGCTGCATCCCTATGTGATGCGGTCTCTGGGCTTTCCTTTCCTGAAAAAACAGCGGGTGGCTGAAATGATCGGGGCACGGGCCAAGATCCTTGAACTGGGGCTGGAAGCCGAGTTTCCGCCCGCAATCCGCGATGAGGTCGCGGTCTGGGACAAGAACTGAAATCTCTAGGGAGAGCGGGATGACCGATCCGGTGCTGATCCTCACCATGAAATGGGGCACGCTCTATGGTCCCGAATATGTCAACCGGCTGGCGGCGGGGGTGCGGCAGCATTTGGGCCGCCCGCACCGGTTCATCTGCTTTACCGATGATGCCTCGGGGCTGGACAGCCGGATCGAGGCGTTGCCTTTGCCCGAGTTGGGCTTGGCGAAGGGCAAGACCGACACCCGTTGGCGCAAGCTGGCGCTGTTTCGCGAAGATCTGGCAGGGCTATCGGGGACGGCGCTGTTTCTCGACCTTGATCAGGTGATCGTGGGGCCGCTCGATGCGTTTTTCGAGCTGGACGGCCCCTTCCGCATCATCCGCGACGATGATCTTTTCCGGCACAAGCCCCTGCGCAAGGTGAATGCCGAACGCGATGCCTTCCTGCATTCGGTCGGCAACAGCTCGGTCTTCCGTTACGAAATCGGCGCGCATAGCTATATCCTTGACGCCTATCTGGCCGATCCCGAGGCCGCGACCCGTGATTACGAGATCAGCCAGCAGTTCCAGTCGGCGCAACTGGCAAAGCATGGTCATCTGGCCTATTGGCCCAAGGGCTGGTGCGTGAGTTTCAAGAATGATTGCGTGCCGCGCGGGCTGAAAAGCTATCTGGCCGATCCCACGCTGCCGGAGGGCGCCAAGATCGTCTGTTTCGCGGGCAATCCCAAAATGACCGATGCGCTGAACGGGCGGGGCGGGAAATGGTATCGCCGGATCGGGGATGTCTCTTGGCTGAAACAGGCATGGGAGGCCCCGAATGGCTGAGCCGAACTGGTTTCGCTATCTGAAATGGCGCAGGCGCGTGGCCAAGGCACGGCGCGAGGTTCTGTCTCGCAAGGGGCAGGGCAGGCCGCATGGGCTGGCGGGGCGCCTGATCGTGTCGCTGACCAGCTATCCGCCACGTTTCGGCTCGCTGGAGATCACGCTGCGCTCGATCCTGACGCAGAGCGTTGCTCCTGACGAGGTTATCTTGTGGCTGGAACCCGGCCATGAAGAACAACTGCCGCCTGCCATCCGTGCCTTGCCGGGACTGAGTATCCGCAGCCACGAGTTCCTGCGCTCGTATATGAAGATCATCCCGACGCTTCTGGCCTATCCGGAAGCGACCATCGTGACCTTCGATGACGATGTCTATTACCCTCGCGACTGGCTGGAGCGGCTGGTCGAGGCCGCCAAGGCGTCTCCGCGCCAGATCATGGTGCACCGCGCCCATCGGTTTACGGTTAGGGACGGGCAGCCTCTGCCCTATGGCGCGTGGCAAAAGAATATCTCGGAAACGGAAAGCGCCGCGGATGTGTTTCTGACGGGGGTGCATGGGGTGCTTTACCCGCCCCATAGCCTGTATAAGGATGTGACGCGCAAAGAGCTGTTCATGACGCTCGCGCCGATGGCCGATGATGTCTGGCTTTACTGGATGGCACGGATGCAGGGCACGCTGATCCGGCATGTCGGGGGGCGGACGCGGATCATCGAATGGCCGGGCTCGCAGGAGGTCAGCCTGAAGTCCTTCAATATCAACGAAGAGACGCGGGGCAATGATCAGGCAATCGCGGGCATGATGGGCCATTACGGCCTGCCCGAGCCGCGCAGTTGAGCCAAGACCATAAAAAAGCCCGCATATCGATGCGGGCTTTTTCAAACCATGTGCCGTGTTTCAGTTCTGCTGTTTTGCGAAACGCAGATAGGGCAGCTTGATATCCAGATCGCCGTATTTCGCCTTGGCATCGTCATCCGACACCGAAAGCGCCACGATCACGTCCTGCCCCGGCACCCAGTTTGCGGGGGTGGCAAACGGCACGCCATCGGTTGCCCGAACAGCATCCAGCGCGCGCAGGATCTCGGCGAAGTTGCGGCCCACCGACATCGGGTAGGTCATCGTCAGGCGGACCTTCTTATCGGGGCCGATGATATAGACGGTACGCACGGTCGCGGTATTGGCGGGGGTGCGGTTGGCTTCGGGCAGATAGAAATCTGCGGGCAGCATGTCATAGGCTTTCGACACATTGAGCGAGGTGTCGTCGATGATCGGGAAACCGGCTTTCGCGCCCGAGAAGGACTCGATGTCGTTTTTCCATTTCACATGTTCTTCGACCGTGTCCACCGACACACCGATAACCTTGGTGTTCCGCTTGGCCCATTCATCGGCCAACTGTGCGACAGCGCCGAATTCGGTGGTGCAAACAGGGGTGAAGTCACGCGGATGCGAGAACAGCACGACATAGCCATCGCCGATGTAATCGTGAAACTTGATCTCGCCTTCGGTCGAAGGCGCGGTGAAATCGGGGGCGATATCGTTGATGCGCAGTCCCATAGAGTCCTCCATCTGAAATCTCTGCCCCAGATATAGGCGCAGCCTCCGGCTTTGCCCAGCCTGTGCCATTGAATTGCGCAAATTTGCACGGCTCTATTCCCGCTTTGCATGGCGGAATGCGCTTTCGGTCCCTTGCGTCTCTGGCCGCTTTCAGACAGGCTGCGCGCGAAATAGGAGTCTGCTCATGATCGAGAAACGTCAGTTTTACATCAATGGTGAATGGGTTGCGCCGCTGGCCCCGCGCGACCACGACGTCATTGATCCGTCCACCGAAGAAGCCTGCGCCATTATCAGCCTTGGCACCAGTGCCGATGTCGATGTCGCCGTCAAGGCCGCCAAGGACGCGCTGCCTGCATGGCGCGCGACGCCCCCCGCCGAGCGTATCGCCTATGTCGAGCGTCTGCTCGAGGTCTATAAGGCCCGCCAGCAGGAGATGGCCGAGGCGATCAGCCTTGAAATGGGCGCGCCGATCGATCTGGCCTTCGCCGCGCAGGCCGGTGCCGGTATCAGCCATATCACCAACTGCCTGACGGCGGCGAAATCCTTCGAGTGGCTGCACCCGCTGGGCGATGGCACGCCGGGCGCGATGATCGGCTATCAGCCGATTGGCGTTGTGGGTCTGATCACCCCGTGGAACTGGCCGATGAATCAGGTCACGCTGAAGGTGGCTCCGGCGCTTGTGGCGGGCTGCACGATGGTGCTGAAGCCTTCGGAAGAGGCGCCGCTCAGCTCGATGCTCTTCGCTGAATTCGTGCATGAGGCAGGCATCCCCGCAGGCGTGTTCAACCTTGTGAACGGCGATGGCATGGGCGTGGGCACCGCGCTTTCGGGCCATGTGGATATCGAGATGATCTCCTTCACGGGCTCGACCCGCGCAGGCCGTGCGATCTCGAAAAACGCCGCCGAGACGCTGAAGCGCGTCGCGCTTGAGCTGGGTGGCAAGGGCGCGAACCTTGTGTTTGCCGATGCCGATGATGCGGCTGTGGAACGTGGCGTGAAGCATATGTTCAACAACTCCGGCCAAAGCTGCAATGCGCCCTCGCGTATGCTGGTCGAGCGCGCGATCTATCCGCAAGCGCTGGAAATCGCGAAGAAAGTGGCCGAGGAAACCAAGGTCGGCAACCCGCGCGAGCATGGCAAACATATCGGTCCGGTGATCAACAAGTCGCAATACGACAAGATCCAAGGGTTGATCGAGAAGGGCATTGCCGAGGGCGCGACCCTTCTGGCCGGTGGTCCGGGTCTGCCCGAGGGTGTGAACCGCGGCTATTATGTCCGCCCGACGGTCTTTGCTGATTGTACGCCGGATATGAGCATCATGAACGAAGAGATCTTCGGACCGGTGCTGTCGATCATGCCCTTCGATACGGAAGAAGAGGCCGTGAAGGTGGCCAATGACACCGAATACGGGCTGACCAACTATGCGCAGACCCAAGACCCTGAGCGTCTGCGCCGCATGGCCATGCAGCTTCAGGCGGGCATGATCGAACTGAACGGCCAGTCACGCGGGGCGGGTTCGCCCTTCGGCGGGATCAAGGCCTCGGGTCGTGCGCGCGAAGGCGGGCGCTGGGGCATCGAAGAGTTCTGCGACGTGATCGCGATCTCGGGCTATGCTGCCGAATAATCGGGCCGGATATCTGGTCTGAAAAAGTGAAAAGCCGGAGCCTCACGCTCCGGCTTTTTCTTCAGGCGGGTTTGACTTGGGCCACGGCCTCTAGCAGAGCCTCCGAGATGAACTCCAGATCGGGCTGCGTCAGCCGCGCGGGCAGGCGGATGTCACAGGCGCGCACCAGCATGGCGCGGGTCTTGGGCAGCTCGGGCAGATCGCCCAAGAACTGCCAGTTCCAGAAGGCGCGGGCGTTATCGGTCGATAGCCCGAAGACAGACACCGACACGCCCCGTGCCTTGGCCTCGGCCTGAAAGGCGCGGGCCTCGTCGTCGCTCCATTCCCCTGCCAGTAGGAATTGCAGCGAATCCGGCGCGCGGGTTTCAGGCGCCAGCGCAGGCGGCACCTTCAGCCAGCGGCTTTCTCCCAGACGGACGGCCACATGGTCATGGTTGCGCAGCCCATCGCGCGCGCGGCGGGTGATCTCGCCGATCTGCGGCAGCAGGATCGCCGCCGACAGGTTCTGCATCCGGCAGTTATAGAGCGGCAGCTTGTTCTGCCACGCCTCGCAGCGCGTCATCAGGCCCGAGTGCTTTTTCCAGTTATGCTCATAGGCGCCTGACATGATGATGGCGCGTGCGGCCAGATCGGGGTCATCGGTGATCATCACCCCGCCTTCACCCGCGTTCAGAAGCTTGTAGCTTTGGAAAGAGAAACAGCCAATGCGCCCGATCGTGCCGATCTTGCGGTCGTGCCAGCGGGTACCAAGACTATGGGCGGCATCCTCGATCACCGGCAGGCCATGCGCCTCGGCCTGTTCCATGATGGCATCCATATCCGAGGTATGGCCCCGCATATGGCTGATCAGCACGGCATCGGCGCCTGCGATCTTGGCGGCGAAATCCTCTAGGTCGATGCGGAAATCCTCGCCCACCTCGACCAGAACCGGCACGCCGCCCGCATGAACGATGGCCGAGGGCACGGCGGCAAAGGTAAAGGCCGGCACCAGAACCCGCGCGCCCTCAGGCAGATCCAGCGCCTTCATCGCCAGAAACAGTGCCTGCGAACAGCTGGACACAGCCACCGCATAGCGGACCCCCATATGGGCGGCAAAGGCCTCTTCGAGCCGCGCGACAGGCGAGCCTTCGGAGGTATAGCGGAACAGGTCTCCCGTGGTCAGCAAGCGGTCGATCTCGGCGCGGGCGGCTTCGGGGATCGGCTCGGCGTCATAGCAGTTGGGGGCGATCTGTGCATCGCGTGGCATGAGGGTCTCCTGACACAATTTGCAGCTTCATTGCCCGAGCAGTATGCTAAGGCCAAGTGAAACTAATGTGTCAACCCGTGTGCAGGCTTACAAGAGCCGCAGCAAATTCCCCTTCTGGCCGGGGGCGTTGCTGGTGGGGCCGTTACAGGCCCAGCCGGTCGCGCATCGCATACCATGTCATCGCGGCTGCCAGAAGCGGACTGCGCAGCATCGCGCCACCGGGGAATTTCGGAACATTCAGGGATGCGAAAATGTCGAATTTCTCGGCCTGACCGCTGATCGCTTCGGCCATGATCCGCCCCGCCAGCACCCCCATTGCGACCCCATGCCCCGAAAACCCCGAGGCCGACAGGATGTTATCGCCTGCAGGGCGGATGAAGGCGGGCATGCGGTTCATGGTAATTGCCAAAGTCCCGCCCCATGCATAGTCGATCCGGATATCCTTGAGGCCGGGATAGACCTCAAGCATCGGTTTGCGCACGGTTTTCACGATGTCGGGAAAACGGTAGCCATAGCTTTCGCCGCCCCCGAACAGCAGCCGGTTATCTTCCGAAAGCCGCCAGTAATTGACCACGAATTTCGTATCGGCCACGGCGACATGCTCGCGCAGCACCTCCGAGGCCCGCGCGCCCAATGGCTCGGTCGCGACGATGAAATTGTTGATCGGCATGACGCGGGCCGCGACCTTGGGCTTGAGATCGCCCAGATAGCCGTTGCAGGCCAGCACCAGATACTCCGCCCGCAGCACGCCGTCATCGGTGGTGATGGTGACCTCTGGCCCCGTTTCCACCGATTGAACATGGCTTTCCTCGTAAAGCACCGCCCCCGCCTTTTCGGCGGCAAGGGCAATCCCTTGGGCAAAGTTCAACGGATGTAGATGTCCGGCACCGCGGTCGATATCGCCGCCTTTATAGCGGTCGGAGGGCAGGATTTCCTGCAACTCGCTCTTGGTCAGCGGTTCGACCAGATCATAGCCGTAATCGCGGGAGAGTTTCTCGGCCATATGGTGGGAATGGCGGACCTCGTGCTTGTGCAGGCAGGCATGCACGATGCCCTCGTGGAAGGTCACCGGAATATCATGCGCGGCAATCAGGCATTTGACCAAGCCTTTGGCTTCCTGACCGAATTCCCACAGCCGATGCGCCATCTCGTGGCCATAGGCGGCCTCGAGATCGTCCTGTTCCAGCCGCTGGCCGGAGCCGACCTGCCCGCCATTGCGCCCTGAGGCTCCGAAGCCCACCCGATGCGCCTCGACAAGGCGCACCGAATAGCCGCGTTCGGCCAGATGCAGGGCCGCCGACAGCCCCGTGAACCCGCCACCGATGATCGCGACATCCGCTTTTTCCGCACCGCGCAGCTTGGGGCGGCGTTTGTCGGAAAAAGCGGTGGCGGCGTAATAGCTGGGCGCATGTTCGCCCGTGGTATCATTGGCAAAAAGCAGGTTCATCGGGGGCCTTGTCAGACGTTCAGCAGCAGGTGTTCGCGTTCCCACGGGCTGATGACCTGAAGGAACTCTTTGTATTCATTGCGTTTGACGGCCTCGTAGACAATGCAGAACTCTTCGCCCAGCACATCGCGGATCGGGTCGTGACCGGCCAGAAGGTCCAGCGCATCGCCGAGGTTGGCAGGCAGCTCGTCGGTGCCGGAATAGGCGTCCCCCAGATATTCGGGGCGGGGCAGCTGTTTTTCCTTCATGCCCAGATAGGCGCAGGCCAGCGTCGCCGCGAGCCCCAGATAGGGGTTGCAATCCATCCCCGCCAGCCGGTTCTCGATCCGCCGCGCAGCGGGGCTGGAGATCGGCACGCGCAGGCCCGTGGTGCGGTTGTCGCGGCCCCATTCAAGGTTGATGGGGGCGGCAAAATCCGGAATGTAGCGGCGGTAGCTGTTCACATAGGGCGCCAGCAACCCGATGACCGCAGGCAGGTGACGTTGCAGCCCGCCGATGCAATGCAGGAAGGTTTCCGTCTCGTTGCCCTTCTCGTCCGAGAAGATGTTGTTGCCATTGGTGTCGATCACCGACTGGTGGATATGCATGGCCGACCCCGGCTCGCCCTCGATGGGCTTGGCCATGAAGGTGGCGAAACAGTCGTGACGCAGCGCCGCCTCGCGGATCATCCGTTTGAAGAAGAAGATCTGGTCGGCCAGCTCGATCGGATCGCCATGCGCGAGGTTGATCTCGATCTGGCCCGCGCCGCCTTCCTGCAGGATGCCGTCAATCTCGAACCCCTGCATCTCGGCAAAGTCATAGATATCGTCGATCACCTTGCCATATTCATCGACCGCCGACATCGAATAGGCCTGTTTGGCCGCAGCGCGCCGCCCTGTGCGGCCCATCGGCGGGATGATCGGCTGGTTGGGGTCGGTATTGCGCGCCACAAGGAAGAATTCCATCTCGGGCGCGACAATCGGCGTCCAGCCTTCGGCCTTATACAGATCGACCACCCGTTTGAGCACATTGCGCGGCGCGATGGGCACCAGATTACCGGCCTGATCTTTGACGTCATGGATCACCTGCAGCGTCCAGTCGGCGGTCCAGGGCGCGGCCGTGGCGGTGGAATAATCGGGTTCAAGGATCATATCCGGTTCGGTAAAGGCCCCCGAGGGGTTATCCGTCCACTCGCCGGTGATGGTTTGCAGGAAGATCGAGTTCGGCAGGTAGAAATGTTTCTGATGCGCGAATTTCGAGGCAGGCATCGCCTTGCCGCGCGCAACCCCCGCGATATCGGGGACGATACATTCGACCTCGTCCAGCCGCCGGCCTTCCAGATAGTCCTGCGCGGCCTGCGGGCATTTCTTGATCCAGTCGCTCATGCGGTTTTCCTTTTTTCTGCGGCAAGGAACATCTGTGCGATGCGGTCGGCGATGGCCGACGAATTCTTGCTTTCGTCCAGTTTTGTTTCGGCGGCGTCAATCAGCGCATTCGGGATCGGTCCGTCGCGGCGGGTGGCCAGCATATCGCCGATCAGCGCATCGTCGAATTCGGGATGCGGCTGGATGGTGAAAATCTGGTTGCCCTTGACCATTGCGGCATAGCGGCAGAAGTCATTGCTGCCCACACAGTCGAAGCCTTCCGGCATCTGCGTCACCTGATCCTGATGCCATGCGTTCAGCGTGACGGGGGTGCCGTCGATCAGGTAATGCTGTGCGCCCACGGCCCAGCCGCCTGCAAATTTCTCGACCTTGCCTCCCAGTGCCTGTGCGATGATCTGGTGCCCGAAGCAGATCCCCGCCATCGGCACGCCCGAGGCCGCGACCTTGCGGATGAACGCTTCGAGCGGCGGGATAAAGGCGTGGTCTTCATAGGCACCGTATTTCGAGCCGCTGAGAATCCAGCCATCGCATTCATCGGGACGGGCGGGCAGTTCGCCTTTTTCGTCCACATCATAGATGCGATAGGTGAAATCGTAGCGGGAGAAGAGGCGCTGGAACATGTCAGAATACTGGCCATGTTTTTCGCGAAGCGGCTCGGCCATAGGCCCGAGCTTGAGAATGCCGATCAGCATGTAGAAACCATTCATTGAGGCGATATCGCCGGTATCCCGAGCCTAGTGCTGCAAGACGGTGGCGGCAAGGGCTGTCGCGGGGGGCGTGTCTCGGGCATCGTTCTGATAATTGGCGGGGCAGGTGGTCCGCCCGCGATATCCGCAGTTTTCGCGGCTTGGGCCTTTCTATTGCCGTCAGGCGCGTTACCTTCGCGCCATGTTGAGAATCACCGATACGATTTCGATTGCCGACTGGGAGATCACCGAAAGCTTCACCCGTTCCCAAGGGCCGGGCGGGCAGAATGTGAACAAGGTCTCGACGGCGGTCGAATTGCGCTTCGAGGCGGAGCGCTCGCCGCACCTGTCCGCGATGGTGAAGGCGCGGCTGAAAACGCTTGCAGGGCGGCGCTGGACACAGGACGGGGCGGTGCTGATCCGCTGCGAGGAAACCCGCTCGCAGGCGCGCAACCGCGAATTGGCGCGCGAACGGCTGGCCGAGCTGGTGCTGGCGGCCACCCATCGTCCGAAGCGCCGCATCGCAACCAAGCCCACCAAGGGCAGTCAGCGGCGGCGGCTGAAGGCCAAAACGATCCGTGGCGAGGTGAAGGCCCTACGAGGAAAGGTGGGTGGCGATGAGTGAGGCGGTCTCTCTGATCCGGCGTGATGGCCCTTGGGGCTGGGATGCGGCGCAGACCCGTTATCTCTGTTGTGACGGGCTTTATGGTGAGGAGCTGGACCGTAAGGGGGACGGGGCGGTTGCGGTGGACCCGCAGGTTCTGGCCTTTCTGGCCGTCCGGCTGGCGGCGCTGCCGTTTCGGGGGATCATGATTGACCCTGCACCGGCAGAGATCGGCCTTGTTTTCGCACCGCCGGACGGGGCGGAGAAGGCCCGACAGCTGCGGGCAGGCTTGCTGGAACACCTGTTGGTGCTGCCTGTACCGGAGGGGGCGCGGTTGTCCTTGCGCCCCAGCGCAGGGTTTTCCCTGCAGAATGCGGCGTTGCTGGTCGAGATGATCTCCGAGGTGCTGCTGGACATCGCGCCTGCGGGGGCCGCATGGTAGGGCGGCTCTGGCAGGAACCGACGCAAGCGGAAAGGGAAAGGTCATGATCCGCCGCCTGATGGATGTGCTGGGCAGCCTTCTGGGCCGTCGCCCTGCCGCCTTGCAGGTGGCGGCGCTGTGCACGCGCGGGCGCGGCGAAAAAACCGAAGTCCTGCTGATTACCTCGCGCGGGACGGGGCGCTGGGTGACCCCGAAAGGGTGGCCGATGCGTGGCCGGTCGCTTTCGGGGGCGGCGGCACAGGAGGCATGGGAAGAGGCAGGGGCCCGCGGGCGCATCACCGAGCGGGCGGTTGGCTATTTCACCTATGACAAGGGGCTGGATAGCGGGCTGGATATTGCTGTGGAGGTGGCCGTGTTCCATCTGTCGCAGGCAGAACTGTCGCCGGATTTCCCCGAAGCCGGAGAGCGCGAACGGCGTTGGTTTGCACCGGAAGCAGCGGCACAGGCCGTTGCCGAAGAGGGGCTGTCTGACATAATTCTGTCATTGACCAGTATCAAACGTTGATTTCTAGCCGCGTCCCTTTTATGGCCCGCCCCTGAATGTAACAGTTTTGTGGCGGATTCATGTCTTTGAACGAACAAGACGGCAAGGGTGTAAACCAGTGGAAGACGCTTGACCGCGATTTGAAGCGGCTCGGGCGTCTTGAGCATGGCGCACAGCATGTGTCGCGCAGTCTGGTTGCACCGGGAATTGCGCTGGCCTTTATCGGTCTGGCGGGGCTTGTGGCCGCGCTGCTGATGGGGGCCGGGCCGGGGCAGGGGGTTGTGGTTGTCGGGGCCGCGATCGGTGCGTATATGGCGCTGAATATCGGGGCCAATGACGTTGCCAACAACATGGGGCCGGCGGTCGGTTCCAAAGCATTGCCGATGCTGGGCGCGCTGGTAATTGCCGCCGTGTTCGAGACCAGCGGGGCGCTTCTGGCGGGCGGCGATGTGGTGAAAACCGTGGCCACAGGCATTGTGGACCCGCTCGCGCTGCAAGATCCCACAAAATATATCTGGGTGATGATGGCCGCGTCGCTGGCGGCGGCGCTGTGGCTGAACCTTGCGACATGGATCGGGGCTCCGGTCTCGACCACCCACTCGATCGTGGGCGGTGTCGTCGGGGCAGGGGCGATGGCGGCAGGGTTCCATGCGATCGACTGGACGATGATCTTCCGGATCGCGGCCAGCTGGGTGATTGCGCCTGTGCTGGGCGGGGTGATTGCGGCGGCCTTTCTTGCGGTGATCCGCCGCCAGATGCTGGATGTCGAAGAGCGCATTCAGGCCGCGCGGCGGTGGGTGCCGGTCTGGAACGGGATCATGGCAGGCGCTTTCGGGGCCTATATCCTGTATAAGGGCCTCAAGCATGTGTTTCCGATCCCGCTCAACGTCTCCTGCTTGCTGGGGGTCGGGTTTGGCGTGGCCTGCTGGCTGATCTCGATCCCGCTGATCCGGCGCCAGTCCGAAGGGTTGGAAAACCGCAAGAAGTCGGTCAAGACGCTGTTCTCCTTCCCGCTGATCGCGGCGGCGGCGCTGCTGTCCTTTGCGCATGGGGCCAATGATGTGGCCAATGCGGTCGGGCCGCTGGCGGCCATCGTGCATACCGTCGAGGTGGGGTCTATCTCGTCTTCGGTCGGTCTGCCGCTCTGGGTTCTGCTGGTGGGCGCAATGGGGATCTCCTTCGGTCTGCTGCTGTTCGGGCCGCGCCTGATCAAGCTGGTCGGCTCCGAGATCACCAAGCTCAACACGGTCAGGGCCTTCTGTGTGGCGCTGTCGGCGGCGATCACCGTCATCGTTGCAAGCTGGCTGGGGCTGCCGGTCAGCTCGACCCATATCGCTGTCGGCGGGATCTTCGGCGTGGGCTTTTACCGTGAGTTCCACGCTCAGCGTCGGGCCGCCCGTCCCGGTGCGCTGCAAAAGGGCAAGCCTGTGCCGCCCGAAGAACGCAAGCGCCGCCTTCTGGTGCGCCGCGCGCATATCCTGCAGGTGGCCGCAGCTTGGGTGGTGACCGTGCCCTTCTCGGCGGTCCTTGCCATCGGCATCTATCTGCTGCTGACGCTGGTCGCCTGAGCGCGGCCACAGCCTGAAACGCAAAAGACGCAAGCCCCGCTTGCGTCTTTTCCATGTGCGGGGCCAGAGTATTCCAGCCAGAGTATTACGGCCAGACCCTGCTGGGGCGTGTGGCGCAGGCCGCTCAGGCCTTTGCAAGCGCCGCAAGCTGGTCATGCAGCGTCGTGACACCCAGAGCGGCCTGCGCCGCCTCGCGGCCTTTCTGCACGAAATGGTCTTTGTAGATCCGGTTGTGGTGGTCGGTTTCCTGATAGTGATGCGGGGTCAGCGAGACCGACAGGACCGGAACACCGGTTTCAAGGCCGGTGCGCATCAGGCCGTCGACCACGGTCTGGGCCACGAAATCATGACGGTAGATCCCGCCATCCACCACGAAGGCCGCACAGGCGATGGCGGCATAGCGCCCCGTTTGGGCCAGTTTCTTGGCGGCCAAGGGCAGTTCGAACGCCCCCGGCGCATCGAACACGTCAACCTGATCGGCAGGGATCAGTTCGTGAAATCCTTTCAGTGCCTGATCGACAATATCGGCATGCCACTGCGCTTTGACGAAAGCATAACGGGTGGGTGTCATCTGGATCTCCTTTCGCAACAACACGTCACCCAAGGCGATCACATGCCAGAACGCTTCGCGAAGGGCGCGCGCCTGACACATTCTCTTCCATCCGGACTATGACCGTCGGCTCGGGAATTGCACCCGATCTGCTGACCCCTCTTGGTGAGGGCGCTCGCGGGCTTGCAGACCTGCTGCTTACCGCCGGTGGGGAATTTCGCCCCGCCCTGAGAACAGCGCGAAAGTGGCGCGTTTCACGGGCGGGTGCAAGAGGCAGCTTGTGGCTGAATTGCACAGCCTGTCATGCATTTACGGTCAGACAATCACATCGCGCGCGATTTGCTGGCCGATGCCGAACACGCGGCGGTAGCGGTCGATCTCGGAGAGCGGGCCCATCGCCTTATTGGGATTGTCCGACAGTTTCACCGTCGGTTTGCCATTGGCCGAGATCGCCTTGCAGACAAGGCTGAACGGAGCCAGCCCGTCATCCGGCACGAAGCCGCGGAAGTCATTGGTCAGCAGCGTGCCCCAGCCAAAGCTGCATTTGACCCGCCCGTGGAACTGGCCATGCAGCTTGCGGATCTCTTCGACATCCAGCCCGTCAGAGAAGATCACCAGCTTCTTGCGCGGGTCTTCCCCTTTCGACTCCCACCAGCGGATCGCGGCCTCGGCCAGAGGGGCCGGATCGCCGCTATCGATACGGATGCCGGTCCAGCCTGCCAGCCAGCTTGGTGCATCGCGCAGGAAGCCTTCGGTGCCGTAAGTGTCGGGCAGGATGATGCGCAGGTTGCCGTCATGCTCTTCGTGCCAGTCCGCAAGCACCTTGTACGGGGCCTGCTTGAGCGCTTCGTCGGTATCGGCCAGGGCGGCATAGACCATCGGCAGTTCATGGGCATTGGTGCCCACCGCCTCGATGTCGCGGCGCATGGCGATCAGGCAGTTCGAGGTGCCGGTAAAGGCCCCGCCCGCCGCACTGTCGCCCAGACCTTCCAGCATCGCCTGCACGCACCAGTCCTGCCAAAGATGGCTATGGCGGCGGCGCGTGCCGAAATCCGCGATTTTCAGCCCTTCGAGATCCTTGAGCGCATTGATCTTTTCCCAGATGCGGGTCATCGCGCGGGCATAGAGCACCTGCAGCTCGAAACGGCGCATCTGGTTGACAATCGCGCGCGAGCGCAGCTCCATCAGGATTGCCAGCGCGGGAATTTCCCAAAGCATGACCTCATGCCAGCGGCCTTCGAAGGTCAGCTCGTACTGGCCGTCTTTGACCTGTAGGTCATATTCCGGCAGCTGGTAGTTGTCGAACCACTCCATGAAGTCGGGGCGGAACATCTGGCGCTTGCCATAGAACATATTGCCGCGCAGCCATGTGCTTTCCCCGCGCGACAGTTTCAGCGAGCGGGCGTAATCCAGTTGCATGCGCAGGACATTCTCGTCGATCAGCTCGGCCAGCTTGATGTCTTTCGAGCGGTTGATCAGCGAGAACCGCACCACCGTATCGGGGCTGTTGCGGAAGATCGACTGGCACATCAGCAGCTTGTAGAAATCGGTGTCGATCAGGGAGCGGATGATCGGGTCGATCTTCCACTTGTGGTTATAAACGCGCGTCGCGATATCGACCATACTCGGCCCCTCCCTCGTTATGGCAGGGACTAAACCGATAAATCAGGCACTTGGCAAGAGCCGGGGGTCAGGTAAGCCGAATGCCCGCCGCCTCCATCCGGCCCAGCGCCGCCGCCTGTGAGCCGTCCAGATCGATGCCACGGCAGGCCGAATGCCGGACGCGGACCCCATAGCCCAGCTTTGCCGCATCCAGCGCGGACCAAGCGACGCAGAAATCCAGAGCCAGCCCGCAGAAGGTCAGATCCGTCACACCGCGCTCTTGCAGATAGCCATGCAGGCCGGTGGGGGTGGTCCGGTCATTCTCGAAAAAGGCCGAATAGCTGTCGATCGCGGGGCGAAAGCCCTTGCGCAGCACCAGATCGGCGGCATCCGTGGCCAGATCGGGGTGAAACGCCGCGCCTTGCGTGCCCTGCACGCAATGATCCGGCCACAGGACCTGCGGACCATAAGGCATGTGCGCCACCGAATAGGGATCGGCCCCGTGGTTCGAGGCAAAGGATTGGTGGTCGGCGGGATGCCAGTCCTGCGTCAGTACGGTCACGTCATGCTCGCCCATCAGCGCATTGATTTCTGTGACAATCTCGTCGCCTGCAGTAACGGCAAGTTTGCCGCCCGGACAGAAGTCGTTCTGCATGTCGATGACGATCAGGGCTGTGGTCATGAGAGGGCTCCGCTGTTGTGTCAGGCAGGCTAGGCGGCGCTGGGCCAAGGGTCAACTGGCACGGAAAAGCTGTGGCCGTAATACAGATTATATCAGGCTTGCCTGAAGCGGGCTCAAGGCAGTAAACGCAGGCGCATGTATATCGTAGCCGCACTCTATCACTTCACCCGATTCGATGATCTGGCCGCCATCCGTGGCCCGCTCTTGGCGCTGGCACAGGCGCAGGGCGTCAAGGGCACGCTTCTGCTGGCCCATGAGGGGATCAATGGCACCATCGCCGGCTCGCGCGAAGGGATCGATGCCGTGCTCGCCCATGTGCGCGCGCTTCCGGGCTGTGCCGATCTGGACTGGAAGGAAAGCACCGCCGAGGAAGAACCCTTCCTGCGGATGAAGGTGAAGCTGAAGAAAGAGATCGTGACGATGGGCCAGCCGGATGTGGATCCGACGGCCTCGGTCGGCAATTACTGCACGCCAGAAGAGTGGAACGAACTCATTCAGGCGCCTGATGTTGTGGTGATCGATACGCGCAATGATTACGAGGTCGATATCGGCACGTTCAAAGGCGCTGTGGACCCCAAAACCAAGACCTTCCGCGATTTCCCGAAATGGTGGGAAGAGAACCGCGAGCGTTTCCACAACAAGCGCGTGGCGATGTTCTGTACCGGCGGTATCCGCTGCGAGAAATCGACCAACTATCTGATCGGGCAGGGTGTCGAGGATGTCTACCACCTGAAGGGCGGCATCCTGAAATATCTCGAAGAGATGCCCAAGGAAAACAGCCTCTGGGAAGGCGATTGCTTCGTGTTTGACGGGCGTGTGGCGCTGACCCACGGGCTGGAGCAGGGCAAGCACCGCGAGGTCTGCCATGCCTGCCGCCGCCCGCTTGCCCCCGAAGACCGCGCCCGCCCCGAATTCGAGCAGGGCGTGCAATGTCACCATTGCGTGGGCGAGTATTCTCCGGAAGACCGCGCCCGTTTCCGCGAGCGCGAGCACCAGATCCAGCTGGCGAAGGCCCGCGGCGAACGCCATATCGGTCGGGAAGAGGCCTCGGAGGTCTGATCCCCTTCCGGCCTCAGGCGGCCTTGGCCGCCCCTTGCGCCGCCCCTTGCGCCGCCTCGTAACGCCGCGCCCAAGCCAGCCCTGTTTCCACGCCAAAGGCAATGGTCAGCGCCGCCCCGATATCGATCGAGGATTTTTCCACGGGTTGGAGGCTGTTGACGCCCAATGCGGCGATTGCTCTGTGAATAAGTTCGAATGGCGTGTCTTTGCTGACGAGGCCGAGAACGAAAAACACGACACAGATTGCTACAAAGCTGATTAGCCTGCGCCAGTTGGCAGCGCTGATCGCCGGATCGTCAAGCCGCATGATCGGGCTGAAGAAAAAGCCTGCATAGAGGCATAGCCAGAATGTCAGAAACAGGATGATGGCGATAGGGGTCGGAATGTCTCCCGTAAGATGGTAATAGGCGCTATAACCTATGCCGAGCGATATGCTGGCTAGGCAGATGCTCACGCCGCATGTCCCCAAGATACAGGCGACATCGGGGCGGCGGTTTGCGGCAAGCGTAAACGTTATCCCCGCAGCGATTACACCGGGCAAGGCGACAACGCCCAAGATCGCAACGACGGCCTCGCCAGGGCTGTTGAAATAATCGAAGTGATGCGTGAAATCGACCGGTAGCAGGCCTATCCCGATGGTGGTCGCAATGGCGACCAGCAACCAGACGCCAAGGCCGAGTGTCAAAGATTTCATCTTAAAATCCGTGGTTTGTTATGAAGCACGGCGTCTTTAGCACTCGACAGAGGGGCAGAGAAGGTAAAATAGGGCCTGTGAGGTTTTCGGTCTTGGCAAAGAACTGCGCCTCGCCTACCTTAGAACTGTTCTAAAGTTGAGGGCCGCATCCATGTTTTCCTTCCTCGGTAACCGTCGCCGCTTTTCGGACCTGAACGAGCAGGAGATCCTCGCGCTGGCGATTTCGTCGGAAGAGGATGACGCCCGCATCTACCGTCAGTTTGCCGAGCATCTACGGGCGGAATTTCCCGCCTCGGCCAAGGTGTTCGACGGGATGGCACTGGAGGAAGACGAACACCGCCGCCGTTTGATTGAAACACATCAGGCGCGGTTCGGTCAGGTGATCCCGCTGATCCGGCGCGAACATATCGCGGGGTTCTATTCGCGCAAGCCGGTCTGGATGGCCGAGACCATGTCGCTGGACGCCATGCGCGGGGAAGCGGCCGCGATGGAACGCGAGGCCGAGCGTTTCTATACCGCTGCTGCCGGACGTGCCACCGATGCCACGACCCGTAAGCTGCTGGGCGATCTTGCCGCTGCCGAGGCGGGGCATGAAGCCACGGCCGAGCATCTTGTGGAAGAACATCTGACCCCCGACGCCCGTGCCGAGGAAGACCGCGCGGCGCATCGTCAATTCGTGCTGACCTGGGTGCAACCCGGTCTGGCGGGGTTGATGGACGGGTCGGTCTCGACTCTGGCGCCGATCTTTGCCACCGCTTTCGCCACGCAGGACCCGAAGACCACGCTGCTGGTCGGGCTTGCGGCTTCGGTCGGGGCGGGGATCTCGATGGGCTTCACCGAGGCCGCCCATGATGACGGGGTGATCTCGGGCCGTGGCTCGCCGCTCAAGCGCGGTCTGGCCTCGGGGGTGATGACGGCTTTGGGCGGGTTGGGCCATGCGCTGCCCTATCTGATCCCCGATTTCTGGACCGCAACCATCATCGCGATGATGGTGGTCTTTGTCGAACTCTGGGCGATTGCTTGGATCCAGAACCGCTATATGGAGACGCCCTTCCTGCGAGCGGTTTTCCAAGTGGTGCTGGGCGGCGCGCTGGTCTTTGCCGCAGGTGTGCTGATCGGCGGCGGCTAAGCGCCAAGCAGGCTTATGATGGACAGGCTGGCGATTTTGCGAAAGCCGTGCTAGCGACATGCTATGTTCGCGATATTCCTGCAGCTGCTTCCGTTTTTCGCCCTGATCGGGCTTGGCTGGTCTGCCGGACGCATCGGTTTTTTCCCGCCCGCTGCAACGGCCTATCTGACGAAATTCATCTTCTTCTTCCCGCTGTCGGCGATGCTGTTCGACTTCACCTCGGGGCTGGAGATCAGCCATGTGTTTCAGGCCCGCTTTATGGGTGCCTATCTTGCGGGATCGCTTTGTATCTGGCTGATGGCTTTCGCGGTGGCAAAGCTGCGCGGCGAGGCCACCGATATGTCCACCATCGAGGCGCAGACCGCGATGATCGGCAATACCGGCTTTCTGGGCGTGCCGATGCTGGCCGCCGTGCTGGGGCCGGCGGCGGTGCCGGCCATCATCATGGTGCTCTGCGTCGATCTGATCGTATTCTCGGTGCTGTTTACCGTGGTGATCAGCGCGGCCCGCACGGGGCGGGTCGCTATGTGGCCCCTTGCCTTGGGCGTGGTGAAAAACCCGATGGTGGTGTCGATGGCGGCGGGGCTTATCTGGTCGGCTTCCGGCCTGCCGATCCCCGAGTGGCTGTCCCAGACCGTGACCATGCTGGGTGCCGCCGCCACCCCAGGTGCGCTTTTTGCCATAGGGGCCAGCCTTGCGGCGCTGACGCTGAACCGGCTTGGCCCTGCCTCGTGGCTGTCGGTCTGCAAGCTGGCACTGCATCCCTGCGTGATCGCGCTTTCGGCGTTTTTCGTCTTTGGCGTGGACCGTTTCGATGCGGGGGTGATGGTGGCCACCGCCTCCTTGCCTGTCGCGGGAAATGTCTACATGCTGGCGCAAAACTATAACATCGGCGCGCCGCGGGTCTCTGCTGCCATCTTCGTGTCAACGGCCGCCAGTATTCTAACGCTGCCAGTCATTCTGCACTGGGTCCAATAAGAGAGGGTGCCATGCGCATTATTTCCGAAAACCGCTGCTTCGAGGGCGTGCAAGGCGTCTATGCGCATGATGCGAAGGCCACGGGCACCGAGATGACCTTTGGCCTGTTCCTGCCCGAAGAGGCCGAAGACGGCCCCGTGCCGCTTTTGTGGTATCTGTCGGGGCTGACCTGCACCCATGAGAACGCGATGACCAAAGCGGGCGCACAGGCTTGGGCGGCGGAACATGGTGTGGGGCTGGTCTTCCCCGATACCTCGCCGCGCGGCGAAGGCGTGGCCAATGACGAGGCCTATGATCTGGGCCAGGGCGCGGGCTTTTACGTCAATGCCACGCAGGACCCTTGGGCCAAGCATTTCCGCATGTGGGACTATGTGGCAGAAGAGCTGCCTGCGCTCCTGCTGTCGGAATTCGCCATCGACCCCGACCGCCAGTCGATCACCGGCCATTCGATGGGCGGGCATGGCGCGCTGACCCTAGCGATGCGCCTTCCGGGGCGGTTCCGGTCGGTCTCGGCCTTTGCCCCCATCGCTCAGCCCACGCAAAGCGACTGGGGCCGCAAGCAGCTGGGTGCCTATCTGGGAACGGATGAGGCCGCGTGGCTTGATCATGACAGCACCCATCTGATGACCGAACTGGGCTTTGACGGGCCGGTTCTGGTGGATCAGGGCGCCTCTGACCAGTTCCTTGACCTGCTGCGCCCCGAAGCATTGGCCGGAGCCATGATGGCGCGCCGCCAAGAGGGCACCTTCCGCATGCAGAAGGGCTATGACCATAGCTATTTCTTCGTGCAAAGCTTCATGGCCGACCATCTGGCCTTCCATGCCGAGGCGCTGTGGAAATGATCGAGGCCGTCGTATTCGATATCGGCAACGTGCTGATCGAATGGCAACCCGAGCGCCATTTCGATACCTTCATGGACCCCGAAGACCGCAAGCGCCTCTTTGCCGAGGTCGACCTGCATGCGATGAATGATGCCGTCGACAAGGGCGGCAACCTTCCCGAGCTTTGCGCGGCACTGGCCGAGCGCCACCCCGAGTGGCGCGAGCAGATCCTGCGCTGGAACGCCGACTGGCTGCAGATGGCCAGCCCCGCGATCCCGCAATCCGTCCGCCTGTTGCGAGCCCTGCGGTCCAAGGGTATCCCTGTCTTCGCGCTGAGCAATTTCGGCATCGGCACCTTCGCCATGGCAGAAGAGAAATACGACTTCCTGCAGGACTTCGACCGCCGCTATATCTCGGGCCATATGGGGGTGATCAAACCCGATCCGAAAATCTACCAGATGCTGGAAGAGGATTGCGGCGTGGCCCCCGAGGCGCTTCTCTTTGCCGATGACCGCTCCGACAATATCACGGCGGCCAAGGCACGCGGCTGGCAAACCCACCTCTTCACCACACCTCAGGGATGGGCCGACAGGCTGGTGGTAGAAGGGCTTTTGACGCCTGAAGAAGCGCGCTAAAACAAACGGCCCCGTAAAGGGGCCGTTGTCTTTCATCAGGCCCGCTTGGCCACGGAAATATCCATCATCTCCAAGACCTTCGCCTCGATCTGCGCGGCATTCATGCCCGCCACCTGATACATCTTCTCGGGCGAGGCATGGTTGATGAAGTCATCGGGCAGCACCATCGACCGCAAACGGAACCCGCGATCAAACACGCCTTCTTCCATCAGGAAGTTCTGCACATGGCTGGCGAAGCCGCCAATCGCGCCTTCCTCGATGGTTAGAATGGCCTCATGCTCGGCCACAAGCTGCAAGATCATATCCTTGTCCAAAGGCTTGCAGAAGCGCGCATCGGCCACGGTCACAACGATGCCGCGCGCGCGCAGTGCCTCGCTGGCCTTCAGCACTTCCGACAGGCGCGCGCCATAGCTGAGGATGGCCAGCTTCACGCCCTCCTGAATGATGCGGCCTTTGCCGATCTCCAAGGGCACGCCCTGCTGGGGCATATCCACACCCATGCCCTCGCCACGCGGATAGCGGAAGGCCGAGGGACGGTCGTCAATGGCCGCAGCGGTCGCCACCATATGCACCAGCTCGGCCTCGTCGCCTGCCGCCATCACCACGAAATCGGGCAGGTTCGCCAGAAAGGCCGTGTCGAAGGCGCCCGCATGGGTCGCGCCATCGGCCCCCACCAGCCCCGCGCGGTCAATCGCGAAACGCACCGGCAGCTTCTGGATCGCCACATCATGCACGATCTGGTCATAGCCGCGCTGCAGGAAGGTCGAATAGATCGCGCAGAAGGGCTTGATCCCCGAGGCCGCAAGCCCCGCCGAGAAAGTCACCGCATGCTGCTCGGCAATGCCCACATCAAACATCCGGCGCGGGAAATGCGCTCCGAATTCCTTTAGTCCCGTGCCATCGGGCATGGCGGCTGTGACGCCGACGATTTTCTCGTCACGCTCGGCCTCGGAAATCAGCGCCTCGGCAAAGACCTTGGTGTAGGAGGGCGCATTCGACGGTGCCTTCTTCTGCTCGCCGGTCGCAAGGTTGAACTTCGCGGTCGCATGGCCACCATCGGGGCGGCTTTCGGCAGGCGCATAGCCCTTACCTTTCTTGGTCAGCGCATGGATCAGCACCGGCCCGCGGGCGCGCGCCTTCAGCGTGCGCAACAGCGGCAGCAGGCTTTCCAGATCATGTCCGTCCACAGGGCCGATATAGGTAAAGCCCAGCTCTTCAAACAGCGTCCCGCCCATGGCCATGCCCTTGAGCATCTCCTTGGCGCGTTTCGCTCCTTCCTTGAAGGGCTCGGGCAGGAAGGCGCGGGCGGCACCCTTGGCGACCTCCTTGAGGTCCTGCAGGGGCGATTCCGAATAGAGCCGCGTCAGATAGGTCGACAAAGCCCCGACGGGCGGCGCAATCGACATCTCGTTGTCATTCAGCACCACAAACATGCGGTTCTTCAGATGGCCACCGTGGTTGAGCGCCTCGAAGGCCATGCCTCCGGTCAGGGCGCCATCACCGATCACCGCAATCGCATCGCCCGTCTCGGCCCCGAGTTCGCGCGCGGTGGAAAAACCCACAGCCGCCGAAATCGAGGTCGAGCTATGGCCCGCGCCGAAGGGGTCATAGGCGCTTTCCGAGCGTTTGGTAAAGCCCGACAGCCCATCCTCCATCCGCAGGGTGCGGATACGGTCGCGGCGTCCGGTCAGGATCTTATGCGGATAACACTGGTGGCCCACATCCCAGATGATCTTGTCGCGCGGGGCGTCAAAGACCGCATGCAGCGCCACGGTCAGTTCGACCACCCCCAGACCCGCTCCCAGATGGCCGCCGGTTTCCGACACGGCCGCAACGGTTTCACGGCGCAGCTCTCCGGCCAGCTGGATCAGCTCGCGGTCGCTGAGGCCCTTCATATCGGCAGGCAGGCGCACACGGTCCAGAACGGGCGTGGTCGAGGCTTGGTTTTGCGGGAGGTCGCTCATCTGTGGCTATCCGCTTTCGTCAGTGTTTGCGCGCGATGGTGAAGCGCGCGAGATCGCGTAGGCTATCGGCACCTTGCGCATAGGGGGCAAGGGCGGCAATGGCGAGGTCACAAAGCTCTGTGGCGCGGGTCTTTGCGCCCGCAAGCCCCAGCAACGACACAAAGGTCGCTTTACCGGCCTCGGCATCCTTATGCAGGCGCTTGCCGGTCAGATCCTCATTGCCCTCGATATCCAAGATGTCATCGGCAATCTGGAAAGCAAGGCCCAGAGCCTTGGCATAGGCAGCAAAAGGCGCAGGGTCCTTTTCGGCAAGCACGGCACCGGCCTTCGCGGCAAAGCCGATCAGCGCGCCGGTCTTGCCTTCCTGCAGCTCTATGATCTGTTCGATGGTCAGCGGGGTCGGGGCGGTCTCGGCGGCGATATCCAGCGCCTGACCATACACCATGCCCTCCGCACCAGATGCCTGCGCCAGATCGGCCACCAGCCTGATACGGGTCTCTGCGGTGCCAAGCGCAGGGCTGGTCAGCAGTTCGAAGGCCATTGTCTGGAGCGCATCGCCTGCCAGAGCGGCGGTGGCCTCGTCCCATTGCACATGCACCGTCGGCATGCCGCGGCGCAGGTCGTCGTTATCCATGCAGGGCATGTCGTCATGGACAAGGCTATAGGCGTGCAGCGCCTCGACCGCGCAGGCCGCAGGCATGGCTTTCTCGGTCGGGATGTCGAAAATGGCAGCCCCTTCCAGCACCAGAAACGCCCGCAGCCGCTTGCCGCCCTGCAGCGCGTAATGCATCGCGTCACGCAGCTGGCCTGCCGGATATTGCGCCACATGCGCGTCAAGCGCCGCTTGCACGGCGGTTTGGACATTTGTCAGACGGTCGGTGAACATTTACAGCCCTTCGGTCGGCACCGTGCCAGCGGGGGTGCCATCGGCGGCCAGCGTGATTTTCTCGACGCGCTCTTCCGCCGTCTTGAGAAGGGTAGCGCAGCGCTCTTTCAGCGCGGCACCGCGTTCGTATAGTGCAATCGACTGGTCAAGAGGCACATCGCCCCGATCAAGCTGGTTCACGACCTGCTCGAATTCCTTCATCGCTTCTTCGAAGCTCATTGCGGAAACATCGCGTGTCACGTCGGTCATTGCCCACTCCTTCGTTGGGCTTGGGATGCCACCAAATGCCGCGCGGGTCCAGCCCCCATAAGGGGAAAGCGGTGCGATGAGGGAAGGCGAGGGCGCTAAAAAGCAAAACCCCGCCCAAAGCAAAGCCTGGCGGGGAAGCAACTTGAAGGGCCGTCTTGAGAAAGACGGCCCCCGAGTTCTAAGGAGATGGTCCGGTTAGGGGTCTGAAGACGATCCGAAACGGAGCCCACCCAGGGTTCAAATTGCCTTAGGGATTGCCCTCAGGCCTCGGCCCCCCTGAATGTCCCGATACCTCTCTCCAATATCACTCTAGACACTGGATCACCTCCTTTCATTGCGTTACCGATAACTCAAAGGTGGCACAGATTTGGTTTATGACAAGTTAATTCATGCTGTTTTGGGTGATAGTTTCGTGACAGCTGCCTTAAAAGGCAGCAAGGCGATCAAAGATAAGGCAAACTTGAGCGAACTATCTGCAATCGCAAGCGAAACCCAAAGCGGTGCCATCGGTCCGACGCCCAAAACCGGCAGGGTCTCATTGGCCCATGAGACATCATCGGCAGGCCAGATGAAGGCGAGCTGGGTCGCGAAGGCCATCGAGAAAAAGATCGTGGAATCCAGACAGGATCCGATCAGCGAGGAGACAAGCGGTGCGCGCCACCAGCTGCCGCTGCGGAGCCGGTCGAAAATGGCGACATCCACCATCTGTGCCAGCAGGAAGGCCGACCCCGACCCGATGGCGACGCGCACCGAAACGAGCGGGCCGAACTGGCCTTCGATCTGGCTGCCGATCAGCGAGCACAGGACGCCGGTGACAAACCCCGCCAGAACGACGCGGCGCGCCTGTCGGGGGCCGTAGAAGCGGTTCATCAGATCGGTGACGAGAAAGGCGAAAGGATAGGTGACCGCGCCCCAAGTGAGCCAGTCGCCCAACAGGAACTGCACCAGAATATTGGAGGCCACGACAATGATGGCCATAGCGAGAACGCCAGGGAGGAAGTGTTTCATGATTTTGACCGTTTTTACATGGTAGCGGAGACATGGTCCGATGTGCCGGACGATAGGCGCGCATACCGCCTCGCCGTCCTTGCGGTCAAGAAAAAACGTGGGTCATGCTTATTTGGGAAGACGGTATTCGACGATTTCCGTGCGCTGGAGCATGCGGAAATTATCATCCGAAATCATTGTCAGCCGGATGAACCCTTCTGTATCGCGCCAGACGGAAAGCCCTTCGAGATTGTCGTGATGGCCCGCTGTGGTCTGTAGCAGAACCTGTCCTTGGCCCAGTTTGCCATCCCTGACCTCGAATACCTCGACCCGTGTCAGGAAACCCAGAAGCCCCCAGAAATCGCGTTCGAGCAGATAGAAGCGCCCGTCCGGTCCGAAATCTGCGCCCACGGCCTGCCATTCCCCCTCGCGGGCGATGGAGAAGGGGCGCGACCAGCGGCTATCGGCCAGTTTGAACACCGGAAAGGGCCGCCCCGAGCGCCCCGACCGTTCGGGCAGGGTGTAAAGCGCGCCGCGTCCGTCGATCGCGAGCGCCTCCAGCGAGGCATTGGCCTGAAGATGCCGGAACTCGGCCGCCCGTGGCAGCGGCACCGCCTTGCTGGAGCCTTTGGCATAATAATCGATACGCGGCAGGTCGCCCTCGAAGGAGACATAGACGCCGCCATCGGGGGCAAGGGCCAACCCCTCGGAATCACCGCGCGAGACGGTCATCGGGCGGTCGTGATTGTCATGCAGGGTAAGCGGATTGGCACTGGGGCTGACCGCTGTGATCTTGCCTGATGCGTCTCGGGTGATCGTGGCACGCCAGAGGCTTGTCCGGTCCGACAGCGTGACCAGTTCGCGCCCGTCTTCGGTCAGTTCCAGCCCGGAGAACCCGCCGAATTGCGGGTGGTCGACTTTCCAGACATAGGTCTGCAGGAATTCGGCGGGCCCTGCGGTTTGCGCTTTTGCCGGCAAGGCGAGGCAAAGCGCGATCAGGGTGAAAAGGAAAGGTTTCATTGCGCAGATAGGATCGTCCGGCATTGGGCGGGAAGATCCGCCATCGTATAGGTTTTCGCCGTGCGCGGTGCAGGGCCTTTGGGCTTTTGCGGGGCGGCGGGTTTGGTCGGGTGCAGGGCTTCGGTCACCCACCAGTTCAGCGTCTCGTCACAGCCGTCGCCGCCTTTGGAGAGCTGGGTCACGGTCGGCGTCTGGGCTTCGCAATATTTCGCACCGGGCGGGCATTTCAGCCGCACGTGGAAATGGGTGTTATGCCCCCAATAGGGGCGGATTTTCTGCAACCACGCGCGGTCCCCACGCGGCGCCGCATTGCACATGGCGATCTTGGCTGCGGCGGCCACGAAGATCCGGTCCACCCGCGGGTCGGAGGCGGCGGCCTTCAGCAATGCCATATGGGCGGGGGTCCAGTTGCCATTGGTCCGCGTCTGGTCAGCGGTGCGGATGGAGATCGACGAGATTTTCTCGCGCTCGGCACGGCTGAGGGTCAGCCGTTTGGGCGGCAGCATCCAGATATCGGCATCCAGCCCTGTCTGGTGGCTGGCATGGCCGCCGGTCATCGGGCCACCGCGAGGCTGTGCGATATCGCCGATATAAAGCCCCGACCAGCCGGGCAGGGTGGCCGCATAGCGCGACAGATCCTGTAGGAAGGCCAGTGTTTCGGGCTGGCCATAATAGCGGTTGCGCGACAGGCGCATCATCTGCCATGTCGGGCCGCTTTCGGGCATGGTGGCCAGACCCGCAGCACAGCCCTTGGAATAGAACCCCACAGCGGCGGGAGCTTGGGTGGTGGGGGTGGATTTGGCACCGAACAGCTGCCGTGCAAGCGGTTCGGCCTGCGCCATCTGGCCGGAGGCCAGAGAGATCCCCAGAACCAGTGGAAGAAGACGAGACAGTTGCACGGGCGGAATGTCCTGTTTTACGAACGAGAGGGGGCAGAGGCGGTGGCCGTCGGTCTGACCCAGCTTAACAGCACAAGCCCCGCCACGAAAAGTGCCAAAACCGGGGTGATGCCCAGAGATTGCTGCCCCGTCACCGAGGTCACGATTCCGATGGACAGCGGCGCGATAAATGCGGTGGCCTTGCCCGAGAGCGCATAGATGCCGAAATATTCGGTCATCCGCTCGGGCGGGGACTGGTGCACCATCATCACGCGGCTGGCCGATTGCAGGGCACCGCCTGCCCCGCCGATGACGCAGCCCAGAACGAAAAAGGCGATATCGGGGGCTGCGGACTCCGCTGTGACGGGCAGGCCGAAAACATGATCGGGGGTAATCGAGATGATGCCCAGCACCGCCGCGATCAGTATCAGCAGGCAGGCGATGATAACCGGTTTGGAGCCGAACCCGTCATCCGCGCGCCCGCCGAGCCATGCGAAGATCGCACCTGCGATAATCGAGAGAATGCCGAAGATGCCGATCTGCGTGATCGACCAGCCCAGCACGCCCGCTGCATAAAGCCCGCCAAAGACATAGACCCCGTTGAGCGCGTCGCGATAGAGCATCGACGCCGCCAGCCATGCCATCAGGCTCGGGCGCTTGGGCAGCGACCCGAGCGTCATACGCAGGTTGGGCCAGCCTTGCGCCACGGCTGCCCTGATCGTCAGGGCATCCGGCTTCGGGCGGTCTTTCACCCAGAGGAAAAACGGGATCATGAAGACCGCATACCATAGCGCCGTCAGGGGGCCTACGATGCGCGTATCCTCGCGGCTGCCGACATCCAGCCCGAAGATCGGGGCGCGCCCGATCAGGGTATGGCCGGTTTCGGGGCTGGCCTGAAACAGGGTCAGCATCAGGATCAGCAGGATCAGCCCGCCGACATAGCCGAAGGCCCAGCCCGCCCCCGAGATCCGGCCCAATGTGCTGCGGGGGCCAAGCTCGGGCAGGTAGGCATTGGTGAAGGTGGTCGCGAATTCCATGCCGATCAGCCCGATCGCAAAGCTCGTCAGGATAAAGAGCAGGCTGTAATCCTGCGGAATGGCCCACCACAGGCCGGAAGCTCCCAGCACATACATCGCGGAAAACAGCCACAGGAACCGGCGTTTGGCCCCGCTTCTATCGGCGACCGCCCCCAGAAAGGGGGAGGCCAGCGCAATCACCACCCCTGTCGCGCCAATGCCATAGCCCCAGACGGCCTGCGCCACACTGCCATCGCCCAGAAGCGTCTTCATATAGGGGCCGAAGGTGAAGGTCAGCAGAAGCGTGTTATAGGGCTGGCTGGCCCAGTCGAAGAAAAACCAGCCCCAGAGAGCTTTCCTGTCGCGCTGCATGAGAGACCTCTTGAATGGTAACGGGACTGCGTAAAGCGTCATGATACCGGCGATGCAAGCATTCTGCCCGGAAGAATTTACCGAAAATCGATATCACGGGCATGCGTTGCAAGGTTGCAAGATGACTGCGGCTCGCATAGGTAGTTACTCACCCAGCCGGAGGTCTTTTGCATATGGTCACGCTGTTTCAGGCGCTCAATCTTATACTGGATATTGTGTGGTTTGTGATGATTGTCCACATCATCATGAGCTGGTTGATCAATTTCAATGTCCTGAACCTGAACCAGCAGATGGTCCGCCAGATCTGGTATGGCCTGAATTCGCTCTTGGAGCCGATCTATGCGCCGATCCGCCGCATTCTGCCCAATACTCCCGGTCTTGATCTGGCACCGCTGGTGGCTTTCGTGATCCTGATGATCCTGCAGCGCGCGCTGATCAATAACGCGGGCTTCTTCTACGGGTATTGATCCGATGGTCGAGGCCACGCTGCCCGACTGTCATGCAGTCCTGACCGATATCTTCGGGTTCCGCGAATTCCGTCCCGGACAGGAAGAAATCGTGCGCTCCGTCATGGCGGGGCGCAATACTTTGGCCATCATGCCGACGGGCGGTGGCAAATCCCTATGTTTCCAGATCCCCGCGCTGTGCCGCGAGGGGCTGACGGTGGTGATCTCGCCGCTGATTGCCCTGATGCGCGATCAGGTGCGGGCGCTGCGCGAGGCGGGGGTCGAGGCCGGCGCCCTGACCTCGGGCAATACCGAGGACGAGACCGAAGAGGTCTTTCGTGCCATCGACGAAGGCCGGTTGAAGATCCTCTATATGGCGCCGGAACGGCTGGCCTCGGGCGGGGCGGTGCATCTGCTGCGCCGTGCGCGGGTCGGGCTGATTGCCGTGGACGAGGCGCATTGCGTCAGCCAATGGGGCCATGACTTCCGCCCCGATTACCTGCGCATCGGGGAGTTGCGCCGCGATCTGAAGGTGCCGCTGGCCGCCTTTACCGCCACCGCCGATGAAGAAACCCGCGCCGAGATGGTCACGCGGCTGTTTGACGGCGAGGCGCCCGAGACTTTCCTGCGCGGCTTTGACCGCCCCAATATCCATCTGGCGTTCGAGCCCAAGAACCAGCCGCGCGGGCAGATCCTGCAGTTTGCCGCCGCGCGCAAGGGCCAGTCGGGTATCGTTTATTGCGCCACCCGCAAAAAGACCGAGAGCCTTGCGCAGGCGCTGAACGAGGCGGGGCATACGGCCTGCTATTATCACGGCGGCATGGACCCCGATGACCGTCGCGCGGTCGAGACGCGCTTTCAGCAGGAAGACGGGCTGATCGTGGTGGCGACTGTGGCCTTCGGCATGGGGATCGATAAGCCCGATATCCGCTGGGTGGCCCATGCCGATCTGTCGAAATCCATCGAGGCCTATTATCAGGAGATCGGTCGCGCGGGCCGTGATGGCGCTCCTGCCGAGACGCTGACCCTCTTTGGCCCCGACGATATCCGCATCCGCCGCGCCCAGATCGACGAGGGGCTTGCGCCGCCCGAACGCAAGGACGCCGATCACGGGCGGCTGAATGCGCTGCTGGGGCTGGCCGAGGCTACCGCCTGCCGCCGCCAGAGGCTGCTGGCCTATTTCGGTGAAGAGGCAAGCCCTTGTGGCAACTGCGATATCTGCGACACTCCGCCCGATCTGTTCGATGCGACCGAGCCGGTGCGGATGGCGCTGTCGGCCTGTCTGCGCTGCGACCAGAGCTATGGCAGCCAGTATCTGATCGAGGTGCTGCTGGGCCAGTCGAACGAGCGCATTTCCTCGCGCGGGCATGACCGCCTGCCGACCTTCGGGGTGGGTAAGGCCTGGACGCGCCCGCAGTGGCAGGCGATCTTCCGGCAGATGATGGGGCATGACCTGATCCGCCCCGATGCCGAACGTCACGGCGCGTTATTCGTGACCAAGGCCGCGCATCCGATCCTGCGCGGCGAGGAACAGATCACCTTCCGGCGTGACCCTGTGCGCGGGGCGAAAAAGCAGACGGTGGTCAAGGCGCTTGTGTCCGAGGAGGACGCGCCGCTGCTGTCGGCACTGAAGGCCAAGCGGCGGGCGCTTTCCGAGGCGGCGGGGCTTCCGGCCTATATGATCTTCCCCGACCGCACCCTGATCGAGATGGTCGAGGCCCGTCCGCAAACGCTGGACCAGATGGCGCGGATCAACGGGGTGGGAGCCAAAAAGCTGGAAAGCTATGGCACGGCATTCCTTGAGGTGCTGGTGGGTGAGGAGATGCAGAAAATGCATCCCGCGCGCCGTGCTTTGGCGGGGCGTCAGGCCGGACCTCTGTTTGATGCGCTGCTGGCAGAGCAACTCCGTTTGGAGCGTGGCGAGGACGGGACAGGGCGGATGCTGAGCGTGTCTTCGTCGTTGCTGCGCAAGATTGCCGAGATGCGGCCAGGCGACCTGAAGGGGCTGGAACGGCTTGGTCTGGAAGACGCCAAGCTCGACCGTTTCGGTGCCGCCTTCCTGCAGCTTATTTCCGAGACCTAGGCAGCCCCGTCCTGTAGCGACTGTGCGGTCGGGGGACAATTTGCCACGATATGGTCGATGATCGCCGTTTTGCGCAATGGTTTGGTCAGATAGTGATCCATACCCGAGGCCAGTATGCCCTCGCTATCGCCGTCCATCGCATGGGCCGTCAGGGCGCAGATCGGCACGTGGCTGCCGCTTTCCAGAGACCGGATGCGGCGGGTGGCTTCCTTGCCATCCATCTCGGGCATGGAAATATCCATGAAGATCAGGTCGGGCTGGAAGCTTTGCCATTTCTCGACCGCTTCCAGACCGTTATTGGCGAAGACCAGATCAATGGGCAGATCTTTCACCATCTTGCCAAAAACGAGCTGGTTGGTGCGATTATCCTCGGCGGCGAGGATGCGCATCTTGCGTTGGCCGACAGGGGGCGGCGGCGCGGGCGGTGGCACCGTTCTTGCAACCGGATACGACAGGTTTTGCAAGGTGCGGAACAGATGCGACCGCAGCACCGGCTTTTCCAGACATTCGATCTGGGCCGCGTGGGCCTCTTCGGGGGTGATCGCATCGGGGTCCGAACTCAGCAGCACCACGGGAATCTTCACGCCGCGTTGCCGCAAGGTCTGGCACAGATGCAGGCCATCCATATCCGGCATCCGGAAATCGCTGAGCATAATGTCGAATTTCGCGCCCCTGTCGAAAGCGGTCAGCGCTTCCTGTGCGTTCCGGCACAATGTCACCTTCAGCCCGTAGGTTTCCAGCTGCCGTTCGAGAATGACACGGTTGACCATCAGATCATCGACCACAAGCGCGGCCCGCAGCGTGATCGGCGGACCGGGGGTCGAGACATGCGGCGCGGGTTCGGCGGCGGGCACCAGAATCTTGAACCCGAAACACGAACCGCGCCCCAGCTCGCTATCGACCCAGATCTCGCCGCCCATCATCTCGATCAACTGCTTGGTGATGGCAAGGCCAAGCCCCGTGCCCTCGAACTTGCGGTTGGTTTCGCTTTCGACCTGATTGAACTCGCCGAAAACATGGTCGATCTGTTCGGGATTGATGCCGATGCCGGTATCCTCGACGGTGATATGCAGCTCGTAATTATTCTGCTTCCGCTCTATCCCGACCACGCGCGTCAGCACATGGCCGCTAAGCGTGAATTTCACCGCATTGCCCAGAAGATTGGTCAGAATCTGGCGGATACGCCCCGGATCGGCCACGAATCGTGTCGGCAGGAACATGTCGTAATCGACCAGAAGCCTCAGCTTCTTGTCGCGTGCGGAAGGTTGCAGCAGCATGGTCACCTCGTGCACACACCGCTCCAGATCGAAAATCTCGGGATAGAGCTTCAGGCGCTCCGCCTCGATCTTGGAATAGTCGAGCACATCGTTGATGATCGTCAGCAGCGCCTCGCCGGAAGAGCGGATGGTTTCCGCATAAAGACGCTGATCCTCTGTCAGCTCTGTCTCGGTCAGCAGTTCGGCCATGCCCACCACGCCATTCATCGGCGTCCGGATCTCGTGGCTCATATTGGCAAGGAAGGCCGATTTCGCGCGATTGGCGGATTCGGCCTTTTCGCGTGCCTCTTCCAGTTCCGCTTCGCGGCTGACATGGGTCGAGATATCCTGCGCGATGCAGACCAGATCGCCGCCTTCGCCCCACCGGTCGATCAGCCGGATATGGGCCCCTTTACGGGTGATGATCGTGATCGGTTCGATCGGATTGCGGCGGATGCGCGCGATCATGTCATGATGCCAGTCGGCAGGGTCGCGCCCGTCCAGATCCACCATCCGGTGCTTGGCCACGATATTGAGCACCGAATCGTAGGTCACGCCCGCAGCGATGGCCACTTCGCCCTCGAAGAAATCCAGATAGACCTTATTGGCGGCCACCAGCCGCAGATCGGCGTCATAGACGGCAAACCCGTCGGGAATCGTCTCAAGCGCGTCCCACAGCCTGCGTTGGGCTATCATGGCAACGGAATTGGCCCGTGCGAGATCATCCATCACGCGATGGTTCTCGCCCTTCAAAGAGGCGGCTTCCGTCAGGGCGCGGGTCAGGCCGTGGCGCTGCTCCACGATCTGGTCGGACAGGGCGCGGGCATGCAATGCCAGTTTCTGATTGGCCGTAAACAGTTCACGCTTCTTCTGGTCAAGCAGCCGTTCCGCCGCCAGACGGGCGCGACGCTCCTGAGCCAGCTTGTCAGCGATCGTGTTTCTGGTGCCTGTCGGCATGCTGGTTCAGTCCCCATTCCGTTCGACCAGCATCTTGGTGACGTCCAGTAAATTTAGGCTTAATCCTTAAGGCTGATCGCGGGCCAGCTATAGAAAATCCCTCACAAATTTCTACCTTAAGGAGAAAATCCTGCGGTTTTACAGCCTGCGTATAACGGGCTCAACATGACCGTTGGCATATTGACGCGGCGGCAGTATCGCCGCGTCAGGACAGGCCCCGGTTTCGGCCCCGGGCGATTCTGTATCCTGCCCGCCTTCGGAGCGGCCGCGCGCGATATACCGCGGTCAGGCGGCGATAGTGGCAACCGGAACAAGCGGTTGCCGCCCGTTTTCGGTCAGCAGCCATGCGTCGCGGCCTTCGATCACCACTGCCGAGACAGGGCCGCCATAGCCCGCACTGCTATCGAGGTTGAGGCGGTTGCCATAATGCGTCACCTGATCGATTGCGGTATGGCCATGCACCACCAGCATGCCGTGATCGCTGGTATCTTCCAGCCAGCCTTTGCGGATCCAGCACAGATCGTCTTCGGTCTGGTTGCCGATGCTGACCCCCGGACGGATGCCGGCATGCACAAAAAGCAATTCACCGAAGATGAAGTGGTTGGGGCGGCTGGCCAGCCAGAGCCGGTGCGATTCGGGAACCATCCGGAGCGCCTCGGCATGGACGATATCGGCGGGGCGTTCATCGGCATTGGGCACGCCATAGGAGGCCAGTGTGGTATTGCCGCCCAATCGTGGGTTCAGCCATGTCAGATCCTTGCGCAGCATCGGATCGGCGTCGAAAGGGTCGTTCATGAAAATCGAGAACATCCTGTCGTGATTGCCTTTCAGTACCACCCAGTTTTTCCCCGCCCGCATCGCGTTGAGCAGGTAATCGATGACGCCGGCACTCTCGGGGCCACGGTCGGCAACATCTCCGACATGGATCACAGGGGCGGACTGGTCGCCAAAGGCCGCACGGTCCTGCTCGATCAGATCGTGCGCAATCTTCAGCTTGTCGAGATGTCCGTGAATGTCTCCGATGGCATAGGCGCGCATAGTTCTTTCCTTACAAATGAAAAAGGCCCCCGCGGGTCGCAGGGGCCTTGGCGTTCATGAACCTATTATGGCTCAGCCGAGAATGAATTCCAGCGGTTTTACTTGCTTGAAGATACCGGTGGCTTTCATGGCCTCGACCGTTTCCGGTTTCAGGGCTTCGTCGAGATAGGCAATGGCGATGGCTTCCCCGCCGGCTTTCGCGCGGCCAAGGGTGAAGTTGGCAAGGTTTGCCCCATGTTCGCCCAGCAGCGTGCCCAGCTTGCCGATCACACCGGGGACATCCTCATTGGTGGTATAGAGCATATGCTCGCCCACTTCGGCATCGATATTGATGCCCTTGATCTGGATGAAGCGCGGCTTGGCATCAGAGAACACGGTGCCCGCGATCGAACGCTCTTTGGTTTCCGACACGACGGTGACCTTGATGTAGCCATCATAAGCGCCCGATTGGGTCTGCGACGTGGTCGAGATCTGGATGCCGCGCTCTTTCGCCAGAGCGGGGGCCGAGACCATGTTCACTTCCGGTTGGCTGGCTTTCATGATGCCGGCCACAACGGCCGCATCCAGCGCCTTGAGGTTCAGCTCGGCGGCCGACCCGTCATAGGTGATGTTGATCGCCTTGATCGCATCTTCGGTCATCTGACCGATGAAGCCACCCAGATGTTGTGCCAGCTTGACCCACGGGCCCATGACCTTGGCTTCTTCGGCGGTCATCGACGGCATGTTCAGCGCGTTCTCGACAGCGCCGTCCAGCAGGTAGTTCGACATCTGCTCTGCGACTTGCAGCGCCACGTTTTCCTGCGCTTCGGTCGTGGACGCGCCAAGGTGGGGCGTGCAGACGACGTTGGGCAGGTTGAACAGCACGTTATTGGTCGCGGGCTCTTCGGCAAACACGTCCAGCGCGGCACCGGCAACATGGCCCGATTTCAGCAGATCGGCCAGCGCTTCCTCATCGACCAGACCACCACGGGCGCAGTTGATGATACGCACGCCTTTCTTGGTCTTCTCGAGGTTCTCGCGCGACAGGATGTTCTTGGTCTGCTCGGTCAGCGGCACGTGCAGGGTGATGAAATCGGCGCGCTTGAGCAGATCCTCAAGCTCGACTTTCTCCACGCCCATTTTGTCGGCTTTTTCCTGGCTCATGAAGGGGTCGAATGCGATGACCTTCATTTTCAGGCCGCGGGCACGGTCGCAGACGATGCCACCGATGTTACCGGCACCGATCACACCAAGGGTCTTGCCGGAAAGCTCGACACCCATGAATTTCGATTTTTCCCACTTGCCCGCGTGGGTCGAGGCGGACGCTTCGGGGATCTGGCGCGCCACGGCGAACATCATCGCGATGGCATGCTCGGCGGTGGTGATCATGTTGCCGAAGGGCGTGTTCATGACGATCACGCCTTTTTTCGAAGCGGCTTCCTTATCGACGTTATCGGTGCCGATACCTGCGCGGCCCACGACCTTCAGGTTGGTCGCGTTTTCCAGCAGTTTCGCGGTCACTTTGGTGGCCGAACGGATCGCAAGGCCGTCATATTTGCCGATCACTTCGGCCAGCTTGTCTTTGTCCTTGCCGAGTTTGGGTTCGAAATCGACTTCGATGCCACGGTCACGGAAGATCTGGACGGCGGTTTCCGACAGGCTGTCAGAGACGAGAACTTTGGGGGCCATGTGCGGGCTCCTTGAATTTTCTGAAATCTGGGAAAACGGGTGGGCAAAGCACTGCCCACCTCAGGTTCAGAGAAAGATCGAACGCTTAGGCTTGCGCTGCGATTTCGGCTTCGAAGGCATATTCGATCCAGGGCATCAACGCCTCCAGATCGGCTTTCTCGACCGTGGAACCGCACCAGATCCGCAGACCGGCGGGCGCATCGCGATAGGCACCGGCATCCAGTGCCACGCCTTCGGCGTCCAGACGTTTTGCAACGGCTTTGGCGAAGGTTGCCCCATCCTTGATGCGGTCATCGGTGAATTTCACGCAGACCGAGGTGGTGGAGGCATTTGCCGCGTTATTGGCGAGGTTTGCGATCCACGGCTTGGCGGCGCAGAAATCCCAGACCACTTTCGCATTGGCATCGGCGCGGGCGATCAGCCCTTCGAGGCCACCGATGGATTTGGCCCAGTTCAGCGCAACGATGTAATCCTCGACGCAGAGCATGGAGGGCGTGTTGATCGTCTCGCCTTTGAAGATACCTTCGATCAGCTTGCCGCCTTTGGTCATGCGGAAGATCTTCGGCATCGGCCATGCGGGGGTGTAGTTTTCCAGACGCTCGACGGCGCGCGGCGACAGGATCAGAACGCCATGACCGCCTTCACCGCCCAGCACTTTCTGCCAGGAGAAGGTGGTGACATCGAGCTTGTCCCACGGCAGGTCCATTGCAAAAGCCGCCGAGGTGGCGTCGCAGATGGTCAGGCCTTCGCGGTCGGCGGGGATCGCATCGCCATTGGCCACGCGCACACCCGAGGTGGTGCCGTTCCAGGTGAAGACGACGTCGGTGTTGAAATCGACGGTCGTGAAATCGACGATATCACCGTAATCGGCGGTTTTGGTATCCGCATCGAGTTTGAGCTGCTTCACGACATCGGTGACCCAGCCCGAGCCGAAGCTTTCCCATGCGCACATGGTGACTTTGCGTGCGCCCAGAAGCGACCACATTGCCATTTCGACGGCGCCGGTATCGGAAGCCGGAACGATGCCGATCTTGTAATCTGCCGGAACGCCGAGAATTTCACGGGTGGTTTCGATCGCCTCTTTCAGCTTGGCTTTGCCAACAGCTGCGCGGTGCGAACGGCCCAGAGGCGCGTCGGCAAGCATGTCGAGGGAGAAACCGGGGATCTTCGTGCAAGGGCCCGAAGAAAAACGCGGATTTGCCGGCCGCGTAGCCGGTGCTTCAATAGCCATATCTGGTATCCTCTCAGATAAACGCCCCTCGTTGGGGAGGGGTGTCCCGCGTTGGGACTTACGCCTGCACCTTGATTCATGCAAGTGACAAAGTCGTATCGACCGCAAAAAATGTCGCTTCGGGACAAGAGAAAACCGTAAAATGTGAGGCGTTGTGGCGCAAAACCGACACAGGCGCAGCGGCGGCCCTTCGCGGGCGTGACCGAAGGCCTGATACTCTCTGATTCCTTCCGGCAAACCTGCTGCGAGCCTGCCAAAGGGGAAGCGCGCTGATCCAAGGAGAGGACCCCGTCGGAGAGGCGGCGGGCAGTGCCGCACGTGCCGGTCGAGTGGCGGCTATACGCCTCGGGGCTGCGATTCGGGTCTGGGGTTCGGGTCGCGCGTCGGAAACGGCCTCGGAAAAGAGGACCGATCTGCTATCTGCTCCTAACGCTTCTAACAGGGGCAAAACCGCGAGAAGCGGGGCGGTTGGCGCGGATCATGCG
The DNA here is from genome assembly GCF_045278885.1 of Thioclava litoralis. Taxonomy (NCBI): domain Bacteria; kingdom Pseudomonadati; phylum Pseudomonadota; class Alphaproteobacteria; order Rhodobacterales; family Paracoccaceae; genus Thioclava; species Thioclava litoralis. Next base: position 1,508,909 of record NZ_CP135443.1, read on the forward strand.
GATCGGGCTTTTGCGGTGCGGGCGGGGCTGGAAACGGCGGTTGTTTTTGCGCTATAGCGCCCCCAACCCTGTGATCCGGAGATCTAGCTATGTTCGTCGCCCTTCTCATGACCTGCCCGAAAACGCCCAAGCTTGACGAAACCACACTTGTGGCGCTGCGTAATGCGTGGGGGGGAGGCGAGGTCACTTGGCTGGCCGAGGGGTGCGCTGCCGAATTTCCGATGGAGGTGATCCCCGATAACCGCTGGACCGTCTGGGCGGACCTGCAGGCACTGGGGATCGACCTTGTGGTGATCCCGGCGGAAGGCCGCAAGAAGAAGATGCTGCTGGCCGATATGGACAGCACCATGATCCAGCAGGAATGTATCGACGAACTGGCCGATGTGGCGGGTGTCGGGGCACGTGTGAAAGAGATCACCGCCAAGGCAATGAATGGCGAGCTGGATTTCGAAGGCGCTCTGACCGAACGTGTGGGGCTGCTGGCTGGCCTGCCCGAGACGGTGATCGCTGAGGTCATCGACACCCGTATCACCCTGATGCCCGGTGGTCCGGCCCTGCTGGCGACGATGAAGCGCGACGGGGCGTATTGTGCGCTGGTGTCTGGCGGGTTCACGGCGTTCACCAGCCGTATCGCGGCCACTTTGGGCTTTGACGAAAACCGCGCCAATACGCTGCTGGTCGAAGAGGGCAAGCTGACTGGCAAGCCGGGCCTGCCGATTTTGGGCCGTGAAGCCAAGGTGCAGGCGTTCCACGAGATTTCCGCGCGGCTCGGGCTGTCGGCGGATCAGGTGATGGCGGTGGGGGATGGGGCCAATGATCTGGGCATGCTGCAACTGGCAGGGTTTGGCGTGGCGCTGCATGCAAAACCCTCGGTCGCGGCGCAATGCGACATCCGCATCAATCACGGTGACCTTTCGGCGCTGCTGTATCTGCAAGGCTATGCACAGGCGGAGTTTGCCTGAGGCGGTCTTTCGCCTCCGTTCCGGCGGGGGCTGTCACAGGGCTGTGGGGGAACTTGCTCTTTGGGCCGGTAGTTACTAAGCCTTGCGTAAGCTCTGTGTTCCGGAAAGGTGGCAATATGGCGATGTCTCGTGTGAAGCTCGGTTTGTGTGTGACGCTTGTGGCTTCGGCTCTTGCCGGTTGCCAGACCACAATGGGCCCTCAGGCGACAGGCACCGTCATCGCCGGAGATACCGTGCTCAGTGCACCGGCGGGCTATTGTGTGGCGGGGCAGGGGCATCCGGGGCAGGCAGAGAATAACGTCATCCTGTTCGGTGATTGCGCGGCGGTGACCAATGACGCGACCCATGCCTCGGCCCCCCATCCGGCCATGCTATCGGCGACGGTCGGGCCGAAAATGACCGGCTCGATCACCAAGCGGTTCCCGATGATCGAGGCCTTCTTCCGTTCGGCGGCAGGACAGGCGGCGATTGCGCGTTCGGGCCGCAGCGATGATGTCGATATCCTGAAATCGCAGGTTTCGGGCGATCTTCTGCTTCTGAAGGTGCGCGACAGGTCGCTGGCCGAAGAATTTCCTGTCACCGCTGAGTATTGGCGCGGCGTGACCTCGCTTGACGGGCATCTGACAGCGCTGTCGGTAATGGCGCTGCGCTCGCAACCCATGAGCGATGCCGCACAGTTGCGATTGCTGAAAGAATTTGTCGGCCGGTCCGAAGCGGCGACCAAAGCCCATGCCGCCAGTGCAGGGCAGGCCAAACCGGCGCAATAAGCGGGTCTGCGGGCGCTCCCGCACGGGGATATGATGCGGTAATGGGGACCTGCGGAGCCTGCATATCCGCCAGAAGACAGCTTGCACTTTTGGTCTTGCGGGCGCAGTCTTGACGCTGCGCAAAGATTTTAGACATGACGCCGGCTATTATGTGTCTGGCGAGACAAAAACGGGTTTTGAAATGGGGCAGAAGCAGGTTGGGCAGGCTCAGGGCGGTCTCCTGAACCGGCTGGCATATAGCCGCGTGATGAAGCATTGGCATGACTGTGCGGCAACAGCACCGGATATGACCGGCGAGGATCTGGCGCTGCTGCGCAAGAAGGCCGGGTCTATGGCCGCGACCGCTTCGGGGCTTCTGGGCCGGATCGACCGCCAGACAGAGCAGCGTTTTAATGCCGCCGATGCCATCGACCGGCCCTTGGGGTGTGACTGGGCGTGGCGACCGCAGGCCTTTTCAATGCCGGTGGCGCCGCAGGCCTATGTGGGCGCGGCATCCGGGTGCTGTCTGGGCGAGGATCTGACGCTGTTTCACGACTGCCCGCTGCAGCAGCTTTCCCTGCGGCAGATCCGCAATAGCGGCAGACCTTCCCCCTTCGGGGCCGAACTGGAGGTTTTCGGCTTTCAGGGCAGTTTCCTGTCGCTGGTGGTCGATCTTCCGCCCGAGGCTGTGCAGGGCTTCCGTTTGCACCATCTCGTGCAACTGGGCCTTGATGTCCGCATGGAAGAGGCGCGTCCCGTCTATTGCCGTTTCAACATCCAGCATGGTCCCAATAGTGACCAGCTTGTCAGCCAGATGCCGGTTGGCGGCGGTGTGGTGCAGTTCGATCTGGCCTATACCAAATTGAACGAGAAGCGCCTTGAAAAGGCGTGGATCGACCTGATTTTCGAGGCACCGGCAATGAACAAAATCACCTTGCAGGATCTGACCTTGCTGCGCCATCCCCGCGCCGATCTCTAAAGGAGTCTGTTGATGATTGTTGAGTATTCCCGTTTGCAGGCCGGAGAATGGGTGGTGGTGCTGCAATCCGCCATGCGCCCCGCATTGACCGCGTCCTACCGTGCGACAGTGTTGGCCGAGGGGGACTGGACCGATCTCGGGGACGGGCGCTGGCGCTTGCGTCAGGGGCTTCCGGTCGATCTGCTGGAAGACGGCACGCAAAGCCTGCTGCTGTCGGATGCCGAAAGCGGTGTTGTGGCCAGCCTGTCCATTGCGGCGGGCGAGATGCTCGTGCCGGATCTGGCCGCGCAGGTGGACAGGTTGCAGGCCGAACTGGATCTGCTCAAGCGCGCCTTCCGCGACCATTGCCGCCAAAGCCACGAGGGCTGATCCCGTCCTGATGGGCGCTGCTGGTGGGCGGCAGGGAGGCTAGCCCAGAGTGCCGGTGCAGGCATCCGCGTAAAAGAGCTGTTTGCACAGGGTGACTGTGCCATCGGCATGGGTGTCTTGCAGGCTCATCCCCAAATCTTCCATCTGGCGGTGATAGGCCAGCGCGCCTTTGCCGGTGACCATCGTGACCGATGTCTGGGGCTGGTCGCGGAACTGCCAGATGGGGATGGCGGCGGGATGCAGCGTGTCCCACGCGCGTGCGGCGCGGATCAGCACATCGCGCGAGGCGATATCGGGGCCCAGATCCACCCTGAGGCCATCCAGACCGGCAAACTGTCCCGCAAAGGCCGAGCGGTAGTTGTTGGTGGCCACCACAAAGCTCTGCCGGTCATCGACGGGCCGCCCCTGATAGCACAGGTTGCGGATGCGTCCGCGCGATTGGGTGGTCTGCATGCCGTGCAGGTCGAAGACGGGCGGGGCGGACAGGTCGATTTCGTAGGTGACGCCCAGCATGATGTCGAAATTATAGGCGGGGATCTCGGGCCGGATCAGGGGCAGCCCCCGTGTCCCGTCCGCAATGGTGTTGAAGATGATGCTGGCGCGTTCCAGCCAGCTTTTCAGCCCCTTGCCGTCAATGACCACGGCGGTGACGATATTGGGAAAGAGATAGATCTCGCTGAGATGGCGGATGCTTAGCGGGCCGGGCGGGATATCAAGGTAATAGTCCGCCCCCGCGCGCCCGCCCGATTTGCACGGGGCGACGGCCGATAGCAGCGGCAGCTCGCCCTCGGGGCGGTCCGCAAGCAGGCTCTGCACATGGTCACGCTGCGCCTGTGCCACGAAACTGAGTGCGGCATCGGGGCCCACCAGCGAGAAATAGCTGTGCAGCGGCACGTCCAGCCGTGCCACGCGCCGCGATGTGTAGCTTTGCACTTCGGCATGGGCCTTGGCATTGCGCGTGACAATCCGCTCGGCTTCGGGCACGGGGGGCTCTTGCGCCACCGGTATCAGGGTTGCGCAAGAGGCAGCAACCTGCCACCCCCGCGCCCCTTGCACCAGATCCAGATCGATCTGGCCCAGATGGCTGGCGAAGCGGCCCGGTGTTACCGTCGGAACGCCGTAGAGCCGGCCTGCCACGGGGTCCACATCTGCACTTGGCGCGACATCGGGGCCGGGAAAGGCGATATGGTCGTGCCCTGCGATCAGCGCATCGATCCCGTCGATCTGTGCCAGCAGGGTGGCGGCATGCTCGCAGGTGGGATCATCGGCTCTGGCAAGGGGATCAATGCCTGTATGGGCCAATGCGATCACCAGATCGCAGCCCTGTGCCCGTAATTGGGCCACCTGCGCCCTGGCCGTCTCGATGATGGAACGGCTTTGCAGGCGGCTTGCCAGAATGGCGCTATCCCAAAGAATGAATTGCGGCGGCAGCACCGAGAACACCCCGATACGCACCCGCCGCAGGTCTCCGTTCTCGTCGTGCAGGTCTTTTTCCAGCACGACATGCGCCTGCGTCAGGGGCACGTCCTCTTCGGGGCGGGGGGCGCGCAGGCGCAGGGCATTGGCCGACAGACAGGGGAAACGGGCATCGCGCAGGCTGCGTGTCAGGAAGTCCAGCCCGTAATTGAATTCGTGATTGCCAAGCCCGACGGCGTCATAGGCCAGCGCGTTCATGGCATCAATCACCGGATGCGGGGCGTCTGCGCGGCCCTGACGGTCGCGCGCCCAATATTCGGTCAGCGGTGTGCCCTGTAGAAAGTCGCCATTATCGAAGAGCAGCGTATTGGGGCAGCCGGTGCGGGCCCGTTCGATCAGGGTGGCCACGCGGGACAGGCCGCAACCGGTGTCTTCCCTGTCGGCAAACAGATCATAGCCACGGATATGGCCGTGCAGGTCGGTGGTCGCCAGCAGACGCAGTCTGACCACCGCAGCGGGCCGCTCGGCATGCGACGGAGTTTCGGCGTGCGAGGACATCGCTCTCCTTTCGTCCGGGCGATCTTGCGCCGCCCCTTACGTCACTTAAAAAACACGTTTACTTGCTGAACCGGGATGCGCGTCGTCGCTGTCATTAGGTCAGGTGCGGCTATACTTCTTTGACGATTAAGGACTAAATTTCTAACCTTAGGCAAGCCTAATGCAGCAGCAACCTTAAGATCGAGATATTTTCGCAATGCCAGCCCCGTTTCCAGACCGCTTTCTTGTCGCCGAAGGGCCGTTTTTCTACGATAGACACCCCGGTCTGGCCTTTGCGGGCAGCGGTCTGGATCGTGCCGCCCACAGGCGCGCTGGCCCCGATATGACGGGCGCGCGGGGGTTTTTGATGTGCAACGGGCAGGTGTTGTGCACACAAGACGGGGACGCGGCAGGCGATGCGGCCCCCCGTCTGGCGCTTTTTCCGCCGGATCATCCGCTGATGTCGGAGGCTCTCGGCGCGCGGGTGTTTCTCGGGGCGGGCGGGCCACGGGGAGAGCCCGTGTTTGCGCAGGACATACAGGACATGCCCGTCCTGTCCGACGCGGTCGCCTTGCGGGATCTGCGCGATGTGATGCTGGGCCTGCCGCCGCTGGAGGCAGAGCTTGCGGCAACCGCGCGCGGGATTCTGGGCTGGCATCGCAGTCATGGGTTCTGTGCGGCCTGCGGGGCGGCGTCCGAGATCGTGCAGTCGGGGTGGCAGCGCCATTGCCCGAGCTGTGGGGCGGATCATTTTCCGCGCACCGATCCTTGCGTGATCATGCTGGTCACCCAAGGCAATGACACGCTTCTGGGGCGCAATCCCAACTGGCCCGAGGGCATGTATTCCTGTCTTGCGGGGTTCATGGAGCCCGGAGAGACCGTCGAAGCGGCGGTCCGCCGCGAGGTCTATGAGGAAACCGCGATCCGCACCGGCAGGGTCCGGCCTGTCGCGTCGCAGCCCTGGCCCTTTCCAGCCTCGTTGATGATGGGGTGCCGCGCCGAAGCGACCAGCCGCGAGATCATGACCGATCCGGTGGAAATCGAGGATGCGCTTTGGGTCAGCCGTGAAAGGCTGCTGCGGATTATGGCGGGCGGTGACAGCGTGATACGTGCGCCACGACCCGGTGCGATTGCGGGGTGGTTAATGCGGGAATGGCTTGCAGACCGGCTCGATTGACGGCTAGATCAGCCCTAACGTCATGATCAGTGTCACCTTTTGCTTGGTGCTGCCTTCCAGGAGTGTCGGATGAAATTCTCGACCCGAGAAGATATTTCTGTTCCCGTCGAGTTCGTGTTCGACGAGTTGAGCCAGTTCGACGCAATGGAAGAGGCGGCGCGCGAGCGGGGTGTGAAGCTGCGCCGGACCGACCAGCTCGAGTTTCCGGGCAAAGGGGTAAGCTGGGAAATCGAGTTCAGGCTCAGAGGCAAAATGCGCAAGCTGGAGGCCGAGGTGACCCGTTTCGAGCGCCCCGAGGTGGTGGCGCTTTCCGGGCAGTCATCCAGTTTTCAGGTCGAAACCGTGATTCTGCTGACGGCGCTGTCGCGCAGCCGGACCCGTTTGCAGGTCGGTCTGGATATCCGTCCGCGCACTTTGGGGGCGCGGCTCATGCTGCAATCGGCCAAGCTGGGCCGGTCGAGCCTTGACCGCAAATTCGCGGACCGCGTCGGCAAGCAGATCCGCGAGATTGCGGCGCGTTACGAGGCCCCCGATCAGGACTGAAAAACAGCGCGACCCGACGTAGGGGAGGGCAGGTTTGCCCGCCCTTTCCTTGTGCCCTGTCCTTTGCCTGTTTCACGCTTTTGCCTATCCCGAGGCGGCCCGAAGCCGACCCGACCAACCGGCCCCGAAAAATCAGGGCCGAAAGTTCAGGGGCAAAAATTCAGGGCCAAAAAACAGGCCCCGAAAAATGTGATAGGCTCTGTGATCAGCCGATTTCCTGACGGATCGGATCGGCCGGATAGACCCCGAGAATCTCTAGCATATCCGTGAAATAGGACAGCTCTTCGAGCGCCAGTTTCACATTGGGGTCCTCGGGGTGGCCCTCGATATCGGCATAGAACTGCGTCGCGGTGAACTGGCCGCGCACCATATAGCTTTCCAGTTTGGTCATGTTCACGCCATTGGTGGCGAAGCCGCCCAAGGCTTTATACAGCGCCGCCGGAATGTTGCGGACACGGAAGATGAAGCTGGTCATCATCTTCTCGGCGCGGCGCTCGAAATCGGGCATGCGCGACATCACGAGGAAACGGGTGGTGTTGTTCGAGGCATCCTCGATATGGCGGGCCAGAACATCCAGCCCGTAGATCTCGCCCGCCAGTTCCGACGCCAGCGCGGCGATGCTCGGATCGCCTTTTTCGGCCACGATCTTGGCAGAGCCTGCGGTATCCGCGCCGACGATGCGATGCAGGTTATGGGTGGTCAGGAAGTTGCGCACCTGCCCCAGAAGCACGGTATGCGACATGGCGGATGTGACCTCTTCCAGCTTCGTGCCGGGCACGGTCAGCAGGTTGATATGTACCCGCACGAACGCTTCGCCAATGATCTTCAGCCCCGACGAGGGCAGAAGCTGGTGGATATCGGCCACGCGGCCATAGGTCGAGTTCTCGACCGGCAGCATCCCCAGATCCGCCGCGCCCGAGCGCACGGCCTCGATCGCATCCTCGAAGGTCCGGCAGGGCAGGGGGTCCATTTCGGGGAGGGCATCATGGCAGGCCTGATGGGAATAGGCCCCCAACTCGCCCTGAAAGGCGATTTTTCCGGTCTTGGTCATCGGGATCTTCCTGTCTGTTTGCATGGTGCCTAGCGCCAGATCGCCCGCAAGAAAAGGGAAAACGCGCATGTCCCGCACGCGGCGCGTGCGGCAGGGCGGCAGGAGGGGTATTTACCGGACCCGCCTGCAGGATTAAGATGCGCCGCATGACGCCTGAAGTTCTCTCGCCTTCCGATCTTAGCTATGATGCCGCTTTGGCGGCGTTGGAATGGCTGTGCGAGCTGGGGGCGGACGAGGCACAGGGCGATCTGGCGATGGATTGCTATGCTTTGCCCGACCGTCTGGCAAAGCCCGATCTTCCCGCTCCTGTTCCGGCGGGTGCGGCAGCTACGGCGGGCATGCTGGCCGCATCGCAGGCGACGGCTTTGCCACAGCGGCAGGCCCCGCCGAAGGTCGATCAGGTCGGGCTTGCGCGGCAGGCGGCAGGGCAGGCGCGCACATTGGCCGATCTGCACGAGGCGCTGGACGGTTTCGAGACCTGCGATCTGCGCAAGGGCGCGCGCTGCACCGTGCGTGCCGAAGGGCCCGAGGCGGCCCGCGTCATGATCATCGGGGATGCGCCCGACCGCGAGGAAGACCGTGCGGGGCGGCCCTTCATTGGCCGTTCGGGGCATATGCTGGACCGGATGTTTGCCGCCATCGGGTTGCGGCGCGACACGCCCGATAGGGCGGCGGCGCTGTTTCTGGCTCCCGTCCTGCCGTGGCGTCCGCCGGGGCAGCGTGAGCCCGAGGCATCGGAAATCGCGATGATGCGTCCGTTTCTGGCGCGGATGGTCGAGCTGGTCGATCCGGATGTCGTGGTGCTGATGGGCAATGCCGCCTGCTCGGCGGGGCTGGCACGGCGCGGCATTACCCGCCTGCGCGGCGAGTGGTCGGAGGCGTTCGGCAAGCCCGCCATCGCGATGTTCTCGCCGGTGCAGCTTCTGCGCAGCGCCGAGGCCAAGCGCGACTCATGGGCCGATCTTCTGGCGCTGCGGGCCAAGCTGGACAGTCTGGGCTAGGACAATTTTGCCCGTATTCCCATGCAGATATATCTATCCCTAAAGGCGAAAGGCTGGCACTATAAGCCCACCTCGCCCATAGCCCCGGATACGCATAGAGATGCATTTTCTTTCACGCAGCCTTGGCGGAATTTTCCTTTTTGCGCTGACTCTCGGTCTTTTGGGAAGTGCTGTGGCGCTGATGCGGGCCACGCCTTCCGCCGAGGGGCAGGGCCATAGGCCGCCGCCTGCGGCAGAGCGCATCTTCGCCGCCGATGTGGTTGCGCTCGATTATCGGGATCTTCAGCCCAAGCTTGTCGCCTATGGCGAGATCCGGTCGAACCGGCGGCTGGAATTGCGGGCCTCGGCGGCGGGCACGATCCTCGCACTTGCGCCGGCGTTCGAAGATGGCGGCATGGTGCGTAAGGGGGATGTTCTGGTGCAGCTTGATCCTGCACAGGCGCAGGCCGTGCGCGACAGTGCCGTGGCCAGCCGTACCGAAGCCGAAGCCGCCTTGGCGCAGGCCGAACGGGCCTTGGCGATTGCGGGCGATGATCTGGAAGCCGCCCGCGCGCAGGCGGGATTGCGCCAGAAGGCCTTGCAGCGCCAGCTGGATCTGAATGCGCGCGGCATCGGCTCTGCGGCGGTGACCGAAGAGGCCGAGCTTGCCGCTTCCGCCGCCGATCAGGCCGTCCTGTCGCGCCGGTCGGCGCTGTCGCAGGCGCAGGCCACGCTGGATCAGGCCGGAACCGCGCTCAGCCGCGCGCGCATCGATCTGGCCGAAGCCGAACGCGAATTGTCGTTGACCACGCTGCGGGCGGGGTTTGATGGCAATCTGGCGGCGGTCAGCGTGGTGCAGGGGGGGCTGGTCTCGGTCAACGAGATGCTCGGGGAACTGATCGACCCCTCGGCGCTGGAAGTCTCGTTTCGGGTATCGACCAGCCAGTTTTTGCGTCTGACCGATGCACAGGGCGAGGTGCTGCCCCTGACCGCGCAGGTGGCGCTGGAGACTGCGGATGCGCAGGTGCGCTCGGCGGCCAAGCTGCTGCGGGTCGGAGCGGCTGTGGAAACCGGCACGGCGGGGCGGCTGCTTTATGCCCAGCTCCAGAGCGCGCGGGGGTTCCGTCCGGGGGATTTCGTGACCGTCACGCTGGACGAACCGCTGCTGGAGCATGTCGCGCGTTTGCCTGCGCAGGCGGTGGATGGCAATGGCGCACTTCTGGCGCTGGATCACGAGAACCGCCTGTATAGCGCGCAGGCCCGGATCCTGCGGCGCGAGGGCGATACCATTCTGGTGCGCTCCGATCTGCCGCAGGGCACGCAGGTGGTGGCGCGGCGCAGCCCGCTTCTGGGACAGGGGATCAAGCTGCGCCCGCTGGATCAGGGAGCATCGCTGGATCAGAGCATGATCGATCTGACCCCTGCGCGGCGTCAGGCATTGGTGGCGGTGGTGCAGAAGGATGCCACGCTGAGCGGCCCCGACCGCGCCGGATTGCTGGCGCAGTTGCAGCAGGAACGGGTTCCGGCGGCGATGGTGGCGCGGCTTGAACAGGCAGGGGGTTAAGATGCCCGCGCCGCGTGGTCTGATCAGCCTGTTTACCCGCCATGCCACGCTGGCCAATATCGTGCTGGTGGTCATGCTGTGTGCCGGTGTCTTTGCCGCGCCCAAACTGCGGGCGCAATTCTTTCCCGATACCGTCACCGACGAGATTGATGTGACGGTCACATGGGAGGGGGCGGGGCCGGAAGATGTGGACCGCGCGATCGTGCAGGTGCTGGAGCCCTCGCTGCTGACGGTCGAGGGGGTCGCCTCGAGCGAAAGCACGGCCCGCGAGGGGCGTGCCGAAATCGAACTGGAATTCGAACCCGGCTGGGATATGGGCCGCGCGATGGATGATGTGGAAAACGCCATCCAGCTGGCAGGCGATCTGCCCGAGGCCGCCGAAACGCCCGAGATCCGCCAGAGCGTCTGGCGGGATACGGTGACCGATGTGGTTATCACCGGCCCCTTGGCGCCCGAACAGCTGGGCCGTCTGGCCGACGAGATGATGGTGCGGCTTTATGCGCAGGGCGTGACGCGCACCACCTTATCGGGCATGGCAGCCCCGCAGACCGTGGTCGAAGTGCCGACCACCGCGCTGATGGCGCATAATGTCAGCCTGACGCAGATCATCTCGGTTATCGGGGCGGCTGCCGATGCGACGCCTGCGGGGGATGTGGCCTCCGGAGCCTCGCGGGTCCGGGCAGGCGAAGAGCGGCGCGAGGCGCGGCAGATCCGCGATCTGGTGATCCGCACCGATGCCGACGGGGCTGTGCTGACCGTGGGGGATGTGGCGCAGATCCGCGTCGAGGGGGCGGCGCGCGACCGCGCCTATTATGTGGGCAAGACCCCCGCCATGACACTCAATGTCGCCCGTTCCGCGCAGGGAGATGCCATTGCCCTGCAACGCAAGGTCGAACAGGTGGTCGCGCAAATGCGCCCCGACCTGCCCGCAGGCACAACCATCGCCCTTGTGCGCAGCCGGACCGAGCAGATCGTCGCGCGGCTCGATCTGCTGGTCGATAACGGCGTGATCGGGCTGGTGCTTGTGCTGGTGCTGCTGTTCCTCTTTCTCAATGCGCGCACGGCGATCTGGGTGGCGATGGGGATTCCGGCCTCGCTCGCGGCGGGGCTGGCGGTGATGTATGTTTCGGGGATGACGCTGAACATGATGTCGCTCTTTGCACTGATCCTGACTTTGGGGATCATCGTCGATGACGCGATCGTGGTGGGCGAACATGCCGATTTCCGTGCCCGCCATCTGGGGGAGGCCCCCGCGATTGCCGCTGAAAACGGTGCCCGCCGGATGCTTGCGCCGGTCTTCGCCTCGACCCTGACCACGGTGATCGCCTTTGCGGGGCTTGTGGTGATTGGCGGGCGGATGGGCGATATGATCGTCGATATTCCGTTGACGGTGATCGCGGTGCTGGCGGCGTCACTGGTGGAATGCTTCCTGATCCTGCCCAACCATATGTATCACGCATTGACCCATCTGGGTCAGCCGCGCTGGTATGATGCGCCGTCACGGGTGACCAATCGCGGGCTGGACTGGTTCCGGCGCAAGGTGATGCGCCCCTTGCTGCGCGGAATCATCCATGCGCGCTATCCGGTGCTGGCCTTTGCGGTGCTGCTGCTGGCGGTGCAGGTGTTCCTGCTAAGGACGGGGCAGGTGCAATGGCGGTTTTTCGCGCCTCCAGAACGCTCGAGCGTGTCGGGGGCCTTCGCAATGGTCAACGGCACCACGCGAAAGGACACATTTGCGGTGATGGGGGAATTGCAGGATCTGGTCAGCCGTGTCGCTGCCGGATACGAGGCCGAATATGGCCGCAATCCGGTGACCTATGTGATCGGCCAGATCGGCGGCGCGTCGGGGCGGGATCTGGCCTCGGCGGATACCAAGGATAGCGACCAGCTGGGCTCGATCTCGATCGAGCTGATCGATCAGGATCTGCGCCCCTATAGCAGCGCCGATTTCATCCGCCGCCTTCAGGAACACCTTCCCGATGATCCGATGCTGGAAGAGCTGGCCTTCCGCAGTTTCCGTGCGGGCCCTGCGGGGGACAGCCTTTCGGTGCAGTTTACCGGCGCGGAAACCCGCGTGCTGAAGGAGGCCGCCGAAGCGTTGAAAGCCGCCCTTGCCGTCTATCCCGAGGTCTCGGCGCTGGAGGATAATCTGGCCTATGACAAAGAGGATCTGATCCTTGCGCTGACCCCGCAGGGGCAGGCGCTGGGCTTTGATACCCAGACGCTGGGGCAGGAATTGCGCGCCCGTCTGAACGGCACCGAGGCCGCAACCTATCCCGATGGCGTGCGCTCTGCCTCGATCCGTGTCGAGCTGCCCGATGCCGAGAAGACCGCCGATTTCGTGGACCGGATGCTGCTGCAAAGCCCGAACGGACAGTGGGTGCCCCTGTCCGATATTGTCACGGTGCGCCGCGAGGCGGGGTTTTCCACCATCCGCCGCGATGACGGGCTACGGCAGGTCGAGGTGACGGGCGATATTTCCGAAGACAACCCCGAACGCGCCAATGCCATCCTGACCGAAATGCAGACCCGTATCCTGCCCGATATCGCGCAGCGGCTGGGAGTGACATGGCTGCAAACGGGGCAGGCTGCGGACGAGCGCGCCTTTATGGCGGATGCCAAGGTCGGGCTGGTTCTGTGTCTGCTGGGGATCTATGTCGTGCTGGCATGGATCTTGGCCAGCTGGGCGCGTCCGCTGGTGGTGATGTCGGTGATCCCCTTCGGTCTGGTGGGCGCGGTCTGGGGCCATTACATCTGGGATTTCCCGATGTCGATGTTTGCCGTGGTCGGCGGGCTGGGGATGGTGGGGATTATCATCAACGATGCCATCGTGCTGATTTCGACGGTGGATGATTATGCCCGCACGCGCGGATTGCGACCGGCCATCGTGGATGCGGTGGCCGACAGGCTGCGGCCTGTTCTGCTGACGACGCTGACCACCGTGCTCGGGCTTGCGCCGCTGCTTTATGAAGGCAGCGCCGAGGCGCAGTTTCTGAAATCCACAGTGATCACGCTGGTTTACGGACTTGGCTTCGGCATGGTGATCGTGCTGCTTCTGGTGCCGGCGGTGCTGGCTATTCAGGCCGATATCGCGCGACTATGCGCATCGACGCGCCGCGGGCTGAAGGCCCCTCGGCTGGCGGGGGCGCTCTGGCTGGGGGTCGGGCTGATCGTTGCGGGATTCGGGCTGGCCTTCGGGCCGGTGCTTCTGGCGGGCGGGAGCCTGGCGCAAAGCTGGCTGGTCTACACGCCCTTCATTCTGGGCGCGCTGGCCGTGGCGGCATGGCGCACGCGGCGGCAGCGCTGATCACATTCTGGCGCAGCCGTCCATTTCGATGGCATGGGTCTTGTCCAAAACCGTGATCCGCAGATCCTTCGGGTCAAGATCGAATGGCGCGGCATCGGGGGGGACGAAATCGGCGGTGGCCACCAGCGCGCCATTTTCGAGGCTCATCCGCGAATCAGACACCCAGACCGGCTGCGAGGGCAGTTCGAACAGGGCCACCTGATGCGGGGGCTGACCCGCAGGCTGGTTGTTGGAGGGCTGGTTGTTGGAGGGCAGGCTGCTGACAGGCAGGCGGGCGGTGACCCGCATCCCGTCACGGATCGGCTCTATCTGGCAACTGGCCCGACTGGCGACTTTCTGCGGCTGCGCCTGCAGGGCTGCGGAAATCACCGGATCGCGGCGTCCCGGCCCTACCAGATCGGCGTCAAGTTCCAGCGAGACCGGCACACAGATATCGTGGCAGATCCCCAGATCCAGATCGGCATCCAGCCGGATCGGTTGGGTGGGATCAATCGGGGACAGCTCTATCGGCAAGATCATCTGGTCTTTGTAACCTATTGATCTTGTGCCACTTTGGGTGAAAACCTCGGGCCGAGGCCAATAGATTTTCACATCCTTGAGATTACTGGAGGCGCGGAAGCTGAAACTGGGAGGAATTCCCGCATCTCCGGGGTGGCGCCAATAGGTTTTCCAGCCCGGATCAAGCGTCACGCGGATTGCCGCCATGCGCGTGCCGTCGCTGGTCTGCCAGCCATCAAGCACCTCGGCCCTGTCGAGCCCTATGGGCAGGCCCGTCGGCGCATCGGCCGGCAGGGACGCGGGCATCGGTTCGAGATCTTGCGCGAAGGTGCGATCTCCCGCGCCGGAAACCAGCGCGAGCGCGCCCAGACACAGCCCGAAACGAGGCCCCAAACGGGTAAGTTTTGACCGAATGCTCATGATCTTCGCTTATCGCGCCCGAGGCGCTTTCGGGAAGTCACAAACGCGCCAACTGCTCTGATGGCGGCCTTTTGGCAACATTGCCATCTTGAACCTGGATCTTTTGCACTCCAGTTTGGTTAAAAGACATAGGCGGTCTGTCATCCGATAGGCGTCACGGTAGCGATGGACATGGCACGAGGAGGCCCCGATGGATCTGAGCGGCAAGATTTTGATTGCAATGCCCGGTATGGGGGATCAGCGTTTCGAGCATTCGGTGATCATGATCTGTGCCCATTCGGAAGAGGGGGCAATGGGGCTGATCGTCAACAAACCGCTGCCCAAGCCCGACCTGCCGGATCTGCTGGAACAGCTCGGCATCACCATGACGGCCACCGACGAAAGCGGAGATCGTCCGATTCTGTTCGGCGGGCCGGTCGAGACCGGTCGCGGCTTCGTGCTGCATTCCACCGAATGGGATGGTGGTGGTCCGATGATGGAAGTCAGTGACGAACTGGCCATGACCGCAACGCGGGATATTCTTGAAGATATCGCCGCAGGAAACGGGCCGGATCGCGCCGTTCTGGCGCTTGGCTATGCCGGTTGGGGGCCGGGCCAGCTCGAGCAGGAAATCCTTGATAACGGCTGGTTGATTGCCGATGGCGATGCCGATCTGGCCCTGTCGGGCGATTACGCCAATAAATGGGTGCGCGCGCTTAATACGATGGGGATCGATCCGCGCACCTTATCCGCAACCGCAGGGCATGCCTAATAAGGGGGCCTGATACTGGGTTTGGTTTGGGGCCGCAGGTCAGGGACGCGGCGCAGCGGCCCTGTCGAGACGGTCATTGACCGCCAGCCCGAGCCCCGTCACCGGCACCGGCGCCACGGCAATGCAGTTGGCGCCTTTTTCCTGCGCCAGCCTGTCGGCCTGCCGTAACAGGCCGAACAGGCGGGTTGCTGCCTCGGTTGTATCGCCTTTTTCCGATAGGTTGAACTCGGCCCCCGCACAATCGGGGCCGAAGCCGATCCAGATTTCCCCGCTCTGGCGCGCACGGGCATTCAGCCGCACCGCAGCCCCCGGCGCGTAATGCGATTTCAGCTGGCCTGGCGCATTGGGTTTGTCACTATCGCCGCCCGTGGGAAGGGCACGGCCAAGACAGGCCTCGATCTCTTCCAGAGCCAGTCCGCCCGGGCGCAGGAGGGCCAGAGGATCGAGCGAGAGAATGGTCGATTCCACTCCCACATCGCAGGGCCCGCCATCCAGCACAGCCGCGATTTTGCCGGACAGCCCGTCCATCACATGGGCGGCGGTTGTCGGGCTGATTCGGCCTGACGGATTGGCCGAGGGGGCCGCCACGGGGCCGTCAAATGCTTGTAAAAGCTTGCGTGCGACCGGATGGGCGGGCATGCGGATCGCCAGTGTCTCCAGTCCGGCTGTTACCAGATCGGAGATGCCCGCATCGGGGCGCAGCGGCAAGACCAGCGTAAGCGGCCCCGGCCAGTAGCGCGCAATCAGCGGGCGCGCGGCATCGGGGATCGTGACATAGCGCTCGGCCATTTCGACCGAATGCACATGGACAATCAGCGGGTTGAACCTTGGCCGCCCCTTGGCGGTGTAGATCGCCGCGACTGCCGCGCTGTTCCGGGCGTCGCCGCCCAGCCCGTAGACGGTCTCTGTGGCAAAGGCCACAAGCGCGCCGGTGCCAAGATATTGGGCGGCGCGGGCATAGCCTTCGGTGGTTGGGGCAAGCAATTCGGTCGTGAGGGGCATCGGATGTATCTGACGTAGCGTCTTGATTGCTGAGGAGGGGGAAGGCGATAACCTTCGCTTTGTGTTGTCCTGTGCATAAGCCGGTCCGCCTCAAATGCCAAGCGGGCTGCGTTTGTTGCAGGAGAGGGAGGAATGATGACCTACTGCGCGGCGGCCCGAGATATCGCCTTTATCCTAAATCACCTGACATCTTTTCCAGCGCTTTACGGGGCCGGGCCTTTCGGGGATCTTTCCGGCGATCTTGTCGCGTCGATCCTGAGCGAGGCAGCGAAGCTGTCGGATACGGTGCTTGCGGCCAGCAACCGTGCCGGAGATCTCGATCCGGCGCATCTTGTCGATGGGCAGGTGAAAACCTCGCGCGGTTTTGCCGAAGCCTATGCCGCTTTGGCGGAAGGGGGCTGGATCGCGCTGGCGGCCCCGCAGGAGTATGGCGGTATGGGGTTGCCGAATGCGCTGGGACTGGCGGTCAATGACATGATGGCCGGTGCCAATATGGCGCTACATCTGAAACTGATGCTGACACAGGGTCAGATCGAAGCCCTGCACCATCATGGCAGCGAGGCCCAGAAGGCGCTGTATCTGCCAAAGCTCGTGTCTGGCACATGGTCGGGGACGATGAATCTGACAGAGCCACAAGCGGGCTCCGATCTGGGCGATCTGCGCACAAGGGCGATGCCCTGCGCCGATGGCAGTTACGAGATCACCGGCCAGAAGATCTTTATCTCCTGGGGCGATAGCGATCTGGTCGAGAATGTCTGTCATCTGGTTCTGGCCCGTCTGCCCGATGCGCCTGCGGGCACCAAGGGGATCAGCCTGTTTTTGGTGCCGAAGTACCTGCCCGCCGAACAGGGCGCTTCAGGCGAGGCCAACCGCCTGCATGTTGCGGGACTGGAACACAAGATGGGGCTGCACGGGTCTCCGACCTGCGTCATGGTTTTCGATGCGGCCAAGGGCTGGATCGTGGGCGGGGCGGGGCAGGGGCTGGCAGCCATGTTTGCCATGATGAACAATGCCCGCCTGTCGGTCGGGGTCGAGGGGATCGGGGTGGCCGAGGCGGCGGTGCAGAAAGCGGCGGCCTTTGCTGCCGAGCGGGTGCAGGGGCAGCCGCTTATCGCCTTCCCCGATATCCGCAGGCTGCTGGCAGAGGCGCGCGCCGAGTTGTTTGCCGCACGGGCGCTGGCCCTGAAGGCGGGGGTGGCGCTGGATATGGCGCGCCTGTCCGAAAGCGGTGCCCTTGCACGTGAGACGGCTGGGGGAGAGCCCGTTTCCCCTGCGGACTGGATGGCGCGCGCTGCATTCCTGACCCCGATCGTGAAGGCCTATGGCACTGAAACCGGCATGCGGGCGGCTGATGCGGGAATACAGGTTCATGGCGGCATGGGCTATGTCGAGGAAACTGGGGCGGCGCAGTTTTTCCGTGATGTGCGGGTCAGTGCGATCTATGAAGGCACCAACGGCATTCAGGCGCTGGATCTGGTGGGGCGCAAGATGCGCGATGAGGGGCAGATGGCCGGCCTTCTGTTGCAGGAGGTGCAGGATCTGGCCGCACGGGCACGCCCGGACCATCCCGATCTGGCCGAGCCGGTCTGGGAAGCGGCCGAGGCCGTGGCCGAGGCTGTCGACTGGCTGGTCGGCCAACCGCCCGAGATGCGGGCCGCATGTGCGCATGATATGTTGCAGGCGCTTGCCCTCGTGCTGGGGGCGGGGGCGCATCTTGAGGCTGTTCTGGCCGATCCGGCCCGTCTGGCTCTGGCCGCGATCCATATCGGGCGGGTGCTGCCACGCCATGCGGCGGCTCTGGCCGCGATGCGGGCGGCCTCTGGACTTCGGGCGCTTTCGCTTTCAGATTTGGGGCTATGAACGACACCGAGACCCGCCCCCGCTCGCTGCGCTACCCTTGGACCACGCCCCCCGAACAGGGCGCGCTGTGCGAGGTGGCGCCTGATGTCTACTGGTTCCGCCTGCCCCTGCCGATGGCACTGGACCATATGAACGGCTATGCGCTGGACGAGGGGGACAGCTGGACGCTGGTCGATACGGGCATCGACCGCCCTGCCTGTCGCGCGGCCCTGCAGGCGCTGCTGGAGGGGCCGCTTTCGTCCAAGCCGGTTGGCCGCGTGGTGGTGACCCATCATCATCCGGACCATATCGGGCTGGCGGGCTGGTTGCAGGCGCAGGGGGCCGAGCTTTGGACCACGCGCACCGCTTGGCTGATGGCACGGATGCTGCAACTTGATGTGCAGGAACGCCCCGACGCGCAGACGGTGGCTTTCTGGAAGGCCGCCGGAATGCGGGCCGATATTCTGGCCAAACGGCTGGCGGAGCGCCCGTTCAACTTCGCCGATTGCACGGCCCCCCTGCCGCTGGGCTACCGGCGGCTGGTTGAGGGCGAGGTGCTGCGCATGGCGGGGCGCGACTGGACCGTGCGGATGGGGCATGGCCACGCGCCCGAACATGCCACATTCTGGAGCGAGGATTTGGTGCTGGGCGGGGATCAGATCCTGCCGTCGATCTCGGCCAATCTCGGGGTCTATGCCACGGAACCCGAGGCCGATCCGGTGGCGGGCTGGATGGACAGCACGCGCGGCTTCCGGCCCTATGCCACGGAACGCCAGCTGGTCTTGCCGGGGCATAAGCTGCCTTTCTATGGGCTGCCGACACGGCTTGATCAGATGATCCAGAACCACGAGGGGGCGCTGAAACGTCTGCGCGCCCATCTAGGTGCCCATCCGGGTGGAGGGCCGAAGACGGCCTGCGACTGTTTTCCGCCCCTGTTCAAGCGCGAGATCACCGAAGCGGTCTACGGGCTGGCGATGGTCGAGGCGGTGGCGCATCTCAACCATCTCCACCACCGCGGCGAGGTCGGGCGGGTCGCGCGGGCTGACGGGGCGTGGCTCTGGCATCTGCTTTAGCCGCGCGCAGCGGCGCGGCATCGGGGCCATATAGGGACCGTCTTGCAGGCGGGCGGATTTTTGAAACCGTGCCCTTGGCGGAACAGCTTCGGGTTTTATCTGGAGCCTGACTTCTGCGGCGGTTGTCTTGTGCTGGATTTCCGTGTTTCAAAAGCCAGGTCGAGTGAGGGCGGTTGCCGCTCTTTATACGTGAAAAAGTTACAAGGGGGTCTGGCTGATGCGCCGACTACTTATTTGTTTGGGCATGCTGCTTGGCCTTGTCGCCTGTGCTGCCGAACCGCATTGGGCACCGGATGATGCTGTGGCCAAGGCGCATTATGTGTCGGGCGATCCGCCCTCGATCACGCTTTACACGGTTGTCAGTCGTGAAACCGGTGCCGGTGGCCATTCGGGGCTGATGATCGATGGTCCCGAGCGGGTGCTCTATGATCCGGCGGGGACGTGGTATCACCCCTACGCGCCCGAGCGGAACGACCTGCATTTCGGGATCACCGAGCGGATGCGGAAATTCTACATCGATTACCATGCCCGCGAGCGGTGGGACGTGATCGAGCAGAAGGTGCCGGTGACTATGGCGCAGGCGCAGATGATCCGTGCCAATGCCGAAAAATACGGTGCCGCGAAGAAATCCTATTGTGCCAATGCGATTTCGACCGTGCTCAAGGATGTTCCCGGATTCGAGGCGATCCATCACACATGGTCGCCCAAGAAACTGTCGCGGTATTTCGCACAGCTGCCGGGCGCGACCTACCGCGTGTATCATGATAACGATCCCGAAAATAACTCGGGCGTGCTGATGATCCAGCAATCGGACCCGCGGGCCGCCGAGATCCGCGAAAAGGCTTTTGAAGAACAGGACGGCAAATAATACGCCGTTCCCCTCCAGCGGACAGGGCCCTTCGGGGCCCTTTTTGCTGCGTGGGTTTGTCGGCAGGCTGGCTGTTGGCACAAAGGGGGGAGGCTTTGGCCTGACAGGGCGCCTAGAAGATCAGGAACAGGCCCAGATAAAGCGAGATAAAGCCTGCCAGAATGGCCAGCAGCACATTGCGTGTCACAATGCCTGCCCCAAGGGTCAGGAGGGCGGCCAGCATGCGTGCGGGTTCGGGCATGCCACCTGTCGCTTCGGGCCACAGGACAAGCGGGGCGACCATGCCAGGCAGCACGGCCACGGGGGTGTAGCGCAGATAGCGCAAGAGCCATTCGGGCATCGGTTTGCGCGCCGCCAGTCCCAGAAACACATAGCGCAGGGCAAAGGTGCCGATGCCCAGCACGATGATGATGGTCCAGATTTCGAACGGGGAATAGCCGGTCATGCTGCGCGTCTCCGTGCCAGAAACAGTTCAACCTGTGCGCCGGTCACCATCGCGCAGACCGCGGCGATCAGCAGGCCCATACCTGCGGGCAGGAAAGCCAGCAGCAGAGCCGCACAGACCGACATCAAAGTGGCCGCGATATGCGGCAGCGACCGTAGTGCGGGGGCAATCATCGCCAGAAACGTGATGGGCAGCGCGAAATCCAGCGCGAATTCCGGCGGGATGGCCGCGCCCGCGACAGCCCCCAGAAGCGTTGACAGATACCATAGCGGCGGCAATACCGTGGAACAGCCCGCATAGAAGGCGAGTTTTGCGGGCAGCGACATCTCGGGGCGCAGGCGATATTCGGTTTCGGCGGTCACAAATGTCTGGTCGACCATGAAATAGGCAACCAGCGCGTGCTGCCAGCGCTTTGCCTGCCCGAGATGGGGTGCCAGCGCGGCGGAATACATGGCCATCCGCAGATTGATGGCGAGCGAGGTCAGAATGACGAGGATCACGGGCGCATGTTCTTCCATCAAATGGATGGCGGAAAACTGCGAGGCACCGGCGATGACCAGAATGGTGAATCCCATTACCTCGCCAAGATCGAGGCCCGCCTCGGTTGCGGCCACGCCAAAGAGTAGGCCGAAAGGGGCGATGACCAGCGTAAAGGGCAGGGTGGCCACAATACCGCGAAGAAAGGCGTGACGCGCGTGCATGCTTTGCTCTTGTAAGTCGGTGTTCATGCAGGCAGTCATAAGCACGCTCTCAAGGGCGACAAGCGCAGAATTGTATTGGAGGCAATTTGGAGATTTTCGGCCTGATCCTTGCCGGAGGAGAGGGGCGCCGTATGGGGGGCGTCGATAAGGCATGGCTCTCGCTGGGCGGCCAGCCCCTGCTTGCGCATGTCCATAACCGGCTTGCGCCACAGGTCGCGCGGCTTGCGGTTTCGGCCAATGGCACGCCCGAGCGTTTCACCGCCTGGTGCAAGGATCTGCCCGTTCTGCCCGATCCGCCCGCGCATCTGCATGACGGGCCTCTGGCGGGCATTCTGGCAGGGCTTGACTGGGCAAGTCTTGCTGGCGCGGCGGGGCTGGTGACTGTGGCCGTGGATACGCCCTTTATTCCCGCCGATCTTGTGGCGCGGCTTGTGCCCGCAGGCGCAGGCGCGGGCGCGCAGGCAGAGCCCGCGCAGGCGGTCTCGCAGGGGCGGGGGCATCCGACCCTTGCCTATTGGCCCTGTGCGTGGCGCGGGCAGGTGGCGCAGGCGCTGGCAGCAGGGGAGCGGCGTCTTGGGGCGCGGCTTGCACGGGCGCGGCGCGTGGAGTTTGCCGACCTGCCTGACCCGTTTTTCAACATCAATACGCCCGAAGACCTGCAACTGGCGCAAGCACGCCATGACGCGTTGGGGACAGGGAAATGAGCTATCATATCCGTCGCGGGGTTCCCGAGCATCACCGCAAGGCTGCCGCGCAGCTTTACTGGCAGGCCTTCGGCGGCAAGCTGGGTCGTGTTCTGGGCCCCGAACCGCAGGCGCTGGCCTTCATTGCGCGGGTGATGGACGGAACACACGGATATTGCGCCGTGGAGGATGACAGCGGAACCCTACTGGCCGTTGCGGGCTTCCGCACCGCGCAGGGGGCCTTTGTGGGCGGTGATCACCGCGATCTGAGGGCCATTTACGGGCTGGGCGGGGCCGTCTGGCGCTGGGCCTGCCTGTGGGTGTTGGCCCGTGATCAGGAACATAGGGCGATGGTGGTGGACGGGCTTTCGGTGCGGGCCGACCAGCGCTCGCGCGGGATTGGTGCGGCCTTGATCACGGCGGTCTGCACCGAGGCCAGACGCCGTGGCTACGTGCAACTGCGTCTGGATGTGGTCAAAGAGAACATGCGGGCCCGCGCATTATACGAGCGTCTGGGCTTTCGGGTGATCCGCGCGCGGGAGAGCCGCCTGACAGAGCTGCTCTTCGCCTATCGCACGGCCTTTGTGATGGTCTGCCCGCTACGGCCTTGGGATGCCTCCGAGGCCCCCCGTGGCTCAAGCCGCAGCTCTTAAGGCGCGGCTCTTGCGTCGGGCGCAGGGCATGGCTCCCTAGTCGAAGGTGCCAGCCACGCGCCCCAGCAGCATGAAAGCCCGTGCCGAGCGGGTGTCGGAGAGTTCGACGATCTCCATATCGGTCGCATTGGGCTCGAAACCGGCGAAGGTCTTGTCGAACTGGCGCAGGAAGTGATGGGCCGCATCGCGGAACACGGTGTCATTGCGCATCCGCGCCGCCGAAAGCGCCAGTGACGAACGGTCCCGCACCCCGCCCAGGGCCGCCACCTCGCGTCCGCGTTCGCCCTTGGCGAAGCGGCGCCAGAGCTCGGGGCGGGCGCGGTCGGGTTTGAGGTCATCCATGTAGATGCCGTCCTGCGATAGCAGGTTCAGCACATCCTGCGCGGCACGGATCAGCTTGGCCATCATCCGGTCTTCCAGCGCGCGGCGTAGCGCACGGAACCCCTCGCGGTCATCTGCCGTATCGGGGAAGTTCAGCGCACGCACGAAATCGCCCACGGTGACCGGCGTGCCCAGCGGCTCTGCCGGTGCGCCAAGTTCGAACGTGGCCTGTTCCTCGTGCAGAGGATGGGCCGGCGGTGGGCTGACAAGGGCCATCTTGGTGTCGGCGGTGGCCTCCAGAGCATGGCCGCTGCCCTGCGTCGCAAGATTCAGCAAGGCGGTTTCGGTCTGGCGGGTGGCCAGCACGATCTCGTCAAGCTTCTTCTCCACAGAGCCGTCGCGGCGGGCGCGGGCCTCGGTGACCCATGCCTGCCGCATCGCATCCACCGAGGCGCGCAGCGACTGCGCCTCGGCGCGCATTTCCCGTGAGGCTTTGGCCGTCAGGGCCGCCACCCAGATCATGGCGAAAGGCAGGAAAATACCCACCACAGTGAAGATGACAGATGTCGTTTGCCCGTCAGTTCCGGAGGGAATGAAGACCCAGACCCCGATCACCAGAACAAGCCAGAGGACACTGAGCGCCGCAGCGATCATTTCCGTGCGGCCAAAGCCCGTATCCGTAGCGGGTCGGGGCTGATCGGGCTGCCGGTTCAGCGGGTCGGATCTTTCGGGTGTCATCTTCAGGCTCCGTCAGACGAAGAGGATCTCGAGGATCTCGTAGCTGCGCGTGCCACCGGGGGTGCGGACTTCGACGGTATCGCCTTCATCCTTGCCGATCAGCGCACGGGCCAGAGGGGATTTCATGTTCAAAAGCCCCTTTTCCAGATCGGCTTCATGTTCGCCGACGATCTGGTAGGTCTTCTCTTCGTCGGTATCGACATCGACAATCGTGACGGTGGCGCTGAATTTCACCGCGCCCGACATCGTTTTCGGTTCGATCACCTGTGCGAGGCCGAGGATGCTCTCGATTTCCTTGATGCGGCCCTCGATGAAGCTCTGCTTTTCGCGCGCCGAGTGGTATTCGGCGTTTTCCGAAAGGTCGCCCAGTTCGCGTGCTTCCGAGATCGCCTGAATGACAGCAGGACGCTCGACAGATTTCAGTTTCTTCAACTCGGCATCCAGCCGATTAAATCCCGCGCGGGTCAGCGGTATCTTTTCCATAAACAAGGCCCTTTGCCGTTTTGTTTTTCCTTGGGCGGTCGAAGAAGTGTAAATCGGGGATGACGCCGTGGTGTCAAGGGCCAGCCCGAGGCAGATGCGAAATTTCGCTCTCCAGAAGTAAAGTGTCGGTTTCGCATTTCCACCGTGCAGAACAAGCCTCTAGACTTAGGCCCAGATTGCCTTGAGACTGAAGGTAAGCTATTGAAAACGTAAAAGCACGCGCGAAGGCCAGCCAGGGAGCCCTAATTTTATGACCGAAATCACCCGCGAATCGATGGATTATGACGTTGTCATCGTCGGCGCTGGCCCCTCTGGCCTGTCGGCTGCCATCCGTCTGAAGCAGATCGACCCCGATCTTGAAGTGGTCGTTTTGGAAAAAGGTTCGGAAGTGGGGGCGCATATCCTGTCGGGTGCGGTGCTGGACCCTGTAGGGCTGAACAAGCTGATCCCCGACTGGAAGGAAAAGGGCGCGCCGCTGAATACGCCGGTGACGGAAGATAACTTCCTGCTGCTGACCGAGACCAAGGCCACCAAGATCCCGCATTGGCCGATGCCCAAGCTGATGTCGAATGACGGCAATTATATCGTGTCGATGGGCAATGTCTGCCGCTGGCTGGCCGAGCAGGCCGAGGAGCTGGGCGTCGAGATTTTCCCCGGCATGGCGGCGTCCGAGCTGGTGATGGAGGGCGACCGCGTGGCGGGGGTCGTTGCGGGCGAATTCGGCCGCGAGGCCGATGGCACGCCGGGGCCTGCCTATGAACCGGGCATGGAGCTGCGCGGCAAATATGTCTTCCTCAGCGAGGGCGTGCGCGGGTCTTTGGCCAAGATCGTGATCGACCGTTACAACCTGTCCGAAGGCCATTGCCCGCAGAAATTCGGCCTTGGCATGAAAGAGATCTGGGAGATCGACCCCGCCAAGCACGCGCAAGGCACCGTGACCCATACGATGGGCTGGCCGCTGAGCAATAATGCGGGCGGCGGGTCCTTCATCTACCACCTCGAGAACAATCAGGTCTATGTGGGCTTCGTGGTCCATCTGAACTACGAGAACCCCTATGTCTTCCCCTATATGGAATTCCAGCGCTTCAAGCATCATCCCGAGGTGGCCAAGCTTCTGGAGGGCGGCAAGCGCGTGGCTTACGGCGCGCGGGCGATCTCCGAAGGTGGCTACCAGTCGCTGCCCAAGATGAGCTTCCCGGGCGGTGTTCTGCTGGGCTGTTCGGCGGGCATGGTCAATGTGCCGCGCATCAAGGGTAATCATAACGCGATGCTGTCGGGGATTGCGGCGGCGGAGGCTGCGGCCGAAGCGATCAAGGCGGGCCGTTCGGGCGATGAACTGACCACCTACGAGGCCGAGGTCCGCGATGGCGCGATTGGCCGCGACCTGAAAAAGGTGCGCAATGTCAAACCGATGTGGGCGAAATGGGGGATGTATGCCTCGACCGTGCTGGGCGGGTTCGATATGTGGACGAACGAGCTCTTCGGCTTCTCGGTCTTCGGCACGCTGAAACATGGCAGGACCGATGCGCAGGCCACCGGCGAGGCCAAGGATTTCGCGCCCATCGACTATCCCAAACCCGATGGCAAGCTGTCCTTCGACCGGCTGACCAATGTGAGCTTTTCCTTCACCAACCACGAGGAAAGCCAGCCCTGCCACCTGAAGCTGCGCGATCCTTCGGTGCCGATCTCGGTCAACCTGCCGAAATATGCGGAACCCGCGCAGCGTTACTGCCCCGCAGGCGTCTATGAGGTGCTGGAAGGCGAGGAGGGCCCGCGCTTCCAGATCAACTTCCAGAACTGCGTCCATTGCAAGACCTGCGATATCAAGGACCCGTCCCAGAATATCGACTGGACCACGCCTCAGGGCGGCGACGGCCCGAACTATCCCAATATGTAAGCGAAAAGGGGCCGGTCGGCCCCTTTTTTGTCAGGATTAATCTCGCATTCATGCCGTTGCCCCAGGGTAAGGGTGTCTCTTGTGGAGGTGTGCATGGCTGTCCTGACCCAACGCCAGTTCCGTCTGAACCATCTTGTGCTGCGTCTTCTGGCGGGCCAGCCTTTGCCGGAAAAACGTCGGGGGCAATGGCCACGGCAGGCCTCAACGGATGTGCTGACCCTCCGGCTGGGCGTGGAAGAGGCCATGACGGCGCTTGGGGGGCGGGCGTCGATGGCGCGGCTTGTCGGCGGGCTGACCGGTGTGGACGAGGTGATGATTTCCAGCTTTCTGATCCCGCGCGACAAGGCACGTTACAAGGCAGGCATTATGGCCCGCCTTGTGACAGAGGCAGAGGATCCGGCTGTTGCCCGGGCCGTACAGAAAAACCGGTTGCGCATTCTGACGGCCGATGAGGTGCCCGAACTGAATATCCAGCCCACGATCCGCTACCGGTTTCTGGCGCAGGGTCGGATGATTGGAAGCGGTCTTTTCACGCCGGAGGGGTTTGACCAGTCTCTGTTCGTGGCATGGGGGGAGCGGCGCTGGCAGCGGGTGATCGGTAAGGCCTATGTCTATTACGATCTTCCGGCATCGTCCTGCGGGCTGCCCTGAATGAAACATGTGCAGGAGCCTTGGCCGTAAAGCTTGCCGTCCTGCGTGCCACGGATCTCGCCCACCGCGACGCCGGTTGACCGCCCGATATGGGTCAGTTCGCCGGTGATGGTCAGCTCTGCTCCGGGTGGGATCGCGCGGATCAGATTGATCTTGTATTCGATGGTGGATTGGAACTGGCCTTTCCTGAGGCCCGAGATCACCGCCATAGACATGCAGCTATCCAGCACCATTCCGTACCAGCCGCCTTGGGTCGATCCGAAGGCATTGGTCTGGGCATGTTCGGGAAAGGCGCGGAAGGTCACCTTGCCGTATTCAGCGGCAATCACGCGGAAATTCATGAGCTTGGCAACCGTCGGATGCGGCGCGCTGCCGTCAATGATCCGTTGCATATAGTCGAGACCGCTGATCGAGGTCACCTCGTCGCGCGAGAGAAAATCTTTGGCGCTTTCGGCAAAGAGGGCGGTGTCTGTCATCCGTGGCTCCTGCATGGAAAAGGGGCCGCGCGGCCCCCGTTTCGTCTATAGTGTCAGGCGCTGCCGTCTCAGGCAACCGCGCCCAGATCAAGCCCTTGTGCAAGGCCCAGATTCTGGCAGACGCGGCCCGTCAGCACGGGGCGGTTGACGGTGTAGAAATGCAGGTCTTCCACGCCGCCCGCGATCAGCTCTTCACATAGCTTGGTGCAAAGGTCGATCGAGAGGTCTTCCTCGCGGTCTTCGGCAATGGCTTTCTCGAAGGCCGGTCCCAGATGCTCGGGGATATTGGCGCCGCAATTTGCCGCAAAACGCTGCACGCCCTTCCACGACTGGATCGGCAGGATGCCCGGAATGATCTTGGCCTTCACGCCCTCTTTCTCGCAGCGGTCGCGGAAGCGGAAGAAGGTCTCTGCCTCGAAGAAGAACTGGGTCAGCGCCGAGGTCGCACCGGCTTCGCATTTGCGTTTGAGCCAGCGGACATCGGCCAGATCGTCGGCGGCATCGGGATGCGGCTCGGGATAGGCGCCACAGCGGATGGTGAAGCGCCCGTCGGCGGCCAGCGCCTCGATCAGCTCGACCGAGGAGGCGAAGCCCTCGGGATGGGGCGCGAAGCGGTCCTGCCCCTTTGGCGCATCGCCGCGTAGTGCGACAAGCTGGTTGACCCCTGCCTCGGCATAGGCGTTGACGATTTCCATCGTCTCGGCGCGGGTCGCATTGACGCAGGTCAGGTGAGCGGCCACATCCAGCCCGTAATTCTTGCCGATCGTGGTCACCGCCTCATGGGTCAGCTTGCGGGTCGTGCCACCTGCGCCATAGGTCACCGAGACGAAATTCGGTTGCATCGGGGCCAGAGTCTTTACCGTTTCCCACAGGCGGAACGATGCTTCCAGCGTTTGCGGGGGGAAGAATTCAAAACTCAAACGGGGCGTGGTCATGGCGCTATCCTTACTGATTGAAGATCTTGTGCCAGATTCCGTAATGTGAGACAAACTCATATTACTCAACAACAACATGAGTCAGATTTGATGTATCTCGAGCTGCGTCACCTGCGAACCATCAAAGCGATTGAAGACACGGGCGGGCTGGCGCGGGCTGCGGAGGCGCTCAATATTACACAAAGCGCGCTGTCGCATCAGATCAAGGGGCTGGAGGAACAGGTCGGGACCGAACTGTTTGTGCGCCGCTCGCGGCCTATGCGGCTTTCGGCGGCGGGGCAACGGCTGCTGCGTCTGGCCCAGCGGGTCCTGCCCGAGGTGCGCGCGGTCGAGGACGAGTTTCTGGCCCTGCGGCAGGGGCGGGCGGGGCGGTTGCATATCGCGATCGAGTGTCACGCCTGCTATGACTGGCTTTTTCCGGTGCTCGAGCAGTTCCGCAGGGCGTGGCCGGATGTCGATATCGATATCCGCCCCGGTCTGGCATTCCGTGCCCTGCCGGCCCTACAGAACGAAGAGGTCGATCTGGTGATCTCGTCCGATCCGGAAAAGCTTGACGGTGTCGTGTTCAACCCGCTGTTCGACTATTCCCCGACATTCATTGCAGCGGCCAATAGCCCGCTGGCGCAGAAAGCATATGTCGAGGCCGAGGACTTTCTGGACCAGACATTGATCACCTATCCGGTGGACCGGGCGCGCTCGGATATTTTTTCGGGCTTGCTGACGCCGGCACGGATCGAGCCTAAAACCCACCGTCAGGTCGAGTTGACCGCTGTGATCTTGATGCTGGTAGCCGCCGGGCGCGGGGTGGCCGTCCTGCCTGACTGGGTGCTGCGCGAAGTGCGCTATCGCCCTGATTACATAACGAAACCTGTGACAGAGCACGGGTTGCAAAAGCGCCTATATGCCGCCACCCGCACGGAGGATGCCGTGCAGCCCTATATGGCCTATTTCCTGCGGCTGGCGCGGACCGAGCCTGTCAAATTGCAGCGCGGCGCGGCGGCCATGACGACAGGCGCTGTCTCCGGAGATGTGGCGCTCTGACGCGCGCGGGTCGGCATCGGGGAGAAGGGCTTTCGCATCACGCTGTGCCGGAAGCGTATATAACGCTTGGAATCGCGTGCCCGACGGTATAAGCGAACGCCTCGAACCCCCCAAGGAGATCTCCCATGCAAGGCAGCGCAAATCTTAACCTCATGATCAAAGCCGCCCGTAAGGCAGGCCGGTCGCTGGTGAAGGACTTCCGCGAAGTCGAAAACCTGCAGGTCTCCGCCAAAGGGCCGGGGGATTTCGTGTCGCGTGCCGACCGCGAGGCCGAGAAGCTGATCAAGGAAGAGCTGCTGAACGCACGCCCGACCTATGGCTGGCTGGGCGAGGAAACCGGTGAGGAAGAGGGCAAAGACCCGACCCGCCGCTGGATCGTCGACCCGCTGGATGGCACGACCAATTTCCTGCACGGTATGCCGCATTGGGCCGTGTCGATCGCGCTGGAACATAAGGGCGAGGTTGTAGCCGGTGTGATCTTCGACGCCGCCAAAGACGAGATGTTCTTCGCCGAAAAGGGCTTTGGCGCCTTCATGAACGAAACCCGCCTGCGCGTTTCGGGCCGTCGTTCGATGACCGAGGCCGTGTTTGCAACCGGCGTGCCGTTCGGGGCCAAGAATACCCTACCGGCGACCCTGCGCGATCTGGCGCGTCTTATGCCCGCCTGTGCCGGTGTGCGCCGCTGGGGGGCGGCCTCGCTGGATCTGGCCTATGTGGCGGCGGGCCGCTACGAAGGCTATTGGGAGCGCGAGCTGCAGCCGTGGGATATGGCCGCAGGTCTGGTCATCGTGAAGGAAGCCGGTGGCTTCGTCTCGGCCGTGCGTGAGGACCGCGAGATCTTCGAAAGCGGCTCGGTTGTGGCGACCAATGCCGAGATGTTCGAGCCTTTGACGAAAATTTTGCGCAAGCCGGAGTAAATCCGTTCACTACTTGTTCACCTTGCTCTGCGATGTTCTGAACAACGCAGAAAGCGAGGTGCATCATGCAGCAGGAACAGGACTGGATTCTGGCGGGGCTGACCGCCCGGCGTGTTGTCGTGGACCATCAGGTGGTCGCCGTGGCGATGGGCCTGATCGAGATCGGGCGCGCTGCGCGTGACATTGCAACTTGCGAGGCGGCAGAGGCCATGCTGCATCACCGCGTGGCACGTATCCGTGACGGGATCGCGCGGGTCGAAGACCGGATTGCCCAGTTGAATATGGTCGATGCGTCGTTGGAAGCCGCTTCTGCGGCGCTCTGGGCGGAATTGCAAAGCTATCAGGACAGCCTGCCGCTGGAACTCGCGTTTCGTGCGGATCAGCGCGACCGTGCTATCGACCGTCTCGAGAGCGCGCGTCAGCGTCTTCAGAGGCTGATGGATCTGATCGACGAATGTCGCCCTGCCAGCAAGCAGGACCTGCGGCAGATGCTGCATGATCTGGTGGATGGTGCGATGTCGCGCCGCTCCGACGAGATTATCCGGCAAGCGCGTGAAGAGGCGCGGGCACGGCTTGCAGGGGCACCTCTGCCCGATCCGGCGCTTGAAGAATTTCACATGACCCAGCCGGAAGGCTGGTCGGCGTGGCAGGCAACGCGTCTTGTCCGCCCGGGTGGGGACACGCAAGGCTTTGCCGCTGCGTGACCAATGGCCACTGTGGGCGTCGGGGCTGTCTCGCCGCAGTGGCCATAAGGCTTATCCAAAATCTTTCCCTGACCCGTGCCGGAGCTTTGCTTCGGCATTAATTTTTTAATCTATAAGATTCAGGTGTTTACTGAATCCGCTCCGCTTTTGCCGGTGGCTCTTCGTTGACAAGCTGGCTCAGTTTGTATTTCTGATAGAAACACTCTGGTATTTGAGGACGTGATGGAACCCGAATCAA
Source organism: Thioclava litoralis (assembly GCF_045278885.1). Lineage (NCBI taxonomy): Bacteria > Pseudomonadati > Pseudomonadota > Alphaproteobacteria > Rhodobacterales > Paracoccaceae > Thioclava > Thioclava litoralis. The sequence goes on from NZ_CP135443.1 coordinate 1,539,874, forward strand.
TTGCAGTCGATCCTGCAACCGGCTTGAGCCGTTTGACAGATTTTCTCCAGATGGGCGGCCCTGCGATTTGGGCGATCGCTCTTCTTTCGGTGCTGACCGTGGCCCTGATCTTGTGGAAGCTTTACCGCTTTGCCTGTTTCGGTGCATGGTCGGGGGGCAGCCATTCGCGCCGCGCCTTGGTGCAATGGAAGGCCGGACAGCGCGCCGCCGCGATTGACAGCCTCAAGAAACGCCGCAGCCTGCGCGCCCGTCTGACCCGCGCAGCGATGCTGGCGGCGGATTCGAACCTGACCGATAGCGAGGCGCGCGAAGAAACCGGGCGAGTGGCACGGCTCTTGCTGTCCAAGGCGCGCGGTGGCTTGCGTGGTCTGGAACTGGCGGCCACGATCGGCCCGTTGATCGGTCTGCTGGGCACGGTGACCGGTATGATTTCGGCCTTCCAGGCTTTGCAGGAGGCGGGCGCTCGTGCGGACCCGTCAACACTGGCCGGCGGGATCTGGGAGGCGCTGCTGACCACCGCAGCCGGTATGGCCGTTGCAATTCCGGCACAGGTGGCTTTGACATGGTTCGAAAGCATCGTGGACGGTCTTCGCGAGGATATGGAAGATACCGCAACGCAGGTCTTCGTTTCGCGTGACGCCAAACAAGATACGATCCGGGCGCTGGCGGCGGAGTAAACGTCATGTTCAACTTCGCTCCGGAGCGCGTGCGCCGACGCCCCGATCTGACGCCGATGATCGATGTCGTCTTTCTGCTTCTGGTCTTTTTCATGCTGGCATCGCGCTTTACGCAAGATGTCAGCCTGCCTCTGGCCGCAGCCAGCGGGGCCGCCTCCGAGTGGAAAGGGGCCCCGCGACTGGTCGATATCGCGGAAGACGGCACGCTGATGCTGAACGGGACACCGCGCGACTTTGATGATCTTGTCACCGAGCTGGACCGTCTGACCGAAGAGCGCAGCGATCCGGTGATCTTGAGGGCCAAAGAGGCCGAGCTGCAGGCTCTGGTGACGGTGATGGACCGTCTGACCGCCGCCGGGTTCAGCCATCTGATTTTGGTGGAGTGAGCTATGCAATTCGATGCGCCCAAGCGTCGGGGCGGAAATTCTTCGCTTCTGCCCATGATCAATGTCGTTTTTCTTCTGCTGATTTTCTTTCTTATTTCAGCCAAACTGTCCCCGCCCGAACCTTTCCCGACAGAGCCGCCACACTCCGAGGCCGCGGCCGAAGCCGAGGGGGAATTCTCGGTGTTTCTCGGGGCCGAGGGGCAGCTTGGGTTCCGTGACATGATCGTGGCGCAGGGCGAAGATGTGGATCCGCTGGTCGGGGCGTTGGTTCAGGCGCGGGAAGAATATTGCGCGACAACCGATTGCGAGACCGATCCCGCCCATCTTCTGCTTCGCGGGGATCAGCATGTGAAAGCGACCTATCTTGCGGGATTGCTGCCCAAGCTCGGGCAGGCCGGTTTTGCCAAAGTTGAACTGGTGACGACCCGGGGAGGGGCGGAATGAAAAGCGGGCGTGTTCTTATAGAGCTTGCGGGGTTCGCGACCGTGGCTGCGGCGCTGCATGTCATGGCGTTCGGGTTCGTTTCCCGTTCGGAAGGCGCGGTTTCGGCAGGGTCCGGAGGCGATGCGCTGGTCAGTATCGAGGCGGCGGATGCGCAGGTCGCCGAATTGGTCGAGGCTTGGGAAAACCCCAAAATGCCCGAGCCGGAGCTAAAGCTTGCGGCTGCCCCGCCCAAGATCGATATGCCCAAAGTGACCTTGCCAACGGTTGCGGAGGCTCCGCCAGTGCCGGAGGTGACCGAGGAAGCGGAAGTGACCCCCGAGACGCCACCGGTTGAAGAGAAGGTGGTGCAGGAAGAAAAACCGACGGAGCTTGCGCCCGAAACGTCGGAGCGTCCGGAGGCCAAGCCCGAAAAGCCGGTCAAACCGCATCGTCAGGCGCGGGATGACCAGCGCAAGGGCCGGAAATCGGACCGCGATACGGCAGGGCGCGCAGCGCGCCATGCGGCGGGGTCGGGCAATCGCGGGGCGCGGGGCAATGATGGCCATTCGAATGCGGCGACCCTGTCCAATGCGCAAAGCGAAAGCCTGCGCGGGCGTTGGGGCGCGCAGATCCGTCAGCGGGTTGAACGGCGCAAACGCTATCCCTCGGGGGCCAATGGGGCCAAGGGGCAGGCGGTCGTGCGGTTGACGGTTGCGGCCTCCGGACAGCTGGTTTCCGCTTCGCTGGCACGGTCTTCAGGCAATGCGGCCATTGATGCGGCGGCTCTTTCTGCGGTGCGCAATGCGGGCCGTTTCCCCAAAGCACCGGCGGGTCTGGGCAATGCCAGCCTGACATTCACGCTGCCGATGAGCTTCCTGCGGCACTAAGTTTCTGTTGAAGCCCCGCGCGGGATATGCATGTGATTAACGATAAGCATGTGCAATTCGATTAGAACGAGGGAAACGTTATGCTGCAGGAATTCAAGGATTTCATTGCCAAGGGCAATGTGATGGATATGGCCGTGGGGATTATCGTTGGTGCGGCATTTACGGCGATTGTGAAATCGATGGTTTCCGATCTTCTGAATCCGATTATCGGGCTGGTCATCGGCGGGCTGGATTTCAGCAATATGTATCTGGTGCTGTCCGGCGATGTCGCAGCGGGGTCCAGCCTTGAGGCTGCGCGCGAGTCGGGGGCTGCGATCTTTGCATATGGGGCTTTCGCGACCGCTGTCATCAACTTTCTGATCATCGCCTTTGTCGTGTTCATGCTGGTGCGGATGGTGAACCGCATTCGCGCTGCCGCGGAGAAGCCCGATGAGGTGGCACCGGCGGTGCCCACCGGCCCGAGCGAGCTGGATGTTCTGATCGATATTCGGGACGCGTTGAAAAAAAGCTGAACTCTTTCCTGCGAGAAGGGGAAAGTTTCTTGAACAAGTTTCAAAATTAGAAGATTCTTCGGCCCAGACCGTTTTGGGCCGAAGGAAACTGTATGTCACTTGATGCGACGGATCGCCGGATTTTGATGGTGCTGCAGCAGCAGGGCCGTATTTCCAATGCCGATCTCAGCGAGCGTGTGAACCTTTCGGCGTCCGCGTGTCATAGGCGCGTGCAACGGCTTGAAGAAGAAGGCTTTATCCGCGATTACGTAGCCCTTCTGGATCGTCGCCGTCTGGGGCGGAACACCACGGTTTTTGTCGAGATTACCCTGTCGAGCCAGAAGGACGAGGTTCTGCGTGCCTTCGAGAGCGAGGTGCGCAAGGTGCCCGAGGTGCTGGAATGCCATCTGATGGCAGGCAAGGCCGATTTCCTGCTGAAAGTCGTGGCGCAGGATACCGATGATTTCGCACAATTACACCGTGCGCGGCTTGCCTCTTTGCCGGGGGTGGCGCAGCTTCAGTCCAGCTTTTCGCTGCATGAGGTGCAGAATACCACGGCGCTTCCGATATAATTTAATCGCAGCTTAAATGTTCTTCCTTAGGTAGATTCCGAGACTTGTGAAAGAGGTTCGGATGAAGCTGGAGGCGTTGATTCTTTTCTTCTCGCTCTTGGTCGCGCCGATCGCACATTTGACAGGGGCACGGCCTGATCATGCGGGATTGACCCTCATGGTTGTGCCGCCGTGGGAAGATGCCGTGCAGGTGGCCGATGTCGCACAGGCGCGGCTGATCGGACCAACCCGTGCGCCCTTCGGACTTTTGATCGAGATTGACGATTTAGCTCAGCTCGACCGTCTCGAGAGGGCGGGGGCGTGGTTTCTTCTGGATGCCAGAAAAGTGGAATGGATCTGCGGATGAATAAAGTAGGGGCCTTTTTCAGCGACGATAGCGATCTGCCTTTTGCGGGCCGCGATATGGCGATGAAATATCTGGCATTCGGGATGGTGGTTGCGGCGCTTGGTGTGTCGCTTGTGGCCTGGATCATCGGGACCGCATTCTGGATCGCGACAGGGGCGGCAGGTGTCTTTGCGGCTTTGGCCCTTTTGGGGTGGCATATCGGGGACACGAAAAAGGGACGTTCGCTTCTGGCGCAGGGGATGATCGGCCAATGTTTCGCCTTTACAGCCGCGTTTGCAGGCCATCCCTGGATCATCGACACCCATATGGCCTTTTTTGTGATGTGCGCGATGGTGACGGCACTTGTGGATACGCGCTGTTTGATCGTGATGACCGTCAGTACGGTTCTGCATCACGCAGGGCTCGGGATCATCTATCCGGTTCTGGTCTATCCCAGTACGGATATTTACGAGAATCTTGAAAGGATTGCGTTACATGGCGGTCTCTTTGCCCTTGAGGCGGGCGTGCTGATCGAGGTGGTCCGGCGACGGCAGAAGCTGTTCCGTGATGCGCTGGACCGTATGTCCGAACTTGAGGCCATTTCGGCGCAATCCGCGCAGGCACGGGAAACGGCAGAGGCCATGTCGCGCGAGGCCGAGGCGCATCGTGCCGTGGCCGAGAAATCCGCGCAGTCCGCGCAGGAGGCCAGCGCCTTGGCCGCGCGTCAGGCCGATGAAAAACATGCTGCCGATATGGCGGTGCTGGAGGCCGAACGTCAACAAAGTATGGAGCGCGCCGAGACGGCCAAGCGGCAGGAGCAGTTTGTGGCGGCCTTGAAATGCGCTTTGGAGCAGCTTGCGCAGGGGGATCTGTCGGTGCGGATGGTGCGGCCCGACGATCCGGGCTATGCGGATCTGGCGCATAATTTCAATCTTTCGGTCGAGCAGCTTGCCGCCACCGTGACCACTGCTCTGGAATGCGCCGTCGATATTCGGGCGCAGATTTCCGAAATCACATCCGCCGCCGACAACCTTTCGTCCCGGTCCGAACGGCAGGCAAGCGCACTTGGTGATGCCGCCGCTGCGATCAACGAGCTTACGGTGGCGATCGAACAGGCGGCTCTGGTGAGCCGTGAAACTGCCGGATCGGCAGAAAAGGCGCGTAAGGCGGCGGGGGAAAGCTCGACCGTGGTGGCCGAATCGATCGAAGCGATGGCCGCTATCGAGGAAAGCTCGACACAGATTGCGCGGATTTCCTCTGTGATTGACGATATCGCCTTCCAGACCAATCTTCTGGCGCTGAATGCAGGTGTAGAAGCTGCGCGAGCGGGAGAGGCTGGGCGCGGGTTTGCGGTGGTCGCATCGGAGGTGCGCGAACTGGCGCAGCGTTCTTCGTCTTCGGCGCAGGAAATCAGCAAATTGATCGAGGCTTCGGGCCGGCAGGTGAAAACCGGTGCCGAACTGGTCAGCCGCACCGTGTCCGAACTCGACAGGATTATCCGGCATGTCGGGACGATTGCGACCCAGATCCGTGAACTGGCTGAAAGCGCGGCCGAGCAATCGCGATCCGTCAATGAGGTGAATAGCTCTGTGGAGCAGTTGGACCGGACGACGCAGCAGAATGTCGCCATGCTCGAAGAAACGACTGCTGCACATAATGCGCTGAACGAGATGGCAGGGCGCCTGGAGCAAACAATGTTGGTGTTCCGCCAAAATCTTGCCGATGACAGCTTTGACGGACAGGTGATGTCGCCCAAGGCAGGGTGATTGGCCTGCTATTTCGGGCTGCGTTTGGCCAGAATACGTTGCAGGGTGCGGCGGTGCATATGGAGGCGCCGCGCCGTTTCCGACACGTTCCGATCACAAAGTTCATAGACCCGCTGGATATGTTCCCAACGGACGCGGTCCGCGCTCATCGGATTTTCCGGCGGAGCGGGCTGCGTGTCGCTGCGCGCCAAAAGCGCATTGGTGATATCGGTCGCATCCGCCGGTTTGGACAGATAGTCGGTGGCCCCCATTTTGACTGCGGCAACGGCGGTGGCAATCGCACCATAGCCGGTCAACACCACGATACGCGCATCCTCGCGGCTTTCACGCAGAGCTTCCACGACGTCCAGCCCGTTGCCGTCCTCCAGCCGTAAATCGATGACGGCATAGGCGGGGGCAGATTGGCCGACCAGCGTTTTCCCCTCGGCCACAGAGCCAGCCATCTGGACTTCGAAACCACGTTTTTCCATGGCCCGCGCGAGGCGTGTCAGGAAAGCCTGATCGTCATCGACCAGCAACAGGCTACGATCAGAGCCGATTTCGGAAGAAAGATCATCAACCATTGGGTCGTCCGCAAAAAAATCCAAGCACCAGACATCTTTTAGGCGGCGAATGGCACAGGGTCAAATGCCGCCATACGTCCTCGCTTGCAAGTTACTCTGCGTTCGCGTGGTCGATATAGCAACTGACGCGCTCGGCCATCTCTTCCGGCGTCGTGTCGCGATCGAAGTAATCGACATAGCCAAGCTTGGGTAGCACCAGATATGTCTGGGTGGAGTGGCTGATCAGCGTATAGGGGTCGTCCGGGTTTTGCACCGAAAACAGCACGCGATAGGCTTTGGCAGCCACCTTGATCTGCTCTGGTGTGCCCACAAGCCCCAGCATTTTTGGGCTCATGACATCGGTGAAGGCCGCCACCGAAGCGGGGGTGTCACGGGCGCTGTCCACCGACACGAAAACCGGCTGTACATCATAGCCTTGTTCGTCAAGAATATCAGTGGCTTGCGCATTTCGCATGGAATCCAGAGGGCAGACATCCGGGCAGTAGGTATAGCCGAAATAGAGCAGGCTCGGCTTTGTGAAGACCTGCTGATCCGTGACAGTTTCGCCCGTCTCCGAGGTCAGCGTGAAGGGTCCTCCCAGTTTGACATGGCCCGCAGCAGGTTTGGCGCGACATTGAGCAAATGCATCCGCAGGCTGGTTGCGGGTCATGCCGATGCCGATAGCGATGCCGCCGACCACGATAACAGCCCCTAGAATGGCATAGACTTTCGGGGAAAGGCTCATCAATTTTCTCCCATGCGGATCCGGTCATCTGTTGAATTTGTGAAGCAGATCGGATTTTGCAGCAGTGTTATCAATATTGATGCTGGTTTTGAAGCAGACAGAATGTCCTAAAGGCATTTTGACGGAAGGGAAGGACGCGGTCATGTCGGGGTTTGAAACGGCGCTCCCCGTGCGCGGGACGACATCGCATGAATGGGTGCGGCTGCGCACGCTGACCTTTTTGCGCTGGATGGCGATTATCGGCCAGTTGATGGCCATCCTCGTGGCGTGGTTTTTGCTAGAGATCGGACTTAATCTTGTCTGGTGTCTGGCGACGGTCGGGGCTTCGGTTCTGGTGAATCTGCTGGCTTTGTTCCTGACGCCGGAAAGCCGCAGATTGTCACATAACGCGGTGCTGGCGTTGCTTTTGTTCGACACCGCGCAGCTGGCGGTGCTGTTGCTGCTGACGGGCGGGCTGAACAACCCTTTTGCCCTGTTGATTCTGGTTCCGACAACCATCGCGGCAACGACGCTTGAATGGCGCGCGACGATGTTGATCGGGGTAGTGACCGTGGTTCTGACGACCTTCGTGGCAGGGCTTTATGTGCCTCTGGTCTCGACCGAAGGCGAAGTCATCCAGCTACCGGCGCTGTTCGAGTTTGGGTATTGGACGGCGATTGTCATCGGGGTCGTCTTCCTTGGTGCCTATGCGCAGCGGATCTCGAATGACAGCCGTGTCATGTCAGAGGCGCTTCTGGCGGCGCAACTGGCCCTGTCGCGCGAGCAGAAACTGACCGATCTGGGCGGGGTTGTGGCGGCGGCGGCACATGAGCTGGGCACGCCTCTGGCCACGATCAAGCTGGTGTCGAGCGAGCTGGCTGACGAGCTTTCCGATAACGAGGAACTTCGGGAGGACGCGCTGTTGATCCGTGCGCAAGCGGACCGTTGTCGCGATATCCTGCGTTCGATGGGGCGTGCGGGCAAGGATGACCTGCATCTGCGGACCGCGCCGCTGATTTCTGTCCTGCGGGAGGCGGCCGAGCCGCATATGGATCGCGGAAAAGAAATTATCTTTACGACAGAACCGATTGGCGATGGCAGCGATAAGCAGCCCGCCATCTATCGTTACCCCGAGCTGATCCATGCGCTGCGTAATCTGGTGCAGAATGCGGTGGATTTTGCGGCCAGCAAGGTCTGGGTCGACGCGCTGTGGAGTGGCTCGACCATCGTGGTGCGTGTGTGTGATGACGGGCGCGGTTATGCGCCCGATGTGATCGGGCGTATCGGTGACCCCTTCCTGCACGGGCGGAATTCGACCGCGCGTAAGGAATATGAGGGGATGGGGCTGGGGCTGTTTATCGCCAAAACGCTGTTGGAACGCACTGGCGCGCGGATCACCTTTCGCAATGGAACAACCCCCTTTGTGCCCGCAGATCGCAAGCCCGAGCGTTCGGGGGCGATTGTCGAGCTAGCTTGGCCGATCGAGCGGCTGCTGGCTCCCGAGCGCGAGGCTCTGGGGGAGAATGTGCCGATAGAGAGCTGATCGAAAAGGAATTGTTAAGCTTAACGGCGCATTAACCATTGTGTTGCATCTTTGACTTAAGTTTGTGGCATGGGGCATGGATATGTCAGAGGTTTTGGTCATCACGGGTCTGGTTGCGATTGCATCAACCGTTGCGGCGGTCGTGGCGATTTTGGTGCTGACCCGACTGCAGCGCAGCTTGCGCAAGAAGGACGCTCGCGCGCTTCAGCCCATGATCGAGCAGACGGTTCTTCTGTTTGATGATGAAGAGCTGATCGACGCGACCGCGCCTGCGCGGACCCTGCTTGAAGCCTCGCCGCTTGCCTCTAGCGACTGGGGGCGTCTGGTTGCGTTTCTGATGCCGCGTTTCGAAACCGTGCGCGAAAGCCTTGCCGATCTGCGGACGGTGGGGCGGCTTGAACTCACCGGCTTTCCCGGACCCAATGGCGGGGCACCGCTGCGCTTGCTGGCCGAGGATGTGAATGGCCTGACCCGCGTGACCCTGATTGATCCCGAAGCCGAAGGGCAGGGGCTTTTGGTCGATGGTCTCTCCCAGCGCGCGCTCGAGGACGAGCTGGAGAACCTGCGCCATGCGCTGGATCTGTCGCCATCGCTGGTGTGGCAGGAGAGCGCGGCAGGCGAAACGATCTGGGCGAACCGCGCCTATCTGCTGCGGGCCGGCACCTTTGAAGAGGAAGAGGTCACGCTCAGTTGGCCCTTGCCGCAGATTTTCCAGTTCGAGCGCGAACAGACCGAATATGCGCCGCGTCGGCTGATGCTGCAGGACGAGGATGGCATTGATACCTGGTTCGATTGCTACAGCTACCGTCTGGGCGATAACTGGATGCATTTCGCGCAATCTGCCGACGCGACGGTCTATGCGGAAAAGGCTCTGCGTGATTTCGTGCAGACCCTGACCAAAACCTTTGCCGACCTGCCGATCGGTCTGGCGATCTTCAATCGCCAACGCCAGTTGCAGCTATTCAACCCTGCGCTGAGCGATCTGACGGCGCTTGGTGTGGATTTCCTGTCCAAACGTCCCACACTTTACGCGTTTCTGGATCGTCTGCGCGAGACCCGCATGATGGCAGAGCCAAAGGATTACCGCAGCTGGCGCGAGCAGATGACCACGCTAGAAAAGCAGGCGGCAGCGGGCTATCATTCGGAGACGTGGAACCTGCCCAATGGCCAGACCTACCGTGTCACCGGTCGTCCGCATCCTGACGGGGCCATTGCTTTCCTGTTCGAGGATATCACCTCGGAGATGACCCTGACCCGCAAATTCCGTTCCGAGCGGGATCTGGACCGCTCTGTGCTGGACAATATCTCCGAGGCTGTCGCCGTTTTCCTGCCCTCGGGCGAGCTGACCAGCGCCAATGCCGCCTATCGGGCGCTCTGGCCGGTGCAATCCGCTGGCATGTCGCTGCATGACTCTCTGCGGTCTTGGGCCGAAGCCTGTGTTCCGACCGAGATATGGAGCCGCGCCCGCTTGCGTCTGGGGGCAATGGCCGAGCGCGAACCTCTGGCAGGCGAGGTGACCCTGCGCGACGGGCGCGTGGTGGGGTGTAGGTTCGTGCCGCTGGCCGGAGGGGCGCTGATGGCCAGCTTTGCAGAAAAAGAGGCGCTCTCGACATTGGAACCTTTGCGCAAGATTGCCGCGCAATGATCCTTTGCACGGGCAGGCAGGCAGGGTAGAACGGGCGCCATGAGCGCAGATATCCTGACCCTTCCTCTTGTCGACCCCGATGCCACTGCCCGGCTTGGCCGGACCATCGCCCCCTTTCTCAAGGCGGGCGATGTGCTGTTGCTGGACGGGCAGATCGGTGCCGGCAAAACCCATTTTTCGCGGGCCCTGATCCAGCATCGTCTCGAGATGCTTGGGTTATATGAGGATGTGCCATCCCCGACCTTTACGCTTGTGCAGGTCTATGAGGCGGATCCGGAAATCTGGCATAGCGATCTTTATCGCCTGTCCCACCCTGATGATGTGCTGGAACTCGGGCTGGACGAGGCCTTTCAGGAAGCGATCTGTCTGGTGGAATGGCCTGACCGTCTGGGGGATCTGGCTCCGGCTTCGGCCCTGACGCTGGCGTTTTCCCTGACCGAAGAGGGCGCGTCGCGTCAGGTGGTGTTTTCGGGCGATGCCGCGTGGGCCGCACGTCTGCCCGAGATGTTGGAGGCGTTGTGATGGATAGGGTCGACGCCTTTTTGGAACGGGCTGGCTGGGCGGAGGGCAAGCGCCTGCCGCTTGCCGGAGATGCCTCCGCGCGCCGCTATGAACGTATCACGGGAACGCCGCCTGCGGTCTTGATGCTTACCTGCCCGGGAGAGGAGCTTGACCGTTTTCTCCACATGACCAACTGGTTGGCGAGCCAGGGCTTTTCTGTTCCGCAAATCTACGCGCAGGATCTTTCGCAGGGGCTTTTGCTGCTGGAAGATCTGGGGGATGACCTGATCGCCCGGCTTGTGGCGCAAGATCCCGCGCGCGAGGCCGAGCTGTACGGTCTGATTACCGAGGTGCTGGTCGGTCTGCGCGATTGTGCTCCGCCGGAGGGGTTGGCAGAGCTGGATGCCAAAGGATTGGCCGATCTGACCGCGCTGACCGAAGAATGGTATCCCTGTGCCGCTCGGCCCGAGCTGTCCACCGCCGTCCGGCGGGCTTTCGCGCGGGTGGATGACGGGCAGCGCGTTGTGTCCCTGCGCGATTTCCATGCCGAAAATGCGCTGCTTCTGGCGGAGCGTGAAGGGGTCGCGCGGCTGGGGCTGCTGGATTATCAGGACGCCGTTCTGGCCCATCCGGCCTATGATCTGGTCTCGGCTTTACAGGATGCGCGGCGGGAGGTCTCGCGAGAGACCGAAGCGGCGCAGATTGCATTTTACTGCCGGAAGACAGCACAAAATGCGGACGTATTTTCTGCCATCTATGCCTGTCTGGGCGCGCAGCGCGCTTTGCGTATTCTGGGCATTTTTGTCCGGCTTTGCCTTGGAGCAGGAAAGCCGCGCTATCTGGAATTTATGCCGCGCGTCTGGGCGCATCTGCAGCACAATCTGACCCATCCGGCCCTGTCTGAACTGCGCGACGAGGTTCTGCGGACCATGCCCGCCCCCGACGCCCCCCTGATTGAGGAGATACGCCTCCAATGTGCGACACGCCCGATAGCCTGATGCTGTTTGCTGCCGGTTTCGGCACTCGGATGGGTGCGCTGACAGCGGATCGCCCCAAGCCTCTGGTCGAGGTGGCAGGCCGCCCCCTGCTGGATCATGCGCTGGAACTTGTTGAAGAGGCAGGGATTTCGAAGGTCGTCGCCAATATCCATTATCGGGGTGATCAGATCGTCGAGCATCTGGCGGGGCGCTCTGTCGAGATTTCGGATGAGACGGATGAGATTCTGGAGACCGGCGGCGGGCTGCGCAAGGCGCTGCCGCTTCTGGGGCAGGGGCCGGTCTTTACGTTGAATACGGATGCGATCTGGACGGGGCCGAATCCTTTGGCCGCGCTGCGGGCGGCTTGGGATCCGGCGAAGATGTCGGCGCTGTTGATGCTGGTTCCGCCTGAACGCGCGACGGGTCACAAGGGCGCGGGAGATTTCACTCTGTCAGAGGGGCGCCTGTCGCGTGGCCCGGGATTTGTCTATACAGGTGCACAGCTTATCGATCCTGCTGAACTTTCAGATATTCCAGAAGGGGCGTTTTCGTTGAACCTCTTATGGGACCGTCTTCTAACTAAGGGCAGGGTTTACGGGGTCATCCACGACGGCGGCTGGTGTGATGTCGGGCGTCCCGAAAGCATTCCGCTGGCCGAGGCGCTTCTGGATCACGGCGATGATTGAACGGGGCATTTACGCTCTGCCCTGCGGGGTGGATTTCCCGCGCGAGCTGGTTGCGGGGCTGATTGCGCGGATGCAGGACCAGCCCCCCGAGGCGATGGCGCGGGTGCGGCTTTATCTGAACTCGGGGCGGATGCTGCGGCGTGTGCGCGAGGAATTTGACCTGCATGGCGCGCGGTTTCTGCCGCAACTGAAGCTGGTGACCGACCTCGGGCGGGCGCCGGTGCGGGGGCTTCCGCCTGCCGAACCTGCTTTGCGGCGGCGGTTGGAACTGGCGCAGTTGGTGGCGGGGCTGGTTGACCGGCTTCCGGGGTTCGAGGCGGGGCATGGGATCTTCGGGCTGGCCGATAGTCTGGCGACTTTGATGGCTGAGATGCAAAGCGAAGGCGTCACCCCCGATGACCTCGAGGCGCTGGAGATTGCCGATACCCATGCGCAGCACTGGCGCTTAAGCCTTGATTTCATTCGGATTGTCGCGCGATACTTCGAGGCAGATGCCACCCCCGATGCCGAGGCCCGCCAGCGTCGGGTGGTCGAACAGATCATCGCGGATTGGGCCGAGGCGGGGCCGACGGACCCGATTATTGTGGCGGGGTCGACGGGGTCACGCGGGGCGACAGGGCTGTTCATGCAGGCGGTGGCGCGGTTGCCGCAGGGGGCGCTTGTGCTGCCGGGCTTCGATTTCTCCATGCCGGCGCATGCGTGGAACAGCCTGAAATCCGGCACATTTCCGATCGAGGATCACCCGCAATACCGGTATCGCGCGATGCTGGATGCGCTTGAGGCCACGCCCGCCGATGTGACCCGCTGGCATCACCGCCCGGAACCTTCGCCCGAACGTAACGCGCTGATTTCGCTGGCCCTCAGGCCCGCCCCTGTGACTGACCAATGGATGCAGGAGGGCGCGCATCTGCCGGATCTGGTTGCGGCCTGCGAAGACCTGACCCTGATCGAGGCCCGAGACCCCCGCGCCGAGGCCAATGCTATCGCGCTGATCCTGCGGGAGGCGGCGGAAAACGGCACCTCGACCGCGCTGATCACGCCGGATCGTATGCTGACGCGGCGGGTGGCGGTGGCGCTGGACCGCTGGGGGATCATCCCTGACGATTCGGCGGGGCAACCGCTGCAACAGACGGCTCCGGGGCGGCTGTTGCGCCATCTGGCGGCGATGCGCGGCGAGGCTCTGACGCTGGACGGGCTGCTGATTTTGCTGAAGCATCCGCTGACCGCGACGGGCTCGACCATGCGCGGCACCCATCTGCGCTATACCCGAGAGCTGGAACTGGATCTGCGCAAAAGGGGCCCTGCTTTTCCCGACCACGCGGCTTTGGTGGCTTGGGCGAAACGCTATGATGACAAGCCCGATTATCTGGACAAGCTGACCTGGGCCAATTGGCTGGGCGCGTTTTTCCCTTTGCTGGAGGCGCCTTACGAGATGCCCTTGGGCGAATGTGTGACCCATCATCTGGCGCTTGCGGCGCATCTGGCGACGGGGCCGGATGGCACGGTCGAGGCCAGCGAGCTTTGGTTGCAAGATGGCGGGCGCGAGGCCTTCCGCGTCTTTTCCGAACTGGCCCGCGAGGCTGTGCATGGCGGCGCCTATACCCGCGCGTCCTATGCCGATCTGGTCAATCATTTGCTGCAGGGCTCAATGACGCGGGCGGGGCTGGCGGCCCATCGCGACATCACCATTTTCGGGGCGCTTGAGGCACGGGTGCAGGGGGCCGAGCTGGTGATTCTGGCGGGGCTGAACGAAGGCTCATGGCCCGAGGCGCCCGATCCCGACCCTTGGTTGTCGCGGCAGATGCGGCTTCAGGCGGGGCTTTTGCTGCCCGAGCGTCAGACGGGGCTTTCGGCGCATGACTTCCAGCAGGCGGTGGGCGCGCCGCGTGTCGTTCTGACCCGTGCGCGGCGCGATGCCGAGGCCGAGACCGTCCCCTCGCGCTGGGTGAATCGGATGGTGAACCTGATGTCCGGTCTGCCCGACAAACGCGGCCCCGAGGCGCTGGCCAAGATGCGCGAGCGCGGCGCGAAATGGCTGGGACTGGCGTCGAGCCTTGACCGTCCGCAGGGCGAGACCAAGCCCGCGCGTCGCCCTTCGCCGCGTCCTCCGGTCGAGGCGCGCCCGAAGGATCTGTCGGTCACGCAGGTCAAGACGCTGATCCGCGACCCTTACGCGATTTACGCCCGCAAGGTGCTGAAACTCTATCCGTTGAACCCTTTGCGGCCCGAACCGGACCCGCTTTTGCGCGGCAATGTGCTGCATGAGATCGTCGAGCGTTTCGTGCGCCAGCGCCCCGAGGATGAAGACCCCGCCTTGGGCGAGGCGCGGCTGATCGCGATTGCCGAGGATGTCCTGCGCGAGGAGGTGCCATGGCCCTCGGTGCAGCGGCTCTGGCTGGCGCGGATCACCAAGATCGCGCGGCGCTTTGCCGTGGACGAAGCCGCGCGGGCGAAGCTGGGCACGCCTGCGATTATCGAGGAAAAGACCGGTCTGCCCTTGCCCGATCTGGACTTCAAGCTGACCGCCAAACCTGACCGGATCGATATTCTGGAAAACGGGCTGAGCCGGATTTATGATTATAAATCAGGCTCTCCGCCCTCGGCGGGCGAGATGATCCACTTTGACAAGCAGATGCTTTTAGAGGCCGCGATGGTCACCCGTGGCGCCTTCAAGCAGATCGGCCCGCGCGAGGTCGAGGGCATGACCTATATCCGTCTGGGCGGCGAGGGCGAGACGGCCCATCACACCACGACCGTCGAATTCAAGCCCCGCGGCGGCGAGACCCAGACCGAGACGGCGGAAGAGGCCTGGGCCAAATTCTGCAAGCTGGTGGCGACCTATATGAAGCCCGCCCAAGGCTTTACCGCCCGTCGGGCGATGCATGGGGCGCAGGACCGCAGCGATTATGACCAGCTTTCGCGTTATGGCGAATGGGAGCTGAGCGAGACACCCGATGGGGAGGATCTGACATGAACGCCCCCAATGATGCGACGATCCGCCAGATTCGCGCGGCCTCTCCGACGGCCTCGACATGGCTGTCGGCCAATGCTGGCTCGGGTAAGACGCGGGTTCTGACCGACCGCGTGGCGCGGCTGTTGCTGAACGGGACCGAGCCGCAGAAGGTGCTGTGCCTGACTTACACCAAGGCCGCCGCGACCGAGATGCAGAACCGTCTTCTGAAACGTCTGGGCGAATGGGCGATGCTGTCGGATGCGGCTCTGCGTCAGCAATTGCTTGATCTGGGTGAGGAAATCACCATCGACGCCGACCGTCTGGCCGAAGCGCGGCGGCTCTTTGCCAAGGCGATCGAGACGCCAGGCGGGTTGAAGATCCAGACGATCCACTCCTTCTGTGCGGCGCTTCTGCGGCGGTTTCCGCTGGAGGCTGGCGTGCCGCATGGGTTTTCCGAAATGGATGACCGCTCGGGTGATCTGCTGCGTCAGGCGATTTTGGAGGATATTGCCACGGGCGAGGACTGCCCCGTGCTGGACGGCTTGGTTCGGTATTATTCAACCGATGATCTGGGCGGGCTACTGGCCAATATCGCGGGCAATAAGGACGGTTTTGCACAGGATCTGACCCGCGACCAGATCTTGGCGCTTTACGGTTTGCCAGCCGGATTTGACGGGCAAGCGCTGGTGGATGAGGTCTTTGACACGCATGACCTGAAGATCCTGCGCGATATGGTGGCGGTCATGGCCAAAGGCTCTTCGAGTGATGCCAAGAACGCGCTGAAGCTGGGGCTGATCTCGGGGGCGGACCTCAGCGCACTGGCCATTCTGGAGGATGTTTGCCTGACGGGCGCATCGGCCAAAGTGCCCTTTAGCGCCAAGATCGGCTCGCTGCCCACAAAGGCCACGCAGAAGGCCGCAGGCGCTTTGATGGATCCGTTCAACGAGCTGATGGAGCGGGTCGAACAGGCCCGCCCGATGCGGCTTGGGTTGCAGGCTGCCGACCGTACGGAGGCTTTGCAGAATTTCGCGCGGGTCTTCTTGCCGAAGCTTGAGGCCGCAAAGGCGGCACGCGGCTGGCTGGATTTCGACGATCTGATCGAACGGGCGGGGCGGCTTTTGTCGGATAGCACCATGGCGCAATGGGTGCTGTTCCGGCTGGATGGCGGGATCGACCATATTCTGGTGGATGAGGCGCAGGATACCTCGCCCAGCCAGTGGCGCGTGATCGAGCGTCTGGCCGATGAGTTTACCGCAGGCGAGGGCGCGCGCGACG
This sequence comes from Thioclava litoralis, assembly GCF_045278885.1. Taxonomy (NCBI): domain Bacteria; kingdom Pseudomonadati; phylum Pseudomonadota; class Alphaproteobacteria; order Rhodobacterales; family Paracoccaceae; genus Thioclava; species Thioclava litoralis. Next base: position 1,556,247 of record NZ_CP135443.1, read on the forward strand.
AGACCCGCACGATCTTTGTGGTGGGCGACCGCAAACAGTCGATCTATTCCTTCCAAGGCGCCGATCTGCGGGCCTTTGAGGCGATGCAGCGGCATTTCTCGGCCAAATTCGCAGCCGTCGGGCGGCCCCTGCAGGAGGCGCAGCTTTTGCATAGTTTCCGCTCGTCTCGGGCGGTGCTGGGGCTGACCGATATGACCTTCTCGGGCGAGGCCAATGAGGGCTTGGGCGGTGCGCCTGAACATATTGCTTTCTTTGATAAAATGCCCGGTCGGGTAGATCTGTGGCCGCTGGTCGAAAAGGCCGAAACCGAGCAAGAAGAGGCATGGGACAACCCCGTTGACCTCCTGACCGATACCGACCCGACCGTGGTTCTGGCGCGCACTGTCGCCGCCGAGATCCGCGCGATGATCGACCAAGGCGTGCGCCTGCCCGATGGCGCGGACAGCCGCCCGCTGCATGAGGGCGATATCCTCATTCTGGTGCAGCGGCGCGGGGCGCTGTTTTCCGAGATTATCCGCTCGTGCAAGGCTGCCGGACTGGCGATTGCGGGCGCGGACCGGCTGAAGCTGGGGGCTGAACTGGCGGTGAAGGATATCCGCTCGACCTTGGCGTTTCTGGCGACGGCGGAAGATGATCTGGCGCTGGCCGAGGCGCTGAAATCGCCGCTTTTCGGTTGGAGCGAGCAGGATCTTTACACGCTGGCCCAACCACGGAAGGGATATCTGTGGGAAGCCCTGCGTAAATCCGAAAGCCACCCCGAAACGCTTAAAATCCTGCAGGATCTGCGCGATCAGGCCGATTTCCTGCGTCCGCATGATCTGATCGAACGGCTGCTGACCCGCCACGGCGGGCGCGAGAAGCTGATTGCGCGGCTCGGGGTCGAGGCCGAGGATGGCATCGACGAGCTGATCTCGCAGGCGCTGGCCTTTGAACGCGCCGAGGTGCCCAGCCTGACGGGGTTCCTTGTGTGGCTGGATGCCGATGATGTCGAGGTGAAGCGCCAGCTTGAGGGCGCGGGGCGGTCCATTCGGGTGATGACGGTGCATGGGTCCAAGGGGCTTGAGGCGCCGGTGGTTATCCTGCCCGATACCGGCAAGCCGCATATCAAGGCGCGTCCGTTGAATATCTACCGGCTTGAGGATGGCACGGCGGCTTGGGCCGCGCCCTCGGCCGACCGCCCGCCGGAAGAGGCGGATGCGCAGGCGGCCAATGTCGCGCGCCAGACCGAAGAGAGGATGCGGCTGCTGTATGTGGCGATGACACGGGCCGAGAAATGGCTGATTGTGGGCGCTCAGGGGAAGGTCGGAGAGGGCGATGACAGCTGGTATTCGATGATTTCCAACGGTCTTTTGCAGGCAGGTGACCGGCCTGCCACGGGGCTGTCGCCCGAGTTGCAAGCCTTGGGCGAGATCCGCCGTGTGCAGCATGGCGACTGGCCGGAAAACGGGTTCAAGGCGGGCAGGGTGGTCGATACCTATCCCGCTTTGCCCGATTGGGCGCAGGTGCCTGCCTTGCGCCCCGAGCGGCCCAAGCGCGTGCTGACGCCTTCGGATCTGGGTGGGGCGAAGGCTCTGGCGGGGGATTTGCCCGGTGTCTTCGATGAAGAGGCCGCCAAGCGGCGCGGGCGGCAGATCCACCTTTTGCTGGAACATCTGCCCAACTGGCCCGAGGACGACTGGGAGGATTGGGCGCGCGATCTGCTGTTGACCGGCGAGGATGCCGCCTTCGAGCATGAGCTTCCTGCGCTTCTGTCCGAGGCGCGGGCGGTGCTGCGCGCCCCCGAGATGCAGCCCTTCCTGGCGCCCGAGGCTTTGGCCGAGGTGGAACTGACCGCGCGGATGAATGGCGAGCTGATGCATGGGATCATCGACCGGCTGCTGGTCGGGCCGGACCGTGTGCGGGTGCTGGATTACAAATCCAACCAGATCGTGCCCGAGGATGTGGCGCAAACACCGCTGGGTCTGGTGCGCCAGCTGGCCGCCTACCGCGAGATGCTGCGCCAGATCTACCCTGACCGCGCGATCGACTGCGGGCTGTTATGGACGGCAAAGGCACGGATCGATTGGCTGACTGATGCACAGATGGATGCGGCTTTGTGCAGTGACCCTGCATCTTGACGGGGCGGGGTCGCATACATAGGTTCTCATCAACTTAGTATTCAGGAGAAATCCCATGGCAACTGTCGCTGTTACCGACGCAACCTTCGATGCCGAAGTCCGCCAATCCGACGTTCCCGTCGTTGTTGATTTCTGGGCCGAATGGTGTGGCCCCTGCCGTCAGATCGGCCCCGCTCTGGAAGAGATCGCGGGCGAGATGGCCGGTAAGGTCAAGATCGTAAAGGTCAATGTCGACGAAAACCCCGAAAGCCCCGCATCGCTTGGCGTGCGCGGTATTCCGGCGCTGTTCCTGTTCAAGGATGGCGAGGTCGTTTCGAATAAAATCGGTGCGGCTCCGAAAGCGGCCCTGCAAAACTGGATCAACAGCGCGATCTGATCGCGGCTGAGGGAGACGGCCCTTAGGGTTTGAAACGGGGCCGTCAGGCTTGAAAAGGCGTCTTTCGGGGCGCCTTTTTGCTATGGTGGGTGGCTCAGCCCGTAGAATGGCCGGAAATCGCATAGATTTCGGGGCTGAAGGTCAGGTTGGTGGTGGTCATTGTGGTGACATCCGGACGGGCGCGGAAGCCCAGAGCCGCGAGAAACCCGACGAAGCTTCCTTCGGTCTGGCGGGTGTCAAGCCGGAGGAACTGCCCCGCCAGCCCCGCCATAAGCGAGGTGGTCAGGCTGAGGGCGTCGGTCTCGTTGGCGGCAATGACCGGCCCGATCACATGCCCCCGACCGAAACGGCGGCGCATCGCAAACCCTGTGACATGGCCGCATGTCTCGATCACATAGGTTTCGGACTGTTCCAGAAGGGTGGCAACCAGTCGGGATCTGTCGGCACAATAGCCGCTTTGATCAAGCTGATGGAGGCGCGGGCGGTCTTGCGGGCGGAAGGGCCGGACATTGCGCGCAAGGGAAAATCCGCAAGGCAGAAAGCCCTCATATCTAAAAACAGGTGCCGCAGAACGCACCCCGAGATCGCGATAAAAAGACACGTCTTGCTGACAGGCATTCAGGAAAGCGGCCCCCGTGCTCTGCTCCAGTGCCTCGGTCGCAAGGGTCCGGAACAGCGCTGTGCGGGCGAGTTTGGGATGGGCGATCACCATACCGATGGCGCTGAGATCCCTGTGATAGGAAAAGGTCATGGCCGAGCCATGCACCCGACCTGCCTCGTCCACCGCCACGATGCCGGTGCCGCTATCCAGATTGGCCGCCCAATCCGCATGTCGATGGGGCCATCCAAGCGCAACGGACAGGCCATGCAGCGCCCCGAGATGCTCTTGCTGCATCGGCATAAGGGTCAGGCTGAAAGGGTCGATCTCGATCTGGCGAACGGGAAAGAAGACCATCGGCGAAGCCCCTTTGCGGCCATTGTGCCACGCGGCTGTGGCGGTGATCGGGCGATGTTTCCAGTTTTGCGTCTTCGGGGCAAGAGGACGCGTGTCAGGCCGTGGCAATGGAGGGTACGGGCCAGCCCTTTTCCCGCAGATGGGTCAGCAGACGGGTTTCAAACTCCGGTCGTCCGGCATTCAGCGCCTGATCGCGCAGGAACCATGTAAGATATTTGGCGAAATTCTGCCGTTTTTGCAGCATTTCCAACGCGGCATCCAAGCCCATATGCGGCACCGACCCCGCGATATGGTGAAAGTCGATCTGCGCAAAAAGCAATGCCGGTTTACGCAGGATATAGCCGTCGAAGGCGACAGAGGAATTCTGTGTGATCACATAGGAGCAACGGCGCAGGAGTTCGGGCGTGCCCCCCTCCTGCACACGGAAATGCGGGTAGCGATTGGCCAGCGCCACCAGTGTCTGCCGCTCCAGGGGGGTGTAGTCCTCGTTCGGATGCAGCGTTGCGATCACTGGCTGTGTGACGCGCACCATCACCGTCTCGATCATCTCCAGCGGGCTCATCGACTGGAAACTGCGATGTTCGCTCAACCGTCCTTGCAGCGGCATCAGGGCGAACCCTTCGTCGGTGACGCGGGCATTGCCCAGAACACGTTCGCGCAGCGCCCGATAGAAATGCTTGGCTTCGGGGCCGTCGATCTGGCGCAGGGGAAATCTGGCATGGGCCACCGGCCATTCCCAGCGCGCGGCCTGCGCCTCGACATGCCAATAGGCGCCGGTATAGCTGCGGCGGCAGGTCAGCGCCCTGTCATGGGTCGGCTCTTCCATATGATAAAGCGCATAGCCCCGCTTTTCGGGGGCTTCGAAGCGGGCATTCAGCGTGCTTTCCTCCGCCGAGACCGTCCACCCCACTGATTCCATCGCGCCGGTGACACGCTGGAAAAAATTGTGCTGCCCCGCTTTCAGGCGGGCAAGGGCAGGGGGATCAAGGTAAAGTGTAAGATGCGGCTGGCTCATTTCGGCAGCTTTCCACCGCTTATCCGTTTCGGCAAGAGCGAAGGCAGGGTTGCAAGCGGAATCCTGCGCCTACATATCAGGGTCAAACGGAGGTCTATATGTCGGAAGATAAATTCCCGGGCTGGCACGGCACCACGATTATCGGTGTGCGTAAAGGCGGTAAGGTTGTGGTGGCAGGTGACGGGCAGGTCAGCCTTGGCCAGACAGTGATCAAGGGCACGGCGCGCAAGGTGCGCAGGCTCAGCCCCGGTGGGCATGATGTGGTGGCGGGCTTTGCGGGCTCTACCGCCGATGCGTTCACCCTGCTCGAGCGGCTGGAGATCAAGCTGGAGGCGGCCCCCGGTCAGCTGGCGCGCGCCTGTGTCGAACTCGCCAAGGACTGGCGCACGGATAAATATCTGAAGAACCTCGAGGCCATGTTGATCGTGACCGACGGCACCGATCTGTTTGTCATCACGGGCGCGGGCGATGTGCTTGAGCCCGAACATGACATTGCGGCCATCGGGTCGGGCGGGAACTATGCGCTGGCGGCGGCCCGCGGCTTGATCGAGACCGATCTGGATGCCGAAACAGTGGCGCGTCGTGCAATGGCGATTGCCGCCGATATCTGCGTCTATACCAATGGCAATGTGACGGTGGAAACGATTGGCTGATCTGACACAGGCCGATCTGCGCGCGGCTGTTGCTGCGGGCCATCTGACCGAGGCACAGGCGGCCTCGGTGCAGGCGCTGGCGGCGGCACGGGCCAGCCACCGCGCCGCCGAAGACGAGCCTTTCGAGCTGTTTCGCGGTTTTGCCGAGATTTTCGTCACGGTGGGCTTGGGCATCCTGATTGCGGGGGCCTTCGGGCTGACCCTGACCGCAGGGGTGCTGTTGCCCGACCCGCAGACGGTCTTCGCCACGGGCGTGGTGGCCATCTATGCCGTCTGGGCGGTGATCGCCTGGTGTCTGGCGGAGTATTTTACCCGCAGACGGCGGATGGTGCTGCCCTCGATCCTCTTGGTGCTGACCTATGGGGCTTCGGTGATGCCGCCGATGATCTGGGCTTTGGGCCATGTCTATGACCTGCAATCCAGCCCTAAAGCGGTGGTTCTGACATTGGCGGTGCTGATGGCGGGGGCACTGGTTGCGTGGTATTGCCGCTTCCGGTTGCCCTTCACGATGGTGCTGATCGCGCTTTGCGGGCTGGCGGGGTGCTTTGTGATCTTCGGCTCGACCAATGACCTGTTCACGGCGCCCTTCACCAGCTTCAACGAGACGATGGATCTGCGCAATTCGACCCTTGCTCTGGGCACGCTGATCTTCGGGCTGGTGGCCTTTGCAGGGGGGATGTGGTTTGACACGCGCGACCCCTATCGTATGGGGCGGGCCTCGGCCAGCGGGTTCTGGCTGCATCTATGTGCCGCCCCTGCGCTGGTCAATACCTTGGCGATGACCTTTATCGGTATGGGGCCGGGTCTGGGCTACGCGCTTCTGGGCCTGTCTTTGGGGTTGATCGCCATGCTGGCGCTGGTCATCGACCGTCGTTCTTTCCTGACCGTGGGCATCGGCTATCTGATCTTTCTGGTCAGCTGGCTGACCGATGCCGAAACCCCGACCCGTAGCTGGTTCGAGGTCTCTGCCACGGTTCTCTTCTTCACCGGCATTGTGCTGACCGCGCTTGGCGCGTTCTGGACGGACCTGCGCATCGCGCTGATGCGCGCCTTGCCCGACTTCCCCGGAAAAGCGCATCTGCCGCCCTATAAAACGGAGTAATCCATGACCAATCTCACCCCGCGTGAAATCGTATCCGAGCTTGACCGCTTTATCATCGGCCAGTCCGAGGCCAAGAAGGCCGTGGCCGTGGCGCTGCGCAACCGCTGGCGTCGCCAGAAGCTGTCCGATGACCTGAAAGACGAGGTCTATCCCAAGAATATCCTGATGATTGGTCCGACCGGCGTCGGTAAAACGGAAATCTCGCGCCGTCTGGCAAAGCTGGCGAAGGCACCGTTTCTGAAGGTCGAGGCCACCAAGTTCACCGAAGTGGGCTATGTGGGCCGCGATGTGGAACAGATCATCCGCGACCTGACCGATGTGGCCTTGGTCGAGACCCGCGAGCATATGCGCGAAGAGGTCAAGGCCCGCGCGCATAGTGCTGCCGAAGAGCGCGTGATCGAGGCGATTGCCGGAGCGGATGCCCGCGAGTCGACCCGCGAGATGTTCCGCAAGAAGCTGCGCGACGGGATGCTGGATGACAAGGAGATCGAGATCGAGGTCTCCGATCCCACCGGCGGTATGCCGATTGGCATGATGGGTGGCCAGCCCGGCATGGAGCAACAGATGCAGGGGCTGCAGGATCTGTTCAAGGCCTTCGGTTCGGGCCGCAAGCAGCGCCGCAAGGTGACCGTGAAGGAAAGCTATGACCTTCTGATCGCCGAAGAGGCCGACAAACTTCTGGATGATGAAAAGGTCAAGGCGGCGGCTCTGGAGGCCGTGCAGCATGGCGGGATCGTCTTTATCGACGAGATCGACAAGGTCTGTGCGCGGCAGGAGACCCGTGGCGGCGATGTCTCGCGCGAGGGGGTGCAGCGCGACCTGCTGCCGCTGATCGAGGGCACGACCGTGTCGACCAAGCATGGTCCGGTGAAAACCGACCATATCCTGTTCATCGCCTCGGGGGCCTTCCATATTGCCAAGCCGTCGGACCTTTTGCCCGAGCTTCAGGGCCGTCTGCCGATCCGCGTGGAACTGCGCGCGCTGACCGAGGCCGATTTCATGCGTATCCTGACGGAAACCGATAACGCCCTGACCCGCCAGTATACCGCGCTGATGGGCACCGAAGAGGTGGTGGTGGAGTTTACCGAAGACGGAATTGCCGCACTGGCCCGCATTGCCGCCGAGGTAAACGCCACCGTCGAGAATATCGGCGCGCGCCGTTTGTATACCGTGATGGAACGGGTCTTCGAGGAGCTGTCCTTCACCGCGCCCGATCGTGGCGGCGAAACGGTGAAAATCGATGCGGCCTTTGTCGAGAAAGAGGTGGGGGCCTTGGCAAAATCCTCGGATCTCAGCCGGTATGTTCTGTAACATATGCACAAAATGCGGGCGCGAAGCAGGGTTTCGCGCCCCTTTTTATGCCCCGTTTGCGCGAGGGGCGCGGGGACAGGGGCAAATCTTATTGGTGCGTTAACTATTTTTGCCGACCCTTTCGGTCAGGCCCCGCAAGGGAGGCCGGAAATCGAGGGGAGAGCGCATGGGACTCCAACGATGGATGGTTGCCATTGGTTTGGCGCTGGGGATGGTGCCCCTTTCGGCGCAGGCGCGCTGTGATCTGGCTCTGGTGCTGGCGCTTGATATTTCCGCCTCGATCGACAGCCATGAATATGCGTTGCAAAAACAGGGTATGGCACGGGCTTTGGCCGATCCTCGGGTGGTGGCCGCCATTGAGGAACGGGGCGGTATCTGGCTGACTGCCTTTGAATGGAGCGGCACCGACCAGACTTTTGAAACGCTGCCGTGGGTTTTTGTGGACGGGCGCGCGACCATTCTGGGCGCTGCCGAGCGGATCGGGGCAGGGGAAAGACCTGTCAGCAACTATCCCACCGCTTTGGGCTATGCGCTCGGTCAGGCCGTGATCACCTTGAGGCGCGCGCCCGAGACATGCGTCCGGCAGATTATCGACATCGCGGGCGATGGGGTCAATAACGCAGGTTTTCCGCCCCGAAGCGCCTATGGCGCGACCGATATGTCGGGGATTACGGTGAATGCGCTGGTGATCGAGGGCGAGCAGCCCTCGCCCATCCCCTATTTCGAAGCGCAGGTGCTGCATGGCCCGAACGCTTTTCTGGAGATTGCCGCAAGCTATCAGGACTATCAGCAGGCAATGACGCGAAAATTGCTGCGGGAAATCCGGCCTGCCTCTTTTGTGATGCTGGCGCCCGAAACGATGCTGTCTCTGGACGCATGGGAGGCTGCTGCGCGACTGCCGGATATGGGGCCGTTCACAGGGTGGGCCAAGGGGCGCGGCGGTTAGCCACGCAGCCTGCGCAGATAGACATAATAGGCCCCTTCGCCCCCGTGGCGCTGATGCGCCTGCGAGACCTGCATCACCACGGGACCAAGCGGGGGCAGGCGCAGCCATTGCGGCACCTGATGGCGAAGCACGCCGCGACGGGTGGGAATGGGGTCCCAATCCTCGACCACCTTGCCCTTGCCGGTGATCACCAGCACCAGCCGGTGCCCGTGATCTTGGGCGCGCAGGATGAAGCGGATCAGTTCGGGATGGGCTTCGGCCTGTGTCATGCCATGCAGGTCGATCTTGGCATCGGGTACCAGCTTGCCACGGGTCATCGCCTTATGGGCCTTGTGATCCATACGCAGCGGCTGGGCCTTGAGTGTCTCGGGGATGGAATGGGGCGGCACATGCGACCATCCCGCACGCGGGGTCGCGCCCCCCAGCCGCAGCTTGCCCAGATCGGCTTTCGGCAGATCGGGTTTGGTGCGTTCGGGCAGGGGGGGCTGAACGGGAGAAGACGGTTTGGCAGGGGGCGTGTCATCGGGTGGCATGGAAACCGGTTCGGAGGGGCGGCCGTGAAAAAGCCGCGTGGTGCGTGCCACACGGTTCCAAAGCTCGCGCTCTTCCTCGGTCAGTTTGCGTTTGCGCCCCATCACCGGCCCCGTGCTTCTGGCCGTAGCCCCATGCAAAACGCCGCCCTTCCGGCGGCGCATCGCGTATATATGGTCGCGGGGGCCACCTTAGCCGCCCGTCGCCACAAGCTGCCAGTTCGGATCGGAGGCGCCCATTTTGCGGGCGAAGGTCCAGATGTCACGCTGTTTGCGCGGCATGCGCGGATCGCCCTCGACCACATTCCCCTGTGCATCGCGCGAAACCGAGACCAGCTCGCCCACGAAACGCACGGTCAGTTCGGCATCATTGCTGCCATCGATCGTGGCGGCATCAAGGGTCATCTCGCGCAGGCCCATGAATTCGGCCTCGACGGTCAGGCCACGGGCTTTGCGATCCGCGATGGCGGCGGAGAAAGCGTCATAGACCTGTGCCGAGAGGAAGGGTCTGACCTCGTCCAGATCGCCCTTTTCGAAGGCCATGAGAATCATCTCGTAGGCGGAACGTGCGCCCTTGAGGAAGCCGCCCACCTCGAAGCTGGGTTCGAGACGTTTCATCGCCGCCAAGGCGCTGGCCGAGGAGGAGCCTTCCGGCACATGGTCGATGATATCGTGATCGGGTCCGCCATCGATAACCGTGAATTTCTGGGGATCGGCCTCCGGCTCTGCGGTGGGCGACTGTGGCGGACGTTCGAAGCCGTCTCGGGTTCCAAGGACGCTTTTGAGCCGCAAGATCAAGAAGATCGCAACGGCGGCAAGAAGGATAAGCTGGATGATTGTGTTGTTCATCTGGGTCCCTTGGGCGAACGGCTTTTGGTGGGCGACTTGGTATTTCGCTCCTGCGCACATATGTATGACACGAGGTCGTTCAAGTCCATGCCGTGATCAAAGCGGCAGATCAGGGATTTGGCGTGCGATATTATAGACTGGATCAAGGACTAACCCATGTGGATCTTTCTGGCCTTTCTGCTGGTTCCGATTATCGAAATCGGCCTGTTCATTCAGGTCGGCGGGCTGATCGGGCTGTGGCCGACGCTTGCGATTGTGGTGCTGACGGCGATTATCGGCACCTCTCTGGTGCGCTCGCAGGGGGCGCAGGCGATGGCCGAGCTGCGGCGGTCGATGGCCGAGCTGAATGATCCCTCACGCCCGCTGGCGCATGGGGCGCTGATCCTGCTGGCGGGGGCGCTTTTGCTGACGCCGGGGTTTTTCACCGATACCTGCGGTCTTCTGCTGCTGATCCCCGCCGTGCGCGACTGGGTCACGGGGCAGATTGCCAAGCGTGTCAGGGTGCAGGGCTTCCAGATGGGCGGGGCGGCGTCGCAGGGCTTTGACGACCCTGCGGGCTATGACAGCCGTAATCGGGGTATGGGCCGCAGTCCGGCAAACGGTCCGGGCGTGATCGACGGCGAATTTGAGGAAATTGATACGGAAAACCCGCCCCGTCCGGGCAATTCCGGCTGGACGCGGCATTGAAGAGAGCGGCACGCCAGTGCTAGACATTTCGTCAAAGTGATTTGGAGAACAAGATGACCGAAGAAACCAATGGCGCGACCGCTCCGGGCGCTGATGAGGGCCAGCAGGCATTGAAGATGCAGATCCTTGCGCAATTCGTGCGGGATATGTCCTTCGAGAATATGGTTGCGCAGAAAGGTCTGACCTCTGCGGATGTGCAGCCCGAAATGCAGGTGCAGGTCAGCCTTGATGCCAAGAAGCGTCAGGCGGATAACCAGTATGAGGTGATCTGCAAGTTCAAGGTGACCTCGAACAACAAGGCCACCAACACCGCGCTTTACCTGCTGGAGCTTGAATATGGCGGGATTTTCCACATCGAGGGCGTGCCCGCCGACCAGCTGCATCCCTTCCTGCTGATCGAATGCCCGCGCCAGCTGTTCCCCTTTGTGCGCCGGATCGTGTCGGATGTCACCCGCGATGGCGGCTTCCCGCCCTTCAATCTGGAAATGGTCGATTTCGTGCAGCTCTACCGTGCCGAGCTGGCGCGCCGCGCCGAAGTGCAGGCGGCCTCGGGCGAGGTGGCGAACTAAGCGTTCGGACCAATGTCGCGTTCGGGCAGGGGGCGCGTGCTGGTACAACGCCCCCCTGTGACGATCTGCCCCCGTGACAAATGACGCCGCTGCAAGCAAATCTTGCGGCGGCGTTCGCTATGGAGGTGTGTGCGATGACCGATCTTATTCCGGCCTGGATTGGCGAAGAGCTGACCCCAGTCGATAAGCTCGATGCACATCGTCTGGGGCTGCGTCACAAGGCCGTGTCGGTATTCGTCATGGCGGGCCGTGATGTGCTGATCCAGAAGCGGGCCGAAGGGAAATACCATTCGGCGGGGCTTTGGGCCAATAGCTGCTGCACCCATCCGCATTGGGACGAGGCGCAGCATGACTGCGCGATCCGCCGGATGCGCGAGGAGTTGGGCATTACGGGGCTGTATCCCAGCCATGCCGACCGTCTGGAATACCGTGCCGATGTGGGCAATGGCCTGATCGAGCACGAGGTCGTGGACGTGTTTCTGGCCGATGCGCCGCGCGATCTGGCGCTTGCCCCCGATCCCGGGGAAGTGGCGCAGGTGAAATGGGTCGATCTGCATGATCTGGCCGCCGAGGTGACCCGCCATCCGGAACGGTTCTCGCGCTGGCTTTCGATCTATATGACAGGGCATAAGGACCGGATTTTCAAAAGTTTGGGATGATCTGTGTGCCAAGTGGATCACTTTTGACGATCTCGGCAAGTTTCCCCCAAAATTGTGTCGGCTGCACTGGAAAAAACCGCCAATAGCTGCAACTGTTTCCGAAAATAATGCGGATTGGGGGCAATCAGGTGCGCAGCAGGAAAATTGGTCTGGCAGGGATAGTGCTTTCCGTTTGGGGAAGTGCGGCATTTGCGCAGGACATGGCACAGTTTCAGGTTTCCGGTGGGGACAAGGACCTGACCGAAACGCTGAAAAGCGCGTCTTTGGTGGTCAGTGCCGAGGCCAAGACCGGAGAGGATGCGCCCGATGCGCAGGATCTTTTCGGCTCTGCCCGTGCCGATTACGCCCGTCTTCTGGGCGCGCTTTACGACGAGGGCTATTATGCCCCTTCGATCTCCATTCTGGTGAATGGCAAAGAAGCCGCAAGTATCGCCCCGCTTGACGCACCCGCGACGATTTCATCGATCCAGATCACGGTCGATCCTGGCCCGAAATTCACCTTTTCGCAGGCGCAGGTGGCGCCTTTGGCCCCAAAAACCGAGTTGCCCGATGGCTTCAGGGCGGGGCAGACCGCGCGCACCAGTGTCATCCGCTCGGCGGCGCAGACGGCGGTGGATGGCTGGGAGGCTGCGGGCCATGCCAAGGCCGATGTGGCCAGCCAGAAGATCACCGCCGATCATCGCAACGAGACGCTGGCCACCGATATCCGGCTTGATCCCGGCCCGAAAGTGACCTTCGGGGACCTCACCATTTCGGGCTATAAGCGTATGCGCGAAGAACGGATTCGCGCCATTGCAGGCTTCCCCAAGGGGCAGGTGTTCGACCCTGACGAACTGGAACTGGTGCGCACCCGCCTGCGCCGTGCCAGCGTGTTCAGCTCGATCACCATGACCGAGGCCGACAAGCTGAATGCCGATGATTCCCTTGATTATACGCTGGGCGTGGTCGAGGAAAAACGCCGCCGTCTGGGCGCAGGGGTCGAATACCAGACGGTCGATGGTCTGACGCTCTCGGGCTATTGGCTGCACCGTAACCTTTTTGGCGGGGCGGAGAGGCTGCGCGTGGATGCCGAAGTGTCGGGGATTGGCGGCTCGGATGGCGGGGCCGATTACAGTCTTGGCGTGCGCATGGACCGTCCGGCCACCTTCTCGGCGGATACCTCTGCCTATGCCGAAACCACGCTGGCGCGGGAATCGACCGACGATTACGACGAGAATTCCTTCGAGATCGGCGGCGGTCTGACGCATTATTTCAACGAGCAGATCACCGGCGAACTGGGCTTGGCCTATCGCTGGTCGATGGTGACGGATGATGTGGGCGATACCTATTTCAGCGAGATCGCTGCTCCGGGCACGCTGACGCTGGACAAACGCAACAGCGAGACCGATGCGACCAAAGGGTATTATGCCAAGATCGGCCTGCGGCCTTTCGTGGGGCTGAACAGTGCGACCGGCACGGGGATCCAGACCACGGGCGATCTGCGCGGGTATTTCGGCTTTGGTGCGGATGACCGTTTCGTGCTGGCAGGGCGGGCGCAATACGGGGCGGTGCTTGGCGCGTCTCTTGCGGAAACACCGCGGGATTATCTTTTCTATTCCGGCGGCGGTGGCACCGTGCGCGGTCAGCCTTACCAGTCGCTTGGCGTCGAAAAGCTGGAAAACGGCACGCTCAAGACCGGCGGCACCGAATTCATGGGCTTCTCGGGGGAATTCCGCGCGGGCATCACCGAGAGTATCGGCGCGGTGGCATTTTATGACATGGGCTGGGTCGGGGATGATGGCACCGGCGACTGGCAATCGGGCGCGGGGATCGGCCTGCGTTACAAAACCGGTATCGGCCCGATCCGTCTGGATGTCGCGGCACCGGTGGATGGCGATACAGGCGAAGGCGTGCAGCTTTACGTCGGATTGGGGCAGGCATTCTGATGAAGACGAAACTCGCAATCGCATTTTTGGCGCTATGGCCCATGCTGGGCTTCGCTCAGGAAACCACAACGACCCAGACCGAGGATGGTACCACCGTCCAGACCACCGGTACCGATACGGCGGCCAGCGACGAATCCAAGCGCGACCGGTCCTATCTGACCGGTCTGATCGAGGACAAGCTGTCCGGCGAGGGGCGCACCATCCGTCTTGACGGGTTCAAGGGCGCGCTGTCCTCGCGGGCGACCTTTGACAGCCTGACGATTTCGGATGATCAGGGGCCGTGGCTGGTGATCCGCAATGCGGGCCTGTCCTGGAACCGCTCCGCAATTTTGCGCGGCAATATCGACATCAAGGAGCTTTCGGCCAGCTCGATCGAACTGACCCGCCTTCCTGCCGCGCAGGAAGGGGTGGAAGTGCCCGACGCCGAGGCCAAACCCTTCTCGCTGCCCGAGTTGCCCCTGTCGCTCAATGTCGACAAGCTGGATGTGGGCGAGGTGAAGCTGGGCGAGTCCATTCTGGGGGAGCCGCTGACTTTCAAGGTGAACGGGTCGCTGAAACTGGCCGGAGGCAGTGGTGATGCCAAGCTGACCATTGACCGCACCGATCAGGTGCAGGGACAGTTCTCGCTGAACGGCTCTTATGCCAATGACACCCAGACCCTGTCGCTGGACCTGCTGACGCAGGAAGGTCAGGGCGGGCTGGTCTCGAAGAAACTGGGCCTTCCGGGGGCCCCTGCCGTGACGCTGGCTGTCTCGGGTGATGGGCCGCTGAGCGATTTCTTGGCCGATATGGCATTGTCGACCGATGGCCAGCAGCGCCTGACGGGGAAGGTGATCCTTGGCCAGACCAAAGGCGAGGATGGCACCGACAAGACCTTCAAGGCCACGCTTGCGGGGGATATTACCCCGATGCTGGAGCCCGCCTATCACGACTTTTTCGGCAAGAATATCGCGCTGGAAGTGGACGGGGTGTCCAAGGCGAAGGGCGGCACCGATATCAACCGGCTGTCGCTGGATGCGCAGGCGGTGGATGTGAAAGGGTCGATGTCGCTGGCCGCAAGCGGTCTGCCCGAACGGTTCGATCTGGATATGAATGTGGGGCTGGAGACCGGCGAGCCGGTCGTGCTGCCGGTGACGGGGGCCGATACCACATTGCAGGATGCCTCGCTGAAGCTCAGCTATGACGCGGCGGCGGGCGATAACTGGACCCTGACCGGTCTGGTCGATGCGCTCAAAAGCCCCACACTGTCGCTTGAGAAGGTCAATCTGGACGGGACGGGCACCATTACGCAAGATCCCGACCAGCCGGCTGTGGCGGGGCATGTCAGTTTTGACACGCAGGGCATCGCGATGGGCGAGGCCGCTCTGGCCGAGGCCGTGGGGCCGACGCTGACCGGACAGACCGATTTCAACTGGGTCAAAGGCAGCCCGATCAAGCTGAGCGGTTTGCAGGTGGCTGGCCGTGATTACGCATTGCAGGGCGACGTGGCCTTTGAGGATCCGACCGGCGGCCTGACCATCACCACGGATGCGCAGGTGCGCCATGATAATCTTGCACGTCTGGCGCAGGTTTCGGGGCGCGATCTTTCGGGGTCGGTTCTGGGCACGGTCAAAGGCAGCTTTACCGTGCTGAGCGGTGCTTTTGATGCCGATGTGGATGTGACGGGTCAGGATATCGCGATCGGGCAGCCGCAGGCGGATGCCGCGCTGGCAGGGCAATCGAAGATCGTCCTATCCGCCAAACGGGATGAAAACGGCCTTGTGCTGCGCAATTTCTCGGCGGATGCGAAAGCCCTGAGTGCCAAGGCCTCGGGGGCGCTGGCCACCGGCAATGCGGATGTGACGGCGACGGCCAAGGCCAACCTGAACGTTCTCGGGGCGGGCTATGGCGGCGCGGTCGATCTGAACGCGCATTACACCGAGGGCGAAGAGGGGCGTCGTGTGGTGCTGAATGCCACCGGAAACGGCGTGGCCGTGGGCCAGCCGCAGGTGAACAAGTTCCTGCAAGGCAAGACGGTTATCGACCTGAACGCGCTGGAGAAGGACGGCGATATCTCGCTGGATACCTTCAACATCTCTAACCCCAATCTGAAAGCCACGGGGGCAGGGGCGCTGAAGGGCGGTCAGGGCGAGATCAATGTCTCTCTCGAGAGCGATCTGTCGGGTCTGGGCGCGCCCTATCGCGGCAAGATCACCGCGCAGGCGGCGGTCAGCGACGGGACAGCAGGGCGCCTGATCACGCTCAAGGCCAATGCCAAGAATGTCGCGATGGGCCAGTCGCAGGCCGACAAGCTGCTGGCGGGGGACTCTGTGCTGGATCTGGCCGTTTTGCAAAATGGCGATGATATCGAGCTACAGAAATTCACCCTGTCGAACCCGCAACTGAGTGCCGATGCCAAGGGCACGGTGACCGCAGGGGCGCGCAAGATCGACCTGAATGCACGTCTGGCCAATGCCGCTTTGCTGGCACCGGGCTTCCCCGGTCCGCTGACGGTGAAAGGCGATGTCACCGATAACGGTCAGCATTATGGTGTGAATATCAGCGCAACCGGACCGGGCAATACCAATGCGACAGTGTCGGGGACGCTGGCTTCGGATTTCAAAACGGCCAATCTGGCAGTGAAAGGGGCGACGCAATCGGCGCTGGCCAATGCGTTCATCTCGCCGCGCTCTGTCGAGGGGCCGCTGAATTTCGACCTTGCGCTGAACGGACCGCTGGCGCTGAACGCGGTGTCGGGCAAAGTGACGGGGCAGGGGCTGCGCTTTAGCGCGCCGACCCTTTCGCTGGCGCTGGAGGCGATCAATGTGAACGCCCAGCTTGGCGGCGGTCGGGTCAATCTGACGACCAGCGCCAATTTCAGCGATGGCGGCACGGTCAAGGTGACTGGTCCGATCAGGCTCACCGCGCCTTACAGCTCGGATCTGGCGATTGCGCTGGACCGTGCGCGGCTGCGGGACCCCAATCTGTATGATACCCGTATCTCGGGCGATCTGGGGATCAACGGGGCGCTGACGGGCGGGGCGAAGATCGCCGGTAAGTTGCGCCTGTCGGACACCGAGATCCGCGTGCCTTCGACCGGACTGGGCGGGGTGGAGTCCATCCCCGATATCACCCATGTCGCCGAAAGCGCGGCCTCGCGGCAGACCCGTGCGCGGGCAGGGGTGCTGCAATCGGAGAGCGAGAGCACCTCGGGCGGGTCATCGGTGGCCTTCCCGCTGGATATCACCATTTCCGCGCCCAACCAGCTTTTCGTGCGCGGGCGCGGGCTTGATGCCGAGCTGGGCGGCCAGCTGCGGATCACCGGCACCACGGCCGATGTTGTGCCAATCGGCAGTTTCGAGCTGGTGCGCGGGCGGCTGGATGTGCTGAACCAGCGCTTTACGCTGGATCAGGGGTCGATCCAGCTTCAGGGGGAGTTTACGCCCTATATCGATTTCTCGGCCACGACGACCAAGAACGATTACGCCATCACGCTTGGTATCTCGGGGCAGGCGACCGCGCCGGATCTCAGCGTGACCTCCTCGCCGGAACTGCCGCAGGAAGAGGTGCTGGCCCAGCTTCTCTTCGGGCAGGGGCTGAGCAATATCTCGGCTTTGCAAGCGGCAGAGCTGGCATCTGCGGTGGCGACGCTGGCGGGCCGCAATGACAACGGCATCATGTCCAAGCTGCGCAATAGCACGGGGCTGGATGATCTGGATGTCGGCACCGATAGTGACGGGAATGCCACCGTGACGGCGGGCAAATATATCTCGGACAAGATCTATACCGATGTCGAGCTTGGATCGTCCGGGCAGACCGAGATCAATCTCAATCTGGATCTGACCAAGACGATCACCGCAAAAGGCACGGTCGGGTCGGATGGAGATAGCGGGCTTGGGGTGTTCCTGGAGAAAGACTACTGAGCAAGGGGCCTTCGGGCCCCTTCTTCAATCCAGCGGCTTGGTGCTGCCGGTGCGTTCCTTGCGCCATTCGGCATTGAAGGCGGCCCCGAACAGAATGGCGAAGGCCGACAGGTAGAGCCATAGAAGAAGGGCGATCACGGCGCCGATAGAGCCGTAAAGCTTGGAGTAGCTTGCAAAATGCGACAGGTAGAAAGTTAGTCCGAAGCTTGCTGCTCCCCAGACGAGGGTTGCGATCACGGCCCCGAAGGTGAAGATCTTCTCGCGCGGGCGGCCCATTTTGCGCGGTCCGTAACGATAGAGGATCCCCAGCACCGTCAACATCAGCAGAAACATCGCCCCCCAAGGCAGCCATGACAGCATGAGGTTGGTCAATGCGATCAGGGCGGGAGTGTTGTGGAAGGGCAGGATGTTGAGAAAAACCGGCACGGCGACAATCGTTGCCAATGCGCCGATCATGACCGCCACCAGCGCCAAGGTCATGAAATAGGCAAAGAAGATGCTCCAGATCGTGTTGCGGGGTTTGGTGCCGTGGATGACATTCAGCCCCAGCACCAGTGCCCCGACCCCTGCCCGTGCGGAGAAAAGCGTCACGCCCAGCGAGGCGATCGTGCCCCAGCCGATGGTGGAATCGGTCGAGATCAGCCAGCTCTGGATCTGCGAATACAACAGGTTCCACGCCTGTGGCGGGATGAAATTATCGGCCACGGCCAGATAGGTCCGGATCGTATTGGCGTCGGCAAAGGCGGTCCAGATCGCGATGGTGGCCGAAACGCCGGGGAAGATGGCTAGCATCGCATAGAAGGCCACTCCGGCGGAGATCAGCCCGATATTCGTGGCCGCAAGCCGCCCTAGAAGCTGAAGGGAAAAGTTCAGCGAAACACGCAGGATATGAGCAGGTGTGACCGACACGTGATCTCCTTTTGCCAAATACCTAAGCGTGTTGGACGGTTTGGAGCAATGGGGCGCGGAAAATGTGTCGGACGGATTGCCCTTTTGGTCACGGTTTCGTATGCAAAGGGCAATCGTCAGGACCCGGGTGAGATGCCCGGGTGGCTCTTCCGGCCGCCGATCCGCCGGAGAAACCCGTTAAATACAAACCCCAAATCCGAGACGCCTGCCTGAAATTGCGGGCCGAAACGGTCAGGATATGACATGAACCTTGATGCTTATCGCAAATCATGGGTCGGCAGCTTGCGCGCAGACGTGCTGTCGGGCCTTGTTGTGGCGCTTGCGCTCATTCCCGAAGCCATCGCCTTTTCCATCATTGCCGGTGTGGACCCGAAAGTGGGGCTATATGCCAGCTTTTCCATCGCGGTGATCACCGCCATCGTGGGCGGACGTCCCGGCATGATTTCGGCCGCGACGGCCGCGACGGCCGTTCTGATGGGCAGTCTCGTGCGCGAGCATTCTCTGGACTACCTGCTGGCCGCGACCGTGCTGGCGGGGGTGATCCAGATCGTGATCGGGGTGAGCCGCGTGAGCTTCGTCATGCGCTTTGTCTCGAAATCGGTGATGACCGGTTTTGTGAACGCCCTGGCGATCCTGATTTTCATGGCGCAGCTTCCCGAAATGGACCCTGCGAGGGTGCCGATGTTCACCTTTGTCGTGATCGCGCTGGCGCTGGCCATTATCTATATCCTGCCACGCTTTACCAAGGCGGTGCCCTCGCCCTTGGTGGCCATCGTGATCCTGACGGCCTGCTCCATCGGTTTCGGTTGGGAGGTGCGCACGGTGGGGGATATGGGCAAGCTGCCCGATGCGCTGCCAAGCTTCCTGATCCCCGATGTGCCCTTCACTCTGGAGACGCTGAAGATCATCTTCCCCTATTCGCTGGGCGTGGCTGTGGTGGGGCTTTTGGAAAGCCTGATGACGCAGAACCTGATCAATGATCTCACCGATACCAAATCCTCGCGCAATCAGGAATGTGTGGGGCAGGGGATCGCCAATGGTCTGACCGGGTTTATCGGCGGTATGGCGGGCTGTGCGATGATCGGCCAGTCGATGATCAACATCAAATCCGGTGGGCGCGGGCGTCTGTCGACGCTGGTGGCGGGCGTGATGCTCTTGATCTTCTGTGTGGTGCTGGGGCCGTGGGTCAGCCAGATCCCGATGGGGGCGCTGGTGGCGATCATGATCATGGTGTCCGTCGGCACGTTCAGCTGGTCCTCGATCCGTGACTTGACGGTGCATCCCAAAACCTCGAGCGCGGTGATGCTGGCAGTGGTGGCCGTGGTGGTGGCCACCCATAACCTTGCTATCGGTGTGCTGGTGGGGGTGCTGCTGTCGGGCTGTTTCTTTGCGGCCAAGATCGCGCGCCAGTTCCATCTGACCTCCAAGCTGTCGCCCGATGGCCGCGCGCGCACCTATTATGTGCATGGGCAGCTCTTCTATGGTGCTACGGAAGATTTCATGGCAGCTTTCGATTTTCACGAAGCGCTTGATCATGTGGTGATTGATGTGACAGACGCCAAGATCTGGGATCTTTCTGCCGTCTCTGCACTGGACATGGCGGTGCTGAAATTCCGCCGTGACGGGGCGGAGGTCACGTTGATCGGTATGGACGAGATGTCGCGGCAGATGGTCGGGCGTTTGGGGCAGGCCGATAAGCCGGATGCCGAAGTCGCGGCAGGCGGGCATTAAGGAGGAGCGCATGGACAAGAAGATTATCTCTTTCGTCGACGGGTCGCATTATTCGGCCAGCGTCTGCGACTATACCGCTTGGGCGATGGCCCGTCTGGGGGTGCCTGCCGAGCTGATCCATGTGCTGGGCCGCGCGCCCGAGCAAAGCGAGGATCTGTCCGGAACGATCGCGCTGGGGGCGCGCTCGGCGCTGATGGCGCAGCTTGCCAGTATCGACGAACAACGCGCGAAGCTGGTGTCGCAGCGCGGGCGTGCAATTCTGGAAGACGCCAAGGCCCGCACGCAAGAAGTCTGCCTGCGGGATGGCTGTGCGCAGGACGTGGCGACGCAGTTGCGCAATGGGGATATTCTGGAGGCCGTCACCGAGCGCGAGGCGGATGCACGGCTGATCATCATCGGCAAGCGCGGGGATGAGGCCGATATTGCCCATGACCATCTTGGCTCCAATCTGGAGCGTGCGATCCGCTCGACCAAGGTGCCGGTGCTGGTGGCCAATCGGGCTTTCGCACCGGTGGAGCGTGTGGCGATTGCGTATGATGGCGGGGTTTCGGCCAAGCGTGCGATGGCGGTGCTGGCCCAGTCACCGATTTTCACCGATCTGGATCTGCAGGTGGTGTCTGTCGGAGACAATGCTCGGTCCCGTGCCGAAGAGGGCTGCCAGCTTCTGGCACAATCGGGGTTGCAGCCGCGTGCGGTCGGACTGTCGGGTGAGCCGGAAAAAGCACTGGGCTCGCATATCGATGCGGATGGTATCGACCTGATCGTGATGGGGGCTTACGGCCATTCGCGGATCCGGTCCTTCATTATCGGCTCGACCACCACGGCCCTGATCCGCGCCTGCAAGGTTCCGGTGCTTTTGATGCGCTAGGACCGGACCCTTTGGTGGATCAGACGAAAAAAACAGGCGTCGCACGGAACGGTGCGGCGCCTGTTTCGTTGTCTGTGTGAAACATGGAAAGGACCGCGCGGCGCTGCATTTAAGGTGCCCGGTCCGCAATCAGAGGAGACCGATCTCATGGACAATGTGCTTCAAGTCAAACCGAAAGCCGAAGCCGTCAACACCGGTGTCGAGGGGAAGAAAGCTGTCGCCAAGGCGGTCAATCAGGTCGCAGCGGATGTGTATAAGCTGGCGATCAAGACGCAGTTCTACCATTGGAACGTGGAAGGCCCGCTGTTCCGCCCGCTGCATCTGCTGACCGAAGAGCAATATGGCATCATGTTCGAAACCGCAGACGAGATTGCGGAGCGCGTGCGTGCGCTTGGCGAGCTAGCACCGATGAACCTCAAACAGCTCAATGCCTTCTCGCAGATCGAAGAGCTTGATACAAAGCCCACCGCCGAAGAGATGATCGCCGATCTGGTGAAGGATCACGAGGCGATCGCCGCCCGTATTCAGGACGTCATCGAACTGGCAGGCGAGCATAATGACCACGCCACCGATGACCTGCTGGGTGGCGTTGCGGGTCAGCATGAGAAAATGGCATGGATGCTGCGTTCGCATCTGGCCAAGTAAGAGGTCTACTCTGCAAAAAAGCCGGGCGTTTGCCCGGCTTTTTTATGCGTGAAGATCCGGTTAGAGACTGGGGCGTGATGCCGTTTTCGGGGTTTGGCTTCAGGGCTTGAGGGATGAGACGGGGGCGAAACGCGCCGTTTTGGCCGAGCAATGCGCAATGATGCGGGGAAAGGTCACGGACAGGCGGCAATGATGGTGCCGCACAGAAAAAAGCCCCGGTCTGGCCGGGGCTTTTTCTTATTTCAGGCGTTTGACGACTTCTTGCGAGAAGAGGTCGATCAGGGCGTTGTAATAAAGCGGGTCGTCAACCGTGAGGGCGGTGGCGTCCGTTCCCTCGGGCAGGGAAACCGCGATATTGGGGAAGCCGACATCAAGATCGTAATGGTCGAATTTGCCATTATCGGTGGCGGAATAGACGTTGATCTGGGCGCCGAGCTTCGAATCCGCGATATTGGCAAGAGTGTCCCATGTGCTTGCGACTTCGGCCTCGTCCAGATCCACCTTGATGCTGGAACCTGCTTTGTCAGGGTCGAAGGCGGGGCCGAGATCGGCGATGATCTGTGTCTGCAGATCTGCCGCCATTTTCGTGTAGAACGCCTGCGCGGCGGGGCCGTTCTGATCATGAATTTCGTTATTCACGGTCACGCTGGTGACCGGACCGGACGCGGCCAGAGCAGCGCCTGCCGACAGGGCCATGACACTGGTCAGAGCAAGGATGCGTTTCATCTTGTTTCTCCATCTGCGCGGGCTGCGATAAGCGCCGCTGTTATGGAAAGTGAACGCATGTTGACGCGAACGGTTCCTTGAACGGCTGTGAGGCCGCGCGGGAAACCGTCGGGTTTGGCGGTTTTATGCCTATGGAATAAAAGAAAAAACCCCGAGCACGGGCTCGGGGTTTTCGGTGGGTCTTTCCGCGCCGGATTTGCGCCGGTCTGGTATCGGTTAGGCCAGAAGGGTTTCGGTCGAGCTGAAGAACATGGCCTGGCTGACCGCCGATTGGACCTGCGTCTCGGTATAGGGTTTGGTGATCAGGAAGGCCGGTTCGGGGCGCTCGCCTGTCAGCAGACGCTCGGGGAAGGCGGTGATGAAGACGACCGGCAACTGGTCGAACTGGGCCAGAATGTCATTAACGGCATCAATCCCCGAGGAATTGTCGGCCAGCTGGATGTCGGCGAGGATCAGATCGGGTTTCTCGCGGGCGGCAAGCTCGACAGCCTCTGTGCGGGTGCGGGCGATGCCCGTCACCTGATGGCCGAGTTCTTCGACAATCGCGCGGATATCCATCGCGATGATCGCCTCATCCTCGATGATCATCACTTTGCCAGCCACCGAGTTTTCCATCTCGCGCATGGCGATTTCTACCAGCTCTTCGGCCTCGGCGGTCTCGATCTGCATGATCGAGGCGACCTCCTCAAAACGGAACCCCTCGATGGTGTGCAAAAGCAGGGCTTCGCGGGTGTTGGGCGTCAGGCTTGCCATATGGTCCTGCGCGCGCATCTCGAGGCTGCCCTCGGCTTCGCCCAGCGGCGCGCCGGCAGAGGCCCAGACAAGATGGAAGGCATGGAACAAAGCCACCTTCGGATCCGTTTCATTCTTGAAGATCGCTTCTTCGGCAAGGATCGCCTCAAGGGTCGCCGCCGCATAGCGATCACCCGTGTCTTGGCTCCCGGTCAGCGCACGGGCATAGCGGCGCAGGTAGGGCAGGTTCGCAGCGATGGCGCCGGCGATATCGGTGGGCATGTAAAAACTCCCAAATTTTCGTTTTCCAAGGAACCAACTCCATTGTCCTGCGTTTGGTTCCATGCAAAATAGCTGTGATCGGAACCATAGGTATGACCAACGAAATGGCTGACGACAAGTCGCGAGCCAGCATAAAGGAACAGATCAACAGGAACCTCAAGAAGGCTTACGAGCAGGCCCTGAATGAAGATGTTCCCGATCGCTTCAAAGATTTGCTGGCACAACTACGTGCTAAGGAGGGCGACAAATGACATCGCCCTCCTCTGACACGAACAAGGTCGAAGATCCTCGCGACGAACTGCCCGAACATCTCCCGGCCCTGCGTGCCTTTGCGATGTCTTTGACGCGCAATTCCGCGACCGCAGATGATCTGGTGCAGGATACGATCGTCAAGGCGTGGTCGAATATCGAGAAATTTCAGGTTGGCACGAATATGCGCGCCTGGCTGTTTACGATCCTGCGGAACACATTCTATTCGGATCGCCGCAAACGCAAGCGCGAGGTGGCCGACCCTGATGGTGTTCACGCCGCAGCCCTGTGTGAACGGCCCGCCCATGATGGGCGTCTGGCGATGAATGACTTCATGGTGGCTTTTGACAAGCTGACCCCCGAACATCGCGAAGTTCTTATTCTTGTTGGGGCATCCGGTTTCTCTTATGAAGAGGCAGCCGAGACCATGGGGGTCGCGGTCGGAACGGTGAAGAGCCGTGCCAATCGTGCGCGTGCACGACTGGCGGAGATGCTGAAGCTGGAGGAGGGCGAGGATATCCTCTCCGGTATGGATGCGACTTCGCTGGCTGTAATGAGTAAATCGGGGACTGCCGCTGCATGATAAGGAAAGAAGGATCGACGGGGTCGTTCATCGACCGTCTCGGTGTGCGTCTGGCGATCTTTCTGGCAGTGGCCCTGTTCCCACTGCTGCTGATCTCGGCCATCCAGTCGAATTCACTGCTGCAAGAGGCACGGGCGCGGTCGGAAGCCGCGCTTATGGGCGAAACCCTGCAGGCGGTCACGGGCGAGACGCGGCTTTTGCAGCAGGCGCAGGCCGAAGCGCGTTTTCTGGCCTATACCCTACCGCCCTTGCTGGGGGATATGGACGCTTGTAGCGCGCAGATGCGCAAAGTCGTGGAAGCCGATCCTGCGCTTTCCCTGGCCGCTTTCGTGGATAAGGACGGGCAGATGGAATGCTCGTCCCGCAGCGTGTCCTATGATTTTTCGAACAACAAGTATTTCCAGAAGCTTCTGCCACTGGACACGCCGAATTTCATTCTCAATCCGCATGGGCCGGTCTCCGGCACGGCGGTGATCGGTGCGACCCATCCGGTCTATGACAAGGATGGGAACAAGCTTGGCTTCGTCAGCTTGAGCCTGCCGCATTCTTCGTTGCTGCACCGTGATCACGAGAACGACACATTGGGATATGATGTCGATAATTCGTTGATGATCCTGACATTCGACACCAGTGGCGCGGTGCTCACCTCGTCGGGCGATCTCGCCTTGACCAAAGACTATCTGCCCGCCCATCGCGCGCTGAAGGCGCTGGCGGGAACCAATGCTGTCACCTTTACCGCGCGGGCGAACTCGGGGCAGGAACGGGTCTATTCGGTTCTGGAGCTTCTTCCGGGGCAGCTTTATGCAATGGGAAGCTGGCCTGCAAAAGCCTCAATCTCGATGAACCCGATCGCCGATGTGTCTCCGATTCTGGTGCCGGGTCTGATGTGGCTTGCCAGCCTGCTTGTGGCGTATTTCGCGATGCAAAAGCTGGTGATCGGCCATATCAAGCGGCTGTCACGTGCGTTGCGTGGTTTTGCCTCGGGGTCGCGTCGTGTTGGGAACCTGAACTATGCCGGTGCGCCGAAGGAAATTCAGGATCTGGCCCTGTCTTACGAGAAGATGACAGAAACCATCCTGCATGACGAGGCCGAGCTGGAGGATATGATCCACCATCAGGAGGTGCTGCTGCGCGAGGTCCACCACCGTGTGAAGAATAACCTCCAGCTGATCGCCTCCATCATTTCGATGCAGATCCGCAAGGCCCGCTCGCCCGAGGCGAAAGACCTGATGAAAGGGCTGCAGGAGCGCGTGATCAGTCTGGCAACCATCCACCGCGGGTTGTATCAGACATCGGGCTTGACCGATATCACGGCCAACGAGCTTCTTCCCGATATCGTGCGCCAGATTTCCGCGCTGGCAACAGGGCCGGAACGCAGGATCGATATCGGTTGTCATGTGGATGAGATCCGGCTGACCCCCGATCAGGCCGTGCCGCTGTCGCTCTTGCTGACAGAAGCCATGACCAATGCGATGAAATATGCGGGCACGGTGGACGGGTCGCGCCCCGATCTGCAGATTTCCCTGCGGAAGACACGGAAGGGCTATGCCTGTCTGGCGCTGGAAAATTCCGTGGACGAAAATGCGCCGCCGGCCTCGCCGGATACCAGCTCGGGGCTGGGATCGCAGCTTGCACAGGCCTTCGTGCAGCAGCTCAACGGGGATTTGCAATCCTCGCAGGAAAATGGCCGCTATCGTCTGACCGCCGAGTTCAAGCTGGCGGAGTTGCAGGAGGCAGAGCTGCGCCATGCCCGTGACGACGAAGATGATGACGAGGATGAGGAAGAAGAATAAGGGGCCGTTTGGCCCCTTTATTCCTTAATGCTGCACGGTGTCAGGCCTTGGCCAGTGCTGCCTTGAGCCGCTCGAAGCTGGCTTGAGTGTTTTTGGTTTCGGCTTCGGCGATAAAGCCATCCAATGCCGGCCAGACCTTGATGGCCTTATCCACGACAGGATCGGAGCCTGCGGCATAAAGCCCTGCCTGAATCATCATCTCGGCTTTGTCATAGGCACCAAGCAACCGTCGTGCCTGTTTGATCAGTTCATTTTCCTGTGCTGTCGCGGCATCCGGCAGGGAGCGCGAGACCGAGCGGAGAAGATCGATGGCGGGGAACCGGCCGCGTTCGGCAATCTTGCGGTCCATGACAACGTGCCCGTCCAGCGTCCCGCGCAGGATATCCGCCACCGGTTCTTCCATATCAGAGCCGGGGACCAGCACCGAGAAGACGGCGGTAATATCGCCCGCCCCCTCCGGGCCCGGGCCGGAGCGCTCGGCCAGCCCCATGATCTGTTGGGATGTCGAGGGCGGAAAGCCGCGTAGGGTCGCGGCCTCGCCACCGGCAAGGGCAACCTCGCGATGGGCTTCGGCAAATCGGGTGATGCTATCGGCCAGAAACAGCACATGCTTGCCTTGGTCGCGGAAATGTTCTGCGACGGTCATCGCCGCCAGCGCACAGCGCCGCCGGACCAGTGGCGATTGGTCGGAGGTCGCAGCGATAATGATCGAGCGTGCCATACCTTCCGGTCCAAGAACTTTTTCAACGAATTCGCGCAGCTCGCGGCCACGTTCACCGATCAAGGCGATCACCGCGACATCGGCTTCGACCCCCTTGGCAAAATTGGCCAGAAGCGAGGATTTACCCACGCCAGACCCTGCAAAGAGGCCGATACGCTGGCCTTTGACAAGGGGGAGAAGGGTGTTGAATACCGCAAGACCGGTCTCCAACCGCGCGCCCAGACGACGGCGTTGGGCGGCCGCCGGCGGGCGGGACCGTATGTTGCGTTCGATCGGGCCGCGCATCAGGGGCTGGCCGTCCAGCGGATTGCCGAACGGATCGATGATTCGCCCGATCCAAGAGCTGTCGGGACAGATTCCGGTCTGGCCCAGCAAATCTACCCGGTCATCGATGGCCAGCCCGTCCGCGGCCCCGTCGGCCAGCAATTTGACATGATCTTTTTCAAGCGACAGCACTTCGGCGCCAATTTTCAACCCTGACTGGCAGAGAATTTCCGCGCGATCTCCGAGGGTTGCGACGCGCGAAAGGCCTGTTGCCTCGATCACCCCCTGACCGACACGGCTGATTCTGCCCACTGTATGCACTGCGCCAAAGTCTGAAATTGATGCCCGCAACAGGTCCAAATCTGCATAAGCCATTCTGGCCTCCATTCGTTTTCTAAATGTTTTTTAATGAATCACTCTTAAGCCTTGGTTGAAATCTCAGAGGAGAAGCCTCGGTGTTCGAAAAAATCGATGTGATGAATATGGCTGAGTCGATGGCACGCCACGCCGCTCAGCGCCAATCCGCAGTCTCGCGCAACATGGCGAATGCGGATACCCCCGGTTACAAGGCGCAGGATGTGACGCCTTTTGCCGAAACCTATCAGGAAGAGGTTGCGATGCCGATGAAGGCAACGCGGGCGGGCCATATCGGTGCGGATAATCTGGTGACCTCGGAGGTGACCACCCGCAGCGATCCCGGCACGGCCTCCCCTAATGGCAACACGGTTTCGCTGGAAGACGAGATGGTGAAAGCGGTGGAGACCAAGCGCCAGCATGATCTCGCGTTAACCATATACAAATCAACTTTGAACATTCTGAGAACAAGCGTTGCACGGAGCTGATTATGACTGACTTTGGCGATTCTTTTTCTCTCGCGGCATCGGGCATGAAGGCGCAGGCACAGCGTCTGCGCTATGTGTCCGAGAATATCGCGAATGCGGATACCCCCGGCTATCACCGCAAGCTGACGAAGTTCAAACAGGTGATGGAAGAGGAGGGAGTTACGGGCAAGGTCGAGCTTGGCAAGGTCGATCTGGATCGCTCGGATCTGAAGCAAATCTATGATCCGGGCAGCCCGCTGGCCGATGCGAATGGCTACTATGACGGCTCGAATGTCGATCTGGTGGTGGAAATTGCTGACGCGCGTGAAGCGCAGCGCAGCTACGAGGCGAATATCAAGATGTTTGATCAGACGCGGCAAATGTCCTCGGCTCTGCTCGATATTCTGCGCCGTTAACCTAGGAGAAGTCTAGAATGGACGTGAAAACTTCCTTGGCCGCACAGGGCTATGCCCAAGGCCGTTCCGCTGCACAACTTGGGCTTGAGGGGTCGGGGGGCAATGCCACCGAGGCGACCGAAAATCCGTTTGCAGCTCTGGCCAGCGATTTCGTGGATACCGTCAAGAATGGCGAGGAAACCGCGAAGGCCGCAATGACCGGCGATGCCGATCCCCACACATTGGTGCAGGCCCTGTCGCAGACCGAACTGGCGGTCGAGGCGGCCGTGACGCTGCGCAATAAGGTCGTCGAGGCCTATCAGGAAATCCTGCGGATGCCGGTGTAACCCATGAATGATGTCATCTTCTTCGATACGTTGCGCGAGGCTCTTTGGGTCGCGGTGATGATTTCGGCTCCGATGCTGGCTGTCGCCCTGATTGCCGGGGTGTCCATCGGTCTGTTTCAGGCGCTGACATCGGTGCAGGAGATGACCCTGACTTTTGTGCCCAAAGTCGGTGCGATGCTCATCGTTTTCTGGGTGTCTATGTCTTTTATGTCGGAACGATTGGTCGATTTTTTCACCTCGGGCATCATCCCCATGATTGCCGGGAGCTAACTTATGGATAATGCGATTTATGCAACGCTGACCCGTCAATCGGGTCTGATGAAGGAAATGCAGGTGGTGGCGAATAATATCGCCAACACCTCTACCACCGGTTTCCGCAAGGAAGGGGTGATTTTTGCCGAACATGTCGAGGCGTTGGGCAATGACGAGCCGTCTTTGTCGATGGCGCTTGGCAATGGCCGCGAGATCTCGACGCTGCAGGGTGGCCTGACATCCACCGGAAACAACTTCGATTTCGCCATTCAGGGCGATGGCTATTTCATGGTGCAGACCCCGCAGGGCGACGCTTTGACCCGCGCCGGAAATTTCGTGCCCTCCGCAGAGGGGATTTTGCAGAACCAAGACGGCTATCCCGTGCTGGATTCGGGGGGAGGGCCGATCTTTATTCCCGCTGAAGGGCAGCTTTCGGTGGCGCAGGACGGCACGATGTCTGTTGACGGCCAACCTATTGCGCAGCTTGGGGTTTACGACCCCGCTGACCCGAATGGCATGGTGCATTCGGGCGGGACGCTCTTTTATGCGGAAGGGGGCGCACAGGTGCAGGAATTTCCTCAGGTCCTGCAAGGATTTGTTGAGGAATCGAATGTAGACCCAATCACAGAGGTCGCGCGCATGATCGAAGTGCAGCGGGCCTACGAGATGGGACAGAAATTCCTTGATCGAGAAGACGAACGCATCCGCAACGTCATTTCGACGCTGACGAAGTAAGGAGAAGCCTTATGCGTGCCCTACAGATTGCCGCCACCGGGATGGCCGCCCAGCAAATGCGCGTCGAGGTTATTTCGAACAACCTCGCGAATATGTCGACCACCGGCTATAACGCACGTCGTGCGGAATTTGCGGATCTCACCTATCAACAGCTCACCCGTCCGGGAACGATTAGCGCCAGCGATGGCTCGGTCGTGCCGTCCGGCGTACAGCTTGGTCTGGGTGTGCGCCCGACTGCCGTGACGCAGATTCTCGAACAGGGATCTCTGGTGAGCACGGGCGGTGATCTTGATGTCGCCATTGACGGGATCGGCTATCTCGAGGTCGAGATGCCTTCGGGTGTGTCGGCCTATACCCGTGACGGCGGGCTTAAACGTTCGGCGGATGGCGAGATCGTGACCTCGGATGGTTATCCGGTCGTGCCGGGCATTACGATCCCCGATGATGCGACCTCTGTTGCGATCAATACGTCGGGCGAGGTCTATGCCTATTTCAGCGATCAGGTGCAGCCGCAACTGATGGGGCAGCTGACGCTGGCCAATTTCACCAACAAGAAGGGGCTTGAAGCTATTGGCTCGAACCTCTTTCTGGAAACCGGCGCGTCCGGCCCGCCCGTTGTCGGAGAGCCGGGGCAGGACGGGTTGGGGACGCTGCGGCAGGGGTATCTTGAGGAAAGCTCGGTGGATCCGGTGCGCGAGATCACTGAACTGATCAAGGCGCAGCGCGGTTACGAGCTGAATTCCAAGGTGATATCGGCTGCGGACCAGATTCTGAGCGCGACGGTACAGGTGCGTTGATGCGTAGCTTTGCCCCTCTTCTGGTGGCGTTGCTTGCGGTTGCCGGAACCAGCCTTCAGGCCGAAGTCGTTGTGGCGACGCGCACCTTGCGCGCGCAGACCATTCTGACGCCGGATGATCTGGATATCGCCTCTATGGATGTGCCCGGTGCATTGGTGGACCCGATTGACGCGGTCGGTCTTGAGACGCGTGTCGC
Organism: Thioclava litoralis; assembly: GCF_045278885.1. Lineage (NCBI taxonomy): Bacteria > Pseudomonadati > Pseudomonadota > Alphaproteobacteria > Rhodobacterales > Paracoccaceae > Thioclava > Thioclava litoralis. Next base: position 1,586,889 of record NZ_CP135443.1, read on the forward strand.
GATTTATGCCGGACGCCCGATCCGCCCCGAACATCTTAGCCAGCCTGCGATTGTCGAACGGAATCAGACGGTGTCACTGGCATATAATCGTGGCTCTCTGACCATTATCACCGAGGGGCGCGCGCTGGAGCGCGCCGCTATCGGCGACAGCATCCGCGTGATGAATGTCTCCTCCCGCACCACTGTTACGGCCACTATTTCGGCGGATGGTACCGCCTATGTGAACAAGGACTGATTGTCATGCGTCGCCTGAGCCTCCTTCTGATGACCCTTTCGATCCTTGGCTGCCAGCGCCTTGGCGAAGTAGGGCGCACGCCGAGCTTTACGCCGGTGGAAGACACCAATGAATATTTCGCCATGAACACGATCCCGATGCCGGAAATGCCCGAGGACCGTTCGCCGGTCGCGCAGGCCTCGCTTTGGTCCGGCACGCCCAAATCGCTGCTGGGGGACCGTCGCGCGGCCCGCAAGGGAGATATCATGACGGTTGTGATCGAAATCGATGACAGCGCGAAATTTTCCAATTCCAGCGATCGCAGCAGGACGGAATCGCAATCTATGGGGATCCCGTCCTTGTTCGGTATTCCCGAGCAGATCAATAAATCCCTGCCGGAGGGGGCCAGCATGGCCAGCGCCGTGTCCACCAATTCGAATTCGTCTTTCGCAGGGGATGGGAATGTCTCCCGTAACGAGCAGCTGACCTTGCGCGTGGCGGCGACGATCATCGATGTTCTTCCCAACGGGGTCCTGCGTGTGCAGGGTAGCCAAGAGGTTCGCGTTAACTACGAAGTGCGTGAGCTGATCGTAACGGGCTATGTCCGGCCGGAAGATATCAGCCGTCAGAATGAGATCACCTATGACAAGATCGCTGGCGCGCGGATTTCCTATGGTGGCCGCGGACAGATTTCGGATGTGCAGCAGCCGCGGATCGGGTCCCAGATCGCCGATATCGTGATGCCGTTCTAAGGAGGCCATGATGGGTAAATTGCTTCCGGTCATCTTCGTGATTCTCGGCCTCGCGATTGGCGGAGGAGCAGGGTTCTTCCTGCGTCCTGCGCCGCCGCCTCCGGAAGAGGTGGCCGAAGGAGAAGCCGCTGCCGCCGCAACAGGGGAGACGCATGCCACAGCCGAGGAAGGTCATGGTGAGGAGGGCGGGGAAGAAGGTGTGCCGACCTCCGAGTTTGTTAAGCTGAACAACCAGTTTGTCGTGCCTTTGCTGGATGCGAACCGGGTGCGCGCGATGGTCATTATGTCTCTCTCGATCGAGATGCCGGTGGGTGGTACCGAACGGGTTTATGCCGTGGAGCCGCGTCTGAGAGATTCGTTTCTTCAGGTCCTGTTTGATCACGCCAATAATGGCGGGTTCGAAGGGGTTTATACTTCGACGGACAAGATGGCCGAACTGCGTCGCGCCCTATTGGAAAATGCCCGTTCGGTGGTCGGGCCGGATGTCAAAAGCATCCTGATTTCGGATATCTTGCGTCAGGATAGCTAGGAGCTGGCGCGGCAGGAGAAGAGCGGGGCCAAGCTGCGGCCTTCTGATCTTTGCAGCGCATTCGGATAAGGGATGCTCGCCTTCCTGTGCGCTTCTTTGCCGATTTGCGCGCGGGCTGGGTATTTTCCACAGACTATGTGCGAAGCCTGCGTTGGCAAGCTCCTGTCAAAGCGCCTATATGGGTCCAAAGATAGGAGATTGCGTGTGACGATCTATTTGCACGAGGGGGATCTGCCGGAGGGGCTTGACCTTGGTCCGGTGGTGGCGATTGATACCGAAACGATGGGGCTTGATCCGCGTCGCGACCGGTTGTGCCTTGTGCAACTCAGCAGCGGCGACGGGCATGCCCATCTGGTGAAGATCGCGAAAGGCCAGAAAGACGCGCCGCGCCTCTGCGCCCTTCTGGCCGATCCCGAGGTCGAGAAGCTCTTCCATTTCGCCCGTTTCGATATTGCGGCGCTGTATAACGCGTTCGGCGTGGTGACCGCGCCGATTTTCTGTACCAAAATCGCGTCTAAAATGGTGCGGACCTTTACGGAACGTCACGGGCTCAAGCTGCTTCTGCAGGAGATTGTCGGTGTCGATATTTCCAAACAGCAGCAAAGCTCCGATTGGGGAGCGGCGGTGTTAACGGATGCCCAGAAAGAATATGCGGCCTCCGATGTGTTGCATCTGCACAGACTCAAGGCCGGTTTGCTGCCGCGCCTGATCCGCGAAGACCGTCTGGAGCTTGCCCAAGCCTGTTTCGATTTTCTGCCAGCGCGTGCGCGTCTTGACCTGATGGGGTGGGATGAGCCAAGCGACATCTTCCACCACTAAGCCGACATCTCCTTCGATATGATCCGCGATAACCGACATTCCATTCTGGTCGCATGGGCCAAGACAGTACTGCCTCTGGCGGCGCTGGTGCTTTTGTCGCTTGTGTTTCTGGTCGGGCATCGGGTCGAGCCGGGGTCTGTGATCCCCTATTCCGATGTCGATATCGCAGAACTGGCGCGGGAGCCGCAGGTTGTGTCGCCGGAATATTCGGGGCTGACGCAGGATGGTGCTGCCCTTTCGGTGCGCGCGTCCAAGGCCGTTCTGCAACCGATGGGCGCGAATGGCAGCTCGGTGGCCCAGCTCGTCGCGAAACTTCAGGCGCGCTCCGGCCTTGTGGTGGATCTGAACGCCAAGGCGGGTGAATTGCGTCCTGATGCGGGGCTGATCGAGCTGCGTGACCGTGTCGCACTACAGACGTCAAGCGGATATCGCATGCAATCCGAGCTGGTCGAGATGACGACGGACCGGACCAAGATCGTTTCTCCGGGGGCGGTGCATGGCGAAGCGCCGATGGGCGTTCTGGATGCCGGAGCGATGGAGCTGTCGCAGGCCCAACCCGGTGGCCCGAATAATCTGCTCTTCACCAAGGGCGTGAAGCTGGTATACCAACCCCAAGAATGAAGGTGGGTGACATGCGGCAATTTTTGACGGTGATGATCTTGGGGGCAGGGCTGGCGTTTCCGACGCTGGGCGCCGCGCAGCAGGTGGCTTTTGGGGGGCTGTCGACGGATACCAAGGCACCGGTCGAGATTACCTCTGACAGCCTGCAGGTCGATCAAAGCACCGGCGAGGCCGTTTTCCGCGGAGATGTTCTTGTCGTGCAAAGCGATATGCGCCTGAAAGCCGCAGAGCTGCATGTGGAATACGGAGAAACCCAGAGCGAGATCAACAAGTTGATCGCATCTGGAGGGGTGACGCTTGTGTCCCAGACCGATGCGGCGGAATCGCAGGACGCGGTCTATGACGTGCGCAGCGGCAATCTGGTGATGACCGGAAATGTCCTGCTGACCCAAGGGAAAAATGCGCTATCCGGGAATAAGCTGACGGTCGATATGACCACGGGGACAGGGCAGATGGACGGGCGTGTGCGCACCATTCTGGCACCCGGAGGACAGTGATGGATCACACAGCCGAAACGCTTGAGCACGGGCTAAGCGTCAGCAACCTCCGTAAGGGCTATCGCAAGAAGGTTGTTCTGCGTGATGTCTCTTTGACGCTGGACCGCGGCGAGGTGGTTGCGCTTCTGGGGCCGAACGGTTCGGGAAAAACCACGTGTTTTTATAATATTGCGGGGCTGATCACGCCGGATGCGGGGCAGGTGCGCATTGATGGCCGCGATGTCACCGGTCTGCCAATGTATCGCCGCGCGCGATTCGGGATTGGTTATCTGCCGCAAGAGGCCTCGATCTTTCGCGGGTTGACGGTCGAGCAAAATATTATGGCCGTTCTGGAAATAGCGGTGCAGGACCGTCACCGCCGTCGCGAGCGGCTGGAGGAGCTGCTGAGCGATTTCTCTATCGAGCATCTGCGCAGCTCTCCCGCCCTGGCGCTTTCGGGGGGCGAACGCCGCCGCTGCGAAATTGCGCGCTGCCTTGCGGCGGACCCGAAATATTTGCTGCTTGATGAACCTTTTGCCGGCGTGGACCCGATTGCGGTGGGAGATATCCGCCATCTTGTCGGGCAGTTGAAAGAGCGCGGTATCGGGGTGCTGATTACCGACCATAACGTGCGTGAAACGCTTGAAATCGTTGATCGTGCTTACATCCTGCATGATGGCGCTGTGCTGATGTCCGGAAGCACGGAGGAGGTCGTTAATGATGAAAACGTCCGCCGTGTCTATCTGGGGCAGGATTTCCGCTTTCAATAATATCCCCTATTCCAGACAGAAGTGAGGGCATGACGTCCGCCCGTCACAGTTGTGTCATACGCCGCAGTGCAGCGACGATCACCCGTTGACTTCCTCTTGGGAACGTTCCCAAATGTAGTCAAATGCGTGATCTGGCTATCATATTCCCGATGCTTCGCGCAGCCCTTGGTTCGGCTGCCCGGTCCGTATTTTTCTTTGCTCGATGTCGGGAACGAGCAGGAAAGGTGTGCCCCCTCACAGAATTTAACCGACTGTAAATATGGTGCCGAGCACCGTGACACAGTCATCAAGGAAGGAGACGCCATGCGTTACCAAATTAGCGGCAAACAGCTTGATATCGGTGAAGCTCTGCAATCCCATGTCAAAACCGAGCTGGGCAGCACGGTCGAGAAATATTCGCAACGACCGACTGATGCCACCGTCGTGTTTTCGAAAAACGCGCATGAGTATATCTGTGAAGCGACCGTGCACCTGTCGACGGGACTGACCGCGCAGGCACGGGGCGTTGCAACGGAGGTCTATGCCGCCTTTGACGCTTTGCAAGAGAAAATGGACAAACAACTGCGTCGCCATAAACGCCGGTTGAAAGACCATCAGGCCGCGCGCACCACCGCAGTTGAATTCGAGGCGGCAGGGCTTTATGTGCTGGCTCCAGAAGAGGAAGACGAATCGACTGGTGCCGAAGGGGGCGATGCGCCCACCATCGTTGCCGAAATGGAGACGCGGGTGCCTACCCTCTCTGTCGGTGATGCGGTGATGCAGATGGAACTCGCGCATAAGCCGCTTTTGGTCTTCCGCAACGAAAAACATGGCGGGGTCAACGTTGTTTATCAGCGTGAAGATGGCAATATTGGCTGGATCGACCCCCGTCACAGCAAGTAAGCGCCTGCACTGAAATGGGCGCGGAAAAAGGACCGATGGATCTATCGTCTCTGCTTCGCCCGGCCGCCGTGCGTGCGGTTGCCAATGTGGCTAGCAAAAAGCGTCTGTTTCAGGATCTGGCAGATATCGCGGCACAGGCCTACGGGCTTGATGCCGCGATCATCGTTGATGCGCTGCAAGAGCGTGAAAGTCTGGGCCCGACCGGTGTCGGGCATGGCGTGGCCTTGCCCCATGCGCGCCTGCATGGGCTGGATCACGTGGTGGGCGTGTTCATGCGCCTTGAGAAACCGCTGGATTTCGATGCGGTAGACCGGCAGCCGGTGGATCTGGTGTTCGGTCTGCTGGCGCCCAAAAGCTCTGGTGTGGACCATCTGAAGGCGCTTGCGCTGGTGTCGCGCACAATGCGTAATGAAGACACCTGTAAAAAGCTGCGCTCGAACACTGATCCGGCTGCGTTGCATGGTGTGTTGACCACCACGCAGGGGCTGGCGGCCTAAGCCGACCAGTCGGTAAATCCGAATTGCATGTAATCACGGGGATAGGCGTCGCGAACCGCCTGTTCCAACTCCGCCGAATACACATCGCCCAAGGCGATCCGCCCGCAATCGGGCTGCGGCAGGGGGGGCTCATGGGAAAGCCCCGTCGTCGCCAGAAGATAGGCGAGATCCTCCTGAAGACGGTCCTCACGCACCAGAAGATCCGGCGTGGCGAAGCTGGCAAAGGCCTGCAGCATGGTGGATTGGCTGGCCCATAGCTGGTGGACAGGCAGGCTGGTCTGGCTGTTGACGCTGGATTTCAGCCAGACGGCGAAAGCTGTCAGGGCCGTACGATATGCGTCTTGCTCGAGCGATTGGCCCTCTTTGGGGAGGGGCATTTTGTAGGCTTTGCGCAAGGTCTCGCGGGTTTCCGCAAAATTCGGCCAGTCGAGGAGCGCCAGAAAGGCCAGATGCACCCGCATCACCGGATGGCGTAGCACCGTGAAACTGCGATGCTGCGGCGTCTGGCGCTTCCATTGGCGCAGGGTCTTTTGCGAAAAACCGTCGCTGATCTCGCCCAGTTTCTGCAACCAGTCGCGGAATTCGGCATCGGGGGCCGGACGAAGCGGCATGTAAAGAAGCCCTGCCTTGTCAACAGCGGTGGCAATGAACCCCGGCACATTCGGCCCGCGACGGGGTTCGAAATTGGGGGTGCGGGAAAGGTTGAAGCGGTCCAGCCGCGCCAGCGAGGCTTCCATCTGGGGGAAGTTGCGCACCTTTTCTTCCAGACTTTCGGGGTTTTGCACAACCAGATTGTCGGGCAGCGCCTCGGGGCCATCTGCCACGCCCAGCCATTTCGCGAGCCCGTTCAGCACCGCAATGTCCTGCGCATCCTCATAATCGATATAGAACGCGGTCTGGCCGGAAACCTGAAGCGCGTTCATGATTTTGATCTGGAAATTCTGCAAGCTTTCCAGATGGTCCTCGAAGTCCGTCGCGTCGAATTCGGCCTGCGCCACGCGGCGGTGCTTGGCATCGCCCAGCTTCCATTGGCCGGTAGAGCGTGCGATCTTCAGGCTCACATAGCTTTCGACCGGATTGCGAGTCAGCACGATCTTGGCGCATTTGGGATCATTGAGCATCAGGCCCAGCACGCGTGGATCATGTTCATGAAAATAGCGGCAGCCATTCAGACCGGGCGCCTTGCGGATTTTCTTCCATAGCTCTTTGGGATCGGCGTCACGGGCCTCTTTGGAGATCCCCAGAAGATCGGTCCTGTTGGGATAGCCGATCAGGGCCGGATTGAACGCCTCGCCGTGGCAATGGGTGTCGGGCAGCATGTTGACCGCCGCTTCCAACAGGTTCGAGCCGGTGCGCATTTCAGCCAGAATAACGAAGCTTTCAAAATTTGCCATGAGATCACTTTAAAAATTGCGAGCGTCTGCGCCGCGTTGCGTGGGGATCCGGTGTCGAGACGGTCGAGAAATCGCCCATCAGCTGGGGTTGCATGCCTTGGTTCTTGAGGTTCTGCAAAAACTGCCCGAAGCCGCTAAGATCGACCATCTGCGGCGCTTCCGCCAGACGCCGTGCGGCGCGGGGGCTGATCTCGTCGATGATGATCTGCAGATGCTCCATCGGGTTTTCCAGAAATTCCTGCAAATTCCAAAGCCGGATGCGCGCTTTGACATACATCGAGCGCAGGATCTCCAGCTGGGCCAGTTCGATCTTCTGCAGGCGCGCGGCCTCTTTGCGCACCGTCGCGAATGGATCTGTCGAACGATAAAGCGGAATGGCCCATGCGCCCGTAATCACCGAGATCTGTGCATTCGGGTCGGTCGCTGTGAACCAGTTCAGCGCCTGATTGTCACGCGGGCTGAACATATAGCATTGCCGCTCGCCACGGGAATTCCACATCAGGTTTGTCAGAAAGGCGCGGGGGGCATAGTCGCGCAGCTCGGGGCTGTCGCCCAGACAGCCGTTGAACATCGGATCATGGCCCGAAAACGCAACCTGATCCTTGTCGAAAAGATGGCCATGCACGCGCCCCGCCACATATTTCGACAGCCAGCCTTCGTAATTCTCGTAAAGGTCCGAAAAGCCCTGGAATACCGAATAGGGGCCTGCCGTCTTGCCGTTCTCATGATCGCGATTGGGATAGCGGGACTGCATATACAGGCCCGGACGGCCCCGCGTGCGCCGTTCGACCGCTTTGGTGAACAGGCGGTCGATCTTCGAGGGGTTGGGCTCTGCGATCTTGGCCGCCGGTTTGCGCTGTTTGAGAAACGTCGCATAAAGCCTGTCGGCCTTGGGCCAGATCTTGCGCGCCACGAAGCAGTCCGAGCGTCGCAGAAGCTGCAAGTGGTCATCATAGAAGATATGCGGCTTGCCCTGAAAATCGAATTTGGTCAGCGTCAGCGACCGGCTCTCGATCGAGGTGGCATAGATCCGCGCCAGCGACTGGAAATAGCTTTCATCCGGTATCCAGACCTTCTTGAAGTAGCGGTCGTAAAGCGGGCGGTCCTTGTCCTTCAGGATGGCGATCAGGGTCTTGCGGGTCAGGCACCACCACTGGCTGCCCATATGCGGCACCAGCCCGTCGGGGATCTTGCGCTGAAATCCGATCTTGCGTTGGAAGGCGACGTAATCATCGAACAGCTTCCGGTGCTTGCGCCATGAGAAGGGGAAGCGCAGGGTGAAACGTTCCATGTCCAGCCCGCCCTGCGTCCAGCCCACTTCCGATGTGGTGACGGATTCGATGAAATCGGTCCAGGGACGGGCATCGAGATAGGCGCGCAGTTCCTCGAGGGGGCGCAGCGGAAGGCAGGAGCCGGAGGCCAGAAAGACATGGCGTGCCTCGGGGTGGCGGTCCAACATCTGCTCGGCCCCGGCTTGGGCTGCCGCCACCAGAGACCATGTGCCCCATTCGCAGGCGAAACGTTTGCAAAACGAGATATTGGGCAGGTCGGCCAGAGCCGCGACAAAACCGTCATAGGCCGAGGCCGAAACCCGTTTGTCGACATGGATCACCACCGGCGCGTCCTGCGCGGCCCAGTGGCGCGCGACTTCGGCGGCGCGGTCCAGTGCGGTATGGCACATCATGACAAACCCGACGCTCATGCCCAGTTGCCCTTCGACATGAGGCCCAGAATCTCAAGCTGGCGCCAGTTGATATATCTTTCGGACCAGCGGCACCAAAGCTCGCCATCTTCCGCCAGCACCTCGGCATAGGCCTTATACTCGCGCGAGGCCGAATAATGCTGCTTGCGGGTGATCTCTTCCGTCACCTTCGCATTCAGCACCGACAGGAATTTGGCATGCAACAGGCAGCCCGAAGGTTTTTCGCCGCCCCATTCATCATAGACCGTATTGAGCCCGCGCGGCAGCGCCATATGGGTCGAGCTGATATAGACATAGTTTTTCTGCCAGCGGATCAGCGGGATCTTGTTGAGCGAAGGGGCCTCTGCCGGCGCGCTGGCGAAGAATTTGCGCGCGCGTGGTCCGCCCTGAATCCAGAGATTCTGGTAGAGCCGGTTTTTCGTGATGGTGTAATTTCCGCTGTCGAACCAGCAGGCAATCTCGAACGGGTTCTGGCCTTCCTCATAGGGCTGCTCTTCCAGCCGCCCCTTGGGATACATATCCAGCAGCATGGCTGGAAAATGCGGGATGTCGTAGGTATCCAGCCAGTCGGTCAGGGCATCCAGCGTGCGGGTGTCACAGAAAGGATAGACGAAGAATTCATCGGGATCGACTGTCAGGCACCAATGCCCCGTGCCATAGCGGCGCAGAAGATGGTTGACCCAGTCCATCCCGAAGCGCGCGCCCTTATAGCTGGCTTTCGTGTGCCAGAGCGAGACATCGGGCTGGGTTTCGAGATATTCGCGCGATCCGTCATCCGAGCCGTTATCGACGATTATGAAATGATGGCAGCCCATCTCGCGGTAATAGCGCAGGAAATAGGGCAGGCGGATACGCTCGTTGCGCAGCGTGACAAAGACCAGAATATCCTCGGTGCGGATGGCGCGGGTTCTGTCGGCCAGACAGCTCAATTCGCGGCGTTTGCGAAACGCGCGGAACAAGAACTTTTTCCGTTCCCATCGCAATTTATAAAGCTGTTTCAGTTTCACCTAACCGTCTCGCGCCCGCATTTTGTCTTTCTGCCCGATCTTCTTTTCAACAGGATTAACGGGCCTCGTTGTGCACAAGAGTGCCTGTCTTCTCATGGCGGGTTGATCGGGTTCTTGCACGCTAGGGCATATAGGCGGGCGGGTAAATCAGTCATGGTTGGTCGCACGGATTTCCTTGGCGACTGTGCGTCTAACGCCGCGCAAGCGCCTGTCCGCGGGTGATCAGCCCGCAGGCTTCAAGGCGGGGCGCTGTAGGGCAGCTTTGCGAGGGAGCGCCGCAAAGGGCCGGATTTTCGGTAAGCGCCTCGTAGTAGCGGTGATAGTTCTCGACATGGGTGAAATGCTGTTTGCGGTGCTGGTCCTCGCGGGCGCGGTCCATCGACGAGGCCAGAAACTTGCTATGCAGCAACGCGCCGGTCGTCAGGTTCCGCCGTGCATCGAAGCCGCCATTCAACCGGCGGGGCAGAAGCAGATGCGTCGAGCTCAGATAGGCGTAGCGCCAGTGCCAGCGCAGCAGCGGCGTTTTATGCAGATGGGGGGCGTGGTCCGGACGGTCCCGAAAGAACAGGCGTTTGCGCGGGCCGCCACGGATGGAGATATTGCCGTAGCGTGGCTGATACTCCCAGTCATAGCCCCAAGCGTCGAATTCGGTGAGATCGTGCAGGTCATGCGCCTCCGACAAAGGCCCTTTCGGATAGAGATCCAGCATCAGCGCGGCCATGACATCCTGTCCCGCCTGATCCAGCTTGCGGGTCAACCGGGGCAAAGGAAGCCTGTCGTGGTCGGGATAGACCAGAAGCTCGTCGGCATCGACCGTCAGGCACCATCTGCCATGACCATAGGCCAGAAGCAGCCCGTTGATCCAGTCCATGCCGAACCGCGCGGCGCGGTAGCTGGCACCGGTCTGCCAGAGCCAGACATCCGGCTGCGTCGCGAGATAGGCCGTGCTGCCATCCTCCGACCCGTTATCGACCATCAGGAAATGGCCGAGGCCGAGGCGGCGATAATGCTCCAGAAAGGCGGGAAGACGCTCCATCTCGTTGCGCAGGCAACAGAAGAGGACAGGCGCATCGGACGGGGCCGCAAAGGGGCGCGGCGGGGGCGTAAGCCTTCTGCGCGCCATCCATGCGCGCAGAAGAGCGTTTTGTCGTTTTTGCCGCAACCGGTATGCAGACCAGAGCGTTCGGGTCTGCATCGGGCAGGTCTCCTGACTGGGTCAGGAATTATTCTGCATATTCCGGCGCCTGATGCCAGCGCCATGCATCGGCAATCATGGTTTCCAGCTCGGCACGTTTGGGGGTCCACCCCAGCACGTCTTTCGCTTTCACCGACCCCGAGACCAGCACGGCGGCATCCCCCTCGCGGCGGTCGCCTTCGATGATGGGCACTTCGCGATTGGTGACATTGCGCGATTGCGCGATGACTTCCCGCACCGAGAACCCGTTGCCGGTGCCAAGGCAGAAGACCTCGGAGGGTTTGCCCTCTTCCAGCCATTTCAACCCCAGAACATGCGCATCGACCAGATCGGAGACATGGACATAATCGCGGATGCAGGTGCCATCGCGGGTCTCGTAATCCGAGCCGAACACTGTCAGCGCTGCACGTTTTCCGGCGATTGCATCCAGCATCAGCGGGATCAGATGGGTTTCCGGCACATGTTGTTCGCCCACCTCTGCCTCGGGGTCGGCCCCTGCCACATTGAAGTAGCGGAAGATCACCGAGCGCAGCCCGTGGCTATTGCCGAAATCGCGCAACATATCCTCGATGGCGCGTTTGGACCCGCCATAGGCATTGATCGGGAATTGCGGGGTCTGTTCATTCAGCACCACACCATCCTGATCGCCATAGGTCGCACAGGTGGAGGAAAAGACGAATTTGTCGATCCCTGCATCGGTGGCTGCCTGAATCAGGTTCAGCGCGCAATTCACATTGGTCGCCCAATATTTTGCAGGGTTTTTCATCGACTCGCCCACAAGGGACAGGGCCGCGAAATGCATGATGGCAAGAGGCTGGTATTTGGCAATGACCTCGTCGAGGCGGGCGCGATCGTGCAGGTCTCCCACTTCAAGAGGGCCAAATTTGACAGCCTCTTTCCAGCCGGTCGATAAATTGTCAAAGCAGACAGGGATATACCCTGCCTGCTTGAGCGCCTTGCAAGCGTGCGAACCAACATAGCCCGCACCACCTGTGACTAGAACATGTTTGGTCATCTTACTCTGCAGCAGCCCGCATCGTCATGACATCGCCCAGATATTCGGCGAATTCGTCTTTGAGGTCATCGCGTGCCAGACCAAAGGCCACGGTCGCTTGCAGGAAGCCTGCCTTGGAGCCGCAGTCATAACGCTGGCCGTTGAAACGGAAGCCGTAAACCGGATTGCCCGCTTCGATGTCCTGCGCGATTGCATCGGTCAACTGGAACTCGCCGCCCGCACCGGTGGTGTTGGACTGGATCGCCGCATCGATGTTATGCAGGATTTCGGGGGTCAGGATATAACGCCCGATGACCGCAAGATTGGAGGGCGCTTCCTCGGCTGGCGGCTTTTCAACCATGCCGTTCACCTTATAGGTGTTGCCGTTGACCTGTTCGCAATCAAGCACACCGTAGGACGAGATCTTCGAGGTGGGCACTTCCATCGCGGCAACATAGTTCCCGGGATTTTCGTTATAGGCCTCGATCATCTGTGCCAGACAGGGCTTGTCGGCTGCGATCACGTCATCGGTCAGGATCACGGCGAAGGGCTCGTCGCCGATCATCCGGCGCGCACACCAGACCGCATGGCCCAGACCCAGCGCGCGACGCTGGCGGACATAGGCAATGGCGCCCGAGGGCATATTGGTTTTTTCAAGCTCTTCGAGGATCGCCGTCTTGTTCTTGGCACGCAGGGAGGCGTCCAGTTCGGGGGCGTCGTCGAAATAGTCCTCGAGTGCGGATTTCCCGCGCGAGGTCACGAAAATGAATTCGGTGATGCCTGCGGCGCGTGCCTCGTCGATGGCATATTGAATTAGCGGCCGGTCAACCAGCGTCAGAATTTCTTTAGGAATAGATTTGGTCGCGGGGAGGAAGCGGGTTCCAAGACCTGCAACGGGAAAGACCGCTTTAGTGACCTTACGTGTCATCAAGCACCTTTTTGGTTTAGGATGCGGAGTTGCATCCATTTCAGTTTAATCAATGTTACACACGAAGTTTGGTTCCAAACAAGATCGCGATGTCGCATCAATTCCCAGAACGCGCGAACGCGCAATTTAGTTCAACGTGTCACGGCATTTTTTAATTTGTTGAGATTTCCGGATTAATCAAGCCGTCCCTCACAGCTTAAGCTGATCTCCGCTGCTTTGGCGAATGGAAAATAACCCTGAGGTTGAGTTAACGTTGCGGAAATTTTATGCGAATTAACCAATTTTTAAATGTTTATAAGAACTGCTCGATCAAATACCGAGCAGTTCTAAACTTTTAGGCGAGTCCCATTTCCGCCATCATGGCCTCGATACGGCTCACATCCGAAGGGTTGTTCAGTTCCCAGAACTGGCGACCACGTGATTCGACCTCGACGCAGAGGATGTCATGGCCGTTTTCGAGGAAGCGCAGCTGCTCCAGCCCTTCGAGCTGTTCGAGCGGTCCGATGTCCCACCCGGGATAGCGTGCCAGTGCTTCGGCGCGATAGGCATAGGCCCCGACATGATGGAAAACGGGCGTCGGTGCATCGGGCGCATAGGTCTGGCTTGTGAAGGGCACGACCTCTTTCGAGAAATAGAGCGCCTGATGGGAGGCCCCGAAGACGGCCGTGGTGCCGCCTACGCGGTCATGGCGACGGTCCTCCTTCAGCGCCTCCAGCATCGCGCCCTCACAACGTAGGACCGGCGTCGCCAGATCCAGATCGCAGCCCTTGATGCCCGCAATCAGCGCCTCGATAAACCAGGGGGGCGTCAGCGGCGCGTCGCCCTGAAGGTTGACCACATACTCGAAGCCGCCGCCCAGATTGGCATGGGCCTCGGCGCAGCGCTCGGTGCCATTGCGGCACTCGGGCGAGGTCATCACCACCTCGGCGCCGAAGCTTTCGGCCTCGGCCCTGATGCGCTCGTCATCAGTGGCCACGACAACCCGCAGATCGCCTTGCACCGACATGGCCGCATCCCAGCTCCGGCGGATCAGGGTCTTTTTCTCGCCTGTGGCACCGGTCAGGGTCACAAGCGGTTTCGCCGGATAGCGGGTCGATGCGTAGCGCGCCGGAATAACAATAAGGGTCGACATTATTTTACCAGCAGGACGCCCGGTGCATAGGCGATGAAGAAGGGGTTGCGGAAACCGTCTTTGCCATAAGAGAAGGTCTTGTGATCCTCGAAGTTGATCATAAGGCCGCCCGCGCCACGCAGCACCGCATCCCCTGCAGCGGTGTCCCATTCCATCGTCGGGCCAAGGCGGGGATAAAGATCGGCCTCGCCGGTCGCGACCAGACAGAATTTCAGCGACGATCCGGCCGAGGTCATGTCTTTCACGCCATACTGGCCGATATAGTCATCGGTCGCCTGATCGCGGTGCGATTTCGAGGCCACCACCATCAGCGCGCGGTTATCGGGGGTCGAAACCGTAATCGGGCTGATCTCGCCGGGCTGCTCTTTGTCGAAGCTGCCTTTTTCCTCGACCGAGCGGCCATCGGCGAGCGTGTAGAAGAGGCGCTTGATCGCAGGGGCGTAAACCACGCCCGCTTTCGGTACGCCGTTTTCGACATAGGCGATATTCACGGTGAATTCGCCGCGACGCTTGATGAATTCTTTCGTGCCATCCAGCGGATCGACAATCAAAAAGGTCGATACTGTCAGATCATGGCTTGCCGCCTGTTCCTCGGTCACCAGAGCCACATCGGGGAACGCCGCGCGCAGCCCGTCCGAGATGATCTTGTCCGCCGCTTCGTCAGCGGCCGTTACGGGGCTGTCGTCGGATTTGGATTTGATCTCGAAATCCGGACCATCATAGATTTCCATGATTCGGTCACCGGCTTCCAGAGCCAGTTTGCGAATGGTTGGCACGAGCTTTTCATAATCCATGAGGTCTCCAATCCGTCACGTTCGCCGCTTAGTACTGTTTAGGTGTCACAGTTATGATAGGGCATCAAGTAAACAGCAAGTTTTGCAAGACATATTCAGTCCTACGAGGCAGAGTGCGGAATTATGTTCAGAGCGCAACAAAGTAATTCGACAATCGGGTCAACCTTCAGTCTTCTGGAGCTGATCTACCATGCGACGGTGCGTCAAATCCGCAAAACCCACGGCAATGCGCTGGTGGGGCTGCTGATGAACATGATGCAGACGATGATCCTCGTTTTCACCTTCTATGTCATGTATGCGCTGCTTGGTCGCGGCAGTACGGTGCGCGGTGATTTCCTGTTATATATCATGAGCGGGGTGTTCCTGTTCATGACCCACGCCAAGGCCATGAGCGCGGTCTTCGGGGCGGAAGGGCCGACCTCTGCCATGATGAAACACGCCCCGATGACGACCGCCGTCTCGATTACCGCGGCTGCTCTGGGCGCACTTTATATCCAGATGCTGTCGATTGTGGCGGTGCTCTATGTCTATCACGCCGCATTCACGCCGATCTCGTTTTACAACTGGGTCGGTGCCTTGGGGATGGTGATGCTGAGCTGGTTTACCGGTGTGGCGATCGGGATGGTGTTTCTGGCGGCCAAGCCTTGGGCCCCCGATGTTGTGGGGGTGATCCAGCAGGTCTACTCCCGCGCCAATATGATCGCGTCCGGCAAGATGTTTCTGGCCAATACCCTGCCGCACAAGATGCTGGTCCTGTTCAGCTGGAACCCGCTGTTTCACACAATCGACCAAGCACGCGGCTACACGTTCATCAACTACAATCCGCATTTCTCGAACTGGCCCTATGCCCTTTATGTCGGGCTGGCGCTGATGATGATCGGTTTGCTGGGCGAATTCTACACCCGTCAATACGCCTCTGTCTCTTGGGGCGCCCGACGTTAAGGGGGCGAAAGCCGCCCCGATCCGGCAGCCCCCGCCACAGCAAAATGCACCGGGGGCTGCCGTCCATGCGGGATCAGCGTTGGGCTTCTACCGCTTCGCGCTGGACAACGTGACCTGCGGTCGAAACGTCCTGACCGAAGCCGTGCACCGTCGAACAGGCCGAAAGCGCGCTGACGGCAACAAGAATAAGGGCGGGGAAAATACGTTTTGTCATGGTGCGACTCCTTTGTCTCTGGGGCCATAACACACGAAAATCATGCAGGTTCCGCAAGTTCCGTCATTATCGTGAATATTCCCGTATGAACGGATTTCTGCCTATGGGCGGTCGGAAATCAGCCGATCGAACATGGTCAGACAGCTTTGCATCTGGTCAAGGCTGACAAATTCGTCAGGCTTATGCGCTTGCGCGATTGACCCGGGGCCGCAGATCACTACATCGGTGCCAAGGGCCTGAAATAGGCCGGCTTCTGTCGAAAAAGGGACACAAGCCGCCTCGTTGTGCCCCGTCAGCCCGAAGACCAGATCGCGGGCCTCGTTTTCCGGCATAGGTTCCAGCCCCGCCACCTCGCCTATGGTTTCCGTCAGAATGCTGGCCTGCGGGTGGGTCTGGCGCATCTCGGCCAGTAGGGTGTCAACATGGCTGGCGACCTCGGATTTCACGAAATGCATGTCATCACTGGTAATGGGGCGGAATTCCCAGTCCAGAACCGCATGATTGGCAATTACATTATGGGCCACACCCCCTTGCAGCCGTCCCACATTCAATGTGGTCCAAGGCGGGTCGAAACGTGACTGCGCAGGGGCGCGGGTCACCAGATGCTGGCGCAGCTCCAACAGGCGAGCAATATAGCGCGCCGCATATTCCACCGCATTCACGCCGCGTTCGGGGGCCGAGCTGTGGCCCTCCAGCCCCGAAAAGGTCACGCTATATTCGCAACAGCCCTTATTGCCCTCGATCACCTGCATCTCGGTCGGCTCGCCGATGATGCAGAGACGGGGGCGGAGGTTGCGTTGGGCAAGCGTGTCGGTCAGTGCGCGCGCACCAAGGCAGCCGACCTCTTCATCATGGGTGAACGCGAAATGGATGGGGTGTTGACCGGCGATGCGCGCCAGATCTTCGGCTTTGGTCAGGCAGCAAGCGATGAAGCCTTTCATGTCGCATGCTCCCCGCCCGTAAAGCCGACCGTCTTCTTCCTGCATCTCGAAAGGGTCGGTGCGCCAATTCTGGTCGGCCACCGGCACGACATCGCTATGGCCCGAAAGCACAAGCCCGCCATCCCCCTCCGCCCCGAGCGTGGCCCAGAGATTGGCCTTTTTCCCTGACGGATCGCGCAGGATCTCTACCCTTGCGCCCGCCGCTTCCAGATGGCGGGCGCAATAAGTGATGATATCAAGATTGCTCTCGGCAGAGATACTGGGGAAAGCAATCAGGTCTCCCAGAATAGCCTTTGCATGTTGAAGATCTGACATATTTCCCTCCAAGCTCAGTCTTTGACGAAGAGCTTGCGTTCGATATTGCACAGCGGCTCGGCGGGCCCATCCTCGCGGATCAGGATGGTTTCGGTGGTTTCCATCCCCCAATCGTCCATCCAGAGGCCCGGCATGAAGTGGAAGGTCATCCCCGGTTGCAGCACGGTCTCATCCATCGCTCGCAGCGAGACGGTATGTTCGCCCCAATCCGGCGGGTAGGAACAGCCGACCGCATAGCCGCAGCGGGCAGGGCGTTCGATGCCGACCTTTAGCAATTCGGTGTCCAAAGCGCGGGCAATGTCGCAGGCGCGATTGCCGGGGCGGGCGACCTCGATGCCGGCATTCAGCCCCGCCGTCAGCGCCTGCGCCGCATCCAGCATATGCTGCGGCGGCTTGCCCAAGTAAACCGACCGGCAGAGCGGCGCGTGATAGCGCCGGTAACAGCCCGATTGCTCGACGAAGGTCATCTGGTCTTTCTGGAAGGCCTCGCCATTCCACGTCAGATGCGGCGCGGAGGCATCGGCCCCCGAGGGCAGCATCGGCACGATGGCGGGGTAATCGCCCCAGCTGTCATCCTCGCCCTGAACGGCGGTCTTATACAGCTCGCCCACCAGATCATGCTTGTGATAGCCCGGCTCGATCAGCTCGACCGCGCGCGAGATCACCAATTCCGAGATCCGCGCGGCACGGCGCATGAAGCGCAGCTCTTCGTCGGATTTAATCAGCCGCTGCCAGTTCACCAGCACCGACGCATCCACCAGCGTGGCGTCGGGCAGCCCCTCGGCCAGAACGGCATGGGCGCGGGCGGTATAGAAATAGGTCTCCATCTCCACCCCGATTCGCGCCTGACCGTGGCCAAGGATGCGCAGATGCGAGGCGAGGTCTTCCATCGGGTGCACCGTGTCGGATTGCACCATACGGTCGGCATACCACCGGATCTGCTCGTCGCCCATCCAGACGGTGCGCTTGGCGCCATTGGCATCCATCATCCGGCCCCACCAGATCGGGTCGCCCTCCATCGTCAGGATGACGCCTTGATGGGTGTAGAAGGACCAGCCGTCATAGCCCGTCAGCCAGAACTGGTTGGATGGGTTGGTGACAAACAGCACATCCAGCCCGCGCTCGGCCATCGAATGGCGCACCAGCGCAATGCGACGTTGATATTCGGGCAGGCTGAAGGGGGCATTCTCGATGGGCATGGAGTCTCCGTCTTGAAATTGCTGGCGTAAACCGGCTGGGGCCGATGGGCGTGCGGTGGCGGGCAGCACCTGTTCGGGCGCTGCCTTGCCTATATGGGACACCGCATGCCCTGCGAGCGTCAAACGGAAATCGGCTGCCTTGGCGGAAACCCAAGGCCCATACGCCCCCGAAGGGCGCGTATCTGCTTATTGTCTTGGCGTAATATCCCCTGCATGCAGCACGGGAGCTGCATCGATCGCGCCCGCATCCAGCATCGCGGCGACGCGTTCCAGCGAGGCCACAAGCTGGGCCTGCTCCCAATCGGCCAGATTTTCGAACTTCTTCACAAAGCGCTGCTGCAGGGCGTCGGGGGCTTCGTCCAGCGCGTGGTGGCCGGCTTCGGTGATGACAATATCGGTCTGGCGGCGGTCGATCTCGGACCGCTTCCTTTCGACCATGCCCTTATCGACCAGCTTGTCGACAAGCGAGGTGACGGTGGCCTGACTGACCCCCATACGGGTCGAGATCGCCTTGGCGGTCGACCAGCCCTTTTCGGACACCACTTGCAGGACACGGAACTGCACAGGCGTCAGCCCCGCCGATTTCGCAAGGTCACGGCCAAAAAGCTCGGTCGCACGCAGGATGCGGCGCAGGGCAATAAGACTCATATCGGTACGGTCGCTGCTCATACCGTCTCCATAACTGGTTAGAAGCTTCGAATGGCTTAATATCGCAGAGGCGGAGGCGGTGGGCAATTACGATTTCCTTTGCTTTGACTAATGGATATTCCCTTTGTCACTTAGGGTTTCGATGGGTTTATAGCAAATTTAAGCCTATATTTTCAACAATGGAAAAGAAAATTACTTTGAATGTTGAAATTTATACTTCGATGATCTAATTAGATTGACGAAGCAACTGAGGAAGTGGAATCGTGCCGACAGTCGAAGTCATGAAACAGCCAAAGCTTACCTTCCGAAAGCCGGACGCGAAGGACGGGTCGGAAATCTGGTCGCTGGTGTCGCGGTGCAAGCCGTTGGACGAGAACTCGATGTATTGCAATCTCCTGCAATGCGACCATTTCCGCGATACCTGTGTTCTGGTCGAACAGGATGGCCTGCCGGTTGGCTGGATTTCGGGATATATCCCGCCTTCGACCCCCAATACCCTTTTTGTCTGGCAGGTGGCCGTGGCGCCCGAAGCGCGCGGTCTTGGCCTGGGCAAGCGTATGCTGGCCCATCTGCTTGACCGCCCTGAGACGGCGGATTGTGCCCGCCTGCAGACCACCATCACCAAATCGAACGAGGCTTCATGGGGCCTGTTCCGCTCTTTCGCGCGCTCTATTGGCGGCGAATTGACATCGGCTGCACATTTCGACCGCGATGACCACTTCGCAGGCCATGCCGCAACCGAGCACATGGTCACCATCACATTCGAGGAAGAGGCGATGGCGGCGGCCTGATCCGCCCCCTTCTTCCCATTCCCCATATCAAACCCAAGAGGTTCTTTATGCCGTTTGACAAAGCAAACGACCGGACGATTTTTACCCAACGCGAATCCGATGCCCGCTCTTACTGCCGTGGTTTCGATACCGTTTTCACCGAAGCCCGTGGCTCGGAGCTGTTCGACGCCGATGGCAAACGCTACATCGACTTTCTGGCGGGCTGTTCGTCGCTGAACTACGGCCATAACGACCCCGATATGAAAAAAGCCCTAGTGGACCACCTGATGGCGGATAAACTGGGCCATGCGCTTGATTTCCATACCGATACCAAGGGCGAATTCATCGAGGTCTTCCGCGACCTGATCCTGCGTCCGCGCGATATGGACCATAAGCTGATGTTCATCGGCCCGACTGGCGCCAATGCGGTTGAGGCCGCGATGAAGATCGCCCGCAAGTCGACGGGTCGTCAGAATATCATCGCCTTCACCAATGGCTTCCACGGGGTGACCATGGGCGCGCTGGCCGCGACCGGTAATGGCTATCACCGTGGCGGGGCAGGGATGATGCCGCAGGGCGTGACCCGCATGCCGTTTGATGGCTATGCCGAGGGCGTGGATTCGGTCGCTCTGCTGGACCAGATGCTGTCGGATGCTTCGGGTGGCGTGGATGCGCCCGCCGCGATCATCATGGAGACCGTGCAGGGCGAGGGCGGGTTGAATGCCGCATCGCCGGACTTCGTGCGCGGCGTCGAGGCCGTGGCCCGCAAGCATGGCGCGCTGTTTATCATCGACGATATTCAGGCGGGCTGTGGCCGGACCGGCACCTTCTTCTCCTTTGAAGAAATGGGTGTGAAACCCGACATCGTGACCATGGCGAAATCGGTCTCGGGCATGGGCCTGCCGATGGCGCTGGTTCTGGTGCGCCCCGAGCATGACGTGATGGGCCCCGCCGAGCATAACGGCACCTTCCGCGGCAATACCCATGCCTTCCTGACCGCGAAAACCGCGATCGAGAAGTTCTGGGCCGATAACGCCTTCCAACGCCAGCTGGCCGATAAGGCTGTGGTGTTGACCACCGCGCTTCAAGAGGTGGCCGAGATGTTCGATGGCGCCTTCCTGAAGGGCCGTGGGCTGATGCAGGGCGTGGATGTCGGCACCGGCGAACGCGCCTCCGAGATCTGTGGCCGCTGCTTTGAAAAGGGCCTCGTGATCGAGACCTCGGGCAATGAAGACCAGGTGGTCAAGGTGCTGGCACCGCTGACCACGCCGGATGCGATCTTCCGTGAGGGTCTGGACATTCTGATCCAATCGGCCCGCGAAGTCGCTGGCAAGTAATCTGGGTTGGCGAATAATCCAGCCCCAAAAGAATAGGAGACCACTATGATTGTACGTGATTTCAACGAACTGAAGAACACCGATAAAGCCGTGGCCAATGAGCGCTGGACCTCGGTCCGCATGCTGCTGGCCGATGACAAGATGAACTTCTCGTTCCATATCACCACGCTGGAAGCGGGCTCGGAGCATGAGTTCCACTACAAGCACCACTTCGAGAGCGTCTATTGCATGTCCGGCACGGGGCGCATCATCGAACTGGATAACGACAATAAGACCCATGAGATCAAGCCGGGCGTGATGTATGCGCTCAACCTGCATGACCGTCACCGCCTGATTGCCGATGAGGGCGCGGATCTGGTGATGGCCTGCTGCTTCAACCCGCCGGTGACCGGCAAGGAAGTGCACCGCGAGGACGGCTCTTACGCGCCTGCGGACGAGCTGGAGAAGGCGTAAGCCAGCATGGGCAGTACTCCGCAATATCCCGCTCATACCGTCGAAAAGATCGGTGGCACCTCGATGAGCCGCGTGCGCGAGCTGCGTGACACGCTGTTCATCGGGGATCGCGAAGGGGCCGCGCTATATGGCCGTGTCTTCGTGGTCTCGGCTTTCGGCGGCATCACCAACCTGCTTCTTGAGCATAAGAAGACCGGCGAGCGCGGCGTCTATGCGCGTTTTGCCGATGCCGATAATGATCATGGCTGGCTGGAAGCGCTGGATGTTGTGGCGCAGGCCATGGGGGAGGCGCATCGCAAGGTGCTGGACCATCCCGCCGATCTGGCGCAGGCCGATAGTTTCGTGCGTGACCGGATTGATGGCGCGCGTAACTGCCTGATCGATCTCGGAAGGCTGTGTTCTTACGGGCATTTCCGTTTGTCGGATCATATGCTGGCGATGCGCGAGATGCTCTCGGGGCTGGGCGAAGCGCATTCGGCCTATGTCACCACGCTGATGCTGCAACGCGCAGGCGTGGCGGCGCGGTTTGTCGACCTGTCGGGCTGGCGCGAAGAGGGCGATCCCGATCTTGAGGGCCGCCTGAAGGCGGGGCTTGAGGGCGTGGATCTGAGTTCCGAGATGCCGATTGTCACGGGTTATGCGCAATGCCGCGAAGGGCTGATGGCCGAATTCGACCGTGGCTATTCCGAGGTGACCTTCTCGCGGCTGGCGGCCTTAACGGGCGCGCGCGAGGCGATCATCCATAAGGAATTCCATCTGTCTTCGGCGGATCCGAACCTTGTGGGGCAAGACGCCGTGCGCAAGCTGGGCCATACCAATTATGACGTGGCCGATCAGCTGTCGAATATGGGGATGGAGGCGATCCATCCCAAGGCAGCCAAGGCGCTGCGTCAGGCCGAGGTGCCGTTGCGCGTGACCAACGCCTTCGAGCCCGATGATCCGGGTACGCTGATCGACGACAAGCCGGCGGATACGCCTGCGGTCGAGATCATCACTGGCCTCGATATTCTGGCGCTTGAGCTCTTCGAGCAGGATATGGTGGGGGTGAAGGGCTATGATGCGGCGATCCTCGAGGTGCTGACGCGCCATGATGTGCGCATCATCTCCAAGGCGTCGAATGCTAATACGATCACCCATTATGTCGATTGCTCGTTGAAGGTGGCGCGGCAGGTGGAGCAGGATCTGAACCGGATCTACCCCTCGGCCAAGGTCTCGGCGCGACCCTTGGCGATGGCCTCGATCATCGGGCGCGATCTGAACGGGCTATCGACCCTGACGCGCGGGCTGCAGGCGATTGCGGCGGCGGGCCATGAGGCATTGGGGGCGACGCAGGGTCCACGCAATGTGGATGTGCAATTCGTGCTGGAGCGCCCGAGCCTGAAGCCGGTGATTGCCGCGCTGCATGGCGAGTTTATCGCGCCCTGCGAGTTGCAGTTGAAAGCGGCCTGAGTTTGAGTTTGTGAATGCGGGAAAGGGGTGCTCTTCGGCGTGCCCCTTTTTCTGTTGGGGGGACGGTTTTACCGCGGCCATCGAGGCCCCGGCAAAACCGGTCGGGGGCCTTGCCCCCTCCTTAGCGGCCCGAGGTGAGGGAGAGGAACACGTCTTCCAGATCGGCCTCGGTGGTTTTGACATCGGCAATGTCGATATGGGCGGCGCGCACGGCATCAAGGATGGCATTGGCCGAGGTTTTATGGCGGTTGTAGTCGAAGGCCAGCAGCCCGTCTTCGCGGCGGGTCAACTGCACGCCTTGGGGCAGGGTGATGTCGGGGGCGTCGCCCATTGGGGTGATCAGCATGGTTTTGGCGTCCATCTGTGCCAGAAGCGCCTCGGTCCTGTCGCGTATGATCAGATCACCATGATTGATGATGGCGATTTCGTCGCACATCTCCTGCGCCTCTTCCAGATAATGGGTCGTCAGGATGATCGTCATGCCTTGTTCGTTCAGCTTGCGGACATTGCGCCACAGCATGCTGCGCAGTTCGATATCCACCCCCGCTGTCGGTTCGTCCAGCACCAGAATCCGCGGGCGATGGACCAATGCCTTGGCCAAGAGCAGACGGCGTTTCATCCCGCCCGAAAGGCTGCGGGCATAGGTTTCCGCTTTATCCGACAGTCCCACCAGTTCGAGGATCTCGTCGGTCCAGCGCTCGGCTTTGGGTACACCATAAAGCCCTGCCTGCAGTTCCAGCAGATCGCGCGGTTTGAAGAAGGGGTCCATGTTGATTTCCTGCGGCATCACGCCGATGGCCGCCCGCGATTGGCGGGGATTCTCATCCTGATCGAAGCCCCAGATTTTCACTTGACCTGCGCTTTTACGCACAAGCCCTGCGAGGATATTGATCGTGGTCGATTTGCCCGCGCCATTGGGCCCGAGCAGTCCGAAGATCGAGCCTTCGGGAATATCAAGGTCCAGCCCTTTCAGCGCCTCTTTCGGGGGCGCATGGCGCGTGCCTGCGTAAGTTTTCCGTAAACCTTTGATCTCGATTGCCGATCCTGCCACTTGCCGGTCCTTTTCGCATTGCTGTATCATGGGCCCGAACCCGGGCGCTTGCTGCCTGTCCCTAATATAGTGGAGCCACCGATGACCGCCACCACCCAGACTGCCGCTACCCCGACCCCTTCTGTGCCGGAAGCCCCTGAAACCGAAATCGTGACGACGTGGAAAGTGTGCTGTGATGGCGGCGTGGGGGCTTTGGGGCATCCGCGTGTCTGGCTGGCCATTCCGCCCGAAACCGGCTTTGTCGAATGCGGATATTGCGACAAGAAATATGTGATCGACCGCGCGCATGCCAAGACGGGGCACTGATCCTGCGGGTTGATTCAATTTGAACCAATGCCCGCATCGCGATTAGGCCCCTGTTAAGCTATTCTTCCTACCGTTGCGTCACGTTTCGGAGGGAAGGATCGTGCTGGACAAGGGCCTGACTGCACTTATTCGCGATAGCTACGCAAAGGCGCTTTTGCGCAGGCCCTGCCTTTTGCAGGATTTCTACCTTTATCTTCTGACCCGCCATCCGGAGATGGAGCCGCTTTTCCCCAGATCTATCGCGCGTCAGGCCGATAAGTTTGCGGGGGCGTTGCAGCTTTTGCTGTCTTATGAAAACGCGCCCGAAGACTTGTCACGGGCATTGCGCCAGTTGGGGCGTGACCATCGCGGGCACGGGGTGCGGGCCGAACATTATCCCGCCGTGATAGAGGCCCTTGTGGCGACTCTGGCGATCCAGTTGGGGCGCGACTGGACAGAGGCCTATGAAACAGCCTGGCGTCGCTTTCTGGAGTTTGTCAGTCGCGAGATGCTGGCCGGTGCATCGGATGAAGCCGCCTGAGAGTTGCAAAATCGGGATTTCAGCCCGATCGCAGCGCAGAGGCGGGCTGCCATATTGCTGCGCGACGTATTCAGCAATGTGAGTACCGGACCGGTTCCGGATCTGCACTTCGCGCCCATCAGGACATCTGCCGGCGCCCTGTCCGGCCCTATCCGTGGGGGGCTGCCGGTATAGGTGCCCTGATCGGCGAACAGGATCTGTGCGGTCTGCTGGTCTCACGGGCCACATCGGCTGGCTCATGTCACTGGCGTTGCGCCCATGTGCCTGTAGAAGGTCTTGTAATGAAACAGGGTCTTGTAATGGATCCGGCCGCGCAGATCCCTATGCGCCGCGTCCTGAACCACGGTCACTTCACCAATCCCCTTTCTCTCCGATAGAGGCGCATCCCGTAGGGTAACTGGTCGTGTCCTAGCAGAGTTCGCAGGGGTATCTCCCTTCGGGCAAGGTTGTCGGTAACCCGGTCAGATGTCGGGCGGCTTGCTTGTCCGAGGGGGAAAAGAAAGTCCCGGTAGAACTGGAAGAAACCGGCGGATCATGGCAGAACGTCTCGAAATACAGGTATGTAAAAGCTGACCGGAGGGAAGCATATGGCGGAAGGTTTTGGCAAAGGGTGCCACCTGCATCTGATCGACGGATCGGCGTTTATCTTCCGCGCCTATCATGCGCTGCCGCCACTGACGCGCAAATCCGACGGGTTGCCGATCGGGGCGGTGTCGGGCTTTTGCAATATGCTGTTCAAATATGTCGAAGAGGCCAAGGGCGCGGATGCGCCGACCCATGTGGCGGTGATCTTCGACAAGGGCAGCCATACCTTCCGCAATGACCTCTATGACCAGTATAAGGCCAATCGCGAGGCCATGCCCGAGGATCTGCGCCCGCAGATCCCGCTGACTCGTACGGCCACCGAGGCGTTCAATATCGCCTGTAAGGAACTGGCGGGCTATGAGGCAGATGACATCATCGCCACCCTTGCCCGTCAGGCGCGCGAAGCAGGCGGTCGGGTGACGATCCTCAGCTCCGATAAGGACCTGATGCAGCTTGTCGGCGGCGGGGTCGAGATGCTGGACCCGATGAAGAACGTCCAGATCGGCCCCGAAGAGGTCGAGAAGAAATTCGGCGTGACCCCCGATAAGGTGATCGACGTGCAGGCGCTTGCGGGCGATTCGGTCGATAATATTCCGGGCGCTCCGGGGATCGGCATCAAGACGGCCGCGCTTCTGATCAATGAATATGGCGATCTGGAGACGCTGCTGGAACGGGCGGGTGAAATCAAACAGCCCAAGCGCCGCCAGACCCTGATCGACAATGCCGACCAGATCCGCCTGTCGAAACAGCTTGTGACGCTGGACCCCGAGACCCCCATCGATTTCACGCTGGACGACCTCGAGGTCCGCGACCCCGAGCCGGAAACCCTGATGAAATTCCTCAACGAGATGGAATTCCGCACGCTCACCCGCCGCGTCGCCGAGAAATCCGGCACCACGCCGCCACCCGCGCTAGAGCCCGTGGCGAAAGCCACGGGCGGGGCCGCCGAGGCGGGGGGGAGCGCAGTGACCCTCCCCGAGGCGGCCCCCTTCACCCCCGAGAATTACGTCCATATCAAGGATGCCGCGACGCTTGCCAAATGGCTCGATAAAGCCCGCGCGCGTGGCTGGCTGGCCATCGATACCGAGACCACCTCGCTTGACGAGATGCAGGCCGATCTGGTTGGCGTTTCGCTGGCGATTGAACCCAATGAGGCCGCCTATCTGCCGCTGGGCCATACCGAGGGTGGCGATGACCTCTTCGGTGGCGCGCAGCTTGTGCCCGAACAGATGGGCCTGCAAGAGGCGCTTGCGCTCTTGAAACCCGTGCTGGAAGACCCCTCGATCCTCAAGATCGGGCAGAACATGAAGTATGACTTCAAGATCCTCGCCCGCCACGGTATCCGCATGGCGCCGATCGAGGATACGATGCTTCTGTCCTATTCGCTCCACGCCGGTCTGCATGGCCACGGGATGGACACGCTTTCGGACCGCTATCTCAACCACCAACCCATTCCGATCAAGGATCTGATCGGCTCGGGGAAATCGCAGATCACCTTCGACAAGGTGCCGCTTGAGAAGGCCGTGGCCTATGCCGCCGAAGATGCCGATATCACCCTGCGCCTGTGGCAGCTGTTCAAACCGCAGCTTCACGCGCAAAAGGCCACCACGATCTATGAAACCGAAGAACGCCCGCTCGTGCCGGTTCTGGCCGATATGGAAATGGCGGGGGTGAAGGTCGATGCCTCGGTGCTGGCGCGTATGTCCAATGTCTTCGCCCAGAAGATGGCGCAGCTTGAAGACGAGATCACCGAGATCGCAGGCCAGAAATTCAACGTAGGCTCGCCGAAACAGCTGGGCGAGATCCTCTTTGACGTGATGGGCGTCGAGGGCGGCAAGAAGGGCAAGACCGGTGCCTATTCGACCGGCGCCGATGTGCTCGAAGACATCACCACGATGGAAGACCGCAATCCCGCAGCCGCCAAGCTGGCCTCGGCGGTGCTCGACTGGCGCGGGATTTCCAAGCTGAAATCCACCTATACGGATGCGCTGCAGACCCATGTGAACCCCGAGACGGGTCGCGTGCATACGTCCTATTCCATTGCGGGGGCGAATACGGGGCGTCTGGCCTCGACCGACCCGAACCTGCAGAATATCCCCGTCCGCTCGGATGAGGGTCGCCGCATCCGCGAGGCCTTTGTCGCCCCCGAGGGCCGCCGGATCGTCAGCCTTGACTACAGCCAGATCGAGCTGCGGATTCTGGCTCATGTCGCGCAGATCGACGCGCTGAAACAGGCCTTCCGCGAGGGCGTGGATATTCACGCGATGACCGCCTCCGAGATGTTCAACACCCCCGTCGAGGGCATGGACCCGATGATCCGCCGTCAGGCCAAGGCGATCAACTTCGGCGTCATCTATGGCATCTCTGGCTTCGGTCTTGCGCGCAACCTGCGCATCCCCCGCGCCGAGGCGCAGGGCTTTATCGACCGCTACTTCGAGCGTTTCCCCGGCATCCGCCAATATATGGAGGACACCACGGCCTTCGCCAAAGAGCACGCCTATGTCGAAACGCTCTTCGGTCGCCGGATCAACACCCCCGAAATCAATGCCAAAGGGCCGGGGGCGGGCTTTGCCAAACGCGCCGCGATCAACGCGCCCATTCAGGGGGCGGCTGCCGATATCATCCGTCGCGCGATGGTGCGTATGCCCGAGGCGATCAAGGGTATTGACGCGACCATGCTCCTGCAGGTCCATGACGAACTGATCTTCGAGGTGGCCGAGGCTGATGTGGACCGGCTGATCGCCACCGCCCGCGAGATCATGGAAGGCGCCGCCGAGCCTGCGGTGAAGCTTGATGTGCCGCTGATTGTCGATGCGGGGCAGGGGCTTTCCTGGGCCGAGGCGCATTGATCACGCGACCGTGATATACGGGCTGGCTGTGCAGCCGCCAGCCCCGCGCTAGGGTGGTCCCAAAGGGAGGCCACCCATGCCGCATGATCACCACCATCACCACCACCATCATCTGGACCCCGCGAGCGGCGACCGTGCCGTGGTCTGGGCGGTGGCGATCAATATGGCGTTGACGGTTGCGCAGGTCGTGGGCGGAGCGCTGGCAGGCTCGATGGCGCTGGTGGCCGACGGGGTGCATAACTTCTCGGATGCGGCGGCGTTGATCCTTGCCTTTGGCGCGCGCAGGCTGGCGCGGCGGGGCCATGATGCGCGCATGACTTTCGGCTGGTCCCGCGCCGAGGTGCTGGCCGCTTTCACCAATTATATCGCACTGATCCTGATCTCGATCTGGCTGCTGGCCGAGGCGGTGGGGCGCATGATCGACCCGCCCGAGGTCGAGGGCTGGACCGTGCTGATTCTCGCAGGGCTGGCGCTGATCGTTGATCTGGGCACCGCTGCGCTGACCTTCAAGCTCTCGAAAGACAGCCTGAATATCCGCGCGGCCTTCCTGCATAATCTGGCGGATGCGGGGGCCTCGGTTGCGGTGATCATCGGCGGTGCGGTGATCCTGATCTGGGACTGGCGGCTGGTGGACCCGATCCTGACGGTGCTGATCTCGGTCTTCATTCTGTGGCATATTTTCGCGGATCTGAAACCCGTCACCAGCATCCTGATGCTGGGCGCGCCCGCCGCGCGTGATAGCGCCGAGATCAAGGAGGCCTTGGGCCAGATCGAGGGCGTGACGGGGGTCCATCATGTGCATCTGTGGCAGATCGATGAAAAGCGTACCTCTTGCGAGGCGCATATCGTGCTGGCCGAAGGGGTGGAATATGCGCCCGTTATCGCGCGGGCCAAGGCGATGCTGGTCGAACGGTTCGGCTTGGCCCATGTGACGCTTGAACCCGAAAGCGCGGCTTTGGGCTGTGCGGATGCCCGCCCCGATCCCCACCCTGCCTGAGTGCTATTCGCGCCACGCCTCTTTGATCCACGGCGTAGGCTTCATGAAGTGGCGCAGATAGCGGAAGGCCGAGCCCTCGTTCTCGGGGCGGTTGGGGAAATTGGCAAGATGGTCGCGCAGGGTAAACCCCTCGCGCCCCTGCCAGCCGCCCTCAATGGCGGTCTGCGGGTAGACCCCGCCCGGAAAGATCACCACGCGGGCATCGGGATGTTTGCGCGCGGGCATCACCCAGTTCAGCGGGAAGACCGGCAGGCATTGATAACGGAAATGCTGCACCCAGTTCTTCGGGAAAAGGTCGATGCCGCCCGGCGCATTACGGGTCACAAAGCGCTGCTCATAGACATATTCCTCGGCCACACCCAAAGGATCGGCACAGAATGTCTCTTGCAGGGGCAGGAGCTTGCCCACCGGAAAGCGGAAGCAGGAGGTCTGGCCCAGCCGCTCGAAGGGTTTGGCGGGGTTGCGCGACAGCACCACGCCATCAGGGTCGCCATAGGTGAAGAGATCATCCAGCGATCCGGTGATCACCAGATCCAGATCCAGAAACAGCACATTGCCCGTCAGGCTGCCCAGCTTCGGCCCCCAAAGGCGCGCCTTGGGCCAGATCCCCTTGCGGGTCTTCGGGATTTCAACCGGAATCTCGGGCAGGGGCTCGGTTTTCACCTCGGGGCGGATGCCTTCGGGGTTGTCGCAAAAGCAGGTGAAGGTGAAGGGCGGCGTGATATTGCGCGCGACCATAGCGTAAAGGCGATTGATGAAGGGCGGGCCATATTTGGTGCCCCAGTTGATGCAGATCACCTGCTTGATCATGGCAATTCAGCCTTTCGCCTTGCGGGGTCGCCCCCGTGTCTTCTTGGGGGCGGGCTCCTCGGAGGGAGTGTCCCCTATGATGCGCCTCAGCCATGCAAGCCCGCCTTCGGTGGTCTCGCGCGGCGTATAGTTGGCGCAGACATAGCCGGAATAACCGCCCGCGTCGAGATGGGCGCAAAGCCCCGCCAGATCAAGGGACTCGCCCGCAGGTTCGTGCCCATCGGCCCCTGCCAGCCAGAGATGGCCAAGTTGCGGCAGGTAGGGTGTGACCCATGCAATCGGGTCTTCGCCGGAAGCAAGGGGGCTGCGCAGATCAGCGGCCAGGCACAGGTTTTTGCCGCCGACTTCCGCAAGCACATGGGCACAGCTTGCCAGATCGGGCAGCAGGCTGCCCGCCCCCTCTGGGGTGATCATGAAACGCGCTTTCGGATGGGCTTTGCAGGCGGCCTTGAGATTGCCGATCAGGGTGCCGATCTGCGCCTCGGGCCCCGCCAGCAGTGTCAGGAAACCGGATTTCAGCACGTCGGCCACCCGCAGGGCCCGCTTGAGATCGCGCAGGAAGCGGTCTTCTTGGCCCGCGACCCCCGCATAGCCCGGCAGGCCGCCGGTATAGTTGGGTGGCGGAGCGTCCAGCCCGGTCCAGAACAGGTCGTTCATCACCAGCTGATAGCGCAGATCGGGGGCCGCTGCATCATAGGGGCTGCGCATCTCGACCGCATCGAAACCGGCAGATTTCGCGGCAGAGAACCGGGTCATGAGCGGACGGTCAGAGAAGAGATGATCCAGATCGGCTGCAAATTTCGGCATTCAAAGCTCCGCCATGGGGATGATGGGGAAGAATCGGCCTTCCGACCACAACCCCAGCCAGTCCTCTTCACCATGTTTCCCGCTTTGGGCGAGGTCAACCAGCCTGTAGAAGGTTTTCCTGTCGATCAGCGCCTCCAGACCGCGCCGGATATGCACATAGGGGGAGGGCTCTCCCTGCGCGTCGAGAGTGACGCGGATCGGATGGTCGGCATTGGCGGTGACCGTATCGCCGACATTGGTGGTAAAGCGGATCTGCTGCGTCTCGCCGGTGCCGGTCACGTCGGCATCGACGGCCAGAAAGGGGGCATCGACCACGCGGATGCCCACTTTCTCGACCGGAGTGACCAGAAAATACGCGTCGCCTTCGCGCTTGAGGATCGAGGCGAAAAGCCTGACCAGAGCCTCGCGCCCGATCGGGGTGCCAAGGTAGAACCATGTCCCGTCACGCCGGATTTCTATATCCAGATCGCCGCAGAAGGGCGGGTTCCAGAGATGCACGGGCGGCGGGCCTTTCTGCGTGGCCTGACGGGCCGCTGCTGCCAGCCCGTCGGCGGTGGGGGCCTTCACGGGCTTGTGTGTCTGTGTCATGCGGGCCTTTGAATTAGCTATTTGGTTTTGAGGCGTAATCTGGTTTTCTATATGTAATACTTTTCGCGGAGCATTGTCATGACCGAGCCTACCGATCTTGTCGCTGAAATTGAAACCCTTGGCGCAAAGCTGATGGCGGCAAGGGAATCGATCAATAAGCGTTTCATCGGGCAGGAGCGCGTGGTGGAACTGGTTCTGGCGGCGATGCTGTCGGGCGGGCATGCGCTTTTGATGGGGCTGCCGGGGCTGGGCAAGACCATGCTGGTGGATACGCTGTCCACCGTGATGGGGCTCAAATCGAGCCGCATCCAGTTTACGCCTGACCTCATGCCCGCCGATATTCTGGGCTCGGAGGTGCTGGAGACCGCCCCCGACGGGGCGCGGGCGTTCCGTTTCCTCGAAGGGCCGGTGTTCTGCCAGCTTCTGATGGCCGACGAGATCAACCGCGCCAGCCCCCGCACCCAGTCGGCGCTGTTGCAGGCGATGCAGGAGCAGGAGGTCTCGATTGCCGGAAAAAGCCGTCCGCTGGGCCGCCCCTTCCATGTGCTGGCCACCCAGAACCCGATTGACCAAGAAGGCACCTATCCGCTGCCCGAGGCACAGCTTGACCGTTTTCTGGTGCAGGTGAATGTGGTCTATCCCGACCGTGAAACCGAGCGTGCGATCCTGCTGGCCACGACGGGGGCCGAACTGGGCGAGGCGCATGAGGTGTTCACCCCCGACGAGCTGCTGCGCGCGCAAAATCTGGTGCGGCAGATGCCGGTGGGGGCTTCGGTTGTCGAGATGATCCTTGATCTGGTGCGCGCCTGCCGCCCCAACGAGCCCGATGCCTCGGCGCTGGTGCAGGACAGACTGTCCTGGGGGCCCGGTCCGCGGGCCGCACAGGCCTTGATGCTGACGGTGCGGGCGCGGGCGCTGATGCAGGGACGTCTGGCCCCTTCGGTCGAGGATGTTCTGGCCTTGGCCGAGCCCATTCTTGTGCACCGCATGGCGCTGAGTTTCTCGGCGCGGGCGCGTGGTGACGACCTGACGCAGATCATTGCCGATGTGGCGCAGGAGGTGGCGTCCAGAGCCGCGAAAGAGGTTGCGGCGTGAACGCCTCCAAAGCTCCGATGACAAAAGCGCCCGTTTCGCAGGCTCCCGTGCTGGGCTTGCGGCGCGAGGCCGACCAGCAGGCGGCGACATTGCCGCCCCTGCTTCTGGCGGCGGAACAGCTTGCGCGCACGGTGCAGATGGGCTTTCACGGCAAGCGCCGTGCGGGAACGGGCGAGGAATTCTGGCAATACCGCCCTGTCCATAGCGGCGACGAGGCACGGTTTATCGACTGGCGGCGGTCGGGCCGTTCGGACAGCCAGTTCGTGCGGGAGCGCGAATGGCAACTGGCGCAGACGCTGCATCTATGGGTGGATGATGCCGCGTCGATGCAGTTCACAGGGGCCGGGACCGGCCGCAATGCCCGACCGGAAAAAGGCGCGCGGGCGCGGCTTCTGGCGCTGGCGCTGGCAGTTCTGTCGGTCCGCTCGGGCGAGCGGGTGGGGCTGACGGGGGCCTTGGTGACCCCCAAGCCGGGGCGCGGGCAGATCATGACGCTGGCGCAGATGATGGCGCAGGCCGGTGCGGTGGATGATTACGGCGTGCCCGAGACCTCTGCCGTGCGGGCGCAATCGAAGGTGGTTTTCCTGTCGGATTTTCTGGGCGATCCGCAACGTATGGCCGAAAGCCTGCGGCGCCTTTCGGAGCGCGGCGTGACGGGGGTAATGCTGCAGGTGCTGGACCCTGTCGAGGAGGATTTCCCCTTTGATGGCCGCACGATTTTTGAATCGATGGCGGGGAGCCTGCGCCACGAGACCCGTAAGGCCGGTGATCTGCGTGCGCGCTACCGCTTGCGTCTGGCCGAGCGGCGCGACAGGCTGGCCCGGATGGCACGGGCCGCGGGCTGGCAGTTTGGAACCCATCATACCGGCGAGACGGCGCAATCGGCGCTTCTTTGGCTGCATGCCGCGCTGGAAAGGGGGCGCTGATGTGGGGTCTTGGACCCGTCGGGTTTACCGCCCCCTGGCTTTTGCTGGGGCTGGTGGCCCTGCCGGTGCTGTATCTTGTGCTGCGCGCCACGCCGCCCGCGCCAGTGCGCCGCCGGTTTCCCGGTGTGGCACTGCTTCTGGGGCTGTCCGATCAGGAAGTGCAGGCTGCGCGCACGCCGTGGTGGCTGATGGCGCTCAGGATGCTGGCGGTTGCTGCCGCGATTGTCGGTTTTGCGGGGCCGGTGCTGCATCCCGCGATGTCGGTGCAGGGAGCATCGGGGCCGCTGGTCATTCTGACCGATGGCAGCTGGGCCTCGGCGCGCGACTGGAGCCGCCGTCAGGACCGGATCTCGCAGGCTCTGGCGCAGGCGCAGGCCGACGGGCGGCCCGTGGCGCTGATTTCGCTGAGTGACCCGCCGCCCGAGCCGCCACCATTCCTGAGCGCCGAGACCGTGGCGCAGGGGCTGGCGGGCGTGCAGCCTATGGCATGGGAGCCGCAGGATATCGAACCGGCGAAGATCCTGCCGAAGGGAAAATTCGAGACGCTCTGGATTTCGGACGGGCTGGACCGCGCCGGACGCGCGGCATTGGTGCAGGCCTTGCAGGTGCGCGGGCCGCTGACCGTCTGGCAGTCTCAGGCGCCGGTGATCGCGCTTGGGCCTGCGCGGATCAGGGACAGTGGCGTCGAGGTTCCGGTCAGGTCGCAAGCCCCGCTGACCGCGACCATCGAGGTCGCGGCCATCGGGCTCGACCCTAACGGGATCGAGCGGGAACTGGCCCGTGTGCCGGTCACGATGGCGGGGGCAGCAGGCGTGGCGCTCTTTGATCTGCCGCCCGAGCTGCGCAATCGTGTGAGCCGTTTTGCCGTGGTGGGCCTCCGTTCCGCAGGGGCGGTGAGCCTGACCGATGATGCGGTCAAACGGCGCAAGGTGGCGCTGGTGTCGGGCACCAATTCGCGCGAGGGGCTGGAGCTGCTGGACCCCGCCCATTATCTGCGTGAGGCTCTCAAGCCCACCGCCGATCTGATCGAGGGCACTCTGGACGATGTGCTGGTGGCCAATCCCGATGTGATCATTCTGGCCGATATGGCCGAGATTTCCGCTCCTGACCGTTTGGCCGAATGGGTCGAGGAGGGCGGGCTTCTGGTGCGCTTTGCGGGGCCGCATATGGCCGCGGCCGATCTGAGCGGCGACCCCCTTCTGCCGGTGCATCTGCGGGCGGGCGGGCGCTCGATCGGGGGGACGATGAGCTGGGGACAGCCACGCCAGCTTGCGCCGTTTCCCGCCGGTTCGCCCTTCGAGGGGCTGACGGTGCCGTCCGATGTGACCGTGAAGGCGCAGGTGATGGCCGATCCGGCACCGGATCTGGCTTCACGCACCATTGCCGCGCTGGCTGACGGGACGCCTTTGGTGACCCGTTCCAGACTGGGGGACGGGCAGCTTGTGCTGTTCCATGTGGCGGCGGATGCCGAATGGTCTACCCTTCCGCTTTCCGGACTTTTCCCGCAAATGCTTGAACGTCTTGCTATTTCCAGCCGTCCTGCGCAGCCCGATCCGGGCGAGCTGGCGGGCACGACATGGGTGCCGCAAAAGCTGATTGACGGGTTCGGGCGGCTTTCGACCGCCGAAAACGCCAGCGGTGTCGCAGGCGAGACGCTGGCCGCAGGGCCGGCAGGGCCGGATCTGAAGCCGGGGCTTTATACCGCCGATGACCGCGCTGTGGCCCTGAATGCCGTGGCACCGGACCGGCGGCTGGCACCCGCCATATGGTCTGCGGATATCCCCGTCGAGGGGGCGCAGACGCAGGTTGCGCGGCCGCTGAAGGGCGCGTTGCTCGGGCTGGCCCTGCTGGCGCTTGTGGTGGATATTCTGGCCTCGCTTCTGCTGTCGGGGCGGCTGCGCGGGCCGCGGGCCACGCATCTGGCCGGAGCGGCGGTTGTGGCGCTGGCTTGCGGGCTGGCGGGGCAGCAGGTCCGCGCGCAAGACCAGATGCCGATTGACCGTGCGATTGCTGCCGCGTCCAATGTGGTGCTGGCGCATGTGGTGACCGGCGATGCCGAGGTGGACCGCATCGCGCAGGCGGGGCTTCAGGGGCTGTCGGACACGCTTTATGCCCGCACCACCGTCGAACCCTCGACACCGATGGCGCTGAATCTGGAAACCGATGATCTGGCGCTTTTCACCTTTATCTACTGGCCCGTGACAGCGGACCAGCCCGCGCCCAGCCCCAAAGCCTATGCCAAGCTCAACCGCTTTCTGCGGGGGGGCGGCATGATACTGTTCGATACCCGCGATGCCGATACCGCCGGTATGGGCGAATCCCCCGAGGGGCAGCGGCTCAAGGCTCTGGCGGCGCCGCTCGATATTCCGCCGCTGACACAGATTCCGCCCGATCATGTGCTGACACGGACCTTCTATCTGCTGGCCAGCTTTCCCGGGCGCTATGACGGGCCGGTCTGGGTCGAGGCGGCGGATGGCAAGGCCGCACAGGCCGAGGGGATGCCGTTCCGTGATCTCAATGACGGGGTGACGCCCGTGGTAATTGGTGGCAATGACTGGGCGGGGGCCTGGGCCGTGGATGCGCGCGGCAACCCGCTGCTGCCGGTCGGGCGCGGCATGGGCGGGGACCAGCAGCGCGAGATGGCGCGCCGGTTCGGGGTCAATCTTATTATGCATGTGCTGACCGGCAATTATAAATCCGATCAGGTGCATGTGCCCGCACTTCTGGAAAGGCTTGGTCAGTAATGAACACCCTCTCGGTGATCTGGGCACCCCTGGTGCCGTGGGAGAGTCTGGTGCTGGCGGGCGTGATCTGCGGGTTGGCCGTGGGGGTCGCGCTCTGGCGGGGGCTGCGCGGCTGGGCCTTGCGGGGCATGGCGCTTGCGGTGCTGCTTCTTGCGCTGGCCCAACCGTCGATCCAGACGGAAGAGGGCAAAAGCCTTTCGGATATCGTGTTCCTGCTGGACGACCGCTCGGCCAGCCAGAACCTGTCGGATCGTAGCGCACAGACCGACAAGGCGGTGGCCAGCCTGACCCGCCAGATCGAGGCGCGGCCCAATACGGAGTTGCGCCGGATCACGGTGGGCGATGCGCCCGAGAATGCGGGCACGCTGCTGGGCTCGGCTATGGCCGAGGCGCTGGCCGCCGAGCCGCGTGCACGGGTGGCGGGCGCGCTGATGGTGACCGACGGGCAGGCGCATGACGCGGGGCTGATGCCGGATCTGCCCGCGCCGCTTCAGGTGCTGCTGACGGGCCATAAGGCGGATTGGGACCGCCGTCTGGTGATCCAGTCCGCGCCGAGCTTCGGGATTATCGGAGAACCCGTCTCGATCCGGCTGAAGGTCGAGGATATGGGGCAGGTGCCTGACAAGGCGCCCAAAACGGCCGAGCTGAAGATTGCCATCGATGGGGCCGCCGCGCAAAGCTATCAGGTGAATGTGGGCGAGGATCTGGAGCTGCCGCTGGTGCTGGACCACGGCGGGCAGAATGTGGTGCAGTTCTCGCTGACGCCGGTCGCGGGCGAGCTGACCGACCGCAATAACGATGCGGTGGTGCAGATGAACGGAGTGCGCGACAGGTTGCGCGTGCTGCTGGTGTCGGGCGAGCCGCATGCGGGCGAGCGCACATGGCGGAACCTGCTGAAATCGGACGCTGCGGTGGATCTGGTGCATTTCACCATTCTGCGCCCGCCGGAAAAGCAGGACGGGGTGCCGGTGTCGGAACTGTCGCTGATCGCCTTTCCGACCCGCGAGCTGTTCGTTGACAAGATCCATGACTTCGATCTGATCATCTTTGACCGCTATGCCGCGCGGGGCATCCTGCCGCAAAGCTATTTTGCCAATATCGCGCAATATGTGCGCGATGGCGGCGCGGTTCTGGTATCGGCGGGGCCGGAATTCGCCACTGTCGAAAGCCTCTGGCAGACGCCGCTCAAGGACATTCTGCCGGCACGGCCTACGGGGCGGGTATTCTCGCAGAGCTATCTGCCGCGCCCGACCAGGCTGGGGATGCGCCATCCGGTGACGGCGGGGCTGGCAGGGATGCCGCCGGTCGATCCCGCGAAGGATGGCGGGACCAAGCATTGGGGCCATTGGCTGCGCCAGATCGAACTGGGCGATGTGCGCGGCGAGACCGTGCTGACGGGCGCGCAGGATGCGCCGCTTCTGGTCATGAGCCGCGAAGGCAAGGGGCGGGTGGCGCTTCTGGCATCCGATCAGGCATGGCTGTGGGATCGCGGCTATGACGGGGGCGGGCCGCAGCTGGAATTGCTCAAACGTATCGCCCATTGGGAGATGAAAGAGCCCGAGCTGGAGGAAGAGGCGCTGTATGCCGAGGTCCAGCCCGGCGCGATGGGCTTTACCATTGTCCGTCGCAGCATGGCCGAGAAAACCGGCCCTGTCACCATTACCAGGCCCGATGGCACGACCGCGCAGGTGGATCTGAAAGAAACCGCACCGGGGCGGTTTACCGCGCAATGGGCCGCGTCCGAGGCGGGGCTGTACCGGCTGAAACAGGGCGATATGGACCGCGTTGTGGCGCTGGGTCCGGCCAGTCCGCGCGAATATGAGCAGACCATTGCCTCGGGCGCGCCACTGGCGCAGGCGGTGGCGGGCTCTGGCGGGGCTGTGACGCGGCTGGAAGAGGGGATCCCGCAGATTCGCAGCGTGCGCGAGGGCCGGCCCTCGGCCGGGCAGGGCTGGATCGGGATCACGCCGCGCGGGGCGTCCGAAGTGGCCGATATCCGTGTGATGCCGGTTCTCCCCGCTTGGGCATGGCTGGTGCTGGCGGCACTTTTGACAGTGGGGGCATGGCTTTACGAAGGGCGGGGACGCCGTCGCCAGACAGGATAGATCCGGCTTGCGGCAGATGCGGATTTAAAGCGAAAACATGATCTCGGTCAAAGTGCTCACCATTTGGTGATATTAAATGGTCGCAATTACTGACGATGATCCATCCCGGGATGAGCCATGTTCACACTCTCTAACCTCTTCAAAGCGGCCCTCGGTCTGGTGGGCGCTGTGCTGTTTTTTCTTGTCGGAAGCTGGGCGGCGCAGGCGCTTTATACTGTGGGCGGCAATGATGCACAGACAGCGGGCATGACCGATGCGCCCGGTGGTCTGATTGGCGGCGACAGTGCGGCGGCACCGGCCGAGGATGTGGTCGAGGTCGTCATGGGCGAGGGGGATGCCGCCGCCGGTGCCAAGGTCTTCAATAAATGCAAGGCCTGCCACAAGGTTGACGGCACGAATGCTGTGGGGCCGCATCTGGATGGCGTGGTCGGGCGCCAGATCGCCAGTGTCGATGGCTTCGCCTATTCCGAGGCGCTGAAGGGGCATGGCGGCACATGGGATTACGAGGCGCTGGATGCATGGCTGACCAATCCCAAAGATTTCGCTCCGGGCAACAAGATGACCTTTGCCGGTCTGAAAAAGGCCAAAGACCGCGCCAATGTGGTCGCCTATATCGAAAGCCTGCAATAACCGCGGCCTTCACGCCAAGCAGAGACCGTTCCAAGAGCCGCCCTCGGGGGTGGCTCTTTTTGCATCACCGCTTCACAATCCTGCGCATCCTCATCAAAAATCGTGCCTTCACAGGTGTTTCACACAGAAGCAACTTGATAGGCGGCCTTTCGCAGTTTTACCTATACGGGGTCCAGCCTGTGTGAAAGGAACGGTAATGCATGACATGACAAAGGCGCCTGTAGAGGCGGTTCCGCAAGAGCGCGGAGCGCGGCGATATATGATGCCTTTTGCTATGATTGCCGTTTTGGGATGCACAAGCCCCCTGCTTGCCGGACCGGCGGCGGCGCAAGAGGTTGCGGGCGAGGTGGGGGCCGCGCAGGTCGGTGGTCAGACCGTGGTGAAAGCCTATGGGATCTCGACCCTGAATGATCTGAAATATCCCGCAGATTTCCAGCATCTCGACTATGTGAACCCCGAGGCTCCGAAAGGGGGGGAGATGTCGGAATGGACGGTCGGGGCCTTCGATAATTTCAACCCCTACTCGGTGCAGGGCCGCGCTGCGGCCTTGGCTTCGGTGCCGCAGGAAAGCATTCTGACCGGCACCTCCGATACGGTGGGGCAGAGCTATTGCCTGATGTGCACGACACTTGAATATCCCGTGTCCAAGGACTGGGTGATCTTCCATTTGCGCGAGGGCATCACTTTCTCGGACGGGACGCCGATGACGGCGCAGGATGTGCTGTTTTCCTTCGAGCAGCTGCGCGATTATGGTCTGTCGAGCTTCCGTCAGCTTGTGGCGCAGCAGGTGGCCTCTGCCGAGGTGCTGGATGACCATACGATCAAATATACCTTCACCAAGGATGCGCCGCGCCGCGATGTGATCCAGATGGTGGGGGGGCTGCCCGTCTTTGAGCAAAAGCAGTTCGAGCGCCTCAATCTGACGCTGGACAAGACCTTCCCCGAGGCGCTGGTCGGCACCGGCCCCTATATGTATGACAGCGATAAGAACAACCGCTCGATCACATGGAAGCGCAATCCCGATTACTGGGGCAAGGACCTGCCGATCAATCGCGGGCGGAACAATTTCGACAAGCTGCGCATCGAGTATTTCGGTGATTACAACG
Source organism: Thioclava litoralis (assembly GCF_045278885.1). Classification (NCBI taxonomy): domain Bacteria; kingdom Pseudomonadati; phylum Pseudomonadota; class Alphaproteobacteria; order Rhodobacterales; family Paracoccaceae; genus Thioclava; species Thioclava litoralis. The sequence goes on from NZ_CP135443.1 coordinate 1,626,982, forward strand.
CCGCTTTCGAGGCGTTCAAGGTGGGGATCTATAGGTTCCGCAACGAGGCGTCGTCCAATAGTTGGGCGACAGGCTATACCTTTCCTGCTGTGAAAAGCGGGGCGGTGGTCAAGGCCGAACTGCCCGACGGGAATGTGGCCTCGGGGCAGGCTTTCGTGTTGAACATGCGCCGCCCCATGTTTCAGGACCCGAAGGTGCGCGAGGCCGTTGGGTTGGCGTTCAACTTCGAATGGTCCAATAAGACGCTGTTTCACGGGCTTTACGAGCGGGTGAATTCGATCTGGGAGAATTCGCCGCTGGAGGCCACTGGCAAGCCCAGCCCCGAAGAGTTGAAAATCCTCGAGCCGCTGAAGGCCGATCTGCCCGAAGGGGTGCTGACGGAGGATGCGGTGATGGCCCCCGTATCGGGTGAACGTGCGCTGGATCGCAAGAACCTGCGTCAGGCGGCGAAGCTTCTGGAGGAGGCGGGCTGGACCGTGGGCAGCGACGGTTTGCGCCGCAAGGATGGCAAGGTGCTGCATATCGACATTCTCAATGACAGCCAGTCGATGGACCGTGTCATCAACCCCTATGTCGAGAACCTCAAACAGCTTGGTATCGAGGCGGTCAACGAACGTGTCGATGACGCGCAATATCAAAGCCGCGAACGCAGCCATGATTTCGATATGGTGATCAGCCATTTCGGGCAGGATCTGCTACCGGGGTCCGATCTGCAGCAATATTTCGGGTCGCAATCCGTGGGGGATGTCTTCAACGCGATGGGTCTGGCCAATCCGGCGGTCGACAAGCTGATCACGCTGGTCGAGCAGGCCACGACGGAAGACGAGCTGACGACCCGTGTCCATGCGCTGGACCGTGTGCTGCGGGCGATCCGCTTCTGGGTGCCGCAATGGTACAAGAACACCTATACGGTCGCGTATTATGACATCTTCGATCACCCCCAGACCCTTCCCCCCTATTCGCTGGGCGAGATGGATTTCTGGTGGTATGACGCCGCAAAAGCAGAAAAACTGAAGGCCTCCGGCGCGCTGTAAGCGCGCAGGGGCTCGGGCAGAAAAGGGGCGAGGCCACTTATGGGCGCCTATATCCTGAAGCGGTTGCTTCTTGTGATACCGACACTTCTCGGCATCATGATCGTCAACTTCACCCTCACGCAATTTGTCCCCGGCGGTCCGATCGAGCAGATCCTTGCGCGGGTCGAGGGGGGCGGCGATTCCATGCGCAACCTGACCGGCGGCGGCGGCGATTCCGGACAGGCGCAGGGCGGCGATGATCAGGGCTATCAGGGCGCGCGGGGGATCTCGCCGCAGCAGCTCGCCCAGCTGGAAGTGCAGATGGGCTTTTCGCGGATCGTCTGCGAAGAGGGCTATCAGGGGGTGCCTTCTGTCACCGCTCCCGAATGCCGCACCGAAAAAATCGGTGCGGTCGAGCGGTTTTTCATCATGATGGGGCATTATCTGACCTTCGATTTCGGCAAGAGCTACTTCCACAACGAGACGGTCATGCAGCTGATTTCGGAGAAGATGCCGGTGTCGATCACGCTGGGGCTCTGGTCGACGCTGCTGGCCTATCTGATTTCGATCCCGCTGGGCATCCGCAAGGCCGTGCGCGATGGCACGTCCTTTGATACATGGACCTCGGCGGTGATCGTGGTGGCCTATGCCATTCCGGGGTTCCTGTTTGCGGTGCTTCTGCTGGTGCTGTTTGTGTCGGGCAACTGCTTCCACATCCCCTTTATCCCCGAGAGCTGGAACCCGACCTGTTACAGGCTCTTCCCGCTGCGGGGCCTGACGTCGGATAATTTCGACACGCTGAGCACGCTCGGCAAGGCCAAGGATTACCTCTGGCATATCGTGCTGCCGATCACGGCGATCACGATCTCCAGTTTCGCCACGCTGACCCTGCTGACGAAAAACTCCTTCCTTGACGAGATCAACAAGCAATATGTCGTCACCGCCCGCGCCAAGGGGCTGACCGAACATCGCGTCCTTTACGGCCATGTGTTCCGCAATGCGATGCTGATCGTGATCGCGGGCTTCCCCTCGACCTTTCTGGGCGTGTTCTTCGGGTCGTCGATCATCGTGGAAACCATCTTCTCGCTCGACGGCCTCGGTCTTCTGGGCTTTCAGGCGGCGGTCGAGCGGAACTATCCGGTGATCTTCGGCACGCTTTACGTCTTTGGCCTGATCTCGCTGGTGGTCGGAATCCTGTCGGATATGATGTATGTCTTTGTCGATCCACGGATCGATTTCGAGAAGAGGGGCGGCTGATATGGCACTTTCCCCGCTCAACCGGCGCCGCTGGCAGAATTTCAAAGCCAATCGCCGCGCCTTCTGGTCGCTGGTTATCTTTAGCGTGCTGTTTGTCGCCTCGCTGTTTGCCGAGGTGCTGGCCAATGACAAGCCCATCGTGGTGAACTATCGCGGGCATTTCTATTTTCCGGCCTACCGGTTCTACCCCGAGACCACATTCGGTGGGGATTTCCGCACCGAAGCCGTCTATCGCGAGCCGGAGGTGCAATGCCTGATTGTCACCGGCGGTAACGAGGCCTGCTGGGACGACCCCGAGGCCTATATGAAAGAGGCGCGGGAGAAAGGTACGGTCGAGGGCGAAAAGGTCGAGACCGGCTGGATGATCTGGCCGTTGATCCATTATAATTACCGCACCATCAGCGATGTCGCGCCGGCCTTCTCGCCGCCCGACAGCACCCATTGGCTGGGCACCGACAACACCGCCCATGATGTGCTGGCGCGGGTGATCTACGGCTTCCGCACCTCGATCCTGTTCACCTTGATCGTCACCGGCGTCGGCTCGCTGATCGGGGTCGCGGCGGGGGCGGTGCAGGGCTATTTCGGCGGCAAGGTCGATATCGTCTTCCAGCGGCTTCTGGAGATCTGGGCCTCGACGCCCTCGCTCTATGTGATCATCATCCTTTTCGCCATTCTGGGGCGCAGTTTCTGGCTCTTGGTCTTTGTGTCGATCCTGTTTGGCTGGCCTGCCTTGGTGGGGGTCGTGCGCGCAGAATTCCTGCGCGCGCGCAATTTCGAATATGTCCGCGCCGCGCGGGCCTTGGGGGTGAGTGACGGCACGATCATGCGCCGCCATATCCTGCCCAATGCGATGGTGGCGACGCTGACCATGCTGCCCTTCGTGGTGACCGCCACGATCTCGATGCTGGCCTCGCTGGATTACCTTGGCTACGGGCTGCCGTCCTCGGCGCCCTCGCTGGGGGAACTGGCGCAGCAGGGCAAGGAAAACCTGCAGGCCCCGTGGCTCGGGCTCTCGGCCTTCTTCACATTCGCGGCGATGCTGTCGCTGTTGATCTTCATCTTCGAGGGCGTGCGCGATGCCTTCGACCCGCGCAAGGTGTTCCAATGACCACGATCCTCGATGTCAAAGACCTGAAGATCAGTTTCGGGCGCGGGCCGGAGGTGGTGAAGGGCGTCAGCTTTACCGTGGGGCAGGGTGAGACCGTGGCGCTGGTGGGGGAATCCGGCTCGGGCAAGTCGATCACGGCGCTGTCTTCGGTGCAGCTTCTGGGGCCGAATGCGCATCTGTCGGGGTCTGTGCGCTATAAGAACCAGGAGATGGTGGGCGCCCCCGAGCGCCTTCTGCGCAAGGTGCGCGGCAATGATATCAGCTTCATCTTCCAGGAGCCGATGACCTCGCTCAATCCCCTCCATACGCTGGAAAAGCAGCTGGGCGAAAGCTTGGCGCTGCATCAGGGTGTACGGGGCGCGCAGGCCAAGGCACGGATTGTCGAGCTGCTGGATAAGGTCGGCATCCCCGACCCCGAAAGCCGTTTGGCCGATTATCCGCATCAGCTCTCGGGCGGGCAGCGCCAGCGGGTGATGATCGCGATGGCACTGGCCAATGGGCCGGATCTGCTGATTGCCGACGAGCCGACCACCGCGCTGGATGTGACGATCGAGGCGCAGATCCTTGACCTGCTGGCCGATCTGAAGCGCGATATGGGCATGAGCCTGCTGTTCATCAGCCACGACCTTGGCGTGGTGCGTCGTATCGCGGACCGTGTCTGTGTCATGCAGAATGGAGAGATCGTCGAGCAGGGGCCGGCCGAGGAAATCTTTGCCAATCCGCAGCACCCCTATACCCGCAAGCTGCTGGCCGCCGAACCTAAAGGTCTTGCCGATCCGGTGCCCGAGGATGCGCCGGAACTGGTGCGTACCGAGGATCTCAAGATCTGGTTTCCCGTGAAACGCGGGCTTTTGCGCAAGGTGACGGGCCATGTAAAGGCCGTCAATGGCGCGTCTTTGTCGGTGCGGGCGGGGGAGACGCTGGGCATTGTGGGTGAAAGCGGGTCCGGCAAGACCACGCTGGCGCTGGCCATCATGCGGCTGATCGAAAGCGACGGGCCGATCATCTATGCGGGCGAGAATATCGCCCAGTGGGAGGGCAAGCGCCTGCGCGCGCTGCGCCGCGATATGCAGATCGTGTTCCAGGACCCGTTCGGCTCGCTCAGCCCGCGGATGACGGTCGAACAGATCATCGCCGAAGGGCTGACCGTGCATGGGCTCGAGCCCGGGCGCAACCGCACCGAAATGGTGGCGGAGATCATGGCAGAGGTCGGCCTGCCGCCCGAGGCGATGCATCGCTACCCGCATGAATTCTCGGGCGGGCAGCGGCAGCGCATCGCCATTGCCCGCGCCATGATCCTGCGCCCCAAAGTGGTGGTTCTGGACGAGCCGACCTCGGCGCTGGATATGACGGTGCAGGTGCAGATCGTCGATCTTCTGCGCAACCTGCAACGCAAACACGGGCTGGCCTATCTGTTTATCAGCCATGACCTGCGGGTGGTGCGGGCGCTGAGCCATAAGGTTCTGGTGATGAAGCGCGGCGAGGTGGTCGAGCAGGGCGCGGCGGGCGATGTCTTTGCCAACCCCAAAACCGGTTATACCCGCAACCTGATGGCGGCAGCTTTGGGGGAGGCGGTGTGAAGGTCCTCTTCGCGCACCAGAACTTTCCCGGCCAGTTTCCGCATCTGGCTCCGGCGCTTCAGGCGCGCGGCCATGATGTTCTGGCCCTGACGGCCGAGAAAAACACCCGCCCTTCACCGGTCAGGGTGGTGAAATACCGCCAGCCCGACGAGGTAACCCTGTCGTCGAACCTTACGCGGATGTATGCGCAGGTTTCCGAACGCGGGATGAAGGCGGCCCGTGCCGCGCGGCAATTACGCAGCGAGCATGGCTATGTGCCGGATGTGATTTTCGGCCATCCCGGTTGGGGCGAGACGCTGTATCTGCGCGAGGTCTGGCCGGAAGCGCGACTGCTGATCTATGGCGAACTGATGTACCGGACATCGGGGCTTGATACCGATTTCGATCCCGAATTCGCCCGTGACATGTTCGAGAGCCGTATCTCGACCGTGGCGCGCTCGGCACATCTGATCCAGACCATGGTGCAGGCCGATGCGGCCCTGTGCCCGACACGGTTTCAGGCCGAGACCTTCCAGCCCGAATTCCGGCACAAGATCACCATCTGTCATGACGGGGTCGATACCGACAGGCTGTGCCCCAACCCCGATGCGGTCTTCGAGATTGCGCAAAAGGGGCTGCGTTTCCGTCCCGGAGACGAGGTGCTGACCTTCGTCAACCGCTCCTTGGAGCCCTATCGCGGCTATCACAGCTTCATGCGGGCGCTGCCCGACGTGCTGGCGGCGCGTCCGGAGGCCCATGTGTTGATCGTGGGCGAGGAGGGGCAGAGTTACGGCGGCCCCCCGAAAGACGGGATCAGCTGGAAAGAGCGTTATCTCAACGAGGTCCGCGACAGGCTGGATCTCTCGCGGGTGCATTTTCTGGGGCGTATCCCCTATGACCGCTATATCGCGATGCTGCAGGTCAGCCGTGCCCATGCCTATCTGACCTATCCCTTTGTGCTGAGCTGGTCGCTGATGGAAAGCATGAGTGCGGGGTGCCATGTCGTGGCCTCCGATACCGCCCCCGTGCGCGAGATGATCGCGGATGGGGAGACCGGAGAGCTGGTCGGCTTTTTCGATATTCAGGGGTGGTCGGACCGGCTGATCGCGGCTCTGGCCGCCCCCGAGCGTTTTATCCCGATGCGGCTTGCCGCGCGTGCCCATATGGTCGCGCAATATGATCTGCGCCGCCAGTGTCTGCCCAGACTTGTCGAGTTTGTCGAAACCGCAGGGCGTGCCTGAGGCGGTTCCAGCGTGTTGCCGCCTTGTGGGGGAGCGGGGGCAGGCGCGACCTTGTCCTGCGGGGGGAGCGAAACGGAGCAGGGCATCGAGCCCCGCTCCGTTTCGGTCGGGGGCACTGCCCCCTCCGGCTTTGCCCCCTAACGCTGGTTTCAGATGGCCGAGCTGTGGCCCGCCTTCGAGAGATCGTAGGCATCGAAATACCGCGCGATCAAACGGGTCAGGGGGCGGCCTTTCTCGGGGATCACAAGGCCGAAGCTTGTCATCTCGACGCAGTCCTCGAATTCGGCCGCACAATGGCTGAACATCTGTGTCAGATGGGCGAGCGTCACATCATGATGGCGGAGAAGGTCATCCGTGCGGACCTCGAAATCGCACATCAGGGCTTCGATGATACGTGCGCGCAGGTGATCCTCGCGGCTGAGGATATGGCCGCGCGCCGTCGAGAAGCTGCCATCGCGGATCGCGCCCACATGCTTGCCCGTGGCCGAGGCGTTTTGCGCATAGCCCTGCGGGAAGCGGGAGATCGCGCTGGCCCCGAGGCCGACCAGAACATTGGCCTGATCGTCGGTATAGCCCTGGAAATTGCGCCGTAGCTGGCCTGCCTTCTGCGCCACGGCCAGACCGTCATCGGGCAGCGCGAAATGGTCGATGCCGATTGTGTCATAGCCATCCGCGCGGAACAGCATCGCCGCGCGGTCGAACAGGTCGAGCCGCTCTTCCGGTGTGGGCAATTCGTCGGAGGGCAGCATGTTCTGGCGACGGGCCATCCACGGCACATGGGCGTAGCCGTAAAGCGCGACACGATCAGGGGCCAGCGACAGCAGTTTCTGCACCGAAGACGAAATCCGCTGCGGCGTCTGCCGTGGCAGGCCGAACAGGATGTCGGCATTGAGGCTGGAGATGCCTCGTGCCCGGATCATCTCGACCGCGCGGGCCGTCACCTCGAAACTCTGGTCGCGCCCGATGATCTTCTGGATCTCGGGATCGAAATCCTGCACCCCGATCGAGGCACGGTTCATGCCCGACTGCGCCAGCGCATCCAGACGTGCGGCATCGATCTCGTTCGGGTCGATCTCGACCGAGAATTCGGCCCCTTCGGCCAGAGGCACCGCGTTGAAGGTGGCCTCGGCCAGACGGCGCATCATATCGGCGGGCATCAGCGTCGGCGTGCCGCCCCCCCAATGCAGCCGCGACAAAGTGACGCCGGGGGCGAGCCGCTGTTTGAGCATTTTCAACTCGCGCAGCAGGACTTCGGAATAGGCCTGCACTGGCTCGGCGCTTTGCGTGCCCTGCGTTCTGCAGGCGCAGAACCAACAGAGCCGCCGACAGAAAGGCACATGCATATAAAGCGAGATAGAGCTTCCCGCAGGGATGGCTTCGATCCAGGAGGAGAAGGCCTCCGGTCCCACATCCGCACTGAAATGCGGGGCCGTCGGATAGCTGGTATAGCGGGGGACGCGTGCGTCAAACAATCCCAGACGGGCGAGTTGCGATTTGTGTTCCATGCAGATATGTTTAGAAGATCAACGCGCAGCAGAAATTGACTCATATCAAATGTCCATTACGAAAGATGATGTGCCCTCGCTCACGCTTCAGTGTGGGGACTGCACCATCCGCCACCGGGCGGTCTGTGCTCGCTGTAGCGCGGAGGAAATCGACGAGCTTGAGGCGATCAAGTTCTACCGCACCTACGAGGCGGGCCAGACCATTGTCTGGGCCGGTGACGAAATGGAATTCGTGGCCTCTGTGGTGACGGGAATCGCCACGATCACGCAGGCGATGGAAGACGGGCGCACGCAGATGGTGGGGCTTTTGCTGCCCTCGGATTTTGTCGGGCGTCCGGGGCGGTCCAACGCCGCTTACAACGTGACGGCCACCACCGATGTGCTGATGTGCTGCTTCCGGCGCAAGCCTTTCGAGGCGATGATCGAGCGCACCCCGCATCTGGCGCAGCGCCTGTTGCAGATGACGCTGGACGAGCTGGATGCCGCGCGTGAATGGATGCTGCTTCTGGGGCGCAAGACCGCCCGCGAGAAGATCGCCTCGCTGCTGTCGATCATCGCGCGGCGCAATGCGTCCTTGCAGATGAAAAACCCCTCGGAAAGTATGACATTCGATCTGCCGCTGACCCGCGAGGCGATGGCCGATTATCTGGGCCTGACGCTTGAAACGGTGTCGCGCCAGATTTCGGCGCTCAAGCGGGACGGGATCATTTCGCTGGAAGGCAAGCGCCATGTGACCGTGCCCGATATGGATGCGTTGCAGCTTGAGGCGGGAGATGATGCGGATGGCGGGATCTTCAACTAGGGCGTTTGTCACGCTTGATGTCTTTACAACGACGCCTTTCGCGGGAAATCCGCTTGCCCTTCTGCCCGATGCGACGGGGTTGAGCGATGCGCAGATGCAGACCATCGCGCGCGAGTTCAACCTCTCCGAGACGATCTTCGTCTTTCCGCCCGCCGATCCGGCCCACCGTGCCCGCGTCCGGATCTTCTATCCGCAGGGCGAAATGTCCTTTGCCGGTCATCCCACCATTGGCTGCGCGATCTTTCTGGCGCTTGAGGATCTTGCTCCGGATACGGACGGGGCCGATTTCGACCGTGTGCTGGTGCTGGAAGAGGAAGCGGGGCTTGTGCCGGTGCGTGTCTGGCGTGAGGCCGGAGAGATCCGTGCCGAATTTCAGGCACCTGTCCTGCCCGAATGCCTGCCCGACGACCTGCCGCAGAGCGCAGCGCCGGATCGTTGTGCCGCCGCGCTTGGGCTAGGCCCCGCGGATCTGGATGACGCGCCTCTGGCGGTGATTGCCGGCGGGCCGCGTTTTGCATTTATCGGTCTGCGCGATACAGAGGCGCTGGCGCGGGCGTGGCCGGTGCAGCCCGCCTTCGACCTTTTGCAGACAGAGCTGGCGGCGGCGGGGGTGTATCTTTATGCGCCCACAGGGGCGTATCGCTGGCAGGGGCGGATGTTCGACCCGATGGGCGGTATTCCCGAAGACCCCGCGACAGGGTCTGCCACCGCACTTTTCGCCGCGCAGCTTCTGGCACGAGGGGCTCTGCGGGATGGCGAGACCTGCTTTGCCTTGCAGCAGGGTGTCGAGATGGGGCGCATCTCGGATCTTGGACTGCGCGTGATCTGTCGGGGCGGGCGCTTGGCCTCGGTCCATGTGTCCGGCGCGGCGGTCGAGATCAGCCGCGGCAGGCTCAGGCTTCCCCCCCTCGGTCCTGATCCCCGATCAGATCGGGCAGCGCGTATAGCGTAGCGGGGCAGGGGCCGCGCCATCGCCGGTTTCGGTGCGGATCACGGTCTGGCCCTTGTCCTTCAATTCCAGTATTTCGTGATAGGACCATGACTGGCCCTCGCCGGTAAAGTCGAACAGGCCCGCAAGCTTGGTTGCGGATTGTTCCTGCGGTTCGGTCAGAACACCGCGCGATTCATAAAAGGTCAGGGTATCGGCGCTGACTGTCATCAACCCTTTGGCATCGCCCTTCGTCGAGGTGCAGTCGTTCAGGCTCATGCCCCAGCGGCCCTGAAACCCTGCGGGGATCGGTCCGGCTGCGGCCACGTTCCCTGCATCCGGCTTGGCGCTGCCCGGCGGCATGCAGGCCGCAAGCGCGAGGGTTCCTATCAGGGGCAGGGCGAGCAGTCGCATCAGTCTCTCCAGTCTCCAATGGCCGGTTTTTCGGGTGACAGCCGCAGGATTGGGGTGTGGCGGCACGACTGTCCAGCACAGTGTGGAACGGGCGGCATAAAGCCGCCCGTTCGTGAGTGCCATCAGAGATTTCTTGCCGGTTTAATGCGACATCAGCACCGGAACGGCAGCCATTTCCAGCATGTGACGGGTTGCCCCGCCAAGAATCGCCTCGCGGAAGCGCGAATGGCCATAGGCCCCCATCACGATCATATCGGCGCTCGTGTCGCTGACATGGCGATTGATCACATCGGAGATGCGCGGCATGGTTTTGGGCAGCACCGTCACTTCGGCGGCCACACCGTGGCGCACAAGCATCTGGCAAAGCGCACTGCCGGGATCGGCGCGTTCGGGCCCATGTGCGGGCGGCGCGACAAGGGTGATATCCACCTTCTCCGCAGCTTTCAGCAGCGGCAGGGCGTCGCGCACCGCATTGAGCGATTCGTCGGACTGATTCCACGCAACCACCACATGGCGGCCACTCAGGCGACCGTTGAAATCGTCGGGGACGATCAGCACCGGCACATTGCCCTCGAACAGGGCGGCCTCGATGGTGGCCTCGATTTCCTGTCCACGATCTTCGCCATAGGGGCGTCCCATCACGACCAGATCGGCAAACCGCGCGCGGATCGCCACAGCCGGAGAGATCGAACCAAGCTGGACGACCATGGTTTCGGTGGCCCAGCGGATATCCTCGGCTTTCAGCCGCGCCAGCACGCCTTCCTCGATCTTGCGGGCTTCGTCTTGCGCCTGTTCGATGATTTCCTTCTGAACATAGGCAGTTGCGCCTGCATAATAGTAGCCCGTCTGCGAAACATCGACGCCGAGGCAGAGCACATCAAGATGCGCCTGCTCCTGACGGGCCATCACAACGGCCGCGTCCAACTGGGCTTTCGCCGCGCCCAGATCGGTAACAATAGTCAGAATAGATTTATAGGACATGGCTTTGCCTCGTCATTTCAGTTCGGAAAATATCATATGCCTGCTTCTAATTCACCACTTTGACAAGGATCAATTCATGGATTGAAGACCTACTTTTTGCCCTCTCGAAGAGTTGATGCAGATCAATGCATAGTGAAGGCGTCCCCCGCAAAAGGGACTGAAGTCGTGCCCCTTTCATTTGAGCAGGGGAGAATAAGACGAAGGGACGCAATATGTGGGATTATCTCAAGCTAGCTATGCTGGGGCTCGTCGCGGTGCTTGCCGCGATTGCTGCCAGCTATGGCCGCGATCTCGCCTATACCGTGAATGCGATCGAAGTATTTGTGGCGGCTGTGATTGCACTGATCTGGGTGATGCGGGGAATGGAAAAATCCAAACCCGTCTCGCAAACGGAATATTTTGACAGTGTCATTCGCTATGGCGTGGTGGCAACGGTTCTATGGGGTATCGTCGGCTTTCTGGTCGCCGTGTTCATCGCTTTCCAGCTGGCCTTTCCGGCGCTGAATTTCGAATGGGCGCAGGGCTATCTGAATTTCGGCAAGCTTCGTCCCCTACACACCTCTGCGGTGATCTTCGCCTTTGGCGGGAACGCGCTGATCGCGTCGTCCTTCTATGTGGTGCAGCGCACCTCGGCGGCGCGGCTGTTTGGCGGCAGCCTCGGCTGGTTCGTGTTCTGGGGCTATAACCTGTTCATCGTTCTGGCGGCGTCTGGCTATATCCTCGGGGCCACCCAGTCGAAAGAATATGCCGAGCCGGAATGGTATGTCGATCTTTGGCTGACCGTCGTGTGGGTGGCCTATCTGATCACCTTCCTCGGCACGATCCTCAAACGCCGCGAGCCGCATATCTATGTGGCCAACTGGTTCTACCTTTCGTTCATCGTGACTGTGGCGATGCTGCATATCGTCAACAACCTCGCTCTGCCGGTCTCGATCTTCGGGTCGAAATCCGTGCAGCTCTTCTCGGGCGTGCAGGATGCGATGACGCAGTGGTGGTATGGCCATAACGCGGTGGGCTTCTTCCTGACGGCAGGCTTCCTCGGGATGATGTACTATTTCGTGCCCAAACAGGCCGAGCGTCCCGTCTATTCCTACAAGCTGTCGATCATCCACTTCTGGGCGCTGATCTTCCTCTATATCTGGGCTGGTCCCCACCACCTGCATTACACCGCGCTGCCCGACTGGGCCTCGACGCTGGGGATGGTGTTCTCGATCATGCTGTGGATGCCCAGCTGGGGCGGGATGATCAACGGTCTGATGACGCTCTCGGGCGCGTGGGACAAACTGCGCACCGATCCGGTGATCCGTATGATGGTGGTGTCCATCGGCTTCTACGGCATGTCCACCTTTGAAGGTCCGATGATGTCGATCAAGGCCGTCAACTCGCTGTCGCACTATACGGACTGGACCATCGGTCACGTGCATTCCGGCGCGCTTGGCTGGAACGGGATGATCACCTTCGGGATGCTCTACTTCCTTGTTCCGAAACTGTGGAAACGCGAGCGTCTCTATTCGCTCAAGGCCGTCAGCTGGCATTTCTGGCTCGCGACGATCGGGATCGTGCTCTACGCCGCCTCCATGTGGGTGACCGGTATCATGGAAGGTCTGATGTGGCGTCAGGTGGATGCGCAGGGCTTCCTGGTGAACTCGTTCGCTGACACCGTTTCCGCCAAATTCCCGATGTATGTCGTGCGGGCTCTTGGGGGTGTGATGTATCTGACCGGTTCGCTGATCATGGCCTGGAACCTTTGGGCGACGGTTGCCAAGCAGCCCAAGGCCGTGGCCGCGGCACCTGTTGCGGCAGAGTAAGGAGAGAGACCTATGTCCATTCTGGATAAACACGGGATCATCGAGAAGAACGCGACGCTGCTTCTGATCGGCTCCTTCCTTGTGGTGACCATCGGCGGGATCGTCGAAATCGCGCCTCTGTTCTATCTCGAGAACACGATCGAGAAGGTGGAAGGGGTTCGCCCCTACACCCCCCTCGAACTGACCGGCCGCGATATCTATGTCCGCGAGGGCTGCTATGTCTGCCATAGCCAGATGATCCGCCCGATGCGGGACGAGTATGAACGCTACGGTCATTACTCGCTGGCGGCGGAATCGATGTATGACCACCCGTTCCAATGGGGGTCCAAACGCACGGGGCCGGATCTGGCGCGTGTGGGCGGGCGTTACTCGGATGCGTGGCATGTCGATCACCTGACCAACCCGCAATCGGTCGTGCCGGAATCGGTGATGCCGAAATACGGCTTCCTGAAGAACCGTCTGATCGATACGGCCCATCTGGAAGAACGTCTGACAACCGATGCGGCGGTCGGGGTGCCCTATAGCTCCGATATGATCGAGGCGGCCAAGGCCGATTTCGCGGCCCAGCTGGATCCTTATGCCGATACCGATGGCCTGTTCGAGCGCTATGACGACCGTGTCAATGTGCGCAATTTTGATGGTCAGCCCGCCGTGACCGAGATGGATGCGCTGGTCGCCTATCTGCAGGTTCTGGGCACGATGGTCGATTTCTCGACCTTCGAACGCGATGCAAGCCGGTAAGGAGGGCATGATGGACTATCATATCTTCCGTGAATTTGCCGATAGCTGGATGCTGCTGTTCATGGTGATGATGTTTGTGGGCGCGATCTTATGGGCCTTCCGGCCCGGTGCCCGCAAAGCACAGCGCGACAGCGCCTCCATCCCGTTCCGTCACGAGGACCGTCCCGCAACCGCAGCCGACAAGGAGGTGGGCAAATGAGCAAGACACCCAAGAAACTGCCGAATGATCCTTCGACCACGGGCCATAGCTGGGATGGTATCGAAGAGTTCAACAACCCCCTGCCGCGCTGGTGGCTGTGGACGTTCTATGCCTGCATCATCTTCGCTCTGGGCTATTCGGTTGCGATGCCCGCATGGCCGCTGTTGAACGGGGCAACGCCGGGGCTGTTGCACAAATCGACCCGCGCCGATCTTGAAGCCGATCTGGAGCGCTTCGATGCGATGAATGCGCCCGTCGAGGAAAAACTGGTGAATACCGACCTCGCGGCCATCGCTCAGGACCCCGAACTGGTGAACTATACCCAGAATGCGGGGGCTGCGGTGTTCCAGACATGGTGTGCGCAATGTCACGGGGCAGGGGCCGGTGGCCAGCAGGGTCTGGGCTATCCCAGCCTTCTGGATAGCGATTGGCTCTGGGGTGGGACGATCGACGATATCTACTTCACCGTCACCCACGGTATCCGTAACGAAACCGATCCCGATGGCGAGGCGCGCTATAGCCAGATGCCTGCCTTCGGCACCGACGGTATTCTGGATGAAGAGCAGATTGCACAGGTCGTGCAGCATGTGCGCCAGATCTCCGGTCAGGACTTCGATGCGGATCTGGCCAAAGAAGGGGCGGCGGTCTTCGAAGAGAACTGCACGAGCTGCCACATGGAAGATGGCACCGGTGACAAGTCCCAAGGCGCGCCGAACCTGACCGATGCGATCTGGCTTTACGGCGGCGATGTCGCCACCCTCACCAAGACCGTGCATGACGCCCGTTTCGGTGTGATGCCCAACTGGAACACCCGCCTGAGCGAAGCCGAGATCCGCGCTGTGGCCTCGTATGTCCACGGTCTGGGCGGCGGCCAGTAAACGAGATCTCCGCGCCATGCCCTAAAGCTTGGCGCGGAGTGCACCGGCACCTTGTCCTGTTCGCGCGTTTCCATGGGGGTGCCGGTGCTTTTTTATAAATCCACCATGACTGCCGGTCCAAGCCTTTGCTTGGGCCGCTTTTTTATGGCGTCTGCGGGGGTAACACCTTTGGTCAATTGTATTCGAAAAAATGCATGCCAAAGTGGAATTTTGACGCAAGTCAAGGAAAGGTGAGGTTGGAAAGCGCATTCAGAACTCCGACCTGACGACGATCCCAAGGAGATTGCACCGTGAGCGCCCCAGATCCTGTCGCCCCGCCGCCGCTCTATGCCAGCCGCGAGCCGATTTTTCCGCGCCATGTCCGTGGTAAGTTCCGCAGCCTGAAATGGTGGTTGATGGGGATGATGCTGGGCATCTACTACATCCTGCCTTGGGTGCGTTGGGACCGTGGTCCGGCATTGCCCGATCAGGCGGTGCTGGTCGATCTGGCAAATCGTCGGTTTTTCTTCTTCATGATCGAGATCTGGCCGCATGAATTCTATTTCGTGGCGGGCCTGCTGATCATGGCGGGGCTCGGGCTGTTTCTGTTTACCGCTGCGATGGGGCGGGTGTGGTGTGGCTATGCCTGTCCGCAAACGGTCTGGACCGATCTTTTCATGCATGTCGAACGTTGGATCGAGGGGGACCGGAACGCGCAGATCCGCCTTCTGCGTTCGCGCTGGACGGGAGAAAAGATCCGTAAGCGCGCGTTGAAATGGGCCTTGTGGCTGGTGATCGCCGTCGGCACGGGCGGGGCGTGGGTGTTCTATTTTGCCGATGCACCGACCTTGTTGCGCCAGCTGGTGACCGGACAGGCGGCGATGGTGGCCTATCTTACGCTGCTGGTGCTGACCGCGACGACCTTCTTCTTCGGCGGTTTCGCCCGCGAGCAGATCTGTATCTATGCCTGCCCGTGGCCGCGCATTCAGGCCGCGATGATGGACGAGGATACCCTGACCATCGGGTATCGCAACTGGCGCGGCGAACCGCGCGGCAAGCTGAAAAAGGGCGTGAAAGCCGATGCGGCGCAGGGGGATTGTATCGACTGCAATGCCTGTGTGAATGTGTGCCCTATGGGGATCGACATCCGCGACGGCCAGCAGATGGAATGCATCACCTGCGGCCTGTGTATCGATGCCTGCAACGAGATCATGGACAAAACCAACCAGCCGCACGGGCTGATCGGCTATATGGCGCTGCGCGACGAGGAGCGCGAGAAGAAAGGCGAGGCCCGTGTCAGCCCTTGGCGGCATATTTTCCGGCTGCGCACGATCATCTATTTCGTGCTCTGGGGAGGGATTGGTGTCGGGTTGATCGTGGCATTGCTGGTGCGCTCGCCGATCGAGTTCAACGTTACGCCGAACCGTTCGCCGCTTTATGTCACGCAGCCCGACGGGACGATCCGCAATATCTATGCGCTTCGTCTGCGCAACAAGGAGCATGACCCGACCGCCTATGTCATTTCGGTGACCGGTATGGATGGCCAGCCTGTGGATGGTCTGAGGGTCAAGGTCGAGGGAAGGGACGGGGCGTTGGTGATCGTGCCTGCCGATACGACCTTGTCGGCACGGCTCTATCTGGAAGCGGTGCGCGGTTCGGCGCTGGCCGATGCGACACGCAGCGATCTGGTTCTACGGGTCAGCCAGAAGGATGGCGACCGGTCTGTAACCGAAAAAACGGTCTTTAACGGCAAGGGGCGGAACTGAGATGATGACGCGTGAGCTGACCGGTAAACATGTTCTGGTGACCGTGGTCGGGGCCTTTTCGGTGATTATCGGGGTCAATATCTTTATGGCCTATAATGCGATCTCCAGCTTTCCGGGGCTGGAGGTGACCAATTCCTATGTGGCAAGCCAGCAATTCGACACATTGCGGGCGGCGCAACAGGCGCTTGGCTGGACGGTCGAGCCGCTTTACGAGAATGGCCAGCTCAGCTTCCGGCTGACGGATAAGGAGGGCCTGCCCGCGCCGGTTTCGCGGTTTTCCGCGCTTGTCGGGCGCACAACCATGTCGCGCGAGGATGTCACCCCGCAATTCCGTCGGGTGAACGGGGCCTATCTGGCCGATCTCACTCTGGCACCGGGGGCGTGGCTTGTGCATCTTGATGCGGTGGCGGCGGATGGCACGGCCTTCCGGCAGCGGATCGATCTGTTTGTCAGGAACTGAGCGGTGAGCGCTGCGCCAGATATCGAAACCGCTGTTTCGGCCTGTCCGGCCTGTATCGCAGCCCCTGCGGCGCAGGATCTGGCGCGGCGTGCCATCGCGGCCCCCAGCCTGTCGTTGTCTTTGCCCTCGATCCATTGCGCGGCCTGTATCACCGATGTCGAGGCCTGTCTGGGCGCGATCGACGGGGTGCGCGATGCACGGGTCAACCTGACGCTGAAGCGTGTTGCGGTGCAGGCGGGGCCGGAGATCACCGCCGCGCAGCTGATCGGCGCGCTGGAGGGCATCGGCTATGAGGCGCATGAGCTGGACCCTGATGTGCTGCGCGCCACCGAGACAGACAGGCAGGGCCGCGATTATCTGATGCGGATCGGGGTCGCGGGCTTTGCCATGATGAATATCATGCTGCTTTCGGTCGCGGTCTGGTCGGGGGCGGGCGATGCCACGCGCGATATGTTCCACTGGATTTCGGCAGCGATCGCCTTTCCGACGGTGATCTTTGCGGGCCAGCCCTTTTTCGCTTCGGCCTATCGGGCGCTGCGGGCGCGCAGATTGGGAATGGATGTACCGATTTCGCTGGCGATCCTGCTCTCGACAGGGATGTCGCTGTTTGAAACCATCCATTCAGGGCGGCATGCCTATTACGACGCAGCCGTAATGCTGATCTTTTTCCTGCTGGTCGGGCGCTATCTGGATTACCGCTCGCGCTCGGCGGCGCGTTCTGCCGCAGAGGAGCTGGCCGCGCTGGAGGTGCCGCGTGCATGGCGTGTGACCGATGCGGGCGAAACCGAAGTGCCGGTGGCGGATTTGCGCGTGGGCGATCACCTGCGCCTGCGTCCGGGCGGGCGGCTGGCCGCGGATGGGGTGGTGCTCGAGGGACGCTCGGAAACGGACCGGTCCTTGCTGACCGGTGAGAGCCTGCCTGTCAGCGTCGGGCCGGGGGCTGTGCTTTCGGCGGGGGAGGTCAATCTGACGGGGCCGCTGCTGGTGCGTCTGACCGCTGTCGGTCGCGACAGTTCGCTCCACCGGATGGCCCAGCTGGTGGCCGCTGCCGAGACCGCGCGGACCCGATACACCACGCTGGCCGAGCGGGCGACCCGTGCCTATACGCCCTTGGTGCATCTGATGGCCTTTTCAGCCTTTGCGGTATGGATGTGGCTTTCGGGCGATCTGCGTCTGGCGCTGAATATCGCCGCGGCCGTGCTGATCATTACCTGTCCCTGCGCCTTGGGGCTGGCGGTGCCTGCCGTTGTGACGGCCGCCTCGGGACGGCTGTTCCGGCAGGGGCTTCTGGTGAAGGATGGCAGCGCGCTCGAGCGGCTGGCCGAAGTGGATTGCGTGGTGTTCGACAAAACCGGCACGCTGACGATGGGCCTGCCCGAACCGGCGGATCTGGCAGGGATGGAGGCACAGGCGCGCCGCATTGCCCTTGCTCTTGCGGCGGCCTCGTCGCATCCGCTTTCCGTGTCGCTGGCTGAAATGCTACGCGCCGAAGGCGTCGAGCCGCAGGTGGTGGAGGGCCTTTGCGAAGTTCCGGGATGTGGGATCGAGGCCCGCGATCAGGGGCGGAGGATCCGTTTGGGACGGGCGGACTGGGTAGGCGCACAGGGCGAGGGCACATGGCTTGATGTGGGGCAGGGAAACCTGACGCGCCTGCGCTTTCAGGACCGTTTGCGCCCCGGAGCGGCTGAAGCCGTGCGTGCCTGTGTGGCGCGCGGGCTTTCGGTTCGGCTGGTGTCGGGCGATACCACAGCTGCGGTCTCGGCACTGGCCGCGCGTCTGGGGATTGCCGACTGGCAGGCCGAGGCACGCCCCGAAGACAAGGCCGCGACGCTGGCCACTTTGTCCGGGGCAGGCCATCATGTGCTGATGGTGGGGGACGGGTTGAATGACACGATTGCACTGGCGCAGGCCCATGTGTCGATCTCTCCGGCCTCGGCGCTTGATGCCGCGCGCACGGCCTCCGATATCGTGCTCTTGGGCCAGAATCTGGAGCCGATTGCCGAGGCCCTGCAGATTGCCCGCAAAGCCCGTGCGCGGATCAAGCAGAATTTCGCGATTTCCATCGGCTATAACATGATTGCCGTGCCGATCGCGCTTCTGGGGTTGGCCACGCCGCTGGCTGCAGCCCTTGCGATGTCGGCCAGTTCCATTACCGTGTCCCTCAACTCCTTGCGGCTCAAGTAATCTCGAAAGGCGGGTTTAATGTCGATCCTCGGATTTCTGATTCCGATTTCCCTTTTCCTCGGCGGCGTAGGCCTGCTGGCCTTTTTCTGGGCGCTGAAAAGCCGCCAGTTCGAAGACCCGAAAGGCGATGCCGAACGTATCCTGTCGACCGCGTGGGATGATCATCCCAAGGGCTAGTCTCGGGACTTGCGCGGGCCGTCAGCCAAGGGCAGGGTGCCTGCCGCGATAAAACCGCCGTTCTGTCGGCGGTTTTTGCATATGCGTGCTGCGGATCAATGGCGCGCCGCAATGTGCCCGCCCCACCGTCCTCACCAAGGTCCACCGGCACAGAGCCCCCTTTGCGCCGTGAAAGGGCACGCGCCATCAGGGGACCAAAGAAAAACGGACCGCATCAGGGATGCAGTCCGTGAGATTAGGCAGATAGAAGAGTGGCTTCAGGGGCCGACGACGCCGCATTCCATGCTGCGTGCGGCCAGACGGGCGCAGGCAAGGCTGGCCTGTTGCTGGCTCATGCCGACAAAGGTGGCCTCGTAACCGAGCTTGCGCTTGACCACTTTGCGTAGGGCATCGCCCAAGGTGTCGCTTTCCATCAGCGCCACTTTCAGCATGTCCTGCTGGGCGTGGAATTCGGAATTCTTCAATCCCAGTGTCACGCCCCAGTTCCGCCCGCCCGAGCTGGACGCACGCGCCACGACACGCGGCGTCTCCGAGGCGCTTGCCTGCGGCGGGTTCAGAGCGGCCAGAATCACCGTATCGGATTTCTTGCCCTTGCCCATCATCGCCAGAGTTTCCGGCTGCGGTTTGCTGGTCTGCTGGAAGATAGGACCACCCGGATCGGTATCGCCCTGTGCGATCTCGCCTGCAAACTGCGCCTCGTCCTCTTCGTCGGCGCTGTCCTGAACGCTGGCCATCTGGACTTCCTCGCCTGCCAGATCCTCGCTCTCGTCGGCGGGTTTGGCAGTGGCGAAGCTGCGATTGGGGGCCGAGACCGGACGCGGGCTGGCTTCCAGACCATCGGTCGAAGCCATTGCCACGGCGTCTTCCACGGCCTCCGTATCCACCGCAGGGGCGGCATTGGCCACGGCCACGGCGGCTGCGATAGCATCCGCATCATGGGTTGCCACACCGGGACGCGATTGCGGGCGCGGGCTGCTTTGCATGGGCGCGCTGGCCACCAGCATACCGGCGCTGGGTTGGTTCAGCTCGATCATATCGGGCGCGTTGGGCTTGTTGACGGGGCTGTGGTCCTGAACCCGTTTGAAGCCCAGATCCAGCAGTTCCGCCATTTTCGCATTCCGCTGTGCGGTCGAGGTGCCGCCGAAGATGGTTGCGATGATCCGCTCGTCGCCGCGCTGCGCCGAAGCACAGAGGTTGAAACCCGCAGCCACGGTGTAACCGGTCTTGATGCCGTCCGCGCCTTTATAGGCGTCAAGGAAGCGGCGGTTGGTCGAATAGACGGTCTTCATGCCAGCATCGGCAGAACGGCGCGAGAAGATGTTGTAATATTGCGGGAAATCATAAAACAAATGACGCCCGAGAATGGTCATGTCATGGGCGGTCGACATATGCCCCTTGCGGGTCAGGCCGTTGGCATTGAGAAAGGTCGAATTTTTCATGCCAAGCGATTTGGCGGTGGCGGTCATCCGTGCGGCCCAGTTGGCCTCGTTGCCGCCAAGCGCGTCCCCGATGGCCGATGCCGCGTCATTCGCCGATTTGATCGCCGCTGCACGGATCAGATAGCGCAGCTTGATTTTCTGACCGGCGCGCAGCCCCAGCCGTGACGGGGGCTGGGAGGCCGCATTTTGCGACACGGTGATTTCGGAATCCAGACTGACCTCACCGGCTTCGATAGCCTGAAAGGCGATGTAGAGCGTCATCATTTTGGTCAATGACGCAGGGTAGAGTCGCGTGTCGGCGTTTTTCTCGTAGAGGACCTCACCAGAGCGCATGTCCATCACATAGGCTGCATAGGGCGCGGCATACACAGCCAACGGCAAAAGCAACAATGTGAAGAACGCGCAAACTCCTGCTCGGATCCAGCGCAAAAGCGTGGTCACGGTTCTTATCCTTATATCTGCCTCGGTGCCCCGGTTTGATTTTAAAGTGGGGCTTATGGAAAGAACGATAACACGCGGAATCGTTTGTGAAAATTGGGAAGTTTCAGTCACCTTTACTGCGGTTTTCTTGCATCACCACATCATGTAGGTGGTATGGCGACAATATACGCATCATATTGTGCCATTAACCCTTCCTTAACACTCCATTCCCTTACGGCAGTTAATCATTTTTCACGCGCCTGTGAGAGGTTTTTACTCACATTCATTCACGGGCGCGTGATAATGCGGATCGACTCCACCAGATTCGCCATAGAGCCAAGCGTGGTGAGTCGAGGATGGGACTCGGGCGGTTCGGCATGATCCAGCGCCCAGGGCTGTGCACCATCGGGAATGTGGACCGCATGGCCGCCTGCCTGAAGCATCGGCAGGATGTCTGATTTCATTGAATTTCCAACCATCACGCCGTTGGTTGCCCCGCGCCCGTGACGGTTGAAGAGGCGGGTATAGGTTGCGGCGGTTTTCTCCGAAACCACCTCGACCGCCTGAAAATAGGGGCCCAGCCCCGATTGCGCCAATTTGCGTTCCTGATCGAGAAGATCGCCTTTGGTGATCAGGACAAGTTTGTGATCCTGGCTGAGCGTGGCAATCGTGTCTTCGACATGGGGCAGCAATTCGATGGGATGGGCCAGCATCTCGCGCCCTGCCTGCAACAATTCGGCGATCACTGTGGCATCGACGCGGGCCTCGGAAACCTCGATGGCGGTTTCGATCATCGACAATGTAAACCCTTTGACGCCAAAGCCATAGCGCCCGATGTTACGGCGCTCTGCCGCCAGAAGCCGCGCGTCCAGATGGGGCTTTTCGACATATTCGCCCATCAATTCGGCAAATCGCTCCTGTGTGAGCCGGAAGAACCTCGCATTTTGCCAAAGCGTGTCATCGGCGTCGAAACCCAGCATTGTCAGCGGCACTATTTACTCCCTATTGTAAGGTCAGAGTTTAACGTTCGAATTGCGAGCAGAGGCAGAAGGGGTTTCCTTCCGCCCCCGTCTTCCTATATTCGCCACGAGACCTGAGATGTTCGGAACCCGGGAAAGCGATGATGACAGGCGACTTCAAGCCCTTCAGCATGATGGCCGATGATGAAAATGGCAATGACGGCGATGCCGGCCTTGCTACGAAAACGCGGCCGAAAACCCGTAAGCCTCCGATGTATAAGGTGATGCTGCTGAATGATGATTACACCCCGATGGAGTTCGTGGTGCATATCCTCGAGCGGTTCTTCGGCCTCAATCATGCGCAGGCCTTCGAGATTATGTTGACCGTGCATAAAAAGGGTCTGGCGGTTGTTGGCGTGTTCTCCTTCGAGATCGCCGAGACCAAGGTTGCGCAGGTCATGGATTTTGCGCGCCGCCATCAGCACCCGCTGCAATGCACGATGGAAAAGGAATGAGCGCGGATCTCCGCGACGCGACCCCATGACACATCCCAGACTTTCGCTGGCGCTGGAACAGGCGCCCCTGCCGGAGGACGGCACGATCCTTGTGATCGGCGCTCTGGCCGAAACCGATCTCTCCGATCTGCCGAAAGACCGGCTTGAGCTGGTGCAGGGCTTTGCGCCCGATCACGAGGGGCTGTCCGCGCGTGGGTATACCGTCAGCCCTGCGCCGCAGTCGTCTGACTATGCGGCGGCGGTGATCTTTCTGCCCCGCGCCAAGCAGGAGGCCCGCAACGCTTTGGCACGCCTGTGCGATCTGGTGATCGACGGCGGGATGATCGTGGTGGATGGCGCCAAGAATGACGGCGTGGATTCAGTGCTGAAATCGCTCAAGCCTCTGGTGGCGCCCTCGGCGGCGATTGCCAAGGCGCATGGGAAGGTCTTCCGCTTTGCCGCGCGCCGTGGGGCTCTGGCTGATTGGGTCGTGCAGGCGCAAACCCCTACCGAGGGCTTTGTCACCACCCCCGGCGTGTTCTCGGCGGATAAGGTCGATGCGGGCTCGGCCCTTCTGGCGCAGGCGCTGCCGGGCCGCCTTCCGGCGCGTCTGGCCGATCTGGGCGCGGGCTGGGGCTGGCTGTCGGCGCAGATCCTTGCGCGTGAGGGCGTCGAGACGCTGGATCTAATCGAGGCCGATTATGCCGCTCTCGACTGCGCCAAGCGCAATATCACCGACCCGCGTGCCAGCTTCCATTGGGAGGATGTCACCGGCTACGAGCCTGCCGCCCGCTATTCCGGTATCATTATGAACCCGCCCTTCCATGTGGGCCATGCGGGTGATCCGAACCTCGGGCAGGCCTTTATCCGCAAAGCGGCCTCTATGTTGTCGCTTTCGGGCAAGCTCTGGATGGTGGCCAACCGCCATCTTCCCTATGAGGACACGCTGCGGCAGGTCTTCCACCATGTCGAGGACATCGGCGGCAATGCGCAGTTCAAGCTGTTCTATGCCGAAAAGCCGCTGACGAAATCGCAGGCCGCAAAGGCCGATACTCAGACCAAACGCGGCCGCTAACCGGCCGCGTCTTTGCTTCAACCACTCCGCAGGAGACTGCATGTCGCTTTCCATTTCCGGCAAGACCGCCATTGTGACGGGCGCGGCCCACGGGATCGGGCTTGCCATTGCGCGCCATTTCGTGGATCGCGGGGCCAATGTGATGTTTGCCGATATCGACGAAAGCCGTCTGAAGGACGAATTCGCCGATACCGACACATCCGAGGGGCCGGTGCGGACTTTTGCCGGTGATCTGTGCCAGAAGCTGAATGTGGCGAATCTTCTGTCGGCGACCATCGATGCCTTTGATCGGGTGGATATTCTGGTCAATACCAACCGCTGCTTCACGCCCTGCGACCCGCTGGACCCTGACCAGACCGTGCTGGATGACATGCTGCAGCAGAATATGAAATCCTCGCTGCGGATTTCCCAGCTGACCGCCAAGCGTATGATTGCGCAGGCCGAGAAAGACGGGCGCACCGAGGGCGAGATCGGGTCGATCATCAATATCTCGACGCTGGCCTCGACGCGCTCGCAGCCCGAAACGCTGGCCTATTCCATCGCCTGTGCGGCGCAGGAACAAGCGGTGCGCGGGCTGGCCGTGGCTTTGGCGCCGCATCGCATTCGGGTAAACGGGGTCAGCTTTGCCTCTGTCATGAGCCGCTCTTTGCAGGACGCGCTGAAGGAAAACGCCGAATGGCGCGAAGAGATCATCGAGGGCACGCCCTTGGGCCGGATCGCCGCGCCGAATGAACTGGCCGAGACGGTGCAGTTTCTGGCGTCCTCGGGGGCCAGCTTCACCACCGGCCAGATCATCCGCATCGACGGCGGGCGCGGGTTGCTGGATGCGGTGCAGGTTCCGGTTTTCTGATCACTCTTCGGGGTAGGTTGCCTTGCAGGCGGCGATATTCGCGCGCGCCTGCGGCTCGAGCGATTGGATCTTGGCCACCAGCCCGTCACGTTTGCGCGTCTCGGAGGCCGGATCGATCGGCACGCGGCGTTGCAATGTTTCGGTGACCTCTTTCCAGCAATGGACAGGACGGCGGATCTTCTTGCCGTCTTTCGTTTCATGCGTTTCATAGCCGCATATCCCGAAATGCTGGCGCTCGACCTCATAGCTTTCCCACGCATAGCCGCGTGCCAGATTGCCGTTCACCTCTTCCAGAAGCCCGTTCAGCACGCGGATTTCCTTGGTGGAGCGGTTGATGCAGCGCTCTTGCGGGGTGCCGCAGGCGGCCAGCAGGCCAAGGGCGCTCAGGCCAAGCAGAGCGGGGGTGAAAATGCGGGTCATGGGATCCTCCTCCGGCCATCAGCTTAGCTTCTGCCTCTGCGGTCGGCTAGGGGGCTTTGCACCAAACTGCTATTTGCTCCTGCCGCTGCGGCCCGCTAAGACTGCGGGCAGGAAAAGGAGACCCCATGACCGACCAGCCCCAGTTCGAAGACGAAAAAGCCCGCGCCAGCCAGTGGTTTTCCGATTTGCGCGACAAGATCGTGGCGGCCTTCGAGGGGCTGGAGGACAGTCAGGTCACAGGCCCCCATGCCGAAGCGCCCGCAGGCCGTTTCGAGGTCACACCCACCGTTCGCACGGGCCCCAATGGCGAGGACCACGGCGGCGGCAAGATGAGCGTCATGCGCGGCGGCCGTGTTTTCGAGAAGGTGGGCGTCAATATCTCGACCGTCTGGGGCACATTGGGCGAGCGCGCGCAAAAGGCGATGGCCGCCCGTGGCGTGCCGGGGATGGCGGATGACCCGCGCTTCTGGGCCTCGGGGATCAGCCTTGTGGCGCATATGCAGAACCCGCAAACCCCTGCGGTGCATATGAATACCCGCATGTTCTGGACGCCGGGCGCATGGTGGTTCGGCGGTGGGGCGGATCTGAACCCTTGCATCGAATATGACGAGGACACCGCCGAATTCCACGCAGCGCTCAAGGCGGCCTGTGACGGGCATGACGCAAGCTACTACCCGCGGTTCAAGGACTGGGCGGATGAGTATTTCTATATCCCGCACCGTAATCGCGCCCGTGGTGTGGGCGGCATCTTCTATGACGATCTGAACACCGGCGATTGGGCCAAGGATTTCGCCTTCACGCAGGATGTGGGCCGCGCTTTCCTCAAGGCGTTTCTGCCGGTGACCGAAAAACGCCGCAACCAGCCTTGGACCGAGGCCGACCGCGAGGCGCAATTTATCCATCGCGGGCTTTATGCCGAATATAATCTGGTCTACGATCGGGGAACGAAGTTCGGTCTGGAAACCGGTCACAATGCCGATGCGGTCTTGATGAGCCTTCCGCCGATAGCCAAATGGGTGTGAGCGCGTAACCAAAGGCGCAGATTCCCCCTATACAGAAGGCCGCAAAGGGCGTATGAGCCGCCCCTTGCGCCGCAGTTGAGTGCGCCCGTTCCATTCCAGACCCGAAAGTCCCCGCCATGAGCATTGATATCGCCATTCACCCCGCGCTTGCCTCCGCGCTGGAGAAGAAAGGCTACGAAACCCTCACCCCCGTGCAAACTGCTGTGGGTGACCCTGCTCTGGCGGATAAGGATCTTCTGGTCTCGGCGCAGACCGGCTCGGGGAAAACCGTGGCCTTCGGTCTGGCCATGTCGGCGCAGCTTCTGGCCGAGGGTGTGCCTACCCGCGCCGATGTGCCGCGTGCCATCGTGATCGCGCCGACGCGCGAGCTGGCGCTGCAGGTGAAACGCGAATTCGAATGGCTCTATGGCGCCGCTGGCATGATCATCGCAGGCGCGGTTGGCGGTATGGACCCGCGCAACGAACGCCGTGCGCTGGAACGCGGGGCGCATATCGTCGTGGGGACGCCGGGCCGTATCTGCGACCACATCCGCCGTGGTGCGCTGGATCTGTCGGAACTGCAGGTTGCGGTTCTGGACGAGGCCGACGAGATGCTGGATCTGGGCTTCCGCGAGGATCTGGAATTCATTCTGAACGAAGCCCCCGAAGAGCGTCGCACGCTGATGTTCTCGGCCACCGTTTCGCCCGAGATCGAGCGTCTGGCTGGCACCTTCCAGAAAGATGCGCAGCGGATCTCGACCATCGACCGTAAGGCCCAGCACAGCGATATCGAGTATCGCGCGCTGGTTGTGGACCGTTCGGATCGCGAGAACGCCATCATCAACCTGCTGCGCTTCTACGAGGCCCGCAACGCGATTGTCTTCTGTGGCACCCGCGCGATGGTGACCCATCTGACGACCAAGCTGCTCAACCGTGGCTTTGCCGTGGTGGCTCTGTCGGGCGAGCTCAGCCAGGAGGAACGTTCGCGCGCGCTGCAGATGATGCGCGATGGCCGTGCCCGTGTCTGTATCGCCACCGATGTGGCCGCGCGCGGGATCGACCTTCCGGGTCTGGAACTGGTGATCCATGCCGATCTGCCGCAAAACAAAGAGGCGCTTCTGCACCGGTCTGGCCGGACGGGGCGTGCGGGCTCCAAGGGTGTGTCCGCTCTGGTCGTGCCGATCAACATCAAGGCCAAGGCCGAGCGCCTGTTGAAATTCGCCAACCTCACCGCAGACTGGGCACCCGCGCCCTCGGCCGAGGAAGTGCTGGAGCGGGATCGTGTGCGGATGCTGGAACAACCGTCGCTGGTCGAGCCCATTCAGGACGACGAGAAAGAGGCGGTTCAGGCGCTGCTCAAACGGTTCGACGCGACCGAACTGGCCGCAGCCGTGGCGCGTGCCTTCATTGCGGGGCGTTCCGCGCCGGAAGACATCACCCCGATCAGCGTGGACGGGCCGAAACCGCGTGCGAAGGTCGAGTTCGAGCGGTCGACCTGGATGCGCCTGTCGATGGGCCGTGACAGCGGCACCGATCCGAAATGGCTCTTGCCGATGCTTTGCCGCGCGGGCGATCTGACCCGCCGTGACATCGGTGCGATCCGTATCATGAACGACCATACCTTCGTGCAGATCCATGCTGATGCGGCTGACCGCTTCCTGCAATCTGTCGGCCCCGAGCGGTCGCTGGAGGATAAATGCGGTGTGGATGTGCTGGACAAAGCCCCCGAGGGTCTTGACCGTCCGAACCCGCGCCCCGCGAAATGGGACCGCAAGCCGGGCGGCCCGCGTCGTGATTTTGGTGATCGTGCGGAGCGCGGAGACCGCGAGTTCAAGAAGCCGCATCGCAAGGGTGGTTCCGACGATGGCGCGCCGCGCAAGTCGTGGAAAAGCCGCGACGAAGTGGGCGAAGGGAAAGCGGGCAAGTTCAGCAAGCCCGCCGGCAAGTCCTTCAAAGACAAGCCGAACCCCAAGGATAAGGGCAAGCCGAAAGCCAAATACGGCAAGCCTGGCAAGAAGTAATAAAAGGGCGGCCTCTCGGGGCCGCCTTTTCAGTTTCGGGGTTTGGCACGCAGCGTCGGGTCGGCCTCGCGCGGGTTTTCGGGCCAAGGGTGTTTGGGGTAGCGCCCGCGCATATCCTTGCGCACATCCGCATAGGACCCGTCCCAGAAGCCCGGAATATCCAGCGTCACCTGTATCGGCTTATGGCCGGGCGATAGCAGCGTCACCCGCAGCGGCAGGCGTTTGGGGCCGATGCTGGGATGCGCCGTCACGCCGAACATCTCCTGCAGGCGGATCTCGATGCCGGGATGTTCGCCGCTATAGTCGATGGGCACGCGCCGCCCCAGAGGGGTCTCAAAATGCGCAGGCGCAAGGCGGTCGACCAGTTGCAACTGCTCCCAATCAAGATGGCCGCGCAGGGCGTCGGTGATATCCATCTTGCGCAGGTCCGACTCCGTCCGCTTGCCACCCAGATAGGGCAGAAGCCAGTCCTCGGCGCGTTCCATCAGGGAAGCGTCGTCAAAGGCGGGAAGTTCTGCGCCCTCTTGGTGCAGCAGTTGCACACGCGCCTGAAAGCGCCGCGCGGCATCGGAGAAGGGCAGGCCGATCTGGCGGATGCCGTCCAGCGCCCCACGGGCAATCGCCTCGCGCGGGGCGTCCTTCCAGATCCGGTCATCCAGCACCAAAGCGCCGAAACGCTCCTGCTTGCGAGCGACCACACGGCCCTCGCGGCGCGACCATTCGCAAAGATCAACCCATTGGATCTTCTCGCTAAACAGCCCGCGGATCTGTGCCTCGGAAATCTGGGTGCCTTGGCGCAGCATGGCCTCGCGCGGGTCGCCATTGGTATCGGTGGCGACAATCAGACGGGCCGAGCCAAGCGGGTCGCCATCGGCCACCTGCACGCCCTTGCCGCCCGAGAGTACATAGCGCGGTTGGTCGCCCGAACGGCGCAGCCCCACGCGGTCGGGATAGGCAAGCGCGGCCATCTCGGCGGGCTCTAGTGCTGTGCTATGATCGACCATCTTCGCCAGACGGCGGGCCTCTTGGCGGATACGTTCGACCGTGCCGCGATGGGGCTGCCAAGGATGATCGGCGGCAAAGCCCTTCGGGTCGCGCACCGCCTTCAGGCGCAGGGTCAGATCGGCAGGCGCCCCGCGCAGAGGGTCACGCTCGGCCAGAAGCGCGGCCAGATCGGCGGCACCTTTGCCCGCCTTCAGCAGCATATGGCCAAGGCGCGGATGCAGCGGCAGGCGGGCCAAAGCCTGCCCGTGGGGCGTCAGGCTGATGCCCTCCAGCGCGCCCAGACCTTCCAGCAGGCTCCGCGCCTCGGCCAGCGCAGGCGCGGGAGGCGGTGTCAGAAAGGCCAGATCGCTGCCGTCAGACCCCCATTGCGCCAGCTCCAGCGCAAGGCCCGACAGATCGGCCACCTCGATTTCGGCGGGCGGGAAGGCAGGCAGCGCCCCCTCGGCGCCTTTGGTCCAGAGGCGGTAGCAGATGCCCTCGGCCACACGGCCCGCACGGCCCCGACGCTGTTCAGCCTCGGCGCGGCTGACGGGTTCGGTCACCAGACGCGCCATGCCCGAACCCGCGTCAAAGCGCATCCGGCGGGCGCGGCCCCCGTCGATCACCACGCGCACATCCTGAATGGTCAGCGAGGTCTCGGCAATCGAGGTCGCCAGCACCAGTTTACGCCCCGTTTTCGCAGGCTCGATCGCGGCACGTTGAGCGGCAAATTCCATCGCGCCAAAAAGCGGGCGGATGGTCACATCAGCAGGCAGACGGCCCGCCAAAAGCCCCTCGACACGGCGGATTTCGCCTTCTCCCGGAAGGAAGGCAAGGATGCTGCCTGTGGTCTCGGCGGCGGCTTGTTCGATCAGCCCCGCAAGAGCAGGTTCAAAGCGCATTGTCCGGTCTACGGGGCGGTCCAGCCAGCGGGTTTCTACCGGAAAGGCGCGGCCTTCCGACACCACCACCGGCGCATCCTCCAGCATGGCCGCCACCGGACCCGCGTCCAGCGTGGCCGACATCACCACCACCGCCAGATCGTCGCGCAGCGCGCCGCGCACCTCCCAAACCAGGGCCAGCCCCAGATCGGCATTCAGCGAGCGTTCGTGGAATTCGTCAAAGATCACGCAGCCCACGCCCGAAAGCTCGGGGTCGGATTGAATCATGCGGGTCAGAATGCCCTCGGTGACCACCTCGATACGGGTGGTTTTCGATACCTTCGCCTCGCCACGGATGCGGTAGCCCACGGTCTGGCCCACCGTTTCGCCCAAAGTGTCGGCCATGCGCTCGGCGGCGGCGCGGGCGGCCAGACGGCGGGGTTCAAGCATCAGGATGCGGCCCTTGACCTGATCCATCAGCGCCAGTGGCACCCGCGTGGTTTTGCCCGCCCCGGGCGGCGCCATCAGGACGGCGCGACCCTCGCGGGCGATGGCCTGTTGCAGCTCGGGCAGGACGGTGTCTATCGGCAGGCGGGTCACGGGATCAGCGCCGTTTCAGACGGCCTTCGCCATAGATCGTGTCGGTGGTGATCTCGGTCACTTCCAGCCGCCCGTTGCCCGTCGGGCTATAGGTCAGCGTGAAGGGGAAGACGGATTTCTTGGCCATGTCCGATTTCGAGAACCCCGCAAGGCGGCGGTATTCGCCGGTGCAGACCACGGTATTGCCCTGCTTTTGCGGCGCATTCAGCGTGACCTGACTGCGGCGGGTGCCATCAAAGATCTGCTCGGAGCGGTTGCAGGCCTCATCGGGGGTCACCGAGCGCAGCACCGAATAAAGCGCGGTCAGCGGATCAACCGTGCCATGCTGCTGGGTCGGGTCCAGATCGGTGCTGCGGGGCTTGCGCGGCGGCTCCTGACTGACCGAAATCGGCGTGCCGCGGTTATAGACCATCGTGGAGACGCGGTCGCGGTCGGGGGTGTCGGCTTTTTCGACATAGCGGGTCGGGGTGAAGCGGCTGCCGGTGATATGTCCGCTGGTGGTGGCATCATAGCGCAGCTTGCGCAGGAACCCCAGCAGGCCCGAGGTCTGCAACGTGCCATTGGCCCCGTAGCCGTTATTCTCGACCTTGCCATTGATCAGCAATTCGCCCGCTTTCAGCCCCTTGAGCTGCACATCGAACACGATCTGGTCGCTCTGGTCGGCCCGTGCCATCTGCCCGAAGGCCAGCAGGGCCAGTGTTGTGGCGAGGCCGATTTTGCGCGCAATCCGTGATCTCATGATGGTCCTTTCGTCGTGACGAAATCTGCAGCCCTTTCGGCTATGGGCTGGACATATACCTTTTGCGCGATGCAAGAAACAGAGAGCGTTTCACACATGCTCACATCTTTACGCTTGGTAGCGACGATTGGCCGATGGGAGGAAAGCTATGCGCAATACCGCCGAGGATCTGGCTCAGGGAATTCTTGCGGGTGACAGGCGCGCTTTGGCGCGTGGCATTACCTTGATCGAATCGAACCGTGCCGACCATCGGGCCGAGGCCTTGCGGCTGCTGGATATGCTGGCCGGTCAGGGGGCCGCGCTGCGGGTCGGGCTTTCGGGCACGCCCGGTGTGGGCAAATCGACCTTTATCGAGAGCTTCGGTCTGATGCTGACAGGGCAGGGCAAGAAGGTGGCCGTGCTGGCGGTGGACCCGTCTTCGGCGCGTTCGGGCGGGTCGATCCTTGGCGACAAGACGCGGATGGAGCAGCTCTCGCGCGACCCCAACGCCTTTATCCGCCCCTCGCCGTCGCAGGCGCATCTGGGGGGCGTGGCGCGGCGCACCCGCGAGGCGATCCTGCTGTGCGAGGCGGCGGGCTTCGACCTGATCCTGATCGAGACGGTCGGGGTGGGGCAGTCCGAGACGCTGGTGGCCGATATGGTCGATCTTTTCGTGCTGCTGATGGCCCCTGCGGGGGGCGATGAATTGCAGGGCGTCAAACGCGGCATCATGGAGATGGCCGACATCCTGCTGGTGAATAAGGCCGACGGGGACCTGAAGATGACGGCAATGCGCACGGTGGCCGATTATGCCGGTGCGCTGCGGCTTTTGCGCAAGCGCCCGCAAGATCCCGAAGGCTTTCCCAAGGCGATGGCGGTTTCCGCGCTGGAAGAGGCGGGGCTGGAAAAAGCATGGGACGAGATCTGCGCCTTGGCGCAGTGGCGCAAGGAGGAGGGGTTCTTTGCCACCCGCCGCGCCGAGCAGGCCCGCCACTGGTTCGAGGCCGAGGTGCGTGAGGGGCTGCTTGCCCGCCTTCGCACCGACCCCGAGATCCGTGCGAAGATGGCCGGATTGGGGGATCAGGTCGCGCAGGGCCGGACCGCGCCTGCGGTGGCGGCCGCCAGTATGCTGAACCTGCTGGGCTGAAATGCGCCCTGAAGGGCGCATCTTTGCGGTGGGTCAGTTGCCCTGAGACATATGGTTCATGCCGCTATGCGACATTCCCTGCATAGCGTTCTGGCCCTGCATGGCGCTCTGACCATGCATCGCGCTATGATCCATACCGGCTTCGCCCATCGTGACTTTCATATCGACTGTGACCGGATCGGCGTTTTTGAAATCGAGCACGACCTGCACATGATCGCCCTCTTTCAGCGGGGCTTTCAATCCCATGAACATGATATGGTCGCCCCCGCGGGCCAGCGCATGCGTGCCCTGCGCCGGAATGGCGAATCCTTCCGGTACGGCCAGCATCTGCATCATGCCGTCGGCGGCTTCCTTATGGGTATGTAGCTCGGTCCGGTCGGCAATGTCGGAATGCGCCGCAACAAGCTGGTCGGCGGTGTCGGACTGGTTCTCGATGGTCATGAAGGCCGCGCCGGATTTGGCGACGGGGGAAGAGACGCGCATATAGGCGTCATGGATAAGGATGCCATCAGCAAAAGCGGGCAGGCCAAAGGCAAGGGTGGCCGTGGCGGCCAGAAGCATAGAGCGGATCATGGAACTCTCCTGAAAGATCGCGTCGGATGTCGGTAACAGAAACGGATGTCAGACGACCGAGGCAGGAGGATCGCGCGCTTTGGGAGGAACGGAATGCGTGCCGCGCAGGCGCGCCGTGATCGGAGCAGGGGCGAAACGGTGCATACCCTCGGGGCGGATAAGCGCCGGCGCTGTCGGTACAAGCGATGCCAGAAGCGCCAACGCCATATCCGGACAGATCTTCACATGGCGAATCGGCGTGCCATTGGCGTCGACCGTGACAGTGACCAGCCCCTGACCGCTACAGAGCACGATCTGGCCTGCCGCACGGGTCTGGCCACGTGCTGACGCGAATTCAACGCTGGTCAGCGCGAAGACAGCTGCCAGAAAAAGGATCAGAAAGGGCAGTTGCCGCAGCATTCTCATGGAACGGGTTATAGGATGTGCCATCCTGCCGGCCAAATGATTTCAATCAACTTGGCCGTGTCGTCGTAATGAAAAACCCCGCGCCTGAGGCACGGGGTTCGGAAATCCGTCAGGATCGCAGGGATCAGGCTGCTGCCTGTGCCTTGACGATGGCCTTTTTGATTTTCAGAGCGTTGACCGACAGGTCTGCGTCTTTTGCTTTTGCAAGGAACGCATCCAGACCGCCACGGTGGTCGACCGAGCGCAGGCCATGAGCCGAGACGCGCAGCTTGAACGACTGACCGAGGGTCTCGGAGATCAGGCTTACATCATTGAGGTTCGGCAGGAAGCGGCGACGCGACTTGTTGTTCGCGTGGCTTACAGTGTTGCCCGTCATCGGGCCTTTGCCGGTTAGT
Organism: Thioclava litoralis; assembly: GCF_045278885.1. Taxonomy (NCBI): domain Bacteria; kingdom Pseudomonadati; phylum Pseudomonadota; class Alphaproteobacteria; order Rhodobacterales; family Paracoccaceae; genus Thioclava; species Thioclava litoralis. Next base: position 1,660,364 of record NZ_CP135443.1, read on the forward strand.
TCGCAAACGCGCGACATGGCATCATCCTTTGTTTCCATATGGGCGAAGATCGCCCGTTTTCGCAACATATGAAGGCGCCGCAAGAGCAGCGCCCAGAATTCTGTCCGCGGGAAATACGAGTAAATGCGGCTCAGGTCAAGCGATTCATCGCTGAATACGCCGCCTCCCCTGCAGGTTTTTGCGCAGTTTGCCTATGCCAGCAGCTTGTCCACCCAGTCTGGCACAAGTTCTGTGGCAGGACCATGACGGGATTCGTCAAAACGTGACGTCCCCGAAGAGGGGTCAAGGTTCAGTTCCAGCGTGGCCACTCCGGCCCGCGAAGCATCCTGTACGAACCCCGCCGCCGGATAGACATTGCCCGAGGTCCCGATCGAGACGAACAGATCCGCGGCGCGCAGGGCCGTCCAGATTTCGTCCATGCGGTAGGGCATCTCGCCGAACCAGACGATATCGGGGCGGGTGGCGCGCTGGCCGCATTCGGGGCAGGGGGTGCTGGCCTGCATCACCTCGGGCGCGGGCCAGCGTGCGCCGCAGGCATGGCACAGCGCGCCATACAGGCTGCCATGCATATGGATGACATTTTGCGAACCGCCTCTTTCATGCAGGTCATCCACATTCTGCGTGACAATCAGCACCTCATAGCGCGGGTCGGCCGCAAGTCTGGCCAGCGCGATATGGGCGGCATTGGGCTGGGCGGCACTGGAGGCCGCGCGGCGCATGTTATAGAATTCATGCACCAGCTCCGGGTCGGCCTCAAACCCTTCCGGCGTGGCCACATCCTCGATCCGGTGATCTTCCCATAGCCCGTCCGACGCGCGGAAGGTGCGGATGCCGCTTTCGGCGGAAATACCGGCACCGGTGAGAATCACGATCTTCTGTACGGGCTTGGCCATAGTATTCTCCTGCTTTAGGGTCCTCCTATGCGTATCCTGTTTCTCTGCTTAGGCAATATCTGCCGCTCCCCTGCCGCCGAAGGCGTGTTTCGCGATATGGCGCGGGAGGCGGGTCTGGCGGTGGTCACCGATTCGGCGGGCACCGGTGGCTGGCATGTGGGCGAACCGCCCTATGGCCCGATGCAAGCTGCGGCACGGGCGTGTGGCTATGATCTGTCGGATTTGCGCGCCCGCCAGTTGCAGGCTGCGGATTTTACCCGATTCGATCTGATTCTGGCGATGGACCGGCAAAATCTGGCGGATGCCCGCGCTTTGGCGCCGCGCTCTGGCGGGGCGGAGCTGCGGCTGTTCCTGCCGGAGGATCTGGCCGCGGGCGAGGTGCCGGACCCCTATTATACCCGTGATTTCGACGGGGTCCTGCATCTGATCGAGGCGGGGTCCCGGCATGTGATAGAGCGTCTTCAGGCGCGGGGCTGAGACGAAAACGGGCCGGAAAACCGGCCCGATCCATATGCAGAGCGATGCAGCTTAGCCGCAATAGCCCTCTGCCGCAGAAACGAAATTCTTGTAGCGCGCCCAGAAGTCCGTATCGGAGGGGCGGCTGGAGGTGCGGACCTCCTGGGCTTTGTCGGGGTCGGTGAAAAACTTGGCGGCGCGGCGTTGGTCGCTATTGCTGAGCGTGATGTCCGCGACATTCTGGATGCAGCTGCACAGCTCGGAATTCGAGGTGCGTCCGCCTTGCTGGCAGGCGCGGTCCAGCGGGCCGGCCTTGGCGATGGAGCCCATGCACAGGCTCAGGGTGAACGCAGTGGCTGCGATCCGGATGACGTTTTTCATGCTCTGCCTCGATGTTTTTGGGTCGATTTTATGGGCGCTGCTCGCACATCTTTAATTTGCCAAGATAGTTAACAAAATATGAATGACATCTCAAAGCTCGCATGTGCCGCTCGCCGGAACGTGAAGTCTTATTCGACGATTTCTGCCGGATAGCCCGCGCCTTTCAGGGCTGCCAGAACGGTCTCGGGGGGCAGGCCGGTGACTTCGACCTCTTTGTCTTCCAGAAAGACGTCCGCCTTGCCGCCAACCTCTTCGATGGCGCTTTCGACAGCCGCTTTGCAATGGTTGCAGGTCATAGTGGGCACGGACAGGATCATGGCGGTCTCCTTGGGATGATACCTGCCTTAACTTGCGCGGCCTTCGCGAAAGGTCAATGGATTCGCATGAATTGGCCCCGTGACATGCGCGGAAGGCTTGCCAAACACTTTTCCACAGGCCATAGCGGGTCATTCTCGGGTAGCTTAGGGCCTGCCCTGTGAATTTCTCTTCCCGCAACGTCGAAACCTATATATATCGCGCGCCATGACCGATCTCGACCGTATTCGCAATTTCTCCATCGTGGCGCATATCGACCACGGTAAATCCACTCTCGCCGACCGGCTCATCCAGATGACCGGGACGGTGGCCGAACGTGACATGAAGGCACAGCTTCTTGATGCGATGGATATCGAGCGCGAGCGCGGTATTACGATCAAGGCGAACTCTGTCCGGATCGAATATCCGGCGAAGGATGGCAAAACCTACATCCTGAACCTGATCGACACCCCCGGCCACGTCGACTTCGCCTATGAGGTCTCGCGCTCCATGCAGGCCGTTGAGGGCTCGCTTCTGGTGGTCGATGCCTCGCAGGGCGTCGAGGCGCAGACGCTGGCCAATGTCTATCAGGCCATTGATGCCGACCATGAAATTGTGCCGGTCCTCAACAAGATCGACCTTCCCGCCGCCGATCCGGAACGGGTGAAGGAAAACATCGAAGACGTGATCGGCATCGATGCGTCGGATGCCGTGGAAATCTCGGCCAAGACCGGCCTTGGTATCCCCGATGTGCTGGAAGCCATTGTCCACCGTCTGCCCGCGCCCAAGGGCGAGCGGGACGCACCGCTGAAGGCCATGCTGGTCGATAGCTGGTATGACAGCTATCTGGGCGTTGTCGTTCTGATCCGCGTCATGGATGGCGTGATCAAGAAGGGCGACCAGATCAAGATGATGAAGACGGGCGCCACCTATAAGCTGGACCGCCTGTCCGTGCTCAAACCGCAGATGGTCGATATTGCCGAGCTGGGTCCGGGCGAGATCGGGGTGTTTACCGCCTCGATCAAGCAGGTGCGCGACACCAAGGTGGGCGATACGATCACCCATGACAAAAAGCCCTGTGCGCAACCGCTTCCGGGCTTCAAACCGTCGATTCCGGTGGTGTTCTGTGGTCTGTTCCCCGTTGATGCTGCCGATTTCGAGGCCTTGCGTGACGCGATCGAAAAGCTCCAGCTGAACGACGCGTCCTTCAGTGCCGAGATGGAGACCTCGGCGGCGCTTGGGTTCGGCTTCCGGTGTGGCTTCCTTGGTCTTTTGCACCTCGAGGTGATCCGCGACCGTCTGGAACGCGAATATGATCTGGACCTGATCACAACGGCGCCCTCGGTGGTGTTCAAGCTGCATATGAAGGATGGCGAGGTCATCGACCTGCATAACCCCGCGGATATGCCGGATCTGACCTATGTCGACCATATCGAAGAGCCGCGTATCAAGGCCACGATCATGGTGCCCGACGAATATCTGGGCGATGTGCTCAAGCTGTGTCAGGACCGTCGCGGGATCCAGATGGACCTGACCTATGCGGGCTCGCGCGCGATGGCGGTTTATGACCTGCCGCTGTCCGAGGTGGTCTTCGACTTTTATGACCGTCTGAAATCGGTGACCAAGGGCTATGCGTCCTTCGATTATCAGCTGATCGGCTATCGTGAGGATTTCCTTGTGAAAATGTCGATCCTCGTGAATGACGAGCCGGTGGATGCGCTGGCGATCATGGTCCATCGCGACCGTGCAGAAGCGCGTGGCCGTGCGATGTGCGAGAAGCTGAAGGACCTGATTCCGCGGCATATGTTCAAGATTCCGATTCAGGCCGCGATCGGTGCCCGCGTGATCGCGCGCGAGACCCTTTCGGCCATGCGCAAGGACGTGACCGCCAAATGTTATGGCGGGGACGCGACGCGGAAGAAGAAGCTGCTTGAAAAGCAGAAAGCCGGTAAGAAGAAGATGCGGCAGTTCGGCAAGGTCGAAATTCCGCAATCGGCCTTTATCGCCGCGCTCAAAATGGATGATTGACATCGCCGCCCCCCTCGGGGGCGGTTTTGTTTTACAGGCCCAGATAATCGGCAAGCATTCGGCCCTCATGCGCGGTCAGACAGGGGCGGGCAAGCGCGGGCGGCGATGCGGCAAGCTCTGGGAAAAGCTGCAGGAAAGCGCGACGCTGTGGCTGTTGCAGACTGGCCAGTCCGGCCTGACCGGGGTGGAAGCTTTCGGACGGAATGCCATTGGCCGAGATGATTTCGTGGGCGTCGAAGAGCAGATGGAAATAATCGACCATCCCGCCTTGCCGGATATAGATCGTGCGGTCGTTCTGGAGATCGCTTGCGCAGACAAGCACCTCGTCCTCGTCAAACAGACATTCGGCCTGCCAGCCGCGCATCAGCATCCGGTGCTGTTGCGACACCTCAAGCGGCTGCGTGTTGCCAAGCGTCCCTGCGGCAAAACGGATGGGCGCAAAACGGTCTTTCGCCTCGACACGGCGATGCCCGATCCAGAGGATCGGTTGCGGCCCGTGATCGGCGGTCTGCACGAAATCCCCCTTTTGGAGCGTTTCAACAGGGCGCGGCCCGTAGAGTGTGTCGATCAGTGTGCCCGCCCCGAAACATAGGGGAAACCGCAATGCATTCTGGTTGCTGAGGGTAAATTGCAACCGCGCGTCTGCCAGGATCAGGCGTCGGAGTGCCGCAATACCGAGGCCGCATAGACCCGCATCGGTACAAGCGGCTTCGAGGAGCGCGGCAAGCAGCGTTTCGGGACCGGCGTCCGGATAGCAGACATAGCTGGTGCCCGCCACGTCCCATGCGCTGACATCGACAGGCGTTCCGGTCGTCAGGCGGTAGCCTTGCAATGTGATGAGGGCCGTGGCCGTGCCGCTACCGACATAGCGGGGCGTATTCCCGCACCATTGCCGATGGGCATGATCGTCTTGATCCGTGCCGATGGCCCCCATCCCGAACGGGAGGCCGCCTGTGCTTTCGGTCCGGAAACTGCGTGCTCTTGGGGCGGCCTCGGGGGCAAGCAAACCGCCCGTATAGGATTGGACCAGTCCGAAATCTTGCCGGTGCAATGTCATAGGGAAACTCCGAAGACGTGTCTGATCAACAGGGCACTGGCTATCGGGCAATGAGGTAGAAAAACGGGACAAAAGCGATACGGAAACTGCCACCGAGCGACAAAAGCCGCAAGGTTGACCATAAGGGCGGTGGCGGAAGGTGAGTCTTTTGTTGAAATCCCACCTTATCAAAAAATCTATGAATTGAAATGTTTGACAACCCACGCTTCGCGAAATGGCGTCATTTTATGCGCTGACCTGATGATGTATCGGTAAACCTGCTCATTCCGATAAAGAGGGTCGGATGAATTGGGGGCGGATGCCGTTTTTTGCAGCATGGCTGGGCTATGGGCTAGCGCAGCAGGTAAAGGAGCGCCGAAAGCGTGAAGAAGGACAGCGCGGTTGCGGTAATCAGCGCCGTGGCCGCAACATCCTCGCGGTGGAAGCGGATACCGAAAAGCATATAGACCGACATCATGGGCAGGGCGGCATTGACGATGGCTGCGGCTTGCAATGTGCCCAGATCGCTATGGGTGCCTAAAAACAGCAGGCTGGTTGCGCCGACCAGCAGCGGATGGCCCAGCAGTTTGCAAAGGGTGATCCGGATCACGCCCCAACGGAACGTCTTGAGCGATAGCTCTGCCACCGCGCCGCCAACTGCCAGCAAGGCAATCGGCGCGGCCACGGGGGTCATCAGCCGGATCGCCTCCAGAAGCACCGTGGGCAGCCCGAGCCCCGTTGCTTTCCAGACCAGTCCCGACAGGGCACCGATCAACAGCGGGTTGGTCAGGATTCCGGCAAACAGGCGCCGCAGCTTGGCCCATGTCAGGCCGCTTTCCACCTCGATCACGCTGACCGCCAATGGCGTGATAATGAGGTTTTCGATCAGAAGTGCCATCGCGAAAATGTCGAAAGCGATCTGCTGGCCGAAAACGAAGGTCGAGATCGGCAGGCCGAAAAAGGCCGAATTCGAGCACGAACACCCCATTGCCTCGAAGGCGCGCACGCCGTGGGGCTTGCCTGCAAGCAAGGCTGTGCCATAGCCCAGCCCGTAGCTTAGCAGTGACCCGATCGTGTAGGAAATGAAAATAGCCGGATGCAGCGCCGTGTCATGATCTCCGGCCGCAACGGCTGCAAAAACCACAAGCGGCAGGAAAAACCGGATCACCAGCCGCCCTGCGCCGCGCAGATCTGCCGCCGCGATATAGCGGATGCGGATCAGGACGAAGCCCACCACAATCAGGATGTAAATCGGTAAGATCAGGCGAATAATGTCAGACATCGGGGGCACCGTTTCTCTCGCCTTGCCTTGATAGCATGCAAGAAACGGGGTGCAACGTGAATGAAATCCCTCTTTTGGCGCTAAAATGTCGGTTTCGGTCTTGACCGGTTTTCCCTAGCTGCGAATTAGGCAGGGAATGCGCGGCAGGGATGTCTGATGAAGGTTTTATTTGAGTGCGGCCCGCTGGGGAAAGAGACGTGTTTTGACGCGCCAGCCGAGATTTTACGGGCCGACAGTCCCGAAGAGGTTCCCGCAGTTCTGGCGCGGATCGAGCGGTTGCGGGCTGAAGGGTTCTGGCTGGCGGGGCTGTTTTCCTACGAGTTGGGCTATTGCTTCTCCGAGAAACTCGCCGCGCTTCTGCCCCAGGAACGGCGTGATCCGCTGATTGCGATGGCGGCCTATCCCGCGCCGCGGGTTGCCGCGCCGCAGACCGGCGAGGCGCATGTGCACGATCTGGTGCCGCTCTGGTCGGCGGCCGATCACGCACGGGCATTCGACCGTTTGGCCGAACATATCCGCGCGGGAGATTGCTATCAGGTCAATCTGACCTTTCCCATTCGGGGCCGTCTTTCGGGGCAGGCCGAGGCGCTTTACGCCCGTATGTCGCAGCACGCCCCCATGCCGCATGGGGCCTTTCTGGATTTGGGCGATGTGCAATATGTATCCCGCTCGCCGGAACTGTTTTTCGAGGTCGAGCCGGAGGGAAAGATCCGGACGCGCCCGATGAAAGGAACCCGTCCGCGAGAGGCCGATCCGCTCTCCGATCAGGCGCAGATCGAGGACTTGTACTCCTCCGAGAAGGATCGCGCCGAGAATCTGATGATCGTTGATCTGCTGCGCAATGACCTGTCGCGCGTGTCGCGGCTGGGCAGCGTCAAGGTGCCAGAGCTGTTCAGGATAGAAACCTATCCCACTGTCCATCAGATGGTTTCAACGGTCGAGGCGCGGTTGTGGCCCGAGAGTGGCGCGGCAGAGATTATCAAGGCGCTCTTTCCCTGTGGCTCCATCACGGGCGCGCCGAAAATCCGTGCCATGCAAATTATCCGCGATCTCGAACCCTGGGCGCGCGGGGCCTATTGCGGGGCTATCGGCTGGATGGCACCGGATGGAGGGATGCGCTTCAATGTGGCGATCCGCACATTGCGCTGCGAAGCGGAAGAGGTCACGCTAAATGTCGGGGGCGGGATCGTCTATGACAGCCGCGCCGACGCCGAATATGAGGAAGCGCTATGGAAAAGTCGCTATGCCGGACCTGTCCGCCCGATCTGAACGTTATCGAAACCTTCCGTGTGGATGCGGGGCATATCGCCTTCTGGCCGCTCCATTTGGCCAGATTGCAGCGAACCTGCCTGAAACTCGAGATACCCTTTGATGCCAAGGCTGTGCAGGCGGCCTTGGCCGCATTGCCGAAAGAGGGGGTATTGAGGGGGCGGCTGACCGTGGATCTGGCCGGCAGGCCGACATTGGGCTTTGCGGATTTGCCTGCCACGAAAACGGTCTGGAACGTCGCGATTGCCCCGCAGATGCTGCGTTCGGATGATCCTTGGCTATCTGTCAAGACAACCCAGCGGGGGCTCTATGACACGTTCCGCGCCAACTTGCCGCAGGGGATCGACGAGTGGATCTTCCTGAATGAGCAGGGGCGGCTTTGCGAGGGCACGATCACCAATATATTTGTTGGCGAGCTGCAAAACCTGCGGACGCCACCTTGCGCGGCGGGACTTCTGCCGGGGGTACTACGGCAAAGTCTTTTGGAAGCGGGCCACGCTTATGAGGATGATCTTGCCCCGAGCGACCTGCGTGATGGCTTCTGGATTGGCAATGCGCTGCGCGGCTTGATGCCCGCGCAGCTTGTTGCAGTGGAAAGGGCATAGGCGCCTATCTGTTTGAGACAGGCGCCTATTGTGGTCAGTTCAGGCTCTCAAGAAGCTGGCTGAGCGCGTCTCGTTCTTCCGCACTCTGGTTAAGAAGGCGCTGCGCATTGGACAGTTCTCCATCAGCGGGGGGCTCGGGCGAGGGATTGGCCAGATCAAAGGCCTGAACAAAGGCTTTTTCCGAGTCCGATCCGGATTGCGCCAGCGCGGCCCAGTCCCGACGACGCAAGGCGCTATCCGGACTTTCATCCGAAAGCTGCGGGGCGGCGCCGCCTTGGTTCAGGGCATCTCCGCCGGCAAAGTAGTTTTGCGCCTGCACGCGGATCGCCTGTGCCTCGTCACTTTCCAGCCCGCTGACATAGGTCATTGCCGCCGGGCCGTCATGCTCCAGCAGTGCTGCCTTCGCCATCAGAAGGCGCGATGCAGGAGAGAGAGGCTGATCCGATTGCAGCAGGCTTTGCACATTGCTTGGCAGCCCCAGATCAATCAGGCGCTTGGCAATAAGCTGGTAATCTGCCGTGTCCAGCCCTGCTTGGGCGATGACGTCCTTATGCTGGAAATAGAAGACCAGAAGATCCTGATCCGCGAGATCGCGGATCGCGCGTTGTAGGATCATTTTGCGGCTCGAGTCATGCAGAGGCGCATCCAGTGTTTTCGGCCAGTTCGCCAAAGTGGTCATGGCGCCGTTCCAGTCCGAGCGGCTGGCGCGCCCCAAGGCCTCGGCGCGCAGCAGCTTGGCGGCGTCGGGTGACGGCTGCAATTCGATTGCCAGCGCGGCCGCATTTTCCAGAACCAGCTCATCCATCGGATGATGATCGCGGAACGCGGTTTCGGCGATCAGGAGCGTCGCGACGACCGCATCTTCGTTATCGCGTTCGACAACCGGTTTCAGGCTCTGTTCGATTGCCGCCGCATCCGCATGTCCGTGGTCGATTGTCGCGTCGAGCATAACGGCTTGCAGGCTTTTCTCATTTTCGCCGCGTTCCAGAGAAAACCGAACAGTTTCAGCCTCTTCCGGATATCCCAGCGCTGTCAGCTTGTTGACCAGAGGAACGCCTAAAGTGCGACGCAGCGAGATCGGAAGATCCGAATATGTCCGCTGGACTGCCTTGAGATTGACGCTGAGAGGGTCGCTTTTCTCCTGTCCCATCATTGCCCAGAAGGCAACGGCACCGTCACACGCGCTCATCGCCAACAAGGGGTTGGCCGAAGAGACCGGCTCGCCATCTATGACATTCGCCATCAGCTTCACAGCATCCTGCGCTTCCGGATCTATCGGGAAGTTTTGCAGAATTGATTGCGCTTCGGCACCGAAACCAAAGGCCAGGTAGGTCTGTGCCAAACGCAATGCCCCTTGTTCGTTCGGCTTGTCGAACTCTCCGATCAGCGAACGCCGAAGGTTGGAAATAAGGGCGAAAGGATCCCCTTCTTCGGACCATTCGCGCAATGCAAAATCGGCATTCGGTGCGCAGCGGCTGTCATTCAGCATGTCGCCGAACTGCATCTGTAACGAGCCTGCATCCCGATCAACCACTGTTTCCGAGTGGATCGCGATATGCTCGGTCTTGCGGGTCGGTTCCGGCGGGGGCGGAGTGACTGCGGCGGGGGCGGGTTCTGGGTCGGGGATCGTCGGCAATTCGAGCTCGATCAGCCCTTGCGAGGCTGCGCGGCTTAACTGATGCAACAGCTGCGTTTCTGCTTCAGAGACGCGCTTGTCTTTTTCTTCCATCAACTGATCAAGCGCCAAAGCGCCCTGCACCGGCGGAACCTCTTTCGTGCGGGCGGGGGCGGGCTCGACGCTGGGCCGGACGTTCACGGGTGCCGGTGTTACCGATGTTTGTGCCGCCGGAGTTTCGGACAAACGCCAGTAGATATCGGGATCAGGCAGGGCGATTCGTGTCGCGGGAATGCTTGGGTTTTGGATCGGGGTGGTGATTTCGATTTGTGGCGCAGCGGGGGACTGCGGTCGGGCGGGGGCTTCCTGCGGGGCCAGACGCGCATCAACGACCACGGCCCCAGAGGCCAGCTCAAAGGCGGTAAGCGCGATCCCTTCCGGTGTCGCAATATCCAGCGCAGACGATCCATTGACAGGATACAGCTCACTGATCCGCGTGCGGGGAATAAAATAGAAAACCTTGGAAAGATCGTATTTTACATCTGGTTTGTTGACCGAAAACGCGTAGCCGTTTTCATTTTGTTCCAGTGACCAGTCAACTTTTCCGCGAAACAGGAAGACCAACCGTGTAAAATCGGGATGTTCTCCCGATTGTACAGTGATGGTCTGCGCTGCGGCAACAGACGCAATGGTTGCCAGCAGTGTGCCGAGAAACAGATGCCTCATGCTGCCTCCGATTTTACGGATTTAAGCGCCTCTTCCAGAGCAGAAAAGCTTGGGCGGATATGGTGGGGCGTATTCTGGCGGCCAACTTCGATACAGATATTCGTTGCGTGGTTGTGCAGGTTTGCCACAAGCACTTCACGGATCAATTTATAGAAATGCGAGTCTTCATCCACCACCGCTTTGATGCGCGAGGCAAAGGGGCCGATGAAGCCATAGGCCAGAAACACACCGAGAAACGTCCCGACAAGCGCGCCGCCAATCATTTTACCCAGAACTTCTGGCGGTTGGTCGATGGACCCCATGGTCTTGATCACCCCGAGCACGGCTGCCACGATCCCAAGTGCCGGCATCGCGTCCGCAACGTTCTGGATGGCGTGGCTTGAATGCATGGCATGATGGTAATTCGCCTCAAGCTGCTTTTCGAGAACCTCTTCCACCTGATGGGGGTCATCATAGTTCATTGAGGCCGAGCGCAATGTGTCGCAAATCATTTCGACTGCTTCATGATCATGAAGGATCTTCGGATATTTACCGAAGATCGAGGAGTTTTCCGGATCTTCGATATGCTCTTCAATGGCCACAGGATTTTGCCGCTGTAGCCGGATTAGTTCAAACAGCAGACACAGGAGATCCCGATAGTCATCCGGCTTCCATTTCGGGCCTTTGAAGACTTTCCCGATGTCCTTGAGCGCATGTTTGATTGAGGCCATATCGTTTGACAGAACGAAGGCCCCGACCGCGGCTCCACCGATCATGATCATCTCAAATGGCAACGATTTCAAGATGATGCCCATCTTGCCACCGGCAGCGACATAGCCGCCAAATACCATAGCGAAGATGATCACGATTCCAACTATGCCAATCATCGTCCGTCTCCATTGTTACGATGTGAGCATCGCAAAGGACGTTTAAAAAACTACTGACGCGCTTTACCTTTTTGGCGCGTTGGCGTTCCGGCCAGCCATAAGAACGCTGATCGTATAGGCTGTGTCGGGGGAAAGCCCCGCCATGATAGAGGCGGCAGCAGCAGGCTGCATGCGCCCCAAAAATCCTGCAGCAAATTCGGGGGCCATTGTCTCGAAAAGTGGAACCGCTTGTTTTGGCTTCATGTTTTCATACAAAGTCACAAGGCGCGTTACATCGTCTTCTGCACCGCGATCTGCAATCTGGACTGTCTTGGCCAGCTCTTCTTCGGCGGTTTTCATTTCTTGAATGCGTTGCTTGAGCCTGTCTTCCGCGACGCTGATCGCAGTGGCGCGGTCTGCAAGCAATGCTTCGCGTTTATCCAGCTTGCCCGAGCGGGCATTGACCTCCGATAGAAGTGCCATCACGCCTTCTTCGGTTGTGCAGTTCTGGGCCGCGACCGTGTTGGTAAGGTCGGCGGCCTTTGCCAAAGCCGTATCTGCCCCGGCAGCGATACGGACCGCCGCAGATCCGGCCAGAAGCGTTGCGATAATCAGAAGGGTATGTGCGGGTTTACGTTGGACCTTCCGGCCTTTGGGGGCTTTCGGGGCGGCGGGTTTGGCGGAAGGAGCCGCTTTCGGATCTGTCTTGCTCATTCGGCGGCCTCAATATTGCTTTCGCGTTGGCGGCGGCGCACGACCCGCGCACGTTTGGGCGATTCGGCTTCATCTGCTGCTGTGGGGATCTCTTCCTCGACCTCAAGGGGCGGGGTGCTGGCCGCAGGGCGGGGCGCAGCTTGGGGCGGCGCGGGAAGGTCGTGTAGCGAAGCCAGCATGATCTCAAGCTTTTCGGCCCCGATCTCCGCGCGCTTTGTCAGGTTGCGCAATTGTTCTGCGGAGGTATTTGCCGTGGTCTGGGCTTTTTCCAGTGCCTTGGTCATTTCATCGACCTGAGCGGACAGCACGGCAATCGCGCCGCCCATACCACTTTCAAGCTGATTGAATTTCTTGAGACGGCGCGACAGGACGATACAGTAGACCGCAGCCCCCAACGCGCCGGCGATGAGCAAGATATTCGAGATAAGTTCCATAATCACAATCCTCAGTTCAGCACGAATTCGATGATGAGCAGATCGTTGACGCGGCCTTCGCCGGTGACGATCTGGATGCGGCGCAGCATCTGGGCGCGCAGCTTGATAAGGGCTGTGCGGTCTTCAAGCTGGCTCAGCTCGACCGCGCGCAAATATCCGTTCAGAACATCCATCACCCGCGGACGCAGCTTTTCGACATCGGCCTGATAGGCCGTCGGGACTTCCAGCTCTGCACTGAAGCGCAGGTGGCGGGAACTCGAACCGCTAAGCGAGATGACCATAGGATCAAGCTTGATAAAGGAAATATCCGGCAGCTCTGCCGGTGGAGGGGGTTCATCGGCATGGGCGTCTTCGGCTTCGGGAGCGCCAAGAATCATGCCTGAATAGACTGCGAAGAAACTGCCGCCACCAAAAAGGAGCATCAGCACAAGGCCGATAATAAGCGGAAGTTTCGACTTTTTCTTCGGCTCTTCTGAGCCTTCTACCTGATCTGCTGTTGCATCTGCCATGGGATCATTCCGATTACTTCGTTGAAACCGTAATAAACCCAGACCCACTAACCGATTGTTAAGGGCGATCGGTGAAACATGAGGCGACGACTGGACAGAAGGTCCGCTCATGGAGGTGCGTCTTGGAACAGGTAACGGCCGTTTGGCAGGGAATGGATACGCGGCGGCGTTTTATCGTGCTCGCAGCAACCGGAATCGTTTTTGCTGCGATCTTGCTTCTTTCTGGTATGGCGTCGAAGCCATCCTATTCGCTGCTTTATGCAGGGCTGGAAGGAAAAAGTTCGGGAGAAGTCGTGACGGCTTTGGAGCAGCGCGGTGTTGCCTACGAAATTCGGGGCGATTCGATCTATGTCGACGCGACACGACGCGATGAGCTACGGATGACCCTTGCTGCCGAAGGGCTTCCGGCAATGGGGGGCGCGGGCTACGAGCTGCTTGATTCGATGTCGGGTTTCGGGACGACGTCGCAGATGTTCGATGCGGCCTATTGGCGCGCCAAAGAAGGTGAGCTGGCGCGGACGATCGTTGCAAATCCCGGCATCCGCTCGGCGCGTGTGCATATTGCGCATGGCACCGACAATGCCTTCCGCCGCAGTATCGAACCTACCGCTTCCGTGTTTATTACGGCGACTTCCGGCTCGATCAGCCAGCAGCAGGCGCGGGCTCTGAAATATCTGGTGGCCTCTGCCGTGACCGGGATGAAGCCGGAAGATGTGTCTGTTATCGATGCCAACGGGGGCCTGATCTCGACGGGGGATGACGAGAATCTCAGCCAGAATACGGAAGATCGCGCGGCGGAACTGAAGAAAAATGTCGAGCGTCTGCTGGAGGCCCGTGTCGGTCAGGGCAATGCCGTGGTCGAGGTGTCTCTGCGCACCGCCCTCGAAAGCGAATCGATTACCGAGCGCACGATTGATCCTGCAAGCCGCATCGCCATTTCGACCGATACGCAGGAACAAAGCGATAGCTCGCAGTCGACCGATCCTGCCAATGTCACGGTGGCCTCGAACCTCCCGACCGGAAATGCCAATGCAGGTGGTCAGTCGCAGAGTAACAGCTCGCAAACCCGAGAGCGGACGAATTTCGATGTGTCTGAAACCCGCCGTGAAGTCTTGCGCAAACCCGGGACGGTGACACGCCTGACCGTCGCGGTGCTGGTGAATGGTCTGCCGACCACGGGTGCGGATGGCACGGTCACCTGGACGCCGCGACCGCAGGCAGAACTTGATCAATTGCAGGCGCTGGTGGCCTCTGCTGTCGGGTTCGATGAAAGTCGCGGCGATGTGATCACGCTGCAAAGCATGCAGTTCGAGCCGCTGACGGTTCAGGGCACCGAGGCGACATCTGTCGGCTTTATGGGCGGGCAGAATCTGGATGTGATGCAACTGATCCAGCTGGGCGTTCTTGCGGTTGTCGCATTGATCCTTGGTCTCTTCGTGATGAAGCCGATTCTGACCCAGCGCCGTCAGGTCGAACAGTTGCCGTCTTCCGTCGGGGATCCGAATGCCCTGACTGGCGAGATCGCGGATGGGGATGATGTTCCCGATGATATGCCGCTGGTGTCCGGCTTGGGCGGCGGAGACGACCTTGGCTTCGATCTGCCTTTCGCTATGGGGAACGCTTTCGATGATGCCGAAAATAATGCGGATCCAGTGGATCGCCTGAAGCGCCTGATCGAGGAACGCCGCGACGAGACTGTAGAGATCCTGCGCAGCTGGATGGATGAGAAGGAGGAACGCGCGTGATGCAACGCTTCGAACTGGAATCGTTTGAGACCACATCCCGTGTCCCGCAATCTGTCACGATCGATCATGGCGAGCTGGAGGAAATCAAGCTCGCGGCCTTCGAGAAAGGCTATTCCGCCGGTTGGGAAGATGCGGTGGCCGCGCAGAATGCCGAACAGGCGCGTTTGCGGGCCGATCTGGGGCAAAACCTTCAGGCCCTGTCTTTCACCTTCCACGAGGCGCGGCAGCATGTTCTGGACGCGATGAGGCCGCTGCTTGTCGATATGACGGCAAAGGTGCTTCCGGTTGTCGCGCGTCAGACGCTGGCGCAGACCATTGCAGAACAGGTCATGCCTTTGGCCGACGGGCTGGCAGATACGCCTTTGACGGTCGTGGTTAATCCAAACAGCATCGAACAGGTGCAAGAGCTTCTCTCGCAAGAGAAAAGCCTACCCCTGACATTTGTTGCAGAAGAAACGCTAGGCGAGGGGCAGGTGTATCTGCGCTTCGGTGGCAAAGAAACGCATATCGATCTCGACGGTGTCATCGCACTGATCGGAGATGCGATCGCCAGCTATTTTGGCGCGGTCCAGAAGGAGCAAAAGAATGACTGAGGCAGCAACCCATTCCTCGAACCCGTTTACCCAAGTTCCGATTGAAATCACGATTTCGGTCGGGAAGGCCCGCCCGATGGTGCGTGACCTGCTGCGGATGAAGCGCGATTCCGTTATGCCGCTGGATAGCCGCGTGGATGATCCTGTGGAGTTGTATGTGGGAGATAAGCTGATTGCGCGCGGGGAACTCACCGAGATGCAGGGGGAGCATGCCGGCCAGCTCGGGGTCCGCTTGACGGAAGTGATCGATCTGCAAAACGGGCTGTGACATGCAGATGTCACGGCTCGCCCTCTACGGGGCATTAACGTTAATACTTTCTGCGCTGCCGACGATGGCGCAGGAAGTCACGCTTGATTTCGGTGGCGAGAATAGCCTGACCGGAAGCTCGGTCCTGCTGATTTCAGCCGTTACCCTGCTCAGTCTGGCTCCGGGCATCATGATCATGGTGACCTGCTTTCCCTTTATCGTGACGGTGCTTTCCATCCTGCGTCAGGCCATTGGTCTACAGCAGGCACCGCCGAACATGCTGATCATTTCGCTGGCCCTGTTTTTGACGTGGTTCATCATGGAACCGACATTTATGGAGTCCTATACCAACGGGATTTCGCCGCTGATGAATGGCGAGCTGGATATGATGCCCGCATTGGAAAAAGCCATCGCGCCGTTCCGCGTTTTCATGGCAGGGCGAACCAATCCTGAAACCTTCGCGTCGCTGGCCCAGCTGCGTTCGCCGGAGGCCACGCTGGTTCTGTCGCCGGATGTCCCGCTTTCTACGCTGGTGCCTTCCTTCATGCTGTCGGAGATCGCGCGCGCCTTCCAGATCGGGTTTCTGGTGTATATCCCGTTTCTGGTGATCGACCTTGTGGTATCGGCGGTGCTGATGTCGATGGGGATGATGATGGTCCCGCCTGCGGTCGTATCCTTACCCTTCAAGCTGGCCTTCTTTGTGGTGGCCAATGGATGGGTGCTGATCTCGGATGCGTTGGTCCGCAGCTATTTCTAACAGAAAAGGCGCCTGAAAGGGCGCCTTTTTCGACTATGACACCAAGGGGTTATTTAACCTTGGCGGAGGCTTCTTCCATGCGCACGGCATGTTCTTTGCGCAGATCGCGGCGCAGTTCTGCGGCATCCCAGCGATGCTGCTCTTCTTCCGTCTGCGGGGTCAGTTTCGGCACCTCGACGGGCTTGCCGATTTCGTCCACGGCGACCATCGTGAAATAGCAGCTATTGGTGTGACGGCGGCGGCCTGCGGTGATGTTCTCAGCCTCGACGCGGATCCCGATTTCCATCGAGGAGCGGCCCGTATGGTTTACGGCCGCCTGAAAACGCACCAGCTCGCCGACGAGGATGGGTTGTTTGAAGGTCACCTGATCCACCGACAGCGTCACCGCATAGGACCCCGAATAGCGGGAGGCCAGCGTAAACGCGACACGGTCCAGCTCTGCCAGCAATGCGCCCCCATGCACCTTGCCCGAGAAATTGGCCATATCCGGCGTCATCAAGACGTTCATCTCGAGCGTTTTACGCTCGTCTTCGGTCAATCTACTGTTCATACTCGTCATGTCCCGTTTTGTTGCGGGCCTTAAGACATGTTGCGATAGAAATGGGAACCCCTCAGGAATGCAAATGCGCTTTGCATCAGCGGGATAGGTCGCAGCGATCTGTGGCTTGGGCGGCATTTCCCGCGCGCGCCTGCGCGGCTATTGCGCCAGATGCCGCAACCCTTGGGTGACATCGGTGCGCACCGCCAGCCGGAGACCGGGTTCGTCGCCCGCCCGTAGCGCGGCCAGAATAAGCCGGTGATGGCGCGGAGGTTCGTTGCGCTGCATCTGGTTATACACCGCCCGCATGGTCGGGCCGAGCTGTAGCCAGACCGTTTCGATCACCGCCAGAATGGCCGGCGCCTGTGCGCGCAGATACAGGGTACGGTGGAATTCCAGATTGGTCCGGATATAGCCGATCGCATCCATTTTCACGACAGCTTCCGCATTGGCGTGATTGATCGTTGTCAGCCGGTCGATCAGCGCCATATGCGCACGGGGCAGGGCGCGCGAGGCCAGCTCAGGCTCGATCAGCGCGCGCAAGGCGGCCAGCTCCTCGATCCGGTCATTCGACAGCAAGGGGGTAATCACGCGCCCCGACGCCGAAAGGAACAGCGCGCCCTCGGCCACCAGCCGCCGCAGGGCCTCGCGCACGGGGGTCATCGACACGCCGTTCTCCTTGGCCAGGCCCCGCAATGTCAGCGGTGTTCCGGGGGGGATTTCCCCATGCATGATCTGCATCCGCAACCGACGATACAGTTTATCGTGGACGGCGGTGTCGATCTGGCGTGTGGAGATGGTTGTCATGGTCTCTATGTGATCACGAATGCGGGCAAGGTCAATCGCGGAAATGGGTCGCATGCAGGCGCCCACCCTCATCGCGGAGCCAGCGCCGTTCCGCCCGCCAGTCAGGGCGCAGCTTTTCGACGATGGCCCAGAATGCCGGTGAATGGTTCATTTCGACCAGATGGGCCACTTCATGCGCGGCGACATAGTCCAGCACCTCGGGAGGCGCCATGATCAAGCGCCAGCTATAGCTGAGTGCGCCTTTGGAACTGCACGACCCCCAGCGCGAGCGGGTATCGCGCAGGGTGATGGCGCTGAAGCTCTGCCCGATCTGTGCGGCATATTGCTCGGTGGCCACCTGTAGCCTGCGCCGCGCATGGTGCCTGAGGAAGCTCTCAAGCTTGCGGGCCATGCGATCTTCGGGGCCGGGAACAAACAGCATCTGGCCCTCTTGGACGGGCAGGCGGCCCTGACCGGGGACAAGCTGCACCTCTGTGCCTTCATAAAGGATCGAGGCACCGTAGCGGATGCGGGTCACGGGCGGCAGACGGGCCACGGCTTCGCGCAGCCAGTCCTGATGGGCGAGCGCGAATTCCAGCGCGTCTTTCTCGGTGCCACGCGCGGGAATGGTCAGGGTCACGGCACCACCGCTGCGCGACACGCGCAGCCCGTAACGCCGTGCGCGGGCATTGTTGTGAAGCTTGATCTGCACATCAGGCAGGTCGCGCAGCGTGACGAAACGCTGTTCGGCCTTGGCAGGTGCTTTCCCTGCAAAGCGCATTTTCGACGATAAGGCCATGATTGTGATGCAACCTCTTCATCTCATTCGGCGAAAAACTCGAAAAAGCTTTGACACGCCCCGGTCATTGTGGCAGTTGGCGTCGACTCTTTCTCTCAGAGCGTAGCCAGGAGAATTCCATGCCCAAAGAGGAATGGGGCGTCAAGCGCCTCTGTCCGCATTGTCAGAGCCGGTTTTACGATCTGAACCGCGACCCGATGATCTGCCCGGTCTGCTCGAACAGTTTCACGCTGGAAAGCGTTTCGAGCGGGCGAGGTCACGTTCTGGTGGCGGACAAAACCGGTAACAAACAAGCCGATCTGGATGTCGATGATCTCGGCGATGATGATCTGGATGATGATGCAGGTGATGTCGATCTGGATGATGATCTGCTCGACGAGGATGATGACGATAATGTCTCGCTCGACGATATTGCGGATGTCAGCTCGGATGACGACGACAACTAAGTCTGTAACCAGACTGTTCTGATAAAAGGGCGCGGCTATTGGCTGCGCCCTTTTTATTGTGTCTGCGGCCTGTGTTCCGGCGCGGTTCACATGCCCGTCCGGCATGAAAAAGGGCAGCCCGAAAGCTGCCCTTCCTGTTGCGCTCGAAGCCCGATCAGGCGTGGATTGCGCCGTCACCACAGGCCAGAGCCGCCTCACGGACCGCTTCCGAGAAGGTCGGGTGCGCGTGGCAGGTCAGGGCCAGATCTTCGGCAGAGGCGCCGAATTCCATCGCCACACAGACTTCGTGGATCAGGTCGCCTGCGCCCGGGCCGATGATATGCGCCCCGAGAATGCGGTCGTTCTCATCCACGATCAGCTTGGCGAAACCATCCGCCTGGAAGACGGCTTTGGCGCGCGCATTGCCCATGAAGGGGAATTTGCCAACCTTGTATTTCACGCCGTCTTTCTTCAGCTCTTCCTCGGTTTTGCCGACCGATGCCACCTCGGGGGTGGTGTAGATCACACCGGGGATGACGCCATAATTGACATGGCCATGCTTGCCCGCGATGACCTCGGCAACGGCCATGCCCTCGTCTTCGGCCTTGTGGGCCAGCATCGGGCCGATGATCGCATCGCCGATCGCATAGACGCCTTTGACAGTGGTCTGCCAATGGGCATCGGTCTTGATCTGGCCGCGCTGTTCCATCTCGACGCCGATTTCCGCCAGACCCAGACCATCGGTATAGGGCTTGCGGCCGGTGGCCACGAGAACGGTATCCGCGTCGATGGTGACCTCGCTGTCATCCTTGCGCAGCTTGTAGGTGACCTTGGCCTTGCCGCCCTTGGTCTCGACCGATTGCACAGCCGCGCCGAGGACGAACTCCATGCCCTGCTTGGCAAGGATCTTCTGGAACTGCTTGGACACCTCGCCATCCATCGTGGGGGTGATCACATCGAGGAATTCGACCACGGTCACCTTGGCGCCCAGACGCGCATAGACCGAGCCCATTTCCAGACCGATAACGCCTGCGCCGATCACAACGAGCGATTTCGGGATCTTTTTCAGCGACAGCGCGCCGGTGGAGGACACAACGGTCTCTTCGTCGATCTCGATCCCCGGCAGCGAGGACGGCACCGACCCCGAAGCGATCACGATGTTTTTGGCGGTGTGAACCTCATCACCGACCTTGACCTGACCGGCGGCAGGGATCGAGCCCCAGCCTTTGAGCCAAGTGACCTTGTTCTTCTTGAACAGGAACTCGATGCCTTTGGTATTGCCGTCGACGACCTCTTGCTTATAGGCCTTCATCTGGTCCCAATCGACCGAAGGCGTTTTGCCCTTCAGGCCCATCTTGGCGAAGTTATGTTCGGCTTCATGCAGCTCGTGGGTCGCATGCAAGAGCGCCTTGGAGGGGATGCAGCCCACATTGAGGCAGGTGCCGCCCAGCGTCTCGCGGCCTTCGACACAGGCGGTTTTCAGCCCCAGTTGGGCACAGCGGATAGCGCAGACATAGCCACCCGGGCCGCCGCCAATCACGATCACATCAAATTCAGCCATTTTTTGCTCCTATCTGTCAGGTGCGGATTATATCAGTCGGGCAGGGATAGCCCCGCCCTCGTTTCAGATCAGGCCGATCAAAAGCACGGCCAGAGTTGCAAGAAGCCCGATCCCCCAGAACAGCGAACGCCACGGCGTCCAGCCCAGTGCATAGGCGGGGATAAAGGCGAACCTTGCGACAAGAAAGATGCCGCAAAGCGTGGTTGTCAGGGGGCCCGTCTGCCGTGTCAGTACCACCAGAAGCACCGCAGGCGTGAACAGGATGAGGCTTTCAAAGGAGTTGTTCATCGCGCGCTGGAGGCGGGCGGTCACCACCGACAGCGGCTTGGCCGGAGGGGTGTCACGCGGGCTGAGCGCATAGCCGCGCGGCAGTTCCAGATTGGCGCGCACCGCAAACAGCACCATCAGGGCGATATGCAGCAGCACGGCCAGACCGAGCGCGCTAAGTTCGGGGGTGGTGAATTCGATCATGGGAGCCTCAGAGGATTGCCGACAGGATCATAACAAGCGTGGCCGCAAGACCCGCCAAGAAAATCACAGAGCGCCACGGCACCCAGCCGAAAGCATAGGCCGGAAGATAGAGCGCCCGCGCAGCCACATAGACCCAGGCGCAAAGCGCGCTCAGCCAGCCATTCGTGCCGGTGAACTGCACCATGACCACCGCAATGACAAACGGCCCGATATTCTCGGTATGGTTCGACAATGCACGGCGCAGGCGCAGGGTTTTTTCCGACAGCCGCGCCTCGAGATTTTCACGGGTGCCCAGATTCCCCTCTTTGCCGATATCGGCCTCGAGGGATCTTTGTGACCACAGCACGGCCGCCAGATGTATCAGCACGGTTGCGGCAAGGGCGTAGAGTTCGGGGGTCATGCCAGAACCCTTTCCGGTTTACGCAGCGCAAGCGAAAATCCTGCGATTGCGGCCAGAATGCCGTCCAGCAGCGGCCAGAAATTTCCAAGGCTCAGCCCGCCCGAAATGGCATGCAGGTAATGCAGCGCGCAGAGGGCAAGGGCAAACAGCCAGACCGGACGTTGCGGCGCGCGCAGAGAAAACTGGAGACAGAGCAGCAGAGCAAGGTCGACAACCAGAATGATCATATCGGTTGCCTCGGCCCGCCCCATCGCAAGGAACGCGGTGAGAGCCGGGAAATAGAACGCCCGAAGCGCAATCTCCGCCCAGATCATCCATCGTGCCAGTTGCATCAGTCTTGCCTCGAAACGCACCTGTAGGGGGTGCAGGGGTGTGGCGCCCCGTGACAGGGCGCCACATATCGGATTACAGATCCATCAGCAGGCGGCGCGGATCTTCCAGCGCTTCTTTCACGCGCACGAGGAAGGTCACAGCCCCTTTGCCGTCAACGATACGGTGGTCATAGGACAGCGCGAGATACATCATCGGACGGATCTCGATCTTGCCATTGATGACCATCGGACGGTCCTGGATCTTGTGCATCCCGAGGATACCCGATTGCGGCGGGTTCAGGATCGGCGAGGACATCAGCGAGCCATAGACACCACCGTTCGAGATGGTGAAGGTACCGCCCTGCATCTCTGCCATCGACAGCTTGCCGTCACGCGCGCGCTTGCCTTTTTCCGAGATCGCTTTCTCGATATCGGCGAAGGACATGCTGTCGGCGTCGCGGATCACCGGAACGACCAGACCCTGCGGGGTGCCAGCGGCCACGCCCATATGGACGTAGTTCTTGTAGACGATCTCGTTGCCGTCGATCTCTGCGTTCACTTCCGGCACTTCTTTCAGAGCGTGGCAGCACGCTTTGGTAAAGAAGGACATGAAGCCCAGACGTACGCCATGTTTCTTCTCGAACATGTCTTTGTACTGGTTACGCAGCGCCATCACTTCCGTCATGTCCACCTCGTTATAGGTGGTCAGCATGGCGGCGGTGTTCTGGCTGTCTTTCAGACGCTTGGCGATGGTGGCCCGCAGACGGGTCATCTTCACGCGCTCTTCGCGGGCTGCGTCATCGGCATTTGCGGTGCCGCGCGGCATCTGCACGGGGGCTGCCGCCACTGCCGGAGCAGGGGCCGAACCCGCTTTGGCCACATCTTCTTTCATGATGCGGCCATCGCGGCCGGTGCCGGTGACCGAAGCGGGGTTGATGCCCTTTTCCGCCATCGCTTTTTCCGCCGAAGGCGCGTTTTTCACGCCTGCGCCCGAGGCCGCTTCTGCCGGTGCGGCTGCGGGGGCCGGAGCCGCTGCAACGGAGCCTGCCGATGCGCCTGCCATGATCACGGCCAGCTTGGCCGATGCGTCCACCGTGGTGCCTTCTGCGGCCACGATTTCCGACAGAACACCCGCAGCGGGGGCCGGAACCTCGACCGAAACCTTATCGGTTTCCAGCTCGCACAGCATTTCGTCCTGTGCGACCACATCGCCGGGTTTCTTGAACCAGGTCGAAACGGTGGCTTCGGATACCGACTCGCCCAGCGACGGAACCATCACATCCACGGCTTTGCCTTCGGAGCCACCCGCTGCCGGAGCCGCTGCCGCAGGGGCCTCGGCTTTGGGAGCGGTGGCTGCGGCTGCGCCGCCCTCGGTGATCATGGCCAGAAGCGCATCCACACCCACGGTGGTGCCTTCTGCGGCCACGATCTCGCCCAGCGTGCCTGCCGCGGGGGCCGGAACTTCGACGGTCACTTTGTCGGTTTCCAGCTCGCACAGCATTTCGTCTTGGGCAACCGCGTCACCCGGCTTCTTGAACCAAGTGGCGACAGTGGCCTCGGTCACAGATTCGCCCAGCGTGGGGACGCGAACTTCGGTACTCATGGATTATCCCTCCAGTGCATCATTGACGAGCGCGTCCTGCTCGGCCTTGTGCGATTTCGCCAGACCCGTTGCGGGCGAAGCGGAAGCGGCACGGCCTGCATAGCGGGCGCGGGAATGTTTGGCGTCGAGTTTCGACAAGACCCATTCCAGGTTCGGTTCGATGAAGGACCAGGCGCCCTGGTTCTTCGGTTCTTCCTGACACCAGACCATCTCTGCGCCTTTGAAGCGGCTCAGCTCGTTCGTCAGCGAATTCGCGGGGAACGGGTAGAACTGCTCGACACGCAGCAGATAGACATCATCAAGACCGCGCGCATCGCGTTCGGCCAGCAGGTCGTAATAGACCTTGCCCGAACACATCACGACGCGTTTGATATCGGCATCGGGTTTGAGCTTCATATCGGAATTGCCTTTTTCCGCATCGTCCCACAGGACGCGGTGGAAGAAGGAACCGGTGATGAAATCTTCCTTGGTCGAGATCGCTTTCGGATGGCGAAGCAGCGATTTCGGCGTCATCAGAACCAGCGGTTTACGGAAATTCCGGTGGATCTGGCGGCGCAGGATGTGGAAGTAGTTTGCGGGCGTGGAGCAGTTCGCGACGATCCAGTTGTCTTCCGCGCACATCTGCAGGAAGCGTTCCAGACGCGCCGAGGAGTGCTCGGGGCCCTGGCCTTCGAAGCCATGCGGCAAGAGCATCACCAGACCGGACATCCGCAGCCATTTGCGTTCGCCCGAGGAGATGAACTGGTCGAACATGATCTGCGCGCCGTTGGCGAAGTCACCGAACTGGGCTTCCCACAGGGTCAGCGCATTCGGCTCTGCCAGCGAGTAGCCATATTCAAAGCCCAGAACCGCATATTCGGACAGCGCCGAGTCGATCACCTCGTAGCGGGACTGGCCTGCCTTGATGTGATTGAGCGGGTAGTAACGCTCTTCGGTTTTCTGGTCGATGAAGGCCGAGTGACGTTGGCTGAAGGTGCCGCGGGTCGAATCCTGACCGGCCAGACGCACCGGATAGCCTTCCGACAGCAGCGAGCCGAACGCCAGTGCCTCGCCGGTTGCCCAGTCAAAGCCCTTGCCGGTCTCGAACATCTGGGTCTTGTTGTCCAGCAGACGCGCCACGGTCTTGTGCATGTTGAAATCGTCGGGCGCGCTTACCAGCGCCTTGCCGACTTCGTTATAGGTCTCTTCCGAGATCGCGGTGGAACCCGCGTCATAGACCTGACCCTCGCGCTCCATGTTCTTCCAGCGGCCATCGAGCCAGTCAGCCTTGTTCGGCTTGAAGGTCTTGCCCGATTCGAACTCTTCGTTCAGATGCGCCTGGAACGCGGCTTTCATATCCTCGATCTCGCCCTCGGGGATCAGGCCGTCTTTCACCAGACGCTCGGTGTAAAGCTGCAGCGTCGTCTTGTGACCCTTGATGTTGGTATACATCGCGGGGTTGGTGAACATCGGCTCGTCGCCTTCGTTGTGACCGAAGCGGCGGTAGCAGAAGATGTCCAGAACGACGTCCTTGAGGAACTTCTGGCGGAACTCGGTCGCCACTTTCGCGGCATGCACAACGGCTTCCGGATCATCGCCATTCACGTGGAAGATCGGCGCTTCCACCATCAGGGCGATATCGGTCGGGTAGGGCGAGGTGCGCGAGAAATGCGGCGCGGTGGTGAAGCCGATCTGGTTGTTCACCACGATATGGATCGTGCCGCCGGTGCGGTGACCACGGATGCCCGACAGCTGCAGACATTCCGCCACAACGCCTTGGCCCGCAAAGGCCGCATCGCCGTGCAGCAGGATCGACAGAACCTCGCGGCGCTCGCTATCGTTGAGCTGGTCCTGCTTCGCACGGACCTTGCCCAGAACAACGGGGTTCACGGCTTCAAGGTGCGAGGGGTTCGCGGTCAGCGACAGGTGGACCTTATTGCCATCGAACTCGCGGTCCGAAGACGCACCAAGGTGATATTTCACATCGCCCGAGCCATCGACGTCTTCCGGCTTGAACGAGCCGCCCTGGAATTCGTTGAAGATCGCGCGATAGGGTTTCATCATCACGTTCGACAGCACCGACAGACGGCCGCGGTGCGGCATGCCGATGACGATCTCTTTCAGACCGAGGTTACCGCCGCGCTTGATGATCTGCTCCATCGCGGGGATCAGAGCCTCACCACCGTCCAGACCGAAGCGCTTGGTGCCCATGTATTTCACATGCAGGAACTTCTCGAAGCCCTCGGCCTCGACCAGCTTGTTCAGGATCGCGCGGCGGCCTTCACGGGTGAAGGTGATCTCTTTGTCATAGCCTTCGATACGCTCTTTCAGCCATGCCGATTGCTCGGGGTCCGAGATATGCATGTATTGCAGCGCGAAGGTGCCGCAATAGGTGCGCTTCACGATCTCCATGATCTGGCGCATCGAGGCGATTTCCAGCCCCAGCACCTTATCAAGGAAGATCGGGCGGTCCATATCGGCATCGGTGAAGCCGTAGGATTTGGGGTCGAGTTCCGGATGCGGAACATCGTCATGCATTTTCAGCGGGTCGAGATCTGCGGCAAGGTGGCCACGGATCCGGTAGGCGCGGATCAGCATCAGCGCGCGCACGGAATCCAGAACGGCGCGCTGGATCGCGCCCTCGTCCAGCTTGACACCTTTTTCTTCGGCTTTCTTGCCGATTTTCTTGCCTGCATCCTTGGCTTCGGCCACGGGCCATTCGCCAGTCAGGGCCCCCATGATCTCGCTCGGCGCCGAAGCCGGCCAGTCACGGCGTTCCCAGCTGGGACCGGAGGCCGATTTCTTGACGCTGGTTTCATCGTCATGCAGGGTGCGGAAGAACTCTGCCCATGCCGCGTCGACCGAGGTCGGATCATTGGCAAAACGGGCATAGAGCTGCTCGACATATTCGGCATTGCCCCCCTGAAGGAAGCTGGATGCCTGGAATTGGCTGTTTGGAGATTCGTCGTTCATATGGTCACCTGTTCAGGTGGATGGGTTTGGAGCGGCCCGCGCGTGTCGCGGACCGTGATACGAAGTTGGGCCTTACTTGCTGTAAGGCGAGATGTAGGGCTGGCTCGCCGCAGACAAGCCCGCGGCATGTGCACAGCCGTCAGAGTATTTGGACCAGTCATTGGCGCTCGTGCACCGAGCTGCCTGTCCGTTGACGATTGTCCCGTTGGTGCGGGCGCTGTTGGCCACCGCATAGCCTGTGTCACCGGTCGGGGTGGTGCCCGCCGGAACCTTGCTGCGACCGACAATAGGCCCTGTGGTGATTGGGCCGGGGGCGGCTTTCACCATCTGATCTTGAATTTCCGAACCGGCGGTGTCGGCCTGCTCGTGAATTTTTCCGCTCCCCCAATAGTTACCCGGACCACAGGCCGTCAGCCCGACCGCGCAAGCCCCCAGCAAAGCGGCTTTGCCCAGACGGAAGAAACTGGTTGTCTTCGTGGTGTTCATGTTGAAAGCCCTTCTTCGCGGCATGTTTGCGCGTGCCATGCGGACGCCATTTGCAGAGTAAGTCGGAGAGAAAGTTTCCACATTATCAAGAGCTGTCGCTCCGCGCGCGGAAAACTGCATAGAGTTAAGAGAAAAACTCCCTGATACCGAAGCATGCGGAATGATCGCGTGGCCCAAAGCAGAAAGGCCACCCTGACCAGGCGCGGTCCGGGTGTTTTTAAGCAAGTCTGCAATCCGTCTTTTCATCATTCCGTCCTCTACCCGACCTTTTATCGGGCTGACGTTTTCGAAAGCGACCTCGGAAGGGCAAAACAGAGAAGCCATCTCTGCTCAGCTCTGCCGAGCGGCACCCAATCGGCGCCGAGGGCCCGCGCAAATCACCTGCGCGGGCACCGGTAGTCAAGTCCTTAGCCCTTGATGGCTTTCATCACGGCTTCGCCCAGCGTTGCGGGGCTGTCTGCCACGACGATCCCTGCCGATTTCATGGCTTCGATCTTCGATTCCGCATCGCCTTTGCCGCCAGCGACGATTGCGCCTGCGTGGCCCATGCGGCGGCCCGGAGGGGCCGTGCGGCCTGCGATGAAGCCCGCAACCGGTTTCCAACGGCCTTTTTTCTTCTGCTCGGCGAGGAATTCTGCGGCTTCTTCTTCCGCCGAACCACCGATTTCCCCGATCATGATGATCGACTGGGTTTCCGGATCGTCAAGGAACATGTCGAGCACATCGATATGCTCGGTGCCTTTGATCGGGTCGCCGCCGATGCCCACAGCCGAGGACTGGCCCAGACCCATATCGGTCGTCTGTTTGACGGCCTCGTAGGTCAGGGTGCCCGAACGCGACACAACGCCGACCGAGCCACGCTTGTGGATATGGCCGGGCATGATGCCGATTTTGCAGGCGTCGGGGGTGATGACGCCCGGGCAGTTCGGCCCGATCAGGCGCGATTTGCTGTCGATCAGCGCGCGCTTGACCTTCATCATGTCGAGCACCGGAATGCCCTCGGTGATGCAGACGATCAGTTCCATTTCCGCGTCGATCGCTTCAAGGATCGAGTCGGCCGCGAAGGGCGGGGGAACATAGATCACGGTCGCATTCGCTTCGGTGACATGCTTGGCTTCATGGACCGAGTTGAACACCGGCAGGTCCAGATGCTTCTGGCCGCCTTTGCCGGGGGTCACGCCGCCAACCATCTTGGTGCCGTAAGCGATGGCCTGTTCCGAGTGGAAGGTCCCCTGCGAGCCGGTGAAGCCCTGACAGATGACTTTGGTGTTTTCGTTGACGAGAACTGCCATGATCTTAGCCTTTCACCGCTTTCACGATTTTCTCTGCGCCGTCCGACAGGTTGTCTGCGGCAATCACGTTCAGGCCGGAAGTCGCAATGATTTCCTTGCCTTTTTCGACATTGGTGCCTTCAAGGCGGACAACCAGCGGAACCTGCAGGCCGACTTCTTTCACGGCGGCCAGAACGCCTTCCGCGATGATGTCGCAGCGCATGATGCCGCCGAAGATGTTGACCAGAATGCCTTTGACGTTCTTGTCGGAGGTGATGATCTTGAAGGCCTCGGTGACCTTTTCCTTGGTCGCGCCGCCGCCCACATCAAGGAAGTTCGCAGGCTCTGCGCCATAGAGCTTGATGATGTCCATCGTGGCCATCGCCAGACCCGCGCCGTTCACCATGCAGCCGATTTCGCCGTCGAGCGCGATGTAGTTCAGGTCGTATTTCGACGCTTCGAGTTCCTTGGAATCTTCCTCGGTCTCGTCGCGCAGGGCCTGGATGTCGTGGTGACGGTAAAGCGCGTTACCGTCAAAGCCGACTTTGGCGTCCAGCACCTTGAGGTTGCCATCGGGCATGACGATCAGCGGGTTGATCTCGAGCTGCTCCATGTCCTTCTCGATGAAGGCCTGGTAGAGCTTGGCCAGAAGGCCGACCATCTGTTTGACCTGACCCCCTTCGAGACCCAGCGCGAAGGCCACACGGCGCCCGTGATAGGCTTGGTAGCCCGCCGCCGGATCGATCGAGAACGACAGGATTTTTTCGGGGGTCGCTGCGGCGACTTCCTCGATATCCATACCGCCTTCGGTCGAGCATACGATCGACACGCGGCTCGACTGGCGGTCTACCAGAAGCGCCAGATACAGTTCGCGGTCAATGTCCGAACCGTCTTCGATATAGATGCGGTTGACCTGCTTGCCTGCGGGGCCGGTCTGGTGCGTCACCAGCGTCTTGCCCAGCATCTGCTTGGCCATCGCTTCGGCTTCTTCCACCGATTTGGCCAGGCGCACGCCGCCCTTTTCGCCGGCTTCCGGCTCTTTGAAATGGCCTTTACCACGGCCACCGGCGTGGATTTGTGCCTTCACAACCCAAAGCGGTCCGTCGAGTTCGCTTGCTGCGGTCTTGGCCTCCTCTGCCTTCAGAACCGCGCGACCCTCCGAAACCGGGCAGCCGTAGCTCTTGAGGAGCTGCTTCGCCTGATATTCATGAATGTTCATGATCTCCGTCCCATGCTGGTGCGATTTGCGGCAGACTGGTACAGATTGTCGCAGGCTGACAAGCTCAAATTGCCCTGCGCGCTCAGATGTGAGCGGAAATCCGTCTTTTGTGATCACAGCCTTATCAGGTGTGATCACAAGCAAGATTCTGTTAGCGATTCAACTTTCGCTTGGGCAAAATGGGTCGAATCTTCGAAGCCTGATCGTGACAGGGGAAAGTGATGTGCCAATGACAATGTCGAACCGCGCGCCGGATCATCCGCAATGGGCTGTGGTCGGCCTGATGGACGAGCCCGCCCCCCTGATGGCGGCTTGGGTCGCCCATCACGTGGCCATCGGGGCAGGGGAGGTGCATGTGGTCTTTGATCGTCCCGACCCGCCGACCGAGGCGCTTTTGCGCGGCGTCTCGGGGTGTTTCGTCCATCGTTCAGGTGAGGACGGCTGGGCGCTGCACTGGAAGGCGCGGCGCCCGAACCGCCATCAGGCACGGCAGAAATATCATGCGACACGGATCGCGAATGAAACTGCGATGGACTGGATAATCCATTGTGATGCCGATGAATTCGTCCATCTTGAACGCCCCTTGTCATGGGAACTGGAAAAGACCCGCGAGAAGGCGTGGCTACGGCTGGAAGTGCTGGAGCGGACCTTTGTTCCGGGCGTCACGGGGGGCGATATCTTTCAGGGGGTCTTCCGCAAGCGCTGGGATGCGTTTGCCGAAGAGGGGGCGGCGTTCTACGGTCCGCGCGCGCGGTTTCTCAACCGTGGCGTCTCGGGGCATATCGCGGGTAAGGCCTGTATGCGCACGGGGCAGGGCTATGTGCTGGGGGTGCACCATCCGACCGAGCATTGGGACGCACCGGGCGGGACGGTCACCCTGCCTTACCGGCCCTCCTATAACGCGCGC
This sequence comes from Thioclava litoralis, assembly GCF_045278885.1. NCBI lineage: Bacteria > Pseudomonadati > Pseudomonadota > Alphaproteobacteria > Rhodobacterales > Paracoccaceae > Thioclava > Thioclava litoralis. The sequence goes on from NZ_CP135443.1 coordinate 1,690,522, forward strand.
CTGATGCATTTCGACGGGCTTACCCCTTTGCATTATATCCTTAAAATGATGCGCCGCGCGCTGACGCAGGTTTCTGGCGCGCCGGTGCCCTATGCGGCGCCGAGGGTGGCGCAATTCGAGGAGGCGGCGCGTCTGGCGCGGGATCCGCAGGCATTGTGGGATCACTGGTTTGCGGTGCAAGGGATGACCGAGGCGGAAGAGGTGGCTCTGGTGCAGCGCGATCTGGCCGAGCGCATTGCCTGCCCTGTCCTGTCGCATGCGCAGGCCCTGTTTCCCGAGCTTGATTTCTCGCCTGCGGGCTTTGACCGTTTGCTGCTGGAACATGAAGAGGCATTGGTGGCCAAGGCAAAAGAGAGGCTGGGCTTTGATGCGCAGGCTTTTCTGGCCGAAGCCTTTACCGGTTAGCGCAAAGGTCGGGGCGAAGGCAGAATGCAAAAGGCGCAGCCGAAGCCGCGCCTTTCACGTGAAACATCGCTATGGCTCAGGCCAGCGAGCTGTCGATACCTTTGCAGGCTTCGACCAGACCGTTCACCGCGTCGACCGATTTGTCGAACATGGCTTGCTCGTCTTTGTTCATCTTGATGTCGACAACACGCTCGATGCCGCCAGCACCGATCACGGTCGGCACGCCGACATACATGCCGTCAAGGCCAAGCGCGCCTTTGACATAGGCGGCACAGGGCAGAACGCGCTTCTGGTCCTTGAGATAGGCTTCCGCCATCTCGATCGCCGAAGTCGCCGGAGCATAGAAGGCCGAACCGGTTTTCAGCAGGCCAACGATTTCGGCGCCACCGTCACGGGTGCGCTGGATGATCGCGTCAAGCTTCTCTTGCGTGGTCCAGCCCATCTCGACGAGGTCGGGCAGCGGGATGCCGGCAACGGTCGAGTAACGTGCCAGCGGCACCATAGTGTCGCCGTGGCCGCCCAGAACGAAAGCGGTGACGTCTTTCATGGAGACGTTGAACTCGGTCGCGAGGAAGTGGCGGAAGCGGGCCGAATCCAGCACGCCTGCCATGCCGCAGACTTTCTCGGCGGGCAGGCCGGAGAATTTCTGAAGCGCCCAGACCATCGCGTCGAGCGGGTTGGTGATGCAGATCACGAATGCGTTCGGGGCATATTGCTTGATGCCTTCGCCGACCGATTTCATGACTTTGAGGTTGATGCCCAGAAGGTCATCGCGGCTCATGCCGGGTTTGCGCGGCACGCCGGCCGTCACGATGCAGACATCTGCACCTGCGATATCGGCATAGTCCGTGGTGCCTTTCAGCGTGGCGTCAAAGCCTTCGGACGGGCCGGATTCGGCGATGTCCAAGGCTTTCCCCTGCGGGGTGCCTTCGGAAATGTCGAACAGGACGACGTCGCCAAGTTCTTTGAGGGCTGCAAGATGGGCGAGAGTACCACCGATCTGACCTGCGCCGATAAGCGCAATCTTGGGTCGGGCCATGAATTCCTCCGTCGTGGGATGGATATAAGTGACGGGTGATGGGTAGGGGGTTTTTAAGCTTTAGGCAAGAGCAGCGCACGGTTTCCTGCAGCTTAAGCGTGTTATGTATGCCGTGGTGTACGGCCCCGCCAGCAGGGAACCTGAGTGACTACAATCACTTATCCGTGACAGCCGCCGTAGCCCTTGGCGCAAAAAACCCGTTTTTCTGGGCCACTAGATCTCTTTTTTGGGTCTGTATGTGTCGGAGGTTTCAACCTTTTGGGGCGCGGACTTATAGTTCAGCCCCGAAGCGATCAGGCAACTTGTTCCATTGGGGGTGGTCGCAAGCAGCGTCCATGATCCGCTCTCTGCCGCGAAGAGTTCCATCAATGTATTATTGGCGGCAATGCCGGTACTGCGGCGTGTTTCCTGATAGCGGTTGGCAAGTTCGACAACGATATCGGCCCGTTTGCCACAGGCATTTGTCTCGGCCCGCAGGTTTTGTGCGGCAAGGATAAGCGCGAGGAAGCCCAGAGAGAGGGCAAAAAGCTTCTTTTGCATGAATCGCCCATTGGTTGTGGTATGTCCTGCGCACTAAACTGCGCTCAACTCGCGAAAAGAAGGTTAACGGCGCAGAAAGAAACCGGGCTGCCGCGCATAAAAGGAATATTCTGCGTCGCGGAAGAAATTATGTTGCAATTTGTTTTCTTTTTGTGATCTTTTATTCCACATCGAAGGATGGGAGGAGAATCATGTCGGCACAGCCTTATCGCTCGGTGCTTTATATTCCGGGGTCGAAAGAGCGGGCGCTTGAAAAAGCGACGGGTCTTGAATGTGACGCGATCATCTTCGATCTCGAGGATGCCGTGGCGATTGATGAAAAGGTCAATGCGCGGGATATTCTGGTTTCGGCTTTGAAAACAGCCGATTATGGCAATCGTGCGCGGATCGTCCGGGTGAACGGGCTGGACACTGATTGGGGCCGTGAAGACGTGCTGAGCATGGCGCGGGCCCTGCGCGAGGGCGCGAAGATCGATGCGATCCTGATCCCCAAAGTGAATACACCTGCCGATCTGGACGCAGTTGCCGATCTGGTGGCGGAAGTGCCGCTTTGGGCGATGATGGAAACCTCGCTTGGGATGCTGAACGCGCAGGCCATTGCCGCCCATCCGCGCTTGCAGGGCATGGTCATGGGTACCAATGATCTGGCCAAAGAGCTTGGTTCGCGTTTCCGTGCCGACCGTCTGCCGATGCTGCCGGGGCTTGGCCTGTGCCTGCTGGCCGCCAAGGCCTATGGCAAGATTATCGTCGACGGGGTGTATAATGCCTTCAAGGACGAAGAGGGGCTGCGGGCTGAATGTGATCAGGGCCGTGATATGGGCTTTGACGGCAAGACCCTGATCCACCCCGCGCAGCTTGCGGTTGCCAATGCCGCCTTCGCGCCCTCCGAGGCCGAGATCGATCTCGCCCGACGCCAGATTGCGGCCTTTGACGAGGCGCAGGCCAACGGGCAGGGCGTTGCGGTTGTCGATGGTAAGATCGTTGAAAATCTGCATATCGTGACAGCGCGGCAGATCCTTGCAAAAGCAGAGGCGGTCTCCGCACGGATTTAAGCCAAGCGGAGTAAGCCAATGATCCTTCTTATCCTCGGTGTCGTTATCTGGGCACTGGCGCATTTGTTCAAACGGCTGGCGCCCGAAGCGCGCGCGAAGATGGGTCCGCAGGGGCGGGCGATGGTTTCGGGGCTACTGGTCCTGTCGCTTGTGCTGATGGTCATCGGCTATCGCAGCGCCGACGGGGCGTTTTTCTGGGGGCGCAGTCCTGCCGTAACGGGGATCAACAACCTGTTGATGCTGGTTGCCGTCTATCTCTTTGCGGCGGCGGGGATGAAGACCAAGATCGCGCAAGTCTACCGCCATCCGATGCTGCTGGGCGTGGTCCTGTGGGCTGTGGCCCACCTGCTGGTCAATGGCGACACGCCCAGTTTCGTGCTCTTTGGCGGCATCGGCATCTGGGCGCTTGTCGAGATGGTGCTGATCAGCCGCACGGCGTGGGTCCGGCCCAAAGGCAAAGGTGCCAAGATGGAGATCTTCGCGATCCTTGGCACTGTTATTGTATATGGCGCAATCGCGCTTGTGCACTATGCCTTTGGCTATCCGGTTTTCGGCTAAAGGAGCGGGACATGAAGGCTTATCGTTTTCTCACGGCAGATGACACGAGCGAATTCTGCCACAAGGTCACCGAGGCGCTGTCCAAGGGATGGGTGCTGCAGGGCGATCCGCAATATGCGTTTGATGCGGCCAAGGGCGTGATGCGCTGCGGGCAGGCGGTGACGAAAATTGTCGAGGGCGACTATTCGCCCGATCTGAAACTGGGGCAGCTGTAACGCGCCCCTGAAACGGGAGGAGTGCGGGCATGGCCAAGACGAATTCGGGCCGGTTCTTCGAGGATTACACAGTGGGGCAGGTGCTGAAACATGCCGTGCCCCGCACCGTATCGGGAGGGGAGAGGGCGCTGTATCATGCGCTTTATCCGGCGCGTGGGGCGCTGTATTCCTCCGATGCGTTCGCGCGGTCCTGTGGCCTGCCTGCCTCGCCCATCGATGATCTGGCGACGTTCCATGTGGTCTTTGGCAAGACGGTGCCGGATGTGTCGCTGAATGCCGTGGCCAATCTGGGCTATGCCGAGGGGCGCTGGCATCTTCCGGTCTATCCGGGTGATACGCTGCGCGCTGAATCCGAGGTGATCGGGCTCAAGCAGAATTCCAACGGCAAATCCGGTGTGGTCTATGTCCGCACCCGCGGTCTGAACCAGCGTGATGAGACTGTTATGGACTATGTGCGCTGGGTGATGGTGCGCAAAGGCAATCCCGATGCGCCCGCGCCTGAGACCGTGCTGCCCGATCTGAAGACGGTGGTGGATCCGGCAGATCTGGTGCTGCCCGAGGGGCTGGACTTCACGGGCTATGATTTCGACCTTGCGGGCGAGCCGCATCGCTGGGGCGATTACGAAATCGGCGAGAAGATCGACCATGTGGATGGCGTCACGATTGAGGAAGCCGAACATATGTTGGCGACCCGCCTTTGGCAAAATACCGCCAAAGTGCATTTCGATGCGACCTTCCGCCCTGACGGCCAGAGGTTGATCTATGGCGGCCATATCATCTCTATGGCGCGGGCCTTGTCTTTTAACGGGCTGGCCAATGCGCAGATGATCGTGGCGCTCAATGGCGGCGCGCATGCCAATCCGTGCTTCTCGGGGGATACTGTCAAAGCATGGTCGGAAGTGATTGATAAGGCTGAAACTTCCGCACCCGGAGTGGGGGCGTTGCGGTTGCGTCTGGTGGCAGTGAAGGCGACAGCCTCCCCCTTTGCCCTGCGCGGCGAGGATGGCAAATATCTGCCCGATGTCCTGTTGGATCTGGACTACTGGGCGTTGTGCCCGATGTGATCGTAATGCATTGAATTTCAATGCATTCGGAAATAGGAAAGTGTTTTTAGGGGTTGATCGCGCGGCCAAGGTAACGCAAACGGCTCACATTGTTGCGACCCGTTTTGAGACCTGTAATGAGTGCTACGCGATCTCCTAAATCCTACGGAACTGCGGTTTGCCTATGTGGCATCTTCGGTGTGATGGGTGTCCATCACTTCTATTTGGGAAATATCTTGCACGGGTTGGTCGACTTCGCCCTGTTTGTCGTCACCATCGCATTGTTCCTGCATGACAATCCGTTGGCCCTTCTGTTTTTGCTGGCGGATGTGCTGCATACGATCATCGTGTTCTACAAGCTGATCACGGAACAGGAGCGGGATGGACAGGGGCGGCTGGTCTGCCTTGCATCAACACCTGTTTGACCTTCCCTCATATTGGAGATTTCCATGACCGCGACCCCGATCGAGCCGCAAACCACCGCTATGGCGGAATCGACCAAGGGCTTTGTGCCTGCTGTTCTTCTGTGCTTCTTCCTTGGTTCGCTGGGCGTGCACCGTTTCTATCTTGGCAAGATTGGCACCGGCATTCTGATGCTGCTGACCCTTGGTGGTCTGGGCATCTGGTCGCTGATCGATTTCGTCCGCCTTGTGGTCGGTTCGATGAAAGACAAGAACGGCCTGCCGCTGCGCCGCTAAGCGCCGCCTCGTCCGTATTTCGATGCCCGCGATGCCTCTTCGCGGGCATTTTCCGTGGAATAATCGCCCCGAATACAGCCGCGACTCTCTGAATGTGTTTTTATAAACTGACAAAAACACTCATGAATTGTTAGCGCTGAAAATGTGATCACGCTGCGAATTCATGTGATCACAAATGAAATTTTCGTATCTCTTTTGAGTGAAACAGCACAAATTTTCTAGTCGTGGCGCGTGACACCTGCGACAGATCGTCCTATGCATGTGCCAGACATTATTCCGGCCAGCCCCGCGGCGCCCGTAGCAATAGCCGATCGTCTTTTGCCGCGCGAATTTCGGGGCCAAGCGACAGAGGGACCCACTATGGCAGAAACGAAACGGGTTGAGAGACCCCTTTCCCCCTTCATGATCGGGCAGTATTACCGCCCGCAGATGACCTCGATCTCATCCATCACCGTCCGCATCACCGGCATCGCCACCTTCGGCTTTGCGGTGCTGATCGTGCTCTGGCTGTTGACGGCTGCCACCTCGGCGGGTGCCTTCGCCGTTATGGACGGCCTGCTGCGCAGCTTTATCGGTGACCTGCTGATGATCTGCGCTGTCTGGGCGCTTTGGTACCATATGCTTGGCCGCCTGCGTCACGTGATCTGGGATTTCGGCTATGCGCTCGACATCAAAAGCTCCGAGACCATGGGCCGCGGCATGTTCATCGGGGCCACCGTCCTGATGCTCTTCACTATCATCGTGCTCTGAGGAGGGTGGCTATGAGATATCTTACCGATCGTAAGCGCGCCGTAGGTCTCGGGGCTTCGGGCGGCGGCACGCAGCATCACTGGAAGATGATCGTCAGCTCGATCCTGATGGTCATCGCGGTTCCGGTGTTCATCTTTACCTTTGGCGCCGTCTATGGCGGCAGCTACGAAGAAGTCATTGCCTTCTTCAAAAATCCGGTTGCAGCGATCGTCGTCGGTCTGACGATGACCGTGATCATCAACCACGTCAAACATGAGGTCCATGAGGCAATCGAGGACTACATGCACGGCACTTGCGAAAAAATGGCGATTGTAGCGACCTCGGCTCTGGCGAATATCCTGATCGTGGCCGGTCTGTTCTCTCTCGTCAAAATTGCGCTCTAAGCGCAAGACTCCGATTAGGAAGATCTGATATGGCTTCAGCTTACGAATACGAGACGCATAAATATGACGTCGTGGTGGTCGGTGCCGGTGGCGCCGGTCTGCGCGCGACGCTGGGCATGGCGGAACAGGGTCTGCGCACCGCTTGTGTCACCAAGGTTTTCCCGACCCGTTCGCATACGGTGGCAGCACAGGGCGGTATCGCCGCCTCGCTGGCCAATATGGGCCCCGATAACTGGCAGTGGCACCTTTACGACACCGTGAAGGGGTCCGACTGGCTGGGTGATACCGACGCGATGGAATATCTGGCGCGTGAGGCCCCGAAGGCCGTCTACGAGCTTGAACATTACGGCGTGCCGTTCTCGCGCACCGAAGAAGGCAAGATCTACCAGCGTCCCTTCGGCGGCCACACCACCGAATTCGGTGAAGGCCCGCCCGTGCAACGGACCTGTGCCGCCGCCGACCGGACCGGTCACGCGATCCTGCACACGCTTTACGGCCAGTCGCTGAAGAACAACGCCGAGTTCTACATCGAATATTTCGCTATCGACCTGATCATGTCGGAAGACGGCAAGTCCTGTGTGGGCGTGCTGTGCTGGAAACTGGATGACGGCACCTTCCACCTGTTCTCGGCGAAAACCGTCGTTCTGGCGACCGGTGGCTATGGCCGCGCCTATTTCTCGGCCACTTCGGCCCATACCTGCACCGGCGACGGTGGCGGCATGGTGGCCCGTGCGGGTCTGGCGCTGCAGGATATGGAATTCGTTCAGTTCCACCCGACCGGCATCTATGGCTCGGGCTGCCTGATCACCGAAGGCGCGCGCGGCGAGGGTGGTTACCTGACCAACTCCGAAGGCGAGCGCTTCATGGAGCGTTATGCACCGACCTATAAGGACCTTGCGTCCCGTGACGTGGTCTCGCGCTGCATGACGATGGAAATCCGCGAAGGTCGCGGTGTGGGCGAGCATAAAGACCACATCTTCCTGAACCTCTCGCACCTTCCGCCGGAAGCACTGCACGAGCGTCTGCCGGGCATCTCGGAATCCGCGAAGATCTTTGCGGGCGTCGATGTGACCAAAGAGCCGATTCCGGTTCTGCCGACGGTGCACTACAATATGGGCGGTATCCCGACCAACTATTGGGGCGAGGTCATCAACCCGACCGCAGACAACCCCGATGCCATCGTTCCCGGCCTGATGGCTGTGGGCGAGGCGGGCTGTGCCTCGGTGCATGGTGCCAACCGTCTGGGCTCGAACTCGCTGATCGACCTTGTGGTGTTCGGTCGTGCGGCGGCGCTGAAAGCGGGCGAGATCCTCGACCCGAACGCGCCCAACCCCGCGATGAACTACAAGGCGGTCGATGCGGCCTTCGCGCGGTTCGACGCGATCCGCTATGCCAAAGGCGGTACGCCGACGGCAGATCTGCGTCTGGAAATGCAGCGCACGATGCAAGCCGATGCGGCCGTGTTCCGTACCGACAAGACGCTGGCAGAGGGCGTCGAGAAGATGAAGGCCGTGGCCTCCAAGATCGACGATCTGTCCGTGACCGACCGTTCGCTGGTGTGGAACTCGGATCTGATGGAAAGCCTCGAGCTGACCAACCTGATGCCGAACGCGATGGCGACCATCGTTGGTGCAGAGGCCCGCAAGGAATCACGCGGTGCCCATGCCCATGAGGATTATCCGGATCGCGACGACGTCAACTGGCGCAAGCACTCGATCATGCGTGTGGAAGGGGCGAATGTCGACCTGACCTATCGCCCTGTCCATATCGACCCGCTGACCAAATTCGAGGATGGCGGCATCGATCTGGCCAAGATCAAGCCGAAGAAGCGGGTCTACTGATGCGGGGGCGGCTGGGGCTGGCTCTTGGTAGCGCACTTGCGCTGCTGGGATGCGCGAAGGTTCCGGTCGCTCAGGCAGAGAAAATCTGCCTTACGCGTGTGCAAGAGGCGCGTCCGATCTCCGGTTCTGTGGGATTGGGCGTGCGGGACGGAAAACCGGCAACGGCTTATGATGTCAAACTCGGGATTTCTACGGACACGTTCCGCGACCCGAGCGAGGTTTATAAGAATTGCGTGTATCAGTATTCCGGCCAACTGCCACAAACACCGCTTTATGACAGGTGATCCGCTGCCCGGGAGGTCCGGGCACGGTTGCGAGATTTATCCGAGGGGCTTCGCGACGAAGCCAGATACGCAGCGGCGCCCCTCGTCCACACATGATCGGAGGTAGAAACATGGTTCAGTTTTCCCTACCCAAGAATTCGAAGATCCGGGTCGGCAAGACCTGGCCGAAGCCGGAAGGCAAAAACGTCCGCAAATTCCAGATCTATCGCTGGGAGCCGGAAGATGGTGAGAACCCGCGGGTCGACACCTATTTCGTCGATCTGGCGAAATGCGGCCCGATGGTTCTGGACGCGCTGATCAAGATCAAGAACGAGATCGACCCCACGCTGACCTTCCGCCGCTCGTGCCGCGAAGGGATCTGCGGGTCCTGCGCGATGAATATCGACGGCCATAACACGCTGGCCTGCATCTTCGGTCTCGACGAGATCAAGACCGATGTGGTCAAGATCTACCCGCTGCCGCACATGCCGGTGGTGAAAGACCTGATCCCCGATCTGACGCATTTCTATGCGCAGCACGCGTCGATCATGCCGTGGCTGGAAACCAAGACCAACCGTCCGGAAAAAGAGTGGAAGCAGTCCATCGAAGACCGCAAGAAGCTGGATGGTCTGTATGAATGCGTTATGTGCGCGTCCTGCTCGACCTCCTGCCCCAGCTACTGGTGGAACTCGGACCGCTACTTGGGTCCGGCAGCCCTGCTGCACGCCTACCGCTGGATCATCGACTCGCGCGATGAGGCCACCGGCGAGCGTCTGGATGCGCTGGAAGACCCCTTCAAGCTGTATCGCTGCCACACCATCATGAACTGCACCAAGACCTGCCCGAAAGGTCTCAATCCGGCGAAATCCATTGCCGCGATCAAGCAGATGATGGTCGAACGCGCGGTCTGATCCGTATCTCCATGCTGTTGTCTCGCCCCCGCTTTGTCGGGGGCGTTGGCATTTTAAAGGCACGTTTTGCATATTGCATTGCAGCGAATGCATGTAAGCCTTGCGGTTGTGCCCATAGCCAGACGTCATAAAAGCTTTATGTAGGCGTGCAGGGAGGAACTCGGAAACACTGGAGAGTTCCATGAATCAAATCGTCAAATTCCCCGAAACGGCCGAGTCCGCTCTGAAGCATGAAGACGCTCTTGCCTATTATGTGCCCAGTTCGCGGGTGGAGGCATCGGCCCGGAAGGATATTGAGGAGAAGCCGGCAAACATCGCTGTTCTTGATGAGATGTATGGCTACTATACCGCCTGACCTCCGGTCTTAGGGCAGATGGAAACCCCGGTTGGATTGGCCGGGGTTTTGTCGTTCTAGGAGAGGTCTTCATGAAGTTAGCTACCCCCGAGCATGCCGCGCCCCAAGATGCGGCGGCTCGCAAATCCATCGCGCCGGTGATCTGCTATCCGGTGGAGACCCTGCCCAAACCGGATCTTGCCGCCTATCGCGCGGCACGGGCAGGGGCCACGAAGAGTGACGAAGTGATTGTGCCCCCGCGTGACGGGCGCTGCTTCCATGTAAAGGCGGGGCAGTTCTTCCGGATTTCTTCGGTGGAGGGGCCGCAGGTCGGGGATCTCAACCTGTGGTCGGCAGATTTCTCCGAACGCTTCTACTCGGGAAAGACCCGCGCGCTGCATGGCACCCATCTTTCGACCGGCGACCGGTTCTGGTCATCCTTTCCGACGCTGCGCCCGATGGCCACGATCGTGGATGACAGCCTTGACTGGTACGGGATCGATGCCGATGGCGGTTCGGTCCATGATGTGATCGGCACCCGTTGCGACCCCTATACCCATGCTTTGCTCAGTGACGGGGCGCAGTATCATCATTGCTGCCACTCCAACCTGACACGCGCATTGGTGCAAGAGACAGGCATGGCGCTGACGGAGGCCGAGCGGCATGTGCATGATGTGTTCAATATCTTCATGTGCACCGGTTTTACCCGCGACACGGGGCAGTATTTTATGAAAGCGAGCCCTGTCCGGCCGGGCGATTACATGGATATCTTCGCCGAGATCGACCTTGTCGGCGCGCTGTCGGCCTGTCCCGGTGGAGATTGTTCTGCCGAGCATAGCTCGGACACTGCCGCCTGCTATCCGCTCAAGGTCGAAATCTTCACCCCCGAAGCGCCGCCCTCGGGATGGGTGTCACCGGCCCGCAACCGGTATTGCGGCACGCACGGGCTGTAATGCCCTCAGGCAAGACAGGGCAGGGGGGCTGGAACGAAGATTCCGGCCCCGTCGTCTTTTCTCTTACTCTTCGGGAAGCCGGAGTTCGCTTTCCACAAACCGCTCGAACGCATCAAGATCTATCGCCTGAAACTGGCCGAAACTCTGGATCCAGATGATCGCCTCGCTCATGGAGGTGGGTTCGAGCTTGCACCATTTCACCCGACCGCGCTTCTCCTGACTGATAAGCCCTGCCTGACTGAGGATCGCGAGATGTTTCGAGATCGCGGCCAGCGAGATGTCGAACGGGCTGGCGACATCGGTCACCGCCATATCGTCTTCCAGAAGCATGCGCAGGATCTCCCGCCGTGTCGGGTCAGCGAGGGCGGCAAAGATCGTGTCGAGATGGGTCGGTGCGGGCGCGGTCATGCGCTACCTTATTGAGCTTTTTCAACAATGGTCAACCGATGGGTTGAATTTGCATTTTGAGCCAATTCACCGATGCGGTCATATTGTCGCAGCCATTCCGCTTTGCCGAAAGGATGAAAAAACAAAGAAAGCAATGGGTTGAGAAAGTTTCTTGATGGCGCCAACAGCGTTGACTCACTGCGCCGTGACGTCTATCACAGCCTTAACACGACCAAGGGCCTGAGAGATGAGCAACGAGCCTGATCCCGAACGTTTGAAAGCGCTCGAAGACCGGCTTGCGAAAGTCTCCAAGCAGGCGTCTGGGCAGGCCGAGGACGCACCGCGCGGCGGTGTCGCGCAATCCGAGCTTGCCTGGCGCATGGTCATAGAGCTGGTGTCGGGGCTGGGGATCGGTTTCGGGATCGGCTACGGGCTTGATGTCCTGTTGGGAACGCTGCCGATCTTCATGATCATCTTCGTTCTGCTGGGGCTGATTGCGGGGGTGCGCGTGATGATGCGTACCGCTGCAGAGATAAATGCGAAACCTGAGGCCGGTTCTACGGCTGATGAAGAGGGAAAATAGACGTGGCGGAAAGCACTTCGAACGCCAATGGTTCGTCCAAGATGATCAGCTACATCTTGTTCGCCGTTGTGATCCTGATGCTCCTCATTGCGATTGTGACCGAAGGGTCGGGCGAGATGGCTTTCCACCCGATGGACCAGTTCGTGGTCTCCCCTCTGGTGGGTGAGGGTCCGGTGCACTGGTATACGCTTACCAATGCAACCCTGTGGATGGCGATTGCCATCATCGCAATCGTTCTGGTGCTGGTTGTCGGCACCCGTGGCCGCGGCATCGTACCGAGCCGTGCGCAGTCCATTGCCGAGCTGTTTTACGGCATGGGCCATAAGATGGTCGAAGACATCTGTGGTAAAGAGGGGCTGAAATTCTTCCCCTATATCATGGTGATCTTCTCCTTTATCACTTTTGCAAACTTCCTCGGCCTGCTGCCGATGAGCTTTGCCACCACCTCGCATATCGCTGTCACCGCTCTGCTGGCACTTTTCGTGTTCGTCGCCGTGACCGTGATCGGTTTCATCAAGAACGGCATGGGCTTCCTTGGCCTGTTCTGGGTGACTGCGGCACCGCTGCCGCTGCGTCCGATCCTTGCCCTGATCGAGGTGATCTCTTACTTCGTCCGCCCCGTTTCGCATTCGATCCGGCTTGCGGGCAACATCATGGCCGGTCACGCGGTGATGAAGGTTTTCGCAGGCTTTGCCGCCATCGCGCTGATCTCTCCCGTGTCCGTGCTGGCCATCACTGCAATCTACGGCCTCGAAGTGCTTGTTGCCTTCATCCAGGCCTATGTTTTCACGATCCTGACCTGCGTCTATCTGAAAGACGCGCTGCATCCCGCACACTAAGGTCGATCCAAGGATCGCGTTAATCTACTCAAGCCAATTCCAACTTTAGGAGTGACGACTATGGAAGGCGATATCGTTCAAATGGGTGCTTACATCGGTGCAGGTCTGGCTTGTATCGGTATGGGTGGTTCGGCAATCGGTGTGGGCACCGTTGCAGGCAACTTCCTGTCGGGTGCCCTGCGCAATCCGTCGGCAGCCGCTGGTCAAACCGCAACGCTGTTCATCGGCATCGCATTCGCAGAAGCACTGGGGATCTTCTCGTTCCTCGTCGCTCTGCTGCTGATGTTCGCCGTCTGATCCCTTTTTCGCAATCTTGCGGACGGAGGGGCCCCGACGGGCCCTTCCGAGTTTGAGACAGGGTCGCGTGCCTGCGACCCGAGAGGGACAACGACATGGCAACAGAACACGAAGCCGCCGAAATGGCGCATGGCGCAGCCGAAGCTGCTCATGGCGGGTCGCACGGCGCCGAAGCTGTAGGCATGCCGCAGCTCGACTTCTCGACCTATCCCAACCAGATCTTCTGGCTTCTGGTCTCGTTGGTCGTGATCTACTGGGTTCTGGCAAAAGTCGCTCTGCCGCGGATCGCATCCGTGCTGGCCGACCGTCAGGGCACGATCTCGGGGGATCTAGCCTCCGCCGAGGAATTCAAGCTCAAGGCCAAAGAAGCCGAGGCCGCCTATGAAAAGGCCCTCGCAGATGCTCGCACCAAAGCGCAGGCGATTGTCGCCGAGGCCCGTGCGGACATCCAGAAAGACGTGGATGCGGCAATCGTGAAAGCGGATGCCGAGATCGCGGCCAAAACGGCGGAAAGCCAAGCCAAGATCGCAGAGATCGAAGCAGGGTCCCGCGCGGCGGTGGAAGCCGTCGCCAAGGAAACCGCGCTGGAAATCGTTGCGGCTCTGGGTGGCAAGGCCGATCAGGCCAGCGTTGCTGCGGCTGTCGACGAACGGTTGAAAGGATAAGGTCATGAAGAAACTTGCTGTTCTTGCTGCCCTTGTTGCTGCTCAGCCTGCCTTTGCAGCCTCCGGCCCGTTCTTCAGCCTGCATAACACCAATTTCGTTGTGCTGCTGGCCTTCCTGACCTTCATCGGTGTGCTTTTCTATGTGAAAGTCCCGACGATGCTGGGTGGTCTGCTGGATAAGCGCGCCGCAGGGATCAAATCCGACCTCGAAGAGGCGCGCAGCCTCCGCGAGGAAGCCCAGTCCATTCTTGCCACCTACGAGCGCAAATCGCGCGAAGTGCAGGTTCAGGCCGACGAGATCGTCGCCAATGCCAAGCGCGACGCGGAATTGGCAGCTGCTCAGGCCAAGAAAGATCTGGCGGAGTCGATCGAACGTCGTCTGAAATCTGCCGAAGAGCAGATTGCTTCGGCGGAAGCCGGCGCGATCAAGGTTGTGCGCGATCAAGCGGTTTCGGTCGCAATCGCTGCGGCTGGTAAGGTGATGGCCGAGCAGATGTCTGCTCAGGACAAAGCCGCCCGTATCGATGCGTCGATCACCGAGGTTGCACAGCGCCTGCACTGAGCTTTCGGGGTCAGCATAAAGACAAAACCCGGCCAAATGGCCGGGTTTTTTATTGGATCAACTCCTTTGTTGCAGGCGCAGCCTTGCGGTTTCCTCATTCTTGAGCGCCTTGCGGTTATGCGTCATCTCGACTTCCACGAAATTCATATGCGCGGCCACGGCCTCGCGCGCGGCGATACCGTCACGTTTCTGGATGGCCTCGTTCATCGCGCGGTGCTGGTTGAGCAATTCGGCACGGGTCACGCGGTTTTTGAACAGCATGGAGCGGTTATAGAACACGCCTTCGCTGAGCAATTCGAACATGGCGCGCATCATATGGAGCATGATGACATTGTGGCTGGCCTCGACGATGGCAAGGTGGAATTGCGCATCCAGCGCCGCCTCTTCGGTGTAGCTCCGTTTGGAATGGGCGGCTTCCATCCGTTTGAAAAGACTGTCGATCACCTGCAGGTCGGTGTCGGAGGCAAAACGGGCAGCGCGCTCGGCTGCCAGCCCTTCCACATCACGGCGGAAGGCCAGATAATCATAGACCGCCTGATCGGAGGAGGAAAACAGCCGGATCAGTGCAGGCGAAAAGGCCGAGCCCAGAACATCGGCCACAAAGACTCCCGCACCGGCACGGGTGCAAAGCAGCCCCTGATCCTGTAGCTCCGATATCGCTTCGCGCAGAGAGGGGCGGGAGACGCCCAGCCGTTCGGATAATTCGCGTTCTGACGGAAGCCGCTCGCCGGGCCGCAGGATGCCTTGCAAGATCAGTTCTTCGATCTGTCGGACAATGGCTGTTGCAAGCTTTTCGGATTCAATCTTTCGAAACGGCATTGCTGGCACCCCCCTTGGTTAGATTTTCTAGCCAATTATCTTAATGCCAAGCAAATTGGTAAAAAGAAAGGGCCAGAACATGTCTGGCCCTTTCGACATAGGTGTGGTGCGTCTTTCAGTTCGCGTTGGTCGGGGTGATGATGAATTCGACCCGACGGTTTTTCGCGCGGCCCTCGGCGGTGAGGTTCGAGGCAATCGGGTTTTCTTCGCCACGGCCATAAGACTGGATACGCGAGGACGGCACGCCCGCCTGCACCAGAACCGCTGTCACGGCATTGGCGCGCGCCTCGGAGAGGCGTTGGTTATAGGCCGCTTCGCCGGTATTGTCGGTATTGCCGACAACCTGCAGCGTGGTGTTCGGGTAGCGGTTCATGCTGCCCGCGAGCGTATAGAGATCGTTTTGCAGATCGGGGCGCACTGCCGAACTGTCGGTGGCAAACAGGATGTCCTGCGGCATCGTCACCACGAGGTTGTTGCCGTCGCGCACCACCGAAGTGCCTTGCGCGTCAAGATCACGGCGCAGCTCCTGCGCCTGTTTGTCCATCTGGTTGCCGATCGCGCCGCCGATCAGGCCGCCCACTGCCGCACCGGCGGCGGCTTTGGTCAGACGCTCGTCGCCGCCCGACATGGCACCGGCCGCGCCGCCCAGAAGGGCACCGGCAATCGCACCGCCACGGGTGTTCTGATAGGGGTCGTTAGGGTCGGCGGGGGTGGTCACACAGCCTGCCATCGCAAGCAAGGCTACGCTTGCCACAGTCAGGGAAATCTTCTTGTTCATCTCGTTCTCGCCTTTGTCCTTGCATCCGTATTCTCGGACGTCCGGCTGATATTACGTCGGAGTTGCGGGAAAGTTCCATTGGCGTTGATGCGCTGCGCGGCATTTTGCCTATCGTTTCCGCTAATCGTTATCGGTTGCGAGGGCGGCGTGGGGCATTCGTGAACCATTTGCCTCGGCACGGGCGGCCTCGCGCGCCAAAAGCACACGTTTGGTGGTCAGGCCCCAGTGGTAGCCGCCCAATCCGCCTGATTTGCGCAAGGCGCGGTGGCAGGGAATCAGCGCGGCAACCGGATTGCGCCCGATAGCGGTGCCAGCCGCGCGGGTGGCTTTCGGGGCCCCTATGGCGATGGCAATGTCCTGATAGGTTGCAACGGCGCCTTCGGGAATCTGCAAGAGAGCCTCCCAGACCTTGATCTGGAACGCTCTGCCGGACAGATGCAGCGCCACGTCCCCCCGTTGCGCAAAGGCGGCTGTCACCCACTGTTCCAGCGCTTCGGGATTTTCCACGAACGTGGCGGCGGGCCAGCGCGTGGCCAGATCCTGATATGCGGTCGCCTCGCCCATTTCGGCGCTGAAAGCCAGCCCGCAAATGCCGCGCGACGTGCCCATCACCAGTGCCGGACCATAGGGGGTGTCGAACCTGCCCCAGTTGATCAGAAGCCCCGCTCCCTTGCGCGCAAACTCCCCCGGCGTCATCGCTTCCCAGCGTAGAACCAGATCATGCAGGCGGGCACTGCCCGAAAGCCCCGTCTCCTGCGCCACTGCTGTCAGCGGGTGACGCTGGCGCAGAAGATCCTTGGCAAGATCCAGTTTGAGATATTGCATGTAGCGCAGTGGGGAAACGCCCGCCCAAGCGGTGAAGCATTTCTGGAAATGGGCTTCGCTCATATGGAGCTTCTGGGCCAGTGCGCTTAACGTCAGTGACGTCCCTGCCGCATGGGCGGCATCGATCTGGGCGATGGCGCGGGCGATAAGCTGGTAATGATAGCTGTCTTGCATGGGGCGGGCCTTTGAAAGAGCGGGTGTCTGCCAGCCTAATGCGGCCTGCCGCCCGGCACGACCCGAATCCTGTGCAAAGAGTTCCGGCCTCAGGCGGCGATGCGGTCCTGTCGGCGGCGACGGTCCTTGCAGAACATATCCGCTTCCCAATCGGCCAGCCAGACACGGGCGGAGAGATCGTGATACTCGCCGATTTGCGGTGCCAGACTGGTGCGCACGCGCGGCGGCATCAGCGACATATAGGCAGAGTCCGCCTGCACGGTTGCAACCCACAGACCTTCGGCCAGAACAAGCTCTGGCGCGGTGAACAGCAGGGAATATACCATACGGCGCCCTTCAAGGCGGGGAGTTTGTGTGGCCAGATGGTCGGCCTGTGCCAGCATCTCGGTTTCGGCGAACCATAATTCCAGCTCGGGACCGGCCAGCAAAACGCCCGTGCGCGGGGTTATGATCAGTTCGCGTTCGGGCAGGTTTGGCCCCAGAAGATCCGCCGAGACCGACATCAGCCGCGTGGCAATCGGCGCACGGCGCGGCATGGTGTGATGGCCCAGCCACAAAAGCGGCTGATAGCCGTTATCGCGTGTCAGGACACGGTCCCCGGGACGCAGCCAGTCAATCGGTTGCGGACCCTCGTCCGTCGCGATCAGGGTGCCGCCAGCCAGACAGGGCAGGTTCGAGATTTCTTCCGGCGTGGCGGCCCGTCCGCCCGTCGAAAGCTGCGAGGCTTCGGTATAGGACTGGCCGGGGACCATCGCGAGAGAGGGGATATAAAGACAGAGCTGGCCGTCAATCTCGATCCGGTCAAGGCGCAAGGTGCCTTCGGGGGATTCCAGCAAGACAGGGATATCGGCGGTCAGCAGACCGCGCGCCAATGCGTTGCCATCGGGGTCACGCAAAACGGCCACGTCTCCCTCGAACAGAATTTCGAGCATCTCCTCGGCCTGAAACTCGGACCGAAGCATCCAGCTATGTTCGTCGCGATTCCGGATGATTGCCGAAATCGGGTAGCCCATGTCCATTTGCGTCTCCCTGCGCGGATATCCCACGCTGTCCAGATTGCCCGAGGGATGGATAACGCGAGTTTAACGAAAACGGTCTTAACTCTATTTATGCAAAGATTTTCCGAAGATTTTGTCGTAAGGGCCGGATGCAAATAAACTTGCGATACAGCCTGCATCTGGGCATAGCTTGGCCATGACCCAGAAAAGTGCAAAACAGCTTGGATATAACGATATGTGCGAGATCTTCGCACGGTTTCGCACATCCGAGGCCGAGCCCAAGGGCGAGCTGGACCATGTGAATGCCTACACGCTTCTGGTGGCCGTGGCGCTTTCGGCGCAGGCGACCGATGCGGGGGTGAACAAGGCCACCAGAGATCTGTTTCCCATCGCCGATACGCCGCAGAAGATGCTCGATCTGGGCGAGGAAGGGCTGACCGAGCATATCAAAACCATCGGGCTGTTCCGGCAGAAGGCCAAGAATGTCATCAAGACGGCGCGTATTCTGGTCGATGAGTATGGCGGGGTGGTGCCCTCGTCGCGTGCGGCGTTGCAATCGCTGCCCGGGGTGGGGCGCAAGACGGCGAATGTCGTGCTGAATATGTGGTTCCACTATCCCTCGCAGGCTGTGGATACGCATATTTTCCGGATCGGCAACCGGTCGGGCATTTGCCCCGGCAAGGATGTCGAGGCTGTGGAGCGCGCCATCGAGGATAATGTTCCTGTGGAATTCCAGCAACATGCGCATCACTGGCTGATCCTGCACGGTCGCTATATCTGTGTCGCGCGCAAACCGAAATGTGGTGCCTGTCTGATCCGGGATCTGTGCCAGTTTGAGGAGAAAACCTTATGAAAAAGTATCAGTTCGTTGGTATCGCCAATTCGATTGTGGATGTGATTGCGCAATGTGATGACAGCTTTCTCGACCATATGGGGATCGAGAAGGGCATCATGCAGCTGATCGAGAAAGACCGCGCCGAGACGCTGTATGCCTCGATGAAAGAGCGCACCCAGGCGCCGGGCGGCTCTGTTGCCAATACGATTGCGGGGCTCGGGAATCTGGGGCTGCGTACCTCTTTTGTGGGGCGTGTGCGCGACGATGCCTTGGGGCGTTTCTACGAGGCGGCGCTGGAGGCCGAGGGAACGGGGTTCCCCAATGCGCCGATCAAGGATGGCGAATTGCCGACCTCGCGGTCGATGATCTTCGTCACCCCCGATGGTGAGCGGTCGATGAATACCTATCTGGGGATTTCGGCAGAGCTATCGACCGAAGATGTGCCTCTTTCGGTGGTGGAAGATACCGAATATCTGTTCCTTGAAGGCTATCTGTTCGACAAGGATAAGGGAAAAGCGGCCTTCCTGAAGGCGGCGCAGGCAACGCGGCGCACGGGGGGGCAGGCCGGTATCGCATTGTCGGACCCCTTCTGCGTCAATCGCCACCGTGCCGATTTCCGTCGCCTTGTCCGCGACGAGATGGATTATGTGATTGGCAACGAGCATGAGTGGGCGGCGCTTTACGAGACCGATCTGCCGGCAGCGCTCGATCAGGCGGCCTCGGAATGCGGGTTGGTGGTTTGCACGCGCTCCGGAGCGGATGTGATCATCCGTCGCGGGGCCGAGCGGGTCGAGGTGCCTGTCACGCGCGTGACGCCCGTGGATGCGACGGGGGCGGGCGATCAGTTTGCTGCGGGCTTCCTTTATGGAATCGCCACGGGGGTTCCGCTGGATGTGGCGGGCCGTATGGGCTGCGTGGCGGCTGCCGAGGTGATTTCGCATTACGGGGCGCGGCCCGAGGTGGATGTGAAGGCGCTTTTTGCCGCGCAGGGTCTTGTGTGACGGCAATCGCCTCTGGCGAGGGGAGGGGCGTGTGGAGCGCCCCTCGAACGCCCCTGATCGGGGCATCGCTCGGGCCGCTCCGCTGCCGCGCGCGTTGATCTGGCGGGATTAGTCCTGTGGCGGCAGGTCCGGTGCGGGACGGGTCGGGAAGAACCAGTCTGCCACCAGCATACAGGTCAGCGCCCATGCCGCGCCAATCGACCAGCCCGCCAGCACATCGGTCGGCCAATGCACCCCGAGCGCCAGACGGCTGATGCCGACGCTGATCGAGATCAGCACCGCCACGGAAATCAGATAGGCGCGGGTCCGGCGACGGCTTTGCAGGCGTGCCAGCATCACGGCCAGCGTCAGCCACGTGATCGTGGCCATCATTGAATGGCCGGAGGGAAAAGAAGCCGAGGTGACATCGGTCCCGTGTGGCACGACATCCGGACGGGCACGGTCGAAAAGCAGTTTCGAGACATTCGAGACGACCTGACCGCCCAGAACGGCGGCCAGCAGGACCCAGACCTGACGGCGATAGCCCTCCATCAGCAGATAGCCTGTCGTGAAGACGATCAGGCTGCCCAGAACGGTGACGCCGCCAAGGGCAGTTACATCGCGCACTACGGTTTCCATCCAGTGCGGGCCTTTGAGCACGGCCAGATCATTGCTGTCACGGAACCAGAGCAGAACGGCACGGTCAAAGGCGGTGGTGTCGCCTGCGGTCATTTCCGAGGCGATCTGGGCAAAGGCCCAGACCCCGCCGCCGATCAGGCACAGGCTGATCAGCAGGCCGATTTCAAGTCGGTCGACATGTCGGCTGAGCCAGGGGCCCAGCGGGCCGGGCAGATGGGCGACAAGGCGGGCGGGAAGGGAGGGTGTATGGGGATGCGGCATATCAGGCGCCATTTATAGAAATGGATGCGGTCTTGAAAAACACGACCGCCTTATTGGCCGAGTTTTGCGTGAACCTCGTCCAGATCGACTTCCCCCAAAGGCATTTTATTGTCGGGATTGTCAAAGTCATATTTGAAAAGCTGGAAATCCTTCTTGTAGATTTCCCAGACCAGATGGCGCGAGAGATCATCGAAATAATCGCTGATCGGATGGGCGCGTTTCGGGCCATGCCCCTCGGATTCATTGAATTTCGGCACGGCGGCAAGGTCGACCTTGACCGGTGTTTCAATATCGTCGAGCACGCTTTGCATGCCTTCATTGAACTTTTCCGTGAAGAAGATGTTATTGTAGCGCCCGCCATTCACGATGAAGGTCGAGATATGGCCGGACATGGCGGACCAGTGGATGTCGGGTTCCATCGGGCGGCGCCAGCGGATGGTGTCGCGCGCGAACAGCAGGAAGCGGCGGAAGCTTTTGACCTGATCGAAGTCGAAATTGTCTTCCGGAGAGCCCACCTCGATACCGTATTTCTGGATCAGCTGCGGCACCAGATTACCCCGATAGCGGCGGCCATTCCGCTGGATGCCGGCGATCTTGTCGAAGAAAGAGGACAGGATGCGCCCATAGGGGTTGCGCACGCAGGTGAAGGAATAGGCCTTGCCACCTTTGACCACGCGCTCGATCGGGCCTTGGCTATAGTCCTGCGACCACTTGTGCAGGCCCTCTTTGGAATCATGGATGTCGCCATCGAAGAAGCGGCCGTGGTCGGAATAAAACATGATCTGGCCGATGGACGAGCAGGCGCATTTGGGCACCACGCGATAGACCACGCTTTCACTTTCTGTCATCCACGTTCCGGGAAAACCCATTTGCCTGCTCCTTGAACCCGGTGCGCTTGTCGTCACCTTTACGCAATAATTAGACTGAAAAAGCAAACAAACTTTATATTTTCAATGTCCCTCGCCGCAAAGAGGGGCGATAGTGGCGTAACTGACATAGAATATGCCGATAAATATGGTCCAGATTGCCTTCATTCTTCTGACACACAAAGACCCTGAAACGGTGATCCGTCAAGCGGCCCGCCTGACGGCGGCCGGGGATTGTGTGTCCATCCATTTCGACGCGCGGGCGAACCCTGCCGATTTCCAGCAGATTCGCGACGGGCTGGCCGATAACCAGCAGGTCACTTTTGCCAGAAAGCGGCTGAAATGCGGCTGGGGCGAATGGAGCCTTGTCGCCGCCACCCTTGAGGCGGTGAAAGCGGCGGTGGAGGCCTTCCCCGATGCCACGCATTTCTACATGCTGTCGGGCGATTGCATGCAGATCAAATCGGCGGAATATGCCCATCGCTTTCTCGAAAGCGAGAATTGCGACTATATCGAAAGCTTCGATTTTTTCAATTCCGACTGGATCAAGACAGGGTTCAAGGAAGAGCGCCTGATCTACCGCCACTGGTTCAACGAGCGCACCCAGAAATGGTGGTTCTACCAAAGCTACGAATGGCAGAAGCGCCTCGGGATCACCCGCAAGGTGCCTGCCGATATCGAGATGATGATCGGGTCGCAATGGTGGTGCCTGCGGCGCGACAGCGTCGAGAAAATCCTGCAGTTCTGCAAGGACCGGCCCGAGGTGCTGCGCTTCTTTGCAACGACATGGATCCCCGACGAGACCTTCTTCCAGACCATCGCGCGCCATGTTGTCCCCGAGCGCGAGATCCGTTCGCGCACGCTGACCTTTCTGATGTTCACCGATTACGGCATGCCGGTGACCTTCTATAACGACCATTACGATATGCTGCTGGCGCAGGACTATCTGTTTGCCCGCAAGATCAGCCCTGAGGCCAAAGAGATGAAAGCACGGCTTGGCAAGCTGTGGGGCGAGCAGGATATGGCTTTCCCGATCTCGAACGAGGGGCGCGCGCTGTTCGGCTTCCTGACGCAGAAGGGGCGGGAGGGGCACCGTTTCGCGCCCCGCTTCTGGGAGACAGAATCGACGCTGGGCCGCGACCGTGTGCTGTATGTGGTGCTGTGCAAGAAATGGCATGTCGCGAAACGTCTGGTTGAACAGATCCGCGCGCGCACCGATCTTCCGGCGGTCAACTATCTTTTCAACGAACAGGAAGAGCTGCCCCCGCTTGGCGGGATCGAGAAGACGCTGGAGAAGCGCAACCGGCACCGTCGGGCCCTGCTGCGGATGCTGCTGGAATACCATCGCAGCGACCGGCTGCTGATCTGTGTCGATCCCTCGGATTTCGATCTTCTGCGCGATCTGACCTCGGATAAGGTCGAGACACGTATTCTGGAAATCGAGACGGAATTCTCGGATGAGTATCTGGTTGGCCATGCGCAACGGATCGGACTGGCCGCCCATGACAGCCCGTCGCAGATCTACGAGAGGGTTCTGCCGACCATCCGCTATGATCTGCGGTATGAAAGCGAGAAAATCCGCGATGCGGAGTTCGAACATTTCTGGCGTATTCGTGAGACGGCGCAGGTGCAGGCCAATGCCGGGCCGCTTGCACAGTTTCTAAAGCTTGATACCGATACGGCTGCCGAGATTGCGGCCACCGACTACCTGTTTTCCGACTAAGGAGGCTTCTTTGCCCTATAGCTATGATAGCGAGAATATCTTCGCCAAAATCCTGCGCGGCGATATTCCCAATGCCACCGTGCTCGAAACCGAATTCACCTTGGCATTCAAGGATATCACCCCCAAGGCGCCGGACCATGTTCTGGTGATCCCCAAAGGGGCCTATGTGAATTACGATGATTTCTGCCAGAATGCGTCAGACCCAGAGATCCTCGATTTCATGCGCGCTTGTGGCCAGATCTGCAAGGATCTGGGGGTCGAGGAAAAGGGCTTCCGTGCGATCACCAATGCGGGCGAGCATGGCTGTCAGGAAGTGCCGCATTTCCATATGCATATCCTAGCGGGCAAGGTGATGGGGCCGTTGCTGGCCGATTGAGGCCGGCAACGGCGTGCCACGCCAGACCCGCCCAAGGCCCGCCCCGCCGCGTTCACGCGCGATGGGACGGGTCCGACATTTTTCACAACAGGTGATATCCGTTTCAACCTTGCGGGAGGGCCACCGGATGCGTCGCGTAGCGGCACTCTGTCTTTGTCTTGCAGGTCTGGTGCTTGGTGGGGGCGTGGCATATGCCGCCCCTGAGATCGGTCTCTATCTTTGCCCCCGTTGTTACGGCTACCGGCCTGTCGCGCCGCATGTCTATGCCGACGGGCAGGCCAGTGACGCGCAAATCCGTTCGGCGCTGGACAATCTTGAAGGGGCCTCGGCACGTGTGCGGGGCGTCTATTCCGATCTCGCCTCCGATCCCGAATGGCTGCTCTGCCTGTCCGAGGCGTGTAACCTTTCTGTCCGGACGGGGCCGCGCGCGATGGCCTATCTGGACAGGTTTGTCTTTGTGACCGCGCGAGGGACGTCGGTGACAATCCTTGCGCATGAGCTGGCGCATGCCGAGCTGCATCACCGTGTGGGGGCGTTCCACTTTCTCACCGGTGCCGTGCCTGCATGGTTCGATGAGGGGCTGGCTGTCTATATCTCGCGCGATACACGGTATCTCTCGCTACGGGAGGGGCGGATTCTGGGGTGTGATGACGCGGGCAGGATCTCTCCACCAGCGGATGCCGGTGAGTTCCGCAGGAGGGCTGCAACCGAGAGCCATGCCCTTTACACGGCCTCCGCCTGTAAGGCGATGGACTGGCTGGCCCGACATGGCGGGCCCCAAGGCGTGATCGCAATGGAGGCGTCGCTGCGTCGGGGCGGACAGTTCCTGCCCTGAATGCGGTAGGCATTCCGGCGGGAAGATGGTGCCGAGGGGGGGGGCGAAGGGGGCAGTGCCGTCAGCCGCGCAGGCCCGTCTCGGTCAGGATGCCACGGCGCTTGGCTTCGTAATAATAGCCGCGCGAATACCAGTAAACGGCCTTGTCGCTGGAACCATCGGCACACATCCATGCACCGCGAAGGTATTTACCGGCATATTTCAGGTTCGTTTCGGGGTCGAGAAGCCCGCTAGGCTTGCCGCGAAAACCCATCGCACCGGCGGTCTGCGGCGAGATCTGCATCAGGCCGTAATAGCTGCCATTGCGGGCATCGGGGCGGTAGCCGCTTTCGCGGGTGATCACGCGATGCATCAGCGTGCGCGGGATCTCGTAATGATCGGCATATTGGTTGATCATCTTGCGCAGTTGCGGGGTTTCGTTCGGGCGCAGGTTCATCTGCTGCTGCGGCGCTTTGGGCGTTGCCCCACAGGCGCTCAGCGCGAAAAGGCCAAGGAGCATGGACCGTCGTGACAAATGCATCTGAAAACCCCGGAAAGACCGATATCTCCAGTTAGCCAAAACTTTCCCGCACGGAAAGGGTGGGGGTGACGCATCGGCAAGGATCTGCCGATGCGCGCGGGCTTACAGTTTCAACCGCCGCAGCCGCAGGGCGTTCGTCACCACAAAGGTCGAGGAAAAGGCCATAGCCGCCGCTGCCAGAAGCGGCGACATGCCGGGGCCACCGAAAGGCACCAGAACGCCCATCGCAACAGGGATCAGCGCGGCATTATAGGCGAAGGCCCAGAACAGGTTCTCGCGGATATTGCGCATCACCGCACGCGACAGATGGACCGCCTGACCGACGCCGCGCGGATCGCCCTGCATCAGCACCACCTCGGCGGTTTCGATCGCCACATCGGTGCCGGTGCCGATGGCGATGCCGATATCGGCTGCGGCCAGTGCGGGGGCATCATTGATACCGTCCCCAACGAATGCGGTGGTGCCTTTGCGCTTCATGTCCTCAATGGCCGCGACCTTGCCGTCGGGCAGAACCTCGGCCACAACCGTCCCGATCCCCAGCCCCTGCGCCACGCTTTGTGCCGTGCGGCGCAGATCCCCCGAGATCATGGCCGTCTCGACATGCGCCTTCTCGAGCGCCTGCACCGTTTCGACCGCTTGCGGCTTGATCGGGTCGGAGACCGCCATCAGCGCCGCAAGCTGCCCGTCAATGCCGATCCAGATCGGGGTTTTCCCTTTGGCCGCCAGCGCATCGGCCTGGTCGCTCAGGGTGTCTGTCGCAATGCCATGCTCGTTCAGCGCCGCCGCATTGCCGATCACCAGTTTGTGCCCGTCGGCCTCGCCGGTCAGGCCGCGCCCTGTCTGGCTGCGCACCCGCTTGGCCTGGGCAGGGACAAGGCCGCGTGTCTCTGCCCCCTGCAAGATCGCATGGGCCAGCGGATGTTCGGAACGCGCCTCGATCCCTGCGGCCAGCCGCAATGTCTCGGTGGCAGGCGGGCTGTCGGGGGCGGCGATCAGGTCGCTCAGGACGGGGCGGCCTTCGGTCAGGGTGCCGGTCTTGTCAAAGGCGATGGTCTTGACCTCCGCCAGCCGTTGCAGCGCGTCACCGCGCCGGAACAGAAGCCCCATTTCGGCGGCACGTCCGGTGCCCACCAGAATCGAGACGGGCGTGGCCAGCCCCATCGCGCAGGGGCAGGCGATGATCATCACCGAAATGCCGGCCACCAGCGCATGGGTGAAGCCCTGTCCCGCGATCATCCAGATCAGGAAGGTCAGCAGGGAAAGCCCGATCACCACCGGCACGAAAACCCGCGTGACACGGTCCACTAGTGCCTGCACCGGAAGCTTGCCGCCCTGCGCCTCTTCGACCATCGCGATGATGCGGGCAAGAACGGTCTCGGTGCCGGTCGCGGTAACGCGATAGACAAGCGGCACGGTGCCGTTGACGGTGCCGCCGGTGATGCTGCTGCCTTCGGATTTCTCGACCGGCGCGGCTTCGCCCGTCAGCATGGCTTCGTCGATCCAGCCCTGACCTTCGGTGACAATGCCATCGGCGGCAACCCGTGCACCTGGGGGCAGGTGGACCAGATCGCCCGCCGCCAGCTCGGCCACGGGCAGGTCAATGATCTGCTCGCCACGCTCGACGCGGGCGGTATCGGGGCGCAAGCCCACCAACCGCGAGATCGCCTCGCCCGCGCGGCCCTTCGCCCGCGCTTCAAACCAGCGGCCCAGCAAAATCAGGGTGACAATCGTGGCGGCGGCTTCGAAATAGACGCCGCGCGCGCTTTCGGGCACCATATAGGGCACAAGCGTCACAAGGGTCGAATAGCCCCATGCCGCCAGCGCCCCGAGCGCCACGAGCGAGTTCATCTCCGGGGCGCCGCGTTGCAGGGCGGGCAGGCCGAGGGTCAGGAAAATCCGCCCCGGTCCCAGAAGCACCAGCGTTGTCAGGACAAGCTGGATCACCCAGCTCAGCCGTTCACCGATCGTCATCTCGATCAGATGATGCATGCCGGGGATCAGGTGGCTGCCCATCGCCAGAATGAAGACCGGCAGGGTCAGCGCCGCAGACACGATCACATCGCGCCGCAGCTTGCGGGTTTCATCGGCCTGTTTATGGGCGCGATCGGGCGGCGGGGTCTCGGCCTTGCGCGGCTTGGCTTCCAGCCCGAGCGGCGCAAGAAGCCGGACCATCTCGCTTGGGGCAATCGCGCCTTGCGCGTAGCGGACATCGATCTGGCGCGCGGCGGTCTCGACCGACAGGATGGCCGGATGCGCCAGCAGGGTGTCGCGGGCGCGGCTCTGTAGCTCGGCAGGGATGTCCGTGTCTGACGCCAGATCGGCCTCGGCCTCGGCAACCGGATAGCCTGCCGCCTCCAGCGAGCGGGCCAGATCCGCGCTTGCCGGACCGCCTTCCGTCGGGCTGTCGAAGTGCAGCGTGACATTGCGGGCCATCAGATTGGCATTGGCCTGCCGCACGCCGGGAACGGCCAGAAGGGCCCGTTCGACCCGCCCTGTGCAGGCCCCGCAATGCATGCCATCCACGATAAACCTTGTATGAAGCTCTGTCATACACCATCCCCCGAGTCCCGTACCTGTTTACCAGATAGGAAGGCCGCACCGGATTGACCACCGCCAAAGAGGCAATTTCCGGCACCACAAAGCAGGCGCGGATCGTTTGACGTGTCATCTTTGCGATATGTGAAGATTTTCTGTTCTAGGATCTTGGCAAGCGCTCTCCTTTCGCGGATGCCTTGAGAGAAGCTGTTTTAAGATAAAGATGCGGGTTTCGACCGCTGGTTTTGAAGTGACGATTCATCGCGGTTGAACGGCATCTGCCTGTTACGGGAGATAACATATGAAGCGTCGCTCTGTGCTTGGTGGCCTGGCGGGCCTGTCTGCTCTGACGGTCCCGACCCTCGGATTGGCTCAGGAAATCGAGACCTCTTCTGCGCCTGCCCCCAAAACCTGGCCGATTGCCCAGCAGTTCTATCCGCGCGAGGTGCGCGTGAGGCCCGAGCTGGAGGTCGGCTCGATCATCGTGCTGTCGGATAAGTTCTTCCTCTACCACATCACCGCCCCCGGGGTTGCGATGCGCTATGGCGTTGCCGTGGGCAAGAACGAGCTGGTCTTCCGCGGCAAAGCGGTTGTGGCGCGCAAGGTCAAATGGCCAAGCTGGACGCCCACGCCCGATATGATCAAACGCGAGCCCGACCATTACGCGAAATATGCAGATGGTATGCCGGGTGGCCCGAACAACCCTTTGGGCGCGCGGGCGATGTATCTGTATCAGGACGGGCATGATACGGCGATCCGCATTCATGGCACGACTCAGCCCAGCTCTATCGGTCACGCGGTCTCCAACGGATGTTTGCGCATGGTCAATGATCATGTGATCGCGCTCTATGATGCGGTGAAGATTGGCACGCCGGTGACGGTCTATTGATCTGCCGCCAAAACGGGGCGGTTTTCCCTGTCGCAGCGGCAATGCGAAAAAGATGACGATTTTCCGAAATTGGGGTTGACGCTCTGCGGCCCAGACCGTAGATAGCCGCTCAATGGCTAGGTAGCTCAGCTGGTTAGAGCACACGACTCATAATCGTGGGGTCGGGGGTTCAAGTCCCCCCCTCGCCACCACTTCCAAATCTTCGGAAAACAAAGACAAACGCGCTACGGCGCGTTGTTTTTGTTTGGTCTTCGCGTGGGGCAGGATGGTGCTGCCCTGCCGATGGGACAGGTCGGGCCAAAAGGGTCGGGCCGGAGGGGGCAAGAGGACGGGCAAGGCTATGGCCTGCTACGTCTTCAGCGCAGCTTTCAGGGCTTCCAGCGCGGCAATCGTGTCATCATAGCTGTGCAGCGATTTTGGATGGTCGGCGCGGTTGCGGTGATAGAAGGCGATCCAGTCGTCCAGCTCTTCCACAGGGTAGGTATTGAACCAGACCCCTACGGTCAGGGTGAATGTCTTGCCACCGTCGTCCAGTTCGGCCTTTGCGGGCATGGTATTCTCCATCTGCGTCTCGGGCGTCTTTAACCGAGCCCGAGCATGATGACAAAGCGCAAGTGTCGAAGGGCGCCCGCTTGGGGCGCCCTGACATCGTCGGTGCGTGCTCCGGATCAGTTCGCGGCGACACGCAGCAGATCGGTGACGCGACGGATGGTGACGCGGCGGTTCTGTTCAGAGGCACCTTGCGTGTTTTCCTTCAGATATTCCTCGCCATAGCCTTGCACGACAAGGTTCTCCGGCGGGATGTCGAAATATTCCGTCAGTGCCAGAGCCATCGATTCGGCGCGGCGGTCCGACAGGGCCAGATTATAGGCCGCGTTCCCGACCGCATCGGTGTGACCTTCGATCAGGAAGATCTCCTGCGGGTTCTCGCGGATACGGGCCTTGATCGCCTCGCCCAGATCGGAAAGCGCCTGCGCCTGCTCGGGCTGGATCGCGGCGGAGCCTGTCGCGAAGGTCACATTCTCCACCGAAATGGCCGGTGCCAATGCGCGCACCGACGGGATCTGACGGATCTGCGACAGGGTGAACCCACGGTTCACATCGGCATTACGGGCCAAAGCATCGCGCAGGGCGGTCTCGTTGCTGGTGCTGGAGACATCACGGAAATTGGCGCGCGGCAGGTCGGAGACCTGCACAGGTGCGGCCCCGCGCGAATCGTCGATCAGGATGTAGCGTGTGCCGTCCGGCTCGATTCGGCTCCGCTGGACGATGCGGCGCTGGGCATCATAAATGGTGACGATCTGCGCGCCATCGGGACGTTCGGTGATGGTGCGCGTCGAGCCGTCGTCATAATCGCGGGTGCGGATCGTCGAGCCCGGCTGACGCAAGAGCGCGTTATCATCCTTGATCAGACCATAGCTGCCATCGGGGTTCTGGACCACGACACGGTCGCCGGAATTGACCGCAACCTCGGAGCCATTCTGCAAAATCGCCCCGACGGCCAGCGCCCCAAGCCCTGCAATCGCGACTTTCTCGAAATCCGAGAGACCCGATTTCTTGTCGGCCTCGGGCGATTTCTGGCTCGGTTTGGCATTGACGGCGGTGGCGAAATCCTCGGCAGAGGAACGCGCATTGTCTTTGGTAATGACCTCCTCGGTCATCTGCGCCCCCTCTGCGGAGTTGGCGCGCGGCTTGTCACCTGCGGCGGGCATGTCGGCCTTGTCTGCAAGGGCCTCGTTCTTGACCGGCGCCCCTTCGCTGGCGCGCTGGCGTGCGTCTTCTGTGGCCTGTAGAGCCTCTTCGACACGGCGCGGCTCTTGGGCCTCCTGCCGACTGTCTTTGCCGTCACGGGGGGCGGCTGCCTCAGCATTCGCCCCAGCGGCGCGGGGATCTGCCGGTTGGGCCGCCTGCTTTTCGGCCAGAGCCTTGGACAGCGATTGCGCCTCTGTCTTGCCGCTCTCTTGCTGCGCCGCGTCCTGTTCGGAAGCTGCGGCCTTGCCCTTACGGTCTGCGGCATCGGACGGGGCGGGTTTGGCCTGAGGGGCGTCGCTCTGGTCGCGCGCCTCTCCGGCCTTGGTCTTCGATGCCGTGCTGCCATCTGCGGACTTGGTACCTGCGGGCTTGGACTGTTCTGCCGTCGCCGGATCGGCGCTGTCGCCGCCCAGTTTGCGCTTGAGCGCGTCAACCTTACCGCCTTCTGCATCCGCTTTCAGCTCGGGCTTTCTGGCTTGGGGCCCGCTTTTGCCGGTGCCCAGAAGGCCTGCTTCGGGCTGGGCCCTGGGCTCTGCCTGTGATGTGCCGTCTTGTGCCTTGGGGGTGCCTTTCGCGGTATCGGCCTGTTCCGACGTCGCCTTTTTCACCGCGTCCGAGGCCGAAGGCTTCGAGGAGGATTGGGCCGAGGATTGTGGGGCACCGCTTTTGTCCGCGCGCGATGCGGGCGCGGTGTTCTGGCCTTCATCCTTGGCCTTGGAGGTGGCTCGGGTGCCGAGTTCGGGGCTGGCGTCAGGGGCCGCGCCCTGTGATCCGGTGTCCGATTTCGGGTCGGATTTCGGGTCAGCGGTGCGGGCCTCCATTTTCTTGCGGGCCGCTTCGGTCTGTGCATCCGCCTGTGCACGCGCTTGCGCGGATTGCGCCGCCTCGCTGCGCTTTTCGGCCTGGGAATTGGGACTTGCGGCGGTCATGCCCTCGCACAGCTCTGCTGCGGCCTTGGCGGAGACGCCGTTTTTGCTTTGGGTCTCGATACAGGTGGTCGCGCGGGCCTGACTGGGGCCGGTGTCCTCTTTGCCCGAGGACATCTTGCCGCGATCCGTATCGGGGCGGTCTTCGGACTGGGCCTGTTTCGGCACCGCAGGGATGGTTTGCGCGACCGTCAGACTGGGGGCCAAAGTGGCCAGCGCGGCAATGAGGGCGGTCGTGTTACGAAGTTTACTCTTCATCATTCCTCCTGAGCGACCCCCGATAACGGCGGGGTGTCTTTTCAGGTGGATAACCAAGCCGGTCCGATAAATGTTCCTGATCTTATTCGCCGCAGCCGCGAGAACTGCCCGGATCCGGTTGTGAAAAAGGGCACCAGTGGCGGTGCCCTTCCCACATTCCAAGGGGTTAGGTCTTAGCCGGGGATTTCGGCGGAAATCCCCTCGACATAGAAATTCAGCCCGGCCAGCGTTGCATCATCCGCCACTTCGCCCTCGGCGAGCCAGTCCGAACCGTCCTGTTTTTTCAACGGGCCGGTGAAGGGGTGGTAGCTGCCCGAACGGATCGCCTCGATCAGCGCCTCGGCCTCCTGCTTGACTTCGGCGGGCACCGCATCGGTGATTTCACCGATCTTCACCATGCCGCTGTCGATACCGCCCCAAGTGGCATCGGCCTTCCACGACCCTTCCAGAGCGGCCGCAACGCGCCCTTTGTAATAGGGGGCCCAGTTGTCGATGGTCGAGCTGACGCGCGGTTTGGGCGCGAAGTTCGACATATCCGAGGCCTGCCCGAAAGTGATCACATTGCCGGCTTCCTGCGCCTTGGCCTGCGGCGCAGTGGAATCGGTATGCTGCAAGATCACATCGACACCATCGGCGATCAGGGCAGCTGCGGCATCGGCCTCTTTGGCGGGGTCGAACCATGTATAGGCCCAGACCACCGAGATCTGCACATCGGGATTGACCTTCTTGGCGTGGATATAGGCCGCATTGATCCCTTGGATCACTTCAGGGATCGGGAAGGAGCCGATATAGCCGATCTTGTTCGACTTGGTCATGCGCCCTGCGATGGTGCCCTGAATGGCGCGACCCTGATAGAAGCGTGCATCATAGGTGCCGACATTCTCGGCGCGTTTGTAGCCCGTGCAATGCTCGAATTTCACATTCGGGAATTTGGCCGCAACATTGATCACGGAATCCATATAGCCGAAAGAGGTCGCAAAGATCAGCTCATGGCCTTCCAGCGCCAGAGAGGTCAGCGCGCGCTCGGCATCGGGGCCTTCGGGAACCGATTCAATGAACTTGGTCTGGATCTTGTCGCCATATTCGGCCTCGATCGCCTGACGGCCCTGATCATGCTGGTAGGACCAGCCCATATCGCCCACGGGGCCGACATAGATGAAGCCGATCTTCAGCGGATCGTCCTGTGCGAAAGCCGGTGCGCCGGTGGCGGCAATGCCGGCCATAGCAGCCGAGGAGGCAAGGAAAGTTCTGCGTTTCATGGAAGGTTCCCCTTGGATTGCGGGCATCTTTATGCACCCCGAGACTAGCCCCTCAACGAGAGGCATGGAAGGATTTTCCGAGACTTCCCGGTCCGGCCTGTGCGCCATGCCGGTGGGTCATCGACAAAAGGACGAGCGCCACGATCGTGACGAGATAGGGGGCCATCGACAGCAGATGTACCGGAATGGAATAGCCTGCCGCCTGTAGCTGGAGTTGTAGCGCCGTAATGCCCCCGAAAAGATAAGATCCGATCAACGCGCGTTCGGGGCGCCATGAGGCAAAGACCACGATGGCCAGTGCGATCCAGCCCGCGCCTGCGGTCATGCCTTCGGTCCATTGCGGCACCCGCACGAGGCTGAGATAGGCGCCCCCGATCCCCGCCAGCGCGCCGCCAAAGGCCAGCGCGGCAAAGCGCATCGCGATAACGCGGTAGCCAAGCGCATGGGCGGCGTCATGGTTTTCGCCTACGGCTTTCAGGATCAGCCCCGCGCGGGTGAATTTCAGAAAGGCCCAAGTGGCGGCGCAAAGGGCCAGCGACAGATAGACCACCCAGTCATGTGAAAACAGGATGCGGCCCAGCACCGGCAGATCGCTCAGCGGCCCGAAGTCGATCTTGCCGGTCGCGGGCGGGCGCACGCCTTCGAAGGATTTGCCCAAAAGCGCCGAGAGCCCCAGCCCGAAGAGCGTCAGCGCCAGACCCGTTGCCACCTGGTTTGACAGGAAGATCTGCGTCAGCAGCCCGAAAAGCAGCGCCATCACCACGCCCGATAACGCCGCCGCCGCAAACCCCGCCACCGGATTTCCCGTGGCCACCGCAGCGGCAAAACCGCCGATGGCCCCCATGATCATCATGCCTTCGACCCCGAGGTTCAGCACGCCCGAGCGTTCCACCACCAACTCGCCCGTGGCCGCCAGCAGGACCGGCGTCGAGGCGGTCATCAGCATGGCGATCAGAGTGACAATATCGATACCGCCGATCATTTGACGACTCCATAGCTTGTGCGGGGGGGCTCGAGGCCGGGAAGTGGCCCCCAGAACAGATAGGCCAGCCCGAGACCGATCACACAGGCCAACGCGAAAACGACCATATCGGGGCGCGACTTGCGCAGGGACCGCACCGCACGTCTGGCATGGATCGTATCGTCTTCGGGGGGGATCTCGTCATCGGCCCAGTCCTTGGGCAGAACCCTGCGGCGGGCGAATTCCGAGATCCGCCGCGTCAGTTCCCACATCGCCAGAAGCCCGATTGCCAGCGGCACGTAGAGGATGGCGGTGGTGGTCCAGATCAGCACGTAATAGCCGCCCAAGCCAGCCAGAAACCCCATCAGGGCCAGAATGGGCCGGTGGAGCGAAGGCAGGCGGCGGCTCATGGGCGCCTCCCGAAGGTGATACGGTAATTCGTCAGCACGTCGAACCCCAGCAGGAAAAACAGCAGCATCCCCTGAAAGACCTGAATGGCCGAGGGTGGCAGTTGCAGCATCTGCTGTGCGACATCGCCGCCGATATAGGTCAGCGCCATCAACAGTCCCGCCAGAAGGATGCCCACCGGATGCAGGCGGCCCAGAAAGGCCACGATGATGGCAGTGAAGCCATAGCCCGCGTTGAAGCTGTCGCTGATCCGTCCCGAGGGGCCAGCCACCTCGAACAGCCCCGCCATACCTGCAAACGCGCCCGACAGGCATAGGCAGAAGATCACCAGCCGTGCCGGCACGACGCCCGCAAAACGCGCCGCCCGCGGGGCCTCGCCCGCCACGCGGATACGAAAGCCCGCGATATGGCGGTGCATCAGGATATAGGTGAAGATCACTGCAATCAGCGCGGCCACCACGCCCCAATGCGCCCCCGTGCCCGCGATCAGCTCGCCATTGAAGGCCGAAGGGTATTGCTGGAGGTTCCGCGATCCGGGCATGCCAAACCCTTCGGGGTTTTTCAGCGGGCCGAACGCCATATAGGCCAGCAGGTTCTCCGCCACATAGACCAGCATCAGCGACACGAGGATCTCGTTGACGCCAAACCAGACCTTCAGCAGTGCGGGGATCAGCCCCCAGACCAGCCCGCCAAGCGCGCCCAGCACGATCATCGCGGGAAACAGCCACGCGGCCTCGGCAGGATAGATATGCAGCGCCAGCCAAGCGCCCGCGATGGCGCCGATGATATACTGCCCCTCGGCCCCGATATTCCAGATACCGGCGCGGAAGCCCACGGCGAGCCCTGCGGCGATCAGGATCAGGGGGGCGGCTTTCACCAGAAGCTGGCTTCGGTAGTAAAAAGCGTTCTGGCCAAGGATCGGGTCCCAGAAGATCGCCTTGATGGCATCAAACGGGTCCTTGCCCAGCAGGGCAAAGAGCAGCCCTCCCGCCAGAATGGTGGCAAGGACCGCAAGGAGCGGCGTGGACCACGCCCAGTGGCGCGAAGGCGTCGGGCGGCGCACCAGAGTGATCATGCGTCTGCCTCCGCTACCCTATCTGGCGCGGCATCACCCATTCCATGCGCGCCGCCCAGCATCAGGCCGATTTCCTCGATGCTCAGCCCTTTGGTCGGGCGCGGCGGCGACAGAGAGCCCGCGTTCAGCGCGGCAAAATGGTCGGAAACTTCCATCAACTCGTCCAGATCCTGAGAAATCACGATGACCGCGCCGCCCTTGGCCGCCACATCCAGCAGCGCCTGCCGGATCGAGGCCGCTGCCAGCGCATCCACCCCCCAAGTGGGCTGGTTGACCACCAGAACGACAGGCTCTTGCAGCACCTCGCGCCCGACCACGAATTTCTGCAGGTTGCCGCCAGAGAGCGCACGCGCGGCCACATGCGGCCCCGGAGTGCGCACATCAAACGCGGTGATGATCTCTTCGGCAAAGGCGCGGGCGGCGGCCATGTCGACCATGCCCCCCTTGGCCAAGGGCCGGCGGATGGTGCCGGTCAGCAGGGTGTTTTCGGTCAGGCTCATGGCGGGGACGGCGGCATGGCCTAGCCGTTCCTCGGGGGCGGTCAAGAGGCCATAGGCGCGGCGCTCGTTGGGACCAAGCCCCGAGACATCGCGCCCCGCCAGCACCACGCTGCCCGCAGCCGAGGGGCGCTCGCCCGCTAAGGTCGCCAGCAGTTCCTCCTGCCCGTTGCCCGCCACACCGCCGATGCCCAGAACCTCGCCCGCGCGCAGCCGCAGGGCCACATCCTTCAGCGACACCCCGAATTGCGACTGTGGCGGCAGGCTGAGGCCCTGCACCTCAAGCACCACATCGCCCAGCGTCCGGCCCTCGCGGTCGGTCACCTTCAGCTCGGCGCCCACCATCATCTCGGCCAGCTCGCGGGCGGATTTCTCGCGCGGGATCGCATCACCCACCACTTTGCCGCCGCGCAGGATGGTCGCACGGTCACAAAGCGAGCGGATCTCCTCCAGCTTGTGGCTGATATACAGGATCGCCGTGCCCTCGGCAGCCAGTTGGCGCAGGGTACGGAACAGGATCTCGACCTCCTGCGGGGTCAGCACCGAGGTCGGCTCGTCCATGATCAGAAGCTTGGGGTCCTGCAGCAGACAGCGCACGATCTCCACGCGCTGGCGTTCCCCTGCCGAAAGATCGGCGACAAGGCGGGCAGGGTCCAGGGGCAACCCGTATTGGGTGGAAATCTCGCGGATACGGCGGGCGAGCTGGCGCATGGGGGGCGGGTTCTCCATCCCCAAAGCCACGTTTTCCGCCACATTCAGCGCATCGAACAGCGAGAAATGCTGGAACACCATCGCCACGCCGCTCGCCCGCGCGGCGCGAGGCTCGGGGGGCGCATAGGCCTGCCCGCGGAAGGTCATCCGGCCCGCGTCAGGCTTCACCAGCCCGTAGATCATCTTGACCAGCGTCGATTTGCCCGCGCCATTCTCGCCCAGAAGCGCATGGATCTCGCCCTGACCGATCTCGAAGCCGACATCGCTATTGGCGATCACGCCCGGATAGGCCTTGGTCAGGCCCTCAAGTTTCAATAGGGGATCGCTCATGCTTCTCTTGCGTCCTGACTGTCGGGTTTTGACCGGATGGTCGTCTTTTGTCTCAATACTCCGGCGGCCACCCCTATCGCAATGGCCTGCGGATGTTTGCCAAGGCTCGGGTCCCCGATGGGGCATTGTATTTGCCCGATTTTCTCTGGGCTGTGGCCCAAATCCCGCAGGCGGTTACGAAACCGCGCCCATTTGGTGTCAGAGCCAATCAGCCCCAGATGGCCGAACCCGTGGGTCAGCAGGCGGTGGCACAACTCCAGATCCAGCGCATGGGAATAGGTCAGCACATAGTGATGCGCATGGGGCGGCGCGAGGGGCACCAGATCGGCGGGGTTTGCGGCGATCAGCGGCGTGACACCCTGCGGCAGCACCTCGGGAAAGCGCTCCGCATCGGTATCGGCCAGACGGATCGCGTAGTCGGGGAAGGGCGCAAGGGTCGTGGCAATCGCACGCCCCACATGGCCCGCGCCCCAGATCCACAGCGGCAAGGCCGGAGGCGCCACGGGTTCCAGCAGCCAGCCGTCAATCAGAAGCTGTGGCAGCTGCCCACGGTCGCGGTAACGCGCCAGCGCGCGATGGACCGACAGCGGCATCTCGGCAGGCCCGTCCAAGGGGCGGGCATGAAGCGCCCCGAACTCACGCGCCATATCCTGCGGCGTGATCGCCTCATATGCCAAGGTAACCGCACCGCCGCAGCATTGGTTCATAGCAGGCCCAAGCGGGATGGTCTGGCGGCCCGTCCGGCCTGCGCGGGCCTCTTGGATGGCGCTATATTCCAGCGCGCCGCCGCCAATGGTGCCTTGGATGTGGTCTGCAAAGACCAGCATCTCGGCGCCTGTCTCGCGCGGGGTGGATCCCTTGACGCCTGCCACAAGGACGCGGGTGAAGGGGGCTAAGTGACGCAGGCGGGCGGGGTCAAAGCTCATGCCGTGCCCTCGGCCCGTGCGATGGCCTCTAAAATGGCCTCGGGGGTGGCAGGCGCGCGCAAGGCAGGCCAGTCCGGACCACAGGCTGCCACCGCATTTTGCAGCGCGAAGAACACCGCATTGCCATGGACGAAGGGTGGCTCGCCCACAGCTTTGGAACGGTAGATCGTTTCCTTCCGGTTGGGCTGGTCCCAGAGATCCACGTTGAAAATCCGTGGCCTATCCGAGCAGGCGGGGATCTTATAGGTCGAGGGCGCATGGGTGCGCAAAGCGCCTTTGTCATCCCAGACCAGTTCCTCGGTCGTCAGCCAGCCCGCGCCTTGCACGAAACCGCCCTCGACCTGACCTTGGTCAATCGCGGGGTTCAGCGAGGCCCCTGCATCATGCAGGATATCGGCACGCAGGATGCGGTTCTCGCCGGTATGGCGGTCGATCACCACCTCGGCAATCGAGACGCCATAGGCAAAGTAATAGAAGGGGTGGCCCGTGCCTGTTGTCCGGTCCCAGGAGATTTCGGGGGTGGCGTAATAGCCCGTCGAGGACAGGCTGATCCGCGCCTCATAGGCGGCGGTGATCACTTCGGCAAAGGTGCCGCGATAGGTGCCTGCGGTGATAAAGCCGTCCTCGAAACGCACCGCATCTGGCGGGCAGCCTTCGCGCTGGGCCAGAAAGCCCGCAATCCGGTCGCGGATCGTGTCACAGGCCGCTTTCACCGCCATGCCGTTCAGATCGGCCCCCGAGCTTGCCGCCGTGGCCGAAGTATTGGGCACCTTATCGGTATCGGTGGCCGAAATGCGGATCTGGCTGAGCGGCAGGCCGAAGACCTTGGCCGCCACCTGACAGACCTTGATATGCAGACCCTGACCCATCTCGGTGCCGCCATGGTTCAGTCGCACTGTGCCGTCCTGATAGACATGCACCAAAGCACCCGCCTGATTGAGATGGCTGAGCGTGAAAGAAATCCCGAATTTCACGGGCGCCAGCGCGATGCCCTTTTTCAGCACCGGATTGGCGGCGTTCCATTCGGCCACTGCTTTCTGGCGCGTGGTGAAATCGGCGCGGGTGGTCAGACTGTCGGTCAGCGCCTGCAGGATGCTATCCTCAACGGGCTGGCCGTAATGGGTGGGGGCGGGGTCTTGGCCCATCTCGGGGTAGTAATTGCGCCGCCGTAAGTCCAGCGGGTCAAGGCCCATCACCTGCGCTAGATGCTCGATGGCGGCTTCGGTGCCCAGAATGCCCTGCGGGCCGCCAAAGCCGCGATAGGCCGTGTTCGATTGGGTATTGGTGCGCAGACGCAGGCTTTCGACGCGCAGCGCGGGGATGTGATAGGCGGCATCGGCATGCAGCATGGCGCGGTCGCAGACCGGCAGCGACAGATCCATCGACCAACCACAGCGGGCGAACTGGCGCAAGATCGCGCCGGTAATGCGGCCATCGGCATCCGCTCCGATCTGGTAGTCCACGCGGAAGTCATGGCGCTTGCCGGTGATGGTCATATCGTCATCGCGGTCATAGCGCATCTTGCAGGCGCGCCCCGTAACATGGGCGGCCACGGCGCAGGCGATGGCGGGCTGGTTGCTTTGGCTTTCCTTGCCGCCGAACCCGCCGCCCATGCGCCGCATCTCTATGCGTACGTCATGCATATGCAGGCCTAGGGCCTCGGCCACCTTATGCTGCACCTCGGTCGGGTGCTGGCTCGAGACGCGCAGGATCATCCCCTGATCCTGCGGCTCGGCCATGGCGGCTTGGCCTTCAAGGTAGAAATGCTCCTGACCGCCGATCTCGATACTTCCATGGGCGGTGAAAGCCGCCTGTGCCAAGGCCTCGGTCGGGTCGGTGTTTTCCCAGATGATCGGCCCGCCCTCATACCAGCTTTCACGGGCGATGGCTTGGTCGATGGTCAGGATCGGGGCACGGGGTGCATAGGTGATGCGGGCACGGCGGGCGGCGATACGCGCCAGCCGGTGCGAGGTGGCGACCACGATGAAGACGGGCTGGCCGATATAATGCACCTCACCCTCGGCCAGCAGAGGCTCGTGCCAGCCGCGGTTGGTGGAGGCGTCATTCTCGCCCGGAATATCGGCGGCGGTGAGGACCGTGATCACGCCCTCGCTGGCGAGGACTTCGGTGAGGTCGATCTCGGTGATCTCGGCGCTGGCCTCGGTTGAAAGGCCGAAGGCCAGATGCAGGCAGCCTTTGGGTTCGGGCAGGTCATCGAGATAGCGTGCCTGTCCGGTTACATGCAGGCGGGCGGAGTCATGGGGCAGCGGTTTGGCGACGCTCATGGCTGGACCTCCAGAATAGAGCTGTGCTGGCCCGTGAGATCGGCCAGATAGCGCAGGGCGAGGCCTTCGGCGGCTTTCAGGCGGTAATGCGCTGAGGCGCGCATATCGGACAGCGGCTGGAAGTCGAGGCCAAGCGCGGGGAGCGCCGCGCGGAAGGTCTCATCCGACAGGGGCTTGCCGGTCAAGAGCGCCTCGAAGCCGCTGGCGCGTTTGGGGGTGCCTGCCATGCCGCCGAAAGCCACGCGGGCTGACGTGATGGTGGTCCCGTCAAGGGTCAGGTTGAAGGCGGCGCAGACGGCGGAGATATCCTGATCGAAGCGTTTCGACAGCTTATAGGCGCGGAACTGCAGGGCGGATTTCGGGAAGGTGAGGCTTTCGACGAATTCGCCCGCGCGGCGGTCCTGTTTGCCGTAATCGAGGAAGAAGTCCTCAAGCGGCATCTCGCGGCGGCTGTCGCCTTGGCGCAGGGTGAGTGTGGTGCCAAGAGCGATGAGAGCGGGGGGCGTGTCGCCGATGGGCGAGCCATTGGCGATATTGCCGCCCAAGGTGGCCGCCTGACGCACCTGTTCGGAGGCGAAGCGGCGCAGGAGCTCGGCGAAACTGGGCAGATGCGGTGTGACCGCGCGGCGCAGGGCGGCGAT
This sequence comes from Thioclava litoralis, assembly GCF_045278885.1. Classification (NCBI taxonomy): domain Bacteria; kingdom Pseudomonadati; phylum Pseudomonadota; class Alphaproteobacteria; order Rhodobacterales; family Paracoccaceae; genus Thioclava; species Thioclava litoralis. Next base: position 1,730,922 of record NZ_CP135443.1, read on the forward strand.
TGTGGTGGCCGCACCCACGGTGAGATGGGTGTCGGTTTCCTTGATCTGCGCGAGGTCTTCGCATTGGCCGAGGAAGGCCACGAGGGGCAGGTCTTGCAGTTTCTTGGTGACCCAGAGCCCGACATCGGTGGCGCCGCCGATCAGCGTGGCCTGCGGGTGTGCAAGATACCAATCGGCCAGATCTTTGGTGGCGCGGGGGAGGAAGGGAGGCTGTCTGCCTCCCTCTGGTCCTGCGGACCATTCACCCTCCGAGGATATTTCCGGCAGCTGGAGGGGGCTGTCCATCCAGTCGGGTTTCGGGCTGTGGCTGGCGGCTTTGGCTGCGCGGATGATCGGGGCGTAGCCCGTGCAGCGGCAGAGGTTCCCTGCGAGGAGGTCGTCGTGGTCGGTCTGGTCGTTCTGGTGGGCGCAGGCCAGCGAGGCGATGATGCCTGGGGTGCAAAAGCCGCATTGGCTGCCGTGATGGGTGATCATGCTGTCCTGCACGGGGTGGCACTGGCCTTTTGGGCCGCTGATGCCTTCGACCGTGCGCAGGGCGCGGCCATGAAGCTGCGGCATCATCAGGATACAGGCGTTGAGCGGTCTGGAGCCTGCGGCATCGGTGAGGATGACCGTACAGGCGCCGCAATCGCCTTCGTTGCAGCCTTCTTTTGTTCCGGTGAGGCCTTCGGCGCGCAGCCAGTCGAGGACCGATTGCGTCGGGTCGCTTAGGGCAACGCGGCGGGTTTCTCCGTTGAGAAGAAACGTAATTTCCATGAGAAGACTTTCGCCACGGTACAGCTGTGAAGTGCGACCCCGCCCGATGTGGCGTAGAACGGAGGCGCGGTTCTGTCTGGCAGAACCCCAAGCCCAGAAAAGCGTATCGGGTGGAGATGATGCAAGGCTGAACCGGAATCTGGCGGCGGGGCGGCGGGTAACGTGCCTGTAAATTGTGCGACCTGTATGAAAAGCGGTCAATCGGAAAAAGCGGAGCTTGTGATGTGGCGGGAGGAAATTTGACAGGCTGTTCGTGCGATCAGGCTTTTCGCGGGTGGTTTGCGCGCGTAGATTGGCGGGTATGACAGAGCCTCGATTCATTCACCTGCGCGTCCATACCGAATATTCGCTGCTTGAGGGGGCTGTGCCCGTCAAGAAGCTGATCAAGATGTGTGACGCGGCCAATATGCCCGCCGTTGCCGTCACCGACACCAATGCGATGTTTTCCGCTTTAGAGTTTTCGGTCAATTCGAAGGGGGCGGGATTGCAGCCTATTCTGGGCTGTCAGGTGTCTGTGGCCTATGATCCGGCGCGACCGGGTGAAAAGATCCGGCTGCCGGCGCCAGTGGTGCTTCTGGCCCAGAACGAGACGGGTTACGAGAACCTGATGGAGCTGTCGACCTGCCTCTATGTGGGCAAGAATGGCGATCTGGTGCAGGTCACCACCGAGCAGCTTGCGGCGCATTCCGAGGGGATCATCTGTCTGAGCGGCGGGGCGCAGGGGCCTGTGGGCAAGTTCTTGCAGAATGGCCAGCCGGATCGGGCGCGGGCGCTGATGGAGCGTCTGGCCGCGATTTATCCCGACCGTCTCTATGTCGAATTGCAGCGTCATCCGGGCGAGGATGGGCGCAATACCGAAGCCGAACGTCTGACCGAGCGCGGCTTTGTCGAAATGGCCTATGAGATGGGTCTGCCGCTGGTGGCCACCAATGATGTCTATTTTCCCAAGGCCGAGATGTATGAGGCGCATGATGCGCTGATCTGCATTGCGGAGGGGGCCTATGTCGACCAGATCGAGCCGCGCCGCCGTTTGACGCCCCAGCATTATTTCAAATCCGAAGCCGAGATGGTGGCGCTGTTTTCCGATCTGCCGGAGGCTTTGGAGAATACCGTCGAGATCGCGCGGCGCTGTGCTTATGGGGCCTCGAAGATTGACCCGATCCTGCCCAAATTCGCCGATGACGAGGTCGAGGAATTGCGCCGTCAGGCGTGGGAGGGCCTGCGCAACCGGCTTGAGGTGATCGAGGCGGCGGCGCCTGTCGAGGACTATGAGGCGCGGCTGAAATTCGAGCTTGGGATCATCGAACAGATGGGATTTCCGGGCTACTTCCTGATTGTGGCCGACTTTATCAAATGGGCGAAGGCGCATGATATTCCGGTGGGGCCGGGGCGGGGGTCGGGGGCAGGTTCGCTTGTGGCCTATGCGCTGACCATCACCGACCTTGATCCCTTGCGCTATTCGCTGCTGTTCGAACGCTTCCTGAACCCCGAGCGGGTCTCGATGCCGGACTTCGATATCGACTTCTGCATGGATCGCCGCGAAGAGGTGATCAAATATGTGCAGCAGAAATACGGGCGCGAGAAGGTGGGCCAGATCATCACCTTCGGTGCGCTTCTGTCCAAGGCCGCCGTGCGCGATGTGGGGCGGGTGTTGCAGATGTCCTTCGGGCAGGTGGACCGGCTTTCCAAGATGATCCCCGTCGAGGGGGTGAAGCCCGTGTCGATCGAGAAGGCGCTGGCCGATGAGCCGCGTCTGCGCGAGGCGGCAAAGAACGAAGAGGTCGTGGCACGGCTGTTGAAATATGCCCAGCAGGTGGAAGGATTGCTGCGCAATGCCTCGACTCACGCGGCAGGGGTGGTGATTGGCGACCGTCCGCTGGACCATCTGGTGCCGCTCTATCAGGATCCGCGATCCGACATGCCGGCGACCCAGTTCAATATGAAATGGGTTGAAAGCGCGGGTCTGGTGAAATTCGACTTTCTGGGTCTGAAGACACTGACCGTCGTGCAATCGGCGATGAACCTGATCTTCAAATCCGGCAGGCCGCTCCATGTGGATGCGCATGGTAACCAGCTTTATGAACCGGCGGCGGGGGGCGAGAACCAGATCAACCTTATCCCGCTGGATGATCAGAAGACCTATGATCTTTACTCCAGCGCGCATACGGTTGCGGTGTTTCAGGTGGAATCCGAGGGGATGAAATCGGCGCTGCGCCAGATGAAGCCCACCTGTATCGAGGATATCGTGGCGCTGGTGGCTTTGTATCGCCCGGGTCCGATGGAGAATATCCCGACCTATTGCGATGTGAAACACGGGCGCAAGCCTCTGGAATCCGTGCATAAGACCATCGACCATATTCTGGCCGAGACCCAAGGCATCATCGTTTATCAGGAACAGGTGATGCAGATCGCGCAGGAGATGGCGGGCTATACGCTGGGCGGGGCCGACCTTCTGCGCCGCGCGATGGGTAAGAAGATCAAGGAGGCGATGGATGCCGAGCGCCCCAAATTTGAATCGGGGGCGGCGAAGAACGGGGTCGATAAGAAGAAAGCCTCGGAGGTGTTCGACCTTCTGGAGAAATTCGCCAATTACGGCTTCAACAAATCCCACGCCGCCGCCTATGCGGTGGTCAGCTATTACACCGCTTGGCTGAAGGCCAACCATCCTGTCGAGTTCATGGGCGGGGTGATGAATTGCGATATCCATCTGACCGAGAAGCTTGCGATCTATGCGCAGGAGGTCAAGAAGGGCTTGGGCGCCGAGATCGTGCCGCCCTGTGTGAACCGCTCTTTGGCGACCTTTGATGTGGTGGACCAGAAGCTGGTCTATGCTTTGGGCGCGCTGAAGAATGTGGGTGTCGAGGCGATGGAGATGATCGTCAGGGCGCGTCAGGTGGACGGGAAGGATAAGCCCTTCCGTGATCTCTTTGATTTCGCCCGCCGTGTCGATCTGAAGCGGGTCGGTAAGCGGCCCTTGGAGATGCTGGCGCGGGCGGGGGCCTTTGACCAGCTGGACCCGAACCGCAAGCGGGTGTTCCAGTCGCTTGACAGTCTGGTGGCATGGTCGGGGGCTGTGATCGAGGCGAAGAATTCGGCGCAGGTGTCCTTGTTTGGCGATGCGGGCGATGATCTGCCGCCGCCGCGCATGGCCGATACCGATGACTGGTTGCCGGGCGAGAAACTGTCCGAGGAGCATAAGGCCATCGGCTTCTATCTCTCGGGCCATCCGCTGGAAGATTATATGCCCGCGCTCAAGCGCAAGAAGGTGATGACGCTGGACGAGATCCACGCCAAGGCGCTTAACGGCCCCTTTGCGGCGAAGATCGCGGGCGAGGTGGCCTCCGTGCGCGAGAAGAAATCGGCCAAGGGCAACCGCTTTGCCTTTGTCGCGCTGTCGGATGCCTCGGGGCCCTATGAGGTGGCCTTCTGGTCCGAGGCGCTGGAGGCGTCGCGCGCGGTTCTGGAAACGGGGCGGCTTCTGGTGCTGAACGTCAAGGTCGAGGTGGATGGCGAGTCGGTGCGTATGGTTGCCGGTTCGGCCAGCCCTGTAGATGCGATGGTTGCCGATGCCGGTGGTACGGGGCTGATGATTCACGTGGAAACACCGGAGGCCGTGCCGTCGATTGCGTCGCTCTTGGGGCGGCTGGAGGAAGAGGGCAAGGTGCGCTCGCGCGGGCCGATCAGTTTCACGGTGTTCGATGCCGAGAAGAACTGTCGCTATGAATTGGCGACGGGGCGCGATTTTCCGGTGAACCCGCAGATCAAAGGGGCGATCCGGTCCTTGCGTGGGGTGTCGATGGTGGAAGAAATCTGAGCCATAAATAAGGCGGGGCCGATTTTAACGGGGCCATCGAGACCCCGTCAAAATCGGTCAGGCCGCGCGCGGCCTTCCGGGCGCGTTATCCACCCGTTTAGCCCCATGTCGGGTGGAAGCGGTTCTTGGCGCTGAGGGTGAAGATCTCGCAGCCATCTGCCGTGACGCCCACGCAATGTTCGAATTGCGCCGAGAGCGATTTGTCGCGGGTGACGGCGGTCCAGTCATCGGCCAGCACTTTGGTGTCGGGGCGGCCCAGATTGACCATCGGCTCGATGGTGAAGATCATGCCTTCTTCCAGCACAGCCCCCGAGCCCGCGCGGCCGTAGTGCAGCACATTTGGCGGGGCGTGGAAGACGCGGCCCACACCGTGGCCGCAGAAGTCGCGCACGACGCTCATGCGGTTGCCTTCGACATATTTCTGGATCGCATGGCCGATATCGCCGAAGGTATTGCCGGGTTTGACCTGATCGATGCCGATCATCAGCGCGTCATAGGTGACCTGGATCAGGCGCTCGGCCTTGCGGGTCAGATTGCCCGCCACATACATGCGCGAGCTGTCGCCGAACCAGCCATCCTTGATGACGGTGATGTCGATGTTCAGGATGTCGCCATCCTTGATCACCTTTTCGCCCGGAATGCCGTGGCAGACCACATGGTTGACCGAGATGCAGGAGGCATGCTGGTAGCCGCGATAGCCGATGGTGGCCGAGGTGGTGCCAAGCTCTTCGACCCGTTTGCGGATGAAGGTTTCCAGATCCATCGTGGTGATGCCGGGGCGGACATGGTCTGCCACCTCGTCGAGGATCTGCGAGGTCACGGCACAGGCGGCTCGGATGCCGTCGAAGTCCTCTTCGGTATTATAGATGCGGATCCCGTCTTTCGTCACGCGGCCTTGGGCTTCATCCACCGGCTTTCTCCTTCATTCGCTTACCCCCTAGTTAATCACAAAAGCGGGCAATGACTAGGGCTTGGGCTTTCCGCCCCTCGCAACCCGGCCTATACCTATGTGCAAAGGAGATAAACCCATGTCCAATCCTACTGCCGCGATCCTGATCATTGGTGACGAAATCCTGTCGGGGCGCACCCGCGAGGGCAATGCCTATTATCTTGCGGGCGAGCTGACCAAGGCGGGGATCGACCTGAAGGAGGTGCGGATTGTTGCGGATGATCAGGACCAGATCGTCAGCGCGATCCATGCGCTGTCAGGGGCCTATGACACGCTGTTTACCTCGGGCGGGATCGGGCCGACCCATGATGACATCACCGCCGATGCGGTGGGGGCGGCCTTTGGCGCGAAGGTGGATGTGCGCGAGGATGCCAAGGCGCTGCTGGCGGCGCATTATGCCGCACGCGGGGCCGAGTTCACGCCCGCGCGGATGCGGATGGCGCGCATCCCCGAAGGGGCGACGCTGATCGACAACCCCGTCTCTGTCGCGCCCGGCTTTACCATCGGCAATGTGCATGTGATGGCGGGCGTGCCCAATGTGTTTCAGGCGATGGTGGCAAGCGTGCTGCCGACGCTTACGGGCGGTGCGCCGGTTCTGTCGCGCAGCCTGCGGGTGCCGCGCCCCGAATCCGAGATTGCCGAGCCGCTGCGCGATCTGGCCCAGACCTATGAGGATCTGTCCTTCGGGTCCTACCCCTTTGTGAGCGATGGGAATTACGGCGTGAACCTTGTGGTGCGCGGGCAGGATGAGGCGCGGCTCGAGGCGGCATTCGCCGCATTGAAGACCGCGTTTCCGGAGGGCGAATGAGCCCGCGTCTCTATGATCTGGTCGATGCGACATGGCCTGCCGCCTCTTATCGCGACGTGGGTGGGTTTACCCTGCGCGAGGGGCGCGGCGCGGGCAATCGGGTCGGTTCGGCCAGCTTGACCCTGCCGCTGGACGAGGCCGATATCGATGCGGCGATCGCAGGGCATCATGCCCTGTCGCAGCCTGCGATCTTTCAGGTCCGCGACGGGCAGGAGCCGCTGGATGCGGCTTTGGCGGCGCGTGGCATGGAAGCCTATGATGAGGTGGTCATTTTGGGGGCGCGGCTGGAAGACCTGCCGCAGGAGGCCGCCGATCTGACGGCGTTCGCGCATTGGCCGCCGCTTGCGATCATGCGCGAGCTCTTCGCACAGGACGGGATCGATGCCGCCCGTCAGGCGGTGATGGCGCGGGCCAAGGGGCCGTCCTGCGTGGTTTTGGGGCGTGCCTGCGACCGTCCCGCCGGAGCGGCCTTTGTGGCCTGCGCGCAGACCGAGGCCATGCTGCATGCGCTGGTTGTCTCGCCCGCGTTCCGTCGTCAGGGGGTGGCACGCAATATCATGGCCGAGGCCGCGTTCTGGGCTGCGCAGAATGGTGCCGAGCGGCTGTCTCTGGTGGTGCGGACGGAAAATTCCGCAGCTCTCGCGCTTTACAACCGGCTCGGGATGCAGCCTCTATGTCGTTACCATTACCGTCGGGAAGTTTTATGATCTGCCTTCGTCCTGCTTGTGCCCTTCTTGCCGTCTTTGGTCTTTGCGCAGGACAGGCATGGGCCGAACCGATCCAGCTCGATCTGCCCGAGGATGCCTCGATCAGCGCCTCTGACAGTAATCCCGCCACCGACTACAGCCTGCTGACCGGCCCGTGGACGGTCAAGTCGCGCGCGCCTTCCCGCGCGCTCGAGGGCACGCGGATCGATACGGCATGGCGTCTGCGTGGCAATCAGCAGACCACCTTGCAAATTCTGGCTCCGCTACGGGCGCAGATCGAGGATGCGGGCTACACGGTGCTGTATGATTGTGCCACGGATGCCTGCGGCGGGTTCGATTTCCGGTATCAGCTGGATCTCCTGCCCGAGCCGGGTATGCATATCGATCTGGGTGATTTCCTGTATCTGGCCGCCCGTAAGGGGCCGGAATATCTGGCATTGACGGTGAGCCGTTCCTCCAATTCCGGTTTTGTGAACCTGACCACGCTAAGCGCGGGCATTGTGGATGCCGCCCGCCCCGATAACCCGTTGCAGATCACCACTGGGGCCAGCACCGGCGCCGAAAAGCGTCCTATCGGAACGTTGTTGCAAACCGAGGGGCACGGCATTCTGGGCGGGCTCGATTTCGATAGCGGCTCGGACAAGCTGAAGCCGGGCAGCTATGACAGTCTTGCGGCGCTGGCCGATTATCTGGCCTCCGCACCCGATGCGACAATCGCTCTGGTGGGGCATACCGATATGGAAGGCGCGCTGGAGGGCAATATCGACCTGTCCAAACGCCGTGCCGCAGCCGTTCGGGCGCGTCTGATCAGTGATTACGGTATCGCCCCCGAACGGATCGACGCCCAAGGCGCAGGCTGGCTGGCACCGATCACCACCAACCTGACGGAAGAGGGACGGCGCGCCAACCGTCGGGTGGAGGTCGTGCTGACCTCGACCCATCTCGACTAGGTTCCGGACCTATGGATATGGTCCGTCGAGTCCGGATCTGATTGATCCGGAGCTCTACATCCTGACGAACGCGTTCTGCCCGACCGAGGCGCAGAACCACGTCGAGGCCCCCCGACGGATCGACAGCCGCCTGATCCGCGCCCTTGTCAGGCCGCGCGACAGGTGGCGGGGCAGGGCGGCAGGCATGTCCGGTTGGAAAACGATGCAGCGGATGGTGTGCCGGAGCACCTCCACGGCATGCGCAAAACCCACCTCCGCGTCCAGCCCGAGGTGGATCTGCTGTGTCAGATGCTCTGGCGCTTACCAGTTGTCGGGGCCGCGATCCTGAAAGGTGTCGACCAGAAAATCCATGAATGCCCGCACTTTGGGCTGCGTATAGCGACCCGGAGGGTAGATCGCATAGATCCCCAGCGGGTCATCCGGCAGATCGGGGAGCGCCTCTTCGACCAGCCCTTTTTTCAAGGCGTCGGCACATAGGAAGGAGGGAAGATAGGCGATGCCCAGACCGCTGATGGCCGCTTGCAGCAATGACTGCCCGTCATTCACGGTCAGCCAGCCCGCCGAACGCACCTGACGGCGCTCGCCCGAAGGGGCGGTGATCTTCCAGACATTTCCGGTGGACTGGTTGGAATAATGCAGAAGTTTGTGATTGTTGAGATCGTCGATCTTCAACGGGCGGCCGTATTTCTGGAAATAACCGGGGGCGGCGATGATTTTCTGCCCGGTTTCCGTCAGCTTGCGCGCCCGCAGGCTGCTGTCTTCCATCTCGCCCAGCCGGATGGCCATATCGAACCCCTCCGAGATCAGTTCGACATAGCGGTTGTTCAGCACCATATTTACGGTGATATCCGGATAGGCACTCAGAAAATTGCCCAGCACCGGCGAGAGCAGATGCACACCGAAATCGGTGGCGACTGAAATCCGCAGCGTGCCCGAAGGCGCAGTCTGCATCGAGGTCACCAGAGCATCGGCTTCGCCCGCATCATTCAGAACCCGTCGCGCGCGGTCGTAATAGGCCATGCCGATCTCGGTGGGCGAGACGCGGCGCGTGGTGCGGTTGAGAAGCCGTGCGCCCAGACGGGTCTCCAAGGCGGATACATGTTTGGACACGGCAGATTTGGAAATCCCCATCTTCTTGGCGGCATCGGTAAAGCCACCTTGGTCCACCACCGTGGCAAAGGCTTCCATTTCTGTCAGACGGTCCATTTGCAGCAACCCTTCAGTCATTTCGTCCTGCAAAAGATCGGTTTGAATTTGGGCTGAAATGGGGCTGCGAATGGACAATACGGGGGAATCGCTAAAATGGTTCCGACCACGGAAACGATCCCTTCGGTCTGCGCCGGTTGGGCGGGGCCGGAGGCGCCATGCGCCGACCGATTTGGCCGGGGCCTCAATGGCGCCGGTCAAATCGGGCCTGGAGGCAGAGGTCTATCCGTCCAGCCCAAGCAGGGCAGGGACCTGTGCCATATCGGTAAACAGCTCGGCCCCCGTGGCCGCCAAGGCCGGATGATCGCCCTGCGGCGCATAGCCCAGACAGCGCATGTCCGCTGCAGCCGCCGCGCGTGCTCCCGCTGGACTGTCCTCGATCACGACGCACTCCGCAGGCGCAACCCCCAGCGCTTCGGCGCAATGCAGATAGAGGTCCGGCGCGGGCTTTGGATGCGCCACATCCTCCTGTCCGGAGAACAACCGCCCCTCCAGCTTGGCCCGTATCTCGGGATGCTGCCCCAATGTGGCGGCCATCTTCACATGCCGACCATTGGACCCCACCGCATAGGAAATGCCCTCGGCATCCAGCCGATCCAGCAGCTCCGGCACCCCCGCCATCAAAGGCGTGCCCGCGCGCAGCCTCTCGCAGAGCACCGCATAATAATGATCCCCCCAATCGGCGGGCAGGGAGGCTCCCATCTCGCGGGCGCGCGCGGCACAGCCCTCGATGGTGCCACCGATAAATATGCGCTCCATCTCATGCAGGGTCAGTTCCAAGCCATGCGCCGTGAACTCCTCTTGCAGCAGATCGAAGGTCATCGGCTCGCTATCCACCAAGACCCCGTCGCAATCGAAGATAACCGCTTTCACCATCATTCCGCCTCCGGCATCAGGGCCAAAGTTACGACCGTATCGCCATATTTGCGCTGGTCGATCTGCTCCAGCGGCGCAGGCACCACAGGCGCCACATTCTCTTCCCAGACCACCATCGCCCCCGGCGCGATCCAGCCGTTTTCCAGACACGACGCAATCGCCTTCTCGCCCAGTCCCATGCCATAGGGCGGATCAAGAAAGATCAGGTCGTAGCCCTCGCCACGGCAGGGCCCCATGCGGGTCGCATCGCGCCGCCAGAGGTCGGTGACCCCCATCGCCCGCATCAGCTCGATATTCTTGCGCAGCAATATCCGCGCAGGCGTGCCCTCATCCACAAAGGCCACACGTTTGGCCCCGCGCGACAGCGCCTCAAGCCCCAAGGCCCCCGTGCCCGCAAACAGGTCCAGCACCCGCGCCTCGGGGATCGGATTGCCATGCGTGCCATTGACCAGCAGGTTGAAAATCGACTCGCGCACGCGGTCCGTTGTGGGGCGCAGATGCCCCTTGGCATCGCCTTCGCCCACATCCGTCAGCTTTAGCCCGCGCTTCTCGCCACCAATAATCCGCATCTTTTACCGCCGCATCAAAGACTTCAAATCTACCGCCGCCTCGACCTCGGCGGGGGTCACATCCGACCCCGCCTCGATCAGGCGCTTGCCCACCATATAGGCCCTTGGCGCATCCAGCGCATCCACCGCAATCAGCTGATCGTCGCGGAAATACCAGAAGCTCTGGCCATCCACGTTCTTCGCGATCACTCGGGTATAGCCGCCATTCCAGCCCGCGATCTGCAGCTTGGAGGCAAACATATCCGACCAGAACCACGGCTTGGGCTGATAGTCCTTGCCCGCGCCCAGCATGTTGCAGGCCACCAGCTCGCCCATATCAATGGCATTGCCCACCGATTCCAGCCGCATCCGCGCGCCGTTCAGGTTGATCTCGGCGCAATCGCCTGCCGACCAGATATGCGGGTCCGAGGTGCGGCCCTGACTGTCGGTCACGATACCATCGCCCAGAACCAGCCCTGCCTCTTCGGCCAGTCGCGTGGCAGGGGTGACACCGATGCCGACCACCACCAGATCGGCGGGTAGAACCGTGCCATCCACCAGCTCGACACTGTCCACCATGCCATCCCCGCGCAGTTCCCGCAGGCTGGTGCCTTCAAGGATCGTCACCCCTTCGGACTGATGCAGCGCGCGCACCGCATCTGCCGTCTCGCGGCAGGCCACGCGGCGCAGGATCCGCTCGGAGGCCTGCACCAGAGTAACCTCCAGCCCCAGCTTGCGCGCCACTGCCGCTGTCTCGAGGCCAATATAGCCGCCGCCGATCACCACCAGACGCTTGCCCGCCACCATCTGCGGCTCTAGCGCGTCGATATCGGCCAGATTGCGGATGGTGAAAAGATTGCCCAGATCGCCGCCCAAGGCAGGGGCGAGGCGTTTCGGGTCGGCCCCTGTGCAGAGCGCCAGCTGGTCATAGCCCAGCACCTCGCCCGCCATACGCACCCGTTTCGCGGCAGGGTCGATGCGATCAACCCGCGTGCCCAGCTTCAGGGTGATGTTCTGCTCGGCCCAGAATTCCGGCGACCTCAGGGTCAGGCGCTCCAGCGGCATCTCGCCCAGCAGATAGGCCTTTGACAGGGGCGGGCGCTGATAGGGCGCCACAGGCTCCTCGCCGATAATCGTCACCGCGCCCTCATAGCCCTCGGTCCGCAGCTTGGCCGCCAGAGAGGCTGCGGCCTGTCCAGCCCCGATGATCACGATACCTGACATTTCTCTTTCCCTCTGGTGCTCTTGCTGCCGAACCCTATAACTTACCGGCAAACATGTGCAACGCGACAGGAGAGCGACATGACGATCAGTGAAGGCGACGTGCTTCCCGGGGCAACCCTTTTGGCGCTTGGCGGCGAAGGCCCGACAACCGTAAGCCTTGGTGACAAGATGAAAGGCCGCAAAGTGGTGATCTTCGGTCTGCCGGGCGCCTTTACCGGCACCTGCACCACCGCCCATGTCCCGAGCTTCATGCGTACCCGCGAGAAATTTGCCGAGAAGGGCGTGGACGAGGTGATCTGCATCACCGTCAACGACCCCTTCGTGGTGGATGCATGGTCGAAATCGACCGGCGCGGGGGCTGCGGGCATCACCATGCTGGCCGATGCGGAAAGCGCCTTCACCAGCGCCATCGGGATGAACTTCTCGGCCCCCGCCATCGGTTTCAAGGACCGCTCGCTGCGCTATGCGATGTATGTCGTGGATGGCGTGGTGAAAGTTCTGCACAAGGAAGAGAACGCAGGCACCTGCGATATCTCGGGCGGCGAGAGCATGCTCGAGGCGATCTGAATTGCCCCATCTTGAAAAGGGCGGGAAATCCCGTCACCAATGGCCCTTCGGGGCCATTTTTCGTGCCGCGCCTAGAGGGTGATCACAATGTTGCATAAACCGCTTGGCCAATCGGGCCTGACTGTTTCTCCCTTCGTCTTTGGCGGCAATGTTCTGGGCTGGACGGCAGATCGCGCGACCTCTTTTGCCATGCTGGACCGGTTGGTGGAGGCGGGGGTGACCTCGATTGATACCGCCGACAGCTATTCCTATTGGGGCGAGGGTATGCAGGGCGGCGAGTCCGAGGCGATGATCGGCGACTGGCTGGCCGCCCGCAAGCGGCGCGACGATGTGGTGATCTATACCAAGGTGGGCAAGCTGTCATGGCGCAAGGGGCTGCGGCGCGAGAATATTCTGGCCGCGATTGACGAGTCGCTGACCCGTCTGCGCACCGATTATATCGACCTCTATTTTGCCCATGCCGATGATGGGGATGTGCCGCAGGAAGAGGTTCTGGAAACGTTCGAGATGCTGCGCGTTCAGGGCAAGATCCGCGCGATGGGCGCGTCGAATTTCGCACCCGACCGTCTGGCCTCGGCGCTGTCTCTGGCGCGGCAGATGAATGTGACGGGGATCAAGGTGGTCCAGCCCGAATACAGCCTTTCGGCGCGCAGCGGATTTGAACAGGACCTGCTGCCGCTGGTGAAGGCGCAGGGCCTCGGGGCCGTGACCTTTTTCACGCTGGCGGCAGGGTTTCTGTCTGGCAAATACCGCAAGCCGGACGATTTCAACGGCATTCCCCGTGCCCGCCATGCGGCGAAATATCTGGATGCGCGGGGTCTGCGCATTCTGGATGCGCTGTCGGAGGTGGCGGATGGCATGGGTGCGCCTATGGCACAGGTGGCCACCGCTTGGGCGATGGCGCGGGAGGGCGTGTCGGCGCCGATCGTCTCGGCCTCGACTATGGCGCAGCTAGAGACCCTTCTGGGCGCGATCGACCTGCAGCTGAATGACGAGGCGATGGCCAAGCTGGAGGCGGCCTCGGATGACTAAGCTGACCACCATCGACAATATCATCAGCGACCGCGGCTCGAAATATGCGGTCTCCGGCGCGCCCTGCGCCTCGGAAGACGAGGCCAAGGCGCTGATCAAGGACCTCTGCCGTACCAAGAAATTCGCCAAGGCCACGCATAACACATGGGGTCTTCTGACGCCCGAGGCGCCGGTGAAAAACGATGATGGCGAGTCGGGCGCGGGCATGGTGATCCTGCGGATGCTGGAACGCGAGGGGCTGGAGAACCATCTGATCGTGGTCACCCGCTGGTATGGCGGCAAACACTTGGGCGGCGACCGTTTCCGCCATGTGCAAGACGCCGTGCGGATCTATATCGAGGACCTGCGGGGGGCGTGATCGCCCCGCCGACCGAGGGGTCGGAACATGCGCATGTTCCGGCAGAGGCGACCCCGCCGGCTATCTGCCGCGCGTTTTCGAGCCTATTGCCTAGTCCAGAAAATCCTCGCTCAGATCGGTGCCCAGATCGGGGCGGGGGTCGGGTTCATCAACCTCGTCCTGACCGGGTTCGCGCTCGGGCAGGGGGGACTGGAACAGCACCTTGCCCTTATGCGGAATGGCATCCAGCGCGCGGGCCAGTTCGTAATCCAGAATGCTGAGACCCTTGCAGGAATGGGTCGAAAGCTCGACATCCACCACGTTATAGACATTGCGCCAGTCGGGGTGGTGGTCCATCTTCTCGGCCAGCAGCGCCGCCTGCGCCATGAAGCCCCAAGCCTGCTCGAAATTCTCGAATTTCCAGACCTTGCGAATGGCGTCCGATTGCTTGGCCGTCCGCCAGCCATTCTCCTGTAGAACCGGCAGAAGAGAGGCGCGTTCGTCTTGGTTCAGCTTGCTTGCCATATCCGGTGATCCCTTTGGAAAGCGGGCAGGAAATTCCCGCCCGCCTGTTGTGTCGCGCCAGTGTAGCCGATTTGCGGCTTACTTCAATTTGTCTTCCTGCGTCACCGCCCCGACACCGGTTTCCGTCCCGTTGTCCAAACCGGAGGAAAGCCGCTTTTGGGGGTTTTGGTCTTTCAGTTTGACCATCTCCAGTTTGTTATCGAACACGATCTCGCGGGTGGGGAAGGGAATGCCGATGCCATTCGCGTCAAATTCCTTTTTGACAAATTCGAACAGCTCCCAGCGGAATTTCCAGTAGACATCGGTATTGCACCACGCGCGGAACAGCAGGTTGATCGAACTGTCGCCCAGCTCTTTCACCCCGATGGTCGGGGCGGGGTCTTTCAGCACGCGCGGGTCTTCGTCGACGATCTTCTGCAGGATCTCCTTGGCCAGTTTGATGTCGCTGTCATAGGAAATGCCGATGGTGAGATCCATCATGCGGGTGGTATTGGCCGAATAATTGGTGATCGAAGACGACCAGATATCCGAGTTCGGGACCACGATCTGGATGCCGTCATAGGTTTTCAGGATGACATAGAACAGCGAGATCTCGGTCACGGTGCCGGATTCGCTGCCCGCTGCGATGTAATCGCCCACGCGGAAGGGGCGGAACATGATGATCATCACCCCCGAGGCCAGCGAGGACAGCGTGCCCTGAAGCGCCAGACCGATGGCCAGACCGGCGGCACCGATCAGAGCGGCCAGCGAGGTGGTCTGGATGCCGAAGCGGTTGAGAATGAAGATGAAGCCGATCGCGAGGATCAGATA
Organism: Thioclava litoralis; assembly: GCF_045278885.1. Classification (NCBI taxonomy): domain Bacteria; kingdom Pseudomonadati; phylum Pseudomonadota; class Alphaproteobacteria; order Rhodobacterales; family Paracoccaceae; genus Thioclava; species Thioclava litoralis. The sequence goes on from NZ_CP135443.1 coordinate 1,746,031, forward strand.
TTTCGCGATATTGCCCAGAAAGCCGAAAAGCGTGTCATCAAGGCGGCGATGCCGCGCCGCAAGCCGCGAGATACGTCCCTTCGCCCAGCCCGAAATGAACAGGGCGATGATCAGGATCACCAGCGCGGTGAGCACATTGAGCGTGGCCAGAACCACGGCATCGACCCGTTCGGGGGTGATCCATTGGCTTACATCTGTCAGGTTTTGCAGGTTCAGCTCGTCCATGCGTCTTCGGTCCTTTATCTATCTGTGCGCGGCATTGGTTTATGCAGGCCTTCTGCGCGGCGGATAGAGGCAGGCCAAGCAGACTTCAACCCTTGCTCCGGAAGGGCCCCATCTCGGTCATGACCTCGACATCCTCGTCGATTGCCGCGCGTTCAGCCTCCAGATAGTCCGAAATTGCGTGGCGCAAACCCGGGTGGGTGATCCAATGCGCCGAATGGGTGATATGGGGCAGATATCCGCGCGCCAGTTTGTGTTCGCCCTGCGCGCCCGCTTCCACGCGCGCCAGCCCGTGGGCCAGCGCGTAATCCACCGCCTGATGGTAGCATAGCTCGAAATGCAGATAGGGGTGATCCTCGATACATCCCCAATAGCGGCCATAGAGACAATCGCGCCCGATCAGATTAAGCGCGCCCGCAATGGGGCGGCCTTCGCGCAGCGCCAGCACCAGAAGCACATCCTCGCGCATCTCGTGCAGCGCGTCGAAAAAGGCCCGCGTCAGATAGGGGCTGCCCCATTTGCGCGCGCCTGTGTCCTGATAGAAGGTCCAGAAGGCGTCCCAATGCTCCGGGCGGATGTCATCGCCTGTCAGCTGCCGGATCTCGCCGCCAAAGCCCTGAGCGCGGGTGCGTTCCTTTTTCAGCGCCTTGCGTTTGCGCGAGGACAGCTGCGCAAGGAAAGCGTCGAAATCGGCATAGCCCTGATTGTAGAAATGGAATTGCTGGCCGTGGCGGTGCAGATAGCCCGCGCCCTCGGCCAGATCGGCCTCATCTTCAAGGCAGAAGGTCATATGAACCGAGGACAGCCCGTTATTTTCCGCCACCTGCGCCATGCCCGCCAGAAGGGTGGCGCGGCCTGTCTCGGCGTGATCTGGTGCGGTTAACAGCCGCCTGCCCGTGCAGGGCGTGAAGGGCACCGCGCATTGCAGCTTGGGGTAATACTGCCCGCCCGCGCGCTCAAAAGCATCCGCCCAGCCGTGGTCAAAGACATATTCGCCCTGACTATGGGATTTGACGTAAAGCGGCGCCACGCCCAGAACCGATCCGCCCGCGCGGGCCACAATGGGGCGCGGGTCCCAGCCGGTGCCGCGCCCGACCGACCCCGAGGCCTCAAGCGCCGAAAGGAAGCGATGCGTGGTGAAAGGGTCATAAGCGCGCCCGCCATCGCGGGTTTCAGGGCAGGCGCAGCTATCCCACAAAGCGGGGTCGATGGCCGAGACGCCCTCGGCCAGTTCCAGTTCAATCTGATCGGTCATCGCAGGCTCCTGTCGGAGCCGATGATGACCGGATCACGCTGCAGGTCAAGCGTCGGGCAGGGCCGAGGCATAGCCTTCGAAGGTCACGTTTTCGGCAATCTCGCGGGCCTTGGCTTCCTCTGCTCCGCTGCGGATCGTCCAGCACAGGATATGCGCGCCCTCGGCCTTCAGGGCAGCAACCCGCGCCATGCCGAGGTCTTTCCAGTGGTGCGAGATAAAGCAGGCCCCCACACGGTCATAATCGGCGATCCCGCGCAAGCGGGCGCGCTGGTCCTCGCTCAGGGTGGGGAAATCTTCGGCCGACCATTCGGCATAGGTGGTCAGCCCGACCGCCACAGCGGGGGCTGCCGCATGGAACAGGGCGATGGAGGCGGGGTTGAACCCCATCACGGCGACCGGCCCCTGATACCCCGCAAGCGCCTCTGCAGCGGCCTGTTCCAGCGGGCCAAGCCCCGCCCCGTCGGGGTCATCCTGATTTTTGATCTCGACCAGAAGCGGCACCTGTCCTGCCACCAGATCCAGCACTTCGGCAAATGTCGGGATGCCCTCATCGGCATCACGCAGACAGATGGCCTGCAACTCGGCGGCACTGCGGGCATGCAGCGGGCCGGTCGCGTCGGTCAGGCGGTCCAGAGAATAGTCATGGAAGACCATCGCCACGCCATCTGCCGAAAGCTGCAGGTCGATCTCTATGCCATAGCCCGCCGCGATGGCGGCACGAATGGCAGCCAGGCTGTTTTCGGGGCGGCCCTTCGCGCGGTCATGAAAGGCCCGATGCGCGATGGGCAGGCTGAGGAAGCGCGGGTCAAGCATCTGCGATCTCGAAGACGGCGTCGATCTCTACGGCCACACCCAGCGGCAGGGCGGGCGTGGCGACCGCCGAACGGGCGTGGCGGCCCGCATCACCGAAGACCTCGACCATCAGGTCGGAGCAGCCATTCACCACTTTGGGTTGGTCGATGAACTCTGCGGTGGAATTGACGAAACCGCCGAGTTTGACCACGCGGGTGATGCGGTCCAGATCGCCAAGCGCGGCTTTCGCCTGCGCAATCAGCGCCAGCCCGCACAGGCGCGCGGCGGCAGCGCCTTCGGCCACATCCATCGTTTCGCCCAGACGGCCCGTGACCAGACCTTCGGCGCTGGCCGAGATCTGTCCCGAGACATAAAGCTGGTTTCCGGTGATCACATAGGGCACGTAATTCGCTGCAGGCGCGGGGGCGGCGGGCAGGGTGATGTTCAGGTCGGACAGGCGGGTTTCGATTTTCGACATGGGGTCCTCATGATGCGCGCAAAAAGCGTGCACCGGACGCTAGGCGCGCATGGATGCGGGCGCAAGGGGAATGCACCCGCCGCGCGCCCTTTCATGGACCTGTCATGCAGGCAGGGGCTTACCAGTCGATGAAATGCTCGAAATCGCGGGTGACGGCCTTCCACAGGTCCAGCGAGACATCGAAATTCTTCTCGTTCACGCCGTCGCCATCCAGATTGATGTCCATCTCGAGGAAGGGGTCGCCCTCGTCATCAAGATAGGCACGTCCGAAGCGGTTATTGCGGTTCCATTCGTTGATCATGGTCGCGCTCATCGGCTGGTCCAGATCGTAGCCGGTCGAGAACTGGATGGTCCGGCAGTTGGTATTGCCACGGCAGCCGTAGAAATAGACCGAGAAATGCGTGCCGTTGATCCGGCTGTCCAGCATCGGATCACCCGAGTCATCCGTGCCCTGCGTGACCGGCAGGCCATATGCTTCGAGGAAGGCGGAAACCGTGCTGGGTTTGGCCGTGACCGCCGCGGCCTGAACCGTCGCGGCGCTGGCCAGAAGGCCCATACAGGCAAGAGGAAGAAGAAACTGTTTCATGTGGGTCCTTATGGTCCGTCTCAGGCGACCATTGCTTCGGCTTTTTTCAGATCGACCGATACCAGCTGGCTTACACCCTGTTCCTGCATTGTCACACCGAAAAGACGGTCCATGCGGCTCATGGTCACGGCATGGTGGGTGATGATCAGAAAGCGGGTATCGGTGCGGCGGGTCATCTCGTCCAAGAGGTCGCAGAAGCGGGTGACATTGGCGTCATCCAGCGGCGCATCGACCTCGTCGAGCACACAGATCGGCGCGGGGTTCGCCATGAAGACGGCAAAGATCAGCGCCATCGCGGTCAGTGTCTGCTCGCCCCCCGACAGAAGCGACAGCGTCGACAGCTTCTTGCCCGGCGGCTGGCACATGATCTCAAGGCCCGCTTCCAGCGGGTCGTCGGATTCCACCAGCGCCAGACGGGCATCGCCGCCCGAGAAGAGGTGGGTGAACAGCTGACGGAAGTTCTGGTTGACCTGCTCGAAAGCGGCCAGCAGACGCTCGCGCCCCTCGCGGTTCAGCCCGTTGATCCCGCCGCGCAGCTTGGCGATGGCATCCTCCAGATCGCCCTTCTCGGTGAACAGCGTGTCATGTTCTTCCTGAATGCTTCGCGCGTCTTCCTCGGCACGCAGGTTGACCGCCCCCAAAGCATCGCGGTCACGTTTCAGATCGGCCACCGCCTTTTCCAGCTTGGAGATGGTGGGCATATCCTCGGGCGCGATCTCCAGTGATTTCAGCAGGCTCTCGGGGGCCAGATCCATCTCGTCGCTGATCCAGTCCACCGCCAGAGTCAGCGCCTCACGCGCCGATTCCACGCGGGTTTCGGCCCGCGCCCGCGCTTCGCGGATTTCCGAGGCCTGTTTTTCCGTCTCGCGTTCGACGGTCTGGGCGGTGCGCAGGCGGGTTTCGGCATCCTGTAGCGCAGTCGAGGCCTTGGATTTGCGCGCCTCTGCCTCCTGGATCTGTTCGCGCAGCTCGTCGCGGCGTTCGTTAAGCTCTTCGGGCAGGGCCATAGCCTCTTCCAGCTCTTCCAGCGCCTCGGCGCGGCGGTCGGCCAGTTCGGCGCCATGACGTTCGGCGGTGGCAAGGCGGGTCTTCCAGCCCGCAAGCTGCTCGGTGATTTCCGTCTGGCGGCGCGCGCGGGCCTCGCCTTCGCGGCGGACCTCATCCTGAGCCGAGCGCCGCGTGAGCATGGTCATCCGCGCGGCCTCGACCGTGATTTTCACCTGATCCACCTCTTGGCGAGCCTTGGACAAAGCGGGCAGGGCGTTGATCGCGGCCTGCGCTTCCGCAAGCGCCTCACGGGCGGCGCGGGATTCCTCGCCATGGCGGCCCTCGGCCTGACGTGCGGCTTCAAGGCGGCCTTCGGTGACCGAGCGGTCGGCTTCGGCCTTCGACATCTGGCGCTGCGCCTCGCCCATGCGGCGGTCGGCTTCGCGGCGGGCGTCGCGCGCACGGGTATAGGCCAGATTGGCATCGGCCAGCTTCTGCTTGAGTTGTTCATGGTTGCGCACGGCGGATTGGGCGGCGGCCTCGGCTTCGGCCAGATCGGCGCGCAGATCGCTCAGGCGGTTTTGCTGGCGCAGACGTTGCGCGGCGGCAGAGGGCGCATCCTCGGTCCCTGCACGCAGCCCGTCCCAGCGCCAGAGGTCGCCCGCAAGCGTCACGATCCGCTGGCCGGGGCGCAGGTCCTGATGCAGGCGGTCGCCCTGATCCCATGTCTCCACCACGCCGATCTGCGACAGACGGCGGGCCAGAGCCTCGGGCGCCTGCACGTAATCGGCCAGCAAGGGGACGCCCGCGGGAAGGGCGGGGGCATCGCCAAGGGGCGGCAGGGTCAGCCAGCCCGAACCCGCATTGCCCGCCGCCTCGGGCGCATTGAGGTCATCGGAAAGTGCCGCCCCCAAAGCCGCCTCATAACCCTTGGAAACCGTAATGCTGTCAAGGATCTGCGGCCCCGACATGGCCTCGCGGTCCAAAAGGCGCGTCAGGGCGCTGACCTCGGATTTCAGCGCGGTGATCACCCCTTCGGCCTCGGCGCGGGCCTCGCGGGCCTCGCCTTCGCGGGTCTCAAGGGTGGCGCGCAGGTCCTCGGCCCCATGCAGCGCCTCTTCGGCCTGATCGGCCATATCGGTGGCCTCGGAGGCAGCCTCGCGGGCGGCCTCCATCCGGTCATTGACCTCGGCCAGCGCCTCCTCGGCCTCGGCGGCATTGACGCGGGCGGCGGCGGCTGCGCGGTCGAAACGCTCGGTTGCGGCCTGACTATCGGACAGCTGGCGTTCGGCAGACTGGTGGCGGGCGGCCAGCTGGGCCACATCGCCCGTCAGCTGGTCGAGGATCTCTTCGCGGTCACGGGCGATGTCGGCGGCTTCGGCCGCGGCCTCTTCGGCAGCGGTCAGCGCATCCTCATGGCCCGCGCTGTCACGGGTGATCTGGCGCAACTCGTATTCCAGCCGTTCCAGGGTCTCGCCCGCATCGCGGTTCAGGCCGGTCTCGCGCTCCATATCGCGGTCGATCTGGGCAATCCGGCCCTTGAGCATCTCGATCTGGGTGCGGGCCTGCGCTTCCTGCTGCGACAGCTGGTCCTGCGACAGAACAAGCCTTTGCAGAATGGCGGTGGCAACCGTGTCTTCCTCGCGCAGGGGCGGCAGGATTTCTTCGAGATTGGCGCGCAGCTCGGCGCTGTCACGCGCGGCGCGCTCGGCCACACCCGCATTGGCGATGATGGCGCTGAGGGCCTTTTCGGCCTCTTGGCGGGTCTCATCGGCCTCAAGCCAGCGCCGATAGAGCAGCATCCCCTCGGAGCGGCGTAGCTCCTCGCCGATCTGGCGGTACTTCGCGGCCTGACGCGCCTGACGGGCAAGGCTGTTCAGCTGCGAGGCCAGCTGGTCGATCACATCATCGACGCGCTCCAGATTGGCCTCGGTGGCCTTCAGCCGCAGCTCTGCCTCATGGCGGCGCTGATAAAGGCCGGAAATCCCTGCGGCCTCTTCCAGAATGCGGCGGCGGGCTTTCGGTTTGGCGTTGATCAGCTCGTTGATCTGGCCCTGACGTACAAGTGCGGGCGAATGCGCCCCCGTCGAGGCATCGGCAAAGAGCATCTGCACATCGCGGGCGCGCACATCCTTGGTATTGACCTTATAGGCCGAGCCCACATCGCGGGTGATGCGGCGGGTGATTTCCAGAAGATCGCTGTCGTTAAAGCCCGAGGGCGCGAGGCGTTCCTCGTTGTCGATCTGCAGGACAACCTCGGCAAAGTTACGTGCCCCGCGCGAGGAAGTGCCTGCAAAGATCACATCCTCCATGCCACCGCCGCGCATCGCCGAGGGGCGGTTTTCCCCCATCACCCAGCGCAGCGCCTCAAGCAGGTTCGACTTGCCGCAGCCATTGGGGCCGACAACCCCCGTCAGCCCGTCCTGAATGACCAGATCGGTGGGGTCGACGAAGCTTTTGAAGCCGTTGAGACGCAAGCGGGTGAAACGCAAGGGCACCATTCCTTCTACAGGATGCGCGAAGCGCGCAGATATCTTGGCCCCCGAGGGCACCGGATAAGGCCGCCTTTTCCCAGCCGATCTGTCATGTGTCAATTCAAAGACACAGTCGCGCGCGGGGAAAGGCCGATTTATCCCCAGATTATCGCATTTATCGCAAGTCTGTGTATTGCTTCGGAGGTCATTGCCTTGTGGAGCGTTGGTCACAGTGCCATAGCTGACGCATCGGGAGGACATCTTTTTACGGTTTCGGGTACCGGAGGGATCATGGTCGCTGCCTTTGCTTTCATCTTGTTATTCCAGCTTCTGGGCGAGGTCATCTCGCGCGGGGTGGGGCTACCTTTGCCGGGACCGGTTCTGGGCATGATCTTCATGCTGCTGGGGCTGTTTGCCTCGGCACGGCTGCGCGCGTTGGTGCAGCCGACGGCCAAGGGGCTGCTGTCGCATCTGTCGCTTCTCTTCGTGCCGGTCGGGGTGGGGGTGGTGGCGCATCTTCACACGCTGACAAGCCACGGGCTTGCGCTGGGGCTGTCGCTGTTCGGGTCGACCGCGCTGGCGCTGATGGCGGGGGCTGCGGCCTTTGCCATTACGCTGCGCCTCACCAAGGGAGGGCGCGGCAAATGAGGGATGCTTTCACGATCTGGTCCTATCTCGCCTCGCAGCCGCTTCTGTGGCTTTGTGCGACGCTTTTTGCCTATTGGGCGGGAGATGCGATTTTCCGTGCGTCGGGGCGGAAGCCCTGGGCCAATCCGGTTGCCCTTGCGGTGCTGTTTCTGGGGGTGCTGCTGACGCTGACCAACACGCCCTATGACCAGTATTTCGAGGGCGCGCAATTCGTGCATTTCATGCTGGGTCCGGCGACGGTCTGCCTCGCGGTGCCGCTTTATGCCAATCGCGGCGAGATCAAGCGGACATGGCTGCCGATCACGGTGGGGCTTGTGGTTGGCAGTGCCACGGCGGTGATCTCTGCGCTGAGTATTGCCTGGGCATTGGGGGCCGATCACAGCCTGCTGGCCACGCTGGCACCGAAATCGGCCACCGCGCCTGTGGCAATCGGCATCAGCGAGAGCCTCGGAGGCGAGCCGACGCTGACGGCGGCGCTGGTGCTGCTGACGGGGATGATCGGGGCGATTATCGTGTCGCCTTTGCTGAACCTGATCGGCGTGCGCGACTGGCGCGCGCGGGGGCTTGCGACAGGGGTTGCGGCCCACGGGATCGGCACAGCGCGGGCCTTTCAGGTGCATGAGCAGGCGGGGGCATTTGCCTCGATCGGGATGGGGCTGAATGCGATCCTGACCGCGATCATCGCGCCATTGGTGATGGGCTGGTTTTTCTGAACCAAGCGGCGCGCCGACCCTGCGGGCCGGCGCAAGAGTTTCTTACGGCGCAGGCCTTTGGAGGGCCTGCGCGGCACCTTTGGCCGCTGTTTGCGCGTTATTTCGACGGTTTGAACGGGGCCATGCCGGAGCGGGCCAATTCGTCGGCGCGTTCGTTTTCGGGGTGGCCTGCATGGCCCTTGATCCATTCCCATGTGACATCATGGCGGGCTTGGGCCTCATCCAGCCTTTGCCAGAGGTCGACGTTTTTCACGGGCTTTTTGGCGGCGGTTTTCCAGCCGTTGCGTTTCCACCCAAAGATCCAGCCGGTGACGCCGTTTTTGACATAGGCGCTATCGGTGACGATGGTGATTTTTGATGGCCGTGCAAGGGTTTCCAGCGCCGAGATGGCCGCCAGAAGTTCCATGCGGTTATTGGTGGTGTCCGCTTCGCCGCCTTCGAGTGTGCGTTCCTTGACCACGGTCTCGCCGTCTTTGGCCAGAAGCAGGACCCCCCAGCCACCGGGGCCGGGATTGCCGGAGCAGGCTCCGTCGGTATAGGCGAATAGATCGGGCATGGGGGTCTCCTTTGCGGCCTGTGATAGCGGCAAGGGCTATTGTGGTCCAGAGGCTCAGGGGATCAGCGCGTAGAGGCAGGCGAGGATCAGGAGGCTTTCGCCCAGACGCAGGCGGGCCCACCATTCGGGGCGGCGGTTTTTCAGGATCAGGTCGAGGATGAGTGTGACCAGATGCGTGGCAAAGAGACTTTGCATGACCGGCAGCCCTGCGCGGATTGCCGCGATTGTGGCGAAGAAGGGCAGGGTATGGGCCAGCAGGAGCGATGTGCTGGCCTGCATCTTTTGGGCTGCGCGAAAGGCCCAGAGCGCCAGCAGGATCAGCGCCCAGAAGGCGGCGAGGTCACGCGGGGTGATGGTGATGGGCAGGGTGAGCTGCCCGTCGCGTGTGGCGATCACGGCCCAGACCAGCGGCAGGCAGGCAAGCGCCGTGACTGCCAGTGCCCTGCGCGGGATGGAGGGGCGACCGGAGTGGCTGCGCGAGGCCCGCATCAGGCGGTTTCGCGCAACACGCGGGGGACCTTGAATTCCACCCGTTCCTGCGCGGTTTCTACCTGTTCGACGGTGACATCATAGCGGTCGCGGAAGGCGTCGATGACCTCGTTGATCAGCACCTCGGGGGCCGAGGCCCCTGCGGTGATGCCGATGGAGGAGATGCCTTCGAGTGCGCGCCAGTCGATATCGGTGGCACGTTGGACAAGCTGGCTGTAGCTGCAGCCCTCGGAGGAGCCGACCTCGACCAGACGGCGCGAGTTCGAGGAATTGGGCGCGCCGATCACCAGAAGCGCGTCGATTTTCGGCGCGATGGCTTTGACGGCGGCCTGACGGTTGGTGGTGGCGTAGCAGATGTCTTCCTTGGCGGGGCCGACGATCTTGGGGAAGCGTTTTTGCAGGGCCGCCACGATGCCTGCGGTGTCATCCACCGAGAGCGTGGTCTGGGTGATGAAGGCCAGTGCCTCGGGGTCGCGGGGGCTGAGGTGGGGGACATCGGCTTCGGTCTCGACCAGAAGGACCTCGCCCTCGGGGAGCTGGCCCATGGTGCCCAGAACCTCGGGGTGGCCGGCGTGGCCGATCATGATCATCTGGAGGCCGGCTGCGTGGTGACGCTCGGCCTCGATATGGACCTTGGAGACCAGCGGGCAGGTGGCATCGACATAGACCATCTCGCGGCGGGCGGCCTCGGCGGGGACAGCTTTGGGGACGCCATGGGCCGAGAAGATCACGGGGCGGTCATCGGGGCATTCGTCGAGTTCCTCGACAAAGACCGCGCCCTTGTCGCGCAGGCTGTCGACGACGAATTTATTATGGACGATCTCATGGCGGACATAGACCGGCGCGCCCCATTTTTCCAAGGCCATTTCCACGATCTTGATGGCGCGGTCCACGCCTGCGCAGAAGCCACGGGGGGCTGCGAGATAGAGGTTGAGCGGCTGTTTCATGGGGGATGTCCTTTGGCCCGATGGCGTGAAGGTAGGCAGGATGGGGGTCTGTGCCAAGGGGGGGGCGGATTTCGGGGGCATCGAGCCCCCGTTCTTCCGCTGTCAGGGGCCGGTGCGGCCCCCGACGGGTAGGCGATCAGCGCGAGCGCACCATGCCCATGATGTCATAGGTTTTCTCGACGATCGGGCGGGCGATGGCATCGGCCTGTTCCGCGCCTTTGCCAAGGATGCGGTCGATCTCGGTCACGTCATCCATCAGGCGCTTCATCTCGGTGGAGATCGGTGCCAGCTTGTCGACCGCCAGATCGGCCAGAGCCGGTTTGAAATCGCCAAAGCCCTTGCCTGCGAATTCGGCCACGACCTGTGCAGACGTCATATCCGCAAGCGCTGCGTAGATATTCACCAGATTGCGGGCCTCGGGGCGTTCGCTGAGGCCATCGACGGTTTCCGGCAGCGGCTCGGCATCGGTGCGGGCCTTGCGGAACTTCTTGGCGATCGTGTCGGCGTCATCGGTCAGATTGATGCGGCTTGCATCGGAGGGGTCGGATTTCGACATCTTCTTCGACCCGTCACGCAGGCTCATGACGCGGGTGGCCGCGCCCTCGATCAGCGGTTCGGGTTCGGGGAAGAAATCCACACCGAAGTCATGGTTGAACTTATTGGCGATGTCGCGGGTCAGCTCGACATGCTGCTTCTGGTCCTCGCCCACCGGCACCATCGTCGCGTGATAGAGCAGGATATCGGCAGCCATCAGCGCGGGATAGGCGTAAAGACCCAGCGAGGCCTTCTCGGCGTTCTTGCCCGCCTTGTCCTTGAACTGGGTCATCCGGTTCATCCAGCCCAGACGCGCGGTGCAGTTGAAAAGCCATGCCAGCTCGGCATGCGCACCCACTTGGGACTGGTTGAAGAGGATGGATTTCGACGGGTCCACGCCCGAGGCGATGAAGGCGGCAGCCGCCTCGCGGGTCTGGCGGCGCAGCGCCTCGGGGTCCTGCCAGACGGTGATCGCATGCATATCCACCAGACAGTAGATCGTCTCGATCCCCTCATCCTGCTTCTGGGCAAAGCGCTTGAGGGCCCCAAGATAGTTGCCCAGCGTCAGATTGCCGGAAGGCTGGATGCCGGAGAAGATCCGCGGCTTGAAATTTGCATTTGGAGTAACGGGCGGGGTTACGGTCGTATCGCTCATCTGCGGCTCCCCTGCATGCAGGCTGGTAATATCGTCCTTGCTCGCTTATCCCCAAATGCGGCGGGGATCAATGTCTGGCCCGGCTCTATATCGGTTCCCGGCCCTTTCTTGGTTGAACGGGCGGCCTTTGCGCCCCATATCGGCGCCACCCAATACGAAGGATCCTCTATGCGCTCCGGTTACACTGAAGGCCCGCTTAACAAATTACCGCCTATCGTCTGGTTGCTGGCGGCCCCCATCATCATCGGCGAGCTGATGTTCGGGCTGGGGCAGGCGGGGCTGTTCCAGAACGGTATCGTCTGGCGGCCCGAAGCCTTGCAACGCTTTGCCTACGACCCGAACCTGATGCGGGCGATGATGGAGGCGGGTGTGCATCCGTGGAAGCAGATGGCGCGGGTGGTGACCTATCCCTTTGTGCATGGCAGCTTCACCCATGCCGCCTTCGTGCTGGTGTTCATTCTGGCGCTTGGCAAGATGGTGGGCGAGGTGTTCCGTGGCTGGGCCGTGGCGGTGGTGTTCTTTGCCTCGTCCATTCTGGCGGCGCTGATCTATACCGCGCTGCCCTTCACCCAGAGCGCGCTTTATGGCGGCTATCCGGCGGCCTATGGGCTGATCGGGGCGTTCAGCTTTATCCAATGGACCTATCTCGGCCATACCCGTGGCAACCGGATGCAGGCCTTCCAGCTGATCGGGTTCCTGATGGGCATCCAGCTGCTGTTCAGCGTGATCTTCGGCGGCACCGACCAGTGGATCGCCGATCTGGCGGGGTTCATCGTGGGCTTTCTGGTCAGCTTCCTTGTCTCGCCAGGTGGCTGGGGGCGGGTGCTCGCGAAGCTGCGCAACCGTCGCTGAAGCAAACGGCGCCCTGCGGGGCGCCGTTTCTGTTTATTTCCGGCGACGGCGCAGATTGGCCTTGAACTCCGCCAGCCCGAAGACCCCGAGCGCGAAGGCGGTCAGGAAATAGACCACGATCCCCGAACCGCAGAGAAGCCCGAGCGCGCCCCAGCGGGCGCCGCGATCTGCCAGCGTCGGCGCGAGCCAGTCGGCGGTATAGCGAAGCTGCACGCCCATCACCGCGCAGGCGATCGCGATCCGCCACAGGCGCTTCCAGAAGCGCGCATCAGGGCGCGCCGAGAGGCCCATATTGCGCGCGCCCCACCAGAGTTGGGCCAGCATGACCCAGCCGGAAATCGTGGTGCCCAAAGCCGCTGCCGAAAAGCCGATCAGGGGCATCAACCCGATGGCGGCACCGGCATTCACCATCATCGAGACCAGCGCATAATAGAAGGGACGGCGGGTGTCCTCACGGGCATAGAAGACCGGTTGCAGCACTTTTTGCAGCACGAAAGCCGGTAGACCTACGCCATAGATCGCCAGAACCAGCGCCGTGGCGACGGTGTCTTCGGCGCGCCATGCACCACGGTCATAAAGCACCGAAATCAGTTGCGGCGCGATCACCACCAGCGCCACTGCCGAAGGCAGCGTGAGAAACAGCGCGAATTCCGCCCCGCGTGAAAAGCTCTCGCGGCCCTCGGCTTCCTCGCCCGCGCGCAGATGGCGCGAGAGGGTGGGCAAGAGCACGGTGCCGATGGCGATGCCCACGACGCCCAGAGGCAACTGGTAGAGACGGTCGGCATAGCTCAGCCATGCCACAGCCCCTTCGGTGAAAGAGGCCACCTGACGCCCCACGAGGAGGTTGATCTGCACCACACCCCCCGCCAGCACGGCAGGCCCCGCGATGATGAGGAGGCGCTTGAGTTCGGGTGTCATGCGCGGGCGACCGGGCAAAAGCGTGTAGCCGAGCTTATGGGCGGCACCCCAGGCGAAGGCGAATTGCACGACCCCCGTGGCGGGCACCGTCCATGCCAGCGTCGTGCCCATATCCCAGCCCGCCTGATTGGCCGCCAGCATGGCAAGGATGAACATGACATTCATCAGGATCGGCACGATAGAGGCTTCGGTGAATTTCCCGAACGTGTTGAGAATGCCCGATAAAAGCGCCACCAGCGACACGAAGAGGATATAGACGAAAGTGATCCGCCCGAAATCGACCGCCATATCGAAGCGCGCATCGCCCACAAAGCCCGCCGCCATCGCCCAGACCAGCCACGGCATCGCCATCGTGCCGAGAATGGTAAACAGAAACAGCACGCCGAACAGCCCCTTGAAGGCATCGCGGGCCAAGCCATGCGGGTCTTCGCCCGCCTCGACGCGCTTTGCGAACATCGGCACGAACGCCATGTTGAACGCCCCTTCCGCGAAGAAGCGGCGGAACATATTGGGGAGCGAAAACGCCACCATGAAGGCCTCGGCCACCGGTCCGGTGCCCAGATAGGCCGCCATCATCATATCGCGCACAAAGCCCAGAACGCGGCTGCCCAGCGTCCATAGCCCCACCGTCAGGAAGCCCCTGACCAGCCGTCCTGCCTTCATCGCATGGCCTTCATCAGTTATTCGCCCGCTTTGCACCGCTTTCGATGTAATCGCGCAGCCGTTGTTCCAGTTTCTGCCGCTTGCTCTCGGCATGGAGCTTATGGCCGAACATATCCTTCACATAGAAGGTATCGACCACCTGCGCCCCATAGGTCGCGATCTGCGCCGAGGCGATGTAGATATTGCTCGAGGCCAGAGCCCGCGTCAGGTCATAAAGCAGGCCGGGGCGGTCGCGGGTATCCACCTCGACGATGGTGTAAAGTTCCGAGCCGTCATTGTCGAACATGATATGGGTGGGGAAGCGGAACTCGCGCTCGCGTTTCTTGACCTTGTCGCGGTCTTTCAGCGCATCGCGGGCCACGACCTCGCCCTTGAGCGTCTTGTCGATCATGTTGCGCAGGCGCGGCAGGCGCGAGGCCTCGAAGGGGTGGCCATCGGCATCCTGCAGCCAGAACACCGCCGTCGCATAGCCGTCTTTGGTGGTATAGGTGCGGGCATCCACCACATTGGCCCCCACCAGCGCGATCGCGCCCGACAGCCGCGCAAAAATGCCCGGATGATCCACCAGCGCGAAGGCCGCACGGGTGGCATCGTGATCGGCATCGACCTGCACATCGATGCGGATCTCGTCATCGGGCAGATCCTTGAGAAGATGTGCGAAGGCATATTGCGTCTGGGTGGACAGCCCCTGCCAGTAGGCGGGGGTATGGCGGGCCACCTCGGCGCGGCGCACCTTGGGTTCCCAGCCTTCGGCCTCCAGCCGGTCGCGCAGGGATTTGCGGGCATCCTGTTCGCGCTGGTCGCGGTTGATCGCCTCCAGCCCATGCTCCAGCGCCTCCGCTGTCTCGGCATGCAGGCGCCGGATCAAGGTGGCCTTCCAGTTGTTCCACACATTCGGCCCCACGCCACGGATGTCGCAGACCGTCAGCACCGTCAACAGGTCCAGCCGCTGGCGGGTCTTCACCACCTTGGCGAACTCCTTGATGGTGCGCGGGTCGGAAATGTCGCGTTTCTGGGCCATGTCGGACATGACCAGATGGTTGCGCACCAGCCACTCCACCGTTTCGCATTCGCTTTCCTTCAGGCCCAGACGCGGGGTGACGCTGCGCGAGATCTTGGCCCCCAGAATGGAATGGTCCTCGGGGCGGCCCTTGCCGATATCGTGCAAGAGAAGCGCCACATACATGACCTTGCGGTTGATGCCCTCTTTCAGGATTTCCGACGAAAGCGGCAATTCCTCGATCAGCTCGCCGCGCTCGATCTGTGCGAGCGCCGAGATCACCTGAATGGTATGCTCGTCGACCGTATAGCTGTGATACATGTTGAACTGCATCATCGCCACGATGGGCTCGAATTCGGGGATGAAGGCCCCCAGCACGTTCAGCTCGTTCATCCGGCGCAGGGCCCGTTCCGGATTGCCATGCTTGAGCAGCAGATCAAGGAAGATCCGCCGTGCCTCCCGGTTCCGGCGCAGCTTGTCATCGAACAGATGCAGGTTGGATTGCACGAGCCGCATCACGTCGGGATGGATCAGCAGGCCGGTGCGCAGCGCCTCTTCGAAGACCCGCAGCAGGTTGAGGGGGTCCGACAGGAAGGTGCTTTCATCGACCACATTGATCCGGCGGTTGTCGTCGATGAAGGGAGGCTTCAGGTGACGTCGGCGGCGGAAGATTCGGGTCAGTTTGGGGGCGTGTTTGACATGCTGCGCTTCAAGCTTGGTCAGGAAGATCCGCGTTACATCGCCCACGATGGTGGCATGACGGAAATAGTCCTGCATGAAAATCTCGACGGCACGGCGTCCGGCGCTGTCTTTATACCCCATCCGGCTCGCCACCTCGACCTGCATATCGAAGGTCAGCTGGTCGGCGGCGCGGTTCGCGATCAGATGCAGGTGGCAGCGCACGGCCCAGAGATAATCCTCGGCGGTGCGGAAATTGCGGTATTCCTCTTCGGTGAAGGCCCCGAGCTTGACCAGCTCTGCGGCACGATTGACCGAATGCACGTATTTCGCGATCCAGTAGAGCGTCTGGAGATCGCGCAATCCGCCTTTGCCCTCTTTCACATTGGGCTCCAGAACATAGCGCTGCCCGCCCTGCCGCTGGTGGCGCTTGGCGCGCTCGTCGAGCTTTGCCTCGACGAATTCGGGGGCGGAATTGGCAAAGAGGTTCTTGCGAAGCTGGGTCGCCAGCTTGTCGGCCAGCGCCGCATCGCCACAGAGGAAACGCTGCTCCAGAAGCGCGGTGCGGATGGTGAAATCCTCGCGCCCCAGATGCAGGCAGTCCTCGATGGTGCGCGAGGCATGGCCCACCTTCAGCTTCAGGTCCCAGAGCATATAAAGCATGCTCTGGATCACGGCCTCGGTCCACGGGCTGAGCTTCTTGTCGCCCAGAAACAGCAGGTCGACATCGGAATGGGGGGCCATCTCGGCGCGGCCATAGCCGCCCACGCCCAGCACGGTAATGGTCTCCGGGGTCTTGGAGGTTTGCGGGTTGAGATAATCCGAGGCCACATGCACCACGGCCCGCACCATCCCATCGGTCATGCGCGCGTAATTCTCGACCGTGGCGCGGGCGATGCGCGGATGACCTGCCAGATCGGCCTCGATCCACAGCCGCGCTGCATCGCGGGCGGTGTTGAGGAACCGCACCGTTGCGGTGCTGATCTCTTTGGGGTCGGTGATGCCGTCCAGCACATGGTCAAGAGCGGGGATCAGCTCGTCGCTTTTCAAAAGCAGCGGGGCCTCGGCAGGCAGCGGGGTGATCAGCCTTTGTTCGGCAGCAGCGCTTTGGTCCATCATCAACTCCCTTATCCGCCGTCTTTGCCACGGCTTTAACAGGCAAGGGGCGGCCCGCAGATGCGTGGCCGCCCCTCTTTGCGTTATCCTGTGTTACCAGTTGGCTGGCACGCGGGAAAGAGTGATCAGAAGCCTGCACCCGAGAAGCTGCGCGGGGCCGGATCGATCACCTGCACCTGACCGTTATTGACCTGTGCCACGGCAAGGCCACGCTCGTTGGTGCCATCCGAGCGCAGACGGAAGATGCCGTTCACACCCACAAAGCCCGAGCGCTGGGTCAGACCCGATTTCGACAGCGCATTCGGGTTGCCCGATTTCACGAGCGCGCCGATCGCCGCGATCCCGTCATAGGCCAGCCCTGCAATGGGCGAGGGAGCCTCGCCGAAGGCCGCCTGATAGCGCGCGCGGAACTGGGCGTTCAGGTTCGGGTCGGGCGTGGCGAACCAGCCGCCTTGCAGGCCCGGCAGTTGCAGCGTGGCTTGCGGCACATCCCAGCGGGTCAGGCCGATGAATTTCTTCTGCTGCGTATTCACGCCGCGTTCGGGCAGAAGCTGCGACAGAAGCGGCAGCGCGCCTGCGGTATCGGCGGTCATGAAGACAGCATCGACATCATCGGCTTTCGCACGGTCCGCGATCTGGCCTGCCGCGTTGATCACCCCCTGCTGCGAGAAGGGATAGGCCATATTGCCAGCCAGTTTCGCGCCAGAG
Organism: Thioclava litoralis; assembly: GCF_045278885.1. Taxonomy (NCBI): domain Bacteria; kingdom Pseudomonadati; phylum Pseudomonadota; class Alphaproteobacteria; order Rhodobacterales; family Paracoccaceae; genus Thioclava; species Thioclava litoralis. The sequence goes on from NZ_CP135443.1 coordinate 1,763,302, forward strand.
CTGCTGATGGCGCTTTCAATGGCCTGCGCCCCTGCCTGACCGGCGGTGTTCTGTTCATGCACGACCAGAATGTTGCGTTTGCCATTGCGGGCGGCATAGCGCACCAGACGGTTGGCCGTGTTCTGGAAGGTCGGGCCCAGCACGAAGACGTTGCCGCCTGCGATCGAGGTGTTGTTCGAGAAGGCCAGCACGTTCACATCGCGCGCGGCCACGGCATTGCCCACGGCATTGGCCGATTGTGCGAAGACCGGACCAAGGATGATTTTCGCGCCATCATCCACGGCTTTGCTGGCGACCTGTGCGGCCTGAGCGGCATTGGCACTGGTATTGTAGACGCGCAGATCGATCTTCACGCCATCGAGATCGGAGATCGCGAGATCGGCAGCCTGCTTGAGCGAGCGCGCCAGAGCCTCGTCACCGGAATTGCCCGAGCCGCCCGGAAGCAGTAGGGCGACAGGAACCGGTTTGGAGGTGTCGATTCGTTGGCCCGATCCGCTGCCAGTCATCGCGTTCGGGTCACAGGCGGCGACCCAGAACGCAGACATCACGGCTGCGAGACGGATCAATGGGTTGCGGCGCTTTCGTAAAATCGCGAACATACGTGGTCCTCTGATCATTCGGCAGGGATTGAATTAGGGCAGACCCTATGCGTTTCCATAGGGGAAGTAAACGTGACGGAAGGGGCGCAATGAGCGGTAATTGGCAGGCCGGAAAAACGGTGACGGTGGGCGCGAAGGCCGGACAGGGGGCGCTGGCACCGGGGCTGCATTTCATTGCAACCCCCATCGGGGCGGCGCGCGATATCACTTTGCGGGCCCTCGATATGCTGGCCACAGCCGATGTGCTGGTGGCCGAAGACACCCGTTCTTTGCGACATCTTATGGAAATTCATGGGGTTGCACTGGATCACCGGCCTCTGATCTCCTATCACGACCAGAATGGCGATCAGGCGCGTCCCAAGGTGATGCACCATCTGGGCGAAGGCCGCTCGGTGGTCTATGCCTCGGAAGCCGGCACGCCGCTTGTGGCCGATCCGGGCTATCAGTTGGGGCGTGCGGCGATTGATGCGGGCGTGCCGGTCCATACCGCCCCCGGTCCGTCGGCGGCACTGGCGGCGCTGACCGTTTCGGGGCTGCCATCGGACCGGTTCCTGTTTGCGGGCTTTCCGCCGCGGGCGTCCAAGGCCAAGCAGGACTGGTTCCGCACAATGGATAACGTTGCCGCGACGATGATCTTTTACGAAAGCCCGAAGCGGGTGAAGGACACTCTGGCCGATCTGGCGGCGGCCTATGGTGCGGATCGTCAGGTGGTGATCTGCCGTGAACTGACCAAGCGGTTCGAGGAGGCTCTGCGCGGTAGCGTGGCCGAATTGCAGGCGCAGCTTGAGGACCGCGAGATCAAGGGCGAGATCGTTATTCTGGTGGATCGGGCGGGCAAGCGCGAGGCCGCCCCTGAAGATATCGAGACCGCGCTGCGCAAGCTTCTGCCGCATATGAGCGTCAAGGATGCCTCTGCCGAGGTCGCGCAGCTTCTGGGGCTGAAGCGCCGCGAGGTCTATCAGATCGCGCTGGGGCTTGAGGATCTATGAGCGAGGACCCCGAAGCGGCACGTCGCAAGGCGCGCGGGCTTCGGGCGCATCTTGCCGGTGCGGTGGCCGAGGCCCAGGTGGCGCGGCACTATGCGGCGCAGGGCTTTGTCTGCCGTGAGACACGCTGGCGGGGCGCCTATGGCGAGATCGATCTGGTTCTGGAAGGTCCGCTGCCGGAGGGCGGGGGCTGCGGTGGCGCGTCGGACGGGGCCTGTCTTGTCTTTGTCGAGGTGAAGCGGGCGCGCAGTTTTGCGGCTGCCGCGCCACGCCTCGGGGCGGCGCAGACCCGCCGGATCGGGCGCGCGGCACTGGATTATGTGGCCCGCCACCCCGAGTGCCAGCAGAAGCGGCTGCGCTTTGATCTGGCGCTGGTGGATGGCACGGGCGAAATCCGGCTGGTGGCCGACGCTTTCCGTTTCGATGGCTGGCTGTAGTTTGCGGCCATAAATCCCCGGGCACAGGCGGGCACCGCTGTTACAACGGGGCTTGCAGGAAGATTCTGTGGAAAACTGAACAGACCATGCGGAGAACAGCACGATTGCATGTGCTTTTGGTTTCGGTGCACTAAGTCAGCAACGAAAGGGGGCGCCCATGGCCTTGAAAGTTGCAATTCAGATGGATCCGATTGGTCCGATCAATATCGATGCAGACAGCACCTTCCGCATTGCCGAGGAAGCCCAAGCCCGTGGGCACGCGCTGTTCTATTACACGCCCGACCAGCTAAGCTACCGGGAAGGCGCGATTTATGCGCGGGGCTGGCCGCTGACCGTGAAGCGCGAAAAGGGCAACCATTTCACTTTGGGCGAGAAACAGGATGTCGATCTGTCCACATTCGATGTGGTCTGGCTGCGGCAGGACCCGCCGTTCGATATGGGCTATATCACCACCACCCACCTGCTGGATCGCATCCATCCGAAAACCCTTGTGGTCAACGACCCCTTCTGGGTGCGCAATTCGCCGGAAAAACTGTTGGTGCTGAATTTCCCCGATCTGACGCCCCCCACCATGATCGCCCGCGATCTGGAGACCCTGCGCGAATTCAAGCACAAACATGGCGATATCATTCTCAAGCCGCTTTACGGGAATGGCGGCGCGGGGGTGTTCCGTCTGGACCCGAATGACCGCAATCTGGCCTCGCTGCACGAGCTGTTCTCGGGCATCAACCGCGAGCCGCTGATCGCGCAGAAATTCCTGCCCGCCGTGTCCAAAGGTGACAAGCGGATCATTCTGGTCGATGGCGAGCCCGTGGGGGCGATCAACCGTGTGCCTGCCGAGGGCGAGACGCGGTCCAACATGCATGTCGGCGGGCGTCCGGAAAAGGTCGAGCTGACCGAGCGGGATCGCGAGATCTGCGCGCGTATCGGCCCGCATCTGCGCGAGAAGGGCCAGATTTTTGTGGGGATCGATGTGATCGGGGACTGGCTGACCGAAATCAACGTGACCTCGCCCACCGGCATTCAGGAGCTTGAGCGGTTTGACGGGGTCAATATCGCCGCCAAGATCTGGCAGGCCATCGAAGCACGGCGCGCGGGCTGACGCGCCATCACCTTCCATAACGGGGAAGCCGGCGAATGAGCGCGCGTGTGCAGCTTTTCAATCTATTTCTGCGCCATTTGGTCAAACGCCGGTTTCGCAAGATTACAGGGCCGCAAGAGGCCCGCGCCGCCCTCGAGGCGGGCACCCATCGTCTGCCGATCCCGCCCGCGCTTCTGGTGCTGCGCCGCGATCTGGGGCAGGTGGCGGCGTTGTCGGTGCGGGCGGGGGCGATCACCGATTACGATCATGTCGTGCTGTATCTGCATGGCGGGGCCTATCTGGCGGGGTCGGCATGGCATTACCGCGGGCTGGCCGGAGAGATCTCGCGGCATCTGGGCTGCGAGGTGGTATTGCCCGAATACCGTCTGGCCCCCGACCATCCCCTGCCTGCGGCACCGGAAGATGCGCTGGCGGCATGGGACGGGTTGCTGGCCAAAGGCTTTCGCCCCGACCGTATCGCGATTGTGGGAGATAGTGCGGGCGGGGGGCTGGCGCTTGTGCTGCTGGCGGCGCTTTGTGCGCGTGGTACGCCGCCCGGCGCGACCTGTGTGATGTCGCCCTGGACCGATCTGACGGGGCAGGGCGCGTCCATGCGCGACAATGCCGAGGCCGACCCGATCCTGCCGCCAGAGCAGTTTGGCACGCTGGTTGACTGTCTGCTGGCGGGGATGGATCCGGAAGATCCGCAGGTCTCGCCGCTTTATTCGCGCTTCGAGGGGGCAGGGCCGGTTCTGATCCAGCACTCCCTGACTGAAATTCTGTGCGATGACAGTCTGCGCATGGCGGACCGTCTGCGCGGTTTCGGGGTGGAGGTGACAGTGCAGAGCTGGCCCGATACGCCGCATGTCTGGCAGATGTTCGCCCGCTACCTGCCCGAGGCGGAAGAGGCGATCGAGGACCTGTCGCGCTTCATTCGCCGCGCATGGTCTGCGGCCCCCCGAACAACAGCCGGTAACTGATGGCCTCGGACAGATGCGCCTTGCGGATAGGTTCTGTGCCCTCCAGATCGGCGATCGTGCGGGCCACGCGCAGGATGCGGTGATAGCCCCGCGCCGAAAGCCGTAGGCGCTGCGCGGCCTTTTCCAGCAGGGCGGCCCCTTCGGCATCGGGGCGGGCCACCGTGTCCAGCAAGACGCCGCTGACATCGGCATTGGCGCGGATCTCGGGACAGGCGGCATAGCGCGCAGCCTGTGCCTGACGGGCCTGCGTCACGCGTGCCAGAACGCGGGCGCTTGGTTCGCCGGCGGGGCGGGCGGCAAGCTCTGTATAGGCCACAGGGGGCACCTCGATGCGCAGGTCGAACCTGTCCAGCAGCGGCCCCGACAGTTTCCCCAGATAATCGGCACCACAATCGGGCGCACGGGCACAGGCGCGGGCGGGGTCGCCCAGATGGCCGCAGCGGCACGGGTTGGCCGCCGCCACCGCCAGAAAACGGCTGGGATAGGTGAGATGCGCATTGGCACGCGCAACGCTGACCTCGCCGGTTTCCATCGGCTGGCGCAGGGTCTCCAGCACATCGCGCTGGAATTCGGGCAGTTCGTCCAGAAACAGCACCCCGTTATGCGCAAGGCTCATCTCTCCCGGTGCGGCCCCGCGCCCGCCCCCCGTAAGAGCCGCTTTCGAGGCCGTATGATGTGGCGCACGATAGGGGGCCGCGCGCGACAGCCCGCCCTCGGGCAACTGCCCCGCCACCGACTGGATGACCGAGGTCTCGAGCGCCTCTGCCGGTGTCAGCGGGGGCATGATGCCGGGCAGGCAGCGCGCCAGCATGGATTTGCCCGCGCCCGGTGGCCCGACCATCAGCAGGTGATGGCGACCGGCGGCGGCGATTTCCAACGCGCGGCGGGCGCGTTCCTGCCCCTTCACGTCTGTCAGATCATAGCGCGGGGCGTCGGTTTGCGCATTGGCAGGGACGGCTGGTACCAGCGGCGCAGCCCCCGACAGATGACGCACCATCGCATCCAGATGCGCGGCGGCAAAGACCAGATCCTTTCCCCCCCAAGCTGCCTCCGAGGCGCAGGCGGCGGGGCATAGAAGCACGCGGTCATGGGCGGCCGCAGTCATGGCACTGGGCAATGCGCCGGGCACCGCGACCAGCCGCCCGTCCAGAGACAGCTCGCCAATCGCCACCACCTGCGCCGCCTCCTCCTTGGGGATAATCCCCATTGCCGCCAGTAACGCCAGCGCAATGGGCAGGTCGTAATGCGCTCCGGTTTTGGGGAGATCCGCCGGTGCCAGATTGACAGTGATCCGTTCCAGCGGCAGCGCGATGGCCAAAGCCCCCAGCGCGGCCCGAATGCGTTCACGCGCTTCGCTGACGGCCTTGTCCGGCAGGCCGACAATGGAAAAGCCCGGCAATCCTGGCGAAAGGGCGCATTGGATCTCGACAGGCAGAGCCTCCACGCCTTCGAAGGCTGTGGTGTAAATCGTTGCAACCATAAGATGCCCCTTGGCGGATGGCGATATGCCGAGTGTAAAGACAATCGACTTTCGCGCAATGGTTGCGTTACGCGCCGGAAGACGCCGATGCAGAGGATTTTTCCTGCTGGCAAGGCTTGACCCACAGGAATGTGTCTAGAGGTCTGACGTTAAAAGAAAAATTGCCGTCGTTTTGGGAAAATCGGCGTGATTTTCCCGAAAAGGTTAAAAATCTTTTCCAGTTTCACGGAACCGTTTCGCTGCCGGTGCATTGTCTGATCATGAAACGGATTTGAATGCGGGCGCCAGTCTCGCTCAGGATCGGGAGATAGATGATGGCACTCGATGGTATGACCGATGAAACCCTGCCGCGCCGCGCGATGAAGGCCGAGTTTCTGGATGCGGAGACCGAGCTGGAATTGGCGAAAGCATGGCGCGAGAGCCGTGACGAGGTGGCCCTTCATCGTCTGATCAATGCCTATATGCGTCTGGCGATCTCGATGGCGGCCAAGTTCCGCCGCTACGGGGCCCCGATGAACGATCTGATCCAGGAGGCCAGCCTTGGTCTGATGAAAGCCGCCGAGAAATTCGACCCCGAACGTGGTGTGCGGTTCTCGACCTATGCCGTGTGGTGGATCAAGGCCTCGATCCAGGAATTCGTGATGCGCAACTGGTCGATGGTGCGCACCGGCTCGACCTCCTCGCAAAAAGCCTTGTTCTTCAATATGCGCCGCGTGCAGGCGCAGATCGAACGCGAGGTCGAGGCCGAGGGCGGCAAAATCGATGCAGCCAGCCTGCGCAAGCGCGTGGCCGAGGAAATCGGCGTGCCGCTGGCCGATGTCGAGATGATGGAAGGTCGTCTTTCGGGCAGTGACTTCTCGTTGAACGCCACGCAATCCTCCGAGGATGAGGGGCGCGAATGGGTCGACACGCTGGAAGATGAAAACGCCGATACCGAGGGCAGCGTTTCCGCCAATCAGGACGGTATCACGTTGCGGGCGTGGCTGGGCGAGGCGATGGGCCGCCTGACCGAGCGCGAGCGTTACATCATCCGCGAGCGCCGTCTGATCGAGGATCCCCGCACGCTTGAAAGCCTTGGCCAGGAGCTGGGTCTGTCGAAAGAGCGTATTCGCCAGCTTGAAGCGCAGGCCTTTGGCAAAATGCGCAAAAGTCTCGAGATGCACGGGACCGAGGTGCAGAGCTATTTTGCCTGACCGTCCGGATTTCTCCGTCGTAATCAGTGACTCCCTTTTACGTTCTCCCTGTTGAACTTGGCCCGGCGCTTGCGTCGGGCTTTTCTTTGGCGGGGGAGTTCGTGAATGGCGTGGCATCTGCGGGTGCTTGCACGGCTGGGGCAGGTGGCTTAGATCTGAAGGCCGTTTTCTGCGGAGAAAGATCATGCTGAACGGCAAACGCATTGCTTTGATCATCGGTGGCGGCATCGCGGCCTTCAAAGTGCCCGAGATGATCCGTGCCCTGCGCGCCGAGGGCTGTGCGGTGACGCCGATCGTCACTAAGGCGGGCGCCGAATTCGTGACGCCGTTGACCCTGTCGGTGGTGGCCGGAGAGCCCGCGCATCAAGATCTGTTCGACGTCTCGCGCGAGGCCGAGATCGGCCATATCCAGATGTCGCGCAATGCCGATCTCTTGGTCGTGGTGCCCGCCACCGCCGATCTGATGGCGAAGATGGCGCAGGGGCTGGCCAATGATCTGGCCTCGACGCTGCTTCTGGCGACCGATAAGCCCGTGCTGATTGCGCCCGCGATGAATGTACGCATGTGGGACCATCCCGCGACACAGCGCAATATCCGGCAGCTTCAGGCCGATGGGGTGCGCTTTGTCGGGCCTGTCGAAGGGCCGATGGCCTGTGGAGAATTCGGAGAGGGGCGCATGAGTGACCCTGCCGAGATTATCGCCGCGATCCGTGCCGCGCTAACCGAGGGGCCGCTTTCGGGCCGCCATATCGTGGTGACCTCGGGGCCGACACATGAGCCAATCGATCCGGTGCGCTATATCGCCAATCGCTCCTCGGGCGCGCAAGGGACGGCGCTGGCCTGTGCTTTGCGTGATCTGGGCGCGCAGATCACCTTTGTCACGGGGCCTGCCTCGGTGCCGCCGCCCGCGGGTGTGAAGGTGGTACGGGTGGAGACCGCGCGGCAGATGCAGACAGCCGTGCAAGAGGCGCTGCCTGCCGATGCGGCGGTCTGTGCCGCCGCCGTGGCCGATTGGCATGTGCTCAATGCCGGTCAGCAGAAGATGAAGAAGGACGGCACGGGCCGCGCACCCGCGCTCGAATTCGGTGAGAACCCCGATATTCTGGCGCAGGTCTCGCAGATGCCCGAGGGGCGGCCCGCCTTGGTGGTGGGCTTTGCAGCCGAGACGGAAAAGGTTATGGAGCACGCGACCGTCAAGCGGGCGCGCAAGGGCTGCGACTGGATCGTGGCCAATGATGTCAGCCCTGCAACCGGTATCATGGGCGGCTCCGAAAACGCCGTGACGATTATTGATGCGCAGGGTCCCGAGACCTGGCCGCGCCTTGCCAAGGAAGAGGTCGCCCGCCGTCTGGCGCAGCGCATCGCTTCCGCTTTGACGACGAAGGAATGACGATGGAAATCCGCTTCAAACGCGCCGAGGGCAATCTGGACCTGCCCCTGCCCAGCTACGCAACCGCCGGTGCGGCGGGTATGGACCTGCGCGCCTTTCTGCCCGACGGGCCGATCACCTTCGAGCCCGGGCAGTTCGAATTTATCTCGACGGGTTTCCATGTGGAGCTGCCCGCAGGGACCGAGATGCAGATCCGTCCGCGTTCGGGTCTGGCGCTGAAGCACGGGTTCATCATCCCCAATAGCCCCGGCACGGTGGATGAGGATTATCGCGGCGTGGTGCAGATCGGGCTGATGCTGCTGGGCAAGGTGCCGTTCCGTATCTCGCATGGCGACCGGATCGCGCAGGCGGTGATCGCGCAAGTGCATCGCTTTGACGTGACCGAGGTCGAGACCCTGTCCGATACCGCGCGCGGTGCGGGGGGCTTTGGCTCGACGGGTATCGGCTGAATGGCGGCCTTCTCCGACCGCGAGCTGGAACGCTACATGCGCCATATCCTTCTGCGTGAGGTGGGCGGCACGGGCCAGCGGCGGTTGAAGGAGGCGCATGTGATTGTGGTGGGCGCAGGCGGGCTTGGCGTGCCTGTGCTGATGTATCTGGCGGCCGCTGGAGTGGGCCGGATCACGGTGGTCGATGATGACCTTGTGTCGCGGTCGAACCTGCAGCGGCAGGTGATCTATACCGAAGCCGATATCGGCCAGCCCAAGGTGGCGGTGGCGGCCCGCTGGCTTATGGCGCAAAACCCCGATGTTGAAATTCTGCCAATCGAGGCGCGTCTGACGGCGGAAATGGCGGCTGATATGTTCGAAAACTGTCAGCTGGTGATTGACGGGTGCGATAATTTCCCGACCCGCTATCTGGTCAATCAGGCCTGTGTCACGGCCCGTGTGCCGCTTTTGTCAGGCGCGATCACGCAATGGGAGGGGCAGCTGTCGCTTTATGATCCGGCCCGTGGTGCGCCGTGTTTTGCCTGTGTCTTCCCCGAACCGCCCGCCGAAGGGCTTGCGCCCAGCTGTGCCGAGGCGGGCGTCATTGGCGCTTTGCCGGGTGTTCTGGGCGCGCATATGGCCGCCGAGGCGATCAAGGAGATCACGGGGGCGGGCCAAAGCCTGCGCGGGTCTTTGCAGATGGTCGATATCCTCTGGGGTGAAAATCGCCGCATCAAACTGACCCGCGCTCCCGATTGCGCGATCTGCGGGGGAAAACCTCACGGCATTTGAAGCAGCCCCTTTCCATAGCCGAACCAAGCGCCTAGCTTCCTTGGAAAGGAGATCTGCATGACAAATCCGCTTCTGTCCGATTGGACCGGCCCGTTTTCCCTGCCACCTTTTGCGCAGATGGAGGATGACCAGTTCGGCCCCGCCATCGAGACCGGCCTGACCGTTGCTCGCGCCAATATCGCCGCCATTGCCGCCAACCCCGAACCGCCGACCTTTGCCAATGTGATCGAGGCGCTGGAAGAGGCCGAAGAGCTGCTCAACCGTGTCGCGGGGCTGTTCTACACCGTCTCGGGCGCCGATAGCACGCCTGCGCGTGAGGCCCTGATGCGCGAGCTGGCGCCCAAGATGTCGGCCTTTTCGTCGGAAATCATCATGAACGAAACGCTCTACCAGCGGATCGCCGTGCTGTGGCGCGCGCGGGAGACGCTGGGTCTGAGCGCCGAACAGGACCGGATGCTGGAGCTCTATCACCGCATGTTCATCCGTGCCGGAGCCGCGCTGACAGGGGCCGAGGCCGAGCGGATGACCGCGATCAAATCGCGTCTGGCGGTGCTTTACACCCAGTTCTCGCAGAACCTTCTGGCGGATGAGCGTGCGTGGTCGCATCCTTTGACCGAAGAGGATCTGGCGGGGCTTCCGGCCTCGCTGGCGGCGGCGGCGCGGGCCGCGGGCAAGGACCGCGAGGAAGACGGCCCCGTGCTGACGCTGTCGCGCTCGCTCGTGGTGCCTTTCTTGCAGTTTTCCGACAATCGGGATTTGCGCCGGATTGCCTATGAGGCGTGGACCGCGCGGGGGGCCAATGGCAATGAGACCGACAATACCGCGCTGCTGGACGAGATCCTTGCCTTGCGCGAAGAACGCGCCAAGCTTTTGGGCTATGACAGCTTCGCGGCCTATAAGCTGGAAACCGAGATGGCGGGCAGCCCCGAGAAGGTGCGCGACCTTCTGATGGGCGTCTGGGGGCCTGCGAAGGCAGCGGCCGAGGCCGATGCCGAGGTGCTGACCGAGATGCTGCATCGCGATGGCACCAATGGTCCGCTAGAACCTTGGGACTGGCGCTATTATTCCGAAAAACGCCGTGTGGCGGAATTCGACTTCGATGAAGAGGCGCTAAAGCCCTATTTCTCGCTGGATGCGATGATTGGCGCGGCCTTTGATGTGGCCAACCGTTTGTTCGGGCTGGAATTCACTCCGATGGAGGGGCCTTTCTACCACGAGGATGTGCGCGGCTGGGAGGTGACCCGCAGGGGCCAGCATATCGCGGTCTTCCTGGGTGATTACCATGCACGCGGGTCCAAACGCTCGGGCGCTTGGTGCACGGCGATGCGCTCGCAGAAGAAGCTGGGCGGGGATACGCGCCCGATCGTGATGAATGTCTGCAACTTCGCCAAGGGCGATCCCACGCTTCTTAGCCATGATGACGCGCGGACCCTGTTCCATGAATTCGGCCATGCGCTGCATCAGATGTTGTCGGATGTGACCTATGAATTCATCTCGGGCACCTCGGTCGCGCGGGACTTCGTCGAACTGCCGAGCCAGCTTTACGAGCACTGGCTGGATGTGCCGGAGGTGCTGCAAAAACACGCTCGCCACTATCAGACGGGCGAGGCCATCCCGCAGGAGCTGCAGGACAAGCTGAAGGCAGCGGCCACCTATGATCAGGGCTTCTCGACGGTGGAATATCTGGCCTCGGCGCTGGTCGATCTGGACTTCCACGAGGGGGCTGCCCCCAAAGATGCGCTGGCCCGTCAGGCGGAGGTTCTGGCAGACATCGGCATGCCCCATGCGATCCGTATGCGCCATGCGGCGCCGCATTTCGGGCATGTCTTCTCGGGCGATGGCTATAGCGCGGGCTATTACAGCTATATGTGGTCCGAGGTCATGGATGCCGATGCCTTCGAGGCCTTCGAGGAAGCCGGCGGCCCCTTCGATCCGGCGATGGCCGAAAAGCTGGAAGACTGGATCCTGTCGAAAGGGGGCTCGCAAGAGGCCGAGACGCTCTACAAGGGTTTCCGTGGCCGGATGCCGGGGGTCGAGGCTCTGCTGAAGGGCCGTGGTCTGCTGGATAAGGTCTGACCCCAAGGGGCGCCATATAGGTGGGCGGGCTTGCGGGCCTGCCCCTATTTACCAGAGCGCCAGACATCCTTATGGATGATGACATCCGCATTGGGATAGGTGTCGATGATCTTGTGCTTGAGGCGGGCCGCAATCTCATGCGCGTCCTCTAGCGTCTGCTCCCCATCCAGTTCGACATGCAGCTGCACGAACATCGTGGCCCCCGCAGTGCGCGTTTTCAGGTCGTGGAACGCGCGCACGCCCGGATGGGTGCTGGCGATATGGCGGATGTTCTTGACGATCTCGGGGGCAACAGCCCCGTCCATCAGGGCGTTCCAGCCGCCGGTGCCAATGGTCCACGCGCCTTTGAGCATCACCAGCGCCGCCAGCAGCGCCACCACCGCATCGACCTTGTGCCAGCCAAGCGATTTTGACGCCCAGAGCGCGAAGACCGCCCCAAGGGCGGGGATCATATCGCCCACATAATGCAGCCGGTCTGCTGCAACGACCTTATTGCCGGTGCTCTTGGCCACACGCCCCTGCCACCAGACCAGAACAAGCGTGAGAAGGACCGAGAAGATCATGATGGCGATGCCGGTGCCCTCGGCCTCCAGCTTGTAGCTGGCCGCGGGCATCAGCAAGCGTTCGACGGCTGTCCAGATGATGATGCCGGAAGAGGCCGCCACAAAAAGCGCCTGCCCCAACGAGACGAGATCTTCGGCAGAGCCGTGGCCGAAGGCATGGTCATGATCGGCGGGTTTGGCGGCGTAGAGGATGGTGATCAGGCCCAGAACCGAGATCAGCAGGTCCATCGCGCTATCGGCCAGAGAGGCCCCGATAGACACTGCCCCTGTCTGCCATAGCGCCCATGCCTTCAGCCCCACCAGCACCATCGCCACGGCCACCGAGGCCAGCCCCGCAGAGCTGTTAAGTTTCACGCTTTCAGAATCATACATGGGGCAGGCCCTCTTTTGGCCGATCAGCTATCTCCCTGCGCGGCAGACCTAGCCCAACCTGACAGACCGGTAAAGGCGCTAGTCGCGAATTTCGTCGGGATCGACGCCCCAGATTTCGGTTTTGCGCACCCAGCCTTCCGCGCCTTCCGCACGGATCTCGCACCAGTCATGGGTGCATTTGCCCAGATGCAGGATGGCACCGGATTCCGCGCGCGCGGTGATGGCGGCATTGTCATCGGGCTTCGCATGCAAAAGCGCCATATCCTCTTGGATGACCACGGTGCGGACCCCCGAGATCAGCGCATAATGGACCCAGCCCCCCGCGCCGTCACGGTCTTCGATCCGCCGCCAGTTGCCGTATTCGGCGGTGATCTTCAGCGGCATGCCCCGATGTTTGAAGACCCAGTCGATCCGGTGCGACAGGGAGGGGCCTCGGCGCACATTGCCGGTCGAGGTCTTCAGCGAGACATAGCGCGGAATGGGCAGGTTGGTGGCTGAACCGAGTTTGGTCTTGCCCGCATCGGCCCCTTCAGGCGCCAGATCCATCTCGGGGGTAGGGCCGTTATCCTCCTCGGACAAAAGCGCGCTTTCCTCCGGTGATTCCTGCGCATGGGAATAATGCCCGTAGACGAAGGTCAGGAAGCTGGCCGAAAGGATCGTCAGGAAGATCGCGCGCAAGGTTGCCCGTTTCGTAATCATGTGCTTGCTACCCATAGGTTAATGAGATCATCGCGCAACATAATTGCGATGATATAGCTGTTTTTGCCATTTTCTGCCTCGGCGGGTCTTGTATCTTTGACCCTTGAGGCGCAGTTTGCCTGTAAGGACGGAGAGTTGGAAGAGGGGGAGAGCAGACCATGCCGATCCAACGACTGAGTGTTGTTGTCACGCGACGGTTGCCCGAGGTTGTCGAGACCCGGATGAAAGAACTGTTTGATGTCGAGCTGCGCGATACGGATGCGCCGATGACGCGCGACGAACTTGTGGCCGCGATGAAGCGTGCCGATGTTCTGGTGCCGACCCTGACCGACAAGATCGACGCCAATATGCTGGCGCAGGCGGGCGACACCTTGAAACTGATCGCGAATTTCGGGGCAGGGGTGGATCATATCGATGTCGCCACCGCCCGTCAGCGCGGTATTCTGGTGTCCAATACGCCCGGTGTGGTGACCGACGATACGGCGGATATGACGATGGCGCTGATTCTGGCGGTCACGCGGCGGATCCCCGAAGGTCTTGCGGTGATGCAGTCGGGCCGCTGGGAGGGCTGGTCGCCCACCGCCTATCTGGGCGGTCGAATCGGCGGCAAGCGTCTGGGCATTCTGGGCATGGGCCGGATCGGGCAGGCGGTGGCGCGGCGGGCGCGTGCCTTCGGCATGCAGATCCATTATCACAACCGCCGCCGTCTGCGTCCCGAGATCGAGGGGGCGCTGGAGGCGACCTATTGGGAAAGCCTCGACCAGATGGTCAGCCGCGTCGATGTGATCTCGGTCAACTGTCCGCATACGCCTTCGACCTTCCATCTGCTGAATGCGCGCCGTCTCAAGCTGTTGAAGCCCTCGGCGGTGGTGGTGAATACCTCGCGCGGCGAGGTGATCGACGAAAACGCCCTGACGCGGATGTTGCGCGCGGGCGAGATTGCCGGTGCCGGTCTTGATGTCTTCGAAGGGCGCTCCGAGATCAACCCACGCCTGCGTGAGCTGCCCAATGTCGTGCTTCTGCCGCATATGGGGTCTTCGACGATTGAAGGCCGCGTCGAGATGGGGGAAAAGGTGTTGATCAACATCAAGACCTTTGCCGACGGGCACCGCCCGCCGGATCAGGTTCTGCCCTCAATGCTGTGAGCCTTCATGACCCGATTTCTTCAAAACGAGCGCGCAGTTTATCTCGCGCTCGTTCTGTATTTTACACTTGGTTTTCTGGTGCGGCTCTTTTGCGGGCCGGGGCTGGAACTGGACGAGGCCGAGATGGTGCTGCGCGCGCAGGATCTGGCGCTTGGCTACGGGCCGCAGTTTCCGGTCTATAACTGGTATCAGAGCCTTGTCTTCGACCTGTTCGGCCTGTCGGTCGCCTCGATTGCGGCAGCCAAATTCGCCTTGCTGGCACTGGCGGCCTGTCTGGCGGTGGCGGGGCTCCGGCGGCTGACCGGTGATCGGGCGGCAGGCGCCGTGGCGGGGCTGTCACTTGCGCTTCTGCCCGATCTGATGTGGGAGGCGCAACGCAGCCTGACACATTCGGTTGCGGTGATCGCTGCAACCACCGCGCTTATCTGGGCCTATGCCGCCGTGCTCGATCGTGGGCGCTGGCGCGATTACGGCGTGCTGGGCGTGGTCTTCGGGCTGGCCTGTCTTTCAAAGGCCAATATCTATCTGATGATCGTACCTGCCATTCTGGTGCTGTTGGTTTTGCGGCCCGCGCGGGCGGGGTTCCGGCCTTTGCGTATCGGGCGGCTGGTACTGGCGGCAGGCATCGCCGCCTGTATCGAGGGGCTGCCGCTTTGGTGGATGGTCAGCCATCCGGCCGCTGCGACGGCCTCGGGTGGCAAGTTCTATCGTGGCGACGAGTCTGCGGTTCTGGCGGTGTTGGGGGGCGAGCTGGGTGCGGTGATCCTGTGCCTGCTGTTCTGGGCTGCGATGGCCATTTTCCTGCGCCGCAGGCCAAAGGGGCTGCAGAACGCCCGACTGGATATGGTCATTCAGGCGCTGTTTGGCCTGTGTGGTCTGGCGGCGCTGCTTATTCTGGGGGCGGCGCTGGGGATCGGGATCACCCGTCTCAGCCCGCGCTGGCTTCTGCCCCTGTCGATCTGCTTCACGATAGCGGTCGCGCTTTGGGCCTATCGCAGGGCGCCCGAGGTGGCGGGGCGGGCAATGGGCTGGACTGCGCTGGCGCTTGGTCTGGTGGTGCTGGCCGGTCTGGGCGTGACGCGCGGCCTGATGCCGTCGCGGCTGAATGCCGATGCCCCCGAGCTGGCCGCGCGGGTCGGCGCGATGGCCGATCGCGCGCAGGCGGAAGTGATCACGGGAGATAGCTGGCTGCTGGGGATGGTCGGTCTGCGCGATCAACGGGTGCGCGATGATGCCCTGCAGACCTGCCCGCACCATCCGCTGCGTCTGGTGACGGTCGAACGTGATCTTGGGGATACGGTGCCAAGCCGTGCCGCACTTCCCGCCGATGGTGTGGCCTGTCAGGCGCGACTGGTATCGCAACAACGTTTCGTGCTGCCCTCTGTGGCCCGCTGGGCACAGAAGGCGGATGGTGCGCCGGTGCGGTTGTCCGTCTGGGACTATGCGCCTGCTGTCACGCAGCCCTGAGGCCCAAGCCGGTCCGGCCCAAGATGCGCGCCCTCAGGGCGCATATGGGAAAGGCCCGGAGCTGTCTCCGGGCCTTCGTTTTGTCGTGAGAGGCGGGTGGGGTCAGCCGGTATATTCGGGCATCTGCTCCAGCTCGTCCTGCGTGGCGGCCACGTGGATCGACAGGCCTTTCTCACCCTTGGTGACTTCCATCTGGTCCGGCGTCAGCGCAACGGATTTCGCGCCCAGACCGAGGAAGCCGCCGACATTGACGATGACTTTGGTCACGCCCTGACCCGCATCGGTCACCACATCGCTGACCTTGCCGATGGTTTCGTCATTGGGGCCGTAAACCGGCTGCCCGTTCAGATCCTGCGCCGTTATCTGCGTCCAGTCGGTGATCGGGGTGCCATCGGGATTGGCCGGCGTATCCGCTGCGGATTTCATATCCGCTTTGGTATGATCGGCGGCCTGCGACATGTCATCGCCGGCCTTTTCCATCGCAGAGCCGGCCTGAGCGGTCTTATCCTTGGTCCAGTCGGCCGCCTCGCTTGCTGCGCCCGAAACGGCGGCACCGGCAGCGGCGGCCTTATCCTTTGTCCAACCGGCGGCCGAATGTGCGGCATCCGCGACATCATTGCCCGCAGCTTTCATGCTGCTGCCGGTCGTGGCGGCGGCATGGTCCATCCTGTCCATCGCGGGATCATAGGCCGGAGCCGTCTCAAGCGCGCCCTTGTCGCCTTGCATGACCAGACGGTATTCGTCGGCATTATCGCCATTGGGCACAATCTGCAGGGCATCCAGATTGACCGCCACAGTTTTCTCGCCAATACCGAGGAAGCCGCCCACATCAATCAGCACAGCCTCGACATCGCCCCGCATGCCGATCACGACATCGCTGACTTCGCCAATGTCATCCATATCGCTCTGTGCGGTGATATCGGTGGTCTTTTCGGCTGTCGCGTAGACACGCTTACCGATGAAATCCGACGCCATGACGGCATCCGGCACCGAGGCAAAGAATGTTTTACCCGCAGTCTCGGCGCTGGCCCCCGCACTGGCCTTGCCCGCACTGGCCTTGGGGGCCATATCGGTGCCTGCGGTCGCGTTGGATTGTGCCATGACCGGCAGGGCGGCCATAACGGTGATTGCGGTGGTTGCAAGAAGCTTTTTCATATGTCTTCTCCCTCTTCATTCTCGGAGGCCGGAACAGGTTCGCCTCGCTGTGTGAAGAGGGAAACCCCGACCTCCCCTTTTCGGGTCCATCGGGATGGGTCACAAAAAATTCAGTGATATTGGGGGCTTGAGAGGGAACCCGCCGATGGGGTTCTAAAGCTGCATGCGCAACTGGCTGGACACCAACCCCTGCGCATCGAAGACTTGCGTCCCGCCGCGCGCCATTGACGAGAACGCATCGGCAAAGATCGGGCTGAGCGCTTCGTAAAGCTTGGCGGCCTGCGTCTGGCTGAGGCGGTTGGACGCGGTGTGGCTTTGTGCGGCAGGCAGGAAGCTTTCGGCGGTCTGGCGCAGCCGCTCGATAAGGTTTTCCTGTCGTGTGGCCACAATGCGGGCCTGCGCGTAGGCACGGGCGCGGCTTTCGTTTCCGGTGCCATAGCCCATCTGGGCAAAGACCGCGCTGGCCTGATCCTGAAGGTCGGCATCCAGCGGCACGGTAACGGCATTCTCCGCGATGCTGCGGCTCAGGCCAAGGCCGAGCCCCGTCGCGGGCAGGATGTCCGCACCGGGGGGCTGCGGCTGGGCGGTGGCAGAGGGGGGCGTGGGCAGGGCAGGGGCGCTTTTGGGATATGTCGCGCTGTCTTGCGGCGGGATGGCGGTCTCGCCGCGCAGGGCGGATTCGACGACAAGCCCGATCTGGGTCGTTTCCGTCGGTGCGGCGCTTTGCGGCGCCATCGTGCCCGCGCTGGTCATGCCCTGTGTCGCTGCCGCCTGAGACGATGCGGAAACCGCGCCGCTTGGTTGGGCTGTGCCCGCTTGCTGCGCGGAGGGGCTGTTCTGCTGGCTGAGCCAGAGCTTGAAGAAATAACTCAGCAGTCCGGAGAGATAGCTCGACAGGGACATGGGGGGCTCAATGGTTAAGAGGCTACTAACGAATTGTGATAAGTTTGATATAACCTCTCCCTACCTTCCGCGCGACAGATTCATGAACCATTGGTAAACGCGATCCGTGCCATATATCGCCGCCCGCGACAGGGCGCCGTGTCGTTTTTTGCCGCCAAAGGTCGGGCGCGGCGCTCCGAAGATTTGGGCTTCTGCCAGAAATGGGTGAAAGGCCAACAGGAGATGCCCCCATGAAAACCCATGTCAAAGCTTTGGTCGTCGGTGGCGGCGCCGTCGGCTGTTCGATCGCCTACCACCTTGCCAAGGCGGGCTGGAAGGATGTGATGCTTGTCGAGCGCGACGAGCTGACCGCAGGCTCTACCTGGCACGCGGCGGGCCTCTTGCCGCTGTTCAACATGGGCTATGCGACGACCCATATCCACAAATACTCGGTGGATTTCTACAAGACGCTTGAGGCCGAGACCGGTCTGAACGCGGGCTTCTCGATCTGCGGCAACTTGCGTATGGCTCAGACCCAAGAGCGGATGGACGAATATCTGCTCTATAGCTCGATCGCTGAAACGGCCGATGTCTACCACGAGTTCCTGACCCCCAAGGAGATGAAGGACCGCTGGCCGCTGCTGAATACCGACGACCTGATCGGCGCGCTCTTCCACCCGCAGGACGGCTATATCAACCCCGCCGATGTGACCCAGGCCATGGCCAAGGGCGCGCGCCAGCGCGGCGTCGAGATCGTGCGCAAGCTGCAGGTCAATGCCTATAAGTGGACCGGTTCGGAATGGATCGTGACGCTTGAGAAGATGGTCGATAAGGGCGGCAACCTTGTGGGCTCGGGCGAGATGGTCGATATCCATGCCGAGCATGTTGTCACCGCAACCGGCAACCACGCGCAGCGTACCGCGCAGCTGTTGGGTATCAAGATCCCCGCGATTCCGGTGGAACACCAGTTCATCGTGACCGAGCCCGATCCGGCGCTGCTGGCCTACCGCGAGGCAGGCAACCCCGAGCACCCCGTGCTGCGCGATTCCGACAGCAAGTGGTATGTGCGTGAAGAACGCGGCGGCTGGATCCTTGGCCCCTATGAGCGTGGCGCTCCGGCCTGCTTCCGCCATGGCGTGCCCGATACCTTCCGTGCCGATCTCTTCCCGCTGGATCTGGAGCGGATCGAGGAAGAATATATGTCGATGATCCACCGGATCCCGACCACCGAGACCGCTGGCCTGAAAGACGATTTCAACGGCCCGATCTGCTATACCCCCGATGGCAACCCGCTGGTGGGTCCGGCGCCGGGTCTGCGCAATATGTGGCTGGCCGAGGGCTTCTCCTTCGGCATCACTGCCGCAGGTGGCACCGGCTATTATCTGGCGCAGATGATGGTGGAAGGGGAGGCCGAGATCGACATGGCCTCGCTGGATCCCAAACGTTATGGCCAGTGGATGACGAATGAATGGGCGGTGAAGAAGAACGAGGAATGCTACGAGCACGTCTTCATCCTGCACCACCCCGATGAAGAGCGTGAAGCCGCCCGTCCGCTGCGCACCACGCCGAATTATGACGCCCAGATCGCTGAGGGCGCGCAGATGGGTCAGGTCAACGGTTGGGAACGTCCCAACTACTACGGTCCGAAAGATGCGCCCTCGAATTTCGACCATGAGTCGCGGTCTTTCCGCCGTGGGGCATGGTGGCAATATGCCAAGGAAGAAGCCGAGGCGATCCGCAATACGGCTGGTCTGATCGACGCCTCCGCCTTCACCAAACATCTGGTGCGTGGCCCCGGTGCGACGGCCTTCCTTGATATGTTCACCTGCAACAAGCTGCCGAAAGTGGGCCGCATCAACCTGACCTATGCGCTGACCCCCGCAGGCACGACCCGCACCGAATATACCATCGTGCGTCTGGCCGAGGAGGAATATTACCTGATCTCCGCCGGTGCATGGACGGATTACGACGTCGACTACCTCAAGAAATCGGCCGAGGATTTCCGCGCAGCGGGCGGTGATTACCTCGACATCCACGACATCACCACGCAATGGGGTGTCTTCGCGCTGGCAGGACCCAATGCCCGTGCGATCCTCAACGAGCTTGTCGTGGATGCCGAGCCTGAAACCGTGCTGTCGAACAAGCGCTTCCCGTGGCTGTCGATGCGCAACATCGAGCTGGGCATGTGCCCTGTGCGTGCGGTCCGCGTGGCCTATACCGGCGAATTGGGGTGGGAATTGCACTTCCCCATCGAATTCTCGCGTTACCTGTGGAAGGCGCTCAACGAAGCAGGTGCCAAGCACGGCATGAAGCTGGTCGGTGCTCGGGCCCAGAACTGGCTGCGTCAGGAGAAATCCTACCGCGCCTTCGGCAACGAGCTGGGCCGCGATGCCACTCCGCTGGAAGCCGGTCTCAACCGCTTTGTCGATCTGGAGAAAGACTTCACCGGCAAGCAGGCGATGCTGGACAAGGGGATCCGCGCGATGTGTGTCACCCTGCTGATCGACGGGCCGGAGGATGCCGATACATGGGGCCGTGAGGCGATCAAGCTGGATGGCGAGAAAGTCGGGCGTCTGACCTCGGGCGGCTATTCGGTGGCCTTCGGCAAGCAGATCGGCATGGGCTATGTGCGCCCCGATCTGGCCGAGCCGGGCACCAAGCTAAGTGTGCGTATCTTGGGGCAGGACTATCCGGCGGAAGTCACCGTCGACAGCCCGCATGACCCTGAAAACGTGCGTATCCGCATGAATGGCTAAGGAAAAGGCCGCCCCTCGGGGCGGCCTTTCACATCAGGGTTGCTGGCGGGCGGTGTACCAGTTGGCCCAGCCGGTGGGAGACCCTGCGAATGCGTTCAGGTCCACCGTGCCGCCGATGCCCGGCACAATGCCGGTGCCGGTATATTGCCAGAAGGTCCAGCGCACGCCCGGATAGCGGTCACGCGGGTGATCGGCGACCGAGCGCAGCCAGAAATCATAATTGCCCAGCCGCTCCAGATCATTGTCATGCCAGAAATCGACCGTGGTATAGATCACCGGACGGGTGCCGTAATGGGCGGTCACGATATCGAGGAACGTGCGCATTTCGGCACGCACGGTTTCGGGATTGGGGAAGCGGCGGCAGGTCTTCGACTGATGGTTCCACTCGATATCCAGAACGGGGGGCAGATCGCCCGAAACCCGTTTGACGCGGTTGATATACCAGCGCGCCTGCTCTTGCGGGGTGCGGCAGAAATAATAGAAGTGATAGGCCCCGACGGCCACGCCTGCCGAGCGGGCGGATTTGGCGTTCAGCCCGTAACCCGGATCGATATAATCGCCGCCCTCGGTGGCCTTGAGCCATGCGAACCGGATGCCCGAGCTGCGGGCACGCCGCCAGTCGACCAGCCCCTGATAGCGCGCCGCATCAATCCCGTGGACCGAATAGCTGGCAGGCGCGAGATCGTCCCACGGATGGGGGGAACGGTCGCCGAATTGTAACGGAATGCCGGGCGCTGTGTAATCGGCGGGGTTGAGCGGGCTCGGGTTGACAAGTTTGCCCACCATCGGGCCGCTGCCACAGCTTGCAAGAGAAAGAGCGAGGCCAAGCGTGGCCACCAGCTTTCGGATCGAGGTCATGACCATCTCCATAAGGGATGGGGCCAAAATCTCGTATTTTTGTGGAAATGTCATCCCCCCGTGAAGGGGAATGACAATGATATATCCGGAATGCGCGTTATCCTGCGAGTTCGTCCCATGCGGCCAGCGCGTGGCCCGCATACATGACCCCCGGGCCGCCGCTCATCTGGATGGCCATGCCCAGCACGTCGCCCAGTTCCTCGCGCGTGCCACCGGCTTTGCGGAACGCTTCCACATGGAACAGGATGCAGGGCTCGCATCTTTGTACCAGCGCCATTCCCAAGGCGAGCATCTCTTTTTGCTTTTTATCAAGCACGCCGCCTGTCTCGACATTCTCCGATAGGGTGCGGAACCCCTTCATTGTGTCCGGAATGGCCTGCGCCATTGTCCGCAACTCGCCGCGCATGGAGGAGATCTTGTCTGAATAGCTCATAATGGTCCTCATATTTAATGGTGTGAATATGAGGCCGAAGTTCAACGGGCCGCATTGATGCAGATCAAACCCACTTTTTTGATTTTGGAAACAAACCCGAGTTTATCAATTTTTTGTCCATCATTTCGGCGCATGCTGACGGGCAGGGAGAGAGGCACGAAACGACGGGAGGGAGAGATGTTTTTACGATATGGCGCCTTGATGCTGATGGCGGGGCTTGCCTTGGGCGGGCCGTCGCGGGCAGAGCCGCGCGCCCAGCAGATCGCCACCTGTCTGGAGGCGCTGTCGGCCTATGGGGCATGGCTTGAACAGACCGAGGCCATGCGCCTTCCGGGGGTGATCAGCGGATTTTACGGCAGCCCCGCGCGCGAATTGGCGCGGGTTGATAACGGGCGGTATCTGTTGCTGGCCGAATTGGCGCAGGACCATTCCGACACCGAAATGCGCCCCTATTTCGACCACGTGGCCAACCCGTGGAAGGCGCGTCTGGCCGAGGCGGAGACGGCAGATTTCGCGACGCTCGGGCAGGGGCTCGGGGAAGAGGTCGCAGCGTGTACCAAGGCCGTTTTCGCGCCCTCCTTGGCCGGACATCGTGAAGCGTTGAACAGGCAGTAGGTCATAAAAAAGGCGGCACCGGAGTGCCGCCCGTTTCTGGATGCAGGGCTGCTTAGGCTTGCAGCGAACGCACGATCACATCCCCTTCGGCGCGGCTCTTCATCGCGGCGACGGCTGCGATGGAACCGGCGGCCGTGGTGAAGTAGGGGATATGGTCATAAAGCGCGACCGAGCGGATTTCACGTGAATCAGAGATCGACTGCGTGCCCTCGGTCGTGTTGAACACGAGCGCGATCTGGCTGTCTTTCATACGGTCCACGATATTCGGGCGGCCTTCATAGACCTTGTTGATCAGCTCTGCTTCGACGCCTTTCTCGGCCAGCCATTTGGCGGTGCCGCGGGTGGCGGTGATCGCAAAGCCCATCGCGATCAGGTCTTTGGCAGCCGAGGCCAGATCTTCCGACTTGTCGGCATCCTTGATCGACATGAACACACGGCCCTCGGTCGGCAGTTGGGTGCCTGCGCCCATCTGCGCTTTCAGGAAGGCGCGCGGGAAGTTGCGGTCCCAGCCCATGACCTCGCCGGTCGAGCGCATTTCCGGACCAAGCAGCGTGTCCACACCCGGGAAGCGGGCGAAGGGCAGCACGGCTTCTTTTACCGAATACCAAGGGGTGATCGGGTCGGCCAGCGTCATCTCGTCTGCGAAGGGCAGGTCGTCTTCGGGGCCCGCATCCGCCGGATAGGGCGCGCGCTCGGGGAAGGCCGACATCGGCTCGCCCGCCATCAGGCGTGCCGCAATCGACGCAATCGCCGAGTCGGTCGCCTTGGCCACGAAGGGCACGGTACGCGAGGCACGCGGGTTGACCTCGAGCACATAGATCACGCCGTCCTTGATCGCGAATTGCACATTCATCAGACCCTTGACGTTGAGACCCAGCGCCAGTTTCACCGTCTGCTCTTTCAGCTCGGCGATCATCTCTTTCGACAGCGAGTAGGGCGGCAGCGAGCAGGCCGAGTCGCCCGAGTGGACGCCCGCTTCCTCGATATGCTGCATGATGCCTGCCACATGGACGGTCTCGCCATCCGACAGAGCGTCGACGTCGATCTCGATGGCACCGGTCAGATAGCTGTCGAGCAGCACGGGGCTGTCGCCCGACACCACAACGGCGGTGTTGATATAGCGCTTGAGCTGATCCAGATCGCGCACGATCTCCATCGCGCGGCCACCCAGAACATAGGACGGGCGGATCACCAGCGGATAGCCCACACGGCCCGCAATCTCATAGGCTTCGGCCTCGGAATGCGCGATGCCGTTGACCGGCTGCTTCAGGCCCAGATCATTGAGCAGCGCCTGGAAACGCTCGCGATCTTCGGCAAGGTCGATCGCATCCGGCGTGGTGCCAAGGATCGGGATACCTTCCGCTTCCAGCGCATTTGCCAGTTTCAGCGGCGTCTGGCCACCGAACTGCACGATCACGCCGTGTAGCGTGCCTTTATCCTGCTCCACGCGCAGGATTTCCAGCACATGTTCCAGCGTCAGCGGCTCGAAATAGAGACGGTCCGAGGTGTCATAATCGGTCGAGACGGTCTCGGGGTTGCAGTTGACCATGATGGTCTCGTAGCCCGCATCCGACAGCGCGAAACACGCATGGCAGCAGCAATAATCGAACTCGATGCCCTGACCGATCCGGTTCGGACCGCCACCCAGAATGACCACTTTCTTGCGGTCCGAGGGGCGCGCCTCGCATTCCACATCGCCCATCGCGGGGGCTTCATAGGTGGAATACATATAGGGGGTCTGTGCTTCGAATTCGGCGGCGCAGGTGTCGATACGCTTGAACGAGGCCACAACGCCAAGGTTGCGGCGCGCGCGGCGGACCTGACCTTCGGTGCGACCGGTCAGTTGCGCAAGGCGGGCATCGGTGAAGCCCATCATCTTGATCTTGCGCAGACCTTTCTCGTCCATCGGCAGGCCGTTCTTGCGGATATCGGCCTCGGCGTCGATGATCTCGCGGATACGGTCAAGGAACCACGGGTCGAAGGAGGTCGCGGCGATGATTTCGTCATTGGTCAGCCCGTGGCGCATGGCTTGCGCGATCAGACGCAGGCGGTCGGGGGTCTGTTTGGAGATTTCCTTGACCACAGCGGCCTTATCGGGCGCGCCTGCGATTTCGATCTCGTCAAAGCCCGACAGGCCGGTTTCCAGCGAGGCCAGCGCCTTTTGCAGCGACTCGTGGAAGGTACGGCCGATGGCCATCGCCTCGCCCACGGATTTCATCGCGGTGGTCAGCGACGGCTCGGAGCCCGGGAATTTTTCAAAGGCGAAACGCGGGATCTTGGTGACGACATAGTCGATGGTCGGCTCGAACGACGCCGGCGTGACCTTGGTGATGTCGTTATCCAGCTCGTCGAGCGTATAGCCCACAGCCAGTTTCGCCGCGACCTTGGCGATCGGGAAGCCGGTGGCCTTGGAGGCCAGCGCCGAGGAGCGCGACACGCGCGGGTTCATCTCGATCACGACCATACGGCCATCGGCGGGGTTGACCGCCCATTGCACGTTGGAACCACCGGTTTCCACGCCGATCTCGCGCAGCACGTTGATCGAATGGGTGCGCATCAGCTGGTATTCTTTATCGGTCAGCGTCAGGGCAGGGGCAATGGTGATCGAGTCGCCGGTATGCACGCCCATCGGGTCGATATTCTCGATGGCGCAGACGATGATCGCGTTATCCGCCTTGTCGCGGACCACTTCCATCTCGAATTCTTTCCAGCCCAGCAGGCTTTCATCGACAAGGATCTGCGCCACGGGCGAGGCATCCAGACCCGAGCGGCAGATGCGCTCGTAATCGTCGCGGTTATAGGCCACACCGCCGCCGGTGCCACCCATAGTGAAGGCGGGGCGGATGATCGCCGGAAGGCCGATGTGATCCAGCTCGGTCAGCGCCTGTTGCACGCCCGCATTGATGTCGAATTTGCCATCGGCTTTCTTCGGCGCGGTGACGATGGTTGCCTTGGGGTTTTCGATGCCGAGGCGGTCCATTGCCTCACGGAACAGCTTGCGGTCTTCGGCCATCTCGATGGCTTCGCGGTTGGCGCCGATCAGCTCGACGTTGAATTTCTCCAGCACGCCCATATCGGCCAAGGCCAGCGCGGTGTTCAGGCCGGTCTGGCCGCCCATGGTCGGCAGGATCGCATCGGGGCGTTCCTTCTCGACGATCTTGGCGACGACCTCGGGGGTGATCGGCTCGATATAGGTGGCATCGGCCATATGGGGGTCGGTCATGATCGTGGCGGGGTTCGAGTTCACCAGAATGACGCGGTAACCCTCTTCGCGCAGAGCCTTACAGGCCTGAGCGCCCGAATAGTCGAATTCGCAGGCTTGCCCGATAATGATAGGCCCTGCACCGATAATGAGGATGGACTTGATGTCAGTTCTCTTCGGCATGGTGCGGTTCCTTCGATTCGGCGCATAACAAAGGGCGCGGGCCTAGATGGCCTCACGCAAATTGGTGGGGGTTATAGTCAGCCTGCGCCTCGGCGCAAGTCCTGATCTGCCCTCTTGCAAGGGGAATCCGCAAAAGCCCCGCTCCGGAAACCGGCAGGGTGCAGGGTTTGATCTGAAGGTTGGATCGGTCGGCCCGATTATTCTGCGCCTTCGGGCTGTGCCTTGCGGATTTCAGCACGTGCAGCTTGGGTGTTTTGTATGGCTGCTGCCGTGCAAGGGGGGCACGGCGCGCATCGGCTTCAGCGGCGGATTGTAGAAGTCATCACGGGTCGGAGGCGCGTCCCCGACCACGCCAAGATCGGGGTTGAGCACGATGCGGCGCGACAGTTCGGGGCCTTTTATGGTGATCTTTACGCCACGCTGCATCATGTGGCGGATAATGCGGTCCATAAGATGGTCCCAAGGCATCATCTCTCTTCTTCGTCATTGTCGTAACCACCGGGCCTTGGCAAAACCGGCCCAGGCGTGCTGTCTTGCAGGGCGGAGCGCTTGCACGGGGCGCGGCGTCGGCCCTGTTGCAAGTGTTCGCGCCGTCAAGAGAGGAATCGAGAAGTGGCCGTGTGAATCCCTGCCGGACAGTGCGGGCGGTCTGGCACAGGATGCATGTGTTTTGCCTCCTTGCCCGCTAAATAGGCATGTAACAGCGCCTGTCCGCCGCGTTGCATGGGCCTGCCGTGCACAGAAAGCACCGCAGGCAGGCTTTGAAATCTCTTCCGGCCTTGACTTTCCTGCCCCCAGAATGTGTATCGGCGCAGAGCCGAACGCCCATGTTTCATGGGCCGATTTCGCGAGCCTAAACACTGAGGGAAGTCACATGCACGCCTATCGTTCCCATACCTGCGCCGATCTGAGCGCGGCCAATGCCGGTGAAACCGTCCGCCTGTCGGGCTGGGTGCATCGGGTGCGAGACCACGGTGGCGTGCTGTTCATCGACCTGCGCGACCATTACGGCATGACGCAAGTGCTGTGCGATGGCGACAGCCCCGCCTTCAAGGCGCTGGAAAAAGTGCGCTCGGAATGGGTGATCCGCATCGACGGGTCGGTGAAGCTGCGCGATGCCTCGCTTGTGAACCCCAAGATCCCGACCGGCGAGATCGAGGTCTATGTCCGCGATATCGAAGTGCTGGGCGAGGCCGCCGAGCTGCCGCTGCCGGTCTTTGGCGAACAGGAGTACCCCGAAGAGACGCGCCTGACCTATCGCTTCCTCGACCTGCGCCGCGAGAACCTGCATAACAACATGATGCTGCGTTCCAACGTGGTGCGCAGCCTGCGCAACCGCATGTGGGATGCGAAGTTCAACGAATTCCAGACGCCGATCATCACCGCCTCCAGCCCCGAAGGCGCGCGTGACTTCCTTGTGCCCTCGCGTCTGCATCCGGGCAAATTTTACGCGCTGCCGCAGGCGCCGCAGCAGTTCAAACAGCTGATCATGGTCGCGGGCTTCGACCGTTACTTCCAGATCGCGCCCTGCTTCCGTGACGAAGACCCGCGCGCCGACCGCTCGCCCACCGACTTCTACCAACTCGATGTCGAGATGTCCTTCGTCAACCAAGAAGACGTGTTTGCCGCTGTGCAGCCCGTTATTCAGGGCGTGTTCGAGGAATTCGGCAAAGGCAAGCGCGTCGATAGCGAATGGCCGCTGATCCCCTATAAGGAATCGCTGCTGAAATACGGCTCGGACAAGCCCGACCTGCGCAACCCGATCGAGATGCAGGTGGTTTCCGAGCATTTCGCTGGCTCCGGTTTTGCGATCTTCGCGAAGCTGCTGGAACAGGAAGGCACCGAGATCCGCGCGATCCCCGCGCCCAAAGGCGGCTCGCGCAAGTTCTGCGACCGGATGAACAAATTCGCGCAGGAGCAGGGTCTGCCGGGCATGGGCTATATCTTCTGGCGCAAGGCCGAGGATGGCTCGGTCGAGGCCGCAGGTCCCTTGGCCAAGAACATCGGCCCCGAACGCACCGAGGCGATCCGCAGCCAGCTGGGGCTGGGCGAGGGTGATGCGGCCTTCTTCCTTGGCGGCAAGCCCGAAAGCTTCGAGGGCGTGGCGGGGCGTGCGCGCAATGTCATCGGTGAAGAGCTGGGCCTGACCGAGAAGGACTGCTTCAAATTCGCATGGATCGTCGATTTCCCGATGTATGAGAAAGACGACGAGGGCAAGATCGACTTCAGCCACAACCCCTTCTCCATGCCGCAGGGCGGTTTGGAGGCGCTGGATGGCGATCCGCTGGATGTGCTGGGCTATCAGTATGACCTTGCCTGCAACGGCTACGAGCTGATCTCGGGCGCGATCCGGAACCACGATCTGGCGATCATGTATAAGGCCTTCGAGATCGCGGGTTATCCGCATTCCGAAGTCGAGAAGCGTTTCGGCGGTATGGTCAAAGCGTTCAAATATGGCGCTCCGCCCCACGGTGGCTGTGCGGCCGGTATCGACCGTATCGTGATGCTCTTGGCCGAAGAGCAGAACATCCGCGAAGTCATCATGTTCCCGATGAACCAGCGCGCCGAAGATCTGATGATGGGGGCCCCCTCGGAGCCGATGAACGAGCAGCTGCGCGAGTTGAACCTGCGCGTGATCCCGCAGGACTGAGCTCCGGCGTAATCCCGCCCTTTATCACGACATCAGAAAAGGGCCCCTTGGGGCCCTTTTTCACAATCGTTGATCCTATCGTCTTGCGGGGTCTCAGGCGTGGCTGGGAGTGCGCGCGATCACCCAGACCGCATGGACGATGCCGGGGATGTAGCCCAGAATGGTCAGCAAGATATTGATCCAGAACTGTTTACCCAGTCCCACTTGCAGGAACACACCCAAAGGCGGCAGGATGATCGCCACGATGATGCGAATGAGGTCCATGTCGTTTCCTCCTGTGATTTGAAAGGAAAACGACGGGCGTGGGAAAAGGTTCCCTCAATCGAGGCGGAACACTTTCTGGCGGCTGGTCTGGCCACGCAGCAGCGTAAGGCGCGATTTCGCCACGCCCAGCGTCTTGGCCAGAAGCTTGGTGACGGCGGCATTGGCCTTGCCGTCTTCGGGCACGGTGGTCACATAGGCCCGCAGCCCGTCCTCGGCGAGGAGGATCGCATTGCGCGAGGCTTTGGGGGTCACGCGCAGCGCCACCTCGGCCCCGTTGGCAAATAAAGCAGCGATCTCCTCGCTCATGGGTCAGACCTGTTCCAGCTCGATCAGGCAGCCGTTGAAGTCCTTGGGATGCAAGAACAAAACAGGCTTGCCATGCGCTCCGATTTTCGGCTCGCCGGTGCCCAGAATACGCGCACCCTCGGCTTGCAGCTTGTCCCGCGCCGCCAGAATGTCATCGACTTCGAAGCACATATGGTGAATGCCGCCCGAAGGGTTCTTTTCCAGAAAGCCGTTGATCGGGCTGTTCGCGCCCAGCGGGTAGAGCAGTTCGATTTTCGTATTGGGCAACTCGATGAAGACCACGGTCACGCCGTGATCGGGCTCGTCCTGCGGTGCGCCGACCTTGGCCCCGAGCGTGTTCTCATATTGCGCCGCCGCTGCCTTGAGGTCCGGAACAGCGATTGCAACATGGTTAAGACGACCAATCATTTTTCCTCCTATGCGCCGGGAAATCTGGCGCTTTCTCCTGCGCGGGACGTTGCACCCCTTTGGCCCCGAGGTCAATCACGACCAAAAATGCAGGAAGCAGGTATGCGTTAACCGTCTGTTCACTCTATCTCGGCTTAACTCTCTATATACGCCGATTCACCTGACTGTGGAGACCGAGATGAGTGATGACCTTGCCGGCCTTATCGGCCAGCGCCCCGTAAACGCCGCCCGCCCGCTTCTGGGCCTGACGATTCTGGTCGTGGAAGATAGCCGCTATGCCTCCGAGGCGATGCGGCTACTGTGTCTGCGGTCGGGGGCGCGTATCCGTCGTGCGGATTGCCTGCGTTCGGCGCATCGTCACTTGCGCACCTACCGTCCGTCGGTGGTGATCGTCGATCTCGGGCTGCCTGATGGCTGCGGGGACGAGCTGATCCGCGAGATCAAGAATGCCGATCAGGCTCTGCCGGTGGTGTTGGGCACGTCTGGCGATACCGGCATGGAGGCCAAGGCCTTTAGCGCGGGGGCCGATGGTTTCCTGCCCAAGCCGGTTGAAAGCCTTGCCCTGTTCCAGCAGGCCGTGCTGTCTGTCCTGCCGCCCAGCGAGCGCCCGAAGATGCCGATCCTGCTGAATGATGCCACGATCAGCCCCGATCCCATCGCCTTGCGCGACGATCTGAACCATATGGCCGAAGTCCTTTCGGGGGCGCAGGATCCGGCCTCTCTGGGCTATGTCGCGCAATTCCTTTCGGGTGTGGCGCGCTCGGCGCGTGATGATGCTCTTGAGGATGCCGCCGTGGCACTGGGACGCGAGGGCGGGCCGTCGGATGCCGATATCACGCGCCTGTCGGGGATGGTACAGGACCGTCTTGCGGCGGGCAGCGCGTTCTGACGCAAGGCTATCCGCGGTGGTCCGCCAGTGCCGGATCGGACGATACCCGCACAAGTCGCGTCAGATCGGAAAGCCGTTCGATCTGCGTGCCACTTGCATCGAAATTCGACGGATCGAGCCAGGCGTAATACGCTTCGCGCAAGGCAGGCCAGTCCTTGTCGGTGGCTGCAAACCATGCCGTGTCGCGATTGCGTCCCTTGTAATGGAGCGCCTGCCGGAAGGTTCCCTCATAGCTCAGGCCCAGCCGTTCAGCAGCCCGCCGGGAGGGCAGGTTGCAGGCATCGCATTTCCACTCGAACCGGCGATAGCCTGCCTCGAAAGCCCATTCGATCATCCGGATGAAACCTTCGCTGGCGGCGCGGCTGCGCTGAAGCTGCGCGCCCAGCACAATGGAACCCAGTTTGATCGTGCCGATCTCGGGCGCGATACGGAGATAGCTTTGCAAACCGGCTGCCTGCCCTGTCACAGGGTCGATGACGGCATAGAACAGCGGATCTTTCGCGGCGATCTGTTCGTTGATCCAGCGGATGAAGGCGGTTTCGGCATGGAAGGGCCCGACAACCATATAATCCCACAAGGCATCATGATTATCCGCCAGTGCCTGATAGAGCGCGTGGGTATGCACGGATGACAGGCGTTCCAGATGCATGTAACGGCCTTCGATCCGCTCCGGTCCCGGAGGTGGCGGGGCAGTCCAATCGCCAAGCGGCGCACCAAAGGCTTTCGGCATCTTCTCTCCTGCGTTTTATCGAACGCTAGCGGGAGTTTGCCAAGCTGGCAATATGCAGATTGACAGCCGGTTCAGCGCAGCCCCAGTTCCGAAAGCGCACTCAGCAACTCGCGCGGTAGCGGCTCTTCGCGGGTCCGGCCTGCGGGCAGGTCTTTCGGGGCATCCTCGGGGCTCAGATAGCGCCAGCCCTGAAACGGGCGGCGGGGCAGGGCCTCGGTGCGGATGATCTTGCGGTCCAGCACGATGGCACAGCGCGCGATCCCGTCTTCGCCCATGCGCTCTTCCAGCCCGATGATTTTCTGCCGCGCCAGCACCGCGCCTTTGAAGACCCAGTAAAGCGAGCCGCCATCCAGCACCTCTTCGGCGCGTTTGGGCCACATGCGGGTGACATGTTCGGCGGGCGATGTGCCAAAACGGGCCTCCTGCCAAGTGGCAAGATCCTCGACTTTTTCGGCACCGACGCAAAGTTTGATAAGATGTTGGGGCATGGGCAATCAATCTGACCGTCTCTGGTAAGGCCCATATAGGCGCTACAGGCTGGGCCGACAACCGCGCTAGAGGCTGCGCGCGATGGTCAGCGTGACCCGAAGCCCCTGCGCGCCCTGCGCAAAGCGCAGATGGCCGTTATGGCTTTCGGCGACGGTTGCGGCAATGGTCAGCCCCAGACCATGCCCCGAAACCTGCGCCTCCTGTCCGCCGCGCTCGAAAGGGGCTACCAGGGCGGCGATCAGCTCGGGCTGGGCCGTGCCGCCTTCGTCCTCGATCACGATCATCGCCTCGCGCGAGCTGGCCTCCAGCCGCAATGTCGCGCGGCGACCGTATTTCAGCGCGTTATCCACCAGATTGGAAATCGCGCGTTGCAGCGCCATCGGGCGGGCCGTGACAAGGATCTGGCGCGCGCCCAGATGGCCATGCCCCGTCCGGCTGGAAAACAGGCTCTGGCCGCCGGTGCTTTCGATATCGGCCACGGGCTGCATCTCGACCGGCTGGCCGGAATCGTGGTAATTATCCACCAGGGCCTCGACCAGCGCGCCAAGGCTCAGTTGCCGCGGGGCTTCGACATCAAGTTCCGAGCGTGTATAGGCCAAGACGCCATCGATCATCTCGCTCATCCGCTCGATATCGGCGGTCAGCTTCTCGCGCAGGGCGTCATCCTCGATCAAGGCGGCCCGCAGGCGCAGCCGTGTTGCTGGCGATCCCAGATCGTGGCTGACCCCCGAGAGCACCATCAACCTTTTGGCCAGGCGCTGTTTTTCGGTGGTCAGATGCTGGTTGACGGCGGCGACTATGGTCGCAAGCTCGGCGGGGCCCTCATCCTCGTATATATCGGGGCCGCCCTGCATCTGGCGCTGGCCGAGCCGTGTGCCGAAATCGCGGAAACGCTGTGCCACACGGGCCGAGGCGATCAGCAGCGCGAGCAGGGCGAACCCGCCCAGAATGACGGCCTGCAGCCGCAGATCGGGCGGGGTGGCGTGGCAGCTCCACAGATCCGCGCCTGACAGCCGGAACCATTGTCCTTGCGAGTTGCGCATCACCACCAGTGGTGTGCCGCAATAGGTGGAGAGCAGGCGGGTGATCTGCCCGAACATCTCCTGCGCGGTGACATCGGGGCCGCTATTGAGCCGTGCCACGGGATAGGTGAGGCTGGGCGAGAGCACCCTGACCAGAGCCTGCGGCGCATTGGTGCCGCTGGGGTGCAGGCCCGTCACGGGGATATGGGTGATGCGGGCGGGGCGGGGGGCTTCAGGCAGCAAAAGGAACTGCCCGGCCTCGGCATGGGCGGCCTCGGTTGCGGAAAGCGGATGGGCCTGCAGGGCCTTGGGCATCGGTGCTCCGCTTTCGGTTGCGGCAAACAGCAGCTCTCCGGTCAGCTCGGCCCGGTCCAGATGTGCCTGCCATGCCCGCTGGCTGCTGATCCACAATCCGGTCGCCAGCGCCCCTGCCGCGAATGCCGCCAGCACCCAGAAAACCGCCATTGCCTTCAGGCTGGGATGGGACAGGGGCGTCATTCGGCCTCGTGGGTGACATCGCAGGCCAGCACGTAGCCGATCCCGCGTTCGGTCCGCAACAGGACAGGTGCTTTCGGATTGCGCTCGATCTTCGAACGTAGCCGCCCCACCAGCACATCAATGGCCCGCCCTGTCGGATCGGCCTCGGCCTGATCGGTGAGGGCGGCGGCAATCTCCTCGCGCGAAAGCGGGATGCGCGGATTGGCCAGAAGCGTCTTCAGCAGCGCCGTCTCGCGGGTGGACAGGATCACCTGATAGCCGTCAGGGGCATGGACCTCGTCGCGCCGCCCGTCATAGCGCCAGCCGTCGAAATGCCAGATGCCGGTGGACCGGCGGTAGCTGAGCGAGGGCGTGCGCCGTATCCGCCGCAGCACCGCCTTCACCCGCGCGATCAGCAGATCGGGGTTGAAGGGCTTGGCGATATAGTCATCGGCCCCCACTTCATAGCCCGCCATGCGCTGGTGATCGGCAGAGAGCGCCGAGACCAGAATGATCGGCAGGTCCTGCTCGGCCCGCAGGCGGGCACAGATTTCCACGCCATTCTCGTCGGCCAGCATCACATCCAGCAGGATCAGATCCACCCGATGCCCGTCCATATGGGCGCGGATTTCGGCCTCGTTCGCGGCAGGATGGGCGGCAAAGCCATTGCGTTGCAGGAATGTCACCATCATCTGTCGCATATCGGCATCGTCATCGACAACCAGCAGATGCGGTATCGCCATCGGTTCTCCTCCCCCCTGTCGACTGCCCTGTCGCCGCATGGCCGCGTGTCTGCCCTGGCCAAACCGGCATGACGGTGCAAATCGCCCATCTCCGGCGGTCTTGGCCACCAGATATGCTTCCTTTGGTAACAAGATGTAACAAAGCGGGCAAGAAACCCACGCCGCAGCGCAGAAGTCCGGCGGTAACACCATTGCGAGAAAAGCTTGAGGTGGCGCTATACTGTCGGGGACCATGCGCTGGGGAGTGGCGCAGGTATTTGGGAGGATTTCGAATGAAACATATGACTGCATTTGCAGCCCTGTCGGCGGCAACCCTGACCGCGACTGTCGCCATGGCCGAGCCGCAGGCGGAAGTCCTGCACTGGTGGACATCGGGCGGCGAGGCCAAGGCCGTGGCCGTGCTGCAAAAGCAATTCAGCGACCGTGGCGGTGTCTGGACCGATATGCCGGTCGCCGGTGGCGGTGGCGATGCCGCGATGAGCGCGCTGCGGGCGCGTGTGCTGTCGGGCAATGCGCCGACCGCCGTGCAACTCAAGGGCCCCGCGATTCAGGAATGGTATGACGAGGGCGTGCTGGCCGATATCTCGGATGTGGCCGAGGCGCAGCATTGGGATGATGTGCTGCCCGCACAGATCGCCGAGCATATGAAATGCGACGGCCACTGGTGTGCCGCGCCGGTCAATGTGCATCGCGTGAACTGGGTCTGGGCCAATAAGTCGATCCTTGAGGCCAATGGCATCGAGATGCCCACCACTTGGGAGGAGTTCAACGCCGCTGCCGACAAGCTGAAGGCTGCAGGGATCACGCCTTTGGCGCATGGCGGTCAGGCATGGCAGGATGCGACCATCTTCGAAACCGTCGTGCTTGGCATTGGTGGCCCCGATTTCTACCAGAAGGCGCTCGTTGATCTGGACCCCGATGCGCTGACTTCGGACACGATGAAATCGGTCTTTGACGAGATGCGCAAACTGCGCGGCTATGTCGATGACAACTTCTCGGGTCGCGACTGGAACCTTGCCACCGCGATGGTCATGAATGGCGAGGCGGCGTTCCAGATCATGGGCGACTGGGCGAAGGGCGAGTTCCTTGCCGCAGGCAAAGAGCCGGGCGTGGATTTCGTCTGTGCGCCGACCCCGGGGGATGCGGGTTTCCTTTATAACGTCGACAGCTTCGCGATGTTCAAGGTGGATGGCAAAGACAAGCAGGATGGCCAGAAGCTGCTGGCCGAGCTGATCGTCGGCCCCTCCTTCCAGGAAACCTTCAACCTCAATAAGGGGTCGATTCCGGTGCGGACCGACGTGTCTCTGGACAAGTTCGACGATTGCGCCAAGAAATCCGCGGCCGATATGAAGGCCGATGGTGCGGCGGGCTCGCTTCTGCCGTCGATGGCGCATGGTATGGCGCTGCATGGTGCGCAATCGGGCGCGATCATGGATGTGGTCACCGCGCATTTCAACTCGGACATGTCGTCGGATGATGCGGTGAAAATGCTGGCGGATGCTGTCGCCAACTCGATGTAATCTGCCGATTACACCTTTGCCGTCCGATGCATGGCGTCGGGCGGCCCTCCAACTTTCAGGACATTCCTATGACCGACTGGCTTTCCCGCCATGTCCCAAAGATCGTGCTTGCGCCGACCTTCTTTGCGGTGCTGCTGTTCGTCTATGGTTTTATCGCGTGGACCGCGTGGGTGTCGTTTACCCGCTCGAAGCTGATGCCGCGCTATGACATCGACGGGCTGATCCAGTATGACAGGCTGTTTTCCAACCCGCGCTGGGATACGGCGCTGAACAATCTCTTCGTCTTCGGCGCGCTGTTCATCGTGATCTCGATGGTGCTGGGGCTGCTTCTGGCGATTTTCCTTGACCAGAAGATCCGCATCGAGGGCGCTTTGCGCACGATCTACCTTTACCCGATGGCGCTGTCGATGATTGTCACCGGCACCGCATGGAAATGGATCCTGAACCCCGGTCTGGGCATTCAGGCGATGGTGCAGGGCTGGGGCTTCCCGAATTTCAAATTCGACTGGCTGATCAATCCGAAGATGGCGCTTTATACCATCGTGCTGGCCGCGATCTGGCAGGCCTCGGGCTTTGTGATGGCGCTGTTTCTGGCCGGTCTGCGCTCGGTCGATGGCGAGATCATCAAGGCCGCCCAAGTGGATGGCATCCCGACATGGCGCGTCTATACCGCGATCATCATCCCCTCGATGGCGCCGATCTTCCTGTCGGCCTTCATCGTGCTGGCGCATCTGGCGATCAAGAGCTTCGATCTGGTCATCGCGCTGACCGGCGGCGGGCCGGGCTATGCGACCGATCTTCCGGCCACCTATATGTATGCGATGGCGTTTTCGCGCGGCGATCTGGGGCAGGCGGCTTCGAGCGCCATGATCATGATGGGCGTCGTTTTTGCCATCGTGGTTCCCTATCTCTATTCGGAATTGAGGGCGAAACATGACTGATATGCCGCTTCCCCGCTCTCAAGGCTCGCTTCTGGGGCGCCGTCTCCTGCGCTGGGGCCTTTACGCGATGCTTTGCGTCTTTGCGCTCTATTACCTGCTGCCGCTGTTCGTGATGCTGACCACCTCGCTCAAAAGCCTTGAGGAAATCCGCACCGGATCCTTGGTGGCCCTGCCGCGCGAGATCACCTTTGACGCATGGTCCAAAGCTTGGTCGGGTGCCTGCACGGGCATCCAATGCGAGGGGCTGAAGCCCTTTTTCTGGAACTCCATCCTGATCTCGGTGCCCGGCGTGCTGATCTCGACCATCATCGGCGCGATGAACGGCTATGTCTTTGCCCAATGGCGCTTCAGGGGCGCAAACCTCTTCTTCGCCTTCCTGCTCTTTGGCTGCTTCATCCCGTTCCAGGTGGTGCTGCTGCCGATGGCGCGGATGCTGGGGATCTTCGGCATGGCCGGCACCATTCCGGGTCTGATCTTCGTGCATACGATCTACGGTCTGGGCTTCACCACGCTCTTCTTCCGCAACTACTATGTCACCATCCCGCATGAGCTGGTGCGGGCGGCCAAGATCGACGGGGCAGGGTTCTTCCGCATCTTCTGGTCGATCTTCCTGCCGCTCTCGCTGCCGATCTGCGTGGTGACGATCATCTGGCAATTCACCCAGATCTGGAACGACTTCCTCTTCGGGGTGTCCTTCAGCTCGGCGGGCAGCCAGCCGATCACTGTGGCGCTCAATAATATCGTCAACTCCACCACCGGCGTGAAGGAATATAACGTGGATATGGCGGCTGCGATCATCGCGGGCCTGCCGACGCTCCTCGTCTATATCGTCGCTGGCAAATATTTCATCCGCGGGCTGACCGCCGGTTCCGTGAAAGGCTGATCTCATGGCTCCTATCCTTGACATCAAACATCTGCGTAAAAGCTACGGCGCGACCGAAATCCTGAAGGATATCAACGTCTCTATCGAGAAGGGCGATTTCCTTGTGCTGGTCGGGCCGTCGGGCTGCGGCAAGTCGACCCTGCTTAACTGTATCGCGGGGCTCGAGGAGATCTCGGGCGGCACGGTCGAAATTGACGGGCGCGATATGACCCATGTCAGCCCGAAAGACCGTGACATCGCGATGGTGTTCCAATCTTATGCGCTTTACCCCACCATGTCGGTCGCGAAGAACATCACCTTCGGCATGAAGGTGCGCGGCGTCCCGCAGGACGAACAGGACCGCAAGCTGGCCGAAGTGGCGAAACAGTTGCAGATCGAGGCGCTTCTGAAGCGCCGTCCGGGGCAGCTTTCGGGTGGTCAGCGCCAGCGGGTTGCGATGGGTCGGGCGCTGGTGCGCGATCCGGCGCTGTTTTTGTTCGACGAGCCGCTCTCGAACCTTGACGCCAAGCTGCGGGTCGAAATGCGCTCGGAGATCAAGAAGCTGCATCACCGGCTTGGGGCGTCGATGGTCTATGTGACCCATGACCAGATCGAGGCGATGACGCTGGCCACCAAGATCGTGGTGATGAAGGGCGGCGTGATCCAGCAGATCGGCACCCCTGCCGAGATCTACAACCATCCCGCCAATACCTTTGTCGCCGATTTCATGGGCAGCCCGCCGATGAACCTGATCCCCGTGAAAACGCAAGCCGCAGGCGCTGGTGCGCAGGTTCGGATCGATCGCGACGGCATGGACCCGATTGTGCTGAATGTGCCGCGCAGCGATCTGCCTGCCGAGGTGCTGATGGGCGTGCGCCCCGAAGACCTTGCCGAGGCGGGCTATCGCGCGGGCAGTTCCGTCCAGCGCGCGCAGATCCGTGTGGATATGGTCGAACCTGCGGGGGCCGATACCTATGTGACCACCCAGATGGGGGGGCGCATGATCACCGCGCGTCTGCACGCCGAAACGCTGGCCCATGCGGGCGAGTTGCTGGATCTGGAATTCGATCTGGACAAGGTGACCTTCTTCGAACCCCAAAGCGGCGCGCGGCTATAAGCGCGTCTTGGGGCGGGCCTCTGTCAGGTGGCCTGCCCCCGCGCGTCCTTCGGGAGCGGTCGGGCGGTGCGAACATCACGGGGCTTGCGGTGCAAAGCTGTGGATATCTTGTCGGAAATCGGGCTTTGGCCGCGTTTCCTGCAAATAGCGTCTTGCCAAGTTTGGGTGTTTCGTGATCCTCGGCTTCGTGATCTGCTATGGTCGGGTTATCCTGAGTGATGGCTTGACGCTCGTCTTATGAGCAGTGACAAACAGGCAACCGCTCGTTTTGCCAGCAGGGTCAGCGGATGACCCTTCTGGCCCTTTGCAGACGCCATCCCTCAAGGAGAGTGTGATGAAGTTCCGTTTCCCCATTGTCATCATCGACGAGGATTTCCGTTCGGAGAATTCGTCAGGCCTCGGCATTCGCGCCTTGGCCGAAGCCATTGAAACCGAAGGGTTCGAGGTGCTGGGCGCCACGAGCTATGGCGATCTGTCGCAATTCGCCCAGCAACAATCGCGCGCCTCGGCTTTTGTGCTGTCGATTGACGACGAGGAATTCACCCCCGGTCCCGATCTGGACCCTGCGGTGATGAACCTGCGCAATTTCATCGAGGAGGTGCGTTGGAAAAATCCCGATGTGCCGATCTATGTCTATGGCGAGACCAAGACCTCGCGCCATCTGCCCAATGACATCCTGCGCGAGCTGCACGGCTTTATCCATATGTTCGAGGATACGCCGGAATTTGTCGCCCGCCATATCGTGCGCGAGGCGAAATCCTATCTGGAAAGCATCCAGCCGCCCTTCTTCAAGGCGCTTCTGGATTATGCCGAGGACGGGTCCTATTCATGGCATTGTCCGGGGCATTCAGGCGGCGTGGCCTTCCTGAAATCGCCCATCGGCCAGATGTATCACCAGTTCTATGGCGAGAACATGCTGCGCGCCGATGTCTGCAATGCGGTGGAAGAATTGGGCCAGCTTCTGGACCATAACGGCGCGATTGGCGCCTCCGAGCGCAATGCCGCGCGGATCTTCAATTCGGACCATTGTTTCTTCGTGACCAATGGCACCTCGACCTCCAACAAGATCGTCTGGCACCACACGGTGGCCCCCGGAGATGTGGTGGTGGTGGACCGCAACTGCCACAAATCGATCCTGCATTCGATCATCATGACGGGGGCTATACCGGTTTTCCTGAAGCCCACGCGCAACCATTTCGGCATCATCGGCCCGATCCCGAAATCCGAATTCACGATGGAATCGATCCGCGCGAAAATTGCCGCCAACCCTCTGCTGGCCGGCAAGGACAAGGAAGAGGCCACGCCCCGCATCCTGACCCTGACGCAATCGACCTATGATGGCGTGCTCTACAATACCGAAGACATCAAGGAGATGCTCGACGGCCATATCGAGAACCTGCATTTTGACGAGGCATGGCTGCCGCATGCGGCCTTCCACCCGTTCTATGGCCGCTTCCATGCGATGGGCCGCAAGCGCGGGCGCACCAAGAAATCGGTCACCTATGCGACGCAATCGGTGCATAAGCTCCTGGCGGGAATTTCTCAGGCAAGCCATGTGCTGGTGCAGGATAGCGAGGAGATCAAGCTGGACCGGAGCCTCTTCAACGAGGCCTATCTGATGCATACCTCGACCTCGCCGCAATATTCGATCATCGCCTCCTGCGATGTGGCGGCGGCGATGATGGAGCCTCCGGGCGGCACCGCGCTGGTGGAAGAGAGCATCGTCGAGAGCCTCAACTTCCGCCGTGCGATGGCCAAGGTCGATGAGGAATATGCCGCGGACTGGTGGTTCAAGGTCTGGGGGCCGGAAGATTTCGACCATAATTCCGATGGTATGGGGCAGGCCCGCGACTGGGTCCTGAAGAAAACCGATGCCGAGGGTGTGGAAACCGGCGGTGGCGACAGCTGGCACGGCTTTGGCGATATGGCGCCCGGTTTCAACATGCTGGACCCGATCAAGGCGACCATCGTGACGCCGGGTCTGAACCTTGACGGGCGCTTTGACGACTGGGGGATTCCGGCCTCTATCGTGACCAAATATCTGGCCGAACATGGCGTGGTGGTCGAGAAAACGGGCCTTTATTCCTTCTTCATCCTGTTCACCATCGGCATCACCAAGGGCCGCTGGAACACGCTTCTGACGGCGCTCCAGCAGTTCAAGGATGATTTCGACAAGAACCAGCCGCTCTGGCGGGCGATGCCCGAGTTCTGCCACAAGCAGCCGCGTTATGAACGGATGGGGCTGCGCGACCTGTGCGATCATGTCCATAAGCTTTACGCAAAATACGATGTAGCGAAGCTCTCGACCGAGATTTATCTGTCGGATCTGACGCCCTCGATGACGCCAGCCGATGCGTTCTCGCATATCGCGCGGCGCACCACGCAGCGGGTGCCGATCGATGATCTGGAAGGCCGCATCACCACCTCGCTTGTGACGCCTTATCCGCCGGGCATTCCGCTGCTGATCCCCGGCGAGGTCTTCAACAAGCGCATCGTGGATTACCTCAAGTTCAACCGCGAATTCGCCCGCGAATGCCCGGGTTTCGAGACCGATATCCACGGTCTGGTGCAGGAGACCGGCCCCGACGGCCAGATCCAGTATTTCGCGGATTGCGTGGCCGAATAGGCCCCTGTTCCCTGCGTCATCCGGCCGGATCGGGTGACGCTGCCGCCCCCTGGCACGACCCGTGCGTGAGACCGATGCGCAGACCACACAGGAGCCGACCATGAGCTTTCCCCATCAGGCCATCTTCTGGGATATCGATGGCACACTTGCCGATAGCGAGCCGGTGCATGAGCGTTCGTTCCATCAGGCCATCAAAGGTTTGGGGCTCAGCCTGCCCGACGATCTGCATGACCGCATTCTGGGGCTGAGCGAGGAGGTCTGCCACGCGTTTCTGGTCGATCACTGTGGTCTGCGGATGGATCTGGCCGACTGGACCCATCGTCGCCATGCGATCTATATGGGGATGCTGGGCGAGGTGGCCCCCTTTCCCAGGGCGCTGCAGATCTGGGCCGGGCTGGAGGCGGCCGGAATCGCCCAGATGCCGGTCTCCAATTCCGACCGCAGGCTGGTGATGGCCAATCTGGATGTGCTCGGTCTGAGCCGTCCGCGGATGAAGCTGGTCAGCCGCAATGATGTGCGTGCAGGCAAACCCGCCCCCGAGCCTTACCTGCGTGCGGCATGGTTGCTTGAACTGGACCCGACCACCTGCGCGGTGGTCGAGGACAGCCCGACGGGCGTGCAGGCCGGACGGGCCGCGGGCATGACCGTTTATGCCGCCCCCGATATGGCGCCTGCCTTGCGTGAAAAGCTGGATCTGCCCTGCGCGCTAAGCCTTCTGGACGGGCTTCCGGCGCAGGCGGCACCTGTCGCCTAAAGTCGCAATTTATCGCGCAAGCGTCGGTTTTGCGTAAAAATCGCTTGCTCTGTCGCAGAGGATCGGGCATCCCTCAGCCAACAGCCGCTACGGGAGAATCCGGCCAATGCGCCGGTGCCGAAGGAGCAACCGCCCCGGGAAACTCTCAGGCAAAAGGACCGAACGGCTAAAGACTCTGGAGAGAGGCGTGGGAAACTGCGCCCGCCGAAGGAATAACATTCTCAGGCGCCTGAGACCCGTATGGGGTCGGGCAGGGACAGATGGGGCATCGAGCGGTTGCAGGGCTTTCCTGCGACGAAACACATCGATGCCGGGGATCCGGCTTTATATAAGGAGATCCCGATGACGGAGCTCTTGCGCACGGATCTGTATGATCTGCATGTGTCTTTGGGTGCCAAGATGGTGCCTTTCGCTGGCTGGGAAATGCCCGTGCAATACCCTATGGGCGTAATGAAGGAACATCTTCACACCCGCGCCGAGGCCGGTCTGTTCGATGTCTCGCATATGGGGCAGGTGATCGTGCCCTTGTCGGCGATTGACGCGCTGGAAGCCCTGATCCCTGTCGATATCGCGGGGCTGAAGGAAGGCCGCCAGCGCTATGGCATCTTCACCAATGCGGCGGGCGGCATCCTTGACGATCTGATGATCGCACGCAAATCCGACCATCTGTTTCTGGTGGTCAATGCTGCCTGCGCCGAGGCCGATATCGCCCATCTTCAGGCCCATCTGCCCGAGGTCACGGTGATCCGCGACCGCGCTCTGATCGCGCTGCAAGGCCCCAAGGCCGAGGCCACTTTGGCCCGCCTGATGCCCTCCGTGGCCGAGATGCGCTTCATGGATGTGGCAGAGGCCGAGTGGCAGGGCCAAGTGCTCTGGATCTCGCGCTCGGGCTATACCGGCGAGGATGGCTACGAGATTTCGGTGCCCTCTGCGGTAGCCGTGGCCTTCACGCAGGCGCTGCTGGAGATGGAAGAGGTTGCTCCTATCGGTCTGGGCGCGCGCGACAGCCTGCGCCTCGAGGCGGGTCTGTGCCTTTACGGCCATGATCTTGACCCCGATACCACGCCGGTCGAGGGCAATATCGCATGGGCCATCCAGAAGGTCCGCCGCAAGGGCGGCGCCCGCGAAGGCGGCTTCCCCGGGGCAGATCGCATTCTGGCCGAGCTGGAAACAGGTGCCGCCCGCCGCCGCACGGGCCTGCGCCCCGAAGGCCGCGCTCCCATGCGCGAAGGCGTCGAGGTCTTTGACGCGCCCGAAGGCGGAGCCAAGATCGGCACGATCACCTCGGGCGGTTTCGGCCCCTCGGTCGGCGCGCCCATCGCGATGGCCTATCTGCCCTCCACCCTGACCGAAGGCGATACCGTCTGGGGCGAGGTCCGCGGCAAGCGCCTGCCTGCCAAGGTGGCGGCGATGCCCTTCCAAGTGCAAACCTACAAACGTTAAACTTACCTTCGTGCCCTAGGCACAAGTATCATCATACAGGGGAACGCATGATGAAATTCACCGAAGAGCATGAATGGCTCCGCGTCGAAGGCGATCTGGTTGTTGTCGGCATCACCGAGCACGCTTCCGAACAACTGGGCGATGTGGTTTTTGTCGAACTGCCCGAGCCCGGCACGCAAGTGGCCAAGGGCGACGAGATCTGCGTGATCGAGTCGGTCAAGGCCGCGTCCGACATCAGCGCCCCCGTTGATGGCGAAGTGGTCGAGGTCAATGACGCGCTGGCCGATAACCCCGCGCTGGTCAACGAAGACCCGCTGGAAGGCGCATGGTTCTTCAAGATGAAGCTTGAGGACATGGACCAGCTCGACGCCTTCATGGACGAAGACGAATATAAAGACTTCATCGGCTGATTGGCCGGTCGGACGGGCCCTTTTCGGGCCCGTTCGCACGATGGTCCGCCTCTATCGGTCCGCATGTTGCGGGCCGGACGTCTCCCCTATTGGAACAGGTGCTGCGCTATGCCCTTTACCCCTTCCGCCTATAATACCTATGATTTCGCCAATCGCCGCCATATCGGCCCCAGCCCTTCGGAAATGGCCGAGATGCTGAAGGTGGTGGGCGTGCAGACGCTTGATCAGCTGATCGACGAGACCGTGCCTGCGGGCATCCGCCAGAAGGACGCGCTGTCTTGGGCGCCCCTGTCGGAATACCGCCTGCTGGAGAAAATGCGCGAGGTGGCGGGCAAGAACCGCGTGATGACCTCGCTGATCGGGCAGGGCTATTACGGCACCGTCACCCCCCCCGCGATCCAGCGCAATATCCTTGAGAACCCCGCTTGGTATACGGCCTATACGCCCTATCAGCCCGAAATCGCGCAGGGCCGTCTTGAGGCGCTGCTGAACTACCAGACGATGGTTTCGGACCTGACCGGCCTGCCGGTGGCCAATGCGTCCTTGCTGGATGAGGCAACTGCGGCCGCCGAGGCGATGGCCATGGCGCAGCGTTCGGCCAAGTCGAAGGCCAAGGCATTCTTTGTGGATATCAACTGCCACCCGCAGACGATTGCCGTGATCGAGACCCGTGCGCAGCCATTGGGCATCGAGATCCTCAAGGGCGAGCCGGAAGAGCTGGTCGCCGATCAGGTCTTCGGCGCGATCTTCCAATATCCGGGCACTCTGGGCCATGTGCGTG
This sequence comes from Thioclava litoralis, assembly GCF_045278885.1. Taxonomy (NCBI): domain Bacteria; kingdom Pseudomonadati; phylum Pseudomonadota; class Alphaproteobacteria; order Rhodobacterales; family Paracoccaceae; genus Thioclava; species Thioclava litoralis. Next base: position 1,807,506 of record NZ_CP135443.1, read on the forward strand.
ATTTCACCGCTCAATGCGAGGCGTTGCATGAGGCCAAGGCCGTGGCCGTGGTCGCCACCGATCTTCTGGCGCTTTGCGTGCTGAAAGAGCCGGGTGCGATGGGGGCCGATATTGCCGTGGGTTCCGCGCAGCGCTTTGGCGTGCCGATGGGCTATGGTGGCCCGCATGCCGCCTTCATGTCCTGCCGCGATGCGTTCAAACGGTCGATGCCGGGGCGGATTGTGGGCGTGTCGATCGACGCCAATGGCAATAAAGCCTACCGCCTTGCGCTGCAGACGCGCGAACAGCATATCCGCCGCGAGAAGGCGACCTCGAATGTCTGTACCGCGCAGGCTCTCTTGGCGGTGATGGCGTCCTTCTATGCCGTCTTCCACGGTCCGATGGGCCTGAAGACGATAGCCGAGAGCGTGCATTACCATGCGGTGCGCCTGCGCGATGCGCTGGTGGCGGCAGGGGCCGATGTGCAGCCCGCAGCCTTTTTTGACACGCTGACCGTGCGCGTGGGTGTGGGTCAGCAGGGCATCATGGCCGCCGCCCGTCACCGTGGGCTGAACCTGCGCAAGGTCGGCACCGACCGCGTGGGGATTTCGGTCGATGAGCTCACCGATGAGGGTGTGCTGACCCGCCTGCTGGACGCCTTCGGCATCACCGAACCCGCGCCCACAGAGGTCGAGCGTGGCTTCCCCGAGGCGCTGGTGCGCGAAAGCGATTACCTCACCCATCCGGTCTTCCAGATGAACCGCGCCGAATCCGAGATGATGCGCTATATGCGCCGTCTCTCGGACCGCGATCTGGCGCTGGATCGCGCGATGATCCCGCTTGGGTCCTGCACGATGAAGCTCAATGCCGCCGCCGAGATGATGCCGATCACCTGGCCGGAATTCGGCTCGCTGCATCCGTTTGCGCCGCGCAATCAGGCCGAGGGCTATCATGAGGCGATTGCCGATCTGACGGAAAAGCTGTGCGAGATCACCGGCTATGACGCGTTCTCCATGCAGCCCAATTCGGGCGCGCAGGGTGAATATGCGGGGCTTCTGACCATTGCCGCCTATCACAAGGCGCGCGGTGAAGAGCATCGCAACATCTGCCTGATCCCCGTCTCGGCGCATGGCACCAATCCGGCCTCCGCTCAGATGGCGGGTATGAAGGTCGTGGTGGTGAAATCCGCGCCCAATGGCGATGTGGATATCGAGGATTTCGAGGCCAAGGCTCTGGAGGCAGGGGCCAATCTGGCGGCCTGCATGATCACCTATCCCTCGACCCACGGCGTCTTCGAGGAAACCGTCCGCACGATCTGCGAGATCACCCATAAGCACGGCGGTCAGGTCTATCTGGACGGGGCCAATATGAACGCGATGGTGGGTCTGGTGAAACCGGGCGAGGTCGGCTCGGATGTCAGCCACCTCAACCTGCATAAAACCTTCGCCATCCCGCATGGCGGCGGCGGTCCGGGCATGGGGCCGATTGGCGTGAAGGCGCATCTGGCACCCTATCTGCCCGGTCACCCCGAAGAAGGCACGGATGGCACGGTGTCGGCGGCCCCCTATGGCTCGGCCTCGATCCTGCTGATCTCATGGGCCTATTGCCTGATGATGGGCGGCGAGGGGCTGGCGCAGGCGACCCGTGTGGCGATCCTGAATGCCAATTACATCGCCTCGCGCCTGAAAGGGGATTACCCGATCCTGTTCATGGGCAATCGTGGCCGTGTGGCGCATGAGTGCATCCTTGATACGCGCGGCTTTGCCGAAGTGGGCGTGACGGTGGATGATCTGGCCAAGCGTCTGGTGGATAACGGTTTCCACGCGCCGACCATGTCCTTCCCCGTGGCGGGCACGCTGATGGTGGAGCCGACCGAGTCGGAAACCAAGGCGGAAATCGACCGCTTCATCACGGCGCTGCTGGCGATCCGCGAGGAAGTGCGGGCGGTGGAAAATGGCGAGATCTCGGCGGAAGACAGCCCGCTGCGCCATGCCCCGCATACGGTTGAAGACCTCGTGGCCGAATGGGACCGCGCCTATACGCGCGAGGCGGGCTGCTTCCCGCCCGGGTCGTTCCGCGAGGATAAATACTGGCCGCCGGTGGGGCGTGTGGACAATGTGCATGGCGACCGCAACCTGATCTGCATCTGCCCGCCGCCCGAGGCCTATGCGGCAGAATGATCCATAAGAGGGGGCGATAGCGCCCCCTTTTTCTTTGGCCTTTCGGCCTCTTTTGCTTGGCCGCATGACAGGGTAGAAACCGGCAAACCGGAGGAGGACCCCGATGCTTTACGATATGCGCAAGCTTGACGCCCAGATCGCGCTCTGGCTCGATGAGGATTGTGGCCAGTTCGATCTGACCGCGAAGATCATGGTGGAGGAGGACGCGCAGGGGCGGTTCGCCTTTAACGCGCGCGAGGATATGGTGCTGGCAGGGCTGCCGATGGCCGCGCGGGTGTTCCGCCATCTGGACCCGAAACTGAAGCTGGAGGCTTTGGCCGAGGAAGGCGAGAGGATCGAGGCGGGCACCACTTTCGCCATTATTCAGGGCAATGCGCAGGCGATCCTGACGGGCGAGCGTGTCGCGCTGAACCTGATGCAGCGGATGTGCGGCATTGCCACGCTGACCGCCGCCTATGTGGCCGAGATCAAGGGAACGGGGGCCTTTCTGGTGGATACGCGCAAGACCACGCCGGGGCTGCGCGGGCTTGAGAAATATGCGGTCACCTGTGGCGGCGGGCGCAACCACCGCCTCAGCCTTGATGGCGGCATCATGTTGAAAGACAACCATATCGCGGTGGCCGGATCGATCACTTTGGCGGTGGCACGCGCCAAGGCGGCAGCACCCGTTCTGACCAAGATCGAGGTCGAATGCGACCGTCTGGAGCAGGTTGACGAGGCGCTGGCGGCGGGGGCCGATGTCATCATGCTGGATAATATGAGCAATGACGAGATGCGCGCGGCGGTCAGGCTGGTGGGCGGGCGCGTGCCGCTGGAATGTTCGGGCGGGGTGCGGCTGGACACGATCCGCGCCAAGGCGGAAACCGGCGTCGATTTCATCTCGGTCGGACGTATTACCCAAAGCGCGCCCTGCGTCGATATCGGGCTGGATGACCTGTAAGGTTTTCATGGACATAAGGGCGCAGGGCCTTAGATAATGGCCCGACCGCTCAGGGAGGATGAGGTCCATGCAGACGATCAGCGGGACTGCCCCGCGCAAGACCACAGGAGCGGTCGGCGGCAGGGTCTCGACGCCCGAAGAGATCGAGGGGCTGATTGCCCGTATTGTCCTGCGCGACCGCGCGGCGTTTTCGGCGCTTTATGATGCCACAAGCGCCAAGCTGTTCGGCGTCTGCCTAAACATCCTCGACAACCGTGCCGAGGCCGAAGACGCTTTGCAGGACGTGTTCCTGCGGATCTGGCGCAAGGCCGACCGTTATAGCGCCACAGGGCATAGCCCGATGACATGGCTGATCACGCTGGCACGTAATCTGGCCATTGACCGGTTGCGCAAGCGCCAGAAGGGGCGCACCGACGTTGACGAGATGCCCGATCTTTCCGATGGCCGCCCCGATCCCGAAGCGGTGCTGATTGCACATTCGGAGGCCCGACGGATCGGCTCCTGCCTTGAGCGGCTGGAAGATGGTCGTGCCGATGCGGTGCGCGGGGCCTATCTGCGCGGCGATAGCTATGCCGATCTGGCCGAGCGGCATGGCGTGCCGCTGAACACGATGCGAACATGGCTGCGCCGGAGCCTGATGAAGCTGAAGGACTGCATGAGCCAATGAGTGCCGCGCCCGATTCCGATGACGATCTGCTGGCCGCCGAACAGGCGCTGCGCCTGCTTTCCCCCGAGGAACAGGCCGCCTTTGCCAAGCGCGCGCAAGATGATCCCGCGCTGCGCACCGCTTTGCGCGCATGGGAGACGCGGCTTTCCGCGCTGTCCGACAGCTTTCCCGAAGCGGCTCCCCCTGCCGCGCTCAAGCGCAGGCTGATGGGACAGATCGGCGGCAAGACCAGCCGGAAATCCGTTCTGCTCTGGGGCTGGCTGGCCAGTGGCGTGGTGGCGCTGGGGATTACGGCGACTTTCTTCGTGCCCAATATCCTGCGCATTCTGACGGCACCGGCGCTGCATGGCTTTACCGCCGGAATGCAGGCCGAGCTGATGGGGGCGGATGACCGCCTTCTGGTGCAGGTGCAATATGATACCGGCACCGGAGATGTCCGTCTGGTGCAGATGGACGGCGTCAGACATGCGGCAGATCGTTCGATGGAGCTTTGGCTGATCCCGCGCGGGCAGGCGCCGATCTCGTTGGGGCTGATGCCTGAAAATCGCGAGGCGCAGATGCCGATGCCCGAAAACCTGCGCCCGATGCTGGCAGGGGCCACTTTCGCGATTACCGACGAGCCTTTGGGGGGCGCACCTGCAGGCGTGGCGACAGGGCCGGTGATTGCGCAAGGGATGATGACGGCGGTCTAGGCTGTCCGGGGTCGCGCGGGGGCTGAAGCCGCGCGACCGCGTCCTGATCCGCTTGGACCAGCGCCCGATATTTAGGAGGCTGGCGCTTCGGGGATGATGCGCACAGGGGTCCCCTTATAGGCGGGCGTGCCGGAGCGGATCTCGTGATGTTCCAACGGAATCAACGGGTTCAGCTCGGGGTAATAGCCCGCGATGCACCCATCAGGCAGATCGAATGCGGTGACGCTGAGCCCCGACACGCGGCGGTCGCGCCCGTCGTCAATATCACAGACCAGCGTGACCTTCTGGCCCTCTGTCAGGCTGGCGCGCGCCATCTCGCCGCGATTGATCAACACTACCATACGCGAGCCGGACAGGCCCCGCAGCCGGTCGGAATGGCCGTAAATCGTGGTGTTGAACTGATCGTTCGAGCGCATCGTATTGAGCGTATAGCTTTGACCGCGCGCGGTTTCTCCGGGTTGCTGCCCCAATGCCGACAAGGTGGTCGGCGTGGTGAACAGCGCCTTTCCGGCGGCGTTGTTCCAGCGCCGTTCCCGTGCCGCATTCCCCCGATAGAAGCCGCCCGCCTGGCTCATCCGCGCATTCATATCGTGGAATTGCGCGGGCCATGTGGCGGCGATGAGATCGCGCACATGGTCGTAATTTGCGGTCCAGTCATCCCATTTCAGGGTGGGGTTTTCAGGCAGGATGGCCTTGGCGATGCCGGTGATGATCGCCAGTTCTGACTTCAGCTGGTCGCTTGGCGGTTTGGCGCGGCCCAGAGAGGCGAAGATATGGCTCATGGTGTCCTCGACCGTCTGCACCTGCGGCACGCCATTTTGCAGGTCCTCGTCGGTGCGGCCCAGACAGGGCAGGATATAGGACACCTTGCCCGGATTGAGATGCGACCGGTTGAGCTTGATCGCGATCGAGACCGTGAGGTTCTGGCTGCCCCATGCCTCTTCCAGCCGTTCGATATCGGGCATGGCGCGCAAGAGGTTGCCGCCAAGCGCGATGGTGGCCTTTACACGGCCCTCGATCACCGCCTTGCCTGCCTTGACGATATTCATGCCGCGTTCGCGGGGCAGGGTGACGCCGAACATCTCCTCCTGTCGGTCAAGCGGGAAGAGGGCGGGGTTTTCACCAATGCCTACGGTGCGCTGGCCCTGCACATTCGAATGCCCCCGCACAGGCGAGATCCCCGCTCCCAAGCGCCCCATATTCCCACGCAAAAGCAGCAGGTTGACTAGCATCCCAAGGTTCAGCCAGCCATTCACATGCTGGGTCAGCCCCATGCCATAGACACCGATCACCCGTTTGGCGCTGACATAGATCTGGGCCGCTTCCTCGATCATCGCGCGGCTCAGGCCCGAGTGGCGCTCGATTTCGGCCCAGTCCATCATGCGGATCTCGGCCAGTGCCTCGTCCACGCCCTGTGTATGGTCTGTAAGGAAGGCATGGTCCAGCACGGTGCCGGGGGCGGCGTCCTCGCAGGCCAGAACATATTTGATCATGCCCGCCAATACGGCGATATCACCGCCCGGGCGCACCTGATAATAGTGGTCCGAGATTTTGGTCGCTTTGCCCATGACCATCTGTTTCGGGCTTTGCGGGTCGGTGAATTCCAGCAGCCCTTTCTCGCGGATCGGATTGAACGTGACCACTTTGCAGCCGCGCTCGACCGCCAGCTTGAGCGTATGCAGAAGCCGTGGGCTATTGGTGCCGGTATTCTGGCCAAAGAAGAACAGCGCATCGCAATGGTCGAAATCTTCCAAGGTGCAGGTGCCCACCGGCACGCCGAGATAGGTGTTGAGATTGACCGAGGTCGTCTCGTGGCACATGTTCGAGGATTGCGGCAGGTTGTTGGTGCCATAGATCCGCGCCATCAACGCATAAAGATAGGACGGCTCCAGCGCCGCATGCCCCGAGGAATAGAATACCGCCTCGTCGGGGGCGATGGCCTTGAGTTCCTGCCCGATCTCGGCAAAGGCCTGATCCCAGGCGACGGGTTTATAGGTGTCGCTTGCGGCATCATAGCGCATCGGATGGGTCAGGCGTCCGGCATATTCCAGATCGTGGTCCGACCATTTGCGCAGATCGGCCACCTTATGCTGGTCGAAGAATGCCGGACCGACTTTCTTGGTGGTCAGTTCCCATAGCGTGGCTTTCGCCCCGTTTTCACAAAATTCGAATGTGCCGGGATTGGCGGGTTTTGCCCATGCGCAAGACGAGCACATGGCCCCGCCTTGCTTGTTCAGCTTGGCAAGGATCTGTAGCGCCAAAGGGGTTGGCGGCTCTTTTTTCATGATCCGCGCGACCCCTTCCAAAGACCCCCAGCCGCCTGCGGGCCGCTTGTAGGCGGGCGTGCCGGAATCGGCAGAAATGGGCGAATGGCTGTAATCTTCTGGCTTCATAATGCAATCTCCCTGCGCGCAAGGCTTTGGATTTTGTGCCGCGACGGGCGATATGGCACAAGCCTGTATGCGACAATCTATAGCACGCATCGCGACAGCCGGAACGATTTTGCACCGGCTAACGTTCCTCACCCGAGTGAAATTCTGCGTGAGTGCAGCGGGTTCAAGGGGAACAAGACGTGGCGGAAGATGGACAGGCGGCGGCAGATCAGGCGCAGGCGGAGAAGAAACATGAAGGCTCTTTCGACGAGCACGAATTACGCGCGATCGAGCAGACAGGGGCGATGAGCCCGCCCGCGATATTTGAATCGATCCGGCGGTCGGGTATCGAGGAGCTGATGCGTCCGGCCTCGGCCCTGGTGATGTCGGCACTGATTGCCGGGATTGCAATCGGGTTTTCGGTCTTCACCGAAGGCCTGCTGCGCGCGCATCTGCCGGAAACGGACTGGCGTCCCCTGATCGAGAATTTCGGCTATACGGTCGGCTTTGTGATCGTGATCATGGGGCAGATGCAGCTGTTTACCGAGAATACGATCACGGCGGTCTGTCCGGCCCTGGACGAACCCTGTGCCGATGTGTTCAAACGCTTGGCGCGCCTTTGGGGGATTGTGTTTCTGTTCAACCTGATAGGGGCGATGCTGTTCGGGTCGGTGATGTATCTGACGCGCGGCTACGACCCCGCACTCTGGCAGGCGGTGCTGGACCTCTCCGAAGAGGCCACCCATTTCCCGTGGATGGAAACCATGTTGCGCGGCATCGGTGCGGGCTGGTTGATTGCCGCTTTGGTCTGGATGCTGCCGAATGCGCGTCAGTCGAAGCTTCTGATGATCGTGTTGGTGACCTGGATCATCGCCACTGCCGAGTTTACCCATGTGGTGGCGGGATCGACCGAGGCGACGATTGTCATTCTGGCGGGCAAGATGGGCATCGTGGAGGCGTTGTCGGGTTTTACCCTGCCCACACTTATCGGCAATGTTCTGGGCGGTTCGGTGTTTTTTACCGTGCTGACATGGGCGCAGATCAAGACCGAGCTGGAAGAGCCGAAAGACTGCCCGTGGCGGCAGGATCAGAACGCACCCCGCCGCCGCGCCTGACGGGACTGGTGGGGCGTGCCCCACCAGTTCATCGCCATTCAGGCCGCGTGAGACCGCGTGTCCTGCGCCGTGCTCACACGGAACTGGGTGATGGCCTCGTTCAGCGTCTGTGCTTCTTGGGACAAAGCCAGACTCGCGGCGGATGTTTCCTCGAACATGGCGGCATTCTGCTGCGTCATCTGGTCAAGCTGGGCGGTGGCCGAATTGATCTCGCGCACGGCATGCGACTGCTCTTCCACCGAATTCGCGACGCTGGAGACATTGGTTGCGATCGCGGCAATGGAATCGGCGATGCGTTGCAGGGCCGTGTCTGTCTGGCCCACCAGATCCACCCCGACCGTGACACTTTGCGAGCTTTCCGAAATCAGCCCGCCAATTTCGCTGGCCGCTTCCGAGGACCGCTGCGCCAGAGCCCGTACTTCCGAGGCGACAACGGCAAAGCCACGTCCGGCATCTCCCGCCCTTGCGGCCTCGACCCCCGCATTCAGCGCAAGAAGGTTGGTCTGGAAGGCGATGTCGTCGATGACCCCGATGATCCGTGTGATCCGGTTCGAGCTTTCCGCAATCGAGTTCATGGCGGCAACGGCCTGTGCCATGATCTCCCGCGAGGCAAGGGTCTCGGATTTCGAACTGTCCACGATCTTTTCCGTGCGGCGGCTGTTTTCGGCGGCTGAAGCGGTGTTGGCGGCCAGTTCTTCGACTGCGGCGGCGGTTTCCTCCAGAGTGGCCGCCGCGCTTTCGGTGCGGTGGGACAGATCCGAGGATGCCTGACTGACCTCGGCCGAGTTGTTCAGGATGTGGCTCACGCTGGTCTGGATCGACCCGACCAGATGGCTCAGAGAGTCGATGGTGCGATTGTAATCGGTGCGCAGCGCCTCATAGCTGTCGGGGAAGGCGGTGTCGATGCGGCGTGTGAGGTCGCCATGCGACAGGCGGCCCAAAGCCTCTGCCAATGTCCGGACCACATGCGCCTGTTCCGCATTACGGGCCGCAGTCTCGGCCTCGGCCTGTGCGGCAAGGCGCTGTTTTTCGGCAGCGGCGCTTTGTTCGCGCTCCATCCGTTCCTGCGTCTCGCGGGTCTGACGCTCCATCTCGGCGCGTTCGGCATCCAGTTTGCGCTGGGCTTCGGCCTCACGTTCGGCAGCTTCGCGTGCCCGAGCTTCGCGTTGCTGCTCTTCCAGGGCGCGGTTGGCCACGATGTTCTGACGGAAGGTTTCAAGCGCCTCGCGCATCGCGCCCAATTCGCCTGCGCGACGCTTCGCCCCCTCTAGCGCATCGGTGTCACCTTCAGCCAGTTTGCGGGTCCGCGAAGTCAGATCCCGCAGCGGGCGAACCAGCACAAACTGCAAGAAGCCGATGGTCAGCACCAGCACGACGATCGCGGCAAGGGTGGCCATTTCCATCATCCGCGTGGCACGATCCGTCGCGCTATTGAGAGTGTTCGCGCTTTCGCTCACCTCGTCCAAAGCCCTATCGCTGACGGTTTCGGCCGTTTCGCTGAGTTGGGAAACCGTCTTGAGTGCCGCAGTCGCCGCATCCGAGGCCTCTTGCAGCGCCGAGAGTTCCAGACCGCGTTGGGCGATCACCCCGGTGTTAGGATCGATTATCGTGTTCAGGGTGGCGACATCATCCTCATACCCGCGCCCGAGACTGAAGATCAGCAGCTTCGTCTGCCCTTCAATCGCCGCTTTATGACGGTCCAGTCCGATCAGTTCGCCTTCGAAGGAAATGCTCACAATCTGGCGTAGGAGCGCCTGGGCATCGGCACGGGCTTGCGGGGTGCCCATCAGTTCGAGTTGCGATACCAGCAGTTCCAGCTTGGCAAGTTTGTCGCGCATGGTGGCATGTGCCTGCGCTGCATTCTCGCGGGCGGTCGACAGGGTGTCGATATTGCCTTGGAAGGCGGCCACCTGCCGGTCCAGCAGGGCGGCATCCTCTTGCGACAGCTGTTGGGTCAGGGCAATGAAGGCCTTGAATTGCTGGTCCGACGTGCTCAGCACCTGCTCTATGTCAGCGGGTGTGTCGGCCAGAAGCAAGGCGGTGATGATTTCGGGCAACCGGTTGGTGGCCACCATGATATCGTTTGTATTGCGCAGATCCGGTACGCGATTTTCGCTGAGCCTGTCCATGCTGAGCGAGAAGTGCTGGAAGTTCATCCAGGCCATACCGATGGCACTTCCCAGAATGCCTACAAGAGCCAGTTGGCTAAAGGCCAGACGGGGGCCAATGCCCCCCAGAAAGCGTCGGATATTGGAGAAGGGTTTCATATGGTCCTTGGCCTCTTAGTTCTGGACGGCGGTCTGTGCGAAGGGGACACCATCGGGGCGCGCATTGCCTGTCGTCGCTCTGCGCGTGTTTTGCCGTTGATCTGCGTCGGGTGGCAGGCCGCGCGCCGCTGTGCCCGAGCGGGGGCGGGCCGTGCACGGACGGGACGTATATGGGCGGGGCATATATGGGCAGGGCGCAGAATCTGCGCCGGAGAAAAGCATTGCACCGAACGTCATGACACACCTTTCAAGCAAAACAGACCAAGGGGATGATTCCCGTCGGCTTGATTTCCTTGGGTAAGGGGCGGACCCTAAAAAATGTTTAGCTAATTGGCTAAAATGCTCATAACGGGTGATCTAACCGGAAAAAACGGCCATAAAACCGCGTTTTTGATCAGGTATGGGGCTGTAAAGTGACAAATCGGCCCCTGCGCGCTCGGCGATGACATGGGCGATCGCAAGGCCCAGCCCTGTGCCGTCGCCTGCTCCGTCGCCGCGTGCGAAACGGTCCGACATGCGGGCAAGCTGGTCGGCGGGCAGGGGCGCACAATCATTCTGCACCGAGAAACGGCCATCCGGCTGCAGTGCGATACCGATCTCGCCCTGACCATGTTTGCGTGCATTTTCAATAAGATTGCGGGCCAGAATGGCAAAGGCATCGGGGTCAAGGTCGCTCATCACCGGCGTGGCGGGACGCTCTACCGTAATCGCTGCGGCAAATTGCGGATCGGCGCGACGCATGTCGTCCAGAAGAATATCCAGAATCATGCGCAGATCGGTTTTCTCCTCCACCCGCAGCCTTGCGCCTTCGGCCCGTGCCATCTGCATCAGCTTCTCGGATAGGCGCGAGAGCCGCTTCAGCCCGCTCTCGATCTCGAGGGCGCGGGCGATCGCCACAGGATCCTTGCTTTCGGCACGTAATCTCTGGGCCTGCGCGATCGCTCCGGCCACAGGGGTGCGCATTTCATGCGCCGCGTTCGAGGCAAAGCTGCGCTCTGACTCGAAGGCCGATCTGAGCCGGTTGATCAATCCGTTGATGCCCGCCGCAATCGGGCGCAATTCGGTGACCATGCCATCGCTGGCCAGTGGGTCCAGATTTTGCGGGCCGCGTCTGGCCAGAGCGCGCTCCAGACTGCGCACCGGATTAAGCGCGCGCCGCACCGCCAGAAAAATGCCGGAGAGGCCGAAGGGCAGGGCGATCAGCAGCGGCAGGGACAGCAGAACGATCATATTGCGCCGCACCGACTGCCGATGGTCCAGTGGCTCGGCCACGGTGATCGACAGCCCCGCCCGCCGCGAGATATCGGTGTAAAGCCGGTAGCCGGGCACCGTGACATATCCCGCACCAATGCGGGCGGGCAGCGTGATCGCCTTGCTGCCATCAGTTTGCAAAAGCACCTCGCCCGCCTGATTGCGCACGACAAATTCGACCGTATCGGGGCGTTCATCCAGCCGCGCAATGGCACGGCTCTCGGGCGGCGGCGGTGGCCAGAGACGGCCATTGGGGGGTGTCAGGGCCTCGTCTCGGGTGCCTTTCTGACGGGAGGGCTCGTCGGTCTCGGTGCCGTCATTGCGGGCGCGCAGGCGCTGTTCGCGCAGCGCGAAAGGCAGGATACGCTGCGCCGTCGCGCTGAGTTCGCGGTCAAAGACGCTGTTCATCTCGTGGCTCATCAGCCCCGCCGTGACGATGGCCGCGACCAGCCAGAGCACGGTGATGCCCGCACCGATCAGCAGGGCAATGCGCAGCCCCAGAGAATGCGGCAGGGTCATTGCGTTACCAGCCGGTAGCCCAGACCGCGTTCTGTCTGGATACGGTCACGCCCCAGCTTTTTGCGCAGATGGCTGACATGGACCTCGATCGTGTTCGAGCCGATCTCGTCATCAAAGCTGTAAAGCGCCTCTTCAAGCTGGGCCTTGGACAGAAGCTGGCCGGGGCGGCCAAGAAAAGCTTCGAACAGCGCCCATTCGCGACCGGTCAGCGTGACAGGCTGCCCGTCACGGCTCACCGATTTCGCGGGCAGATCAATGCTCAGATCGGCAAGCTCGATCATCGGATTCGGATTGCCGCTATAACGTCGCGCCACAGAGCCGATACGCGCGGACAGTTCGTCCAGATCGAACGGCTTGACCAGATAGTCATCGGCACCGGCATTCAGTCCGGCAATCCTGTCGCTGACCTGATCGAGCGCGGTCAGAATGATCACCGGCACGCTATTGCCGGCATTGCGTTGGTCCTTGAGGAAGGTGATGCCCCGCCCGTCCGGCAGCATCAGGTCCAGCAAGAGCAGGTCGAAGCGCGAAATCCTCGTAAGATCACGCGCTTCTTCAAGCGTTTGCGCCCAGTCGAGGGAATGGCCGTCGGCGCGGATCTGGTCGCTTACGGCGCTGCCAAGGCTCTTGTCGTCTTCGATCAGCAGAATACGCATGGGGCATGTCCTTCGCGGCGAGGGGGGCGGCCCCTGCCCAAAGCACAGGGCGGGGGCATCAAGGGGCTTATGGCATCAGCAGGCGCGCGACAGTGTCGGCGCTGGTGCCCGACGCCTCGGCGATCTGGGTGGCGGACTGGTCTGCGGTGCCTTGGTAGCCTGCCGACGTCAGACGGGCCAGAATGTCTTCAGGGGTGGTGTCAAGCACCGGTGCCACTTCCGATAGCGGCGCCTCCAGAAGCTTCTGTGCCAGCGCGAATTGCGGCGGACGGCCACCTTTGGCGGTGCCGGTCCCCGAAGTGGCCGGAATGGCAAAGGCCAAAGCGGCCACCAAAGATGCGGCCAGCGCCAGCGCCATAGGGGCCTTCTTCATGTAATTCATCAATGGGCGCCAGTTGCGCCACAGATGCAGGACGAAGGGCACGATCAGCACCATCGACAGCCATTCGTGCATGCTGTGGAACCAGCCCATCTGCCAATGGAAAAACAGGGCAACGCCGGAAACGAGGGATACCAGAAATAGCCCGGTGATCAGGGGCGTGGCGTAACGAAAGAAAAAGCTGCGCATGATGGACTCCAGAAAAGCGGTAAACGCGTTCTCTGGAATCCTTCAATATGAACCTGATGTAAAGCTGAAGCTTTAAAGCGATTTGTCGCTGGCATCGGCCTGTCCGGCCACCCAATAGCCTGCGGCCTTCATCCAGGGCAGGGGATGGCCGTTTTGTTGCAGGTGGTCGCGCAGCGCGCGGGCCACGGACGCCTCGGCGGCGATCCAGACAAATGTGCCTTCGCCCAGCGGAATCTGCTTGAGCTGTTCCAGAAGGGGCGCGGGGTCGGTGGCATCGGTGCGATGGACCCAGAGCGGCAGGTGGTTTGCCTTGGTCGGCATGTCCTGTTCGTCTGCGGCTTCCGGCACGCCGACCAGCGTGGTCACCGGCGTTCCGGCCTCCATCTCGAAGAGGCGCCGCGCGATGGCGGGCAGGGCGGTTTCGTCCCCGATAAGAACCCAGCGCTGGATCGGGCCGGTGATGTTTTGCGAGCCGCGCGGCCCGCCCATCATCACGGTATCACCAACTTTGGCGGATTTCGCCCAAAGCGTGGCCGGTCCCGCTTCATGCAGGGCGAAATCGACGGTCAGCGACAGGGTTTCGGGGTCGAAATGGCGCGGGGTATAATCGCGCATCGCTTTCTCGCCATTCGCATCGGGGATCATCAGTTTGAAATGGTCATCCGGCGCGGTCGAGGTGAACCCCTCCAGCTCGGGGCCGGTCAGCACGATGCGGATCATATGCGGGGTCAGGGCGCGGGCTTCCGAGACGGTGAGGGTCCGGCGGACAAGTTCGTGGCGCTGGCGTTCAATGCGGGGCAAGCTATCGAGGTCGGTCATTATAATCCTTACTAAAGACGGAAGGCCGGTGCGTATGATGTGCATATGGGGTCAGCGGAGCGCGGCCTGTTATTTCTTGATAAAAAAGATCGAGATTGAGGTTTCGTCAAGCCGTCCCGATGCAGAATGGTCTGTGCAAATTTTCACTGTTGAGTGAGACGGGAAGCCGTCACGGGCCGATTTGCGCAAATCTCGGACGTAGAGCGGGAATTGCCATGAGCTTAGCGCATATCGGATATGCAATTTTATCAAAAAACTGTGAGTTGAAAACCGTATCTCCGGCGCGGGGCAGGGGCAGATAATCGGCTTGATTTGCGCTAGATCAATTCTGTCAACCCACATCTAGGAGAGGTGGAGATGTCGTTGCGATCAAGAAAAATTTTATGAACAAAAACAGGGTGATTTTTCAAAATTGTTATATTTTACATTCGCTTGCTTAGCAGAATTCACGCTTCGTTACACTTTTGTGATACATGATTCGCGCCGCCGGTTTTCGAAAAAGAGAATCGGCTAGTCCAAAGCATGCCCTAATGCAGCGCGTCGGAATGTCGCATCGCGAAATGGCGCCGTGATGCATAATGCGGGCAATAGTCTTGTCTTGGCGACATGCTCATGGCATGTGGTCACGACTTTTACTACCAATTGCGGCGAGGGTGCTGCATTGCATGCCCGAAGCTGCAAAGCTGCAAGAGGCACGCATTGTTGAAACACTTCAAACTCCCCCTGATGCTGTTGGCGGCAGCGTCTCTGGCGGGATGTCAGTACGAAGTTCTCGCACCGAGCGGCTGGGTCGCTGTGCAAGAACGAAATCTGCTGCTCATCTCGACAGTTTTGATGCTGCTGATCATCGTTCCCGTGATCGTCATGACCGTCTATTTCCCGTGGAAATACCGTCATGACCGTGATGACACCTCCGATTACGAACCCGAATGGGCACACTCGACCAAGCTCGAGGTGATCGTATGGGGTGCGCCCATCATTATCGTCGCTATCCTTGGCGTCTTCCTGGCGATCTATACCTATCGTCTGGACCCCTATCGTCCGCTGGACCACACCGAAAACATGGGTGCGCCGGTGGAAGTCGAAGCGGTATCGCTCGACTGGAAATGGCTCTTTATCTATCCCGAACAAGGTGTGGCTTCTGTCAATGAACTGGTGATCCCGGAAGGGCGCCCGATCAACATGAAGCTGTCCGGCTCGACCGTGATGAACACGTTCTGGGTTCCGGCGCTGACGGGGATGGTTTACTCGATGGCCGGTATGGAGACGCAACTGCACTTCATCGCCGATACCACCGGTGACTTCCAGTCGCGTTCTGCCCATTATTCGGGCCCCGGTTTCTCGAAAATGACGTTCACCACGCATTCCGTGACCGACGCCGATTTCGATGCTTGGGTCGAAAAAGCAAAAGCACAAGGTCAGCCTCTGACCCGCGCATCTTACTTGCAGCTTGAGCAGCCCTCGATCGCCGCCCCGATCAGCTATTACAATTCGGTCGAAGACAATCTCTTCAATCGCATTGTCGGGCTTTGTGTCGAAGAGAACAAAGTTTGCATGAACGAGATGATGATGCTCGACATGCATCGCGACATGATGCCGAAAGCCGAAGAGGACGATAAATCTTCCGAAGGCGAGCATGGTCAGATCGGTCTGCCGAAGCAGCTGTTCGAATATGACATGGAGCGTTCGATCGACGGTCATGGCAACCTGATCAGCCTTCCGGCCGACACGTCCGAAGAGCATATGTCTGCTTTGGACGCGCGCAAGCTGATGGCTCAGGTCGCACTTAGCGCCGATGGCCTCTGCCTCCCGAACCAGGAGTACAAAACTAATGTCAACTGAAGTCGCTCAAACGACGCATGAGACGATTTCGCCGATTTTCGGGCGGCTAAG
Organism: Thioclava litoralis; assembly: GCF_045278885.1. NCBI lineage: Bacteria > Pseudomonadati > Pseudomonadota > Alphaproteobacteria > Rhodobacterales > Paracoccaceae > Thioclava > Thioclava litoralis. The sequence goes on from NZ_CP135443.1 coordinate 1,823,424, forward strand.
TCTTTCGTCGATTCCCTATCACGAGCCGATCCTCATCGCGACCTTCGCGGGTGTGGCCGTGGCCGGGATTATCTTCTTGGCGCTCATGACCTATTTCAAGGCATGGAAGCCGCTGTGGACCGACTGGGTCACCACCATCGACCACAAAAAGATCGGCATCATGTATATGGTGCTCGGGTTCATCATGTTCGTGCGCGGCTTTGCCGATGCGCTGATGATGCGTGCGCAGCAGGCAATGGCTGCGGGCGGGGCAGAGGGCTACCTTCCGCCGCACCACTACGATCAGGTCTTCACCGCACACGGCGTGATCATGATCTTCTTCGTGGCTATGGCCTTCATCACCGGTGTGATGAACTTCGTCATGCCCGTGCAGATCGGTGCCCGCGACGTGGCCTTCCCCTTCCTGAACAACTTCTCGTTCTGGATGACGGTGGCCGGTGCGCTTCTGGTCAATATCTCGCTGTTCATCGGTGAATTCGCACGCGTCGGCTGGCTGGCTTTCCCGCCGCTGTCGGGCGCTGCCTATTCGACCGGACCGGGGATGGATTACTATCTCTGGGCGCTGAACATCGCGGGTATCGGGACAACGCTTTCGGGTGTGAACATGTGCGCCACCATCTTCAAGATGCGTGCGCCGGGCATGTCGCTGTTCCGTATGCCGGTCTTCACCTGGACCGCGCTGTGCACCAACGTTCTGATCGTGGCGGCCTTCCCGGTCCTGACCGCGACCCTCGTTATGCTGACGCTTGACCGCTATCTTGGCACGCATTTCTTCACCAACGACCTTGGTGGGAACGCGATGATGTATATCAACCTGATCTGGATCTGGGGTCACCCGGAAGTCTACATCCTGATCCTGCCCTGCTTCGGTATCTTCTCGGAAGTGGTTTCGACCTTCTCCGGCAAGCCGCTCTTCGGTTACAAGACCATGGTCTGGGCAACCTGCTGCATCATGGTTCTGTCCTTCATCGTGTGGCTGCACCACTTCTTCACGATGGGTTCGGGCGCAGCCGTGAACACCTTCTTCGGGATCACGACGATGGTTATCGCCGTGCCGACCGGTGTGAAGATCTTCAACTGGATCTTCACCATGTACAAAGGCCGCGTGCGGTTCGAGACCCCGATGTACTGGGTGATCGGCGGCATCGTGACCTTCACCATCGGTGGTATGACCGGCGTTATGCTGGCAATCCCGCCGGTTGACTTCCAGCTCCATAACTCGCTGTTCCTGATCGCGCACTTCCATAACGTGATCATCGGTGGCGTTGTCTGGGCGATCTATGCAGCCGTCTACTACTGGTGGCCGAAAGCCTTCGGCTTCAAGCTGCATGACGGTCTGGGCAAAGCCTCCTTCTGGTGCTGGTTCGTGGGCTTCTACCTTGCGTTCATGCCGCTTTACGCGCTTGGCCTCATTGGTGTGACCCGCCGGATCAACGAATATTCGGATCCCTCGTGGCAGCCCTATTTCGTGATCGCAGCCATCGGCGCGCTGTTCATTCTGGCAGGCATCCTGTTCACCTTCGCGAACTTCGCCTACTCGATCTACAAGCGCAAAGAACTGGCATGCGGTTCGGACCCGTGGAATGCCCGCACCCTTGACTGGGCAACCTCGTCCCCGCCCGCGAAGTACAACTTCCCGCAGGACATCCATGTCCACGGCATCGACGAGTTCTGGCGCATGAAGCAGGAAGGCTTCAAGTGGTCGACCGACTACCAGCCGATCCACATGCCGCATTACACGCCCGCAGGGTTTGTGATCTCGGTGCTGGCCTTCATCTTCGGCTTCGCAATGATCTGGTACATGTGGTGGCTGGCTGTTCTCAGCTTCGTCGGCCTCGTTGGCTACACGATCTACCACACCTTCAACTACAACCGTGATTACTACATCCCCGTAGAAGAAATCGCGGAAACCGAAGCAAAGGGAAATATCGCATGACGATGCTTGATACCCCCATCACCGGCCCCATCGAGGGGCCGGAAGGTCCGGACCATCATCAGGACCATCATCATGTGAGCCCGACGCCGATCGGCTTCTGGATCTACCTGATGTCGGACTGCATCATTTTCGGCACGCTGTTCGCGACCTATGCCGTTCTTGGTGGCAACTATGCCGGTGGTCCGGGCCCGAAAGATCTGTTCGAGCCGGGTCTGGTGGCGTGGGAAACCGCGCTGCTGCTGATCTCGTCGATCACCTTCGGCGTGGCCATGCTGAACGCGACTGCCCATAAGCTGGGCAGCACGATCATGTGGCTGATCATCACCGTTCTGTTCGGTGCAGGCTTCCTTGCCATCGAACTTTACGAATTCCACCACCTGATCCATATCGGTGCAGGGCCGGACCGTTCCGCTTTCCTGTCGGCGTTCTTCCTGCTGGTCGGGACCCACGGTCTGCACGTGACCTTCGGGTCGATCTGGCTGATCACTCTGGTCTTCCAGCTTCGTAAGCACGGCCTGATCGAGGCGAATATGCGCCGCCTGTCGACCCTGTCGATGTTCTGGCACTTCCTCGACCTGATCTGGATCGGCGTCTTCTCCTTTGTCTATCTCGTGAGGCTCGTCTAATGGCTGAACATAGCTCGCATTCGCATGGCACCATGGGGCAGCTGATGATCGGCTTCGTTCTGGCGGTCATCCTGTCGATCATCCCCTTCTATCTGGTGATGGCTGACGTCGAGATGTCGCGGACCACGATCATCGGGATCATCATGGGTCTGGGCGCGGTGCAGATCATCGTGCACCTCGTCTACTTCCTCCATGTCAACCGCTCGGTTGAAGAGGGCTGGACGCTGGCAGCCAGCGTTCTGGCGATCATCATCTTGTGTATCGTTCTGGCAGGCTCGCTCTGGGTCATGCACAACATGAACGAAAACATGATGCCGATGCCCAGCCAGGAACAGATGCTGGAAATGATGAACCTCCAGAACCAGCAAGGCTGATCCGAGGCGCATCTCCCAAAAGACGGGGCCGGGAAACTGGCCCCGTTTTGCTATCTGCAGCTCGCTTCCATTTGAGGATGACCACCATGAGCAGGAATATTCGCTGGGTCCGTTTGAGTATTGCGACCATCCTCGCCGCAGGGTTTGTGGCAGTTTTCATGTCATTGGGGATCTGGCAGGTGCATCGTCTGCATTGGAAGCTTGATCTGATCGCGCGGGTGGATAGCCGCGTGGCCGCCGCGCCCGTGCCCGCCCCCGGCCCGAACGCTTGGGCCGGATTGACCCGCGAAGGGGATGAATATCGCCATGTCGCGGTCACCGGCACCTTCCTGAATGATCAGGAAGTGCAGATCTATACCCCCTCCATGTTCGGACCGGGATATTGGGTGCTGACGCCACTCAAGCGCGATGACGGCACGATCGTCATGATCAACCGCGGCGTCGTGCCCGAGGAAAAGAAATCCCCCGCAAGCCGTGTGGCCCCCGCGGGCGTGCAGCATATCACCGGCCTTTTGCGGCTGAGCGAGGATCACGGCTGGCTCTTCAGCCAGAAGGATCGCCCGCAGGATGGTGTCTGGTATCGTCGCGATATTGCATCGATCACCCAGACCAAGGGGCTGGAAAATGCCGCCCCCTATTTCATCGATCAGGATCTGACCGATCCCGAAGGTTTCCCGCGCGGCGGGCAGACGGTGGTGAAATTCCGCAATTCCCATCTCAGCTATGCTATTACATGGTTCGCGATGGCGCTTCTCAGTCTGGTGGGCTGGGGGGTCGTGCTTCGGCAAGAGCTGAAAAATCGGGACTGATCGCTTATTTTGCAGGCAAAACGAGCACCGCAAACCTGTTTGCCACGCGCCCTGCCGCAAGATCGTTGCGGCAGGGCTGTGTCTTTCGTAAGGGAAGGAAAGCGGCAATGGCGTCGCGCTGATCTCCAGTAAAATCCGGGCAAAGCTGCCTGATCGGGTGCCAAGGCATCGCGATCGGTCGGCTTTTTTCTTTTTGAGGGACCGTGACTATGATGAGCATTCCGTTAGCCCTGCGTGATCGCGTTCGGTGGTTCGGTATCGGGCTTGGGTTGGTCAATATCGATGCAGGGGCCAAAAGCCCGCAGCGGCTTCTGGCGCAGCGCCGCAAGGCCCGTGGCAAGACGGGGCATATCGCTTTGGTCGGGGCCGGGCCGGGGGCGGTGGATCTGCTGACCATGCGCGCCATCGACCGTATCCGTCAGGCGGATATCGTGCTTTATGACCGGCTGATCTCTGACGAGGTGCTTGATATCATTCCGCAGGGCGTCGAAACCGTTTATGTCGGCAAAGCCGTGGGGGCCTGCACGTGGCCGCAGGACAAGATCGACCAGCTGATCGTTGAAGAAGCCCGCAAGGGGCGGCGTGTCGTGCGACTGAAATCCGGTGATCCGTCGATTTTCGGCCGGGCCAGCGAAGAGATCGATGCGGCCCGCGCCGCAGATATTCCCGTCGAGATCATACCCGGTATTACAGCCGCTTCGGCGGCTGCCGCCAGCCTGACCCGCCCGCTTACGGAACGCGGCGAGACGGATACATTCGTGCTGACCACCGGCACCTGCCGTCCGGGGGATGCGCCTTCGGACAGGACCCGTTTCGCACGGCCCGGCACGTCGATGGCCTTTTATATGGCGGTCGAACGCGCTGCCGAAATCCAGCGGGATCTGCTGAAAGCGGGCGTACCGCCCGATTGCGCGGTGGATGTCGTTGGGTCGGTGAGCACCGCCCATGAGCGCCAAGGCCATATGACGCTGGGGCGGTTGTCGGAAGACATCGCAGCGCAGGGCCTGCAAAGTCCGGCGGTGATCTTGATCCGCTATCCGAAACAGGCCAAAGCCGCGCTTTCCAGAAAAGCCGCCCGCAAAGCCATCGCCGGATAAACCCTGTTCCATCTGAAAATACGCCGGACCAATGGTCCGGCTTTTTTATTCTGCCAAGAAAGTAATCTTATCCGCCGATAATACATCAAATTTATGCATTCAAAGCGGGCATCTCCTTGTTTTTCGGCTTTCATCCAGCGAGCAACGAGAAATCTTTTGGCGGAATCGGGATGATTTCGTAAATATCTGTTCAAGGCCTGCTGAAAGGCCAGCTGCCGCAAAGGCGCGGTATCTTCCGAAAATGCCCCTAGGGGCCTGCGGCAATGGCGCTGCATTTCGCACTGATCTTCTTCAGAATGCGGGATGATGCCTGCCCGTTCATGCAGCTTCACTCCCGAACTCACTCGCCGCGACCATCGTGTCGCATGCCATTAGGGGTTCGTTATGACCAAGCAGAAACTCGTCATTGTTGGAAATGGTATGGCTCCGGGCCGGATGCTGGAGCATCTGTTCGAGACCGCGCCGGATCTTTACGACGTGACCATCTTCAACGCCGAGCCGCGCGTCAATTATGACCGCATCATGCTGTCGCCGGTTCTGGCAGGCGACAAGACCTATGAAGACATCATCATCCATTCCGAGGAGTGGTATGCCAGCCACGGCGTGACGCTGCATATGGGCGAGCGCATCATCGGCATCGACCGTGACGCCAAGACCGTGACTTCGGCCAAGGACCGCGTCGTGCATTACGACAAGCTGGTCATTGCCACCGGTTCGAACCCTTTCATCATCCCCGTTCCGGGGCATGAGCTGGAAGGCGTGCTGGCCTATCGCGACCTTGATGACACGCAGAACATGATCGCGGCTGCGGCCCGTGGTGGCCGTGCGGTGGTGATTGGCGGTGGTCTTCTGGGGCTTGAGGCAGCCGCCGGTCTGAAGAACCGTGGCATGGAGGTGACCGTTCTGCACCTGATGCCCTCGCTGATGGAGCGTCAGCTGGACCCCGCAGCCGGTCATCTGCTGCAGCAGGCGCTTGAGGCGCGCGGGATCGAGGTGCGTTGCAAATCGAACACCAAGCAGATCCTTGGCACCGACCGCGTGGAAGGGGTCGAGCTGGAAGATGGCACCATTCTGGACGCCGATCTGGTGGTCATGGCGGTGGGGATCCGCCCCAATACCGGTTTGGCGAAAGAGGCGGGGCTTGAGGTCAACCGCGGCATCGTCACCGACGGTCAGATGCGCACCTCGGATGCCTCGATCTATTCGGTGGGCGAATGTGTCGAAGTGGGCGGTATGGTCTACGGGCTTGTCGCGCCGCTGTACGATATGGCGAAAATCGCTGCCGCTGATCTGGCTGGCGCGCCGATTGCGGGCTTCAAACATGTCGATACGCCCACCAAGCTGAAGGTGACGGGCTGTGATCTGTATTCGGTTGGCCAGTTCGGTGAAGGCTATGAGGAGATCGTGCTGCGCGACGCCTCGCGCGGGTCGTATAAGCGTCTGATCGTGCAAGACAATAAGATCGTCGGTGCGGTGCTTTACGGCGATGTGGTCGATGGCGGCTGGTATAATGAGATGCTCAAGGCGGGCACTTGCATCGAAGACATGCGCCAGACCATCATCTTCGGTCAGGCCCATCAGGGTGGCGGCAATTTCGATCCGGTCGAGGCGGCGGCGGCGATGTCCGATGATGCCGAGATCTGCGGCTGTAACGGGATCTCCAAGGGCACCATCGTTAAGGCGATCAATGAACAGGGGCTGACGACGCTGGCGGATGTGCGCGCCCATACCAAAGCCTCGGCGTCCTGCGGGAGCTGCTCGAACCTTGTGGCCTGTGTGATGAAATCCGTTCTGGGCGAAGGCTTCGTGCAGAAGGCGGTGGAACCCGTCTGCGGCTGTACTGAACATGGCCATGAGATCGTCCGCGCCACCATCAAGAAGGCCGGTCTGAAATCCATCCAGGCCGTCTATCAGACGCTGGAGTGGAAGACCTCGGAGGGCTGCGCCAAATGCCGTCCGGCGATCAACTACTACCTGCTGTCGGAATGGCCGGGCGAATATGAGGACGACCAGCGCTCGCGCTTCGTCAACGAGCGTCTGCATGCCAATATCCAGAAAGATGGCACCTATTCGGTGGTCCCGCGGATGTTTGGCGGCATGACCACGCCCGACGAGCTGCGCGCGATTGCCGATGTGGCCGATAAATACAACATCCCCACCGTGAAGGTGACCGGCGGCCAGCGGATCGACCTCTTAGGCGTGAAGAAAGAAGACCTGATCCCCGTCTGGGCCGATCTGAACAAGGCGGGCATGGTCTCGGGTGCGGCCTATGCGAAGGGTCTGCGCACGGTGAAGACCTGTGTCGGCAAGGACTGGTGCCGCTTTGGCACGCAAGACAGCACGGGGCTGGGGATCAAGCTTGAAAAGTTCCTCTGGGGGGCATGGTCTCCGGCCAAGCTGAAACTGGCGGTCACCGGCTGTCCGCGCAACTGCGCCGAGGCCACCTGTAAGGATATCGGCGTCATCTGCGTCGATAGCGGCTACGAGATCGTCTATGGCGGCGCGGCGGGCCTGCATATTCAAGGCACCACGAAGCTGGTGAATGTCGCGACCGAGGAAGAGGTCATCGAATATACCGGAGCGCTGACGCAATGGTATCGCGAGACGGGCTTCTACCTTGAACGCATCTACAAATGGGCCAACCGTCTTGGCTATGACCATATTCAGGACGTGCTGGTGAACGACGCGGATGCACGCCGCGCCTATTACGACCGCTTCGTCTATTCCCAGAAATTCGCGCAGATCGATCCTTGGGCCGAATTCGTCGCAGGTAACGGTGCGGCCGAAATCGAACCGATGGCAGAAATCAAACTGGAGGCCGCAGAATGAACGCCACCGCAACCAGCCTGCATTGGGTGGCCATCGGCCCCCTGACCGCAATCCCCCGCCTTGGCGCGCGCTGCGTTATCAAGGGCGATACCAGCATTGCCGTCTTTCGTACCAGCGACGACCGGCTCTTCGCGCTGGAAGACCGCTGCCCGAATGATAACGGGCCGCTGAGCCAAGGGATCGTGCATGACGGCCTTGTGACATGCCCGATCTGCAACTGGGTGATCTCGCTTGAAACCGGCGCCGCTCAGGGTGCCGATGAGGGCCAGACCCAGACATTCCCCGTCAAGCTGGACGGCGACACCGTCTATCTAGGCGTCTGACAGAAGATAAGACCTATAAAAATCAACCAACAGGGACCTAAACTCATGTCGTATATCCAACCCAAGGAATTCGCGGCCAAGATGGTCGATGCCGGTGAAGGCAAGATCTTCATGTCCACCAAAGACACGCTGATCCGTGCCTATATGGCGGGGGCCATCCTCGCGCTGGCGGCGGCTTTTGCGGTCACCATCGCGGTGCAGACGGGCAACTTCCTCGTTGCCTCGCTGCTGTTCCCCGTGGGCTTCTGCATGCTCTACCTGCTGGGCTTTGACCTCTTGACCGGCGTGTTCACCCTTGCGCCGCTGGCCGTTGTTGCCAAACGTCCGGGCTGTACCTGGGGCGGCGTGTTCCGCAACTGGGGGCTGGTGGCTCTGGGCAATTTTGGTGGCGCGATGACCGTGGCGATCTTTATGGCGATTATCTTCACCATGGGCTTCTCGACCGAGCCGAATGCCGTGGGCCAGAAGATCGGTAAGATCGGTGAGGCCCGCACGCTGGGCTATGCCGCAGCCGGTGCTTCGGGCATGCTGACCGTCTTCATCCGCGCCGTGATGTGCAACTGGATGGTCTCGACCGGTGTGGTGGCCGCGATGATGTCGAACTCGGTCTCGGGTAAGATCATGGCGATGTGGATGCCGATCCTCGTCTTCTTCTACCTCGGTTTCGAGCATTCGATCGTGAACATGTTCCTGTTCCCCTCGGGCATCATGCTGGGTGGCCAGTTCACTTGGTCCGACTACCTGCTGTTCAACGAAATTCCCGTGGTTCTGGGCAACCTCGTTGGCGGTCTGACCTTCGTGGGCGGCATGATCTACATGACCCACTTCAAGGAATCCCCCAAGCGTAATGCGCAGATCTCGCGCAATAACGACGCAAGCGGCGTGGCCGCAGAGTAATCCACTCTCGGAGGAAGGCCCTGCCATTGGCGGGGCCTTCTTATTGAAGCCTGAGGGATATTTCCATGAAGCCAATGCGCAATAGCCTTCGGGTCTCTCTTGGTCAGCTGTCGGTTGCGGGGGTGAAACCCGAAAATCAGGACCGCTCGGGGGCGATGCTGACCGATAGCGCGGGCCATGGGATCAGCCTTGTGCTGGCCGACGGGATTTCCACCTCGGAATTCGGAGCGGAGGCGGCGGAATTCGCGGTGACCTCCTTTCTCAACGATTACTACGCCACGCCTGCCTCATGGCCGGTGAAGACCTCTGCCATGGGGGTGGTCTCTGCGATCAATGCAGCGCTTTGGGCCGCGAATGAGGCGCTGACCGATATCGAGAAGGGCCATGTGGCGACCTTGGCGGCGCTTGTGGTCAAGGATCAGATCGCCCATTGCCTGCATCTCGGGGATAGCCGGATCAGCCTGTGGCGCGGGGGGCATTTGCAGGCGCTGACCGAAGATCACCGCACGGGCACCACGCTGGAGGCCGCTTTGGGGATCGGCCCCCAGCCCGAGGTAACCTATCGCAGCCTGCCCCTCGAAGAGGGCGATATCCTGATGCTTTCGACCGATGGTCTGCATGAGCATCTGTCGCCCGAGGCGCTGCGCATGGCCTTTCTTCTGTCCGACCCGCAGGAGGCCGCGCAGAAGCTGGTGGATCAGGCGCTTCTGGCGGGCAGTGCCGATAACCTTAGCGTACAGATCTTGCGGCTGGATCAGCTGCCCGCGTCCGATGCGCCCTTGCCGCAGGATCTTACCCTGCCTGCGCTGCCGCGCGCGGGCGAGATGCTGGACGGGTTCCGCATCATCCGCCAGATCCAGTCGACCGCCCGCAGCCATATCTATATGGCCGAATCCCTCGATGGTCTGCGCGTCGCGCTGAAGATCCCCTCTGCCGAGATGGCCGAGGATCCGACCTTCCGCGCGGGCTTTCTGGCCGAGGAATGGGCCGCGCGCAGGGTCCGGTCTGATCATGTGCTGCGGGTGCCCGAGGCGGGGCCGCGCAGCTATCTTTTTGCGGTGTCGGAATGGATCGAGGGCCAGAGCCTGCGTCAGTGGATGACCGATCACCCGCAGCCCGAATTGCCGCAGCTGCGTGCCATATTGGGCCAGATCATTCAGGGTCTGCGTGCGCTGCATAGGCGCAATATGATCCATCAGGACCTGCGCCCCGAAAATATCATGATCGACCGCCAAGGCACGGTGAAGATTATCGACCTTGGCTCGGTTGCGGTGACGGGCGTTGAACGCACGACCGCGGGTGGATTGGGCGCTCAGGCGGGGACCTACCAATATACCGCGCCGGAATATCTGTCGGGCGATCAGGTCAGCTGGCGGTCGGATCAATATGCGCTGGCGGTGATCACCTATGAGATGCTGACGGGCCGTCTGCCCTATGGCGCCAAGGTGGCGCGCATCCGCTCGCGCAAGGATCAGGCAGCCCTTCGCTATGCCTCGGCCCGCGATGACCTAAGCGGCGTGCCCGACTGGATGGATCAGGCACTGAAACGGGCCTGCCATCCCGATCCCAGCCGCCGCTATGATGCGCTGTCGGAGTTTCTGGCCGATATGACACGCCCCAGCCCGGAGTGGCAATCAGGCCACCACCGCCCGCTGGTCGAGCGTAATCCGGTTTTACTCTGGCAAAGCCTCTGTGCCGTTCTGGCAGTGCTTTGCCTTTATCTTGCTGTCACGTGACGGCCAATCCGGGAGAACGACCATGAAAGACCTTCTGACCGAAAGCCTGACCAAAGAAGACGCCACCGCCCTGATCCTGCAGGCGAAAAAGCGCAAGTCCCTGACGTGGGAAGGCATTGCCGAAGGGATCGCTATGTCGCCCGTCTGGACCCATTCGGCAGCGATGGGAATGAATGCTTTCCCCGAAGCCAAGGCCCGCGCGATCATCGACCTCTTGGATCTGCCCGAAGAGGCGCTGGAGGCGCTGACCGAAAGCCCGACCAAGATCTGGGATCAGACCGTACCGACCGACCCCTGCATCTACCGCTTTTACGAGATCGTTGGCGTCTATGGTCCGACGCTCAAGGCGCTGATCCACGAGAAATTCGGTGATGGCATCATGTCGGCCATCGATTTCGACATGAAGGTCGAGAAGGTGCCGCATGAGAAAGGCGACCGCGTGAAGGTCGAGATGTCGGGCAAATACCTGCAATATAACTGCTGGTAAGCTCCGCCGATATTACCCCAGACTGGGTCCAGAGCATCCTCTGGACCCTTTTTTAACTTTCGGGATCAAAGACCTGCCCGTCAAAGAAATGATCGGGCGACAGGATCACGCGGCCGCGTTCCGAAGGCACCGCCGTGGGCTGCGAAATGGCACCTTCAAGCTTTTCTGAAGCTCCGGGAAGATCAGCACCAAGCTCGCGCAGATGCTTGCGGTAGATATCGGTGCGGAAGCAGCTTTTGCCGGTCTTGATGGCGCTCGCCTCTTCCAGACCCAGACGTTTGGCAATGCGCATGGCGATCCAGCTTGCCTGAGACCGCCACGGAAAGCCCACAGCGCCTTCCTGAAAGGTCAGGAAATGCGGATCCTGCCGGACTTCACCCATTTCAGAAATTACGAAACTGCCATTCAGACCGCGCTCGATCAGATTGACGGGCAGGTCCAGATATTCGGGGCGGGACATGATCTCGGCGGCTGTGGCGCGTTTGAGTGGACGGTCCAGCCAAGTGCCCGCCCGCCAAAGGGCCCGCAACAGCCGCTCCGCCAGATCGCTATTGTCATCGGCCCAGCCGCCGCGCACCGCCAGCACCTTTTCGATTGCCGAACGCCTAATCGCGCTTGTGGGCAGTAAAAGCGTTCCTACGCCATTTTCGACCGAAAGCGACCCCCAGGGCTCGCCCACGCAGAAGGCGTCGATCTCGCCCGCGGCCAACGCATCGGCCATCAGCGGCGGCGGCACCGTATTGACCGCCAGCATCGCCGGATCGCTTAGCCCGCAGCGTTCAAGCCAGTAATACAGCAGCTCGGCATGCATCGAGAAGGGGAAGGGCACGCCCACCCGCAAAGGCCGCCCCAGCGCCAGCAGCGCCTCGCCCGCCGCTCGCGCATCGGCAAAATCGAAACGGTGCCCAGCGGCGCGCATCTCTTCGGCAATCGCGGCACTGACGCCGATCACATTGCCGCCCGTATTCATCGCCGCAATCGCATCGATCCGGCCCTCGGGGCCCGAGAGCCCCAGCGCCTTGGCGACCGGCACCGGCGACAGAAGATGGGCCGCATCGATCATCCCCAGCATCAGGTAATCGCGCATCACCGACCAAGAGGGCAGTTTGACCAGATCGAGTTCCAGATCTTCCTCGGCGGCAAAGCCCATCTCGCGGGCAACAATCAGCGGGGCGGCATCGGTTAGCGGTAGAAAACCTGCCTTGAGTGTCAAAGTCATGCCAAAAGCCCTGCCGTCGTCACCAGAGCCTCGGCGACCTCGGAGACCTTGCGGCCCCGGTCCATCGCCGTCTTGCGCAGAAGGGCATAGGCCTCGTCTTCGGACAGGCCGCGCGCCTTCATCAAGATCCCCTTGGCGCGGTCGATCAGCTTGCGCTCTTCCAGCGCGCGCTTGGTGGTTTCCAATTCGCGCCGCATACGGTTGAACATATTGAACCGCGTGATCGCCGCATCCAGAACGGGGCGCACCCGATGGGCCTGCAGCCCGTCCACGACATAGGCGGAAACGCCCGCCTCGATCGCCGCCCGTGTCAGGCTGTCATCGGATTTATCGACGAAAATCGCCACCGGACGCTCCAGCGGGCCGGAGGTCGCCGCAAGGTCTTCGAGAATATCGCGCGAGGGGCTGGCCAGATTGATCAGCACCACATCGGGATTGCGCTCGGCAATATGACGCGCCAGCCCCGCAGACTCGGAGATAACGGCAATTTTTACGCTTTGGTCTTGCGACAGAAGATCCACGATTTGCATCGCGCGATCACGGTCGGATTCGACCAGCAGGATGGAGAGTTCGTCTTTCATAACCGCAATCTGGGCCAGTTTCGCGGGCCACGCAAGCGCTGGCTGTCTTGGGCGTGATGCGACTTTCGGCGGGCCGCCCAAGAGGTGAAAATCTGGTCGTTCAGGCCTTCAGCTTTGGCACCTCAGTTCGTGCCAGCAGCCCCGCCAACTCGGACCGGCAGGACCCGCAGTTGGTGCCTGCCTGCAGCGCCGCCCCTATCGCATCGACGCTCATCAGGTTCTGCGAGGTGATGGCACTGAGGATGGTGTTCATACCAACGTTGAAACAGGCGCAGATGATCGGACCCGGATCGGGGCGGTCTTCGGGGGCGCGGCCCGAAAGCGCCTGAGGGGCGGATTGGCCGGGCAGGGTGGTCAGATAGTCGCGCATCACGGCCACCGGCTCGCGCGACACAAACAGCGCCGCCTGCAGCTTGCCATTCTGATGAAAGGCCATACGGATCATGCCGCGCGCCTCGTCGCGCAGGATCTGCACGGGGCCGTCGGGCAGGTCAAAGAGTGCACGGGCCCATGCCTCCCAATCCGCAGGGCGGCGCGATCCGGCCAGCTCGGCGCGGAAGCCCGCCTGCGTCGGCGCATAGGCCTGATAGTCGCAATCGGCCTGCATCGGCTTGGCCGAAATGGCAAACCCGTACCAGTCAGCCTCGAAACGATCCGCCCGCACAACGGCGGCCTTGCTTTCGGGCTGGCCCGAGACGGGGTCAACGACCGATGCCACCAGCGCATCCACGCGGGCCGAGGGCGCGGTCTCGCCCGTCCAATGGATCGGCGCAAAGACATCGCCCTTGCGGGTGGCCTCGGTGATCAGCGCACGGAAGATGCCTTGGCCCGTGGGCGAGGTCAGCCGCACCAGATCGGCGGATTTGATGCCCTTGGCTGCCGCATCCTCGGGGTGGATCTCGACGAAGGGCTCGCCCAGATGCGCCGAAAGCCGCGCGGTTTTGCCGGTGCGCGTCATCGTATGCCACTGGTCGCGGATACGGCCCGTGTTCAGCCGCAGGGGATAGCGTTTCTCGGTCTTGGCGGCAGGCGGACGGTAAGTTACCGCCAGAGCACGCGCACGGCCATCGGGGGTGAAGAACTTGCCATCGGCAAAGAAACGACCGCCCTGACGGGTTTCATTGACCGGCCAGCGGGTGGGGGAAAGCGCGTCATAATCGCTCAGCGACAGGCTCTCGAAGCCGGAAATATCGAAATCGCGGCCAAAGCGGGCGGCCACATGCGAGAGAGCGGCATATTCGCGGAAGATCTCGGCGGGGTGCTCGTAATCAAAGGCGCGGGGCCAGCCCATGCGGCGGCCTACCTCGGCAATCTGGCGCCAATCCTCGCGGGCCTCACCGGGGATCGGCAGGGCAGGGCGCTGCCGCGAGATCGTGCGGTCAGAATTGGTGACAGTACCGTTTTTCTCGCCCCAGCCAGCGGCGGGCAGCAGCACATGCGCCAGACGCGCGGTATCGGTGGCGCGGGTCACATCCGACACCACCACAAAGTCACAGCCCTTCAGCGCCTCGGCCACGCGGTCGGCATCGGGCATCGAGACCACCGGATTGGTGTGGATGATCCAGACCGCCTTGATCTTGCCCTCGCCGATGGCGCGGAACATATCCACAGCCTTCAGCCCCGGCGCCACGGGCATCTCGGGCGCATCCCAGAAGCTGCGCACGGCAGAGCGGTGGTCGGCATTCTCCAGATCCAGATGGCAGGCAAGCATATTGGCAAGCCCCCCTACCTCGCGCCCGCCCATGGCATTGGGCTGACCGGTGACGGAAAACGGCCCACATCCGGGCAGGCCGATGCGCCCCGTCGCCAGATGGCAGTTGAGGATCGCATTCACCTTATCGGCACCCGAAGACGACTGGTTCACGCCTTGGCTGAAAATGGTGACGACCTTCTGCGTGCCGATCCAAAGATCATGGAAACGGGCGATGTCTTCGGGCGAAAGGCCGGTGACCGCAGGATCATCCATCTCGGCATTGCCGAAGGCCTCTTCCAGCCCCGCCACATTGGGCGCAAAGGCGGGGTCCACCGCATTGCGCCGCGCGATCTCGGCCAGAAGCGAGTTGAACAGCGCCACATCCGTGCCGGGTTTCAGCGCGAGATGCAGCTCGGCCTGATCGCAGCTGGCCGTCCGGCGCGGGTCGATCACGATAATCTTCATCTCGGGGCGTGCGGCTTTGGCAGCCATGATGCGCTGATAGAGCACCGGATGGCACCAAGCGAGGTTGGACCCCGTCAGCACGATCAGATCGGCCTCTTCCAAGTCCTCATAGGTGCCGGGCACGGTATCGGTGCCGAAGGCGCGTTTATGCCCTGCGACGGTGGACGCCATGCAAAGCCTTGAATTCGTGTCGATATTGGCGGTGCCGATGAAGCCTTTCGCCAGTTTGTTGACCAGATAATAATCCTCGGTCAAAAGCTGCCCCGAGACATAGAAGGCCACTGAATCCGGCCCATGTTCGGCAATGGTCTCTTTGAAACGGCTTGCCACCAGATCTAGTGCCTGATCCCAATCGGCTGGGCGGCCATGGATCTCGGGCGCAAGCAGGCGGCCCTCAAGCCCCACGGTTTCACCCAAGGCGGAGCCCTTGGAACACAGACGCCCCTTATTGGCGGGGTGATCAGGGTCGCCCTTCACCTCTAGCCCATGGGCGGTATTGCGCAAAAGCACCCCGCAGCCCACGCCACAATAAGCGCAGGTCGAGCGGGTCCAAGGGGCGTCATTCAGGGCCAGATGGGTGTCTTTCATGACCTTGATCCTTTGTCCTTAGGGCTTAACCGGCGAGAGAGCACCGGCTTGGCTGGGCTGCGGCATTGGCCGAGGCAGGCCCGAAGATCAGCGCCTCGCGCAGATCGGAAATATCGGCGCCATCACGGATCAGCCCGTAATAGAAACCGCCATGTTCGGTGTCGCCATAGATCACCGCGCCCACCAGCTTCTGGTCTGCGATGACAAGGCGCTTGTAGATACCATCTTCCGGTGCGCTCAGCAGGATTTCTTCGCGGTCCGGCCCTTCGGCGAAACAGCCCGCCGAGAAGAGATCGCAGCCGGTGACCTTCAGCTTGGTCGAGGTCTCTTTCGGGATATAGCTCTGGTCCGCTCCGGTCAGATTGGCGGCCAGCACCTCGGCCTGATCGTAAAGGGGCGCGACCAGCCCGAAAAGAGCGCCGTTCAGCTCGACACATTCGCCAAGCGCGAAGATTGACGGATCGGAGGTGCGCAGGTGGTCGTCCACCGTGATGCCGCGCCCGACCGCAAGCCCCGCCGCTTGCGCCAGCGTGGTCGAGGGGCGGATGCCCACCGCCATCACCAGCAGGTCGCAGGGCAGGGTGGAGCCATCTTTCAAACGCAGCTCCGCCACATGGCCATCGGGGCCCGCGACAATCGCTTCTGACGCCGTGCTGCAACGGATCTTCAGCCCGCGTGCTTCCAAGGTACGCGCCAGCATCGCGCCGGCCTCTGCGTCAAGCTGGCGGTTCATCAGGTGGCTCTCCAGATGGACCACGGTCACATCCATACCGCGTGCGGCCATGCCAGCCGCGGCCTCAAGACCCAAGACGCCGCCGCCCAGCACCACAGCGCGGGTGCCTTTTTGCTGGCCGATCATGACTTGCGTATCATCCCAGTCGCGCCACGAAATGACGCCGGGCAGATCATGGCCGGGCATGGGGATCACGAAGGGGTTGGACCCCGTCGCGATCACCAGCCTGTCATAGGGCACTGGGCCATGCTCGCCTATGACAGTCTTCGACGCGCGGTCAATCATGGTGACACGCTCGCCAAAGCGGGTTGTGATGCCGTGACGGGCGTACCATTCGGCATCATGGGTCACGATCTCTTCGTAGGTTTTCTCGCCCGCCAGAACGGGCGACAGCATCAGCCGGTTGTAGTTCCCGCGGTTTTCCGCGTTGAACAGGGTGATCTCGAAGGCATTGGGGGCGGTTTTCACCAGATGCTCCAGCATCCGCCCCGAAGCCATTCCCGCACCGATGACGACCAGACGCGTCTTCATGGCCCTTACTCCGCCGCGATCTTTGCGGGGCGCTTGGGTTTTGCGCCATGCTCGTATTCCTCTAGGAAATCGAGCACTTCCTGACGGTAGGTGTAGTAATCGGGGTGGTCGAGCAGCGCCTTGCGGGTGCGCGGCCGGGGCAGTTTCACATCGGTGATCTTGCCGATGGTCGCCTGCGGGCCATTGGTCATCATCACCACGCGGTCGGCCAGAAGGATCGCCTCATCGACATCATGGGTGACGCAGATCGCCGTGACCTTGGTGCGCGACCAGACCTCCATCAGAACCTCCTGCAGCTCCCAGCGGGTGAGGCTGTCAAGCATGCCAAAGGGTTCATCCAGCAGCAGAAGTTTCGGCGACAGAGCGAAGGCGCGGGCAATCCCCACACGCTGCTTCATGCCGTTCGACATGTCGGAGGCGGATTTATCCATCGCATCGGCAAGGCCCACGCGTTCAAGGTAATATTCCACCACATCCTGACGCTCGGCGCGGCTGGCATTGGGGTAGACCTTATCCACACCAATCGCCACGTTTTCCTTGGCGGTCAGCCACGGGAAGAGGTTGGGCGATTGGAACACCACGGCACGCTCGGGGTCGGCGCCCTCGACGTGGAGACCATCCAGCTTGATCGCACCCTTGGAGATGCCGTTCAGCCCCGCGCACATCGTCAGCACGGTGGATTTGCCGCAACCCGAATGGCCGATCAGGCTGATGAATTCGCCCTTCTGCACATCAAGGTTGAAGTCTTCCACAACGGTCAACGGGCCTTTCGGCGTGGGGTAGATTTTGTGAAGCTGCGAGAACTGCAGGTATTTCTCGTCATTCAGGCTGCGGCCCGCTTCCTCATAGGCTTTGGGCAGCGCATGGATCGGGGTGACATTGGGCAGCGAACGCGACCCTTCGGCAGCGGCCTCGATGCCCGCATCCATCAGGTATTTCGTCACCTCGGCGCGCAGGGCATGGAAGCCCGCGTCATGGTTCATGGCCGAGCGGTCACGCGGGCGGGGGATCGCCACGCGGAATTCCTGACCCAAAGTGCCATCGGGGTTGAGCGCGATGATACGGTCGGCCAGAAGGATCGCCTCATCCACGTCATTGGTGATCAGCACGCAGGTCTTCTTGTCGGCCTCCCAGATCGCTTCGATCTCATCGGCCAGATTGGCGCGGGTCAGCGCATCCAGCGCCGAAAGCGGCTCGTCCAGCAGCAGCACCTCGGGGTTCATCGCCAGCGCACGGGCCACATTCACCCGCTGGCGCATCCCGCCCGACAGCTCCGCAGGGCGGCGGGTCTTGGCATGGGCAAGCCCCACCATCTTGATGAAGTGATCCACCTTGGCCTGTTTCTCGGCCTTCGACAGCTGCGGGAAAACCGCATCCACCGCCAGCATCACATTGCCATCCACCGTCAGCCACGGCATCAGCGAGTAGTTCTGGAAGATCACGCCACGCTCGGGGCCGGGGCCGGTGATTTTCTGGCCGCGGAAGGTGACCTCGCCGCGCGAGGGCGTATCGAGCCCCGCCATCAGGTTGATCAGCGTCGTCTTGCCGGTGCCGGAGAAGCCGAGGAGCACGAGGAACTCGCCCTCTTCTACCTCGAGGTTGATGTTGCGCAGGACATGGGTGGCATTGGTGCCATCGCCGTGGCTTTTCGAGACGTTCTTGAAGTCAATGATACCCATAGAGATCACCGGTTGTTCGAGAAGGTGAAGAGCGACTGCAGGGCGAACATCACACGGTCAAGCAGGAAGCCGATGATGCCGATGGTCAGCACGGCTACGATGATGCGCGCCAGCGATTGCGAGGAGCCGTTCTGGAACTCGTCCCAGACGAATTTGCCAAGACCGGGGTTCTGGGCCAGCATCTCGGCGGCGATCAGCACCATCCAGCCCACACCAAGCGACAGACGCAGGCCGGTGAAGATCAGCGGCAGGGCGGAAGGCAGAACCAGTTTGGTGATCTTGGTATAGGTGTTCATTTTCAGCACCTTGGAAACCGAGATCAGGTCTTTGTCGATCGAGGCCACACCAAGAGCGGTATTGATCAGCGTGGGCCAAAGAGAGCACAGCGTCACGGTGATGGCCGAGACAAGGAAGGATTTGGCAAACAGCCCGTCATTGGTGGCATAAAGCGCCGAGACAACCATGGTCACAATCGGCAGCCATGCGAGCGGCGAGACGGGTTTGAAGATCTGCACCAGCGGGTTGATCGCGGCATTGGCATAGGGCGAGAGGCCTGCAAAGATCCCCAGCGGAATGGCGATGACCGACCCGATCAGGAAGCCGAAGAAGACGGTTTTGATCGAGGTCCAGATCTGGTCGTAATAGGAGGGCGCGCCGGTATAGGGGATATCCTTGACCTGATCGGCCTTGCCGGCGGCGATCAGCTTCTCGTTGCGGGCGGCAACACGCTCGTTGTGCTGGTGCTCTTTGGCCGCCTTGGCGAGGGCATCGTTATTCAGCGATACGGCCTCATCCCAGACGGCGACGGGGCCGGGGATTGCGCCAAGCGAGGTCTGCACCTTGGGCGCAAGCGTGCCCCAAGCCACAAGGAAGGCCACGATGGCCAGAACCGGCACACCCAGAAGCTTCCAGATTTCGCGCCCTTGGGTGCGGGGATTGTCGCCCGCCATGATCTTCAGGATCGGGGTGATCCATGCCAGACCCAGCACCTTGAACCAGCCATCGGCGCGGTTGATGCGGGTGAACGCGCGGGCGCGCCGTTCTTCGCGGGCCTTGCTATCATTTGTCTCAAGCGATTGCGGGTCGATGGCGGTCATGATCGGATCCTTTGGGGCGATATGGCGTCTGGATGCCGGAGGAATGGGGGGGGGCCGGCGGGCGGGCCGCCGGACGGTGCGCTTAGCCTTTGACTTCCGCGCCTTCGACGGTCTGCGCGTCTTTCAGGCCGATGGGCAGGCTGTCGATATAGGCGTTGGGGTGTTTGCCGTCATAGCCGATCCCGTCGATCACATCGGCTGCGGGGGTCGGGGCTTTGTAGCCATCGCTATCCCACGGGAAGTCGGCCTCGTTCGCCTTGCCTTCCTCGACCAGCATCCGCGCGGCTTTGAGGTAGATCTCGGGCTTATAGACTGATTTCGCCACTTCGTCATACCAGCTGTCGGGCTTGGCTTCGGGGATCTGGCCCCAGCGGCGCATCTGCGTCAGATACCACACCGCATCCGAATAGAAGGGGTAGGTCGCGTTGTGACGGAAGAAGGTGTTGAAATCCGGCACGTCGCGCTTGTCGCCTTTTTCATACTCGAAGGTGCCGGTCATCGAATTGGCGATCACTTCCGCATCGGCGCCGACATATTCGGGGCGCGACAGGATCTCCACCGCCTCGGGACGGTTGGCGTTGTCGTTCTCATCCAGCCAGATGGCGGCGCGGATCAGCGCTTTGGTGATGGCCAGCGTGGTATTGGGGTTCTGGTCGATGAAGTCTGCGGTCAGGCCGAAGACTTTCTCGGGGTTGTTCTTCCAGATCTCGTAATCGGTCACCACCGGCACGCCGATGCCTTTGAACACGGCCTGCTGGTTCCACGGCTCGCCCACGCAATAGCCCATGATGGTGCCTGCCTCGAGGGTTGCGGGCATTTGCGGCGGAGGGGTCACCGACAGGAAGACATCCGCATCAATCTGGCCCTTCACATCTTCGGGCGAATAGTAACCGGGGTTCAGACCACCCGCCGCCAGCCAGTAGCGCAGCTCGTAGTTATGGGTCGAGACGGGGAAAACCATACCCATATTGAAGGGCTTACCTTCGGATTTAAAGCGGTCGACCACCGGCTTCAGCGCTTCGGCCGAGATCGGGTGCTTGATCTTGCCATCCGCATCGGTTTCCAGATTGGCCTTCATCTCTTCCCAGACCTCGTTCGAAACGGTGATGCCGTTGCCATTGAGGTCCATCGAGAAGGGCGTGACGATATGCGCCTTTGTGCCATAGCCGATGGTCGCCGCCAGCGGCTGGCCTGCCAGCATATGCGCGCCATCCAGCGTGCCCGAAATCACGCCATCCAGCAGCACTTTCCAGTTGGCCTGCGCCTCAAGGGTCACAAACAGGCCCTCATCGTCGAAATACCCTTTTTCATAGGCCACGGCCAAGGGCGCCATATCGGTCAGCTTGATGAAGCCGAAGGTCAGCTGGTCCTTCTCGAGATCCAGCATCTCGGCGAAGGTCGGGCTGGCCAGAAGCGTGCTGGCTGCGAGGCCAAGGAGAAGTTTCTTCATGTCACGTCCTTTGCGGGCTGCCATGCAGCAAAGTCGAAAAACAAAAAAAGCCGCCGATGATCGGGCCCCGTTAGGTCCAATACATCGAGCGGCTTTGCTCATTCCCCGATCATCGGGGAGAAATTCCGTGTCGCGGCACCGTTGCCAAGCGACAAGACCTTCTTGCCAGAAAACCGGCGATTCGTGGGATTTCTTTCAGTTTCGCGCTGCAAAATGCTGCGTTACCCGTCTTGCGAGAGCATTTTGAGCGGGCGGGGCGGGCCCATGTGCAAAAAAGCGGCGAAATGCGAAGCGATCCACCGGAGAAAGTGGATAAAATGCGTAGGGCAAGCTTCTCTTTCGCGGCAAGAGAGATCAGTAAGGGGCCGCTATTGAGCGTCTGGCTGATGGGTTTGTGGTTTTGTTGAAGATTTTTGTAATGGCGGTCGGGGTGATGGCAACCCTGTCCGGTGCGGGTCGGGCGCAGGAGGCGGCGGTTCCCGCGCTTTCCTCTCCGGCGCAAAGCTTTCTGGAGCGCCTGCACGCGCTCGACGGCCCGAGGGCGGCAGTCTATGCGGGCTGCTGCAAGACCTGCCATAAGGGGAAAGCCTGCGGAAATAGCTGCATCAGCCGCAGCAAGCAGTGTCATAAAGGCGTAGGTTGCGCCTGCGATGGCTAACGCGGCTGCGGGTACCCCGGCCGGTATGGCGGCGGATAAACGCAGCCGCTGAATTCCCGCGCGCCCTTTTTATTGCCGGACAGGCAGGTGCTTTGCTGAAAGCGTCGCGTGCTAACGTCTGGCCTCAAGATCCAGCTTAAACATAAGGAACCTAGCTTGAGCGAGAGGTTGCTATATATTTTCGGTGATTTAAGTGGTGCTGCCGGAGAGATTTGAACTCTCGACCTCTCCCTTACCAAGGGAGTGCTCTACCCCTGAGCTACGGCAGCATCCTGTGTCGGTGGCGGTGCTTTTCAGTGCCGCCCTTCGACCGTGAGCGGGGATTTAGAGGAGGTCGCCGACGGGTGCAAGAGAAAAAATGACATCTCTCGACAGATTTTTCTCCTGACGCTACAGAAGGCGCATGGCACAGGATCCGAAGAACCCCAAGAACGGGTCGAAAGACCCCAAATCGGCGCGAGAAGATCGTTTGCGCGCGGCCTTGCGTGCGAATCTTTCCCGCCGTAAGGCGCAGGCACGCGGTCGTAAGGCCGAGCAGATAGAAACAGATAGGGATGGTGCAGCCTCTCACGGCACGCCGCCACACGAGCAGAACGAAAAGGACAGCTGATGGACCGCATTATCGTGCGCGGCAACGGGCCGCTTTCGGGGCAGATCCCAATCGCGGGCGCGAAAAACGCCTGTCTGGCGCTGATGCCGGCCACGCTTCTGTCGGAGGAACCGCTGACGCTGACCAATGCGCCGCGTCTGTCTGACATCCGCACCATGACCGATCTTCTGGCCAGCCTCGGGGCCGAGGTCACCCAGTTGCAGGAGGGCAAGGTGCTGGCCTCGGCCTGTCATGGCGAGATCAATCCGGTGGCCGATTATGACATCGTGCGCAAGATGCGGGCCTCGAACCTCGTGCTGGGGCCGCTGCTGGCGCGTCTGGGCCATGCGGTCGTCTCGCTGCCCGGTGGCTGTGCGATCGGCGCGCGCCCGATGGATATCCATATTGATGCGCTCACCGCTTTGGGCGCCGAGATCGAGCTGAAGGAAGGCTATCTGCATGCCAAGGTTGCCGGTGGCCGCCTGAAAGGCGCTGTGCACGAGATGCGCTTTGCCTCTGTGGGGGCCACCGAGAATTTCCTGATGGCGGCGGCTCTGGCCAAGGGCACCTCGGTGCTGAAGAATGCCGCGCGCGAACCCGAGATCGTCGATCTGGCGGATTGCCTGCGGGCGATGGGCGCGCAGATTTCGGGCGATGGCACGTCGACCATCGAAATTCAGGGTGTGGACCGTCTGCATGGCGCGACCCATCCCGTTGTGGCCGACCGGATCGAGCTGGGCACCTATATGCTGGCCCCTGCGATCTGTGGCGGCGAGGTTGAATGTCTGGGCGGCAAGATCGCGCTGGTCGAATCCTTCTGCGAGAAGCTCGATGCGGCGGGCATTCATGTCGAAGAGACCAGAGACGGGATCAAGGTCAAGCGTCGCGGGGATGTGGTGAATGCGGTGGATGTGGTCACCGAACCCTATCCGGGCTTCCCGACCGACCTGCAGGCGCAGATGATGGCACTTTTGTGTACCGCCGAAGGGACTTCGGTTCTGGAAGAGAAGATCTTTGAGAACCGCTTCATGCATGCGCCCGAACTGGTGCGGATGGGCGCCAATATCGAGGTGCATGGCGGGCATGCCACCGTGCATGGCGTCAAGAAGCTGAAGGGGGCGCCGGTGATGGCGACCGACCTGCGGGCCTCGGTGTCGCTGATTTTGGCGGGTCTTGCCGCCGAGGGCGAGACCATCGTCAACCGCGTCTATCACCTTGACCGTGGCTATGAACGTCTGGTGCGCAAGCTGAAGGCCGTCGGTGCCGATATCGAGCGCGTGTCCGAATAGGCACCGATCCGGAAGGGGGATAGACCTTCTGGCCGGACTTTCTGGCCGGACTTTCTGGACAGACTTTCTGGACGGGCAGGCCTGCCCGTCTATCTTTGCGGCAGCAGATCAATGGACGGAGGCGACTATGGCGGATGCAAGATTCGAGGACGGGGCGGAACGCGCCTTGGCTTTGCGGGCGGAGACGGCCGAAGACCTGCCGGTGATTTCCGCGCTGGTGCAGGATTGTGTCTTGCCGGTGACCGAGATCCGCTATGATCGCGCCCGTCGCCAACTGGCGCTGCTGGTCAATCGTTTCCGCTGGGAAGATCGTGCCGCCGCCGAAGCCGAAGGGCGCGCCTATGAGCGGGTGCAATCGCTTCTGGTGGTGTCCGAAGTGCTGGCCGTGCGTTCGCAAGGGGTGGACCGGGCCGAGAAAGATCTGGTGCTCTCGATCCTCGATCTGGTCTGGACCCCTGCGGAGGATGGCGCGGGCGAGCTGGTGCTGACCTTGGCAGGGGATGGCGCGATTGCGGTTTCTGTCGAGGCATTGGCCGTGGATTTGCGCGATGTGACCAAGCCTTACAAGGCTGTCTCGGGCAAGGTGCCGCAGCACCGTGACGATGGCATGTAAGGGCTGTTCGGCAGTCGGGGATCTGCGGGCGGGGAGCTTCGGGGGATGTCACGTTGGCTGTGCATCTGACGGGCGGCATCTGACTGCGTGAACGGCATTATATCGCGCTCGCGCTGGCCTTGACCATTGCGCGGCTCTTCGGGAGGACGATCAAAGATCCTTTCCCGCCACAGTAGGAGCGTCCGGGCCGTCTTCCTGCGTCGTTACAAAAGTTTCACTGGTTGCGGGCTCATATTTCGCATATCCACGAAATATGGAAAAAGAGATTGCAGAAATTCTCGCCGTTTTGGGCCACCCGCAGCGGCTTGCGGTGTTCCGGCTTCTGACGCGCCGCTATCCCGATCAGTTGCCCGCAGGCGAGATCGGGCAGATCCTCGGGCTGCGGCCCAGCACGCTTTCGGCCTATCTTGCCGCGCTGATGCAGACGGGGCTTTTGGCGAAAGAGCGGGTGGGGACGTCGCTTCTTTACCGCATCGAGATGGAGGTCGTGCAGACCACTTTCGGATTTCTGCTGGATGACTGCTGTCGCGGGCGGGTGTCGGACTGTCTGTCTTTGGCCCCCCGCAAGCCTGCGCGCCGGTATCGGGTGCTGTTTGTCTGCACCGGCAATTCCGCGCGCTCGATCTTTGCCGAAGCCCTGTTGCGCGAGCTGGGGGCAGACCGTTTCGAGGTGCATTCTGCGGGCACCCATCCCGGAAGTACGATCAACCCGCAGACGGTGACGCTGTTGCAGCAGCAATGCCATGATGTGGGCGGGCTGTTTTCCAAGGATCTCGGCTCCTTGGCCGATGAGCCGCCTTTCGATTTTGTGTTTACGGTCTGTGATCTGGCCGCCAACGAGGATTGCCCGGCCTTGCCCGGACGGCCTGTCAGCGGCCATTGGGGCGTGCCTGATCCGGTGGCGCGGGCCGCGCAGGCACGCAGCCCCGCTGAGGCGGCCTTGGCCTTCCGCGAGGCTTACGGAGCTTTGCGCCGCCGGATCGAGGCGTTTATCGCGCTGCCTCTCGAAAGTCTGGATCGCCTCGCCGTGCAGCGCGCCGTGGACGATATTGCCCGAAGGGAGGGACATTAGAATGGTACGCTATGCGCTGAATGGTCTGGGCCGGATGGGAAAGCTGGCGCTGCGCCCGCTTCTGGATGCGGGGGCCGAGATTGCATGGATCAATGACGCGATCGGTACGCCCGAGCTTCACGCCCACCTGCTGGAATTCGATAGCGTGCACGGGCGCTGGGATTCGCTGTTTGCGCATGATGCGACATCGGTCAGCATCGACGGGGTGCGCCTGCCTTTCGTGGGCACCCCTGCGCTGGCCGATCTGCCGCTGGAGGGTGTGGATGTGGTGATCGACTGCACCGGCAAATTCAAGACCGAGGCCGATCTGGCGCCCTATTTCGCAGCGGGAGTGAAGAAGGTGGTGGTTTCGGCGCCGGTGAAGGACGGGCCGACGGCGAATATCGTCTATGGCGTGAATAACGACAGCTATGACCCCGCGCGCCATCACATCGTGACGGCAGCCAGCTGCACGACCAACTGTCTGGCGCCGGTGGTGAAGGTGATCCATGAGGGGCTGGGCATCAAACATGGCTCGATCACCACGCTGCATAATGTCACCAATACCCAGACCCTCGTGGACCGCCCCGCCAAGGACCTGCGGCGCGCGCGCTCGGCGCTGAATTCGCTGATCCCCACGACAACCGGCTCGGCCACGGCGATCACGCTGATCTACCCCGAGCTGAAGGGCCGTCTGAACGGTCATGCGGTGCGGGTGCCCCTGCTGAACGGGTCACTGACAGATTGCGTCTTCGAGGTCGAACGCGCGACCTCTGCCGAAGAGGTCAACGCCTTGTTCAAGGCGGCCTCGGAAGGGGTGTTGAAGGGCATTCTGGGCTATGAAACGCGGCCTCTGGTGTCGGCCGATTACGTCAATGATGTGCGTTCGTCGATCATTGATGCGCCCTCGACGATGGTCATCAATGGCACGCAGGTAAAGATCTATGCGTGGTATGATAACGAATATGGCTATGCCCATCGTCTGGTGGATGTGGCTCTGATGGTCGGGCAGTCGCTGTGACCTCCGGCGGGCAGAAGCCCGAGGGGCTTTCGGCCTATATCGCTGTCACGGCGGCCTATTGGGCATTTATGCTCAGCGATGGCGCGCTGAGGATGCTGGTGCTGTTGCATTTCCACAGCCTCGGGTTCTCGCCTGTGCAGCTGGCCTATCTGTTCCTCCTCTATGAGGTGGCGGGCATGGTCACCAATCTTTGCGCGGGCTGGATTGCGGCGCGCTTCGGGCTGGCCTCTACGCTTTATGCGGGGCTGGGGCTGCAGGTGGTGGCGCTTCTGGCGCTGGCGGGGCTGGACCCTGCATGGGGGGTGACGGCCTCGGTCTTCTATGTGATGGCGGTGCAGGGCGCCTCTGGCGTGGCCAAGGATCTGGCGAAGATGTCGTCGAAATCGGCGGTGAAGCTCTTGGCCCCTTCCGCGCAGGGCGGGCTGTTTGCTTGGGTTGCGGTGCTGACGGGGTCCAAGAACGCGGTGAAGGGCTTTGGCTTTCTGCTGGGCGCGGGGCTTCTGGCGCTGGTGGGCTTTACGGGGTCGATCCTTGCCATGGCGCTGGTGCTGGCGGTGATCCTGATGGCCATCGTGATCGCCATGCCGAAGGGGCTGCCGCAGGGGCGCAAGGGGGCGAAATTCTCCGAGGTCTTCTCGAAGTCGGCCAATGTGAACCGGCTCTCGGCGGCGCGGGTGTTTCTGTTCGGTGCGCGGGATGTGTGGTTTGTGGTGGGTATCCCGATCTATTTCACCGCAATCCTGTCGGATGGCAGCGAGGCGGGTGACCGCGCGGCCTTCTTCCTGATCGGCAGCTTCATGGCGGGGTGGATCATCCTTTACGGGCTGGTGCAGGGCTTTGCGCCAAAGATCCTGCGGGCCAAGACCCGCGCACCAGAGGCGCTTGTGGCGGATGCGAAACTTTGGGCATGGGGGCTTTGTGTGATACCTGCGGGGTTGACCATTGCCGCGCTGGGCTTGGGCGGGCAGGGGCTGACCGTGGCGCTGGTGATCGGGCTGTTGGTCTTTGGCGCGGTCTTTGCGGTGAATTCCTCGCTGCATTCCTATCTGATCCTCGCCTTCACCAAATCCGAGCGCGTCACCATGGATGTGGGGTTTTACTATATGGCCAATGCGGGCGGGCGCCTTCTGGGGACGCTGGCCTCGGGGCTGAGCTATCAGCTGGGAGGGCTGCCCCTGATGCTGGGGGTGGCCACGGTGATGGTGGCGCTGTCGGCGCTTATGGCGGGGCGCCTATCCGCGCAGTAGTGCTTGCCCATGCCTGCCTGCTGGACTATTTCCGTGGCGACCTCAAGGAGACTCCCATGCCGCATTTCCTGACCACGCTTGCTGCCGATTTCGAGACCCGTTTCACCGCGCTATTGGGCATGAAGCGCGAGGATAGCCCCGATGTGGATGCGGCCGTCGGCCAGATCATCGCGGATGTGCGGGCACGGGGCGATGTCGCCGTGCTGGAACTGACCGCGAAATTCGACCGGCTGGAGCTGACGCCCGAGACCATGCGCTTCTCGGACGCCGAGATCGAGGCCGAGATCGCCCGCGTGCCACAGGCAGAACGCGAGGCGCTGGAACTGGCCGCCGAGCGTATCCGCATCTATCACGCCCGCCAGATGCCGCCCAATGCGATGTGGGAAGAGGAAAGCGGCGCGAAACTGGGCTGGCGCTTCACGCCTGTTTCTGCGGCGGGGCTTTATGTGCCGGGCGGTCTGGCGAGCTACCCGTCCTCGGTGTTGATGAATGCGATCCCCGCCAAGGTCGCAGGCGTCGAGCGTCTGGTCGTGGTCTGCCCTACGCCCGATGGAAAGGTGAACCCGCTTGTTCTGCTGGCAGCCCGGATTGCGGGTGTGGACGAGATCTACCGTATCGGCGGCGCGCAGGCCGTGGCGGCACTGGCCTATGGCACGGACACCATCCGCCCCGTGGATAAGATCACCGGCCCCGGTAATGCCTTTGTGGCGGCGGCAAAACGTCGGGTCTTTGGCAAGGTGGGCATCGATATGATCGCCGGTCCCTCGGAGATCCTCGTGATTGCCGATGGGCAGAATGACCCCGACTGGATCGCTTTGGACCTGCTGTCGCAGGCCGAACATGACGCTTCGGCGCAATCGATCCTGATCACCCCCGACGAGGGCTTTGCCAATAAGGTCGTCGAGGCCGTGGAAAAACGCCTTGAGACGCTGGAACGCCGCGAAATCGCGGGGGCAAGCTGGCGTGACTTTGGCGCGGTGATCCTCACCCGCGATCTGGCCGAGGCGGCAGAGCTGTCAAACCGCGTGGCGCCCGAGCACCTTGAGCTTTGCGTGGCCGACCCCGAGGCTCTGGCGCAAGAGATCACCCATGCGGGCGCGATCTTCATGGGTGCCTGGACGCCCGAGGCGATTGGCGATTACATCGGCGGGCCGAACCATGTTCTGCCAACGGCACGTTCGGCGCGTTTCTCTTCGGGGCTGTCGGTGTTCGATTTCGTCAAACGCACCACGCTGTCGATGATGACGCCCGAGGCGCTGCGTCAGATCGGGCCGGGGGCCGAGGTGCTGGCGAAATCCGAAAGCCTTGAAGCGCATGGTCTTTCGGTCCGCGCGCGTCTGGATGCGCTGAATAAATAACCTGATCGTCGCAATCGCGCCCGCCTCTGTCGTGGGACGCGGTTGCGCGTGGCCATTACTCGGTCTAGCCTTTCCTAAAGCCGCGTCGTCGGCCACAGGGAGAGAAGAGTAATGGCCCATATTGCCAAGTTGGAAGTCGATGATTCCGGTCTGCCCGCGCCGAGCGCGGAGATCGAGCAGGAACGTCGTGTGGCCATTTTCGACCTTCTGGAAGACAATAGCTTCACCCTGCCGGGGAAAGGCGATCTGGCCGCGCCGGAAGGGCCGTTCAACCTGCTGCTGTCGGTGCGCGACGGGCGGCTGGTCTTTGATACCCGCAGCGAGAGCGATGATCCGCTGGCCGAGTTCCACCTGTCTTTCGGCCCCTTCCGGCAGGTGATCAAGGATTACTTCCAGATCTGCGAAAGCTATTTCGAGGCTGTGAAAACCATGCCGCCCAGCCAGATCGAGGCGATCGATATGGCGCGGCGCGGCATCCATAACGAGGGTGCGCGGATCCTTGAGGAACGTCTGGAAGGCAAGGCCGAGCTGGATCTTGATACCGCCCGGCGGCTGTTCACCCTTGTTTGTGTCCTATCGCCGGTGAAATAATGTCAGGCTTGCCGCAATCGGTGCTGTTTTGTTGTGACTACAATGCCACGCGCTCTCCGATGGCCGAGGGGATGATGAAGCGCTTCTATGGCCCTGGCGTGTATGTGCAATCGGCAGGCGTTAAATCGGAACTGGATATCGACGGGTTCACGATTGCCGTCATGCATGAGGTGGGCGTGGATCTGGAACGCCACCGCGTGCGCAGCTTCGAGGATATGCAGGAATGGGGCGATGATATCTCGACCTTCGATCTGATCGTCGCCTTGTCGCCCGCCAGCCAGCGTCAGGCGCTGGAGCTGACCCGCTTCTATCATCTGGATATCGAATATTGGCCGATCATGGACCCCACGGGCATCGGCGAGGGGCGCGAGGCCAAGCTGGCCGCCTATCGCCAGACCCGTGACCAGATCCGCGACCGGATGGTGTCGCGCTTCGGGCCACCCACCCATAATGAATAACAAAACCAGCAGGATGGAACCATGTCACGCCTTGAGGCTCTTGAGACCCTGAAGACCTATTACGATGCTTTCAACGCCGGAGATACCGCTGCGATGGAGGCGCTTCTGGCGGATGATTTCGAACATCATGTGAATGAGGGCAATATCCGCCGTGGGGCCGAGGCCTTCCGCGAATTCAATGCCCATATGACGCAGTGCTACCGCGAGACGCTGACTGATCTCTGCGTGATGGCGAATGAGGCGGGCACGCGGGCTGCGGCGGAATTTATCGTCAACGGCACCTATCTGAAGACGGATGAAGGCCTGCCCGACGCCAAGGGGCAAAACTACCGCCTGCCTGCGGGCACCTTCTTTGACCTCAAGGGTGGCAAGATCGCGCGGGTGACCACCTATTACAACCTCTCGGACTGGATCAAGCAGGTCTCCTGATGGAGGTGCGTGTGCTTACGGGGGCGGCGCTGGATGCCGCCTTGGACGATGTGGCAGAGCTGCGCATCCGCGTGTTCCGCGACTGGCCCTATATCTATGACGGCTCGCTGGAGTACGAGCGGCGCTATCTGGAACGCTACCGTTCGTCGGAGGACGCGGTCGTGGTTGGCGCTTTTGACGGCGCGCGGCTTGTGGGGGCGGCCACCGGCACGCCGCTGGAAGACCATGCCGCAGATTTCGCGGCCCCCTTTGGCCGCACCGGTCTGGCGCTGGGGGATGTGTTCTACTGCGCGGAATCGGTTCTTCTGCCGGACTATCGCGGGCAGGGTTTGGGCCATGCCTTCTTTGAAGCCCGTGAAACACATGCACGGGCGCTCGGGCGCAGCCACAGCGTCTTCTGCGCGGTAATCCGCGAGGGTCACCATCCTTTGAAGCCCGCGGCCTATCGCCCGCTGGATCAGTTCTGGCATAAACGGGGCTATCAGCCGCTGGAGGGGGTGATCGCCGGTTTCCGCTGGACGGATCTGGGCGAGACCGCTGAAACGGTGAAATATCTGCAATTCTGGGGGCGTGCCCTATGACACTCCATATCGCTACCGCTGCCTATCCGCTGGACTGGCATGATAGTTGGGACGCCTATGAGGCCAAAGTGACGCAATGGGTCGAAGCGGCCGTGGCCGAGGGGGCCCAGCTTCTGGTCTTTCCCGAATATGGCGCGATGGAGCTGGCGTCACTGGGCGGGGCCGAGGCTGCGCGCGACTTGGAGGCCGCACTGCAGGTTGTGGCGCGTTATCGCCCTGAAATGGAGACGCTGTTTATCGATCTGGCCTTCCGGCATCGCGTGCATATCCTTGTGCCCTCGGGGCCGGTAATCGAAAACCATACAGGGGCCGATATCCGCACCAACCGCGCGACCCTTGTGGGGCCTGCCGGTCTGATCGGCCATCAGGACAAGGCGGTGATGACGCGCTTTGAACGCGAGGACTGGCAGATCGGCGCGGGCGAGGGGCTGCAGGTCTTTGACACCGCCCTCGGGCGCATCGGCATCACCATCTGCTACGATAGCGAATTTCCCCTGCTGGCGCGGGCGCTGTGCGAGAAGGGCGCCGAGATCCTTCTTGTGCCGTCCTGCACCGATACGGTGGCGGGCTACTCGCGGGTGCGGATCGGGGCGCAGGCGCGGGCGCTGGAAAACCAATGTGTCACAGTGCAATCGCCCACCGTGGGAGATGTCGATTGGTGTCCTGCGGTCGATACGAACCGCGGGGCTGCGGGGGTCTTCGGCCCGCCCGATACCGGCTGGCCGGAAACGGGGGTGCTGGCCGAAGGCGGGCTTGATTCTCCGGGCTGGGTCCATGCGCAGGTCGATCTGGATCAGGTGCGGCAATCGCGCCATGATGGCGGGGTTTTGCTGTTTCAGCACTGGCCCGAAAGCGCCGATCAGGCCGAAACGGTCGCGATTGTGCGTGAAACTGCCCCCCAGCCTTGACATTAAGCTTGAATTTTAAAGCGGGCGGGCGCATTTAAGCGCCACGATGGCGCGTTTCAAGCGCCTTTACGCAATTATGGAGTGACCATGGCCAAGGAAGAAATGCTCGAATTCCCCGGCGTCGTGAAGGAACTCCTGCCAAATGCGACGTTTCGGGTCGAGCTTGAGAACGGCCATGAAATCATCGCACATATGGCAGGGAAGATGCGCAAAAACCGCATCCGCGTTCTCGCCGGCGACAAAGTTCAAGTCGAAATGAACACCTACGACCTTTCGAAAGGTCGCATCAACTACCGCTTCAAGTAAGCCCATGAAACTGATCCTAGGCTCCGCGAGCCCGAGGCGACGCGAGCTACTGGACCAGCTAGGTCTGGTGCCCGACGCCGTGCGGGCACCAGATATCGACGAGACCCCCCGCAAGAATGAACGCCCCCGCGATTATGTCGCGCGGATGGCCCGCGAGAAGGCAATGGCGCTGGATCTTGCGGCCGATGAGGTCATTCTTTGCGCCGATACCACCGTCACCTGTGGCCGCCGCATCTTGGGCAAACCCGAAGATGCCGCCGAGGCCGCCGAATTCCTTTTTATGCTGTCGGGCCGCCGTCACCATGTGCTGACGGCTGTGGCCGTGCGTGGGGCCTTTGGCATCCGTGAACGTCTGGTCGATACGGTGGTGAAATTCCGCCCGCTGTCGAATGAGGATGTGAACGCCTATCTTGCCTCGGGCGAATGGCAGGGCAAGGCGGGTGGCTATGCCATCCAAGGCTTGGGCGGGGCCTTCATCCCGTGGATCCAAGGGTCTTACACCGGCGTCGTGGGGCTTCCCCTCGCCGAGACCGCAACCCTACTGACATCGGCGGGCGTGACCGCCAAGGAGGCCGTATGAAGGGGCGTACTATCGTTCTGGGCAGCTACAAAGAACGCGAGGCCGCCGCTTTGATGGTGGATGGTCAACTGGAAGATTTCCTGATTGATGCCTCCGAAGTGCAGCCGCTTGCGCCGGGTGCGATCCTGCGCGGCAAGGTGGGCCGCCAGATGAAGGGGCAGGGCGGGGTTTTCGTGGACCTGCCCGAAGGCCAGCGCGGCTTCCTGCGCGAGGTCAAGGGCCTTGCGCCCGGTCAGACTGTGATCTGCATGGTCACTGGCGGCACCGAGGCGGGCAAGGCCGTTCCGGTCTCGCTGCGGGTGCTGTTCAAATCGCGCTATTGTATCGTGACGCCCGGTGCGCCCGGCATCAATATCTCGCGCCGTATCCGCAACGAGGACACCCGCGATGGTCTGAAGTCGCTGGCGGATGTGGTGATGGACGGCTCGGATATGGGGTTGATCCTGCGCTCTGCCGCGCCGTTGGCCGAGGAGGGCGAGCTGGCCGAGGATATCAACGCCATGCGCGAGCTGGCCGAGGCGGTGATGGCGGATCTCTCGGGCGAGCCGGAGCTGCTGGTTGATGTGCCGGACCCGCATGAGGAGGCATGGCGCGACTGGGCCGAGCCGGAACCCGAAGAGGTGATCGAGGGCTCCTTCGAGGAGCACGGGGTGCTCGAGCAGCTCGACGCGCTTTTGCGCGCGCGGGTCGAGTTGCCGGGGGGCGCGCATATGATGATCGAGCCGACGCGCGCGCTGATCGCCGTGGATGTGAATACCGGCAATGACACCTCGCCTGCGGCCAGCCTGAAGGCCAATATCGCCGCCGCGCGCGAGCTGCCGCGTCAGCTGCGTCTGCGGGGCTTGGGTGGGCAGATCGTTGTCGATTTCGCGCCGATGCCCAAACGTGACCGCCAGCCACTGGAGCAGCAGATGAAGACTGCCTTCAAGGGCGAGGCCGAGGCGTCGCTTGCGGGCTGGACGCCCTTGGGCAATTATGAGCTGCAACGCAAACGCGATCGCGTCTCGCTGGAGGCGCTGGTCGGGAAGGGGGCAGCATGAGCTGCCCCGTCTGCGGCAAGAAAGCCGATGCCAAATACCGGCCCTTCTGTTCCAGACGCTGCGCCGATGTGGATCTGGCGAAGTGGCTTAACGGGTCCTATGTGATTCCGGGCGATATTGCCGAGGAAGAAGAGCGCGCACCGGAGGAATGGGCCCCCGATCAGAAACCCCACTGATCTGAAAATACTGGAGAATTCGGAATTTTGAGGGGGGCTGGAAGGAAATTTGAAAAAACTTCAAATTCCCTCTGGACACCACCCCCGAGCTTCTCTAAATACCGCCCTACCGAAGCAGAGGGCAGCGCCCGAAGCCGAAAGTGCCCGGATAGCTCAGTTGGTAGAGCAGCGGATTGAAAATCCGCGTGTCGGTGGTTCGAATCCGCCTCCGGGCACCACTTTTTCACCCTGAAATTGTTGGATACTCTGTTCTGTAAGGCCTGATGCTTTATCGGGGTCTGGCAGTGCTGGTCCTGCGCTCGATCGCTTCTTGATAGGCCTGAATCGTTGCGCTGCTGCGTTTGGCGAGCGCAAAGGCGGTTTGCACAGAGGCATTGATCGCGGCCGTCTGTCGGACGCTCTTGGGTGTCAATGCGGGGACGTTGATCCAGAATTGGAGATGTCGGGCGCAGAGGGCGATCGTGCGCGGCGCCGGCCTTTCGGAAGGTTCCGGCAAAACGGTCTTGAGAGATCAGCTTTGCACGGCGTTTGATCTCGCTGTTTATGTGGTGCTTTTGCTTTGCTGGCCAAGCCGTGTCTTGGCGACTTGTGCGGTGATCTTCGCGATCTGGCGGAGAAGCGGCACCATATAGGAGCTGCGCCGCCAGATCATACCGATCTGCCGTCCCGGTTCGGGGATGTCGGCGAGGGGGATCAGGCTCATGACGGCGCTGGCGGCCATCGGGCCTTCGGTGGCGAGCTTGGGCAGCAGTGTAATTCCCATGCCCGCTGCCACCATCTGGCGCAGGGTCTCGAGGCTGGTGGCGCGGAAGCCCTCGATCTCGTCAAGGCCCCAGCGGTTGCACAGGCTGACCGCCTGATCGCGCAGGCAGTGGCCATCTTCCAGCAGCATCATTTCCTCGGCCCCCAGATCGGCGAGATATAGCGGCCCGCTATGCGCCAGCCGATGGCCTTGCGGCACGGCCAGCAGGAAGGGTTCCTCGAAAAGTGGCTGGGTCTGGAGGGTCGGATCCTCGATCGGCAGTGCCAGAAGGGCGGCATCCAGATCACCACTGCGCAATAGCCCCAGAAGCGTTTCGCTTTTCTCTTCAAAGAGCTGCAACTGCAGCTTGGGGAATTTGCGCGCGATTTCGGGCAGCAGGGCCGGAAGAAGATAGGGGCCAAGCGTCGGGAATGCCCCAAGCCGCAGGCGGCCCGTATCGGGGGCGCGGTTGCGTTCGGCGATGGCGCGGATATCGCGGGCCTCGTCCAGCATCTTCTGCGCACGGGCCACGATTTCCTCGCCCACCGGGGTCAGCAACACCTGCCGTTTGCTCCGCTCGATCAACTGGACGCCAAGGCTTTCTTCGAGCTTGCGCAGCTGGGTCGAGAGAGTGGGCTGGCTGACATTGCACATCTCTGCCGCACGACGGAAATTCCGCAGGCGGGCCAGTTCGACCAGATATTGGAGTTCGCGCAATGTCATGGGCAAAGACCTGTGACATTTACCGGCGCAAGTAAAGAGGCCAGAACAAGGCGCATAAAAAACCGCGGTCCTGACGGGCAGAACCGCGGCCTTTACCGTGAGTGGTGCACGATTACGCGGCGACCTCTTCTTTTTTCGCGGCGGTTTCTGCCGGAACAGACGTGCGGATCAGGTGGTCGAAGGCGCCCAAGGCCGCCGTTGCCCCGAGCCCCATCGCAATGACGATCTGCTTATAGGGCGTGGTGGTGCAGTCACCGGCAGCAAAGACGCCATCCATCGAGGTTGCGCCATGCGCATCGATGATAATCTCGCCACGCGGGCTCAGATCGACGGTGCCTTTGAGGAAGTCGGTATTCGGCAGCAGGCCGATCTGCACGAAGATGCCTTCGAGCGCGACATGGTGGTCCTCGCCGGTGGTGCGGTCGCGATAGGCCAGACCGTTCACTTTGGTGCCGTCACCGGTGACTTCGGTGGTCAGGGCGTTCATGATGATCGTGACGTTCGGCAGGCTGCGCAGTTTGTCCTGCAGCACCTGATCGGCACGCAGCTTGGTGTCGAACTCGATCAGCGTCACATGCGCCACGATGCCCGCAAGGTCGATTGCCGCCTCGACGCCCGAATTGCCGCCGCCGATCACTGCCGTGCGCTTGCCTTTGAACAGCGGGCCGTCACAATGGGGGCAATAGGCCACGCCCTTGTTCTTGTATTCGTTCTCGCCGGGCACATTCATCTGGCGCCAGCGGGCACCGGTCGAGAGGATCACCGATTTGGACTTCAGAACGGCGCCGCTTTCCAGCGTGACCTCAACCAGATCCCCCTTGCGGGCAAGACCGGTTGCGGTTTGCAGGTTCATGATGTCCACGTCATATTCCTTGACGTGCTGTTCCAGTGCCATCGCCAGTTTCGGGCCTTCGGTGTGCGGCACCGAAATCAGGTTCTCGATGGACATGGTATCCAGCACCTGACCGCCGAAACGCTGGGCGGCCACACCGGTGCGGATACCTTTGCGGGCGGCATAGACGGCGGCAGCGGCACCGGCGGGGCCACCACCGACCACGAGCACGTCGAACGCGTCCTTGGCATTGATCCTGGCGGCGGCCTTGTCTGCCGATCCGGTATCGATTTTCGCGACGATCTCGCCCAGTTCCATCCGGCCCTGTCCGAAGACCTCGCCGTTCAGGTAGACGGTTGGCACGCTCATCACCTCGCGGGCGTTGACCTCGTCCTGAAAGTCCGAACCGTCAATGGCCACATGTTTTACATTGGGGTTCAGCACGGCCATCAGGTTCAGCGCCTGCACCACATCGGGGCAGTTCTGGCAGCTTTGCGAGAAATAGGTTTCGAAGGTGAACTGACCGTCGATCTCTTTGATCTGGTCGATCAGCTCCTGTTCGACTTTCGGCGGATAGCCCCCCACCTGCAAAAGCGCCAGCACCAGCGAGGTGAATTCATGGCCCATCGGCAGGCCTGCGAAAGTCAGCGAAATATCGACCCCCGGCGAGGTCAGGCTGAAGGAGGGCTTGCGGATATCGGTGCCATCAACGGCGACCGACACTTTGTCATTGAGTTCCGCGATCTCGGTCAGCAGCTCGACCATTTCGGCAGAGCGGGCCGTGTCATTGGTCGAGGCGGTCAGAACGACCGGACGCACCAGCCGTTCGAGATAGGCGGAAAGTTGGGTCTTGAGCGTGCTGTCGAGCATGGGAGAACTCCGAATGTCTGGGGGAGGACCAAAACGTGCGCTCTGCGTCCTTGCGGCGCAGTGATCGGCATCGAGCTTTGGCAGGGGAACCTCTGCGCAAGGGGCGCAGAGGCGATGTTCGTGATCCTGACGGATCAGATTTTGCCGACGAGTTCGAGCGACGGTGCGAGGGTTTTCTCGCCTTCTTTCCATTTGGCGGGGCAGACTTCGCCCGGATGCGCGCGCACATATTGTGCAGCCTTGATCTTGCGCACGAGGTCGGAGGCATCACGGCCGATCCCTTCTGCGGTGATTTCCATCGCCTGGATCACACCATCGGGGTCCACGATGAAGGTGCCACGATCTGCCAGACCTTCATCTTCGCGCATCACTTCGAAATTGCGGGTGATCGCGCCGGTCGGGTCGCCGATCATCGCATATTGGATCTTCACGAT
Source organism: Thioclava litoralis (assembly GCF_045278885.1). Classification (NCBI taxonomy): domain Bacteria; kingdom Pseudomonadati; phylum Pseudomonadota; class Alphaproteobacteria; order Rhodobacterales; family Paracoccaceae; genus Thioclava; species Thioclava litoralis. Next base: position 1,861,070 of record NZ_CP135443.1, read on the forward strand.
GGTATCGGAGGATTCGTGCCATGCTTTATGGGTGAAGTGGGTGTCGGTCGAGACCGAGAACACTTCCACGCCCATTTTCTGCAGCTCGGCATAATGGTCGGCCACGTCGCCCAGTTCGGTCGGGCAAACGAAGGTGAAATCGGCAGGGTAGAAGAAGAACACTGCCCATTTGCCCGCGATATCGGCGTCGGTCACGTCGATGAATTTGCCTTGCTTGAAGGCTTTGGCGGCGAACGGTTTGATCTTGGTATTGATGAGAGCCATTGTCGTGTCCTCGTCTTTCGGTTTGGGAGGCCGGTTCTTTACGATCCGGTTCGGGATTTAACCCTTGGACGCACATTGTCACGTTCCGCAGATTATATGAAATTGATTGTTCTGCTAGTTTTGATAGCTTTTATCTATCGTGCCTTCCTCCGGCACGGCGCAGGCGGCCAGCAAGGGAGCCAGCTCATGCGCGGCATGGATCAGCTTGGCATCCTCGTGCCGCGCCGCCACCAGCATCAGCCCGACGCCGGCATGGGGCAGCGGCAGGGATATCGCACAACCGTCGATCACATTGGCCAGCGACGTGTTGCGCAGCGCCAGCTGGTTGAGGCGGTTGAACGCCTCTTCGTCCTCCAGCGCCGAAAGCTGCGGCGGCAGGATCGGCGTGGTCGGCAGCACGATCGCGCGGCCCAGAAGCTCGCGCTTGGCGCTGCGGGCGATCGTTTCGCGCAAGAGCAGGCTACGGGCGTAATCGGGCGCGGTGACCTCATCGGCGCGCGCCATGCGTTTTGTGACACGTGAATCAATACGGTCGTGGAGTTCGGCATATTCGCTTGCGTGATGGAGCCGCGATTCGACCGCCGAGAAATGCCAGATCTCGAGCTGGCGATAGAGGTCGAGGAACGGTAGGTCCATTTCGATGATGCGGTAGCCCGCCTCTGTCAGCACCTCCCGCGCATCCTCGAAGGCCTCTGCCACCTGCGGGTCCAGCGCATCGCGGCCAAAGCTGCGCGGCAGGATCAGCTCTTGCGGCAGTTCGGCCTCGTCATAGGGGGCATCGCGCAGCACTTCCATCGCGGCATGGAGGGTCAGCGCATCGCGTGCCATCACCCCAACGCTATCCAGTGTATGTGACAGCGCCACGGCACCGTCGCGGGGCACATCGTCAGCGGTGGGTTTGAAGCCGATAATCCCGCAAAACGCAGCAGGAATGCGCAGCGAGCCGCCTGTATCCGTGCCAAGCGCGATATCGGCCACGCCACGCGCCACAGCGGACGCCCCGCCCGAGGTCGACCCTCCGGCAATCGCACCCGCGATCAACGGTGTCAAAGGGGTGCCGTAATGCGGGTTCTGCCCGAGGCCGGAATAGGCGAATTCCGTCATATTGGTGTGGCCGACAAGCCCCGCGCCTGCCGCACGCATTCGCGCGACGGCAAGGGCATCTTTTGTCGCCAGCGGGCGGGTGTCACGGGCTTTGGAACCCGCGCGGGTCTGGTAGCCTTGCACATCAAAGAGGTCCTTGACCGCCACGGTCAGACCGTCCAGCGGCCCATCCGATGGCCCGGGCACGGGGCCTGTGAAGACCTGAGTGAAATCGGGCGCTTTGGCACGGGCGCGGGCGAGGGTCAGCGGATCGGAGGTCATAGCGGCACTTTCGGCTGTCGGCAGAGCTGATCGGTGCGGACCGGATCTGCCAGAGAAATCTGCCCCGATTTGTGAGCCAGCTTTCCTGTGAAGTCCAGCCCTCCCGCCTTGTGCACAGACAGGCCCGAGTGAGAGGCGGCCCGAATAAAGCATGGCCGAGCGCAGAAAGGTCAAAGGGCAGGTCTGCGGACCTGCCCCCTGCGTCGGTCAGTCTTTTGCCGGTGCCATCTCGGGCGGTGGGGTCGGGTCCGCGCCGTAAAGATCGCCGGGCAGTTCGGGCGGCATGGCATGGTCGGCCTCGTCGTCATTGCGATAGATCTGGTTGTGGCGGTAGATCATCAGCGTGTCCCAACGCAGCGCCTTCAGAAGCCCGATCAGGATCAGGAAGCACACCACCGCGAAGGGGAAGCCCGCGACCACGGCCGCCGCCTGTAGCGCGTTCAGCCCGCCCGCGATCAGGAGCACCGCCGCCACGCAGCCTTCGGTCACGGCCCAGAAGATCCGCTGGATCTTGGGCGGGTTCGGGTCGCCGCCTGCGGTCAGCATGTCGATCACGAAGGAGCCCGAATCCGAGGAGGTGACGAACCACATCACGATCAGGATCATCGCGAAACCGGAGGTGAGGTTCGACATCGGGAAATAGTCCAGAAGGGCGAACATGGCCTGCCCGTAAGCCTGTCTGGTGGCCTCGACCAGCGTGTTATCCCCGCCCAGCGAGATATTCAGCGCGGTGCCGCCAAAGGCGCAGAACCAGAAAAACATGATCGAGCTTGGCAGCAGCATCACGCCCAGCACGAATTCGCGGATGGTGCGCCCGCGTGAGATCCGTGCGATGAAAACCCCCACGAAGGGCGACCAGCTGACCCACCATGCCCAGTAGAAGATCGTCCAGCTGTTCTGCCATGTGCTTTTTTCATTATAGGCTTCGGTCCACGTGGCCCAGCTGATGAAGTGCGAGATGTAATCGCCATAGCTCTGCACATAGAGATCGAAGATGAAGATGGTGGGGCCGACGATCAGCATGAACAGCAAGAAGACCATCGAGAGGCCGATATTGAGGTTCGAGAGCCGTTTGATCCCCGCATCAAGCCCCGCTACGACCGAGATGGTCGCCGCAAGCGTGATCAGGGCGATGATGATGACCTGTGTCAGGATCGACTGTTCCCAGCCGAACAGATCGCCCAGACCCGAATTGATCTGCATTGCCCCGAGGCCCAGCGAGGTCACGATGCCGAACATGGTGCCGAAAACGGCAAGGATATCCACCGCATCGCCCCATTTGCCGAAGATGCGCTCGCCCAGAATGGGATAGAGCGCCGAGCGGATGGTCAGCGGCAGCCCCTTGCGGAAATGGAAATAGGCCAGTGCAAGCCCGATCACGGCATAAATCGCCCAGCCGTGGATGCCCCAATGCAGGAACGAGATGACCATCGCCTGTTTGGCGGCCTCTTCGGTTTCGGGCGTGCCGACCGGCGGTGCGAAATAGTGGTAAAGCGGCTCTGCAACCCCCCAGTAGATCAGCCCGATGCCGATGCCTGCCGAAAACAGCATGGCGGTCCAGCTGAACAGCCCGTAGGCAGGTTTTTCATTCATCCGTCCAAGCCGGATATCGCCGAAGCGTCCAAACGCCAGATAGATCGCGGCGATGACGAAGAGATTCATCTCGATAATGATCGCCCAGCCGAGATTGGTGGCGAACCATGTCTGCAAACCGCCGAAAAGGGCATTTGCCTGATCGTTAAACAGCGCGCCATAGATGATGAAGCCGACGATCAGAATCGCCGAGACCGAAAAGACGCGTTTATGAACCTTTGGAAAGAACAGCAGGCGTTCCTGCTGGAGATTATCTGCCATATCTGGCCTGTCCCTTTGTTTTCGCTTGTTGTTTTGGCGGGTCTGCGCGCCGCTCGGGACGCGGCGCTCCAGACAGGGCAACAAACGGGGGCAGGTTGGGTTCCGCAAAAACCTCACAATCCCTCACCGCCATGTGAGGGCGCGGCGTGGCGGGCGGTCTTACTCGCGGGAGATATCGACCACCACCGACAGACCGGGCACCAGCTTTTCGGCCCCGTCCTGTCCCGCATCAATCGTGATCCGCACGGGCACGCGTTGGGCGATCTTGGTGAAATTGCCGGTGGCGTTCGAGCTTGAAAGGACCGAGAATTCCGATCCGGTGGCGGGCGAGAACCCTTCCAGATGGCCAGTAAAGGCTTTGCCGCCAAGCGCATCGACCGTGAAACGCACCGGCTGCCCCAGCGCCATGCCCTGCAGCTTGGTTTCCTTGAAGTTGGCAATGACCCAGACATCCGTGCCTACGAGGCTCATCAACGTGGTGCCTGCCGCCACATATTGCCCGCCGCGCACCCCGATCTGGCCCAGCCGACCGTCTATCGGGGCGGTGATGGTGGTGTGTTCAAGGTTGATCCGCGCCAGTTCCAAGGCGGCTTGTGCGCTTTCGACGCTGGCTTGCAGGGTCTGGGTGTCCATCTTGACCGATTTCAGATCCTCTTCCGCAACATGGCGGGCGGCAATGGCCTCTTCCAGCGAGGCTTTGGCCTGTTGCAGGGCAAGCTGCGCGTCATCGGCATCCGATTGCGAGAGGTAGCTCTTGTCTTTCAGGCGCGAGGCGCGCTGCCATTCGCGCTCGGTGGTGGCCACCGAGGCCTGCGCGGAATCCTGCGAGGCCTTGCGGGATTCAATCGTGGCCTCGGCCGAACGGATGTCTTGGGTGTTGTTGGCCAGCGCGGCTTTGGCGGAATCCAGATTGGCCTGCGCCTGATTGAGGGCCTGCACATATTGCCGGTCATCGATCTTGGCCAGCACATCGCCTTTTTTCACTACCTGGAAATCCTGCACCGGAACGTCGGTGATGAAGCCCGAAAGCTGCGGGGCGATCGAGGTCAGGCGACCGCGGATATAGGCATCATTCGTCTGTGCGACAGAACTGCGGAAGGGGGGGATCTGCCATGCATAGAGGATGATCGACAGGCCGATCAGTCCGAAAGCAAGAGCGATAAGCGAGGGAAGGTAACGTTTTACGGACATTGGGGACTCATGCGGTTTGCGTCTGGAGACGCTCTTGGCGTTTGGTCCAGAGATAGTGGAGGATCAGGCAGGCCAGCGTGGCCAGAGCCAGATAATTGAGGGCGCGGAATGCATCGGCATAGGCCAGCACATTGGCTTGCACGCTGACACTGTTGGACAGGGCCGTCAGGGCCTCGGCCTTGATGATGGTGGGGTCCGCCGAGGTGGTGGCGTAAAGGGCCTTGAGCTGGGTCATCGTGCTGGTGACGATGGGGGCACCATCCCTCAGTTGCTCGTTCAGCAGTTGCGTATGCAGATTGGTGCGCAGCTGGACCATCGAGCGGAAGACCCCCGATCCGATCACCGCGCCAAGGCTCTGGCTGGCCAGAAAGACGGCAATGAAACTGAGCAGGTAGTTCGGGCTGCGCTTGAAGGCGCTCATCACCCCGTTGGCCATAGCCGTCGGCAGGAAGATCGTCGAGGCAAAGCCCAGCATGGCCTGACTGAGGAAGAACTGCTGCGGGCCATATTGTGCTGTCACGCGTGTATCCATTGCCAGCCCGACCGCCATCATCGCCAGCGCGGCCATGTGCATTTCGGGCATGCGCTCCATCTTGAAGGTCAGGGCGCAGACGATCCCCCCCGAGATGGTGGCGATGGTCACGATCAGGAACAGAAGCTGCTCTTGGTCATTGCTGTAGCCCAGCGTGTTCAAAAGGCGTGGAATGCCAACGGTCTGTTCGCTCAGCAGCATCCGCATCAGAAACAGTGCCGCAGCAAGCCGCAGGATCGGCCAGGAGGCCAGCCAGCGCAGATCGATCAGCGGGCGCTCGCGTTTGAGCTCTATCGCCACGAAGGCGGTGAGGCAGGTGACAGCCAGCGCGGCGACGCCGCCCAGCCATGTCGCATCGGTCCACCATACGGTGGTGCCCCAGAAAAACAGCACCACGATCGACCCGAAGCCGATGGCCAGCAACCCGAAGGTCAGCACATCCATTACCGAAATAACCGGTGCGCGCGGCATGGGGGACAGAGGCAGGATGTAGATCAGCGCGATCATCAGCAGCGAAAGTCCGAATTCCATCTGCCGGAGCGAGAGGAAGTTGAAATGGTGATAGAGGCTGGGCGAAATTGCATAGGCCAGCGGAGTGCCGACCAGAATGAAGGTCATGACCAGTGGCAGGCCCAAGGTGGTTTTCTTGGGCAGGGGCATGATCTCCAGCATGTAGAGCACCGCAACCGAGGCCAGCGGGGCCGAGGCGCAGCCTGCGAAGAATTCGACCACGATGGCGCTATGCAACCCGTCCACCCAGAGGGTCGCGAAGTTGATCAGCGCAAAACAGGCCACCGATAGAATGGCGAAATTGCGCAGGCCGTATTGGGTGCGCAGTTTGACCAGCATCAGCGACAGCGAGGCGCGGGGGATCATATAGGCCGCCGTCAGCCATAGGGCCTCGGTCTGGCTGGCTCCGAGGTCACCGGCAATGCGTTGCGAATTGGCCGTTACGAACCCCTGGCTGAGCGACATGGCGATGGCCACGCAGATGGACGCCGTCACATATCCCAGAACATGCAGGCGCGGCTTCGGCTCGAAGGGCGGCGGCGGGCGCTGCTCTTTGGGCGAGGGGTCGCGCGGGTTCGGGTTCACACCCGGGATATGTAGATGCGGTGTCTCAGACATTTTTTGCCATATCGTCCAGATTGACGTGCAGACGTTGCACCAGCTCGTAAAGCTGGGCGAATTCCTCGTCGGACAGGTTGTGGAACAGGTCGTGCCGCAGCGTATTCGTGTATTGCAGGATATCGGCGGCCTTATCTTTCGACAGATCGGTCAGGAACACGCGCCGCACACGCCGGTCGCCCTCGACAGCGCGCCGTTCGATGAAACCGGTCTGTTCCAGACTGTCCAGCGTGCGGTTCAGGGTCGGGGTTTCGATGCGCAGGGCCTCGGCAAGCTCGGTCTGGCTGCTGCCCTCATTGCGGGCGATTTGTAGCAATGCTTGTGCGCGGGCAAAGGTCAGACCCAACGCGCTGGCACGGGCGTCAAAGGCCTTACGCAAGCGGCGGTTTAAAAAAACCATACTGTTCAAGACCATACGGTCATCAAGGCGGGTCATGGCGCTCCTCTGGGTTAGCACTCTAACTATTAGCAAGCTTATTTAAGGAAGGTGTATATCTTTTGCGTGTTTTTCCAATGCCAAACTTCGGGAAAAACGGTGCACTTATGCAGACGCATTGCGCGCGCAAGGCACAATGCTGCAAAAATGGTCAGGGTGTGAAGTTGGCCGTGGCCAGCGCCAGCCCGTCGATCACGGCAGTGAACGCTTCGGCCTTGCGTAATTGGGCGTTGGGGCAGATCGATTGTGCCTCTTCGGCGACAAGCGCCATCAGGCTGGAGCCGCCTACCAGCACCACCGCATCCAGCATTTGCGGGGCCAGTTGTGCCTGCATCAGCGTCTGGTAGATCGCATTGCGCAGTGCTTCCTGATGCTGGCTGAGCGCGGCGTTGAGCATGCCACGGGTCAGGCGGACCTCGAGCTTGGGCTCGATCATGCCCATTCGGATGGCGGCCTGTGCGGCGTTCGAATTTGCCGCGATCTTGCCGCTTTCAACGGCAAAGGCCAGTTCATGGCCAAGCTGTTCGTCCACCACCCGCGCCAGACGCCCGATGCGCAGCGGGTCCAGCGCGTTGCGCGCCATATCGGCCACGAGGCGACGGGTTTCCGGCGTGTAGACAAAGGGGATCTTTTCCCAGCGCGACAGATCGACATAGATCCCGCGCGGTACGGGCAGGGTGCCGTCGCCCATCTCGCGTTTCAACGTGCCGCCCAGACCGAGTTCGGGCATCGCGCGGGCCAGCGAAAGCGCATGGTCGAAATCGGTGCCGCCCAGCCGGATGCCGTGGCTGGCGAGGATGCGGATCTCTTTTCCCTCGCGACGGTAGACCGAGAAATCCGAGGTGCCGCCGCCGATATCGATGATCAGTCCGGTCTCGCTGGCGCGTTCGGAATGGCCTGCCGCCAAGGCGGCCGCTTCGGGCTCGGGCAGGAACCGCACCGTCTCGAAACCCGCCGCCAGATAGCAGGCGCGCAGATCGGCTTCGGCGCGGGCATGGCGTTGGGGGTCGTCGTGGAAGGCCACGGGGCGGCCCGAGAGAACCTCGGTGAAACGCACCCCCGTCTGGGCTTCTGCCTCCTCGCGCAGGCGGATCAGGAAAATCGTGATGATCTGGGCAAGGCTTTGCCGTTTGCGGCCAATGCGCCGTTCCTCGTGCAGAAGCTCCGTGCCCAGAACGCTTTTGAGCGCCCGCATATAGCGTCCGGCATCGCCTTCGATCAGCGCCTCGCCTGCCGCGCGCCCGATCCGCATCTCGCTGCCGTCTTCGGGAAAGAACACCGCCGTGGGCAGGGTGTCCTGCCCGTCTTCCACGGTCAGGCGGCGGATGCCGTCAGTCTCCAAGACGGCAAGGGCGCTATTGGAGGTTCCGAAGTCGATGGCAAGGCAGGGCATGGGCGTCTCTTTCAGGCAGGTGCGCGCCACTGTTCAAAGCGGCGGAACATGCCAGCTAATGAGTTCATCGCGCTCTGGCAAGAGGCCGCGAGAGAGATGCAAAACTTCCCCCGACGCAGATCGGAAAGGGGCTTGCATCGCGGCTGTCGCTTCTATATCCACTCTCCCACTACGCGGGCGTTGTGTAGTGGTAAGACCTTAGCCTTCCAAGCTAATGACGCGGGTTCGATTCCCGCCGCCCGCTCCAATCCTCCTAAAATTCTGTTTGTTTTACAGGGCTTTGCCCCTGATATGTCCCACGTTGAAACGGGCCGTGGGACACTTTACCAATTCATATGCTCCAACATGGCCATTGCATCGCGCGCCATTTTCCATCGCTCGACGCCTTTGGTGTAGATCTCGGATGTCTTCGCGCTCGTGTGACCGTGGATAGTCATGATCTGGTATTGTGAGCATCCTTCCTGCGCCAAGAGATGGCCTGCGGCCTTGCGGATGCCGTGCGCGCTGCGGTTCTCCAGCCCGGCGTCACGGCACCAGCGCCGGAACATTTGGCCAAGGGAATCGGGTGTCGCGAAGGGCTCGCCTTTGCTGTTGGCTAGGTAAGTCTTGCTCGTGTGCTCGACGGCGCGGGTTGCTTTGTAAAGCGGCGGCAACATCGGGATTGTGACCGGTGCTGATCCTTTCTTTCTCGGCTTCCAGCTGATTGCCCTGACGCCTTCGATCATTGTTTCATGCTGTCGGCCCAGAAGGATGGCATCGCCGATCCGACAGGCGGTGAACATGAAGATGGTGAGCGCAAGGTGCTGGGTTGTGCCAGCGGGGAACTTGTTGCGATACTTGCGCAAGTCATCGGCGGTCCACGGCACCGCGCCCCCTTTGCCTTGATCGATCCGTCGAATGCCAGCGGCGGGGTTTACGTCAGACAGTTCGCGTTCTGCCGCCCATCGATACATCGATCGGATGCCCTCGACGATGCTGTCAGCCCATGCCGGTGTCGCGGAGAACTCGTCGCGCAGCTCGATGACTTTGGAGGTCGGCATCGCGAGAGAATAATCTGCGTAGCGCTCGGTCAGGACTTTCATCACCTGCTTGCGTTTCTTCAACGTAAGCGGCGAGGCCGCGCCAGATTTCACGTCTTGCTCCAAGGCGGCGATATGCTTTGCCGCTAGCCAGCCCACAGAACCACGGATGGCGCGTTCTTCGGCGGTGGCTTCCGGCTCGATCTTGATGCCCACGCGCGCGGCGAGATAGACCTCCATAAACTGGGGGTGTTCCGGGGTGACCGTGAGGATGATCCGTTTTGACGCCTGTTTCTCGACGCGGACGCGGTATCGAAGGTTTCCGGAGGGTAGTTTTTCAATCAGTAGACCGGGCAGATTGATCTTCATTTCACCACTGTAGAGGTTTGCGATTGTCGTCTTGCTGGCGGGTTGCCGCGGGGCGCGATGCCGCTTGGCTGATACGGATCGTGCCATCTGGCAGGATCTCCACCACATCGGCGGCCATACCTTCCTCTCGGCATGCAGAGATGGCGCGCTGGATGGCGGTTTTGGTCGGTCGTGCTGCTTTCATGGATACCTCCTTGTTTATCGCTGTCTTTTCTCAGTCTTTCAGCGCCCAGTCCGCGAGTTTTTTGCCCAGATACCACGGCCAGATCATTGAACGCCAAAACCCGATCTTGCTATCGCTGGCGGTTGCTCCGCCCAAAAGAACGACTGTTAGAAGTAGGTACATTCAATTGTCCTTTTCGGTTTTTTGCTTGCTACTCAAAGCCTCTATCTCGCCGGACAGAGCGCGAATGACGTCGATCGCGCAGCGTTTGACTGGGTCTCGGCTATCGTTGGACAGCTCCGCGAGCAGTGCTTTGATCCCGTCTTCACTGGCATCGGTTCTGCGCGGGTCAGATCCGGCGCGGATTGACGCGGGCTTGCCGTTTGAAAGCTGGCTCCCGCATCGAAGAGATCAGGGAATAGTCCCTGCGCCCATATCGGCCCTTGGGCAAGGCAATCCAAAATCTAGGAGCCTGATATGGCCAAACCGACCACGTTTGTGGGTTCGTCGGTTGCGATCTTCTTGGAAGATACAGCAAACCCCGGCACGTTCCTCCGTCCCTGCGGCCTGAATAGCCATACGGTGACCTTCTCGAAAAACACGCAGGATGTGACCGTGCCTGACTGCGACGATCCCGAGCTTCCGGCGTGGATCGAGCGCGGTGTCGAAAGTCTCGATTTCTCAGCGAACGGTTCCGGCATCCTTGCTGCCGAGGCGCTTGACAATTGGTGGGCTGCTTTCAACACCACGGACAGTATCAAGGCGCGGATCTATGTCGGCAAAGCAACCGACACCAACAACGGGCGCTTCTGGGAAGGCAAGGTTCACGTCACCAGTTTCGAAACGAGCGGCGAGCGCGGCAACAAGGCGCAATGCACCGTCTCTGTCGTGTCCGATGGCGAGCTTACTTATAATACGGTGACCTGATGACACAGCCGGTTATTCTGAACTGGCCGGGCGGGGAGGATGAATTCCTCCTTCGTCTCGGCGAACTGAACGCGCTGGACGATAGCACGTCAGACGGAGTTCTCGATCTCCGATACCGGCTCTCGCTTGGGCGGGCGCGAGGCAGCCTTGCCTATGCACCCGTCCGTATACGTGAAACTCTTGATTGCGTCCGCCTAGGGCTAATCGGGGCGGGGATGGATCGCAAGGAAGCGCAGCGAAAGGCCGATCAGGCCTTTTCTGACGGGGACATTGGTGAGCTGAACTTGCTGGCCTTCACCATCATCAGCAATGCGCTGGCAGGCAAGGAGCATGACCCCGTGGGGGAGGATCAGGCGGCGGTGGAGATGGGGGCCGACTGAGGTTTTCGCGCATCATCGGCAATGGTGCCGTGATGGGTTTCGCCCCGTCGCAGATCAAGGAAATGACGCTCTGGGAATATCTGGCCTGCCTTGATGGTTGGAACAGGTCGCAGGGCAAAGGCCATGCTCATGAGGGTGGGCCGATGACAGATGCGGATTATGACGCGCTGTGCGAACTCGGAGATATGTGGAATGGTAACGGAAGCGGAAGCGGGTCTTGAAATCCCGATTGGCCTGACCGAGCAGAAGTTTGTGAAGCAGCTCGCGCGGATCGAGGCTCGGGCGCTCAAGGCAGCGAACAGCTCTGAGCAGGCATTTGTTCGCAGTAATGCTAAGACGGTCACGGGATTTAACAGCGCGGAACAGAGCGCTGGAGCGTTTTCCGCTGAATTGGACCGTCTTCGCAATAAGTATGACCCACTTTATGCCGCGCAGCAGAAGTACAATGCGCAGCTTGCCGAGTTAAACCGGATCAAGCCTGAGCTTTCGGTGGGGGCTTACGAGAAGGCTCTGGGGTCTCTGAACGCCGACCTTGCACGAGCCAGCACGTCAGCGGGTGGCGCAGTTGTGGCGACTGCCAATAAAGTCACGGCCTCTAATGTGAAAATGGCCAAATCTTTCTCCGGCATTTCGCCGTCAGCTCGTGGCCAGATCCAGAACGTCAGTTATCAGCTGCAGGATTTGTTTGTGCAGATCTCGGCAGGGACAGCGGCCACGACCGCGCTCGGCCAGCAGATGCCGCAGCTTCTGGGCGGCTTTGGTGCGCTCGGGGCTGTTCTCGGTGTCGTCGCAGCGGTGGCGCTGCCGCTTGCGGGGACGTTCCTGAGCGCGGGCGAAAAGGCGCAGACGCTTGACGAAAAGGTCAAGAGCCTCGAGGGAGCCGTGAAGGATTACCGATCGGCGGTCGAGAATGCGACCATGCCGACGGCGGATCTGGCCGAGAAATATGGTAAGGCGACGGACGCGGCGCGGGACTTTTTCGAGGCGCTGGAGCAGATCAACAAGGCCAATGCGCAGGACTCGCTCGACACAACGCTCGATGCGATCTCGGAGAAGTTTGGGAAACTGCAATCTGAGAACCTGCAGCCCAATGCGCAGCTTCTGGATCTCGTCAATGGGCTGAACCTCGGCGGCTTTGACACGCGCACGCTGGATGACCTGGCCGAGAAGCTGAAGATCACGCAAGGCGCGGCTTTGCAAGTCGCTGGCGGTCTCGAGAAGCTGCAGACGGCCAAGGGGCCGGAAGCTCAGGCACAGGCCGCGCGCGAGCTGGCAGATACGCTGCAGAGCACTCTCGGGCCAGCTGCGGATATGTCGGACGAGGCGCGCGAGCTTTACGAGCAACTGTCAAAGGCTGGCGTGGCAGCGTCCGACCTCACGGGTGCGGCGGGGCAGGCCTCGGGGGCGCTGGATGGTGCCGCCAGTTCGGCCGGGCGCATTGCCGACGAATTGCAGCGCGCAGTCAATAACGCTATTCAGCTCTCGGCGCAGGGGATCAACGACCTGCAACGTTCGCAGATCGAATTGCAGTATAAGGACAATCCGACTGGCCGAGCGGCCGCCCTGGCGGGCCTGCAATTCGACAGCCAGACCGACCTTCCGGCAGGCCCTGATCCGACTGTCGTCAATGTCGTGAATGAGCAACGCAAGGCCTTCATCGAGAATGCTGTGGCAACCGAGCAGAACCGTCAGGCTCTGATCGCATGGCAGAAGGAGCAGGCTGCCGCCGAGGCGGCAGCCAAGAAGGCCGCAAATGGTAGCAAGTCGAAGAAGGCCAAGCCCGGTCTCTTTGCCGCCTCCGACGAGGATCTTCTGCGTATCGAGCGCCAGATGGACTTGCTCGGCAAGTCCGGTGCTCAGGTGGCCGAGCTGCAAGCGCGGTGGGCGCTTCTGGATGAAGCCAAGCGGCGCGGACTGGCGGTCGATGACGAGCTTAACGCGAAGATCAACGCGCAGGCCGAGGCAATCGGAAACCTGACCGAGAAGCATAAGCAGCTTTCGGATCAGCAGGCTTTTGTCGATAACCTGACCGACGACCTGAAAGACGGCTTCCTTGATGCGATCGTTTCGGGTGAAAGCCTGTCGGGCGTATTCGAGGATCTGGCCAAGTCCATCGCTAAGGCGGCGTTGCAAGCGGCACTCTTTAACGAGGGCGTTTTCGCTTCGGGCAGCGGTGGCGGCTTGCTCGGCGGTCTATTTTCAAGTGCTACGAGTCTGCTTTCCGGCAAGCGTGCAACTGGCGGTGGGGTCGGCGCGGGGTCGGCCTATCTGGTCAATGAGAACACGCCGAACAGTGAGATATTCGTGCCCTCGCAAAACGGGGCTATTTTGAATGTTCCACAGGCCCAGGCGGCGCTTAGAAAGTCGGCGGGCAGCGGGGCGGCCACCGTCGTGCGTAACATCTCGATTGACGCGCGCGGCGCACAGGCAGGTGTGGCGGATCAGATCGTTTCGGCGTTGGCGGCTTATGATGAACAGCTGCCCGCTCGTGTAGTTGGCATCACTCGGGAAGATTGGAGGCGTTGATGGCAATTTCTTTCCCTGCGGATCTGGGGTGGATTTCCGATCTGATTATACCGTCGTCCTGTACAATGGATCTGCAACGCAACGAGGAAACCAGCGGTGTGGGTTCGGGCCAGTTTTGGTCTGCAGAACTGGCTGAACCGCTATGGACGGCGCAGGTTGGTATTCCACGTTTTCTGACCCACGCTGAAGGGCGGGCATTTGATGCGAAGATGCGCCGCCTCGGCACCAATCGCACCCTTTTATTCGCAGACCCGATGTATAAAGGGCTCGATCAGAGTGGGGTGGTAATCTCGTCCTTCTCGACCGATCGAACGGCGATCACCTTATCAGGGCTTGCCCCTGGCACGGACATTCTGGCTGGCCATCGGTTATCCGTCGTTTATGGCGGTCATATTTGGTTTGCCGAGTTTGATGAGGATGTCACTGCTGACGACAGCGGCGTTGCAGGACCGGTTCCGGTCTATCCTTTCCCGCCCATGATCCTTGCTGCCGGGGCAGTGGTTGAACTGGCTAAGCCTTATCTGAAAATGATGCTTGTTGATCCCGCAGCATCTGCAGCTCTTCCGGGCAATCGGGTGGGTGAGAAAACCCTGACATTGAGGCAGAAACCATGACCGAACACACGCTTAAAGGAAAAACAGACGCCATCACGCTTGGGGTTGAGGTGACGTCCGTCGAGGACGCTTCCCGGGTGTATACCACCGCGTATGGGCTGAAGGCTTTTACCGGAACGGGGAAGGTGAAGACTGACGACCAGCTCCGCATCGAGGCACTAGAAAACGAAGTGGTCGCGCTGCGCAGCGAGGTGCAGTCGCTCGCATGCGCTATTACCCAGCTGGATGCCAGCCTGCGCGACGCCATCCAGCAGGCCTTGGACGCCAGCAGCGGAGGCCCCCAGTAATGCGTGACCTCCCCGCAGGCTTCATCGCCGCGCTACAGGACGCACCGGAGCATGGTATCGAGCCGGTCTGGTTCGTCACGGTAGAGGCCACGGATCGCGACACAGGCGAGACCGTGGCCTTTCCGTTCTGGACAGGTAGTTATGACCTGCCGCTGGATATGCCACGCGTGGACGGCACCATTGAGGCGCGCACCCATATTGGCGGCTGCGGGCTGTCTGTCGGGTCCATCACCTACGTCGCGGATTTGACCTCGAAGACCGTCAATGTGACCATGAGCCAGATTGCCGATGCGGCACAGTCCATGCTTCGCGGTCACATCATCAAGGGCGCGCCGGTCGAGATCCATGTCGGGTTGCGCTCGGGGGGCGGCATGGCCTCGATGCCGGTTCTGATGTTCGCGGGGATCGTGGACGAGGCACCGCTTGTGACGCCTGCGGTTGGCGGGGAGGGGTCGATCACATTGACGATCCAGTCCGAGATCATCACGCAGATGCGGCAGATCAACCCCGCGAAGTCGTCGGACCAGCACCAAAAACGACGGAATAGCGGTGACCGCTTCGTAGAGTATGCATCCACCGTCACCAGCCGCCAGATAAAATTCAACGAGTAATGCTATGAAAAGATTTAACAACTGGCGGTCGCGGTTGCGTGACGAAATTTCGCGTCAGACACCGTTGGCACATGTCTGGGGCACTCATGATTGCGTTGTCGGCCTTGGCGGCGGGGCCGTGCTGGCGATGACCGGCGAGGATATCGTGGCCGATCTGCGCGGGCGATACGACAGCCCCGAAACGGCGGCGGCCTTACTGGCCGATATGGGCTTTGATAGCTTGGGCGCTGCTGTTGCTTCACGCCTGCCGGAGCATGAACGACTTTCCAAGGTTAATATGGGCGACATTTGCGTTGTTCCCGTTGATGGCCCGCTCTCCGAGGCCGTGGGCCTTGTCGATGTGTCGCACATCAACATCCTTACCCCGAACGGGCGCGGCATTGTCCCGCGCCGAATGATGACCCGCGCCTTCAAGGTCTGACCCCAATGAAAAAATTGCTTCTGATTTCCACCGCGCTGATCGCCGTCAGCGCGGTTCCGGCACATGCTGGCCCGGTCTCGTGGGCGCTGCTGGCCAATGGGGCCAGTCTCTGGTCGGTCGCGGCAAATGCGGCCAGCGCATTGCTTGCAACGTCGTTTGGCCGGATCGCGGTTTCGGCGGCTGCCTCGCTTTTGTCGGCGGCGTTGACCAGCAAGACCGCTTCCGGTGTCGAGGCGGGGTCGAGTCAGGTCGAGCTGGGAGACGATGCGTCGCTTTCCTTCACGCTGGGCCTGTCCTCGACCGGCGGCGTGCGCAAATACGTCGCCAATGAGGGGTCGCGCATCATTGCCGAGGTGGTCGAGCTGTCCTGTCTGCCGCAGATCGGCACGCCCACGCTGTGGGTGAATGACGAAGAGGCGCGGATCGATTGGGACAATCCCGCGATTTCGGTCGGAGGCAACTGGTCGTGGTTCAAGAAGGGCGGGGTGAACAGCTCGACCGATTACTCGGCTGACCAGATCATCGGCTATCCGGTGAAGAATTTCCGCGAGGGTTCGGGGGCTTCGGCCCGCGACCGCATGCTGGTCAAATACGTGGACGGCACGCAGCTCGCTGCCGATCCGCAACTCGTCTATCTGTGCAGCGATGATCCGGATTACCCGTGGACCGCCGATATGGTCGGCACCGGCAAATCCTATGCGATCTGCTATTACTATTTCGATCCGCAGACGATGACCTCGCCGCCCACGAATACGTTCGTGCCGCCGCCCTTGCGCCTCTATGACCTGCGCAATGACGGCACCAATGGCGGGTATGGGCCGGAGCGTTGGGATGATCCGACGACGTGGACCGGCACGGGCGATCATAATCCCGCCATTCAGGCCTATAACATCATTCGCGGCATCTACTGGCACGGGGTGAACGGGGCTGATCCGTTTGGCGAGTGGATCTGGGGCGGCAAGAACCTCGCCGCATGGCGTCTGCCTCCGGATGCATGGATCGCGGCGGCCAATAGCTGCGACGAGACCGTGACGTTGTCGGATGGTGCGACCGAACCGCGCTATCGCACCGGTGCCAAAATCACCGTGGATATGGTGCCTGCCGCTGTGCTGGAGCAGATCGGGCAGGGGGCGAATATGCGCTTTGCCGAGGTTGGCGGTGTCGTCAAACCGATGGTCGATGTGCCTGTGACCTCGGCTGCCTCGATCACCGACGAGAGCATTCTGATCACCGAGGGGCAGACGTTGACGCCGTTCCCGGCGATGACGAATACCTATAACGCGCTGACCGCCACCTATCCCGAGCCTGCCGAGAAATGGGCCACCAAGGACGCGGCTGAATATGTCAGCGCCACGGCCACGGCAGCGGATGGCGGGCGGTATCTGCCCACGTCCATGACCTATTCCTGCGTCCCCTATGCCGACCAAGTGCAGCGCCTCATGCGGGCCCAGCTGGAGGATTACCGGCGCTTTGGAGTGCACGTCTTTGTGCTGCCGCCCAATGCCGTGGCGCTGGAGCCTCTGGATGCGCTCTCGTGGTCGTCGGCGCGCAATGGCTACGTTGACAAAATGTTCCTCGGCGGCTCGATCACGATCACGCCCGCGCTCAATGTGCAGGTCAATCTCACCGAGGCCGACCCGTCCGATTACGACTGGTCGTCGGATTTCGAGCTGCCCTATGTGATCACCACGCCCGTAAACCCGACGGTGCCGGTGCAGGGGATCGATACCTTTGCCGCCGTGCCGGTCACGGTGCAGGACGCGGGCGGGACCGACCGCCGCGCGGCGATCCGGTTTTCCGTGGCCGACGACGAAACCACCGGCCTGACGGCCCTGCATGTGCAGCTGGCAGTTGACGGGGGAAGTGTGTCCATCGATCAGGCCCTGCCGATCAATGACGATCTGGTCTGGACATATGACGCGGCCATCCTGCCTGCGACAACCTATCAGGCGCGCGGTCGGCTGCTGTCTGACCTGACGCCCGCGTCCGACTGGTCGGAGTGGGTGACGCTCACGACGCCCGCAGTCTATCTATCTGGCAGCGACCTCTCGCCCGAGGTCAACGCGGCGCTGGACGCGGCCAATGCGGCTGCGGATGGGATTGCGCAGGCCCAGCAGGACGCGGCAGACGCAGCCACGGCGGCAGCGGCGGTGCGGGATGAATTCGACGCGCTGACCAGCGATTTTGATGGCACGCTGACTGAGGTCTTCGATGGTGTGCAGCAGGAGATTGATGCCAACAAACAGACGGCATCTGACAATCTTGCGCAGGCAATCACCGATCTGACGGGTGCAATCACGCAATCTGCGGCGGATGTGACCAGTGCCTATAAGGAGGCCGACGCAGACGCCTTGGCAACGGCGAATGCAACCTATGCAGCAAAATCCGCGCTGGATGATGCGTTTGCCCTGTCTCAGACGAACCTGTCGGCTGCTATCGGTATCGGCACGGATAGCATCATGCGGGACATCTATCTCGGTAGCTACGTGTCGCGCTGGGGTGCGGATGGCACTGTCACCTCTGCGGACAACGAGATTTATCCGCTCGGCAAGACGTGGACGTTGACCGCGCCCGACGAGGCATCGCGTCCGGGTCTGCAATTCACCGCTGGCGCGTTCACCTCAGTGGGCGGCGCGGGGCATGTGATCGAGCTGGACGTCACGCTGCTGTCTGGCTCGCTTAGCGGCACCAAGCTCCTGTGGGACAACAATACCAGCCCGCAGATCAGCAACCGACGCGTGGAGCATTTCGTGTCGGATGATCCGAATTACGAGGACGCGATCGGGCAGATGCAGCGCCTGCGCTATGTTGTCACGCGACCCGATGGGGCAACGCGCGAGAACTCGGTTTCGCACTACCTCTATCTGATCTGCAACTGGGGAACGGACGATACGGATACGCCGGTGAGCTTCAAGGTGCACCGCGTTAATGTGCGTCCCGCAACGGACGAGGAGCTGGCAACGGGTCTGGTCGCGGATGCGATCAGCGCCGCTATCGCGGATCAGGATGCGGTGGTGGTGGAACGCGAGGGCGCACTTGCTCAGCGCATCAGCGATATGGACGCCGCGTATAAATCGGCCGACAGCAATGTGCTGGCCTCTGTGGCGGAAACCTATCTGACGCAATCGGATGCAGAAGCGGCCAATGCTGCGCTGACGCAGGCGCTGACTGCGGCTTATAAGGCGGCGGACACGGCCACATTGCAATCGGCGGAAAGCCCTCTTTCGGTGTCGGATTTCCGCGAACAGGGGCTGCACTGGACCAATAGCCTGAGCGGAGCGCCTGCGAACAAAGGGGGCCTCGATCCTGCTGTCACGTTCCGGCTGTCCAATCTCTATGGATACGTCGCGCAGATTGACGGGAGTATCACGGTCAACAAGCACCTCGCGCCGCGTGGATATTTGCGCAACAGCGAGATCCGCAAATATCGCACAACCGTTGTTGCGCGACACGCTGGCGATGCTGTCAGCAATTCTGAGACCGCGCTAATCTTTGTCGTGCGGGTCTACGACGAAAACTACGCCTATGCCTCGGCAAACATCCTCAATACCAACATGACCACACCGGCAGGGGGCGCATGGACCGAGGTTGCCTTCGAATGGTCCAGCACGGGCGCTTCGGCCTATATCCTGCCGTTCGTCTATTGTGCGGCATCGCGGGCAGAGTCGGGGGTGATTTATGAGGTCGCCATCATCAAGACGGAGGACATTACCGCCGCAGAGGACGTGCGTGCGGACACAGAGGCCACGCTGACCAATCTCTACTGGCTGAAAGCCGACGGTGTGGAAGCTGTTGCTCAGGCATCGCAGGATCTCACCACGGCTTACGAGGCGGGCGATCAGGCGATCAGCACCAACCTGTCGGAAAATTACTACAACAAATCGGCAGCGGACACGGCCACGGCATCGAAAATCGCGACCTACGATGCCACCATTCGTGGCGCTGACGGGCAGATCAAATCCACGCTGCTGACCAACTACGTGACCACTTCGGAGCAGGACAGCGCGATTGCAGCGGCGAAGGAGGAGTTTAACGCCTCTATTTCCGGCCTGTCCGGCAGCCTCGAAGAGATCAAGGGGCTTGACCTCGATGCGCTCGCAGGCACGGCTTTCGGCCAGTTCCTCACGGGGCTGGATGTGCAGGCCGATGGTAGCTCGGCCACGGTGACACAGCAGGCGCAGGCTCTGGCCACGTTAGGCGGTAAAGTTGCGGCATCGTGGTCCGTGACCGGCACCGCAGGCTCGGGCGGGGTGTTCTCGATCTCGGGCGTGGCGCAGGATGGGGGCGATGGTGCATCGCGGTCGGTGCTGAAATTCACGTCTGACGTCCTGCAGTTCGACGGCGAAATTTCGCAGTTCTTCGGTCTGGTCACGGCTGACCAGATCGACGTGACAGATCTGCGGGTTGGTGCGGCCAATATCGAGCTGGCCTCGATCACAGGGGCGCATATCGCTGAGCTGACCGTTGACACGCTCAACCTTGCAAAGGGGTCTGTCTCGTATTCGGAAAGCTACGAAATCACCTGTCCGAATGGCTGTGCGAACGACCGCTATTATCTGCAAGCCGAGTTCACGCTGGAAATTCCAGTGGATAGCTTGGTGTTCCTGAGCGCCGATAACTACGGGATGATCAACCTCGACAATGCCAAGGAATATGCGTGGCGGATCACCGTGCCGGAGGAAAGTTTTGATCGGTATATCTATGGCGGCAAGACGGAGACGTTTGCGCAAACTGGTTTCTACTGGACCTATGACGGCGACCCCCTCGTCTTCATGGCGCCGTTTTCGGCAGGCACAAAAACGATCAGGGTCTGGGCCACAAACTTCCGATCCTCGACCGTCAACTATCTCAATTTCTCAATCGTCTATCTCAAGAGGTGAGCATGGATTACACCATCTACGCCCCCGCCAGCGGGCAGATCTTGCGGACCATGCGTCTGCCGGATGCGGCGGGAGAGCCTGCTGTTGCCGATACGGAGGCGCTGCTGGAAGGCCGCTATTCGGGGCGGACCTACTATGTCGCGGACGGTGCGCCTGTGGCGTTCCCCGAAAACCCCGACCCTGCCTATGAGTGGGATTGGGACGCGAAGGCGTGGGTTGATCCTCGCACCGATACGGAGGTCGCAGACGCTGCCAAGGAGGCCGTCCGGGTCAAGCGCAACACCGTCATGGATGGCGGCATCGTCTTTATGAACCTGCCGATGAAGACCGACGAATATTCGCGGTCGCTGGTCACGAACGAGGTGACCTATATCGGCGGCCTGAGCGATGCGCAGGTGTCGGCCTATTCGCTGAACTTCAAATTTGCGGACGGTCAGTATCAGGCGCTCGACTTCGCGGGCGTCATGGCCTTCTTCTACGCCATGCGCCAGCACGTCAGCGACTGCTTTGCCCGCGAGGCCGAGCTGGTTGCGGCCATCGATAGCGGTGGGTCGTATGACATAGATGCGGGCTGGCCCAGCAACACCGAAAACATGGTCTTGAGAGACACCTGACCCGCCCCCGAGGCGGGCTTTTTTATGAGGCGAGCATGAAAGAAACGACAAAAGCGGGCTGGTTTGCCTTTGTGCGTAATGTCGGTGCAACGGTCACGGCGGCGGGTGTCATCTGGGGGGCTATGGTTTGGACCTTGCAGCCGCGTATCGAGGGCTGGCTTTCGGGGTTTATCGCCGCCCAGATCGGGGTGACGGCGGCGGATCTGCGCGATGTCCGGACCTCCATCGAGCAGCAGCAATCCACCATCGCCACGATATCCGAGACTCAGGCGCGGGTGGCTGAGACGGTCAATAAGGTGGTCGAGCGTATCGCCAGCCTAGAGAAGGCGAAGGCACTCGATAGCAGCCCCCCGATCCGCTTTGCCAGCATCGGCAATAGCGTCAGTGCGGGCCGGATCGGTGGGCTGGTGTTTCACGAATGGCGCATGCGCAAGCTGCGCGATTGCGGCACGCCGCGTTCGCGGGCCTATTTTGTGAACGGCGGTGGGCGGGTGCATCTGTTCACCGGCAAATCGAACAGCGATGGCGATGGCTGGACGGTGCCGATGCCACTTGATGACACCTGGCAGGTGTCGCGGTTCTCGGCCCGCATCCCCGCCGATGACGGGGTGGAGCCGACGGGCGACGGGCTGGCGATGGCCTTCCTCGTCGTGGACTGGCCGGAGAAATGCCCCAACGTGCCGCCCTTGCGAAGCCCCGAAGTTCCATTCCGGATCTTGCCCTAATCCCCCGCCATTCCGGCGGTTTTTTTTATGGAGAAAACAATGAAGCTCATTCCCGACGCCAGACGTGTTCTGGTGCAGTCCTTCGCGTTCTGGTTCACCGTGATGGGCCTGCTGGTCCTATTGGTGCCCGAGGTCGTCTATGCGCTGACCGGTCTCGACATGGACCCCTATGTCAAATGGAAAATCGCTGTTGGCCTGCTGATCGCTGGCACGGCGGGGCGGCTGGTGCGCCAGACTTCGCGCGCTTGGGTGCAATGGTTGCGCATGCTGGCTGTGGCCGCGCTGATCATCATCTTCGCGGTGCAGACGACGTGGGCGGCAGCATCGTCGCGGCCTTTGGTGGCGGGGGCGCAGACCTCGGAGGTGCAGATCCTCGATCAGGCGGTGCCGTTTCTTGAGGTCTGGGAGGGCGTCGAACTGGTCGCCTATCGCGATATCGTGGGTGTCTGGACCATCTGCAGCGGCACCACGCGCGGGGTGGTGGCCGGAATGCGCAAGACGCGGGCCGAGTGTGCACAGATCCTGCGGGCCGAGGCGTTGGAATACTGGCGCGGCACGGCACGTTTCATGACCCGTGACACGCTGGCCACCCGGATCACCACATCGCGCGGGGTGGCGTGGACCAGCTTCGCGATCAACGTTGGCATTGCGTCGGCAGGTGGATCGACCGCTATGCGCCGGTTGAACGCGGGCGACATTCTCGGCAGCTGTAAGGCAATGACGTGGTGGAACCGCGCGGGGCAGCGCGTGGTGGCGGGCCTCGTAAACCGCCGCGAGAAGGGCGAATACCCGCTGTGTATCGCCTGATCGCTGTAGCCGTGACCGGCCTGCTGATCGGCGGGACGGTGCAGGGCTGGCGCATGTCTGCCCGCATCGAGGCGGCACGGGCCGAGGCCGCAGAAACCCACGCCGATGATCTGGCCGCAGCCCTCGCTCAGAGGGATGCGGCAACCGCCCGCACCAACGCCGCCAACGCCGCGCTGGCCGAGGCCGAACGCGCCCTGCTGGTTGCGCAGGGCGAACGCGACACCGCCCAAAGGAGGCTGATCGATGAACTCGAAACCGACGCTGGCCTGTCTGGCGCTGGCATCCCTGCTGACCGCCTGCAGTCAATCCAGCAGCACTGGGCCGGTGGTGGCCGATGACCCGCCGCGCCCGCAAGTCCAACTGCCCGCTGCCGCTCGTATTCCGTGCGCGTCTCCGGCGTCCCTGCTGGCGACAGGCGGGACGCTGGCTGATGACGCGGTGAGCATCACCCGCCTCGGTGACGAGCTGATCGCCTGCGATGGCCGCCGACGTGTGGCCGTTGAAACCTATGACCGTGCGCAATGACGCATACGCCAATAAACCCCTGAATAGGAGCATAATATCATGGCACGTTTCCCCTCACGTGGCGGCCCGCGCCCGCCCTTTGGCTATCCGCGTCCCATCCCGCGCCCGCCCTTTGGCTATCCGCGTCCCATCCCGCGCCCAAGTATTCCGGGGCATTTCCTCGATCCTTTGAAGGCTGATGCCATTGTGCTGATCGGGGCGAGTCTGATGGATTATGGCGACGATAGCACCGAACAGGCCGCGTATATTCAGGCCGCGTTCCGGAACCTCGGCTATCGGGGTGTCCTCGATAACCGTGCCGTGCGCGGGGACCGGATGGCCCAGACGCAGACGCGGCTGGATGATGTGGCGGTGGATTATGCCAGCACGGCGCGCCGGGCGTTTGCTATGATGCACCGCCCCGGCAATGACATCACGGCGATGCGGCCTCTGGATGACACGCAGGGGGATTTCATCCGCACCGGCCTGTCCGGCATTACCGACCGGCTGAAGCGGATTGGCTTTGGCGGGTTTGCAGCGGCCAGTGTGACGAAGCGGTTTTACACGGCAGATCCGGCGGTGCTGTATAATGACCCTGCCACTGATGTGAATGGCTCGCTGCCCTATAACGAGGCCTATGTTATCCCGTGGATCGAAAAGGAAATGCCGCGTTACGCCTCGGATGGGGTGGCCAAAATCGATGCGTATGAATGGGTGAACGAGTCGCGCTGGATTGTGACCTATGGCGACAAAACCCATCTGGTGGCATCGGTCGAGCATATCTTCCCCGAGTGGTTGCTGTACCAGCTCAAGCGTCAGCACGACAACGACGCGCGGGCTGATGTGGCGGGTAAGTCCTTTGTGTTTCGCTGTGCGGCGGGTGATGATACCGCAGCGGCGGCGGTCGATGCGGTCACCTATGGCGGGGCTGTCAATGTCATCCCGAAGTTCCGCAGCTATATCACCGATCAGACGGGGGCGGTCTGCCCGCATTTCGCGGTGGATATCATCGGCGGGTCTATCCCGTCGAACCAAGGTGGTGGCGATGCGGCGATTATCTCCGACTCACGACTGCAGGGGGCGGCGATGAATACGCATTACACCTATGCCTCTGCGGCGGAGAGCATCACGCGACAGGCTTTCGTGCAGACACGGCATATGGGCTTGCCAACTGGCGCGACCGGTCGGCTGACGCTGGCTGCGTCGCGTGCGGCCACTGGCACCGACCGGCGTGGGGATGTGGTGGTGAACGGTGCAACGGTCGGGGTGCTGGATGCAGCGACTAACGCAACATCGAACGAGCTTGCCAATATCCCCTTCGAGATTGGTGATGACGGGGTTCTGGATGTGAGAATCACGCCGAGCGCGGGGTCGAACTATGCCTATCAGACGTCGTGGGCACTGGATTTCGATTGATGCAACCGAAAGGGGAGCCGGTTGGCTCCCCGCGCTCTGCACGCATTAGGACATGTGAACCCCATCTTGTTAGCGCGGGCAGGTTAAGGGCTGGCTAATTCGTGGGGGGGTGGTTTCGGCCCATTCCTGCCATTCACGCTCTTGCGCAGCGCTGCGGCGCGGCTTCCCCAGACCAGCTGTTCGTCCATGGCGCAGTAGTTTCGCGTTTACAATCCTTCTGTTTGCGCAAGCGGTGCTTTTCACTGGGAAACGAAAGGCCGGAAGGTCCTGCAGAAGAAAGTAACTAATTAACGAGACCTCACTCCGGCCCCGTAGGGGCCTCTGATCGTTTGTCGTTCGCCGGGGGGGGGGGGCGGAACCCCGCGCCTCCGCGGCATGCTTTCGCAGGATTCGGGTCATCGTTCTGCACTCCCCTTTAACCCCCTGCGCCCGGGCGGAGGAGACTTAGCTCTCCTCCCCCAGCTCTCTCCATGGAGTGCTCCACGCACGGTCCAAAGAGGGTCATTCGTCCCCCCTCTGGAGACCCCAAGGGGCCTCCCGCCAAGCTTGACGGAAAATATGAATGGAGTACATAGAAGACGGTTCAGGCAATCAAGTACCTTTGCACGTTACACCGGCTCAAATACACCAAAGCTCGGAAGGTATCGGTAAATCTGTTGGAATGCGGACCTGTCCGCTTCTTTAAGCCAAGGGAGATCGGGCACGTGTCCCGTTGGCACAAGCCTTTCCAATTGCGATATCTCAAACGGCGTAAATTTCGGAACCTTGATAACGAAATCATTATCCGCATTCCGATAATATGAGAGCTGATCGAAGGCACAATCTTTAAAAACTTCCTCCTCGCTCCGTTTATAAACGACCCAACCCACTGTGCACATTGCCGCGCCATCTCGATAACGAAAATAACAAACCTGAGACGAAACCCTTCGATCCTCGAGAGGAAGGGTGGCATCCATTTCAATGAGGGACCTTTCAAGAGAGTTGCCTAACGCCCGCCTCCCCAGATCTGCATATCGCTTCCCCTCAAACTCCGACTGTTTCGCGCCCTCGGAGACAAGTGCTGGAAACTCTTCCCGCAACCTTTTCATTTCAGCGCTTGCACCTTTCGATTCAGTGGGGATACCACACGCGAAAGTCACTGCCAGAAATGAGCCGCTTTGCAAGCGCGAGCCAATCGTAGCTATGTCTGCGGACATGCTTGAGGAAAGACGGTCGTCGTAGTTCAGCCAGCAAACACATTTTTTATCAAAATCTAATTTTGGCAGAATTTTCGAAGTGTGGCCAAACTTCAAATCGATGCACGCGAGTGGAACATTCCTGATAAATCTCTCTTGCACACTTTCATCTGAAGCCGCTTCAATGCTGATCATATCAGATAGTCCGAGCCCCCTATGGAAAACGCGATGATCCACAAAGCCGACAGAGCCCATCCCAATATAACGATATTGATCTATGTGCTCGAAGCGCATTCTGCGCACCAGTTCGACCAGCATTAGTCTTTCGGCATGTTTCGCAGGCCTGAGCCGATAGTCGATTTTTTCGAAGCTGCCCGTCAAAGATCATCCTCCTCAACAAGGCGACTGTAAGCATACTCAAAAGACTTTATCCCCACATCCTTTGCGCTCGACACGCTCAGTGCGCTCTGCAAGGCAGCTATCTCTGGTTCTGGCTTTTTGAATGCAATATTCCGCAGAACCGGCCCCTTTTTGACCGTAGCTTTCTGGTAAGAAAACTCTTGCGGCACCGTCAGTTTTGAAATTGGCGCCATGGGCGCGCGCTCCAAGCTTCGAGACACTTCTTGGTCTTCGGGTGAGTAATCTCTTTCTCGATCAAGTTCATTCAAGAAGTCAATCACTGGCCGAGATATCTCGACAAGCCGCCGCCTCAGACGCATATATTCCGGGTGGTCAAAATCGAGATCAGTCTTAGTGGTATTCCACGGAAGGCGCTCTGGATCATTTGAATCCATGAATGCATAGCCTCTGAACCGAGTAAATTGATTGTGAAACTTCGGAACTGAAACACTTTCAGTTCCAGGCAAATCACCCCACCCCGTAGTATTCGTCTGGTCCGCTGAAATAATGCAACGACCATTGCAAAACACATACCATCCAGAAGAAGCTGGCGCAGAAACGCCAATGCCGGCATAGATGCGAGTCTTTAAGACATGCTTCCCGCCCTCATCCTCGTAAGATTTATAAAATGGCTTCAGCGTATCGCTGGCGGCAAGCTGCCATTCCGGTGAGATAATAGCTTGCCCGTTGACCCTTATGATCAAGCCACCTCTAATAAAGTGTTGTTGCGACGTTTTGATCTCATTTATGACTTTGGTCTTGAAAAAATCTGCGCTGAACAGACCCGCCACACCTTCGTATAAGCTTTCGACAGTTATTTCCGTCATCGTTTCATCTTTCGAGATCTCAGATCTCTCGTGCTCAGCTATACGAAAGTCCCAATGGGGCTCCTTAATCCAATCGGGGACATTAACTTTAATCGTATATTGATCGCGGGTCGTTTTTGTTCGTACGGAAAAATCAGCGCCCATTTTGAACAGCGCTCGCTTCATGCCCACGCCAAACTGCCCCACGGATCCGGGAGTGCCATCAAACCCTTCATCTCGTCCAAACTTGAATGCGTATTTTCTCGCGATATCCAGATCAATACCGCCGCAGTTGTCAGATATTGAAAAACGCGTCTTATCAAAATTAAGGTCGACAAAAAGACCGTCATACAACTTTTGCCCATCGAGCATAAATTCTGACCCTCTTAGCCTTTTTGCGCCATCAACGCAGTTATCGACCAAGTCGGCAATCGCATCTTCCAAGCTGAGGTCGCGAGTGATGACAGAACAGAAGAATGCCTTGGTCGGGCTGGCATCGACCGCAAGAGGATCTTCCGCTGCGCCGTCGGCTCTCAAGTGGTTCTCAGATTCGCTCATAATGGCCCTCTACAATTTTTGTTTGAGGTAATCACTTTGCTGCGTCGACTTCAATCCAGTCCCATGATAGTACAGCACCATGAAATCACAAAGAATTCAAATTGTGGACCTTTTTTGCGGTTGCTCCGGCATGGGCCTTGGCGCGCGTCGCGCTGGCCTCGATGTTGCTTTGTCCGTCGACGTAGACCCGGTGCTTACCAGCTCGCATGGTGCCAACTTCCCCGGGGAGCGTCTGGAACTGTGTGACGTTGCCCAGTTGACCGGCTCTGATTTACGGGAAAAAGCTCAGGTTACGATCGACGGTATCATCGGTGGGCCACCCTGCCAGGGGTTTAGCTCTATCGGACGATCAGATCCAGACGACCCTCGGCGCACACTGCTCAAAGACTTTTTCCGCTTGGTTTCAGAATGCGAACCATCATTTTTCGTAATGGAGAATGTGAAGGGTCTCATTGCAAAGAAGAACATTTCGGAACTTGAAAATGCATTGGATCTGGTGAGGGAAAAATACCATATCGTTGGCCCTCTGCTCCTTGATGCGAAGGACTACGGTGCGGCGACCAGCCGTCCTCGGGTCTTCGTTTTTGGATTCGTAGAAGCACTCCATGCGAAGACATTTTCGTCTGTTTTGCTTCAAAAGGTCACCGATCCGACCTCAGTGCGAGACGCCATATCCGACCTCCTCGGAGCGAAATCTGCGTCTCAACAGTGCGATAGTGACTTCGACCTCTGGCAGTTGTCATCCGAAGTGAACGTTTCCCCT
Source organism: Thioclava litoralis (assembly GCF_045278885.1). Classification (NCBI taxonomy): domain Bacteria; kingdom Pseudomonadati; phylum Pseudomonadota; class Alphaproteobacteria; order Rhodobacterales; family Paracoccaceae; genus Thioclava; species Thioclava litoralis. The sequence continues at coordinate 1,889,197 of NZ_CP135443.1, forward strand.
TATGCAAGGCGCCTCAGGTCAAGCAACAATTTGACCACGGGTCTGACCTGTGTTCAGCACAAGGATAGCATTATTCGCCGCTTTTCGTCGGTTGCACCAGGGAAAGTAGACAAAATCGGAAGACATTTTCGTCTTTCATGGTCTGGGCAATGCCCAACCCTTCGGGCCGGCACAGGACCGGAGCGAGGATCTTATCAGTCGGTTCGCCCTCTGCATCCCAGTCTTCCGCGTGTAATTAACGTTAGGGAGGGGGCACGGCTTCAAGGATTTCCTGATTGGTTCAATTTCCACCGTACTTCTTGGCACAGCTTTCGAATGATTGGTAATAGTGTGTCGCCAATTATCTCAGAGAAGATATTTGAGGCTATCAAAGAGAGTGTAACCACTGCTTTTGAACAAATATCAGAAATTGAATGTAGGCAATTTGAGCCGATGGTTGCGGGGCGGCAGCGTATGATGGAAAGTCAGCAAGAACTTTGAAGCTGGCTGCTGCCGTTTAATAGGCCGCTGACAAACCCTGCGTGAGGGAACAGTTTCCTTCTATGCGGATGCCGGTGCGGGGCTGTAACTTTGGCAGGCAGGCTCGACGGCGCTTTCGCGCTTCAGGCCACCAGCAGTTTTGGCAGCCGAGCGAGGTTACAGGCTGCCATCGTCAGTGTGAACCTGTCCCGCGCACGGTCGACGCCGCGATACATGGCCTGTGCCATGCCGCTGTTGATCTTGGCCCAGCCGAATGGCTCTTCGATTTTCTTCCGGCACCGCTGGGATTTCTGGGCGACGGGGTGCGTCACCACCATCTGACGCAGCTCGCTCTGTCGTAGCCGCGATCCGCTGCCAAGGTCTGGCAATCGGCACCGAAAATTGAGTCCTTATCGGCGTCCAAAAATGCCCCCCTCATGCACGACGGAAGCTGGCACGATGTGGTGTTGCCACCACACGCCGCAGGATGTGGTGTTGCCACCACACGCCGCAGAAAGAGGATTCAGCTCCGATAGGGTTTGAATGGCCGCTTTGGCCAAAGCGGAACTTTGGCTTGGCGCCCGCGGAGAACGACCGCTATCCGCCCAAACCGTCGGTGGTGTTTAGGCAATGATTCGTGGGACATGCGCTTTTCAACCTATTGTTTTTATTTGGGTGGTGTTGCGTGTCTTGGTGGACATGAGCCGATTGATAATGCAGGAAAAAGCGGCGGTACCAGTAGCCCGCCGCCCGCTCCAAACTCCCCGACATCATCCTGTATCTGCAAACGGTTGCGACTGTTTCGTCCCGTGTTCAACAGGGCCGTGGGTCACATGTGCATAGCGTCATCCGGTCAGGCCGGATCGGTGGGGGCCGCAGGGCGCGTGGGGCTCCGTTACAGGCTGCGCTGTCTTTCGGGGTAGTAGGTCCAGGCAAGAAAACGGCTGGTTTTCTGCCCCTGTGCCATGTCAACGGTCCGGTATTCGGCGACCCTTGCCCGTTTCAACAGCCGGTATAGCGGATCGAGATTGTCTTTTTTCGAGACCAGACAGCTGAACCACAAACATTGCTCGGCGACATCCATGCTTTGTTCGATCATGGTCGCGATGAAGCCGATTTCGCCACCGGGGCACCACAGCTCGGCATTCTGTCCACCGAAATTGAGTTGCGTGGAAGGCGTCTTGCCAAGGTTGCGCCATTTGCGTCGGGTGCCTTTTTGCGCCTGTTCGGGCGAGGCATGGAAGGGCGGGTTGCATAAGGTGACATGGAACAGGTCATCGGGCGTGATCACCCCTTTGAAGATATCCTCGCGCCGGGGCTGGTATCTGAGCGTGATGTCAAGCGCGTTGGCGCGGCAGATATCCTGCGCCGACCGGATCGCATCGGGGTCGATATCGACGCCGGTGAAGCTCCAGCCATATTCGCTTTGACCTGTCAGCGGATAGACCAGATTCGCGCCGGTGCCGATATCCAGTGCCCTGATCTGCGGGCCGCGCGGAATGGCACGGTGGTTACTTTCTGCCAGAAGATCGGCCAGATAATGGATGTAATCGACCCGTCCGGGAATCGGTGGGCAGAGATAGCGGGCCGGAATATCCCAGAACCCGATGCCGTAATGGGTCTTCAGAAGCGCACGGTTCAGCATCCGGACAGCGGCGGCTTCCTTGAAATCTATTGTCGTCCCGCCCAGAGGATTTTTCAGGGTGAAGGCCTCAAGCTCGGGGGTCTGCGCCACCAGACGCGCAAAATCATACCCTTCCCGATGCTGGTTTCGGGGATGCAACATGGGTTTGGTCGTCACGGGAAAGCTTCCATTCAGGGGGGCGGGCGATGCGGGCAGTCTAAAGGGTCATGCGCGGCGACGGAATACCCGAACCGGATTTGGCGCCCTATGGCTTTGGGCCGGACTGGAAGGCGGGGGCGGTGGCTGCGTGTGACACAGGTGGGCGCGGCCTGTTCCGAAGCCTCCGGCCTGTGGGGCACAAAAAAGGGAGCGGCTCGTGAGGCGCTCCCTTGGGATAATGATAAAAATGAAATCTGGACCCTGCGGAATACGCTTCACTTGGTCAGGATCAGCTTGCCGGCGCGGGTGATGCGCAGCGTATAGACCTGACCGTTGAGAAGGATATTGGCCTGATTGCCGCCATTGGTCAGATCTTCTGCATCATGCGCGGGAAGGGCTTGGGTGAAGCTAGGGGAAATGGTCATCTGGTTCTCTCAATTCTGTCTAGCATGGTGTCGATTGCATTCGTGCGCGGGCTGAAGCCGTCGCACAGGGCTTGTACGAGGTCTGCGAGTGTAATCGGTGTGGTCGAGCCCGATTTTGCCTGTTTTGCAGGCCGGTGGGCGGGGCGTAGGCGCATATCCATCATCCTTTCGGCAAGCGGCTGGTCGAGATCAACTGGCATCGTGGGGCTTAATCTGAGTGAAAAAATCAGGTTTGTAAAGTCTGATTATTATAGTCAGGTATTATTTCTGCAAGATCCTGCCACAAAGCAATGCAGACAAAGCCGGCGCAAGCGATTAGGGTTGATATATGAGCATGGAACACGATCACACGCCCTATGACAGCCCTGCTGCTGCCCCGCCTCTGGCGGTAGAGGAGGCCGCTTGGGTCGATGTTTTGTCCGCGATGGACAAGACCTATGCGAATCTCGTTGATTATCAGGCGCAGCTGGAAGACCAGAATCATGCGCTTGAGGATATGCGCTCCTATCTGAACTCGATCATGTCTTCGGTGTCGGATGCATTGATCGTTGTCTCGCGTCAGGGGCGTGTGGAAGAGACCTCCAGCTCTGTGGCGCAGATGACCGGCTGTTCGGCAGGGGATCTGTCGGGGCTGGATATCCTCGATATTGTCGCCCCCTCCAGCCGCGACCACCTGATTGCGGCGCTTTCCGAATGCACCGACCGCCGCGCCACTGTGACCTGCGAGCTTAGCCTGAGCGGGCCGGAGGGGGAGATCTTGCTGGAGATGTCGATCAATGCGCGCTTTGACGAACGCGGGCGGCTGAGCGGGCATGTGCTGACAGGGCGGCCTGTGGGGGAATTGCGGCGCGCCTATTCCGAACTGGCGGCCAGCCATGACGCCTTGAAATCCGCGCAATCCCTTCTGGTGCAGAATGAAAAGCTGGCCTCGCTGGGGCGGCTTCTGGCCGGTGTCGCGCATGAGCTGAACAATCCGATCAGTTTCGTCTATGCCAATACCCATGCTATGGAGCGCTATGCGACCAAATTCGAAACCTATTTCAACGAGGTGCAAGACGGTGCTTCGCGGGAAAAGCTGATGGCTCTGCGCGAGGAATTGCGGCTGGATCGCGAGGTGCGCAACCTGCGCGAAGCCATTGCCGGTGCAAGGGACGGGGCCGAGCGGGTACGGGATATTGTCGAGGATCTGCGTCGCCTGTCCTCGGATGGTTCCGGCGAGAGCGTCGCTTTCGATCTGGTGACAGTGGCGCGGACTGCGGCACATTGGGTCGCGCGCGGGTCGGATCGGGAGGTCGCCATTGTGTTTGACGGGCTGGCTGTGCTGCAGGCGATGGGGCGCGCAGGCCATATCCAGCAGATCATCATGAATCTTGTGCAGAACGCGCTGGATGCAATGGTGGCAGAGCCTGCGCCGCATCTGACGATCACGGCATCCGAAGAGGCCGGTATGGCCCGCCTTGTGATCTGCGATAACGGGCCGGGTATTTCCGAAGAGGTGGCGCGCTCGATTTTCGATCCGTTTTTCACTACCAAGGAAGTGGGGCAGGGCACGGGGCTGGGGCTGGCCATCAGCCACCGCATTGCCACCGATCATGGCGGGCGGCTATCCTATCGGGCCAATGCGGCGGGCGGGGCCTGTTTCCTGTTGGAATTGCCACAGACTAAACAGATGGGGTCCAAGGTTTAATGAATGTTCTCTGGCTGCAATCCTCGGGCTGCGGCGGTTGTACGATGTCGCTGTTATGCGCTGAAGGGCCGATCCTGTTCGACCGGCTGGCCGATGCGGGGATCAACCTGCTCTGGCATCCTTCCCTGAGCCTCGAGACAGGGGCCGAGGCCCGCGCCCTTCTGGCACGGGTCGAGGCCGGAGAGATCGCGCTTGATGTGTTATGTGTCGAGGGCGCAATCGCGCGCGGCCCGCGCGGCACGGGGCGGTTCCAGATGCTGGGCGGCACGGGCCGGTCCATGCTGGACTGGGTCAAAAGCCTTGCCGCCAAGGCGCGCCATGTGGTGGCGGTGGGCACTTGTGCCGCCTTTGGCGGGGTAACCTCGGCGGGCGAGAATCCCTCGGATGCGTGCGGGCTGCAATATGAGGGCGCGCATAGTGGCGGCATCTTTCCCGCCAGTTTCCGTGCGGCGGGTGGTTTGCCGGTGATCAATGTGGCAGGGTGTCCGACCCATCCCGATTGGGCCAGCGAGACCCTGATGCTGCTGGCAGAAGACCGGCTGGGTGCGCAGGATCTGGATGCGCTGGCGCGACCGCTTTTCTATACCCGCCATCTTGTGCATCACGGCTGTCCGAAAAACGAGTTCTACGAATACAAGGCCTCGGCTGTGAAACTGTCCGATATCGGCTGCATGATGGAAAATCTGGGCTGTATCGGGACGCAGGCGATGGGGGATTGCAATATCCGCCCGTGGAACGGGTCGGGGTCGTGCACGCGCGGCAATTACCCCTGTATCAACTGCACCGCTCCCGAATTCGAGGAACCGCGTCACAGTTTTACCGAGACCCCGAAAATCGCGGGTATTCCGGTGGGGCTGCCCACCGATATGCCGAAAGCATGGTTCATGGCGCTGGCATCGCTGTCCAAGGCGGCCACCCCCGAGCGTCTGGCCCGGAATGCCGTGGCCGACCGTGTGGATGTGCCGCCAAGCCTGCGGGGCAAAACCGCGGGTGCGGCGCAGACGAAGGGGCGCAAATGACAAAGCTGGTGGTCGGGCCGTTCAATCGGGTCGAAGGGGATCTGGAGGTACGGCTGGAGATTGCAGGGGGCGCAGTCGCGCAGGCCCATGTGAATGCGCCGCTTTATCGCGGGTTCGAACGCATGCTGGTGGGCAAGGATCCGCGCGATGCGCTGACCATCACGCCGCGTATCTGCGGGATCTGTTCGATCAGCCAGTCGGCGGCTGCAGCGCGGGCCTTGGGGGCGGCAATGGGGCTTTCCCCCACGCCGCAAGGTGCGATGATGGCCGCGTTGATCCATGCGGTCGAGAATGTGTCCGACCATCTGACGCATTTCAATCTGTTCTTCATGCCCGATTTCACACGACCGGTCTATGCGGGACGGTCGTGGCATGGCCGCGCGCTACAGCGGTTTACCCCGATGGAGGGCTCGGCGCAGCGTGCCTGCGTCGCAGCCCGCGCGGAATTGATGCATATTCTGGGCCTGATGGCGGGGAAATGGCCGCATACTCTGGCACTCCAGCCGGGGGGAGTGACGCGGGCGCCGGGGCCAAGCGAGCGGCTGCGGATACGTTCGGTTCTGCGCGGGTTCCGGCGCTATCTGGAAGAAGTGGTCTTCGGGGCACCGCTGGAAGAGTTTGTCGCGCTGGCGGGCCTTGGGGATCTTCTGGCGTGGCGCAGTGGCGATGCCGGACTGTTTTTCGAGATCGCCGAGACGCTCGGTCTGGCCCAGCTGGGGCAGGGGGGGGACCGGTATCTGAGCTTCGGTGCCTATCCGCTGCATTCTGATGGGGGGGCGCCCGCTTATGGCTTTGCCGCCGGCATCTGGGAAGGGGAGGCGCGGCCGCTGGATTTGCGGGGGCTGGTGGAAGATCCGTCGCATGCGTGGATGCTGGGCGAGGCCAGGCATCCCGCATATGGCGAGACCCGTCCCGACGAGATGATGCGCGAGAGCGCCTATAGCTGGTGCAAGGCCCCGCGTCTGGACGGGCGCGTGTTTGAAACCGGCGCTTTGGCGCGGCAGGTCCTGGATGGCCATCCGCTGGCCCATGCGATGCGTGGGGCCGGTGTTCTGGGCCGGATCGGCGGGCGGTTGCTGGAGCTTGCACGGACCCAGATGCTGATGGAGCGCTGGGCCGAGGCGATTGATCCTGCAGCGCAGTTCATGCAGCAGGGCAAGATGCCGAGAGAGGGCGTGGGCGTCGGTCTGGTCGAGGCGGCGCGTGGGGCGCTCGGGCATTGGCTGCGCATCGAACGTGGTGTCATTGCCAGCTATCAGATCATTGCGCCGACGACATGGAATTTCAGCCCGCGCGATGCGCAGGGGGTGCCCGGTGCGCTGGAGGCGGCGCTGGTCGGGGCGCCGGTGCAGGAGGGCGAGGAGGTGCCGGTTTCGGTGCAGCATATCGTGCGCAGTTTCGACCCCTGTATGGCCTGCACCGTGCATTGAGCATCGCTAGGGGCTCTGCCCCTCTTGGGGCCTTGGCGGCCCCAATTCACCCCGGGATATTTAGGGCAGCTGGAACATGGAAACAGTCGAGATTCGCGTGCGGGGGCAGGTTCAGGGTGTCGGGTTCCGGCCCTTTGTCTGGCGTCTTGCACAAGAGCTGGGGCTGTCGGGGCATGTTCTGAATGATGCGGGCGGGGTGGTGATCCGTGTGCGTGGTGCGGCGGTGGAGGCTCTGGTTGCGCGGTTGCGGGGCGAGGCTCCTGTGCTGGCGCGGGTCGATCAGGTGGAGGTTTCGCGCTGGCTGGGTGCGTTGGCCGAGGGGTTCGTTATTCTGGCTTCGGAGGCGGGGGCTGTGCGGACGCGGGTGACCCCCGATGCGGCCAGCTGTCCGGACTGCCTGGCGGAGGTGGCCGGAACGGGGCGTCGGGCGGGCTATGCTTTTACCAATTGCACCCATTGTGGCCCGCGATTCTCGATTGTGACGGGGCTGCCCTATGATCGGGCGCAGACGACCATGGCAGCTTTCGCGCTTTGTGCCGATTGCGCGGAGGAATATCGCGACCCTGCCGACCGGCGCTTCCATGCGCAGCCGATTGCCTGCCCTATCTGCGGCCCCAAGGTCTGGTGTGTGCCCGAAGCCGGAGACTGGCTGGCGGCGGCGGCGGCGCGGTTGCGCGCGGGCGAGATTCTGGCGATCAAGGGGTTGGGCGGGTTCCATATTGCGTGTGATGCGGGCAATCCGCAGGCGATTGCACGGTTGCGGGCCCGCAAGCACCGGCCTGCCAAGCCTCTGGCCGTGATGGGGGATCCGGCCATGATCGAGGCGGCCTGTCATGTGAGTGACCCCGAGCGTGCCTTGTTGCGCGATCCTGCCGCGCCGATTGTGGTGTTGACCCTGCGGGCCAGGGCTACGGGTGTGGCGGCCCGCGAACTGGCGCCGGGGCAGGGCTGTCTGGGCTGGATGTTGCCCTATACACCGCTTCATCATCTGCTGGTGGCGGCAACCGGTCGTCCTTTGGTGATGACCTCGGGCAATCCTTCGGGAGAGCCGCAGGTGATTGGCAATGAGGAGGCTTTGGCCAAGCTGGGCGGGATTGTGGATGGTTTTGTGCTGCATGACCGTGCCATTGCGCGCCGTCTGGATGATTCTGTCGAGCGGATGACCCCGCAGGGGCCGATGGTGCTGCGTCGGGCGCGCGGGCGGGTGCCCGATGTGCTGGATCTGCCCGAAGGGTTCCGGGAGGGGCCGCAGGTGATTGCCTATGGCGGGCAGATGAAAGGCGCGATCTGTCTGGTGCGCGAGGGGCAGGCGCTTTTGGGGCACCATCTGGGAGATCTGGACAATGCCCTCAATATCGCGGCGTTCGAAGCGGCGGATCGGGATTATCGCGCCTTGTTCGAGCATTCCCCCGATCTGGTGGCGGTCGATCTGCATCCGGAGTTTCGTGCGACACGGTATGGCGAGGCGCGGGCGCAGGCGGAGGGGGTGGGGCTGGTCCGCGTGCAGCATCATCATGCGCATCTGGCGGCCTGTCTGGCGGAAAACGGCTGGGCGCGGCTGGCGGGGCCTGTGGCGGGGATCGTGCTTGACGGGTTGGGGCTGGGCGAGGATGGCCATATCTGGGGCGGCGAGATTTTGCTGGGCGAGTATGCCACCTGTCAGCGGGTGGCACATCTGTCGCAGGTGCCGCTGCCCGGTGGGGATCGGGCCAGCCGCGACCCTTGGCGCAATCTTCTGGCCCAGCTGGACCATGCGGGGCTGGGCGCGCTGGCGGATCTGCTGCTGTCGGGGCAGCCTTTGGCCCTGTTGCGGCAGGCGATGGCGAAAGGGCTGAATGCGCCGTCCTGCTCGTCTGCCGGACGGCTGTTCGATGCGTTCGCGGCCGCTTTGGGATTTGCGGGCTCGCAGAGCTTTGAAGGCGAGGCCGCGATGGGGCTGGAGGCTTTGGCGCGCAAGGCGCTGCAGGACGGAGGGGTCTGCGACGGCTATCCGTTCGGGGCGGGCGAAGAGATAGATACGCGCCCTCTCTGGCAGGCGTGGGCCCAAGACCGCGCCCGTGCCGTGCCGCCCGAGATCATGGCGCTCCGGTTCCATCGCGGATTGGCGCAGGCCTTCGCGCAGCGGGCCAGCGATCTGGTGCGCGCGGGACGGGCGCAGGCGGTCGCGCTGTCGGGGGGCTGTTTGCAAAACACCGTGTTGCAGGACGAGCTTGTGGCCGCCTTGGCGGGCGTGCCGGTTTTGCTGCATCATAAGGTTCCGGCCAATGACGGCGGATTGGCCTTGGGGCAGGCGGTGATTGGCATGGCGCGGGCAATGGGTGAAAGCCAAGCTGCCAGATAGGCGGGGAGTTGGTAGTCAAGTGACCGATCAATCCTGCGTCCTATATGGATATTTTTGACCAACCGTATGAAAATAAATCATAAAACGGACCTGTGACATTTTGTCATTTTCCGCGGGCCTTGGCCCGTCCGCCTGTGGCATCCAATGGCATACCACGCGCGGTGCGGGCTTTGGCCCCATCCCGCAGCCAGGCACCAGGGAGGGAAGGTCTTGTCCTCGATCGAGACATTCTACGACGTTATGCGCCGTCAGGGGATCACCCGGCGCAGTTTCATGAAATACTGCTCGCTCACCGCAGCGGCTTTGGGGCTGGGGCCGTCTTTCGTGCCCAAGATCGCCCATGCGATGGAAACCAAACCGCGGACGCCGGTGATCTGGGTGCACGGGCTGGAATGCACCTGCTGTTCGGAGAGCTTCATCCGCTCGGCGCACCCGCTGGCCAAGGATGTCGTGCTGTCGATGATCTCGCTCGATTATGACGACACGCTGATGGCGGCCGCAGGTCATGCCGCCGAAGCCGCCCTGCAAGACACGATCGAGAAATACAAAGGCAACTACATCCTCGCGGTCGAGGGGAACCCGCCGCTGAATGAAGACGGGATGTATTGCATCATCGGCGGCAAGCCCTTCACCGAGCAGCTCAAACATGCCGCCCAGCATGCCAAGGCGATCATCAGCTGGGGGGCCTGTGCCTCCTATGGCTGTGTGCAGGCCGCCGCCCCCAACCCGACCCGTGCGACCCCCGTGCACAAGGTCATCACCGACAAGCCGATTATCAAGGTTCCGGGCTGCCCGCCCATCGCCGAGGTCATGACCGGTGTTATCACCTATATGCTTACTTTCGACCGGCTCCCCGAGCTGGATCGTCAGGGGCGGCCGGCGATGTTTTATTCGCAGCGTATCCATGACAAGTGCTATCGCCGGCCGCATTTTGACGCAGGGCAGTTCGTCGAACATTGGGACGACGAGAACGCCCGCAAAGGCTATTGCCTCTACAAGATGGGCTGTAAGGGCCCGACGACCTATAACGCCTGTTCCACCGTGCGCTGGAATGATGGCGTGAGCTTCCCGATCCAGTCGGGCCACGGCTGTATCGGCTGTTCGGAAGACGGGTTCTGGGATCAGGGGTCTTTCTATGACCGGCTGACCAATATCAAGCAATTCGGGATCGAGGCCAATGCCGATAAGGTCGGTGGTGTGGCCGCAGGCGTTGTCGGTGCCAGCGTGGCCGTGCATGCCGCCGTCTCCGCGCTCAAGCGCGCCCAGAAGAAAAACGAGGAAGTCTGAGCATGAGCGTTCTCAATACTCCCAACGGCTATGCCATGGACAATTCGGGCAAGCGGATTGTTGTGGACCCCGTCACCCGTATCGAAGGCCATATGCGCTGCGAAGTGAACGTGGACGAGAATGGCGTCATCCGGAATGCTGTCTCGACCGGCACCATGTGGCGCGGTCTGGAAGTGATCCTGAAGGGGCGTGACCCGCGGGATGCATGGGCCTTCACCGAGCGCATCTGTGGTGTCTGCACCGGCACCCATGCGCTGACCTCCTGCCGCGCGGTGGAAGATGCGCTGGGGATCCAGATCCCCGATAACGCCAACTCCATCCGCAACCTGATGCAGCTGGCATTGCAGATCCACGACCATATCGTGCATTTCTATCACCTGCATGCGCTGGATTGGGTCAACCCCGTCAATGCGCTCAAGGCCGATCCGAAGGCGACGTCGGAGCTGCAGCAGATGGTGTCTCCCAGCCATCCGTTGTCATCTCCCGGCTATTTCCGTGACGTGCAGAACCGGCTGAAGAAATTTGTCGAAAGCGGACAGCTTGGGCTGTTCAAGAACGGCTATTGGGACAATCCCGCCTATAAACTGCCGCCCGAGGCGGATCTGATGGCGACCACCCACTATCTGGAGGCGCTGGATCTTCAGAAAGAGGTGGTGAAGCTGCACACCATCTTCGGTGGCAAGAACCCGCATCCCAACTGGCTGGTGGGCGGCGTGCCGTGCCCGATCAATATCGATGGCGTGGGCTCGGTGGGGGCGATCAACATGGAACGCCTCAACCTTGTGAAATCGATCATCGACAAGGGGCTGGAATTCAACCGCAATGTCTACATCCCCGATGTGATCGCGATTGGCGGCTTCTACAAGAGCTGGCTCTACGGGGGCGGCCTGTCGTCGCAATCCTGTCTGGCCTATGGCGATATTCCCGAGCATCCGAATGATTTCTCGCCCGAGCAGCTGCATCTGCCGCGCGGCGCGATCATCAACGGCAATCTGAACGAAGTGCTGGATGTCGATCCGCGCGATCCCGAACAGGTGCAGGAATTCGTTGACCACTCGTGGTATGAATATGGCGAGCCGGGCAAGGGTCTGCATCCTTGGGATGGCGAGACCAATCCGAAATTCGAACTCGGTCCCAATGCCAAAGGCACCAAGACCAATATCGAAGAGCTGGATGAGGGCGCCAAATACAGCTGGATCAAGGCTCCGCGCTGGAAGGGCCATGCGATGGAGGTGGGGCCGCTTGCGCGCTACATCATCGGTTATGCCAAAGGGCATGAGGACATCAAGGGGCAGGTCGATGGCCTGCTGTCCAAGATGGATCTGCCGTTTGATGCGGTCTTCTCGACGCTGGGCCGGACTGCGGCACGGGCGCTGGAATCCGAATACTGCTCGCGTTTGCAGCTGCATTTCTATGACAAGCTGATCAACCGCATCAAATCGGGCGACCAGTCGACCGCCAATATCGAGAAATGGGACCCGAGCACCTGGCCGAAAGAGGCCAAGGGTGTGGGCATGACCGAGGCCCCGCGCGGCGCGCTTGGCCACTGGATCAAGATCAAGGATGGCCGCATCGAGAACTATCAATGCGTGGTGCCCACCACCTGGAACGGTTCGCCCCGTGACAGCAAGGGGAATATCGGCGCGTTCGAGGCCTCGCTGATGAACACCCCGATGGAACGCCCCGAGGAGCCGGTCGAATTGCTGCGCACGCTGCATTCCTTCGACCCCTGCCTCGCCTGTTCGACCCATGTGATGTCGAATGACGGGCAAGAGCTGACCACGGTCAAAGTGCGCTAAGGGAGGGATCATTATGAAACGTCTGGCAATTCTGGCTGCATTTGCAGCGACCGCGACACCGGCACTGGCCCATCCGGGCCACCCGACGGCCCCCGGCCCCTTCGGGCATGAAATCGCGCATCTTCTGATGGCGGCGGTTGCTGTAGGGGCGGTCTATCTGGTGCTGGAAGCTGTGCGGAAGGTCTTTGGCAAGTCCAAGGAGGACTGAGTCATGGCCGACAAGCATATCCACCAGCCTGCGGTCGATGCGTCGGAGATCATGCCCGGCGCACGGCTGACCGGTGATGCGACGGCGGCGGATCTTGAATCGATCCGTCGGCAGAATTCGGTCTATGTTTACGAGGCGCCGGTGCGCCTGTGGCACTGGACCAATGCGGCCTGCATCATCGTTCTCTGCGTCACGGGCTATTTCATCGGTGCGCCGCTGCCTTCGATGCAGATCGACGAGGCCTATAACCAGTTCGTCATGGGCTATATCCGTTTCGCGCATTTCGCAGCGGCCATGATCGTGACGGTCGGCTTTTTCGGACGGCTCTACTGGGCAATGGTGGGCAATCACCATGCCAGACAGATGTTCTATGTCCCGATCCTCAACATGCATTTCTGGAAAGAGGTCATGTTCGAGATCCGCTGGTATCTGTTCCTTGAAAACAAGCCGAAGAAATATGTGGGCCATAACCCCTTGGCGCAGCTTGCGATGTTTTTCTTCATCACCATCGGGCTGACCTTCATGCTGGTCACCGGCTGGGCGCTTTATGCCGAAGGCGCTGGTCAGGGGTCACTGCCTGACACGCTGATGGGCTGGGTGCTTGGCCTTGTGCAGAACAGCCAGCGTCTGCACACGCTGCATCACCTTGGTATGTGGGCGATCATCATTTTCATGATCATCCATATCTATGTCGCGATCCGCGAAGACATCATGTCGCGCCAGTCTATGGTCTCGACCATGATTTCGGGGCACCGGACCTTCAAGGATGACGAGGTAGAGTAATTTAAATAAATAATTTCATTATGTTGAAAGGCGTTGGAGGTGGTGCTCCGGCGCCTTTCATTGTTGTGAGGGCCGCTGCGGGAACGTGGGCGGCCGCTTCGCGTTGAGGGAGAAACGTATTTCAGGAGGAGCATCATGGAAGACCAACCCGATTTCAAGGCAGGCATCCGTTTTGACACGCTTGAAGAGAACCAGCCGCTCACGGGGAGTTTCGGTAATCAGGAGGTGACGGTGGTGCGTCAGGGGCAGCAGGCCTATGCCGTCTCCGCCCGTTGCACCCATCTTGGGGCCGATCTGGGCACGGGGCTTGTTGCCGAGGGCGAAATCCGCTGTCCGTTCCACCATGCCCGTTTCGATCTTCGGACCGGCGAGGCGACAGGTGCTCCGGCGATCACGCCGCTCGGCTGCTTTCAGGTCGAAATTGCCGATGGCCTCCTGCGGGTGACAGGAAAGCGTACGCCCGCCGCAGAGCCGCAGGGCGCGGCTCCGAAAGAGAAGATCGTCATTATCGGGGCGGGCGCCGCAGGGCATGCTCTGGCCGACCGCTTCGTGACGGCGGGGCAGGGGGCAAAGGTGACCCTGATCTCCGAGGATGCCGAGGCCCCTTATGATCGCACCTTCGTGTCCAAGCAGGTTCTGTCAGGAATGAAGGCACCCGAGGCGGCGGCGCTGCCTTTTGCCCATCCGCACAATCCGCAACCCGTGCTGCTCCGGGGGATCAGCGCCCGCAAGATCGACAGGCAGGCCAGACAGGTGCATCTGTCCGATGGTCAGATCCTTGAATATGACAGTCTCGTGCTGGCCACGGGGGCGGTGCCTGTCCGTCCGGATTTCGAGGGGGCGGATCATGCCGCGGTCTTCACGCTGCGCACCCTGTCGGATGCCCGCGCGATCATGGCGCGGGCGGAGACGGCGCGCTCGGTCGTGGTGCTTGGCTCGTCTTTCATCGGGTTGGAGGCGGCAGGGGCGCTGGCCGTAGAGGGGCGTAAAATCCATGTGGTGACCCGGGATCAGGTACCTATGGAAAAAACGCTGGGGCGCGAAATCGGACACTTCGTGCAGCGCCAGCATGAGAGTGACGGGGTCGCGTTTCATCTGGGCACCACGCTGACCGCTTTCGACGGGGCGCAGGTGACGCTGGAAAACGGCCATCGGCTCGAGGCCGATCTGGTGATTTTGGGCATCGGCGTTGCCCCCGATCTGACGCTTGCCAAAGAAGCAGGGCTGGATCTGGCCGAGAAGGAGAACGGCGTTCTGGTGGATGCGCAGTTCCGCAGCTCCGATCCGGCCATTTTCGCAATCGGTGACATCGCGAATTATCCGGCATGTGATGGGTCGGGGCGGTTGCGGATCGAGCATTGGGCCCATGCGGCGGATCAGGGCGCGCATCTTGCCGTCTATCTCATGGGCCAGACCGATCAGCCTTTCGACCGTATCCCGTTTTTCTGGACCAAGCAGGGCGATGCGCAGTTGCGCTATGTCGGGCATGGGGTTCCGTCGCAGGGCGTGCGGGTGGATGGCGATCTGGCCGAGAAAGATTTCGCAGCCCATATTCGCGGCAGTTTCCTGCATGGCGCGCTTTTGACCTGCAACCGTGATATGGAGGCCCTGCAAACAGAACGCGACTGGGAGGCGTGACTCTTTTCGGGTGAATTGGCCTCTTATGCTATGGAAGCCACCTGTCCTTACTGTCGCTTAAAGTGGATAGGTGGCTTCCATTATTCATGCATCCTTTTTGTATTATATTCTATATTATCTATTAAATTCAGTCATATGCTATAAGAATACTTTTTTTCATGAAGTGCTCTGTTTTTGATCATCGCTTGTCTATGGTCATTCTATGACCGGAGGCGAAAGGCCTCTTGCCAGCAGGCGAAAGGAGCACGCCATGCAAGCCGATAAAACCAAGGTCCCGCAGAATATTCTGGTATTGGGCATCGGGAATGTGCTCTGGGCGGATGAAGGATTTGGCGTGCGCTGCGTCGAAACCATGGCCCAGACCTATTCCGTTCCGGCGAATGTCCGTTTGATGGATGGCGGAACGCAGGGGCTGTATCTGCTGCCGTTCCTTGAGGAATGTGATGCGCTGATCGTGTTTGATGCCGTTGATTTCGGGCTGGAACCCGGCATGATGGTGACCCTGCGCGACAAGGACGTGCCCGCCTTTATGGGGGCGAAAAAGATGAGTCTGCACCAGACCGGTTTTCAGGATGTGCTGGCGACCGCCGAGCTGATGGGCTACGCGCCCGCATATCTGACCCTGATCGGCTGTCAGCCCGAAGAGATCGAGGATTACGGCGGCGGTCTGCGGCAGGTGGTATCCGACCAGATCCAGCCCGCTATCGCTGAATGTATTCGCGAATTGCAACGCTGGGATATTGCGGTCGTGCCCGGCCGGACCGATAGCGAGGATCTGGCCGATGTCTCGATCCAGCGCGGTGCCTATGAGAACGGACGTCCCGATGAGGACGAGGCCTGCCGTATCGGCGATCACCGCTTCTTTCCCTCGGCGGCCAAGGTGCGCGCCTGATGTGCGTCGGTATTCCGCTGCAGTTGATCGCGCGCGAAGGCATCCGCGGTGACGTGATCGAGGAAGGGCAGCCGCAGGTGATCGACCTGTCGCTGACCCCCGAAGCACAGCCCGGTGACTGGTTGCTGGTGTTTCTGGGGGCCGCGCGCGAGGTGATCTCTGCCGATGAGGCCGCCAAGATCGCCGCGGCGCTCGAGGGGTTGCGCGCCTTGATGGCGGGCGGCGATCTGGGCGCGGCTTTTGCCGATCTCGAAGCCCGCAGCCCCGAACTTCCCCCGCATCTGGCTGCCGCTGCCGCGCAGGGCCGCAAAACCGCCTGAAGGACCGATAATGCACGATTTTGTAATGCCTAGTGACGCGAAGCCCTCGGGGGAAATCCATCCTCTGGTGCAGCGTTTGAGTAACGAGTTCTCTTATCCCCGTCTGGCCACTCTGGAAGCGGTGGCCGATTTTACCGCGCAGGAGGGGGTGCATTGCCTCTTTGTGCCGGGGGATTCCAAGCGCAATCTGGAAACGCCAGATGCGGCGGTTGTGCTGCCCGAATTGCGTATGGCGTTCCAGAACCTGTTCGACTGTGCGGTGATCGATGATGCCATCGAGGCCGAGCTGCGCCAACAGACCCGCGCGCTGAAGACGCCGGGCTTTTTGTTCTATCGCGATGGTGTCTATCTGGGGGCTATCGAGAAAATCCGCGACTGGGATGACTATATTGCCCGCACTTCGCATATCCTTGATCTGAAAGGCTGATCTCATGGTGAACAATTTCCATCTGCCGCCGATGGGCTTCGGTCCCGGGTCACAGGAAACCGGCGAGGAGCTGGAATATATGGAGCTGCCCTCGGGCATGCGCACCTATTCCGCGCATATGCCCGAGGTCGATGATCCTTCCGCGATGAGCCCCGCCTTGAAGACGCTGGCCGATATTGCCACAGCCGTCGAGGCCTGCGCCAAGGGGGGGATGGCCAGCTTTGACCTGTCGGGGCTGGATGCGGCCAACCGTGCGCTGATCGCCGAGACGATGGGGCAGGGGGAAGTGGCCATGAAAATCCGTGGCATCCCCGCCCTGATGGTGCAGGAAAGTGTCTTTGCGGGGGTCTGGTCCGTGGCCGGATCGGGTGTGGACCGGATCGAGATCGGGCCGGTGCCGTCGGTGTCGATGACCCGTGCGTTCGAGCCGTTCCGCGAAGGGCAGGGGCCGCAGGCACAGCGCCCGAATGGCGTGGTCAACGCGCCCGCTCTGGTGGCCGAGCTTTACGACAAATCCGAAAGCTATAAGGGCGGTATGCCGCATGTGGTCAATCTGACGCTGCTGCCGCATACCGAAGAGGATCTGCTCTGGCTGGATCGGGTGCTGGGCGAAGGGGCGGTTACCATTCTGTCGCGGGGCTACGGAAATTGCCGGATTACCGCCACAGCCTTGCGCCATGTCTGGCGTGTGCAGTTTTTCAACTCGATGGACACGCTTATTCTGGACACGTTCGAGGTGACCGATATGCCCGAAGTGGCTCTTGCCGCACCGGAAGATCTGGAAGACAGCGCCGACCGTATCCGCGAAGTGCTGGAGGCGATCAGATGAGCGCGGATGTTGCACAAGTGACAGGGTTTGAAGGCAGTTATATGGGCGCGCATGACCGGATTTCCGATCAGGCGTTGATGGAATGCAAGATCTGCTGGTCAACCTATGATCCGGCAATCGGCGATGATTTCCGGCAGGTCTTGCCCGGAACGCCGTTCAATGCGCTGCCAGAAGACTGGAAATGTCCGAATTGCGATGCGCCCAAAGCCCAGTTCATGGTCCGCGAGGACCCCGGCGCGCCGCTGATGATCGAGCAGCGCCGGATCGACGAGCATGTTCGAAATCTGACAGCCGATTTTCGCGAGATCTGGAATTCGACCATGCGCGACGTGCCGCTGTCGAATAAGGCGCTTTCGGTCGAGGCCGTGGGGTTCCGCCCCTATGAAGGACGCGCTTTGGGGGTGCTGTTCAGCCCGTGGTTCATGAACCTGATCCTTCTTCCGGGCGCAGGCGAGGATTGGTCCGATCTGGTTCCCGGGGCCAAAGAAATGGTGGAATTTCCGTCCGGCTGCTATGAGTTCATCCATAACAAGCGGGACCTGACGGGGGGCTATAAAGCCTGTTCGCTGTTCTCTCCGATGGAGGAATTCCAGACCCAGATGCAGGCGCGCGAGGTGGCACAGGCCATCATGGCGGAGCTGTTCAAGGAAGAGAACCGCGCGGAGACGGACCGCAAGTCAGAGATCCGCGCGACCCGCGAGGCCGAGCTGGCAGAGAAAGAGGCAGAAGCCGAGACCGGCGGCGCGGAATTCGCGCAGCTCTCCGAAGACGGCGTCGCCGAACTGGCCACACCATCGCGGCGTCAGTTGATCTCGGGGGGGCTTGCATCGGAGCCCGCGAAGGAGACGGAATGAAACAGGTTTTGGGCATAGGTCTGGAGCGACGTGGCGAGATGATTGCCCCGCGTTTGCGTCTGCCTGCGCCCATCTCTGTGGGGGCCATGATGCGGGGGCGCGACCCCGAGGCCGCAGCCCAGATGATGGGGCGACTGTTCAATCTGTGCGGGGCGGCGCAGTCGCAGGCGGTGCGGCTGTCTTTGGGGCTGCCGGCCGATATGTCAGACACCCGACACGAGATCCTGCGCGACCACCTTGCAAAGCTTTTTCTGTTCTGGCCCAAGGCATTGGGGCACGCGCCGCAAGCCCTGCCCGATGGGTGGGCACAGGGCGGGCCTGCATTGCTGCACCATTTGTGGGGCCGTGGCGAAATTACCGATCTGGCGGCTTGGCTTGTCTCGGGGCAGGGGGTGTCGCCCCTGATGGCGGGGATCGATGCGGCATTTGCCCCGCATGAGGCCGAGGCGCGGGTGGCTGATCTGTTCGACCCGATGCTGAAGATGGCGCAGGAAAATTCGCCCGCCGGTCGTGTGGCGTTCCATCCGCTGATGAAACAGGCAGAAGAGACGCGGGGGCGCGGTCCTTTGTGGCGGGCGCTGGGGCGGCTTGTGGATCTGACGCGGGTCGTGACCCGCCCTGCGGCACCGGTGCTGCGCCCTGATAATACCGCGCTGGTCGAGGCCGCGCGCGGGGTTTATGCGCTGCGCGGACAGCTTTCGGGCGGCGTGGTGAGCGCGGTGGAGCGTGTGACGCCCACCGATCACCTGCTCGCTCCGGGCGGTGCGCTCGAGCTGTCGCTGGCCACATTGCCTTGGCGGAAAGCTGGGCTTGCCGCTTTGGTTGTGGATATTCTGGACCCTTGCGTGGCGGTCGAGATCGAGGGGGTGTCGCATGCATGAGATGTCGATTGCCGAAGGAATCCGCTCCGTGGTGGAAGACGCCGCCCGTGCCAATGGGGTGACACAGATCACCAAGCTACGCCTTGAGATCGGGCGCTTTGCCGGTGTGGAAAAGCACGCACTGGAATTTGCGTTCGACGTGGTTATGCGTGGCAGCCCTGCCGAGGGTGCGGTACTTGAAATCATTGATCTTCCCGGTCGGGCGATGTGCTACGATTGTATGGAAGAGGTGGAGATTATGGATCGTCTAGACCCATGCCCGCGCTGCGGGGGCGGCAAGTTGATGCCGCAGGGGGGCGACGAGATGCGGATTAAAGATATGGAGGTGGCGTGATGTGCACGGTGTGCGGTTGTAGCGGCCATTCGGTCGAGGATGAATTCAAGGCGCATCTGGCAAAGCAGGGCCAGCAACTGGCCAGGGGGCAACTGCCTTTCGATCTGCCGAAAGGGGTGCCCACCAGACCTATGGCGCAGCCGCAAGCTGCGCGTCAGGTGGTCAGCGACGGCCTTGATATCCATTGCGGACATGGTGCCGCGGGCGTTGAGGTGCCGGGCTTCTCGCAGGCGCGCCTGATTGAAATCGAGACGGACATATTGTCCAAAAACAATGATTTTGCCGCGAAAAACCGTGCATATCTGGCGCAGAATGGCATTTTTGCGACAAATCTGGTTTCGTCGCCGGGTTCGGGGAAAACCACGCTTTTGTGTCGCACGATCGAGATGTTGGGCGACCAGCCTCTGGCGGTGATCGAAGGTGACCAGCAGACCACCAATGATGCCGACCGTATCCGCGCCACCGGCGCGCAGGCGATTCAGGTCAATACCGGCAAAGGCTGCCATCTGGATGGTAAGATGGTCGACACCGCGCTGGGGCGGCTTGCGCTTGCCGAAAACGCGCTTCTGTTTATCGAGAATGTCGGCAATCTGGTCTGTCCTGCGGCCTTTGATCTGGGCGAGGATGCCAAAGTGGCCATTCTTTCGGTCACCGAGGGTGAGGACAAGCCTCTGAAATATCCCGATATGTTCACGGCTGCCAAGATCGCGCTTCTGAATAAGGTGGATCTGGCCCCCCATTGTGATGTCGATCTGGATCTCTACGAGGCCAATCTGCGCCGTGTGAACCCCGATCTGATCATTCTGCGCGTTTCGGCCCGCACGGGCGAGGGAATGGCGGCATGGCTGGACTGGCTGAAGGCGGGATTGGCCCGCAAGGCGCGCTGATGGCGCGCGCCCCTTTGCCCTCCATTCTGCTGGTCGATGACGAGCCGCATTCGCTGACGGCGATGAAACTTGCGCTTGAGGACGAGTTCGAGATTTTCACCGCTCCGGATGCGTCGGTCGCGCTGGACGTGCTGGAAAACGAATGGATTCAGGCGATTTTATGTGACCAGCGCATGCCGGGGCGGACGGGGGTGGATTTCCTGACCGAGGTGCGCGAGCGTTGGCCCGAAACCGTGCGGATGATGATCACCGGCTATACCGACAGCAATTCGATGGTGGCGGCGATCAATGATGCGGGCGTGCATCAGTTCATTGCCAAACCGTGGCATCCCGAACAGCTTTTGATGGCGGTACGCAATGCGGTGAAGCTGTTCCATCTTGCGCGTGACAACGAGCGGATGCAGCTCGAGATGCGCTTTCTGTCCAGCACATCCGAAAGCCGTCTGGAAAAGCGTCGCCGTGCCCTGCGCGAAGGGATGGGCTTTGAAACCATCCTGCGCAGCCCCAATTCCGCGATGAATGATGCGGTGGCGATTGCGCGCCAATATGCCAGTTTCGACATTCCGGTTTTGCTGACGGGCGAGGCGGGCACTGGCAAGGCGCAACTGGCCCGCGCGATGCATTATGGCAGCCTGCGGTCGGAAAAGCCGTTTTATGAATTCAATCTGGCGGGCCTGCCGGAAGATCTGGCCATGGTGGAACTTTTCGGGGCCAAGCGCGGTGTCTTGCCGGGCGGGGTGAACCGCATCGGGCTCATGCAGAAAGCGGATCGCGGCACGCTCTACCTTTCGGGGATCGAGGAAGCCTCGCCTGCGATGCAACTGGCCTTGCTGCGTGTGCTGTCCGAAGGGTCCATCACACCGGTGGGCGGGCAGGAAACGGTGGGCACCAATCTGCGGCTGATCTGTGGCGCGGGTGTGGATCTGCGTTCGCGTGTGGCCGAGGGCGGGTTCCGCACCGATCTTTACTATGCGCTGTCAGTAGGCGAGATCGGGCTTTTGCCGTTGCGGGCGCGACGTGGCGATGTGGCCATGCTGGCGCAGCATCTTCTGGCCGAGGCGGCCTCGACCCATTCCAAGCCTGTCATGGGCTTTGACGCGGCGGCGCTGGAATTTCTGGAAAACTACGACTGGCCGGGGAATCTGCGCGAACTGACCAACGAGGTCACGCGTATGCTGATCTTTGCGCAGGAAAACGTGCTGGGGGCCGAGCTGATCTCGCGCCATATCCTGCAGGCTGTGCCTTCGGATGAGGGGGCGGATCGTGCGGCGGAAGAAGACGCGCTACAGGCCAGCGGGCAGTTGAAAGACCGGATCGAATTGATGGAGATGCGGATCCTGCGCGAGACGCTGACCCGCCATCGCTGGAACAAAAGCCGTGCGGCCTCCGAGCTGGGCCTGAGCCGTGTGGGTCTGCGGGCCAAACTCGACCGTTACGGAATAATGGGGCCGTCAGCCCGTATGGATGAGGAGGAAGACTGATGTGTCTGGGCATTCCGGGACAGATCGTCGAGATCACCGATGAGGCGCGTATGATGGCGCTGGCCGAAGTGTCGGGCGTGCGGCGCGCGGTCAATGTGGCCTGTATTGCCGATGGTCCTTTGCAGGGGCTGATCGGGGAATGGGCGCTGATCCATGTGGGCTTCGCTATGGCGAAGATCGACGAGGACGAGGCCGCGCAGACTTTGGCCGCCCTGCATGAGCTGGGCGAGACGCAGGAGGCGCTGGAACAGATGGCAGCCGGCGATGCGGCGCTGGAAGGGCGGGTGTAAGATGGCGCTGAAATTTGCCTCTGAATTCCGCGACCCGAAACTGGCGCGCGCATTGCTTTCGGCGATTGCCGAGAAGGCCGATGCGATAGGTGCCACCCGCGAAAAGCCCGTGCATATCATGGAGATCTGCGGCGGGCATACGCATTCGATCTTTCGCTACGGGCTGGACAAGCTGATCCATGAGGGCATCGAGTTCATTCATGGTCCGGGCTGTCCGGTTTGCGTGCTGCCGCGTGCGCGGGTCGATGAATGTATCGAACTGGCCGAGCGCCCCGAGGTGATCTTCACCACCTTCGGCGATGCGATGCGGGTGCCCGGGTCGACGAAGTCGCTCATTCAGGCCAAGGCCGATGGGGCCGATATCCGCATGGTCTATAGCCCCCTTGATGCGCTGGAACTGGCGCGGCGCAATCCCGACCGCGAGGTGGTGTTTTTCGGGCTGGGGTTTGAAACCACTACGCCCTCCACCGCGCTGGCGATCCAGCAGGCAGCGCGTGAGGGGCTTCCGAATTTCACCGTCTTCTGCAACCATATCACCGTGCCCGAACCCATCAAGGCGCTGCTCGATGACCCCTATATGATGCTTGACGGCTTTATCGGGCCGGGCCATGTGTCGATGGTGATCGGCATCCACCCCTATGATTTTATTGCGCAAGATTATGGCAAGCCGATCGTGGTGGCAGGCTTTGAACCCACCGATCTTCTGCAATCGGTGCTGATGGTGCTGACCCAGATCGAACAAGGCCAACCGCGCGTAGAAAACCAATATGGTCGCGTGGTGCCCGAAAATGGCAATCCGGTCTCGTTGGCTGCCATCGAGGATGTTTATGAAAAACGCCCCTCGTTTGAATGGCGGGGCTTGGGCGAAATCGATGCCTCGGGTCTGCGGATCCGCCCTGCCTATCGCGCCTATGACGCCGAAGAGAAATTCGGCATCGGCTATGCGGTGGGTCGCCGAGAGGTGCCGGAAGTCGAGGGCTGTGCCTGTGGTCAGGTCATGACGGGCCGGATCAAACCGACCCAATGCCCGCAATTCGGCAAGGGCTGCACACCGGAAACCGCCCTCGGCGCGCTGATGGTCAGCTCGGAAGGCGCCTGCGCGGCCTATTGGCAATATGGCGGCGCCCGTTCGGCGGCAGAATAACCGAAATCATAGGCGGCATCGGAGGCAAGGCCTCCGGCGGCGCAAGCGGGGCTCGATGCCCCGTTGGGCCGCAGCCCCCCTCAAAGGACAAGACTTATGGCACTAAGAGGCGAACGCGTCACCTTGGCACATGGCGGCGGTGGCCGCGCAATGCGCGACCTGATCGAGGAAATTTTCACCTCCGCCTTCGCCCCTCCCGGCATGGAGGATCAGGCCCGCTTGATGACAGACGCCCTGCGCGAACCGGGCGCGCGACTTGCCTTCACCACCGATGGCTTCGTCGTCACCCCTTTGGAGTTTCCGGGCGGTGATATCGGCAAGCTCGCTATCTGCGGTACGGTCAATGACCTCGCCGTGGGCGGGGCAAAGCCGCTCTGGCTTTCGGCCGCCTTCGTGATCGAGGAAGGCACCGAATTCGCCCTTCTGCGCCGCATCGTGGCGACCATGGCGCACGAGGCCGAGGCTGCAGGCGTGCGCATCGTGACAGGCGATACCAAGGTCGTCGAACGCGGCGCCTGCGATGGCGTTTTCATCACCACCTCCGGCATCGGCGTGATCCCCGCTTCCCGCGATATGGCGGCCTCCCATGTTCGCGCGGGCGATGTGGCTATCGTCAACGGGGTGCTGGGCGACCACGGCGCAACCATCCTCGCGGCCCGTGGCGATCTGGCGCTGTCTTCGGCGATCGAGAGCGATTGCGCCGCCCTTGGTCACCTGATGGAGGCCGCTCTTACCGCAGCACCTCAGGCTCGAGCCGCCCGCGATCTGACCCGAGGCGGGCTGGCCTCCGCCCTGAATGAAATCGCCGAAGAGGCGGGTTGTGGCATCGTCATCGAGGAAGACGCCCTTCCGCTCCGCGCCGAGGTCGTCGGCATGTGCGAGATCTTGGGGCTCGACCCCCTCTACCTCGCCAATGAGGGGCGTCTGGTGCTCTTTGCGCCCGAAGAACAAGCCGAGGCCGCGCTTGCCGCCATGCAGGCCCTGCCCGAAGGCAAGGGTGCCGCGATCATCGGGCGGGCCGTGGCAGACCATGCGGGCCAAGTGCGGATGCGCACCGCATTCGGCGGCACCCGCATCGTGGATATGCTGGTGGGCGAGCAGCTGCCCCGTATTTGCTAAGCGCGTCTTTCTCAGTCGCGGATCGTCACGAACCATGCAAAGCGGGCAGTCTCGCCCGCGCCTAGGCTTAGCGTATAGGGGCGGTCCTCGATTTTTGCCCCCGCCCCATGCCATGCCGCCATTCCGTGCCAGGGCTCGATGCACAGGAACGGCGCGCCGGGCGGCTGCCAGAGCGCGAGGTTCGGCAGATTGGCAAAGCGGAAATCGAGGCTCGGGCCGGTTTCACCCTGATAGCGCAGCGCCTCGCCCGTGCCTTCGGGGAAGATCGCGGCATTCTTGGCGAATAGATCATGGCTCAGCGTCAGGCTCCCCTGATGGAAGGGCGAGGCCTCGGTTTCGCGCGAGATCAACCCATCGACCACGCGGTTCATCGCGGGCTCCGCGCCATTGGCCAACTCAACCTTATGCGCGCCGGTGGCATTGGGCAGCGGCCAGCGGAAGGCCGGATGGAAGCCGAGCCCGAAGGGCATCGGGGCGGTGTCTTCATTGGTCACGGTGGCGGCCACCTCAAGCGTCGGGCCGGTCACGCGATGGGTCAACTGCAGGCGGAACTTATAGGGATAGCTTGCGGTGGCCTCCGATGGCACCAGCTCATGGGTCACATGCGCCTCGTCCTGCGCCACCACCGTAAAGGGCAGGCGGCGGGCAAGCCCGTGCTGGGGCATATCGAAGCTCTCGCCACGGATCTCGATCTTATCGTCGGGCGCACGGCCCACAATCGGAAACAGAACCGGCGAGCGCCCCGTCCACCATTCGGCATCGCCATTCCAGAGGAATTCCTGCCCACGGAAGGCAAGCGACTGCATCTCGGCCCCCATATCGGAGACGGTCACGGTGAGGTCGGGGGAGGTGATGGTGGTCATGGGCGCTTGACCTTCTTTACCATACTCGCGGAATCAATTATTTTGTCACACGCATCCACAAGCTCTTTTAGCTCTTGGATTCTGCGGCGGATCTTTTCACGATTAACCGGTTGTGTATTTCCGTGGCTATTTAGATCACCAGTGTGTGCGATAGCGTGTCGCTTTTCAATCAATGCGCCGATGCGGGCGTTGATGTTTGTCTTTTTGGTGGTCTTCGCAGCATTAGCAGAAAGATTTTTAAGCCCAATCGATAGGAATAGCTTATCGATCGTATCAAAGCGTTGAGTTGTCTTTCCTGATAAATGGCCGCTAACAATAGTCCGTATTCGGCGATATGGGCGTTCCATTCCAAGAAGTTCCAGCGCAACTCTAGTATCTAAGCCGGCTTCGCCTAGAAGCTTAACTAGGTCGGAGCCAGGATTGCGAGTCTTAAGATATGGTACAAGAATATCGACGAATTTGTTTGTAAAATAGCCATCAAAAGCCGCAACGGACAGTACAATAGCCGCACGGATTAAATCATCGTTTGCTTGTGCTTGGTTCGATGAATGTAAATCCAATAAGGCGTTTGATCGATCAATAACTGCGTGAAATTTAGTGAGTGGCTTTTTGCCAGACATTATACATCCAACTCCTCAACGAACTGGGCGTTCTCGGTGATATATTGGAAGCGAAGCTCGGGTTTCTTGCCCATCAGGCGCTCCACCAGATCCGCCGTCTCTCCGCCCAGATCATCGTCGATGGTGACGCGGATCAGTTTGCGGGTGGCGGGGTCCATTGTGGTTTCTTTCAGGTCCTTGGCATCCATCTCGCCCAGACCCTTGAAGCGCTGCACGTCGATTTTACCCTTGCCGCCCAATCCCTTGGCTAGCCATTCCTCTTTCTCGGCGTCGGAGGCCACATACATGCGCTTGGCGCCTTGGGTCAGGCGGTAGAGCGGCGGGCAGGCCAGATAGAGGTGGCCTTGGTCGATCAGCGGGCGCATCTGGGTGAAGAAGAAGGTCATCAGAAGCGACGCGATATGCGCCCCATCGACATCGGCATCGGTCATGATGATGATCTTGTCGTAACGCAGGTCTTCGACGTTGAACTTGGTGCCAAGGCCCACACCCAACGCCTCGCAGATATCGCTGATCTCGGCATTGGTGCCCAGTTTCGAAGAGGCCGCGCCGAGGACGTTCAGGATTTTACCCTTCAGCGGCAGCAGAGCCTGCGTTTCGCGTTTGCGCGCGCCTTTGGCCGAGCCACCTGCCGAGTCGCCCTCGACGATGAACAGCTCGGTATTGGCGCGGTTTTTCGCGGTGCAATCGGTCAGCTTGCCCGGGAGGCGCAGCTTTTTGGTGGCCGATTTACGGGCGGTTTCCTTTTCCTGACGGCGGCGCAGACGCTCTTCTGCGCGCAGCACAAGGAAATCGAGGATTGCGCCGGCGGATTTCGTGTCCGAGGCCAGCCAGTTGTCGAAGTGGTCGCGGACGGCGCCCTCGACCAGACGATGCGCCTCGACGGTGGCCAGACGGTCCTTGGTCTGGCCGACGAATTCGGGCTCGCGGATAAAGCAGGACACCAGCGCGCAGCCGCCCGTGATCAGGTCGTCGCGGGTGATGTTCGACGCTTTCTTGTTGTTGATCAGCTCGCCATAGGCGCGGATGCCCTTGAGGATCGCCGACCAGAAGCCCGCCTCATGGGTGCCGCCCTCGGGGGTGGGGACGGTGTTACAATAGGACTGGATGTAGCCATCACGCGAGGGGGTCCAGTTGATCGCCCATTCGACCGAACCGGGGACGTTGAATTTCTCGCGGAACTCGACCTTGCCCGAGAAGGGGCGGTCGGCATAGGTCATCGCCTTGCCCAGCGTTTCCATCAGGTAGTCGGCCAGACCACCGGGGAAGTGGAAGGTGGCCTCGGTGGGCGTCTCGCCATCGTCAATCGCGGATTTCCAGCGGATTTCAACGCCCGAGAACAGATAGGCCTTCGAGCGCACCATCTTGATCAGCCGCGCGGGTTTGAAGCGGTGATGGCCGAAGATCTGCTCGTCGGCATGGAAGGTGACCATGGTGCCGCGACGGTTGGGGGCGGCGCCGATTTCCGCGACCGGCCCCTGCGGGATGCCGCGCGAGAAGCGCTGTTCGTAGAGCTTCTTGTTCTTGGCAACCTGCACCACCATCAGATCCGACAGCGCATTCACCACCGACGCGCCCACCCCGTGAAGGCCGCCCGAGGTTGCATAGGCATCGCCCGAGAATTTGCCGCCCGCATGCAGCGTGCACAGGATCACCTCCAGCGCCGATTTGCCCGGAAATTTCGGGTGCGGGTCGATCGGGATGCCGCGGCCATTGTCGCGCACGGTGATCGAGTAATCCGCGTTCAGCTCGACCTCGATGCGGCTGGCATGGCCTGCCACGGCTTCGTCCATCGAGTTGTCGAGGATCTCGGCCAGCATATGGTGCAGCGCGCGCTCATCGGTGCCGCCGATATACATGCCGGGGCGTTTGCGAACAGGTTCCAGCCCTTCCAGCACCTCGATAGAGGAGGCGTCATATTCGGACTCGGACTGGGTGGAGAGAAGATCGTCGGACATCTGCTCGCTTTCTTTGGTGGGGTTGGCCTTGAGCCATACATCATTTGGGGCAAAATCGGCAAGCGCCCTGCCGAAACCGTCCACAGGAAGTTTCACGTCCGGTTGGCCGGATCGGGGCCGCCGGTTTGCCGCCTGCCTGTTTTACGGGCGTCATGGGTGGAAAACGGCCCATTGGCAGGCTGGTTTGTGCCTGAGGGGTTTTCCCTTTGAGGGCAAGAGACTACGTCATCTTGTTACATAGGATGCGAATGCCATTTTGAGTCAAAAGATATAAAGGAGGAGGAGAATGTGGGATCAACGCTATGCCCATTCGGACTATGTTTTCGGAACCGCTCCGGCAGAGTTCGTGCGCCGTCAGGCAGGGCGGCTGACACCGGGTATGCGCGTGCTGTCGCTGGCCGAGGGCGAAGGGCGCAATGCCGTGTTTCTGGCCGAGCAGGGCCTGGAGGTGACGGGGGTCGAGCTTTCGGCTCCGGCGCGTGAGAAAGCCCAGCGGCTGGCGGCGTCGCGGGGGGTGACGATCACCATGCTATCGCAGGATCTGCGCGGCTGGGATTGGCCCGTGGCCGAATATGACGCGCTTTTGGCCTGTTTCATCCAGTTTGCCGATCCGGCCTTCCGCGAGGATATTTTCGACGGGATGCGGCGTGCGGTCGCGCCGGGAGGGGTGGTGATGATCCACGGCTTTGCCCGTCGTCAGCCGCGCTATGGCACAGGCGGGCCGAGCAATGTGGAACAGCTCTATGATCTGGATCTGCTGCGCGAGGCGTTTCCGCGCTGGAAAATCCTGCATCAGGCCGATTACGATGCCGATCTGAGCGAGGGAGAGGGGCATTCGGGCCGTGCCGCGCTGATCGATTTCGTGATGCAGCGTCCATCCTGACCGCTGCCCCGTCCGGACCGATTTACTGCATGACATCAGAGCGACCTTGCGCGACACTCGGCGGGCAGGGTTTTGAAAAAGGATTTGTCATGACGCATCGATTTCAATCGGATCCCTCCGACACCGACAGCCGCTTCGAGACAGTGCCGGTCTGGGATCCTTTCGTGCGCGCGTTCCATTGGGCGCTGGTGGTGCTGGTCTGTGGTGCATGGGGGCTTGGAAAATGGGGGCCCGTTGACATGAGCCTGCATTTCTGGCTGGGCTACGGCATCGGCGCGCTGGTCGTGGCCCGCGTCTTCTGGGGGTTTTTCGGCCCGCAAACGGCGCGGTTTGCCAGCTTTGTAAAAGGGCCCGGCGCGATTGCGCGCTATGGTCGCACGTTGGTGTCGCGTAAGCCGTCCTACACGCGCGGGCATAATCCTGTGGGCGCGTTATCGGTTGTGCTGATCTTGGGGCTCTTGGCGGCGCAGGTCGGCACGGGTCTGGTGTCCGATCCGGATGATTATATCAATGTCGGCCCCTTTGCGGATTGGGTGGGGTACGAGAACGCCGTGCGGGCGGTTGATCTGCACGAGACCCTCGCCAATCTGCTGCTGGCGCTGGTCATCATACATGTGCTGGCGATTTTCTGGTATCGCTTCTGGAAGCGCGAGAACCTTGTGACGCCGATGATTACAGGCCGCGCCCGCCTTCCCCGGCGCGCCCCGATGACGCAAAAGTAACGCCGCGCGCAATCCTAGCGATGCTTACTAAGGCTTGACGGGTTCATGGGGGCGTGGCACGGGCTGATTATTGACCACTCGATCAGGAATGCGAAATGGCCAGCCCCGTGATGACCCAGACCGACAAACCCCTCGACACCTCGATGGGGGCGTTTGGCCATATGCGCGCCATTCTTACGCTGGGCTTGCCGCTGGTAGGGTCGAACCTTGCGGCAGCAGGGCTTGGTGTGACCGATACGATCATGATGGGCTGGTACGGAGTGCCTGAACTGGCCGCTGTGGTTCTGGGCACGAATTACCTGTTCTTCTTCTTTCTCTTCGGCACGGGCTTTGCCAATGCGATCATCGGGCGCGTCTCGATGGCGCTGGGGGGCAATGACGAAACGCAGGCACGGCGCGATACCCGTATGGCGCTGTGGCTGTCGGTGCTGACGGGGCTGGTCTCGATTCCCTGTATGTGGCATTCCGCTGCGGTGCTACAGGCATTGGGGCAGGCCCCCGAAACCGCGAGGCTGGCACAGGACTATCTGCGCATCGCGGGGCTTGGCATCGTGCCCATGCTGGTGGTGGCGGTGCTGCGCAGCTATCTTTCGGCGTTCGAGCGGACACAGATCGTGCTTTGGGTCACGCTTTCTGCGGTGGGGCTGAATATCGTCTGCAACTGGCTTCTGATCTTTGGCGAGATGGGCTTTCCCGAAATGGGCGTGCGCGGCGCGGCGCTTTCCTCGGTGCTGGTGCAGACGGTGTCGATGCTGGTGCTGATGGTCTATGCCCATCGTGCGCGCGGGCTGTCGCATGTGGCGCTGTGGCAGCGGTTCTGGCGCCCTGACTGGTCTGCGTTCGGGGCCGTGGCGCGGATGGGGATTCCGATCGGGCTGACCATTCTGGCCGAGGCGTCCATGTTCCAGATGGCCGCGCTGATGATGGGATGGCTTGGCACAATCGAGCTGGCGGCCAATGGCATTGTCATGGAAACCAGTGTTCTGGCCTTCATGCTGCATATGGGGCTGGCCAATGCCGCGACCGTGCGGGCAGGGCGCGCCTATGGGGCCGGTGCCCCCGAACATCTGCGGCGCGGGGCCATCACGGTGATCTGCATGTCACTGGTCATCGTGGCGGTCACGGTGACCGCATTTCTGGGCATTCCGGAAAAGATTGTCAGCCTGTTCCTGAAGCCGGGCGGGGATTCCGCGCAGATCCTGCTGCTGGCAAGCGGCCTGCTGGCGCTGGCGGGCCTGTTCCAGCTGTTCGATGCCATGCAGGTGCTGGCAATGGGGTTGCTGCGCGGCCTGCAGGATACGCGCGTGCCGATGTGGATTGCGCTGGCCAGCTATTGGCTGGTCGGGATTCCCACGGGCTATGTGCTGGCCTTCCATGTAGGGCTGCAATCGCACGGGGTCTGGCTGGGGCTGGCCGCAGGGCTTGCCACGGCCTCGTCGCTGCTGATGTATCGCTTCTGGGTCGTGCGCGGCGGCGGGCGGCGCCCTATGGCCTAATCGTCGCGGGTCTCGGCCTGCTGACCCATCAGCCGCTCGGCCTTCTTGCGCACAAGAACGCTGCGCAGATCATGCATGGCCAGCAACAGCGCGTCTGTGACATGCTCGAGCTGTGCATCGGTGGCTTTTGACTGCACCCATTGCGTGGTCAGGTTCAGGTAATCGACGGCGCGGTGGATGTCGTCGATATCGCGCTGCGCCAGCAGGGCACTGCGATCGGCCATCCATTGGGTGATCTGGCGCATATCCGCATCGGTCAGCTCGCGCCCGCCCTGCGGTTTGATGTCTCCATTGCGGATATTGACCACGGCGATCTGATCCATCTCGATCCGGCGCTGGCGGTTCTGGGTGTCTACCCGAAATACGGCCGCGCCATTCTCGCGGATTCGGAAGTAATATTCGGGCAGATCGAGGCTCATGGGGCAGCTTCCAGACTGTTGATGCACCATCCTTAACGACAACTGCGGTGGGGGATCAACTGACCGCTTGTGCGAGGGGTCAATAAAATATGGCTCTTCCGGCTTGATAATGGCATGTTATGCGATCTTCCGCCGATTGAAAAAAATCCTCATTGCAATTCTCGGGTGGAGAAACATGTTTACCTTACGTGACTCGACCTGTGGTGGGTGGGGCACGCTTTTGACAGCCTATAAGGATGTTTTTTTATGATTAAGAAAATCGCAACTGTTGCGACGATTTGCGTGTGGGGAAGCTCGGTATTCGCATCGACATACCAAGCGGACTCCAAGTCCACGGATAGCAAGGATTATGGCTATTCCAGCGACTTCAAATCCGAGGGGCATGGGGATTGGTTCGGGTCTGACAAGGACTGGAAAGACCAAGACGACCATAAGTGGGGGGATACCCCTGATTATGCCGAGGCGACCAAACCGCATTGTGGCTGCTCGGCCGATTTCGGTCATGACGGGCAGGGTGGTCATGGTGGCCACGGCGGTCACGGTGGTGGCGATGAGCAGGTCAGCCCCGTGCCGCTTCCGGCGGGTGGCATTTTGCTGCTTGGCGCGCTGGGTGGCTTTGCGGCGCTGCGTCGTCGTAAATCGGGCGTGAAAGCGGCCTGAGTCAAACGGGAAAAGCCGCTCGACCGAGCGGCTTTTCTTTTTGTTCCAGACGTGTCGTAATCGGCTGGCCGCAGGGTGGTGCGACCTTCGCGATGTGGCTTACCTGAGGCCTTCGCAGAAGCGTTTGATCCGGTTGCAAGCCTCCGTCAGCACGGTGTCCGAGGTGGCGTAGCTGATGCGGAAGTTGGGGCTGAGGCCGAAGGCCGCGCCGAACACCGTGGCCACGCCGGTTTCTTCCAGAAGCGCCGTGCAGAAGGTCTCGTCATCGGTAATCTTGGTGCCTTGGGCCGAAGTTTTGCCGATGCAGTCCTTGATGGACGGGTAGACATAGAAGGCCCCTTCGGGCGTGGGGCAGGTGATGCCGGGGCAGGCGTTGAGCCCCGCAACCACCAGATCGCGGCGGCGGTGGAAGGCCTCGCGGCTGTCACGGATATAATCCTGCGGCCCGTTCAGCGCCTCGACAGCGGCCCATTGGCTGATGGTGCAGGGGTTCGAGGTGGATTGCGACTGCATCTTGCGCATCGCGGTGATCAGCTCCACCGGACCACCGGCATAACCGATCCGCCAGCCGGTCATCGCATAGGCTTTCGACACGCCGTTCACTGTCAGTGTGCGGTCATAAAGCGCGGGTTCCACCTCGGCGGGGGTGCAGAATTCGAAGCCGTCGAAGACGAGGTGTTCGTACATGTCGTCGGTCATCACCCAGACATGGGGGTGGCGCATCAGCACATCGGTCAGCGCCTTCAGCTCTGCCCGCGTATAGCCCGCCCCCGAGGGGTTGGAGGGCGAGTTGAACAGGAACCATTTGGTCTGCGGCGTGATCGCGGCCTCCAAAGCCTCGGGCGTGATCTTGTAGCCCATCTCGGGATTGCCCTGCACGAAGACCGGCGTGCCGCCCCCGATCAGCACCATATCGGGGTAGCTGACCCAATAGGGCGTGGGGATGATGACCTCGTCACCGGGATTGAGCGTTGCCATGAAGGCGTTGAACAGCACCTGCTTGCCGCCCGAGGACACGCTGATCTGCGCTTGCGTATAGCTCAGCCCGTTCTCGCGGGCGAATTTATCGCAGATCGCCTGTTTCAGCTCGGCGATCCCGTCAACGGTGGTATATTTGGTGCGGCCCTCGGTAATGGCGCGGGCGCCTGCATCCTTGATGTTCTGCGGCGTGTCGAAATCGGGCTCGCCCGCCGAAAGGCTGATGATGTCGCGCCCTGCGGCCTTCAGCTCTGCCGCCTTGCCAGTCATGGCCACGGTGGGCGAGGGTTTCACACGGGCGAGGCTGTCGGAGAGAAAGGCCATGAGGGGCTCCGTTCGGATGGGTTTGTAACTTGCGTGGTCATGTCTTACGCTCGGGTCAAATGGCGATCAAGAGGAGGCCCCATGGCGGATGACTGGTATGGCGGAGATGCCGCGACCTTTGGCGACAGGCTGGAGGGCGCGCGCGAGGCCGCAGGGCTGAGCCAGACCGAACTGGCCGCAAAGCTGGGCGTGCGGCTGGAGACGCTGCAGTCATGGGAAGAGGATATGGCCGACCCGCGTGCCAACAAGTTGCAGATGGTGGCGGGTATGTTGAATGTTTCGCTGATGTGGTTGCTCAATGGCGAGGGCGCCGGACTTGACGGGCCGCCGCAAGGGGTAGATGAGGCAGAACGAGAGCGGGAGATCTTGCGCGAGATACGCGAGGCCCGTGCGGTGATCAAAGACCTCGATGCGCGGCTGGAACGGCTGGAGCGCAGGGTCAAAGCGGGAGAGAGCCAATGACCGGACAGGTTCAGGAAACGCCGGAAGCGCGGCTGAAGCGGATGGTGATGCGCAGCTGGCGGCGCGGGATGAAAGAGATGGACATGGTGCTTGGCCCCTTTGCCGATAGCGAGCTGGCAAAGATGGATCCGGCCACCTTGGACCTCTATGACGCGCTGCTGGAAGAATATGATCAGGATCTCTATCTGTGGGTGTCGGGGGCGAAACCCTGCCCGCCGGAGTATCTTCAACTGCTGCAAGTGATTGCGGCCTTTGCGAAAAAACGTCATTCGGTTGCATGATTCAATTATGGCGGAAGGGGCAAATTGCCTTGCTTCCGCCATGTTGTCTGAAAATTATTGTCAGATTTGCGATAGATTTAATTCGCTTAACCGAAATTTTGGCATTTTCCCGCATGGTGTCTTTCGGGGCATAGATGATGCGGAGAATGAGATGAGTATAGAACCCCCTATGGGCCAGATGGGCGGCGTGGTCGCGGACCGCGCCATGCAGCAGGGGCTCATGACCGGGTATCTGGACACGCTGGCCCTTGTGGAACGGCTGCACAGATTGCTGCTGGATGTGATCAAGGACGAATTCGAACGTCTGGCGATCATCGAGATCAATCCGGTTCAGGCCCTTTTGCTGTTCAATGTCGGCGATAACGAGGTCACGGCAGGCGAATTGAAGAGCCGTGGCTATTATCAGGGCTCGAATGTCAGCTATAACCTGAAAAAACTGGTGGAAAACGGCTATATGCACCACCAGCGCTGTGATGTGGACCGCCGCTCGGTGCGGGTCAAGCTGACGGATAAGGGGCGCAAGCTGCATGATGCGGTGCGCGAACTGTTCGAGCGCCATGCTGACGGGATGGGCACGCGTGGCGTGATCGATTTCGAACAGATGGACGAAATGAACCGGACCCTCAAACGTATGGAACGTTACTGGATGGAC
The DNA here is from genome assembly GCF_045278885.1 of Thioclava litoralis. Lineage (NCBI taxonomy): Bacteria > Pseudomonadati > Pseudomonadota > Alphaproteobacteria > Rhodobacterales > Paracoccaceae > Thioclava > Thioclava litoralis. The sequence continues at coordinate 1,923,832 of NZ_CP135443.1, forward strand.
CAGATCCGGTATATCTACTGAGTTTCAGAAAAAGGGCAGCGTGGGGCGCTGCCCTTTTTGGGGAAAGGCCCCGCCGCCTGTCCGCCTAAGGGGGGCACGCCTGTCTTGACGGATATCCCGTTCGGGGGCAGGCTGCGGTTGCCGGATTATCGTGATCCGGATGCCATGCGGGGGATAGGATGGATAAGGATCTGCCGGTCAATGTCTTGGGTGGCCCCTTGGAGCCTTGTTCGCTGGTGCCTCTGACCGGGTTCTTTCGCGATGGCCATTGTAATACCTGCGCCGAGGATCATGGCGCCCATACGGTTTGCGCGATCATGACCAAAGAGTTTCTCGCGTGGTCGGCCTATATCGGCAATGACCTCTCGACCCCGCGTCCCGAATACGGATTCGAGGGCCTCAAACCCGGAGATCGCTGGTGCCTGTGCGCGGGGCGGTTTCTGGAAGCGCATGACGAGGGCTGCGCGCCCGAGATCGTGCTGGAGGCGACCCATCAGCGCACGCTTGATGTGGTCCCGATCGAGGTCCTACGGCTGCATCGGCATTTGTCGCCTTTTCAATAGGGGGGTCGACCCTGTTTCTGATGAAGTTCTTCTTTCTATCCGCATCCTTCTGCCTTGCCGCTTCAGCCGCCCTGTCCCAGCCCATCGTCGAGGGGCCGGTCGTTGAGGAGTATCACTTTGACGCGGATGGCGATGGCACAGAGGATCTGATCACCGATCTCACCACGCGCGATCTTGCTCGGGTGCTTGTTATCTCGAACGATAGAGCCGAGCCGCCAGTCGTGATCGGCCCTCTTTGGGCTGACCTCACTACGCTAGATTTGGTTTCCTCGACAAAGCCGGGCAGTTTTACCATTGCGACGGGTTGCGATACCTGCGGGCGCAACGGGAGTAGTTTGGAATGGCATGTGGCCTTCCGCGAGGGGCGGTATATCGTCGCGGGGGTGACGAAGAGAGAATGGGATAGATTCGCCGCCGAAGTGGTCTACTGCGATGTCAATCTTCTGACGGGCCAGGCCGATGTGTTCCGCGACCCGGATATGCCGGAAACGCGCATCACCACGGATGAGCGCGCGCCCGATCTGCTGGGGCTGCCCAGCGACTACAGCCCCAAGGTCTGCGATGATCTTATCGCGGGCTTCTGGGCTGTGCGATAGGGCTCCAGAGGATGTCGTCGATGCGCGGCGCGCCCGTGGCCAGCATCACCAGACGGTCAAAGCCAAGCGCGATGCCGGAGGCCTCCGGCATCAGTTCCAGCGCGGCAAGGAAATCCTCGTCCAGCGGGTAGCGCTCGCCATAGATGCGCTCTTTCTCGTCCATCTCGGCCTCGAAACGGCGGCGTTGCTCGGCGGGGTCGGTGAGCTCTCCGAAGGCATTGGCCAGTTCCACCCCGCAGGCGTAAAGTTCGAAGCGTTCCGCCTCGCGCGGGTCATCGGCGCAGGGGCGGGCGAGGGCGGCCTCGGCGGTCGGATAGCGGTCGAGCACGGTGATCCGCCCGTGGCCCAGATGCGGTTCGACCCGATCCACCAGCACTTTTGACAGAATATCGGCCCAGCCGTCATCCTCGGCAATGGCAAAACCCACCCGCGCGCATTCGGCGGCCAATGCAGCGCGGTCGGTCGAGCCATCGGCGTGGCAGCTGGCCAGCAGGTCGATGCCTGCATAGCGCTGGAAGGCCTCGGCCACCGAGATCCGTTCGACCGGCGTGAAAGGGTCGCAGGTGATGCCGCGATAGTGCAGGTGATCCGCCCCGCAGGCGCGTGCGGCAAGGGCCAGCATCGCATGGGCATCCTCGATCAGCCGGTCATAGGGAGTATCGGCGCGATACCATTCCAGCATGGTGAATTCGGCGCTATGGCGGTTACCGTTTTCGCGGTTGCGCCAGACATGGGCGAAGGCGAAGATGCGGGGCTCGCCCGCCGCAAGGATCTTTTTCATCGTGAATTCGGGCGAGGTGTGCAGATACATCCGATGCGCCACCCCGTCATGGCCGATGAGATCGGTGGCGAAAGCATGCAGATGCGCCTCATTGCCGGGGCTGGTTTGCAGGCAGGCGGGGTCGGTTTCGAGAAAGTCCTGATCGGCAAACCATTGCCGGAGCGCGGCCTGAACTTTGTTGCGTGCCAGCAAAAGGGGGCGGCGGTCGGCGTGGCGATGGGGGTGCCACCAGGGTGTTTCGGTCATCTCTTGCGCTTTCGAACAGGCTTTGAACTGGAAATCCGTCTTCAGATGGTTTAGGCGACGGGGCATCCGGGCGCCAGTCTTCACGCCGTGCCTGAGCCTCATTTGCCCAAGCGGGCATCTCGTTCAAAGGAAATGCAATGGTTAAAGTCATCGCCTCGCAGCTGCGCAAGGGCAATGTTGTCGAAATCGACAGCCACCTCTATGTCGTTCTGACGGCAGAAAGCTTCCACCCCGGCAAGGGCACTCCGGTGACCCAAGTCAATATGCGCCGCATCTCGGATGGCACCAAGGTCTCCGAACGCTGGAAAACCACCGAAGGTGTGGAGCGCGCGCATGTCGAAGAGCGTGAATTCGACTTCCTCTATGAAGATGGCGAAGGCTATCACTTCATGGAACCCACCACCTACGAGCAGGTTGCCGTGTCCGAGGACGTGATCGGCGATGCGAAAGTGTTCCTGCGCGACGGGATCCGCTGCTGGCTGAAAACCTATAATGATGGCGTGATCGCGATCGAACTGCCGCAGAAGGTCACCGTGGAAGTCGAAGAGACCGAGCCGGTTGTCAAAGGCCAGACGGCGTCCTCGTCCTATAAGCCCTCGACCTGCACCGGTGGTATCCGTGTGATGGTGCCGCCGCATATCGGCGTGGGCACCCGCATCGTGATCAACACCGAGGATCTGGCCTATCAGGAACGCGCCAAGGACTGAGGGTCCGGCGTATCGGGTCCGAAAGGGCCACGGCTTCTTTGCAAAGGCGCTCTTCAGGGGGCGCCTTTCTTCATGCGGGCGTCATGGCAAAATGCGCCAGATCAAAGAGGCGGAACTGTAACGGATTTATGCCGTTGTCGAAGGGGATCTCACAGGGAGATGTTGCGCCATGACACTGACGGACACGTTGCATCATTTTACCAACCGGTTGACCGGCCATCCGCAGGGGCCGTTCCATCTGCATGACATCTACGGACCGCAATGGGCGGCGTTTTCTGTCGAGGACAAGCTGAGGCTGGGGCGCGATTTTCTGATCCATGTCCGGCAGGGGGCCATTCCGCAGGTCCATGACAGCGGGCAGAGCGATCTGCAGGGGCGGGTCTTCGTGAAAGGCTGAAGGGCGTGGCTACAGCTTGCGCAGCCGCACCACCACATCGACCGAGGCAATCTCGTATCCCTCTGGCGGGGTCGGGAGCTTGGTGATCTGCATGTCTTCTTTGGGCGCATCGGAAATGCGGGCCTCGTCCTCCCAGAAGAAATGCGGATGGTCATCCATGCGGGTGTCGAAATAGCTGCGCGTGCCATCTACCGTGACCTCATGCATGAGGCCCGCATCGCAGAACGCGCGCAGGGTATTGTAGACAGTGGCAAGCGAGACACGCTCGCCGGCATCCAGTGCCGAGGTATGCAGCAGCTCGGCGGTCACATGGCGGTCCTCGCCGTCGCCCACAAGCAAGGACGCCAGCGAAAGGCGCTGGCGGGTGGGGCGCAATCCCCCTTTGGCAAGCCATTGCTGGCCACGGTCGCGTGCGTTGGGTGCCATTTAATCCGTTTCTCCTTACCCCAATATGCGCTTGGGGCGGGAAAGTTTCAATCTGGCTGCGTGCAAACTTCATAAAAATGTCGCATATGTCGCGCGGAATTGGCACCCCCAGTTGCATTTGACGCAGGTCGCAAAGCGTCAGCAGCCTTGCGTCTTTGCCTAGACGGGTGTTAGAGGGAACGAAACTGGACCCAAGGGGGGAAGAATATTCCATGGCAGGCTTTCCGACGAGCTTCGACCGGGACGAACTACTGAAATGCGCACGCGGCGAGCTGTTTGGCCCCGGCAATGCGCAATTGCCCGCACCACCCATGCTGATGATGGACCGTATCACCGAGATTTCCGGTGATGGCGGCGAATTCGGCAAGGGTCATGTTGTGGCCGAGTTCGACATCAAGCCGGATCTTTGGTTCTTTGATTGCCACTTCCCCGGCAACCCGATCATGCCGGGCTGTCTGGGCCTTGACGGTCTGTGGCAGCTGACCGGCTTCAACCTTGGCTGGCGCGGCTGGCAAGGGCGGGGCTATGCGCTGGGTGTGGGCGAGGTCAAGCTGACCGGCATGGTGCGCCCCGAACGCAAGATGCTGACCTACAAGGTCGATTTCACCAAAGCCGTGCAAACACGCCGCCTGACCATGGGCGTGGCCAACGGGATCGTCGAAGCCGATGGCGAGGTGATCTATGTGGTCAAGGATATGAAGGTCGCTCTCTCCGAGAGCTGATCCGAGACAGATTACGAGGAGGCCAGCTATGCGCCGTGTCGTTATTACCGGTCTGGGCATCGTCAGCCCGATCGGCAACTCCGCCGAAGAAGTCACCGCCAGCCTGCGCGCGGGCAAATCGGGGATCACCTTCCAGCAAGACTATGCCGACCGTGGCTTCCGTAGCCAGGTCGCCGGTGTGCCGGAGGTCGATTTCGAGGCGCTGATCGACAAGCGCCAACTGCGCTTCATGGGGCCGACTGCGGCTTATGCCTATATCGCCATGCAGCAGGCGATCGCGGATTCGGGCCTGTCGGACGATCAGGTCTCGAACGAGCGCACGGGGCTTGTGGCAGGCTCGGGTGGTCCGTCGACCTCGAGCGTGTTCCAGGCGCATAGCATCACCGTTGAAAAGGGCAGCCCCAAGCGGATGGGCCCCTTCATGGTGACGAAGGCCATGTCCTCGACCGTCTCGGCCTGTCTCGCGACGCCCTTCAAGATCAAGGGTGTGAACTACTCGATCACCTCGGCCTGCTCGACCTCGGCACATTGCATCGGCAACGCGGCCGAGCTGATCCAGATGGGCAAGCAGGATGTCGTCTTTGCAGGCGGCGGCGAGGAAGTCGACTGGACGCTGTCGTGCCTGTTTGACGCGATGGGCGCGATGTCGTCGAAATATAACGAAGCGCCGGAAACGGCTGCGCGTGCCTTTGATGCGACCCGCGACGGGTTTGTCATCGGCGGCGGCGGCGGTATTCTGGTTCTCGAAGAGCTGGAACATGCCAAGGCCCGTGGTGCCAAGATCTATGCCGAAGTCACCGGCTATGGCGCGACCTCGGATGGGTATGACATGGTGGCGCCCTCCGGTGAGGGCGGCGAGCGCGCGATGCGTCTGGCCACCGCAACCCTGCCGGAAGGCCGTAAGGTTACCTATATCAACGCGCATGGCACCTCGACCCCCGTGGGCGATGTGCGCGAGGTCGAAGCCGTCCGCCGCGTGCTGGGCGAAGACCATGCGCCGATCTCCTCGACCAAGTCGATGACCGGCCACGCGCTGGGGGCTGCGGGCGTCAACGAGGCGATCTATTCGCTGCTGATGCTGCAGGGTGGCTTCATTGCGCCCTCGATCAACGTGACCGAGCTTGATCCGGCGCTGCGTCCCGAAGAGATCGCGACCCAGCTGATCGACAATGTCGAGCATGATTCCGTCCTGTCCAACAGCTTCGGCTTTGGCGGCACCAACGCATCGCTCGTCATGAGCAAGTACCAAGAGTAAGGGGTCGCCTGAATGGCCGAGTTGATGAAGGGCAAGCGCGGGCTTGTCATGGGGGTGGCCAATGACCGCTCCATCGCATGGGGGATCGCCAAGGCGCTGGCCGAGGAAGGCGCGGAACTGGCGTTTTCCTATCAGGGCGAGGCCTTCGGCAAGCGCGTGCAGCCGCTGGCAGAGTCGCTGGGCTCGTCCTTCCTTGTGGATGTGGATGTGACCGATGATGCCTCGATGGATGCGGCCTTTGCCCGTCTGAAAGACGAGTGGGGCAGCCTTGATTTCATCGTTCATGCGATTGCCTATTCCGACAAGAACGAGCTGGCGGGCCGTTTCATCAATACTACCCGCGAGAACTTCAAGAACTCGCTGTCGATCAGCTGCTTCAGCCTGATCGATATCGGTCGCCGTGCCGAGGAACTGATGCCGAATGGCGGCTCGATTATCACGCTGACCTATGCCGGTTCCAACCGCGTGACGCCCTTCTATAACGTGATGGGCGTGGCCAAGGCGGCACTCGAATCCTCGGTGCGTTATCTTGCCAACGACCTTGGTCCGCAGGGCATCCGCGTGAACGCGATCTCGCCCGGTCCGATGAAGACGCTGGCGGGTGCGGCCATCGGTGGCGCGCGCAAGACCTTCCGCCACACGGAGGCCAATAGCCCGCTGCGGTCGAACGCGACGCTGGAATCGATCGGCGGGACGGCGGTCTGGCTGTCGTCGGATTACGGCGCCTGCACCACCGGCGAGACGATTATGGTCGATTGCGGCTATCACGTCTTGGGCATGCCCCAGACCGAGAACCTATAACGGACCGAAAACCTTTAACCGGTTTGCAGAATTGAAAAGGCCCCGAGGAAACTCGGGGCCTTTTTCATGAGGTGGCGGAAACCGCAGCAACCGTTGGGAGGTTGAATTTCCCGAGGACCTGAAAAATCAGGTGGGCGCCAGGTAACAAGGCCAAGACCCTGACAGAGCCAGCTCCCTCGGAATCGGTATAGGCCACTGGAAAGACGTTCCCGTTACGAGAAGAGCAGTAACCGCCGAATCCACAGATAGGAAAGCGTGCAGCTCTGCGCAAGCCCCTTGATGACATGCGGGGGTAACTTGTGAGGGGAAGGGGGCTGGACTTATGTTCTGCCTTCGTTCATTTTCGGGCTATGTCCGATAGCCGATCTCTTTCCGATATGCAGCCGGGTCAGGTGCTGGCCCGTGGTGTTGCGCGTGCGCTGGCCGATCTGGGGCTGGCCTCGGTGCTGGAGATGCCGCTCCGCCCGCGCCTACGTGCCGATGTGATGGGGCTGACCCGTAAGGGCGAGATCTGGATTGTCGAATGCAAGTCGAGCCGTGCGGATTTTACATCCGACCGTAAATGGCAGGGCTATCTGGACTGGTGCGACCGCTATTTCTGGGCGGTGGATGCTACATTCCCTCTGGAGCTTCTGCCCGAGGATACGGGGCTGTTTATCGCCGATGGCTATGGGGCTGAAATGCTGCGCGACGCCCCCGAGGCGCGTCTGGCCCCCGCCCGTCGCAAGGCGCTGACGCTGGATTTCGCGCGGGTGGCAGCCGCGCGGCTTCAAGGCTTTCGTGACCCGTCCTTGCCGGTTCTGCCCGAAGCCGCCCGCTGAGATTATTTCTTTTTCTTGGGCGATTTGCCGCTGCCGGTTTCGGCTTGGATCTGGCGGGCCGCATCGGCTGCCGCGCGCAGTTCTTCGGCGATCTCCTCGGCCTCGTCAGGATCGAAATCCATCGGCAGATCGAGCCCGTCCCCTTCCAGATAGATTCGCACCATACCGCGATCGGTCGGACCGATTTGCAGGTTCGCGGCGGTTTCATGTTCGCTGTTGATGCTCATATCCTGTCTCCGATTGGGGTGTTGCGCGTTGCCTAGACGTGATTATGGGCTGAGGCAAGGAAAATGCCAAAAACCTGTCACACCCCCCTTGCAATCCTCCGCAGCAATCGGTAAATCCCGCCTCACGGTGCCGCTTTAGCTCAGTTGGTTAGAGCGCTGGATTGTGGATCCAGAGGTCCCCTGTTCAAGCCAGGGAAGCGGTACCATTTTTCAATGACTTAGCTGAAACGCCGTTCCGAGTTGTAACGAGTTGTATCCAACCGTTGTAACGTTGTAATCGGGCCTGATTCACGTGGAACGGCGCAGCTTTACGACCTCGGCCACCGAGTCATTCTTCTCCCGGATATAGCGGTCGGTCGTGCGCATATTGGTGTGGTTCGCCTGGTGCTGCAGCTGGATCGGCGTGGCGCCGTGGCGCTTGGCATCGTTGATCGCACCGGCGCGCGCATCCATCATCTTCAGCTCTTTCGGCAGGCCCGCCGCCCGTGCCGCCAGCCGGAACATCCGCGCCCAGTGGTGGCGATCGTAAGGCATGCCGTTCTTGTCGATGATCACCGGCCCCACGCGATCATTGACCGGCGTCTCGTCCAGGCGCGCGCGCAGCTCCGGCACGGCGGTCAGGTCGAAGATCATGGCCTCGCTATCGCTGCGCTCGGTTTTCGAGGGCGTCTTGCGGATCTGCGTGAGGTCCGCATCGATCATGTCCCATGTCAGCCCGTCCTGCCAGCGCCGCCCGCCGCGCATGATCCCCGTCCGGTCGTCATCGGTCGGGCGCAGATACTGGCCGCGCACATCAACGGCGCGCAGGGCGAACCACCACTGCATCATGTAGCCGGTGGCAAAGGCGCGATAGCCCAGCTCGTCCGCCTTCTCGATCACGGCGGCGATCTGTTCCGCCGTAGGGGCGATGGTGCGGGGCTTGGGCGATTTGAAGCGCGTCTTCGAGAGAATCAGGGACAACTTGGCCGCGCCCTCGAACTCGATCTGCACCCCGTAATTGACGAAGATCCGCAGGTGCCGGAAGGAGGTGGCGATAAAATGGGTGCTGCGCCCGTTTTCCTTCATCGCCTTTTCCCAGCGCCTGATCGCCGCGTAATCGGCATCCGTTACCAGCATGTCACCGATCGCGCCGCGCCAGTAGTTGCCATAGTGGCGATATTGCTCGCGGGTGTTCTGTTTGACGTCCTGCACGGGCGAGATCTCGTCGTTCAGATAGCGGGCGATCAGGTGGTGGAAGGTGCCGGGCTCGAGGCGCTTCTCGTTCTCGGCTGTCTCCATCCAGCGCACCATGTCGCGCGTCAGCTCGCGTGCGCGGCTGGCGCGTTCCTCGTCGCGGTTATCGCCGATCTGTCCGGGCAGGGCGACAGGCCCCACAACATAGCCCATCGTCTGGGCGGTCTTTGTGGCCCGCCAGTAGACGCGGCCCTTCGATTTGGCAGTACAGGGGGCGTAGAGCGGGTCTGACCCGTCCCAGAGCGCATCCTTAAAACGCATTCGTTCTTTCCTTCTTACGGTTCTGCGCCTCGGCCTGTGCCGGCGCCACCGTGCCGTCGCTCACGCGGCGGCGTTTTTCAATCCATGCCATGACATCGGCCTTGATGGTGAGGCCGGTCAGCGGGTCCCGTTTCGGGAAGCCCTCGCGGCCCAGCTTCTCGCGGTTGGTCCTAAACCACGCGATCTTGCGCCCCAGGGTGGAGGCCACCCAAAGGTCGGAGCCATAGGCCGATATGACCGAAAAGGTCGGATCATCATTTTGCGGCTTCAGCCCGAAGTTATGGTCGTGCTCACCCATCGTTCCCTTCCTTCCTCATGACCCGATTGGCGGGTGCGCTGTCCTCGTGGTGGCCGGTGGCGCGCTGGCGCTCGGCCCGTTCGTCTTTGGCGTTGGCTTCGGCGGGGCTGGTGTCCTGTGTGGTGGGGGCGTGCAGGCGTTGGTGCGCGGCGAGGCGCGGCATTCCGGCATCATCGATTAAGTGCTTGGGGTAGGGCCCGTGATATGAGCCTTCTTCGTATCTGGACTGATACCATTGCCAGTCATTTTTGATGGTCATGTCTCTCTCCTTCATTCGCTTGTCAGGGGCGGCGCGGGGCGTCTGGGAAATGGGGGGGGGTTCAAGACAGGGCCAACAGTGGGCAGTGAGAAGGGTCGCACCATTCCATGCTGCTGCTGTTTTCTTCGTGCTCGCAGATGCGGCCTTGGCCTTCATCGTCGCGTTTCGGGTTCCGGTATTCGCACACCGATTGGCAGTGGTCCCATGCTGCCTTGACCGCGTGCAGGGCTTCGTGAGTTTCGGCGCTGATACTCATCGGGTGGTGTCCTGTGTGGTGGGGGCGGGGCGGTTGCAGACGGGGCAGGGTTGCCCGCGCTTGTTCTCGGTGATGGTCCACTGGTCTGCGATCCAGCCGGTATCGTGGCCGCAATGCGGACAGGAGAACCGGATCATTCCCTCGCCAGCGTCCGATGGGTGCATCCTCTTGGTCGGTGGGGCCTTCGGGATCTGCTCTTTGTCGAAAAGCACGGCTCTCTCCTTCATTCGCTTATCAGGGGCGGCGCAGGGCGTCTGTTAAACGGGGGTTAGTCGGACGCGCCATCGGGTTCAGTGCGCGCGCCGCGCAATTCAACCCGCACGACTTCGATCACGGCGCAGCAACCCACACAGGTGATGGGGCCGCGCGATCTGGAATAGACAACTGGCGCTATGTCGGCATCACCCTCCATTGCATCGCCGCAAAGCGTGTAATCCGAGATCCCGCTGGCGCATGTTCGTCCGTCGGATCTGTAATGTCTGGTGTTCTCCATATCTCTCTCCTTATCTCTGCTGTTCTGAGCGGGGCCGGTGGCCCGCGCTGGGGGGTGGCCGCTTGGGGCGGCGGATCTCGATCTCCACGCCGAAGCGGGTGGCCAGTGCGATCGCGCCATAGCGGTCGCGCGCGCCGAGCTTCCGGGCGATCTGGCGGATGTGCATCTTGATGCAGGGCTCCGAGAGGTTCAGGCGGTGCGCGGCCTCTTTGTAGCGCAGCGCGATCAGCGGCAGGACACGGCTCTCGGCGGGGGATAGCAGGGTGATCGTGGTCATCTGAAAGTCCATTCGTGATAAAAGAGGATTGCGAGGCAGGCGGTGAACGCCGCGCCTGTGATGATGGCGATCAGCATGTGGCCTCCTGAATGACTGGACCTGCGGGGGCGCGTCGGACAGCATTGCCCCCGCAGATCATCCGCGCGACCGCCGCGCGAATTCCTGTTCTTCGGGATGCCGTCCCGGCACGGGGGCCGGCACCGGAAGATCAGGCGCTTGGCAGAAGCTTGGGGCCGGCGGGCAGGGCAGCGGTGCCCGAGGGTTTGTGCCCCTTGCACTTGCCGGGCGTGCAGGCCCCGACATGCGGGCAGAGATCGTCCATCGTCAGATTATGCGCGCGGGCAGCGAGGCGCAGCGCGCCGATCCGGTCGGCACGGCTCGGCAGGCCCATCAGGAAGAAGGGCCGGTTTTTCGCCAGATGGTCGAGATAGGTGATCTTCGCGGCGCGGATGGCGTTGGACTTGCGGCGGGATGTGAACATGGCAACCTCTTCGGGGGAAAGGCGCAGCCCGCGCGAGAGGCGGACGGACGCCGGAGGATCAGGCGGCGGGCTTTTCGAGGGCGGCCCGTACCAGGCAATCCTTTGCTTCCAGCAGCTTGCGCAGGCCCGCGCTCTTCTCGGGGCCGTCCGGCAGCGTGCCGTCCATAGCTTCGGCCAGAATGCCGAACGGGCGGCTGACCTCCTGCAGGTGCTCCGGCAGGTGCTTGTAGGTGAAATATTTCATGATGGGGCTGGTCATGGGGGTGTCCTTTCAGATGACAATTTCGGTGGGGTCGTGCGCGTCGCGTGGGCGGCGCAGCTCTTCGGCGATCAGCTGGATCATGACCGCCCCGAGGGCCGCACCCTTCACGCTGCGGCGCGGCTGCTGGGTGAGGATGACCGGCTGGCGCGGCGCGGTTTCGGGGCGGTCGGCCAGCAGGCTGGATTTGCTCTCCCAAGGGGCGCGCGACAGGCTGACCGAGCGGGCGCAGAAATCTGTCTTCCCGAGACCGTCGGGGATGATGACCTCGCGCTTCTCGATCGCGCGCGCCGAAGAGGTAGAAGGCATGGGCTGTCCTTTCATGAAAATCGGCGGAAGCGGCATTTCCCGAAAACAGATCACTGGTGATGCGCCGCTTCCGCCTGTCCGGCGCGCGTGGGATGCGCCGAATTCCTGAACTTGGGGCAGGGCCTGTCTGGCTCTGGCCGAAGGTCGGGGAGGGTCTGGGTCTCGGGGCGGCGCGGGGTGAATTTGCGCCGCCCCATATCTGGCCCCCGAAACAGGGAGGATGGGGCCAAATCTCGCTATTCCATGCCGAGCGCTTCCTTGTAGATCGCCATGATGGCCTCTTCCTCGGCCACGTCGTTCTTGTCGCGCTTGCGCAGGGCGATGATTTTCCGGATCACCTTGGTGTCGTAGCCGCGGGCCTTGGCCTCGGCCATCACGTCCTTCTGCTGTTCGGCGATATCGGCCTTTTCGGCGGCAAGGCTTTCGAACTGTTCGATGAACTGGCGCAGCTCGTCGGCGGTGACCTGATAGGCCTTCTCGGCGGCGGCCTTGAAGTCGGCATCCTCTTTCATCGGCGGCTTGCCAGCCTTTGTGCGGCTGATGCTATGGGCGGCTTTGGCGAGGAAGGCGGGCGTGTCCTCGGTGATCGGGATGGTCGGCATGGCGTTCATGGGCGGGCTAGTGGACATGGTCTGTGAGGTCATGCATGCTTTCAGGGTCGATCAGTTCGACCCGCACGGTGCCGTGAATGCGCTGGGTTGCGACCTGATAACGGCTCTCCTCCTCGTGCCAATAGACGTAGCCCTGACCGCATAGGGTGGTCCGCGCCTGCACGACATAGCCCTCGTCGGTGTCGGCTTCGAATGGCGTTTTTACCTCGATCTCATTGCAGAAAACGCGGATCGGCTGACCGACCATAACCGTGTTCTCGGGGGTGTATTTGGGCATGTGGATCATCCTGAAATAAGAAAAGGCCGGGCGGCGGCGAGCAGCGCGCCGCCCGGCAGTTGGGTTGCGAGCAGTAATCAGGCAACCGATCTCAGAAAGCGGGGTGCTCGACCTGCCAATGTGCGTGGGAAATCTGCGCGACGGGGTTGAGGTGGATCATCAGGGCAAGGAGAGCCGCGCCAATGCCGACGGCGGCCCAGAGGGGCATCCGTGAGTTGGTGGTTCGTGACATCGTCTGCATTGCGCGGCTCCATCCTGAGGGGGGCGGCAGGCTCATATGTCGCTGCCGATGGGATGGACGTTATGGGGGAAATATTCCCCAGTCAATACTGATGGGGAATATTTCCCCTAAAATTTATTGCTCGGTACACTGCCTTCTGTCATTGTGAGCCGCAAGGCAGGCTGTGTCTGGTAAAGGAGATGGATGATGGCAGACGAAAAAGCCCCGCACGGGGCGGGGCGACTGAGGGATATCTGGCGGCGCTGGCGCGGCCCGAGTATGAAAGAGCAAGGGTTTACCAAGCTGCCCTGGTCAAGTCGGCATATACAGATCTACTATGAGGGTGTCGTACTTGTGCGCTACGCTTCGCCTGTCAATTCGACACATCATCAATGGCTGATCCGCTGGTGGCCCCGTTAGTCAATATCCACCCTTTTTACCTTGATGCCTGATTTTAAGGTGAAATGGATATCGTCGTTAGAGTTTGCCCACTGCCCGTCAGAGGTTTTGTAGTCAAAGCTCCCTGGCATTGTGCGGGTGCCTCCTGCGAGATAGCTTTCAACCGTGTAGCTTTGAATTTTATGCATTAGGTATCGATTGCCGTCTTGGTCTTCGCAGGGGAAGGTTTCCGATATTTCTGTGTAAGATTGGGCCAAATCTGATCTCCTGAGTGGTGTTTGCGGTGAACTGATCTTGGGGGGTGCGCCGGATACCTGTTTGGGTGTCCGGCGTTTTATTTGGCGCGGGTAACGAGATCGGCGGGCAGGTGCATCAGGACGGGGCTTGCCCATGTCAGATTGACGTCATGCATATTGTCGCCGGTGGGGTTGATGGATAGCAGGTTGAATTTACCTGCGGTGCTTCCGTGCTTTAGCAGCTTCACCCAGACCTTGCCGTCTGCCGTTTGGGCGATGACCTTGCGGTTGATTGCTTCGATCGGGACGCCTTCGTGGGTCTCGCGGATGTAGAAGAGCAGATCGCCCTCGGAATAAACGGGTTCCATGCTATCGCCTTCGACCTCGACGGCGACGGCATGTTTGCCGATCAGCTGCGGTGGGGTGATGACTTCGTAAAGACCGCCGCCCTTGGCGTGGTCATCGGTCAGATGCACAGGCGCGCCGGCGCCGACTTTGCCAGGGATGGCGGTGGTGTGGGGTTGGTTTGAGAAGTGGCCTGCGTAGAATTCCTCGGGCGTGACCCCGAAGGCGCGAATTAGTTTTAGTGCATCGTCTACGTTGGTTTTCTGGGATTTCCCCTGCCTGAGCGATTTGAACTGATCATAGGATACGTCCGCTGCGGTGGCTACGCTGCGAAGTGATTTGCCTGTTAGCTGCAGGGCTTTTTCGAGGGCGTCTCTGAACGTTGTATCCATGAAGGGAAATATACCCGCAACGGTATTTTCCGTAATGGAGTGAATGCCCCCTTTACTTATGGGGGAAATATTCCCTATTGTGCCGATCATGGAACAGTTCATCCGTGAAATAGAAAAATATTGTGAGTGTGCAGGTATCCCGCCTCAGACGCTCCTCAAGAAAGTCGCTGGTTCCGGATGGGGCCAGTGGGAGAAGTGGAAGTCTGGGAAAAGCTATCCACGGATGGACACTGTGGATCGGTTTCGCGAGTTTATCGCGGCCAATCCTCCGGAAAGATATGGGGAGGCTGCCTGATGCGAGCCTCCCCGCTGAAATCTCACTTTTCCAATCCATGCTCGAACTTTGCCGTTTTGGCGTGTCGCGGGCAAGGAAATGCGTTTTCCGAGGTAACGCCATGATTGAAAGCTACGAAAGCGCCGCGCTGCGGGCGATGTTTGCCAGCCTTGTGCAGCATGCTGGAAAAGGCCCTGCCGTGGTGGCCGCGATCCGCGAGACCACGGGGCGGCAGATGTCGGAAGGGACGCTGAGCAAGATCATCAGCGGCGAGGGCCGGTTCGACTGGAACCTCGCCTTCCAGCTGGAAGAGATCGCGGGGCGGTTCCCGATCCGCACCATGCTGATGGCGCGTGTGCCCAGCGATCCGGTCAAGGCGCAGTTTGACGAGCTGGCGGTGCGGACGATGAAAGAGGTGGGCGATATCGGCCCCGCTCTTCTCGATGCGGTGCGCACCGGCGATTTCACCAAGCTCGACAAGGAAGGCCCCGAGGCGGTGACCGCGATCACCGCCGCTATGGCCTTCGGGCGTTCGGCACGCGAGGGGGATGTGTGATGGTCGAGAGAACAGTCGCCCCGCCGCGCCGCCCGCAGGAGGTGCAGACCACGGTTTCCGCCAAGGTGTCTAATCACGTCAACGGTTCTGAGGTCGAGGTTTCCACATCGGGGCGCGAACTGACGGTGCGTGTGCGTGAGGGCGGTGGGTGTTGCGAAGCCTTCGCCCTCCTGAGCGTGCCGCAGGCGCGGTTGATTGCACGCAATATCCTCGAATTCGTGGGGGACGAATGATGGATACGATGATTTGCCATGTTAAATTCCTTTCTGTGGCAAAGCGCACGGCGCTTCTTTTGAGTGGTGGGTGTCGTGCAAGTGTTTCCCGGCTACTCAGCGCGGTCGGGCAGCGCTATGGGGCGGTTTGTTGGCGCAAACCGTCCCGCATTACTTTGGGATCGTCGCAAAAGGCATTCTCGTCTTTGCCTTACTTGCAATATTGCAAGGAGGTGACGCCGTGACCTCTATAATGGAAAGCTGGGCCGATCTCGCCCGCGCCGCCAAGCCGCAGGACTGGTCCGCCCCGATTGTCTTCGGGGTGGGGCCGGTCGAGATGGCACAGCGCTCGGGCGGGCGGATAGTCTATGTCACCACGCCGGTGCGGATCGATTGCTGGCAGGTGCCGGAGGCCGTGGCGCTGGATGCGGCGCGGGCGGCTGCAGAGCTTGCGCGCTTCCGCGTGGCGGCGGTTTCGCCGGTGGTGCTGGGCGCGGCCATGTTGGAAGCCGATATGCACCTGAGCTTGCGCGAGCCGAAACACTGGGCCCGCTGGGTCGCGCCGATCCGCAATGCGGCGGGCGCTTTGTGGGTTCCGGCCAGCCGCGGCTGGCGGGCCTGCCCGCAGATCTGGGCGGATGTTCAATGGGCGGTCTCGCATGGGGTGCCGGTCATGGTCGAGGCACAGGAGGTCCGTCATGGGGGTTGAGCGCAGTTTCACGGTGGTCGAGGCAGGCGGCCTGCCGGACTATCCGATCTCGTCCAACGACCGGCTTGATAGCCATTATTTCGTCACGTGGAATCTCAAGCGCTGGCGTGGCAGCGAATTCCGGCGCGGGGCCTATGCCGATCCGGAGGTCGGCTTCTTCGGCATGGAGCTCTTCTGGGCCGCGCAGGACGAAACGCCGATCGGCACCTTGCCTTGTGATGACGAAAGCCTCGCCTTCCTGCTGCGCATGGCCGTGCCGCGTTGGCGCGAGCTCAACAGCCGCGTGGTCTCGCCATTGCATGGCTGGGCGCGGGTCCAGTGCGATAACGGCCAGACGCGCCTTGCGCATCCGGTGGTGACCGCGATTGCGTTGGAGGCGCTGGGATCGAAGCGGCGCAATGATGCCAAGCACGCGGATGACCGGATGCGCAAACGGTTGGGCACGATTGCCGGTCATCTGGCCAAGAGCATTCCGGGCGGGGCGCGTCTGGCCGAAAGCGAGGAAAGGCTCAATGCGATCAGCGACTGGATCGAGGCGGCCTATCCCGGTGGCAGTGCCACCGTGAAGCGGATCCGCGAGGCGATCGAGGATCTGTCGAGCCGTGTCTGAGCTGTTCGAAAACTTCCGCAATTCTTCCTTGAAACTTCCACCGGAAGAAATGGGAATTTTTCAGGAAGATTTTGGAGCTTTTTATTTTTTCCAAAAACCGCGCCGCTGAAAGGAAAAGAGAAGAAATGACAAGAAAAGAAACTTTTCGATCTGGCGCGAAAAATGGCGGGCGTGCCTGTGGATAAGTCGGGATTTGCCGAGAGAAAGGAGCGGTGACATGGACAGTGCAGAACAGGCCAGTGGCGAGAAGCGTGTGCAGGCGATGCTGATCGAGCCGCTTTTGCGGCAGGGGCTGGCCAAGCCCTCGACCCTGACCAAGGCGGGGTTCGAGGAGATGCAGGCGGGGCTGCGCGAGCGGCTGGCCTATATGAGCGAGCTGTCGCTTTCGGCGCTGGCCGAACAGGTGGCGGCCAATCCGGGCGGCAAGGCGGGGGACCGGTTCCCGATCGCGGTGAAGATCCTCGAATGGGCCGCCGAGATCCAGCCGCCTTCCGATGATGGCAGCCCGCTTCTGCGCGCGGTCTTTGCTGACGAGATAGGGCGGGAGGCGCTGCGCGATGGCTGGGCCCCCGAGCTGCGCTTCTGGCTAAAAAAGAACCGGCGCTGGCCGAATGCCTTTGTGGCCAGCCAGTTGCGCGAACAGGCGCGCGCGAACCTGCGCCGCCTGACGGTGATCGAAGAGAACCTCGCGGCGGGCCGGATGGTCAGTGATGATGATCTGGGCTTTCGCCAGCGGCGGCGGGCGGCAATGGGAAAATGCGAGACAATCGCGCGGTTGGCAGAGGCGGGAGATCAGGCATGACGCGGGTGGTATATGTGGGCGCTGCGGGTGCGGCGGTGCTGGCGCAGGAGGCGGGCCGGTTGGACGCCATGCGCCGTGCGGCGATTGTGCCCGACGAATGCGGGCCGGAGATCATCGCGGCCCCGGCGCGCGGTGGTTGCGCGGTGTTCACGCCGCACCGGATGGTGCTGGACACGGCCAAGGGGGAATGGGAGGCCAAGGCCGAAGGCTATCTGGGGCGCAAGGCGGTGCGGGTGGCGGATGTGTTCGACCGGATGGCTGCCGATGCAGCCAAGCGCCAGAAGCCGATGCCGCTGACCAAGGGCCATGTTCTGGTCGGGCGCTATTACCGTGATCTGGTCGAACGCCATGAGGCGGGCGGGGTGCGCTGCGTCAGCCTCGAAACGCTGCAGGGCGCGGGGGCAGGTGGGTCTGGCAACAGCTTCATCGACGATTATGTGGCGGAAGGCCGCGCGATCGAGCGGATGCGCCAGCGGATCGGGGCGGGCGTGGCGATGGCGGTGCGTCGGGTGCGTCCTTCGACGCGCGGCGTTGCGGCCCGCACCATCACGGATCGAGCCTTGGTCGATGCCGTGTGCCTGAGCGATATGACGCTGTCTCAGGTGCTCGCGCAGTTTGGGTGGTCGAAACGTGGTGATAACATCCGCTCGCTTTCTAAGGCCCTGTGTGATGCATTGGAGAGGATGCGTTAAAAAGGGGATTGACGCTTAAGTCGATCAAAGGCACATATATCACCATAATCTAGAATTGCGCCCGCAGGTCAGAACTGACCGAGCGGGCGTTTATGTTTCCGAACATTGGTGATGCTTATGGCGGATGCGCTAGGGCTCTGGATTGCCGCAGGCTTGCTGGAAGACGGCAAGTCGGATGCCTTCGTGAATGAAGTAATGGCGGCGCATGGACATCAGGTCACGGCAGAGGATGCGCGGGCATGGGCTGCTGAGCATGGCTTGGCCTGTCGGTGCGTTGAATGCTTCCCGAAATACGGGCAGGCACTATTTGTGCAAGATGGGCCTGCGCAACTGTGCTTATTTTGATTGGGAGGAGGGGCCATGCATAAGGTGGAACGCGTATGGTTCGACCCGTCGGAGGATGGGCAAGGGGTGCGGATGCGCCTTTCCTTCAAAGTCTCGGCGGTCGCGCCCATTGATGCCAGTAGTGAACGTTATTGCCGGATGATCGGGGCAGAGGGACCGGTCGGTTATCTTGTCTTACGCTTCTTCGGGCTGATTGGCGGTTACGCGGTCTTCGAGGTGTCGCGCCTCCTGCCTGCCGATGCGGACATAGAGGCCGATGATGTGATCTTCCCGCACTCACCCGAGTGGTGGCGCGGCAATGCCTAGCCCCATCCTCGACGTGTCGGGCTTCACCGCCGCGCTTGATACGCTGGCCACGCGGGATGTGATGATCGCCTCGACCTGGGCGCTCAATGACACGGTGGAAGAGGCGCGGGCGCAGGTGGCGGACCGGATGACGGTGGTCTTCGACCGGCCCACGCGGTTCACGCAGAACGCCTTTCGGGTGAAGAAGGCGCGGGCCTCGGATCTGGAAGCGGCGGTGGAGGAGCGGGCCACGATTGGCCGGCGCCATTACCTGAAGGTGCAGGAAGAGGGCGGGCCGCGCGGCCAGACGGGCTTCGAGAAGCTGCTGGCGCAGAACCTCGCCTTCGAGGGTATCATCCAGTCGGTGATCCCCGCCGAGGGCGCGCGGCTCGATGCCTATGGCAACTGGTCGACTGGCGAGCGCAATCAGGTGCTCTCGGCGCTGAATGCCCAGCGGGACCGGAGCGCCAACGAGACCACGGCCTCGCGCAAGCGCCGCCCCAAGCGGGCGCGCTACTTCGTGCCCAAGGCGGGGCTGACGCAGGACATCTACAAGCGCGGGCCTTCGGGCATTGCCGAGCGGGTGGCGATCCTGTCGGACAAGGTGCCGGTCTACCAGAAGCGCCTCGGGTTCTTTGCCGAGGCCGAACGGATCTACGAGACGCGGCTGCCCGCGCATCTGGGCCGGACGCTGGCCAAGATGATCGCCAAGCGGTTCGGCTGAGCCCCGCCATCCGCGCCGGATCGGCCACGGGTCCTTCCGGGGGCCTGCCCGCATGCGGGTAATTCGCACCCCGTGCCTCGGACATGGTGTTTTTTTGTCGGGGGTATCGGTTTGGGTTGTTGTTGTTTTTAAGGGAGTTTGCCTCATGGAGTTCGATCTGGAGGCGGCACTGGCGCGCTATCCTCTGCCCGACACGGTCGAGGACCAGATCGTCAACCGCACACAGCTGGCACGGGCCTTGAACAAGACCGAGCCGATCATCAGCAAATATCTCGATCAGGGCATGCCGGTGGTGGCGCGCGGCTCGAACGGGCAGTCCTACGAGTTCCGGCTCTCGGAATGCTATGCGTGGAAGATGTGGCGCGACGGGGAGACGCAGCGCCGTTTCGAAGCCAGCGAACGCGCCTCGGCGCAGATGTCGCTTCTGTTCCGCAATGACGAGGATGCTGATCCTAACGAGCAGGTGCTGACGGCGGCGCAGATCGCCGAAGAGGCCGATGCCGATTACAAACGCTCGCGCGCCGCCGAGGCGCGGGGCGATCTGGTGCGCCGCGCCCGGATGCAGGCGCTGGTCGATGACGTGCTGACCATCTTCCGCAATTCGATGATGTCGCTGCCCGATTACGCGGAGGTCGAGTTCGGCCTCGAACCGCTTCAGGTCGACAAGCTGCAGCGCCGCTGTGACGAGGTGCTGGTGCAGGCCGCCGTGCGCATCCGCAAGGACATGTTCGAAACACCCGCCGTCGTGCGGCAGCTGAGGGGAGGCGATCCCGTTCAGCAGGAGGACGTCTGATGATCGAGATCGAGACCACCCGTATGGGCGCGCATTCGGTGCGGCTGCGCGAGCCGCTGCCGCCCTATACGCGGCCCGAGGATATCCTCGCCGATTCCATGCCGATCCTCGAGACGGTGAACCGGATGAGCGTGACCGATGCCGCCGAACGCTATGTGCGGGTCGAGACGCAGGGCACCTGGCAATCCATCGACCGGATGCTGACGCCCTATATGGTCGAGCCCGCCGACATGACCGGCTCGCGCCGCTTCAAGGTGGTGGCCTTCGTGGGCCCCTCGCAATCAGGCAAGACGGTGATGTTGCAGACCAGCTGCCTGCACCGGGTGATGTGCGATCCGATGCCGGTGCAGGTGATCCATATGTCGCGCCCAGAGCGCGATAAATGGGTCGAGCACAAGCTTGATCCGATCGTGCGCAACAGCCCGCGCATCCATGACCTTCTGGGCAAGGGCCGCGATGACAGCACCTTCTCGCGCAAGCGGTTCCGCGGCACACGGGTCGAGATCGGCTATCCGACCGCGCAGCAGCTTTCGGGCGGGACCTATGGTCTGGTGGCGATGACGGATTTCGACCACTTTCCGGTGATGATGGGCACCAAGGACAGCCCCGAGGGCACGCCCTACCGCATGGCGCGCCAGCGCATCCGGACCTATCTCAGCCGCGGTTGCGTGCTGGTGGAAAGCACGCCCGCCCACCCTTGGGAGGATCCGAGCTGGCATAACGGGATCGATAGCCCGCATATGCTGCCGCCGACCACGGCGGGGATCGTGAACATCTATAACGAGGGCACGCGGGGGCGGTGGTACTGGCAATGCCCCGATTGCGACGGCCTCTTCGAGCCGCGCTTCGACCGGCTGGTCTATGATGGCGCACTCGATCCGGGCGAGGCGGGGGCTGTGGCAGAGATGGGTTGCCCGCATTGCGGCGCGCTGATCGCGCATCGCCACAAGGTCGAGCTGAACCGTCGGGCTCTGGCGGGGCATGGCGGGTGGCTGCATGAAGGGCAGGCGGTGGACGGGATCGGGCAGCGCGTGCTGGTGCCGATCGATGACAGCGCGGTCCGCCGCACCGATGTGGCGAGCTATTCGCTCGACGGGGCGGCGGCCACCTTCGCCAACTGGGCGGAGCTCGTGGCAAACTACGAGGCGGCGCGGCGCAAGGCGGAAGATCTGAACGATGACAGCGAGCTGTCGGGGGTGTTCTACACCGAGATCGGCAAGCCCTATCGGGGCAGTCTGGCCAAGGATGCCGAGATCGGCCTGCAATTCCTCAAGGATCACGCGCAGGCCACGCCGCGCGGGGTGCTTCCCGAATGGGTGCGCTTTGTCACCGTCTCGATCGATGTGCAGGACAACCGCTTTCCGGTGCAGGTCACCGCCTGGGGCGAGGGCGGACGGGCGCAGGTGGTGGATCGCTACGATCTGGTCACCCCGCCCGCGGGTGCGCCCAACACCGAGGCCGAACGCTCGGTGCAGCCGCCGCGCTATGGCGAGGATTGGGCGGTGCTCGAGGCGCTTGGCGAACAGGTCTGGCCGGTGGCGGGCGCGGCATACGGGCTGCGGGCGATTGCGTTGGTTGTCGATTTCCAGGGCTCGGCGGGGGTGTCCGATAATGCGGAGGCCTTCTGGCGCGGCCGGCGGGCGGCGGGCCTCGGCAAACGCTGGTTTGTCAGCCGGGGGCGGGGCGGGTTCAAACTGCCCGGGCGCGTCTGGCTCGACACGCCCGAACGGGGCTCGAAAGGCAAAAAGGCACGCTCGATCAAGATCCTCAATATCGCGACCGATCGGGTCAAGGACACGATCAGCGCAGCCATCGGCAAGGTGAATGGCGATGCGGCAGGCGCGTTCTACACCGCGCTGTGGATGAGCGATGACCAGCACTCGGAACTGCTTGCCGAAGAACGCGGCAAGGATGGCTGGGAGAAGCGGCGCGGCCAGATCCGCAACGAGAGCTTCGATCTCTCGGTGCAGGCGCGGGCCCTGGCCGAACATCTCGGCCTCCTGCGCATCACGGATTGGAACGCGGCCCCCGGCTGGGCGGCGGCGGGCCCACTCAATTCTATGGCGGTGGCCCTGTCGGAGACGGCAGCTCCGGCCACCGCTGCAAAGCCCGCGCGCCGCCGGCGCAGGGTCCAGACACTCACTTATCTGCGGAGATGATCGCATGGCCTATACGCAGGACCAGATCGAGAGCTTGAAGGCTGCGATGGCCAAGGGCGTAACCAGCGTCGAGATGAATGGCGAGCGGGTGCAGTTCCGCAGCCTCGACGAGATGCAGCGCCAGCTGGGCCGGATGCAGGCCGAGGTGGCAGGGGCGCGGCGCGTCTCGACCTTGCGCCAGCTGCGCCCGCGTCTGAGCCGGGGGCTGTGATGGCGGACCGGATCAAATCCCCCGGCCTGCTGGACCGGATGATCGGCTATCTCGCCCCCGAGGCGGGGCTGGCGCGGATGGTGGCCCGCCAGCGGCTTGGTATGCTGATGCATTATGACGCCGCCTCGCGCTCGTCGCGCACCAGCAGCTGGCATGGCAGCGCCAGTTCGGCGGATCGGGCGGGGATGGTGCAGGGCGCGCGGGCACGGCTGCGCGGGGTGACCCGCGATTTTGTCCGTAACCGCCCCTATGCGGCGCGCGGGATCTCGGTGATCACCGGCAATGTGGTGGGCACGGGGATCATTCCCTCGGTCAAGGCCGGTGCCGATCGCACCCGCCTGAAGGCCGAAGAGATCGTGCTCGGGCATCTGGGCAGCACCGATCTCGATGCGATGGGGGTGCTGCATCTGGCAGGGCTGCAGCGGGCGGCGATGAATGCGGTGGTCGAGGATGGCGAGGTGCTGGTGCGTCGGCGCTGGCGGCAGGGGGCGCAGGCGCGCCGCCTGAAGCTGCCCTTCCAGATCGAGCTTCTCGAGACCGATTATCTCTGCCCCTGGGTGACATCGCATGGCGATAACGAGGTGATCGACGGGCTGGAGATCGGGCCCGAGGGCAGGGTGGTGGCCTATCACCTCTTCCGCCAGCATCCCGGCACCGCCTCCACCCGGACCGATCTGTCGGTGATCCGCGTGCCGGCGGAGGACATTCTGCATATCCGCCGCATCGATCGCCCGGGCCAGTTGCGCGGGATCAGCTGGTTTGCGCCGGTACTGCTGACGCTCGGCGATCTGTCGGATTATCAGGAGGGCGAGATCCTCAAGCAGAAGATGGCCGCACTCATGGCGGGCTTTATCGAGCGCGAGGATAATGACGGGCCTGCGTCTTCGTCGGATGCCGAGGAAGAGGCCGAGGCGATGGGGCTCAGCAATGTGGCCCCCGGCACGCTGACCGAGCTGCCGCCCGGCACGAAAATCTCGTGGAGCACGCCGCCTAAGGTCGATGGCTATGATCTGTTCATGCGCCAGACGCTGGCGGCGGTCGCGATGGGGCTGGGCATCACCTACGAGGCGCTGGCGGGTGATCTGAGCCATGTGAACTTCTCTTCGGGCCGGATGGGCCGGATGGAGATGGACCGCAATGTCGAGACCTGGCAGCAGCAGGTGATGATCGGCCAGCTCTGCGAGGGTCTGGGGCGCTGGACGCTCGAGGCGTGGCAGATGGCATTCCTGCGTGCACCGGGCTTCACCCTTGGCTGGACGGCCCCGCGCCGTCCGGTGATCGACCCGACCCGCGAGATCCCCGCGAAGATCCGCGAGATCGAGGCGGGTCTGACCAGCCGCCAGCGGGCGCAGCGCGAGATGGGGCTCGATCCGGCGGTGATCCGGCGCGAGCGGATCGAGGATGCGGCGCAGGACGATACGGAGGGCGGCGGGCCGGTTGTGCCCGCCCCGAAGACGACGCCGGGCGCGCCCGTTGCGGCCCCGACCGGCCCCAAACCCTAAGGACAGTTCCATGCCACAGCCTTTGCTACAGGGCGCAGAGATCGTGCTGACCGGCGCGATCCTGCCGGACCCTTATGTCTATCCCGAAGACGAGGGCGTCTTCAGCCCCGCGATGGTGCGCCGCGCGCTCGATGCCTGCGCGGGGCAAAACGCGATCACCTTGCGGGTCAATTCGCCGGGCGGGGACCCCTCGGCGGCGGAAGATGTGCGGATGATGCTGTCCGAGGCCGCCGCCCATATCACGGTGCGCATCATCGGCGAGGCCTGCTCTGCGGCCTCGCTTCTGGTGATGGGGGCGGACCGGATCGAGATGAGCGCGGGCTCGGTGATGATGATCCATGACCCTTCCGTGCTGGCGATGGGCAATGCCGCCGATCACCTGAAGGCCGCCGAGCGGCTTGAAAGTGCAGCCCAGGGCTATGCCGCAATCTATGCCGCCCGCGCGAAGATCCCTGCGCAGGAGGCCCGTGCGCTGATGGTGGCCGAGACCTGGATGACCGCCGAGGAGGCGGTGGATCGGGGCTTTGCCGATGCGGTGATCGCGGGCGAGGCGCGCGCCAGCCCCGATGGGGCAGGCCCCGTGCCCGAGGTGGCGCCCGAGATGATGGCCGAGAGCATTGCCGCCGCGCAGCGCCACTATTCCGAGACCTGCCTGCGGATGTCCGCGCTGACGGCCCGCAGGCCCAATCAATCCCAACCGGCCCAGATGGCCACCAAGGAGGTATCCATGCCCACCCCCACGACCCAGACGACCCAGACCACCCGCGCGCCCGAGGATGACGCGGGCACGCCCGCAGCGGTGCCCACCCCCGGCACCCCGACCCCCGAGGCCGGCACGGCGCCGGTCCCCCAGCCGTCTGCCACGATGCAGATGAACTCGGATCAGGCGGTGGCCAATGAACGCCGCCGCGCCCGCGCCATCCTTTCGGCGGCGCGCCCGCATATGAGCGCGGGCAGCCTCAGCGAGAGCTTCGTCGAGGCGCTGATCGACGAGGGCGTGAGCATCGAGACCGCCTCGCATCGCATGTTGCAGGAGATCTCGGCGGCCCAGCCCGATATCTCGATGGCCCGCTCCGAGCGGGGCGCGCGCCATCCTGCCCGTGTGGGCCGCGAGGATCGCGACACGCGCCGCGAGGGTCTGGCAATGGCGCTGACCGCGCGGATCTCGGGGGCGGCCCCCGAAGATGACCGTGCGCGGCCCTATATGGAGATGTCGATCCACGAGATGGCCGCCGCCGCGACAGGCGCGCGGGCACCGGGCTTTGGCTCCTATGCCTCGCGCGAGGATGTCATCATGAGCGCGATGCAGAGCGGGTCCGATTTCCCGAATATCCTGTCGCTCTCGGTGAACCGGGTGCTGGAACAGGGCTATGACCTGATCGGTCGCACCTTCACCGAGATCTCCCGCGAGATGGAGTTCAACGATTTCCGCGAGCATACCGTGGTGCGCCCCGATGAATTCCCCGGCCTGCGCAAGGTCAACCAGACGGGCGAGATCAAGTTCGGCTCGATCGGCGACAGCTCCGAGATGCTGGCGCTTGGCTCCTATGCCACGGGGCTGTCCATCAGCCGTCAGGCGCTGGTCAATGACGATATGGGGGCGATCCAGTCGGTGATCGACAATGCGGGCGCGATCGTGCCCGAGTTCGAGGAAAGCCTGTTCTGGCAGATCTTCCTGTCCAATCCCAAGCTGCGCGACGGGGTCGAGGTGTTCCATGCCGATCACGGCAACCTTGCCGCGGCGGGCACGGGGATCTCGGTCACCTCGCTTTCGGCGGGGCGCAAGGCGCTGCGCCAGATGAAGGCGGCGGACGGGGAGCGGGTGATTGCGATGAACGCCCCGGCGATCCTGCTGGTGGGGCCGGAGAACGAAACGCTTGCCGAACAGTATCTGGCGCAGAACGTGCAGCCCACCAAGGCGGCGGATGTGAACACCTTCTCCGGCAAGCTGCGTCCGGTTGTCGTGGAGGCCATCGAAGGCAAGGAATGGTATCTGTTCGTGGATCCCTCCAAGCGCTCGCATGTGTTCAAGCACGGCTATCTGCGCGGGCGCAAAGCCCCGCGGGTGCGCGTTGACGAGCCGTTCGGCGTGCAGGGCATGCGGATGACCCTCGAGCATGATTTTGGCGCGGGCGCGGTCAATTTCCGCGGGGCCTACAAGAATCCCGGCCAATAACCGGCCTGCGGGATCGATGATCTGACGAAAGAGCGCCCGCTGTGGCGCTCTTCGTCGTTCTGGATTTCTGGTGAAAGGAACGAGCCATGAAAGGCTATTACCACAAGGGCGACAGCGTCGCCGTTATCGCGCCCTATGACGTGAATGCCTCCGAGCCTGTGCGGGTGGGGGTCGTGTTCGGGTTGACCGGCTATGCCGCCGCGCAGGGGACCGAGGTGGAGATCACCCGGCAGATCGCGTGTGACCTGCCCAAACCCCAAGCTCTGGCGATCGCGCAGGGGGATGCGCTTTATTGGGACGAGACGGACCGGGTTCTGACGACCGATCCCGGCACGGAGAACCGTCTGGTCGGGGCGGCATTGGCGGATGCGGCGGCGGAAAGCACGGTCGTCTACGGCCTGCTGGACGGCGCGATCCGGTGACGGGGATCTTCGAGGGCATGGCGGGGGTGCTGGCCGATGTGCTGGGCGGGCCGGTGCTCTACACGCCCAAAGGCGGGGCCCCGCGCGAGATCCGCTCGATCTTCCGCACCGAGCCGATCGAGGCGGAAGATCAGGACGGCCACCCGATCGTCATCATCGCCCCCAGCTGGCGGGTGGGCCGCAATCTGGTGCCGGAGCTGGCCAGGGGCGACCGGATCGATCCGCAGACGGGGACGCTTTACACCGTCGAGCTGATCCGCCCCTCGGGCTCGCCCGCAGGGGATGCCTTTGTCATCTGCGAGCTGCGCAAGGTGCAGCCATGAGCCGCGCCCTCTATCGCGCGCGGGCCAAGGCCGCTCTTGCCAGCGCCCCCGATCTTGCGGGGGTCGCGCTGGTCTCGGCCTGGGCGGGCAACTTCTCGGCCAGTGACCTGCCGGTGATGGGGGTCGCCACCCCGCGCGAGCGGGGGCGTCCGGGCACGCTCAATGCCTTCGAGCGCGAGGTGCTGTTGCAGGTGGTGATCAAACGCCTCGGCGGTGCCGAGATCGAGGATCAGCTCGACCGCGATGCGGCGGCGATCGAGGCGGCGGTGATGGGGGCCTTCGGGGCCGAGCGGCTGACGCTGACCCCCGAAGAGGTCACCACCACGCTCAATGGCGAGGGCGAGGCGGTGATCGGCACCGCCGTGGTCAGCTTCACCCTCAACTATCTCAAACCCCTGCGCGGCTAAGGCGCGGGGATCTTTCCTCATAGCAAAGGAGCTTCGCGATGCCGAAGGTCAAGAATACCGGGGCCAGTGATCTGACCCTGCCCAGCGGTCACGTCCTGCCTGCGGGCAAAGAGACCGAGATCGCGCAATCGGTGCTCGATCTGATCGACAACCGCAATGTGCTGGGCGGGCGGATCCGCTCTGGCGCGATCACCCTTGCGGCGGAGGCCAAACCCGCCACCACCACCCCCGAGAAGAAAGGCTAAGCGATGACCCAACGCACCTATATCGGCGCCACCGTGGAAGTGGCCGAAGGCAAACCGGCCACGCTGGATGCGGCGGGCTTCGGCGCGATGACCGGCTTTGCCGAGGTGGGCGAGATCCTCGAGTTCGGGGAGATCGGCGACACCTCGGAAGACACCACCGAGACCACGCTCAAGGGCCGCACGCTCCACGTCAACGGCGCGCTCGATGGCGGCACCTGCGATTTTACCTTCCTCGTGACCGGCAACACGGATGCGGGGCAGGAGATCCTGAAGGCCAAATCGAACAGCAATGACGACGTGTCGGTGAAGATCACCGATCCCGATGGCGAGGTGGTCTATCTGCACGCCAAGGTCGCCAATGTCCGCGACCGTTCGCGTACGGCCTCCACCGCCAAGGGCATGACCGGCCAGTTCCGCATCAACTCGGCGCTGGTGCGCGTGGCGCCCTAACCCCTGATCCACGCCGGGAGACCGGCGTGGCTGTACGGCCCGGGGCGCGCGTGGTTCACGCATTCCGGGCCGTTTCTTCTGAACCGGAACCACAGGGATTTACCTCATGGACTTTACCAAATTCGACAGCCGCTCTGCCGCGGACACCCCCGCCCGCCTGCATCTGAAAGACCCCGCCAATGGCGAGCCGCTCTTTGCCGATGCCGGGCGCACCAAGCCCTGCATCGTGCTGGTGCGCGGCACCGAAAGCCGCAGCGTGCAGGCAGCGCTGCGGGCGCTGCAGCGCGCCAAGCTGAAGGACAAGCCCAAGAAGGACGAGGAGGTCCGCTCGCTCGAGGATCTGCACGGCCAGATGGTCGATAGCGCCGTGCCGCTGGTCACGGGCTTCGAGAATATCGCGCGGGGCGAAGCGGCGCTGACCACCTCCGAAGACGATCTGCGCTGGTTTTTGAACCTGCAGATGCTCAACGGGCAGGAGGGCGAGAAGAGCTTTGTCGAACAGGTGCTGGCCTTCGCCTCCACCCGCGAGAGCTATCTGGGAAACGCAAACGCGCGCTGATCCGCTATGCCCGCCAGCTGGGCCATCTCCATTCCACGCCCCGCTCGTGGAAGGAGACCCGGCTGGCTTTTGCGCGCCGGATGGGGCGGCCTCTGGGCCTGCCCGATCTGGATGCGGGGGCCTATCTGGTCGAGGCGATGATCCGCCTCGATCCGGTGCGCTCCACGGGGCTGGATCTGCGCGCCACCGACTGGCCCGAACTCTGCGCCTTCATGCAGGCCACGGGCCGGATCAGCGAGGGCTGGGAGGCGGAACTCCTGTTCGACATGTGCGCGGGGTATTTCGAGGCAAGGCAGGCAGGGGAGGATCCGCTGGCGTTGGGGGTGTGGGATTAACTTTTTTCGGATATGTAAAAGATCCTATATTATTATTCACAGTGTGCGCTACACTTTGGCGTCTCGTGTAAGGTCTGCATTCGACATGAGAAAGCATGGTTTTAAAATGATTGATCTATTGTTTTTCTGGCGCTCGAAATCTGAGTGCCAGAAGGCACTTGAGCGTCGTCATGAGACTATATTGAGAGAGAGTGAAGAGATTGATCGGCGTATAAATGAAACAGAAGAAGATATCCGAAACGGGGCTCGAAGATCAGCTCGTAAGTTCCGTCTATGACTTTATGTACTATGATGTGACACGCACCGCATCATTACTAGCTCAATGTGATCCGTCCGGTCACTTGACTCAGCTTTCTCAAGTGCGGTCTGCAAGGGAAGGTCGTGATAGTAAAGCTTCTTTTGATGGAAGTGCCAACATCGCATTAGCAAAGGTGAAAAATTCTACCGAAGAGCACTTAATACGTTCTCACGAACAAGGTGTCAGTAGAACTTACGATCCTAGTTGGTCCAACGCACGTCAGCTGCTTGATATTCTGAACGAGCGTGGATTGATCCGCCGCGATATCAGAACTGCTGAGGTGGGCCAAATTGTATTACTTGAAGGAGCCTTGGCTATATACGATTTAAAGCTGGTTAGTCAGATCTGGAATTTAAACTCGGTTAGTAAATTGCTGAAAAAATCTTTTTCACCTATCCCAGATATCCCCCCTGCGAAGCGTAATACTCCGGGAGGTAAGGCTCTCGCAAAGTTGGCGAACGATGCAAAGGAAGAAGCCAAATTACACGCTGAACTTGCTTCGGAGATATTGCCGAACCTTCCGCATTCTGTGCAACTACGCCTGAAAACAGACGATGAAGAATTGGCGTGGGCGTCCATTGATAGAGGCGGCCTGACTACGGAGGGCACAGATATTGCCCTCAAGCATGGCGTGAATATACCAGGAAGATGGGCTGTTCTCGGTATCTTGGATGCACCTATTGAAGAAGACGTTGATACCGGCCCACGGATGCAAAGTAATGATGGTGCAGAGATGCTCTCTATTCTTTATGAATCATTTGTACCGATTGTGCGGCAGTTTGCAGGTCGCCCAAAAGGTGCTCTGGGGATTACTCCTTTGCTTGTTTTTCGTGAAGTGAAGTAGCTGCAAACTGAAAAGTAGAAGTTTTGTAAAAAGGGGCGGACCTCGCGGTCTGCTCCTTTTTCTATGCGAATGAGGTGCGTTATGGCGATGGGCCAAGCGGGAGCGATGCAGGCGAAGCTGGGGTTGGACCTGAGCCAGTTCCAGTCCGGAGCGGGGGCGGCGAGTGCCGAGGCGCAGAAGATGGCGGAACAGCTGCATGGATAAATCGTTTCGTAAATGGTTCGTGGAACTATGAACGAGAAAAAAATTGTCGGGTTACGCATCAAAGTCTATATTTTGCGGGTGACTCGGCTGGGTGCGGAAACATGAATGCTCATGTGAATAGAGAGTATATCAATGATCGGGCGAAGTTGATAATGCATCGCGTTATCGCTCGAGTACTCGCGTCCAATCCAGATATCATTGAGAACGCAAAACAATCTCTTTCGATTGGCGAGGGGTCTCTGTCTTCGAATAAGGAGTGGATGGCTATCCTGGATAGGCCGCCGAATGAGGTCCGTCGGGCGATCACATCGCGGTCTCCTACAATGAATCGGCTCCGTCTGAGTTCTCCATTATCTGTACCGGTCACACTTAAAGACCCGCAGGTGCGTAGACGTATCATGGTGCTCGCGAAACGCGGCGTTGCTGGTGTATGAGCAGCGTTCGAACATCGGAAGATATGGAACGGGCTGTCCGCGCGATTGCGCGGCACTTCAAATCTGATGCTGTTTTCATAATTGGTAGCCAGTCGGTCATCTTGGAATGGCCCTCCGCACCCGTTTTGCTTCGTACATCTGGCGAAATAGATGCCTACCCGGGAAATGCCGAAGAATGGGAAGCGGAGAACCCGATAGAGGCTTCCGAAGAGATTTCTGCACTTTTCGGGTGGGGCTCCCATTTCCAGGACACTCACGGCTTTTATATCGATGGTGTTGACCGCAATACTGCGGTGCTTCCAGAAGACTGGATGCATCGCTGCATAAAAATGCATGTTGATGTTGATGGCCGACGCGTAACGGCGATAGCCCCATCGCCTGAAGACCTCGCAGCGGCAAAGCTTATTCGATACGATGACAAGGATCTCGATTATGTTCGGGAGAGAGACAGGTTCAAGCCGCTGGACAGGAATAGGGTAATACAGAGTTTGGAAGATAGCTCTGCTGACCCCGCATTGATTTCAAGGGCCAGATCTTTCGTTCTCAATATGTGATGTCCGCTTACCGCTGAGGTGTTCGAGCGGTGTCCTAGGCGTCGACTTCACTACGGAATTACAAAATCCCCCAAGGGGCGGACCTTACGGTCTGCCCCTTTTTCTATGCGAATGAGGTGCGTTATGGCGATGGGCCAAGCGGGAGCGATGCAGGCGAAGCTGGGGCTGGACCTGAGCCAGTTCCAGTCCGGAGCGCGGGCGGCGAGTGCCGAGGCGCAGAAGATGGCGGGCAATATCAATCAGGCCTGGGCGGGGGTGCGTGCCTCGGTCGAGGGGAAGGCCGCGCGGTCCTTCGACCAGCTGCGCGCCTCGATCGATCCAGCCTTTGCGGCCAGCCAGCGCTATGCCGATATCCAGCGTCAGGTGGCGGGCTTTGTCGAAAGCGGCGTGGCCAGCCAGCGCGCGGCCAATCAGGTGCTCGAACAGGCGGCGGCCAAATATCTGGGCGTGGCGACCGCTGCCGATCGCGCGGCGCAGGCGGTGCGGGCGGGGGAGGCGGCGCAGGCTGAACAGGCCCGAAGCGCGGCCAGTGCGGCGCGCGCCTATGAGAGCCTGCGCGCCTCGGTCGACCCGCTCTATGCCAGCTCGCAGCGCTACAAGCAGGCGGTCGAGGTGCTCAATGCGGCGCAGGCGGCGGGGGTCATCGATGACCGCGCGCGGGCCAATACGCTGAAGCTTCTGGGCCAGCAGCTTTCGGCCACCAATGGCGTGATGCAGAAGGCGGGCGGGGTCTCGGGGCGGATGTCCTCGGCCTTCTCGAACGCCTCGTTCCAGGTGCAGGACTTCTTCGTGCAGATCGCGGGCGGCACCGATGCGATGCGCGCCTTCGCGATGCAGGCGCCGCAGCTTCTGGGCGCGCTGGGGTTCTCGGGCAAGCTCGCGATGGTGGGCTCGGCGCTCGGCACGATCGTGGCCGTGGGGGCGGTCGTGCTGCCCCTGCTGACCGATTTCGGCAAGAAGGCCAAAGACCTCGATACCGCGACCAGCGATCTGGAAAGCTCGCTCGGCGATCTGCGTTCGGCGCTTGAGACCGCGACCACCCCCTTGGCCGCGCTGCGCAAGGAGTTCGGAGACAATGCCGAGGCCGCGCGCGAGATGAACATCGCCATCCTCGATGCCAAGAAGATCGAGGGGTTCGACCAGATCGGAGAAAAAACCAAGGCCATCCAGAACAGCCTGAAAGGCGTGATCGGGAGCTTGCAGGACTATGATGATGCCATCACGCAGACCGGCACGTCCTTCATGTTCTACGATCAGGCCGGTGCGGCGGTCGATGAGCTGAACCGGAAATACGGCCTGACGATCGATCAGGCGCGCAAGGTCAAAGCCGCGATGGACGAGATGGCCAAAGCCAAAAGCCCGCAGGAGGTCGCGGCGGCCACGCAGGAACTCTACCGCCTTCTGGGTCTGACCGTGGACGAGACGGGCAAGATCCCCAAGGGCCTGCGCGAGGCACGGCTGGCGGCGGCCCAGACGACGGTCGAGGCGTTCCAGATGCGCAACCTCTTCGAGCTATCCGACAAGCTGGCGGCGGGGCTGCCCGTGAGCCTCGATAGCGCGGCGGAAGCGGCGCGCCGTCTGGCCTCGGCGATGGCGGCGGCTTCGGGGTTCTCGGCCAATCTCGACAACCAGATCGCCATGCTCGACGTGCAGATCGAGGCGACGCGCAACAAGCAGAACGTGGCCAATGCCACGCGCATCGCGGGGCTTGAGCTGGAAGCGCAGGCCCGTCGTGATGCGGCAGTTGCGGCGGGGGAGGATGCCTTGGCGGCGGATGCCCGTCTTGCCATCGATCAGGCGCAGATCAAGACCATGTCCGAGAAGCTGGCGACGCTTGATCAGGAGACCAAGGCGCAAAAGGCGGCGACCAAGGCGGGCACGGCAGGCGCAAAGGCCGCCGAGCGGCTCGAGAAGGCGCAGGCGAAAGAGGCCGAACGCTGGCGCGATCTGATCGATCCGCTCAACAAATACCGCCGCGAGCTGGCCGAGCTGAATACGCTGGCCACGAAGGGCCTGCTGACCCCGCAAGAGGTGCAGAAGGCGATGGCGCAGCTCAATGCCGGGCTGGCCGATAGCCTGCCGCTGGCGGGCGAGCTGACCGACACGCTGGTCGACGGGCTGTTTGCGGGCTTCCGCGGCACATTGGGAGATATCGGGAATATGTTCAAAACCTGGCTCAAACAGATGATCGCCACGGCGGCCAAGAACCGCATCATGGTGGCGATGGGGCTGACCGGCTCGCTCACCGGCGTGGCCGGAACGGCGGTGGCGGGCTCTGGTGCGGCGACGGCTTCGGGCGGGGCGGCCTCGGCCAACGGGCTGGGGCTTGCGGGTACGGTCGGCGGTCTGGGGTCGTCTGCGCTTTCGGGGGCGGCGGGGCTCTGGACCAGCCTCACCGGCGCAGGCGGCGGCTTCGGGGCGGCGGGCACCTATCTCAGCTCGGTGCTGGGCGGGGCCACCTCCAGCCTGTCGGGCTTTGCCGCAGCCGTCGGGGCGATTGCCCTGCCGGTTGCCGCTGTCAGCCTGCTGATCTCGGGGCTGATCGGCAAGACCAAGGTGCTCGATACCGGCATCCGCGCGCTGATCTCGGGCAGCGATGTCACCGTGCAGACCTACCAGCTGATCGAGAAATCCAGATTCTGGGGGCTGTCCAAGTCCACGAAGACCAAATATAGCGCGGCCTCTGCCGATCTGGCCGATCCGGTCACCCGCGCGGTCTATGACGTGCAGGCCTCGATCGTGGCGGCGGCGGACAGTCTCGAGATCGGGGCCGAGGCCTTTGACGGCTTCACCTATGCGCTGAAGTTCTCGACCAAGGGCCTGTCGAAAGACGAGGCGCTCGAGGTGCTGGAAGAGAAGCTGACCGGTCTGGGCGATGCCTATGCCAGCCAGATCGAGGGGCTGGCGGCGTTCCAGGCGGAAGGCGAGGGCGCGATGGCCACGATCACCCGTCTGGCCTCGGCGCTGGCCACGGTCAATGCGGCGATGGACACTCTGGGCAATACGTTCCGCGCCACGGGGCTGGTGGGGGCCGATATGGCCAGCCAGCTGACCCAGCTTCTGGGCGGCGACGAGGCGTTCGGCACGGCGGTCAGCAGCTATTATCAGGCCGTCTATTCCGAGAGCGAACGGCTGGCCACCACTACGCGCCAGACCACCGAGGCGCTGGCGGAACTGGGGCTGAGCATGCCCGCCTCGCGCGCGCAATACCGCGCGCTGGTCGAGGCGCTGGATCTTGGCACGGCGGGCGGGCGCAGCCTCTGGGCGGCGCTGGTCGGCATGGCGGGGGTGTTCGACGAGATCCTGCCGCAGGTCGCCAGTTTCACCGCGCAGATCGAGGCGCTGTCGGGCACGGTCTCGACCTCGCTCGACAGCTCGATCTCGGCCTATACCGCCGCCCAGCAGGCCTCGGCGCAGGCCGCCACCAACTGGTACAAGGCCGCCGATACAATCGCGGCCTTTATCGCCGAGATGCGCGGCACCTCCTCGGCGATGACCTCGCCCGGGGCGGCGCTGTCCTATGCGCAGGGGCGCTACCAGATGACGCTGGCCGCCGCTCAGGCGGGGGATCTGGACGCGGTCACCGGCCTGACGCAGGTGGCGCAGACCTATCTCGACCGGATGGGCGATCAGGCGGGCACGGCGCTCGATCTGGCGCGGGCACAGGCGCAGGTGGCCGCCGATCTGGGCCAGACGCAGGGCATCGCGCAGATCGAGGGCGCGCGCGCCGAGGCGATGGCCAGCCTGAGCCAGAGCCAGGTCGATCTGCTGACCGAGGCCCGCGATTATCTGGCGGCGGGCAATGCGCTGAGCGATGCGCAGATCGGGGTGCTCGAGACGCAGCTGGGCGCGCTGGACGAGGCGATCACCGCCGCTGCCGCGCTCAATTATGCGGGGCTGCGCAAGCAGATCGATCTGGCCATCGATGTGGTCGAGGACGCGCAGATCCCCGCCTATCTCAAGGCGATGCTGGCCGATAGTGCCACGGGGGTGAGCCGCTATGTGGATTTCATCACCCGCTCGGATCTGAGCGCCGAGCAGAAATGGCTGGCGCTGACGGGGGCCTCGGAACATGTGAAGACGGTCACCTATCTGGCGCAGAACGATCTGGGCGCGGATCTGACCGCGCTGGCGCTGGCGACCACTTCGAGCCTGCAGAAACAGGTGCGGCTCTGGGCGGTCAACAGCCTCGATGCGCAGGAGATGGCGCTGGCGCTGGCGGGCAATTCGACGCTGGCGCGCGGGGTGCGGGTCTATCTGGCGCAGGGGCTCGAGGCCGATCTGCGCGCAGCCCTTCTGGCCACCGACCGCGCGATGACCCGCACGGTGGCGGTGGCGGTCGACCAGTCGGGGCTGAGTGCGGCGCAAAAGACGCTGGTGGCGGCGCTTTCGGGCGGGGCCTCGGCTACGATCCGGCTGGGCGGCAGCTTCAGCTTCGATCCGGGCGCGGCCTTTGCCAGCCTGCTGGGCAGCACGGTCGAGGTGCCGCTGCAGGCCGCGCGCGAGACGATGGTGCAGCTGCGCAACCATCTCAACGCGCTGCGGGTCGCGGTGCAGGCGCAGACCGCCTTCGCCCAGGCCCAGGCGCAGGAGGTGAAGCTGGCGCAGGCGCAGGCCAGCTATGCGGCGCTGGCCGAAGAGCTGGCCGCGTTCTCGCCCGCGCAGGCGGTGGCGCTGCCGGTCTATAGCGCGGTGACGCAGCTGATGAAGCTGGGCTCCTATGTCAGCACGGGGCTGCAAAGCTATGTGGTGGCGGGCCAGACCTTCAAGGCCAGCGCCAGCGACCCCTCGCTGGCCGGTCTCAGCCGCTCCGATGGCAGCGAGGCCTATCTGACGGCGGTCAATGCGCTCAACCGCTCGGCCTATGAGAAAGCGCTGGCCTATGCGCAGACGCTCAATGCCGATGCCGCCGCCGAACAGCTCAAGCAATCGGGGCTGCAGGAGGCGCTGGTGGCGGCGGCGCAGGAGCTGCAGGCGATGGGGGTCGATATCGAGATCCCGCAATTCGCGCGCGGCGGGCTGCATGGCGGCGGGCTGCGGCTGGTGGGCGAGAACGGCCCCGAGCTGGAGGCCACCGGTGCCAGCCGGATCTGGACGGCGGACCAGACCCGCAGGATGCTTTCGGGCGGGGAGGGCGCGCAGGACGGGCTTCTGCGCGAGGTGATCGCCGAGCTGAAGAGCCTGCGGCAGGAGAACCGCCAGCTGCAGCTCAATGGCAATAGCGATCTGCGCAAGATCCGCACCCTTGAAGAACGGCGGGAGGCCGAGGCGCAATGACCCAAGCTCTGATGATCATCCCCGTGGCGATTGGCGCGGGGGCGATGCAGGCCACGAATGTGACCGAGGAGGACCATCCCGAATGGGACGCCGCTGCGGTCTATCAGACGGGCGAGCGGGTCATTCTGGCCGCCCGTCACCAGATCTACGAAAGTCTGGCGGACGAGAACTCCGGCTTTGCCCCCGAGGGGGCGGATCTGTCGGCGCAATATTGGGTGGCGACTGGCTCGACCAATCGCTGGCGGGCCTTTGACGCGACGCTCGGGCTGGTCACCAGCTGGCCCGAGGCGATCACCTATCGCATCGGCCTGCCGGCGCGGGTCGATGCGGTGGCCTTTATCGGGCTGGTGGCGGTGTCACTGCAGCTGGTGATCCGCGACAGTGGCGGCGGCGTGGTCTATGACCGCACCGCCAATCTGCTGGACACGGGCGCGATCCAGAGCTGGCTGGATTTCTTCACCTATGAAGACAGCTTCGACCCCGAACAGATCTTTGCCGATCTGGGCGCGCTGTCGGGCTTCACGCTCGAGATCACCATCGCCAATCCCGGCGGCACGGCCTCGGTCTCCGAGATCGTGATGGGGCGGGGCGAATTGCTGGGCGAGGTGCTGGAAGGGTCCAAATCGGGCTTCACCGATTACTCGCGCCGCGAGGTGGATGATTTCGGCAATATCTCGATCGTCAAACGCGCCACCGCCCGCAAGGCCGAATGGCAGCTCTCGTTCGAGGCCACCGCCAACCGCCGCATCCAGCGCGCGCTCGAACAGGCACGCGGGGCGCCGGCCTATTTCTACCCGGGCGATGACATGACGCCCTTCGCCCTCGCCGTCTATGGCGTGGCCGATGACTTCTTCCCCGCGCTTTCGGGCGGCGGGCACACGATTGCAACCCTTTCCCTGACAGGAGTCGCCTGATGGCAAAACCCACTCTCACCCCCGCGCCCAATGACCCGCCGATCCTTGGCAGCCCGACCTTCGCCGCCGATGCCCAAGGCTTTCTCGGCTGGTTTCCGGTGATGGGCCAGTACATGCAGGACATGGGCGACTGGATCGAGACCATGATCGGCGATGTGCCCTCCGAGAATATCGCAGCCTTCGCCCATCTGACCGGCGCCGCCAACAAGCTGCCCTATTTCACCGGCGCGGGCGCAATGGCGATGGCGGATCTGACGGCGGACGGGCGGTCCCTTCTCTCGAAGTCGGGGGTTCTGGGGCTGAATTCTGCGGGCCTTCCGGTTGGCTCGGCTGTGGCGCAAAGCAAATACGACACGACCACTGGCCGATTTATGAAGGTCAACGATGCCGGTCTGATGGGGCGGGCAATCAATGCCAACGAGATCGCGGCCAATATGGATCTGAATGATGCGCCCAGCGGCGTGAATATCGCCTTCGGCGTCGGGTCTAAGAATACGCCGCGCGTCGATCTCGGCGATGGCACGGGAATGGCCGGTTTCCTCTATACCTATGAATGGAACACGGGCGTCAAGATCCAGAGCATCGTCGCCACCTATCCCAGCCCGCTCGTCGGGCGCGTCTACCGGCGTTATTTCGACCAGACGAATTGGGGGCCGTGGATCCCGGAATATAGCGCGGCAAATGCGACGACTTATCAATCCGTTGATGGCGTGCAGCCGATTTTCCAGCGTGGGTCGAATTCCAACGGGGCTTATACGCTCTTTCTGGATGGCCGGATGGAATGCACCAGGACGCTGACGCTCTCCACCGTCGCGCCGAGCAACCTCTCGGCTGTCTGGACATTTCCTTACGCCTTCGCGGGTGGCATCAGCTTCCTGAATGCATCGCCCAATATGAACAGCGTAAACAATACGGAGCCCGGGCTTGGCGGTGTCGGTCAGTGCGGCATGTCGAATGTTACAAACAGCGCCTGCACGGTCTCAATCTGGCGTATGACCGGCTGCCCGGATTTCGTGTCGGGCAACACCATCAGTGTCCGCTGTAAGGCGGAAGGATATTGGAAATAAGGGGAACACTGTCATGCAGATCATCTTCTCTCCACAGAATGGAGCCTTGCTCCCGTCTCTCGACGAGCTCATCGTTCAAGGTGATACGATCGCCATCAACGGCATTGATCACGACCTTACCTCGATTTCCTTCGAGGGAGATAGCGGCTTGGTCGCCGATGCAGGCTACATCCAGAGCGCCATCCACGATGGCGATGACTGGACCGTCACGCTCCTCCTGCCGATCGGGGACAGTGCCTCCGAGGCGCAGCGGTTCCCCGTGCCGGTGACG
Organism: Thioclava litoralis; assembly: GCF_045278885.1. Lineage (NCBI taxonomy): Bacteria > Pseudomonadati > Pseudomonadota > Alphaproteobacteria > Rhodobacterales > Paracoccaceae > Thioclava > Thioclava litoralis. Next base: position 1,962,634 of record NZ_CP135443.1, read on the forward strand.
GTGGACAGCGGGCCGGTGCCTTTGCCCGAGCCGCCCGAGGCCCCGCCCGAAGATCCCGCCCCTGAAGACACGCTCTGACCCGCCCACCGAGGCGGGCTTTTTTATGAGGAAACCTGCGCATCCCGATATGCGCGGCCAACCGGAAAGACGAGACAATGCCCGAAAAAGACCCCAGCCTCTGGGAAAATATCTGGCTCTACCTGTCATTGATCATCACATGGGCGACCGGCGCGGCGGGTCAGATCTATGTGTCGGGCGGGGTCGGCGGCGCAGTGCGCTGGATCATGGAGATCAAGGGCAAGAGCCCGATCAGCTTTCTGCGGATCCTCCTCGACGGGGTCACCGCCGTGATCACGGGGGCGATCTTCGCCCGCTATCTGGGGCCGGTGATTGCGAACTGGCTGGCGGGCGTCGGTATGTGGCCCGATGCCGGAGACGCCACCACGGCGGGGTTTCTGGCGGGGGTGGGCGGCATGTCGGTGGCCAAGGTCGTGATCGCCATGATCGACGCGCAAAGCCATAAGTTCACGGGGAAGAAGTGATGTTCGAGGCGCTTTGGCGGCAGCTTCTGCGGGAGCGCGAGATCTGGTTCCGGCTGGTTGTGGGCTATCTGGTCTTCGTGACGGTGCCGCCCTGGGTGGAAAGCCAGCTCTGGCCGGTCTCGGGGCCGTTGCACATTACGCAGGTCACGCAGACCGAAGAGGGGGTGCGGATCAGGGGCTGGGCCGAGCGGTACCGCTCGGGCTGCGATTTCCTCGGCCTTGTCTGGTGGCTGGGCGATCGCCACGGTCAGGCGGTGCGGGTGCCCGCGCGGTTCGATGACAGGCCGCAGATCCGCGCAGTCGGGCGCATGGAGTTCGAGGCGCTGGTGGTCGGCCTGTCCGAGGACCAGCTGAACGATAGCTATTCAGATGTGCGTCACGCCTGTCATGGGCGGAATGGCGATAGGGCCTTCCTATGGCCCACACGATCAAAGTTCTGGAACTGACACACCCCGCCCCTCCGGCGGGGTTTTTGCTTGGCTCCTGATTTCAGGGGCCGGGGTGTTACAGCACCCCGACCGTGCGACACGCGCAAACGAACCGCACCGACCCAAGCTACTGCAAGAATGGTCGCCTGACCCTAGAGAGGGCGGGCGCCGTATCCGGCAGAATCATATGTATAATCAAGTCAAAAGTGCCCAGCCCGTTGCTCCGTGGCTGGGCGGCAAGAAACACCTCTCGGCGCGTCTCGTGCAGAAGATCGAGGCCATCGATCATCACGCCTATGTCGAGCCCTTCGTGGGTATGGGCGGGGTGTTCCTGCGGCGGCGCTTCAAGCCGAAGCTGGAAGTGGCCAATGATATCAATGGCGAGATCGTCAATCTCTTTCGGATCCTGCAGCGCCATTATCCGCAGCTGATGGAGGTGATGAAGTTCCAAATCGTGTCGCGGCGGGAATTCGAACGGCTGCGCAACACGCCGCCCGAAAGCCTGACCGACCTCGAACGGGCGGCGCGCTTTCTTTATCTGCAGCGGCTGGCCTTCGGCGGCCAGCTGGGCGGGGTGTTCGGGGTCTCGACCGATCGCGCGCGGTTCTCGCTGTCGCGGATCGGGCCGCTTCTGGAAGATGCCCATGAGCGGCTGGAAGGGGTCGTGTTCGAATGCCTCGATTGGGCCGATCTGGTGCGCCGCTATGATAGCAAGGGCACGCTCTTCTATCTCGACCCACCCTATCATGGCGGCGAGAGCGATTACGGCAAGGGTCTGTTTGACCGTAGCCAGTTCGCGGTGATGGCTGCGCAGCTGGCGCAGATCAAGGGCAGCTTCATCCTGTCGATCAATGACACGCCCGAGATCCGTGAGATATTCGCGGGTTTCGACTTCGAGGAGGTGGCGCTGAAATATAGCGTGGCCGCCAAAGGTGCGACCGAGGCGCGCGAGCTGATCATTTCGAACCGCTCGGGGGCCGGTCGGTTGATCTGAGCCTTGTCTTTACCCCGTCGCCAGAAGCTTGCGGAAGGCGGCGGGATCTGCCCCAGATAGGCCAAAAGAAAGAGGCGCGGGACTATGCTGCCACCCGCGCCCAAGTATCCTTTTTGAGGGTATCAAAACAATGCGTGTTGATGTTCCTAGCCTAGGCCGCGATCCCCTCTCCGTTCAAGGAATATACCTGCGTCGCGCGAATTCTGACGCGCCGTAACTTTGCGGGAGGTGGATGCCATACGATCGCCGTTTGGCGGGGTCTCACGCATCGATGTCTTCCGGCTGCAGGAGCGGCAGGATGACGGCTGCCACGAAGAGGATGATGAACAGGACCAGAAAACAAACTGCCGTGTAGAGTGACATGGCCTCGAAGATGAGAGGGGCCTGCGGTGTGCCCGGAACGAAACGGCACAGAAAGAAAACGGCGATGATCAGTTGAAGGCCGGCAATCGCACCGGAGAGGTGGAATTCGAAATTCCGCAGCTTTTCGGAAGAGAGCGCCAAAATCGTTGCCGCGCTGACCATGATGCACAGGATCGTGCCTCCGGACATCCGGTCGCCCGCTGTCCGGTTGGGGATGAGGTAATCCAGATCCAGATCTGCGGTCAGCCGCAATCCGATATTGACGATTGCGATGACCGCAGCCGTAAGGCTGCAAATTCTTGCGGTTTTGGTTTTGGGAGGCAGGGCGAAAACTGCCGCGCTGCCGATAAACAGCAAGGCAAGGCTGATTGCCGTGCTGGGCACCATTGCCGCATCCGGAAACCGGACGAGGGGCTGAAGATCGAAGCTCCATCCCAAGAGGTTGAATGCCACCACCGCCAAGCCGAAAGCCACGAGAGCTTCACCGATATGGCGCCGAACTTTGTCAGTTTGATATGTATGCATGCGGAAGAGCTATACCTGAAAAAGCAGCCAAATTCGGTGAGTCCATCTAGAATATCAGATATTCGGGTCAATCCAAAAAGTAATATTTATTAATTCTTTTTGACGCCCGAACCCTAACCCCCACACCCCGCCCTTTGGGCGGGGTTTTTTCATGGAGAAACCACATGCTGAGCACAGCACATCTGGCGGCCATCGCAGGCCGTCGGGAAACCCCGCTTATGCGGTCGGTGGTGGCCGGTCTGGCCGATCCCCGCGCGCGAGATATGGCCCCGCCGCACCGGCTGGCGCAGTTTATCGCGCAGATCGCGCATGAAAGCGCGCGTTTCCGCTATGCCGCCGAATCCTGGGGCCCGACCCGCGCGCAGCGCCGCTATGAGGGGCGGCGCGATCTGGGCAATCTGCAGGCGGGCGATGGCTACCGCTTTCGCGGGCGCGGGCCGATCCAGATCACGGGGCGGGCGAATTATGCCCGCTTCACCGCCTGGGCCGAGGGGCCGGATTTCGAGGCGGTGCCCGATGCGGTCATGGGCGATCCGTGGCTCGGGCTGTCGGCGGTCTGGTTCTGGCAGGCGGGGGCGGGGCGCAGCCTCAATGCCTATGCCGATAAAGGCGATATCGAGATGATCACCCGCCGCATCAATGGCGGGCTGAACGGCTATGCCGACCGGCTGGCCCTCTATACCCGCGCGGGGCTGGTGCTGCTGGGGCAGGGCCCGAACGATGTGCGGGCCTTCCAGCGGCTGGCCGGTCTGACGGTCGACGGCCTCGCAGGCCCCGCCACGCGCGGCGCGCTCCATTCCCATCTTCTCAAGCTCTGAAAGGATCTCCCAATGCTTGACGCAATTATCGCGGCGCTGATGCCGCACATCCTGCAACTGCTGGCGCTGGCGGTCACCGCTCTGGTCGGCTGGATCGCCGCCGAGGTCAAACGCCGCTTCGGTATCGAGATCGAGGCCCGCCACCGCGAGGCGCTGCATTCGGCGCTGATGACCGGCGCGCAGCTCGCGCTGGCGCGGCTGGGGGCAGGGGCGGGCCCCACGGCGCTGACACAGGCCGCCGTCGATTACGCCAGAACCTCGGTGCCCGACGCGATCAGCAGGCTCGGCCCTTCGGCGCAGGTGCTGCAGGATCTGGCCGAGGCCAAGATCGCGGCGCTGGCCGCATGACCTTCTGCCGGCGCGCGGGCGGATCGCGCGCCGGCTCTATCCGTTTCAGAACAGGAGGACCGTTATGGTCAGCTATACCTTCCCGCTGCCTGCGGGTGAATTTGTCGCGCTGATGCGGGCCGATGCGCAGGCGGCACGGGTGCAGAACTCGGGCGGCTTCGACATTTACCTGCTGGCCGGCGTAGGCGATGAGGCACCGCGCAGCCTTGCGGGGGCGCAGCGGCTTCCGGCAGGGGCGCTGCGCGATGTGGAGATCGCCACGCTGTTTCCCGGCATCGCGGGGGCCGATACGCTTTGGGCCTGGGGGCTGATGGGCGGGGCGGCCAGCGTCTCGCATGCGGGGGTGCTGTTGCCACAGCCGGTGCGCGAGGCACGGCTTGCGCCGGGGGCGGGCGAGGGCGAGGTGACGCTCGATCTGGTCGCGCCCTATGATGGCGGTAGCCCGCTGACCGCGCTGGAATACAGCCTCGATCAGGGGGCAAGCTGGACCGCGCTGCCCGATGTGGCGGGCGGCAGCTACACGCTGGCGCTTGGCACCGGCAGCCACCTGCTGCAACTGCGGGCGGTGAACGCGCTCGGGGCGGGGCCGGTGTCGCGCCCGCTGCGGGCGTTGGGCGGGCGTCCGGCGGGGCGCAAGCGTTTCAAGCGGCTCGTCTTTGTCGGGGCCTCGATCATGAACCGCACCTTCGGCGGGGCCAGCCTTGCCGAGGATTCCTCGGGCGGCTCTTGGGCCGATATGGAGGCCAGGCTGGCGGCCAATGGCGCGCCGGGGGTCGAGGTGCGCTGCCGCGCGGTGGGCGGCTATACGGTGGCCCAACTCATGCCGCTCCTGCAGGAGGCGCTGGACGCCTATCCCGGCGATGACACGCTGTTCTGCCTGCATGCGGGCGGCAATAACGCGACCAATGCTCAGGATCAGGCGACTTTCGAGGCCGAGGTCGACGCCATGCTTGCGGTCATCGCCACGCGCCCGGGGCAGGTGCTCTGGTCCGATATCAGCTGGCGCACGCCCTATGTCACCACCAAGGCCGATGCGGTCTCGACCGCGGCCAATTACAACAGCTGGCTCAAGGCCAAACTGCTGGCGGCCAAGAGCACGCTGTTTGCCGACGGGTATTACGATGACATGACCGCCGTGACCTGTTTCAACGATTGGGTCTATGCGCATCGGGCGCATTTCTTCGAGACCGATGACATCGTGCATCCGGACGCGGACGGGCAGGCGCGACTGCGCGGCTGGTTTGCCGAGCGTCTGGCGCCGCTGGTCAGGGGCAGCCGGAAGGCGGTCCGCTTCGGCTGGGCGGATTTTGCGCCACAGATCACCGCGCCCGCGATCAACGCCTTCGTGCTGATCTCGCCGCAGATCGTGCATGGCTGTCACCGGCTGAGCTTCACCGAAACGGGGGCCTATTTCGATGGCCCTGCCGACAAGGTGCTGAACTACGACGGCAGCTATGGGGGCCTGACGGCGAAGGGCACCTATACGGGGGCGGCGGTGCTGTATAACTCGACGGGCCGTGCGGACGGGAACGCCGAGTGGCAGGGCACTCTGGATTACATCGAGTTCACGCGCCGGTCCTGTTCGTGGAACACCGCGCAGGCGGTGAAGATCGAGCTGTATGCGGCCCCGAACACGGTGCTCGATATCGATTTCACGGCCTCGCGCAAATCGACCAGCGTGACCAATGCGCTCTGGACGGGATCGGACGGCACCAGTGTCGAGCATAGCGGCACGGCGGACCCGACCTCGATCGTCTCGGCGCAGTTCACGACGGACGGGACTGGCCGGTTGGAGCTCGTGCAGACGCTCCTGTCGGGCTACGCCTATGACGGTGTGCTCTGGGTGCGCAACGCGGCCTGATGGGAAAGGAAAAGGGGAGCCGTGTGGCTCCCCTTTATCGGGATGCTTGAAGCTCCTGCGACTGATTATTACAAAAGTGCCGTATTTATAATTTCTTTTAGGACGGCCATGATCATCGACATATTATTCGGCGCGATTCTTGGGGCTGGTGCCACCTATGTTTGGGCGAAAATCGACCAAAACCGAAGGCGGGCCAAATCTGCGGAGTTCTCTGTAGGGGATACCGGCAACCAGCTTCGTTTCGTGGAGCAAGTCGATCTGCAAACGACACGCCCCATCAACAAAGAAGCCTTCAGAAAGTTTCGGGTGGCAGAGGAGCTGCTTGCCTCCGAAAAGCAAAATTGGCGCATCTTCGCTGAAGTTGGACTTGGTGCCTTCGTGCAGACATCGCGTAAGAGCGGGACCGAGAGCCAGCGGAAACGCGCTTTTAAATCCTACAACAGCAAGCGCGTGGATTTCTTGATTATTGACTCCCTGGGGAATGCAGCTGTTGCAATGGAATATCAGGGCTCCGGCCATCATATGAGCTCTGACGCGGCGGCGCGTGACGCGGTGAAGAAGCGTGTTCTGCAAAGAGCGGATGTCGAGCTGGTCGAGGTGTCTTCCTACACTACGGATGATGAGCTCAGGACAAGTTTGGCTGCAGCTCTTCAGCGCCATCGTCAGAAAAGGCAGGGCTATGCCAAGTCTTGATGCATGCGCCTTATAATTAAAAAGGGGAGCCATCGGGCTCCCCTGTAACTCGATATATACGAACCAAGTCAATCGTTATTCCGGCTGCCTATATGCATGGTTCGGTATATCTTGAAAACCTATCTAAAAGGTTAGGTTCATCCTTCAAGGACTTATTTTATTGGTATTATAGAAAGGGGAAATTTGTGGAGGAAAACAGTGAAGTTTCACATCTTTGGCTCTTTGTTGCAGTCGGCTTGAAAACAGGTGTAAGCTGCGTTGCAGGCAATTAAACACGGAGTGACAGCATGAAGCTGCCGGATTTTCTGATTTTGGGCGCTCAAAAAGCTGGCTGCACGTGGATTTACGATTGCTTGAAGCAGCATCCTGAGGTGTTTATGCCTAAGGCTGTTGAACTACTGTATTTTAATAAACCAGATTTCGCAGATAAAAAGCTGCGCGAAGCTTACGAAGCTCATTTTACAGAGGCTGATAATTTCAAGCGTGTTGGTGAGAAAACGCCTGGTTATTTTTGGACGACAGATCGTGCTCGTTCTAAAACGCAACCACCTTCAAACCATAACGCTGATATTCCTGGCGCTGTGGAGGCCGTGTTAGGTAACAATGTTGATTTTATTGTATCTCTTCGACATCCAGTGTGGCGTGCAATTTCGGCTTTTGGGCATCATGTAAAGCGTGAGAGAATCCCTCAGAATCATACTCTTAAAATGTCAGCGAATTCGCTTGGTATTCTCGATATAGGTTTCTATGGCGCGCACTTGGCTGCTTGGGCGGAGCGTGTCGGCATAGATCGTATCGAAGTTTTGATTTTTGAAGATGATATTATCCGTGATCCAGTCACCGGTTTTAAAAAGATCTGTAAGTTTCTTAATATAGATGAAGAATTCTTACCCCCTAAGTTATCAGAGCCCTCTAATGCTGGCTCAAGGCGTGAGATTGACCCTTTAGGGATTTCGGTAAAGGGGCACCCTTTGCTCATTTCTGCAGATGACATCGAATTTCTGCTAGATGCTTACGAGGAAGATATGTCCCGTTTGAAAACTATATTGGGTAGGGCAATCCATTCATGGGATGAGGAAACCGCAAAGCTTCGAGCTTGGTGTGACAATGCGCGCAAGCTGACTGCTACAAAGAAAACGTCATCCGCCGTGTCTGAAAATCAAGAAATATTAACAACGCCAGTGGAGCGAAAAAATGCACTCGCTGAATATGGCGTCGATGCTTCTCAGCGTGTCGTTAACATTCTGAGCAGTCGATCCTCAGTGGAGCCGCCCGCTAGGCTTTCGGATATGGCGGTTCATGGTGCCTGTCTTTTTGGAGCCTTTTCTTATTCGGTTTCAGGGGATGCATATGCCACCGAACTCGGTAGGTATTGTTCGATCGCTGCAGGCGTGAATATTGGACAATTCAACCATACTATGAACTGGCTATCTATGAGCCCGTTCCAATTTGATCAACGTTTCAAGTTAAAGGTTGGTGCCGCTTTTCCTTTTAAGTCAGCTTATGAAGCTTATGCTCCAGATCCTAGCTTGTCCAAGCTGGCGACCAGAGAATTAAGTCGGAAAACCATCATTGGCAATGACGTGTGGATCGGAAATGGTGCTAAGATCATCGCTGGCGTTACCATAGGCGACGGTGCCGTTATTGGGGCGAACGCTGTCGTTACGAAAGATGTGGAACCGTTCGCGATCGTTGGTGGGGTGCCGGCCAAACTTATTCGTTTCAGGTTTGCGGAAAAGCTGAGAGAGAGACTTTTGAGCGTTAAATGGTGGCAGTATGCACCGTGGCAGCTTCAGGGTGTTCCATTTAATGATCCGGAGGCTGCCTTGGACGAAATTGAGCGCCGCGTCCGCGAAGAAAGTATGCAGCCTTATAGTGTTCCTTTAGTAGCTATGGGCGATAAAGGTCCCGAGTTGTTTCGAGGCGAATAATGTCGTGAAGGGTATTGTACTCAGTTTTGCTCGCCGTGTTCTCTGAGTGCCATCGAGATATGGTTTGAATGAATTAACCAAGGATGCTAATTAACATATCGTTAATGGCATGCGATGCTTGTGTATCGTGCAAAAAAACAATACGTTTTGGTGAATTAGTTTCATTAAAATGTGGCCAATAACATGAATATCCAAGGCAGGTGCGTAAAGACGCTTCGGCGATTGATGGGGCGTGCAACGACAGTTCTGGGCAATGTGGATCTAGCAGTCGACGGGCAAATTGTTGGTTGGGTGAAGTTTGAAGATTCTTCTGTGCCACTTTCAGTTGATGTTTTGGTCGACGGTGTTCCGGTCGGCATGTCAATATTGGCAAATCTTAGTCGTAAAGATGTCGCCGAGGCTGGTCATGGCGATGGTTGCTTTGGGTTCGAATGTGTTTGGGCGAGTGCTCCAGAAAAGCGTGGCTCATCGGTTGTTTCAATCATTCGCTCTTCTGATCATTTAGAACTTATTTCTTCACAAATAGTGCGCGAATTCGTTGAGCCTGTCTTCGAGAAGACATCTGATATAGCTAATGTGGAAGTTTCACATTCTCTTCCTGTGCCGATGCCTATTCCCGCAAATTGGAAGGGGAGGGTTGAGCGGGTTGAAAATGGCGTCGTTCGAGGCTGGGTGGTCAACCTTGAAGATGTCGCGAAAATTTCTTCTGTGGAGGTTCTCATTGATGGCGTGTTCTTTTGTCACGCTACCAACAACTGTCCTCGCCAAGATCTATTTAAAGCTGGTATGTCCGCAGGTAAGGGTGGCATTGAGCTCAAATTGCCTCTGAATAGGCTTGAAGTTGGTGCGCATATTTTAGCTATAAAACTGCCCTCGGGCGAAACTGTTTCAAAAGAGTTTCACGTTAAAGACGATGCGCGGAAACGCTCCTGTGTCCCATCGCTTTCGGAGCTAATAAGGCCCGAGGACGTTGCGGTGATTGTTCCCGTATATAATGCTTTTGACGACGTAAAGGTGTGTATTGAGCGCCTAGCAAATTATAGCCCGCCTGAGCTTGAGATTGTTTTTATCAACGATTGCTCTCCAGACGCTCGCATCTCGGGACTGCTTGAGACCGCGACTGTAAACCGGAACATGCACGTTCTTCATAACCATACTAATCAAGGTTTCACGCGCACAATTAACCGAGGGATAGATGCTATTGGTTCGAAGCATGCTATTTTTCTTAATTCTGATGCGCGAGTAACTCCAGGATGGCTCGATGGTATTTTAAGGGCCGCCTCATCGCGACCTAAAGTCGCAACAGTAACACCCATGTCAGATCGGGCCGGTGCATTTTCAGCCCCCAATATTGGTAATGAAAATGATCTCCCTGTTGGTATCAGCGAGATCGAGTTTGCTCGTGCTTTCCGACGTAGGAGCCTGGCAATATATCCGAGAGTTCCTACCGGAAATGGGTTCTGTATGTTTGTGAACCGCGAATGTATGGACGAAATTGGCAAGCTCGATGCGGATGCTTTCCCGCGCGGTTACGGCGAGGAAAACGAATTTTGTATGCGTGCGGGACGGGCTGGCTGGACCAATCTCGTGGATGATTGCACGTATGTTTTTCATGATCGAAATAAGAGTTTTGGTTCTGAAAAAACTGGCTTGATTACTGCTGGTAGAGCAGTTGTCGACGAGCGCTATCCTGAATACTCTCAAGCGATAAAAATATTCTCTAGTGGTGCCGATCTTCAGTTGGCGCGCTTCAGGGCAAGGCAGGCATATCGGGACTGTGACTACTATCCTAACCTGCAAGATCGCATTTTGTTTGTTGTCGCGACGCAGTCAGGAGGGACGCCTCAAACTAATCTGGATTTAATGCAAAATCTTTCTGATGGGTTTGATTCTTGGCTTCTGCGCTGTTCCGGAAAAGAGCTTTTTCTAAGCCGCCTATGTAACGGTTCACTGGAACTTGTAGAGCATTGCGTTTTAGAAGAGGCAATAGAGCCAATTTCGCATACCTCTGCCGAATACGATTATATCGTATCGAGTTGGCTGCAAAAATACGATTTCAGTATCGTTCACATCAGGCATTTGGCTTGGCATAGCTTATCTTTGCCTACCTTAGCGAAGAAGAGTGGTTGCGACGTCGTCTACTCCTTCCATGATTTTTACTCGCTATGCCCTACGGTCAAGCTTTTGAATGATAGGGGTGAGTATTGCCCAGACGGCGTTGACAAATCAGACGCTTCTGCATCCCAAGAGCTTTGGCCTCAAAACAGCATGCCAAGCTTGTCACCAGGTTGGCTGGAATTTTGGCGGAGGCGCTTTGAAAAGTCGCTGCTGGCTTGCGACGCTTTTGTGACTACGTCTGATAGCGCTCGTGCGACTATCCTCAGGCAGATGCCGGCAATAAATAGTGATCGTTTTTTCGTTATCCCGCATGGGAGAGATTTTGCTTCTTTCAAAAATATTGCCATGCCTGTCGAGCACGGAAAACCTCTGCGCATTTTGGTTCCTGGCAACATTAGCGTTGCTAAAGGTCTGAATTTTATTCGTGATATCTTAAGCGAAGATAAGTTAGGACTTATCGAGTTCCATGTGCTGGGAAAAATTGATGACTCAGTGGGCATCTCACACCCTAGATTGATCTTGCATGGTGGATATCAGCGCGAAGAGTTTGCGGCAAAGGCTGCCAAAATTGGTGCGCATTGTGGCGCTATTTTCTCCATCTGGGACGAGACCTATTGCCATACATTGACTGAGCTATGGTCAGTGGGTTTGCCTGCCTTTGTGCTGAATTTTGAGAATGTTGCTAAACGCGTCTCCGAGAGTGGCTGTGGTTGGGTTATTAATCATAATGATGTTTCCCGAGCCGTCGATAATATTGTGAAAATAGGGTTCGACACGGCGGAGCAAACGAAAGCAGGAGCCTCATTACGTAGGTGGCAGACAGGGCGTGGACTTGGTCAATCTACACGTTTGATGGCCGCGAAATATCTGAATGTTTATCGCCAAGCGCGAGGTCTTTCAGTTGCACCCTTGATTGCGGTAGTTTCACCGGCTGATAAAAACCTGTCTAAAGCTAATGCATCGACAGAAATTAGAATGTGGGAAAGAACGCGCAAATCTATAGATCGCGAAGTCATTTACGTACGTATGTCACCGTCTGCATTGCTTGCAAATATCGCGGATGGGGAAATCGATGGGGCTATTATACAGCGTGACGTAATGCCGGCCTCGTTAATTGATCGTTTTATTAGTGTCTGCGCTGATAAACGCTTTAACTACATTATGGAATTGGACGATGATTTGCTTTCGGTTCCTGATGATAAAGATCCAACTGGCAAATACGGTGCCTATGCCCCGTTTCTAGAAAAGATGTTGCGTCATGCGGCACTTGTAACTGTGTCTACAAAGCTCTTGCAGGAAAAAATTGCTCACTTAAATCATAAAGTGACCATCGTACCAAATTTGCTTTCAAATAAACTATGGGCCGGTTCGGTAGTGAAAGGGGTTAAGTCCGCATATAGAATTTTGTATATGGGAACTAAAACTCATGACCAAGATCTAAGGTTTGTATTGCCTATTATCGAAAGTTTGCGAGCGGAATTGGGCGAAATTAAACTGAGTCTCATTGGTATCACTAGCGACACGGGGCTGCCTCCTTGGGTTGATGTGATCGAAATCCCCAATGATGCAAAAAGCTACAGCTCGTTTGTTCCTTTCCTTAAGGAAAATGTAGAAGGAATTGATATAGCGATTGCTCCGCTGATGAATACTGAGTTCAACAGAGGTAAGTCTTGGTTGAAACTGCTAGACTATGCTGCGCTCGGCCTACCCGTAATTGCTTCAGACGTTCCGAGTTATTCAGAATTTTTGAAAGGACAGCACGTAGACGGTCTTTATCTAGTGAACAACAAAGCCACTGAATGGGTTAAGGTCTTGCGGCGTTTACTATCGGAGCGTGATATGTTGACGGCGCAGGGTGACAGCCTAAGAAAGTGGGTTTTCAATCATCATATGCTGGATGGCACGTTGTCAGATTATGACTGCTTGGTTAAGCGCGGCATTGTATATTCTGAGTGAAAAGGTAGAGCCCCCGTGGGGGCCTACCTTTATTCGCATTTTAACTCATGATGCCACCGATAAAGACGTGATGTCGTTAGCAATGGCACCTGAGAAAGAGCTGGTATCAATCTGTGCTGAAGAGGTTTCGAGCATGGATCCCACGATCCAGCCTCTTTCCGAAGCCGTAGACAACTGGTCGCTTAAACGCGCAATGGAGCGGCGCGCTAACGTGATCGAGCGATTGGGTATTGAGTAATCTCGATGCGACAAGGGTCGTGAAGGGTGAGGGTTCTGGGAACGAACTAAGCACCTCCGGAACACCGTTCGATCTTCCGAGGCCTTTACGAAATTACCAACGCTCGTTGATCGTAAACGATTTTCCGGAAATTGTGGATCCAGAGTCATTTCTATATGATTTGTCTTCAGCCGTGGCCCGACTGACCGGCCATGGGGCTTTCCTCTGGAGCAGCGGGGCGGGCGATTGCGGTGGTCAGGGCCCGCGCGTAGTCAGTCGGGGTCTGGTAATCTGGGGCCTAATGGGGACGCTCGGTGTTGTAGTCTGTGACCCAAGTTGCGATCACAACACGGGCATTAGCCAGATTGCAGAACATGGTCTCGTCGAGCAGTTCGTCACGCATCCGGCCGTTGAAACTTTCGACGAAACCGTTCTGCATGGGTGTATCGACCCACTGAAATCCTGCTCATGCTACAATGGAGAACGTAGCCATGAGTAAGACGATGGAAGACAGCATCAAACGGTGGACGGCGAAGCGAAAGACGGCGCTCGTCATCGAGATCATTCAAGGCAAGACCACCGTGTCGGAAGCGAGCCGGTCGTTCGACCTCACACCCTCCGAGATCGAGGGCTGGGTCGATGATGCCAAGCGCGGCATGGAGAACTCGCTGCGGGCCAACCCCCTCGACATCCGCGAGCAATACGAGAAGCAGCTCCGGGACCTTCAGGAGGCCTACGGCGAGGCGATGCTGGAGCTGCGGGCGCGAAAAAAGCTCCAGGCCCTGTTGGATGCGCAGGACGGGAATTGATCCGTCGCATTCAGCAGGGCCTCCTGGCAGAGGGCGTCGTGGTGTCGATCACAAAGCTCTGCGCTTGGTTCGGCATTCCGAGGCGGACGGTCTATTACAAGCCGGTGAAAGCCGCGCCGAAGGTCGATCCCCGCTTCGCCGAGCCGATCAAGAAGATGATCGAGGAGGAACCGTCCTTCGGTTATCGCACGGTCGCCTGGCTCCTGGGCTTCAACAAGAACACGGTGCAGCGGATCTTTCAGATCAAGGGCTGGCAGGTTCGCAAGCGCGCCGTGGGCATGCGCCCCCGTATTCAGGCCGTGCCGTCGGTTGCCGCGGCGCCGAACGAACGTTGGTCAACCGATCTTGCCCGCATCTGGACCGGCAAGGACGGCTGGGCCTCTCTGGCGTTGGTGATCGATTGCCACACCCGCGAGCTGTTGGGCTGGCACCTGTCAAAATCCGGCAAGGCCACGACCGCCAGCGCTGCCTTGGAGCATGCCTTGATCGCCAGGTTCGGCACTCTGGGCAAGGTCGAGGAGGCGTTCCTTCTACGCTCGGACAATGGTTTGGTCTTCACCAGCCACCACTTCACGAAGATTGTCCGCAGCTACGGGCTGAAGCAGGAGTTCATCACGCCACACTGCCCGCAACAGAACGGCATGGTTGAACGCTTCATCCGGACATTGAAGGAGCAATGCGTGCATCGAAATCGTTTCGACAGCATCCAGCACGCGATGCGCGTCATCGGTGACTGGATTGCCTTCTACAACGACCGCCGCCCTCATCAGGCTCTTGCCATGCGCACGCCTGCCGAGGCATTCAGATTAGCGGCTTAACCTGAGCAGATTCAGCTGGGTCGATACATGGGCTTGCCCGGCGCGATGTAGTGCCATTCGACCTTGTGTTCGGAACACCATCGCAGAATGGCGCTACTGGTCAGTTTGGTTCCGTTGTCGCTGACAACCATGCCGGGCTTTCCACGACGCTCGATCAGGGCCGTGAGTTCACGCGCGACACGGCGCCTCGAGATCGAGGTATCCAGGATTGCCGCGAGACATTCACGGGTGACATCGTCGACCACGTTGAGCACCCGGATGTATCGACCCAGCTGAATCTGCTCAGGTTAAGCCGCTAATCTGAATGCCTCGGCAGGCGTGCGCATGGCAAGAGCCTGATGAGGGCGGCGGTCGTTGTAGAAGGCAATCCAGTCACCGATGACGCGCATCGCGTGCTGGATGCTGTCGAAACGATTTCGATGCACGCATTGCTCCTTCAATGTCCGGATGAAGCGTTCAACCATGCCGTTCTGTTGCGGGCAGTGTGGCGTGATGAACTCCTGCTTCAGCCCGTAGCTGCGGACAATCTTCGTGAAGTGGTGGCTGGTGAAGACCAAACCATTGTCCGAGCGTAGAAGGAACGCCTCCTCGACCTTGCCCAGAGTGCCGAACCTGGCGATCAAGGCATGCTCCAAGGCAGCGCTGGCGGTCGTGGCCTTGCCGGATTTTGACAGGTGCCAGCCCAACAGCTCGCGGGTGTGGCAATCGATCACCAACGCCAGAGAGGCCCAGCCGTCCTTGCCGGTCCAGATGCGGGCAAGATCGGTTGACCAACGTTCGTTCGGCGCCGCGGCAACCGACGGCACGGCCTGAATACGGGGGCGCATGCCCACGGCGCGCTTGCGAACCTGCCAGCCCTTGATCTGAAAGATCCGCTGCACCGTGTTCTTGTTGAAGCCCAGGAGCCAGGCGACCGTGCGATAACCGAAGGACGGTTCCTCCTCGATCATCTTCTTGATCGGCTCGGCGAAGCGGGGATCGACCTTCGGCGCGGCTTTCACCGGCTTGTAATAGACCGTCCGCCTCGGAATGCCGAACCAAGCGCAGAGCTTTGTGATCGACACCACGACGCCCTCTGCCAGGAGGCCCTGCTGAATGCGACGGATCAATTCCCGTCCTGCGCATCCAACAGGGCCTGGAGCTTTTTTCGCGCCCGCAGCTCCAGCATCGCCTCGCCGTAGGCCTCCTGAAGGTCCCGGAGCTGCTTCTCGTATTGCTCGCGGATGTCGAGGGGGTTGGCCCGCAGCGAGTTCTCCATGCCGCGCTTGGCATCATCGACCCAGCCCTCGATCTCGGAGGGTGTGAGGTCGAACGACCGGCTCGCTTCCGACACGGTGGTCTTGCCTTGAATGATCTCGATGACGAGCGCCGTCTTTCGCTTCGCCGTCCACCGTTTGATGCTGTCTTCCATCGTCTTACTCATGGCTACGTTCTCCATTGTAGCATGAGCAGGATTTCAGTGGGTCGATACACGGAAGCGCTGGCCGCCCGCGAACTGGTCGTGGACGAAATCTAGCGAGCAGCGTGCGTTGGGTCGGAGATAAAGGCGGCTATCCGGAATTGGATGACCTTCTATAACCATCAGCGCCCGCATTCAGCCCTGGGCGGCCAGCCTCCGGCGATGGTCTGTTGGCAGAGAAATGATATCAACCAACCCGATCAGCAGGTACAACGAATAGCGTAATTTACGCCAGATCCTGTCCAAGGGATGGGGCATAGCTCAGAAAGCTCAGCGGTGTTTTTAAGTACATTCGTATATTGAAAGCGGAATGTGTTGTGCTACATATCGTCTTGAAGTTTTGCTTGGCGACATGGAGGCCGGGATGAGCGTGCCATTGGACTGGATCTGGGGGCTATTGGGGGGCTTGATGATTGGCGGTGCCGCCGTGGTCATGCTCTTGGTCAATGCGCGGATTATGGGGGCGAGCGGTATCCTTGCCGGATTGATGCAGCCGGGCGGGCAGGTCTTCAAAGAACGGGTTGCCTTCGCTTTGGGTCTTGTTGGAGCGCCTGCGCTTGTGGGGCTTGTCTGGGGTGCGCCGGAGACACATGCGAGCGGCAACTTTCTTGTGTTGATTGTGGCCGGACTTCTGGTCGGGTTCGGGGCGAGGCTTGGAAATGGTTGTACCTCGGGACATGGCGTCTGCGGTATGTCGCGGTTTTCGCTGCGTTCGATTGTTGCAACCTGCGTCTATGTCGGCTTCGGCATGATTGCCGTGGCTGTGGCGCGTCATCTTCTGGGAGTGATCTGATGCGTGTTCTTGTCTCGTTGCTGTCGGGGGTGATCTTCGGATTGGGGCTTATGGTCTCGGGCATGACCGACACCCAGAAAGTGCGCGGCTTTCTGGATGTGTTTGGCGCATGGGATCCGACATTGATATTTGTGCTGGGCGGGGCTGTTCTGCCGATGGTCGTGGCATGGCGGGTTGCCGCGAAACGCAAGACCTCGCCGATGGGCGAGGCCTATCCGGGCAAACCCTCGACCAGACTGGATGGCAAGCTTGTGCTGGGGGCGCTGTTGTTTGGTGTGGGCTGGGGGCTGGGCGGCTTCTGTCCGGGACCCGCGATGGCCTCGCTCAGCTATGGCGGCTGGGGCGGACTGGTCTTTGTGGTCGCGATGTTTGCCGGCATGGCGATCGAACGCCGCCTCGCCTGAACCTTTCCGAGGCGATCTGTTTTTGGGCGGGCCCGAGCGGTCCGCCTATTTTATTTGCAAGTTTTCGGGTCTTTTTGCGATGCGCGTAAGGGTTGTGGCGGCTTTGCTTCCCTTTGACCGGTCTGCGGCGCCCAATCGGGGAAACTATCCCTCGAAAGGAGCGCAAGATGGCCGACCATGTCTCCCTGATCTACAAGCTCGAGGACCGTCCTCCGCCGGCGCGCGCAGCTCTGGCCGCCTTCCAGCACATCCTTGCGGCGATTGTCGGGATCGTCTCGCCGACTTTGGTGATTGGTGGCGTTTTGGGGTTGGGGGAGCAGGTGCCCTACCTGATCTCGATGGCGATTTTCGTCTCGGGGGTCGCGACCTTTATCCAATGCCGACGGATCGGGCCGGTCGGATCGGGGCTTCTGAGCCTGCAGGGCACGTCTTTTGCCTTTCTCGGGGCGATCCTTGCTGCAGGGATGAGTGTGAAGGCCCGTGGTGGCACGCCCGAGGATATTCTGGCGATGATTTTCGGCCTGTGCCTTGTCGGCTGTCTGGTCGAAATCGTGCTGTCGCAATTCATGGATCGGCTGAAGCGGATTATTAACCCCACGGTCACCGGCATCGTCATCACCATTATCGGGCTGAGCCTCGTGAAGGTTGGTTTTACCGACTTTGCGGGCGGGGCGATGGCGGGCGAGGATCTGGGGCAGCCGGTCAACCTTCTGTTGGGGGCGATTGTGACGGCGGTGGTCTTGATCTGCACCTTCACTGGCAAGCCGATGTTGCGGATTGGCGCGATCATGATCGGGCTCGTCGTGGGGACGCTTGTTGCAGCGGGGCTGGGAATGGTCAGCTTGGCGCCTTTGGCGAAAGCACCGGTTTTTGCCCTGCCGATTCCGTTCCGCTACGGGCTGGATTTCGATTTCGGTTTGTTCGTTCCGGTGGCCTTTCTCTATCTGGTGACGGCGATCGAAACCTCGGGCGATCTGACGGCAAGTTCGGTGATTTCGGGGCAACCTGTCGCGGGGCCGCTGTATCTGAAACGCATCAAGGGCGGGGTGCTGGGCGATGGGGTGAATTCCGGTTTGGCGGCGATTTTCAATACGTTCCCCAATACGACCTTCAGCCAGAATAACGGGGTGATCCAGATGACGGGCGTGGCCTCGCGGTATGTCGGGCTTTATGCCGCCGCTATTCTGGTGATCCTCGGGTTCTTTCCCATTCTGGGGGCGGTGTTCACGCTGATCCCGAAGCCGGTTCTTGGCGGGGCGACGCTTGTGCTGTTTGGCACGATTGCGGTGGCGGGTATCCGTATTCTGGCGAGCCAGCCGATGGATCAGCGTCAGGTCTATATCATGGCCGTCAGCTTTGGGTTGGGGCTCGGGGTGACATTGGTGCCGGAGGCGACGCAGCATCTTCCGGTCTTGTTGAAACAGGTTGTGGCCACGCCGATCACCCTGTCGGGGTTGAGCGCCATCCTGCTGTCCCTGATCCTGCCCGAGCACAGGGTAGACCAGCCGGCGGGGGAGGGCGACCATGCAGAACTGCATAGCCCCGCCGAATAGGATGCGGCCGTTCTGCTAAACGGAAAAACCCGCCCGAGGGGCGGGTTTTGCGCGATATGTCGGATCGGCCTTTTGGCCGATCCTCCTGCGGGCGCCTGTGGTTACTGGTCTTCCGGAAGAATACGCACGCCGCCTTTGGCCGCCGAGGAGGCGAGCATTGCATAGGCTTTGAGCGCGGTGGAGACCGCCCGTTTGCGCGGCGCTTTGGGTTTCCACGGCAGCGGCCCCATTGCCTCGCGGCGGGCAGCCAGTTCGCTTTCGGCCACGGCGAGGTTGATGGTGCGGTTGGGAATGTCGATCTCGATCAGGTCGCCATCCTGTACCAGACCGATCGTGCCGCCTTCTTCGGCTTCCGGCGAGACGTGGCCGATGGACAGGCCCGAAGTGCCCCCCGAGAAGCGCCCGTCGGTCAGCAGCGCACATTTCGCGCCCAGACCTTTGGATTTGAGGTAGGAGGTGGGGTAGAGCATTTCCTGCATGCCCGGTCCGCCACGCGGCCCCTCGAAGCGGATGATCACCACTTCGCCCTCTTTGACCTTGCCGGTGAGGATGGCCGAGACCGAGTCGTCCTGGCTTTCGAACACACGGGCCGGACCGGAGAATTTCAGGATGGAATCATCCACCCCTGCGGTTTTCACGATACAGCCATTCAGGGCGATATTGCCGAAGAGCACGGCGAGGCCGCCATCCTTGGAGAAGGCATGCTCGCCCGAGCGGATCACGCCGTTTTCGCGATCCCGGTCGAGCTCCTTATAGCGGTTCGACTGGCTGAAGGCCTGGGTCGTGCGGACGCCGCCCGGGGCGGCACGGTAGAACGCGTCGACCGTATCGGAATTCGAGGTGACGATATCCCATTTGGCCAGCGCCTCTGCCATGCTTTCCGAATGCACGGTGCGGCAATCGGCATGGATCAGACCCGCGCGGTTCATTTCGCCCAGAATGCCCATGATGCCGCCTGCGCGGTGCACGTCTTCCATATGCACGTCGGCCTTGGCGGGCGCGACCTTGCACAGCACCGGCACCTTGCGCGAGAGACGGTCGATATCATCCATCGTGAAATCGACCTTGCCCTCATGTGCGATCGCCAGCAGGTGCAGCACGGTATTGGTAGAGCCGCCCATCGCGATATCGAGCGACATGGCATTTTCGAACGCCTCGAAGGTCGCGATGTCGCGCGGCAGCAAGCCGGGCTTCTCGTCCTCGTAATGCGCCTTGGTGATCTCAACGATTTTGCGACCGGCCTCAAGGAACAGCTCCTTACGGTCGGCATGGGTGGCCAGCATCGAGCCATTGCCCGGCAGCGCCAGACCCAGCGCCTCGGCCAGACAGTTCATCGAGTTGGCGGTGAACATGCCCGAGCAGGAGCCACAGGTGGGGCAGGCGTTCTTTTCGAACTCGTCAACCTGTTCATCGGTATATTTGTCATCCGCCGCCACGACCATCGCATCGACAAGGTCGACGGCCTTTTCGAGGTCATTGATGGTGACCTTGCCCGCTTCCATCGGACCGCCCGAGACGAAGACCACGGGGATGTTCAGGCGCATTGCGGCCATCAGCATACCGGGGGTGATCTTGTCGCAGTTGGAGATACAGACCATCGCATCGGCGCAATGGGCATTGACCATATATTCCACCGAATCCGCGATGATCTCGCGCGAGGGGAGCGAATAGAGCATGCCGTCATGGCCCATCGCGATCCCGTCATCGACCGCAATGGTGTTGAATTCCTTTGCCACGCCACCGGCTTTCTCGATCTCGCGGGCCACCATCTGACCCAGATCCTTCAGGTGGACGTGGCCGGGGACGAATTGCGTGAAGGAGTTGACGACCGCAATGATCGGCTTGCCGAAGTCGCTATCGGTCATGCCGGTTGCGCGCCACAATCCGCGCGCGCCCGCCATATTGCGGCCATGGGTCGATCTGCGGGAACGATAATAGGGCATTGGCTGCTCCCTTTCTTTGGGCAATGGCTTCGAGGGCGCATGCGCCCCTGCTTTCGGAGCGCAGCTTTAGCGCAACCGGCAACGGAAGAACAGGCAAAACAGCCATCCGCTTTTGTAATGCCTCGTTCTGCAGGGACTCCGCGAAAGAAAGTTTCGCGAGGAGAGGTGCCACCCCCGCGAGCAGCTAAGGGTGGCACCCAAAGGCCCCCCGTGGCAGCGGCGGGGCTGAGTGTCCGTTACTCGCCATCGGGTATCCGGCATCACGCGGGGATTAGGCCGGTGGTGGATTCGCCTTTGGCTGTCGGAACAGGATCCATCAATCACCAACTGCGGATGGGAGCAAGGCGTTTGCGCGTGATTGTGGTCTTGGGGCCACTTGCCGCAGCGCGCGCGTGATCTGCTTGCAACGCCGCGCAGGGATGAGCGGCTGGCGGTGCACAAGGCGTTTGCGGCGCATTGCGGCTGTGGCAGGGTCGCAGAAAGACCGCTGAGGGAGCGTAGGATGCACAGGCAGAGCTATGGGGTGATCGGGGCATTGGCGCTGATGCTGGGGGCTGCGGCACCGCTTCGGGCGGAGACCGCCGCTGTGGTCGAGACGCTGCCCGCGCAGGGGATCCATTATCTGGGCTGGTCGCGGTTCCATTATAATGACCTGATCGGTGACGGTCATGACCGCTGGCAGACCGGCGGTCTGAGCCTGTCCGTTCTTGCGGGGGCGGACTGGACGGGGCGGGCACCTGTGGCGCCTTTCTCGCTTTGGGAATTCCGGTTGGGCGGGTCGGTCATCGCGCCCCAGTCGCTCGAGCATCCGGCCGCCGATGACCGCCGTTATGTCAGCCGCACGGAACTGAGCGCGCGCAGCTATTTCGAGCAGGCGGGCTGGCAGGCTATGGTGGGCTTTGGTGTGGTGGGGATCGGGCCGGACCGTTTGCCGGGCAAGGTGCAGGATGCGCTGCATGACATTCTGGACCAGCCCGATCCGCAGGCCGCGCAGGACCAGCAGCTTGGTAATAAGGTCTGGCCGATGGTGGTGGCCGAATTGCGCTATCCGGTGGAGCTGTCCGAGCGGACGCAACTGATTCCCTTTGTTGCGGGCAAAAGCGGCGACGAGGATCTTCTGACCGCAGGCGCCGATCTGGTTTTCAATGCGGGGCATGGAGAGCTGTGGTTGCGCGATGATGTGCTGGGGCGGCTCTATCTGGGGCTGGGCGACACATATGCGCGGGCCACGCGTTTCGGCCTCGGGGCGGATGTGAGCCATGTCGGCCATAGCGACCTGTTTCCCGGCGAGACTATTGCGGCGGAGGAGACGCGCTATCGTTTGCGGGCCTTTATCAGCCACGGATGGGGTTGGGGGCATATCAGCTATGGGGCAACATGGCTGTCGAAGGAATTCACCACCCAGCCAGAGGGGCAGGTGGTGGGAGATCTGCGCGTGGATATCCGTTTCTGAGCGGCCTGCGGTCTTAGGCGTTGACAGCAGGGATGGTCCCTGTATAAGCGCGCGGATCGGTGGCGCAGGCTGCCGGTTTTTCTTTGGTGTTGGTGGATCTCGCAAGAGAAAACCTGTCGCCGGTCGCAAGGCCGGAGGAGGACAACGCCCTTCGAAACTTTGATGAAGGAGATCAGCCGTGACCAAACGCACGTCTGCCAAGTACAAAATCGACCGCCGCATGGGCGAAAACATCTGGGGCCGCGCAAAGTCCCCGGTCAACCGTCGCGAATATGGCCCGGGTCAGCACGGTCAGCGCCGCAAGGCAAAACTGTCGGACTTCGGTATCCAGCTGCGCGCCAAGCAGAAGCTGAAAGGCTACTACGGCGACCTGACCGAAAAGCAATTCCGCCGCATCTACGGTGAAGCAGAGCGCGTCAAGGGCGATACCGGTGAAAACCTGATCGGTCTGCTCGAGCGCCGCCTCGACGCCGTTGTGTACCGCGCCAAGCTGGTCCCGACCGTCTTCGCAGCACGCCAGTTCGTCAACCACGGCCACGTTCTGGTGAACGGCAAGCGCGTGAACATCCCCTCCTACCGCGTGAAAGAGGGTGACGTGATCCAAGTGCGTGAGAAGTCCAAGCAAATGGCGCTGGTCATCGAAGCACAAGCCTCGGCAGAGCGCGATATTCCGGACTATCTGGAAGTCGACGGTTCGAAGCTGACCGTGACCTTCACCCGTACCCCGACCCTGTCCGACGTGCCCTATCCGGTCGTCATGGAACCGAATCTGGTCGTCGAATTCTACGCAAAGAACTAAGGTGGCGGGCCTTCGGGCCCCACCGGTTCTTTGCCGAACTCCGCAAAATACAAAAAGCCGCAGCTTGGTGCTGCGGCTTTTTACGTTTTGGTCAGTCTTGTCGTGTAACGCTGTGAAGGGGCATGACATTCTGTCATTCTGCCGGCTCATCCGCCCTTGAAGACGTTCAGGAAAGACCAGAGCTGGGCGTCGGATTCCTTCTGGAAGTAATCCCCGAATTCGCCGGATTCGAGTTTGGCGATATAGACCTGCGCTTCGCGTTGGGAAACAAGGCGCGGGCGGTACATCAGTTGCGAGCGTTTCGCCACCTCTTCGGCCCCGCGTCGCAAGGCGCGCTCGGTTCCAGGGCTCCAGTTTTCATCGACGCGACCGACGAAAAGCTGATAGCGCGACAATGTCTGTTTGACGGCAATGCGCTTGGCCTTCGGTAGGGACATGAACACATCCTGCAGGCTGTCCGCGCGGACAGTGGCAGGTAATCCCAAGGCACATAGGAAGGTCGTGGCAAATGCCAGAGGAGGGGCCGCATATGCAGGTATTTGGGACATTGAGAACATTCCTTTGGACTATGTAACGCTTAAGTTGTGAAATCTAAATGAGGCGTAAATCTGTCCGGAGAGCGGTCCATAAACGGGTAAGATTTTAAAATTTACGTAAGTTTTTTCTAAATATGTGGGGCATCTCCCACGCCCTCTGCGGCAAATCTTTGCAGCGACCAAAGATTGCTGGAAAAACTCCCGCCTCGCAGATAAAGAGGCGGCGCAAGATGAGGGTAGATGCATCATGAATGACCAAATTCAACCGCAACCCGGAATTATGGATATCGCGCTTTATGAAGGCGGCGCGTCCAAAGTGGCAGGCCGCACGGATGCGGTGAAGCTCAGCTCGAACGAGAACCCGTTCGGGCCGTCCGACAAGGCGAAAGAAGCCTTTGCGCGCTGTGCGCATTCGATGCATCGCTACCCTTCGACCGATCATGCGGGCCTGCGCGGGGCCATCGGTGATGTCTATAAACTGGATGCCGATAAGATCATTATCGGTGTCGGTTCGGACGAGATCATCCACATGCTCTGTCAGGCCTATGTGGGCGCGGGGTCCGAGGTGGTCTTCACCGAGCACGGCTTCCTGATGTATCGCATCTCGACGATGGCGGCCGGTGGCACGCCGGTCGAGGTCAAAGAGCGCGACCGCACCACCGATGTGGATGCGATTCTGGCCGCCTGCAACGAGAACACCAAGCTGGTGTTCATCGCCAACCCCAATAACCCGACCGGCACGATGATCGCGCCCGCCGAGCTGGAACGTCTGGCCCGTGGTCTGCCGCCGCAGGCGATCTTGGTGATCGACGCCGCCTATTCGGAATATGTCGAGGGTTATGATGGCGGCGCCGATATCGCCACCCGTCTGGAGAATGTCGTGATGACGCGCACCTTCTCCAAGATTTACGGCCTGGGCGGGTTGCGCGTGGGCTGGGGCTATGGTCCCAAAGCCATCATCGATGTGCTCAACCGCGTGCGCGGGCCGTTCAATATGTCCACCGCGCAGCTTGAGACTGCCGAGGCTGCCGTGCGTGATCAGGACTGGCTGGAACGCTGTCGCAATGACAACACCCGCCTGCGGGCTTGGCTGGCCGAGGCGCTGGCCGAGAAGGGTGTGCCCTCCGATACCTCCACCGCCAATTTCATTCTGGCGCGCTTTACCTCGACCGCCGAGGCGGAAGCCTGTGACGAGTATCTTAAATCCGAGGGCATTATCGTGCGCCGTGTGGCGGGCTATAACCTGCCGCATTGCCTGCGTATTACCGTGGGGGACGAGCCGTCCTGCCGTCGTGTGGCCCATTTGATCGGTCAGTTCAAAGCGCAGTTCATGGCCGGTGATCTGGCATGATCTTCGGGAAAGTGGCGCTGATCGGGATGGGGCTGATTGCCTCGTCCCTTGCTCATGCGACAAAATGGAAAGGGCTTGCGGGCGAGGTGGCGGGCTATGACCGCGACCCCGAAGTGCGTCGTATCGCCGCCGAGATCGGGCTGGTCGATACTGTCTGTGACAGCCTGTCCGATGTCGTGCGTGATGCCGATCTGGTCATGCTTTGCGTGCCAGTGGGCGTGATGGGGGCGGTCGCCGCCGAGATCGCGCCGCATCTCAAACAGGGGGCCATTCTCAGCGATACGGGCTCGGTGAAACAGGCCGTGGTGGAGGCTGTCGCGCCCCATGTGCCACAGGGCGTGCATTTCATCCCCGGCCACCCGCTGGCAGGGACCGAGCAATCGGGGCCGCGCTCGGGCTTTGCCACGCTGTTTGTCAACCGCTGGTGGTTGCTGACCCCCTCCGAGACGACCGACCCGCAGGCACTGGCCAAGCTGCGCGCCTATCTCGAGGGGCTGGAGGCGAATGTCGACACGATGGATGCGCCCCATCACGATATCACTCTGGCGGTGACCTCGCATTGCCCGCATCTGATTGCCTATACGATGGTGGGCGTGGCCGATCATGTGCGCCGCGTCAGCCATCAGGAGATCATCAAATACTCCGCCTCGGGTTTTCGGGATTTCACCCGTATCGCAGCGTCGGACCCGACGATGTGGCGCGATGTCTTCCTGACCAACAAAGAGGCCACGCTGGATATTCTGGGGCGCTTTGCCGAGGAGTTGTTCGTGCTGCAACGTGCGATCCGCACTGGCGACGGCGAGATGCTGCACGACTATTTCACCCGCACCCGTGCGATCCGGCGCGGGATCATTGATGCGGGGCAGGATACCGATGCCCCCGATTTCGGGCGGGTGTCCAAGCAGGCGGGCGAGTAGAAGCCGCAAGCGTAACGGGCCCCGCGCGGGGCCCGTTTTTTGTGTTTACCCTTCCGCCGATTCAGGGATCTGGATCACCGGAGCTTTGCCCAGCGGCAGCGGCCCGAGCTTCATCTGGCCAGCGCGGAAGGTCAGCGGCAATGTCAGCAGGCCGGATTTGTCGACCATCTGCCCCGCCAGAAGCTTGACCATATCCACGCGGTTCCGCGCGATCAGCCCCGCATCGACAGCCACCTCCAGCCAAGCTTCCCAATCCGGCGTGCTCAGCAGGATCTCGCCTTCGGGCTGGCCGGTTTCGGTGATGGTCAGGGCCCCTTGCGCGCTGACCAGCTTGGCGTCCCAATCCAGCGTGAAATTATCGATCCGCAGCGTTTGCAGCGCGGGCATGCGGGCAAGGCTGCTATTGTCCAGCGGTGTGGCCGTGCCGATGGCGGCATTCAGATGGATCTGGTCGATTTTATCCGCCAGCGGCGTGTCGGTTGCCGCGCCGTCGGGCAGAAGCTTGCGCAGCGCATCCAGCGGGATCTGCACCTCGTCCATATTGGCTGTGACCTGATAGGCATGGGCAGGGGTCAGTGTGGATTGCGCATCTGACGGGTCCACGATCGAGGCCGCACCGCTTTTGGCTTCGTTCAGCGTTACGCTGATCTGGTTCGCGCCAAAATCGATCTTTTCACCGCTGATCTCGGGCTGGTCGAGCACAAGCTTGGCCGCGTTCAGCGGTAGCGAACTGCTCAGCCCCAGATCGACATGAAGCTGGTTAGAGATGTTTGACAGCGTGAACTGATGCCCCGCCCAACCCAGATCGGCTTCTTCGGGCAGGGTCATGGTGATCGAGGTCGGGCTGAACACACCGGCATTGAGCTGGGCATATTCGGCAGCCCAGTTAAAGCCGCCATCGGGCTGGGTCAGCTCGGGAGATTCGAAATTGGCAGTGAATTTCGTGGGAAAGCCACTGACAGCCACTGCCTGTGCCGACCCCCAGCCACCGGCTTCGGCGCTGGCGATCAACGTTTTCGCACGGCTTTCGATCGCGCGTGACATCAGCACCCAATAAGTGCCGAAAATGACACCCAATATGATGATGAGACCCACTAATTTTCGCATTATATACCTCTTCACGCCTCTTGATATCTTATCTATTCGGCACAAGAGAAAAGGACCAGAGACATGAACAAGACGTTATGGGTTTTCGGCTATGGTTCGCTGATCTGGAATCCGGGATTTGTACCGGAAGAACAGGCACTTGGTCGTTTGAAAGGGTGGCATCGCTCTTTCTGCATGACGTCCATTCACTATCGCGGCACTATGCGGAACCCGGGCTTGGTGCTGGCGCTCGACGCGCAGGAAAACGCGGTTTGCGCGGGGGTGGCACTGCGGGCCAAAGCGGGGGAAGAGGCGCAGGTGCTGTCCTATCTGCGCGCCCGCGAGCTGGTCTCGGATGCTTATGAGGAACGTCTCCTTCCGGTGGCGCTGGCGGACGGGCGCGTGGTCGAGGCGGTGACCTATGTCATCGATCCGGCGAACACCCAGTATTGTCACCACCCGCTAGAGGATCAGGCGCAGATTATCGCCCGCTCCTGCGGCAAGATGGGGCCGAATTGCGAATATCTCTATAATACTGCCCAGCATCTGGGCAGGCTGGGTATCGCGGATCCCGATCTGGACTGGCTCGCGGCACGGGTGCGCCATCTTGCCGAGGAGGCGCGCGGATAGCCCTTGGAGAAACCGCCTGTGACGATTAGGGTCGAGCCGGAAACAGATAATCTAGGCCATCCATGTCGAAGCTGAAGCTTGAACCGCAATTCTCCCAGCCCGTGCGGCAGATCTTTATGATGCTGGTGGTGCTGGGGCTGGTCGCCACCGGTGCAGTTTTCGCCTATGCGCGGATTTTCCCGATTTTTCTGTCCAACCCTTGGCTGAACGGCGTGATTGTGGTGACTTTCGTGCTGGGGGTGCTGGCCTGTTTCTGGCAGGTGGTGCAGTTGATCAAGGCGGTTAGCTGGCTGGAAAGCTTTGCGGCGGACCGTCCGGGCCGGCCCGATGTGCGGGCGCCCGTGATGCTGGCACCGCTGGCGGCCCTTCTGGGGACGCGCCAACGCGCCGATATTGCCACCTCTGCGGGGCGCTCGATTCTGGAATCGGTGGCCGAGCGGATTGATGAAGGCCGCGATATTACCCGTTATATCACGGGGTTGCTGATCTTTCTGGGGCTTCTGGGCACCTTCTACGGGCTGGCCACAACGGTGCCTGCGGTGGTTGACACCATCCGCGCGCTGGCACCCCAAGAGGGGCAATCGGGGCTAAGCGTCTTTGACAACCTGATGACCGGCCTTGAGGGACAGCTGGGGGGGATGGGCACGGCGTTTTCCTCCTCGCTTCTGGGGCTTGCGGGGTCGCTGATCGTCGGATTGCTGGAACTGTTCGTGACGCATGGCCAGAACCGGTTCTACCGCGAGCTTGAGGAATGGATCAGCTCGATCAGCCGGCTCAGCTTTGCCGGCGGTGATGGCGAGGAATCGGCGGTGATCGAGATCCTTGACCATATGGCCGAGCAGATGAACCAGCTGAACGGGCTCTTTGCCGAGAGCGAGGGCTCGCGCCGTCAGGTGGATGTGCGTCTGGGTCAGCTTGCGCATGTGATGGAGGGGCTGTCCGACCGCCTTGATAGCGAGATCGCCGCGCGCAGTGCGCAGGCCGAAAGCCTTCAGCGCATGGCCGACGGCCAAGAGCGGCTGGTAATGGCGCTCGAGACGATGGCGGCCTATTATGCCTCTGATCTCTCGGCGGAAAATGATGCCGAGATGCGGATGCGCCTGCGGTCGATGGATGGGCAGATGGCGCGTATCCTCGAAGAGATGTCGGCGGGCCGTCAGGAAAGCATGGCCGAGCTGCGCAATGATTTCGCCGCGATGACGCGCGCCATTCTCGCCCGCCCGCGGGAGAGCTGAGATGGCACTGGCGCGGCGCGGACGGCAGCGGTTTTCCACCAATATCTGGCCCGGTTTCGTGGATGCGATGACCGCGCTTCTGTTGGTGGTCATCTTTGTGCTGTCGATCTTCATGGTGGTGCAATCGGTGCTGCGCCAGCAGGTGAATACGCAGGAAAATGAACTGGCCTCGTTGAATGACACGGTGGACGGGCTGGCGCAGGCGCTGTCGCTGTCGCGTCAGAAGGTGGGGTCGCTGGAAACCAAGCTGACCGATGCCGAAACCGAGGCGCAGCGGCAGGCGACCCTGATCGCCAATCTCACGGGCCAGCTTCGGGATCGCCAGTCCGATTTGGCCGCAGCAGATACGAAAATCACCGCTTTTGAAGCACAGGTGGCGCATCTTCTGGCAGCGCAAAAGGCGCAGATGCAGGCGTCTGACCAGAAGCTGCGCGTCTCGCAAGCGACGATTGATGACCTTCGCACCAAGCTGCAGGTGTCGGGGGAAGAGATTTCCACGATGACCCTCGCACTGGAGGAGGCCCGCCGTCAGGCCGAAGACACGCTGACCAAACTGGCAGCCGCGCAGGCCGCGCGCGATGATCTGCAGGGCAGGCTGGACACTCAACTGACCGAGGCCGAACGGCAGGCGGCGTTGCAGGCGGTGGCCGAAAAGGCGCTGGCCGAGCAGAAAGATATCTCGCAAGACGCGGCCCGCAAGGTCGAATTGCTGAACCAGCAGATTGCGGCCCTACGTGGCCAGCTGGGGCAATTACAGGCCGTTCTGGATGATAGCCAGACGCGATCCGCGGCTTCCAAAAGCCAGATCGAATCGCTTGGCACTCAACTCAACTCGGCGCTTGCGCAGCTTGCCGCCGAGCAGAAACGCCGTGCCTCTCTGGAAGAAGCGGCGCGCAAGAAGGCGGAAGCCGAGGCGCAGGATCTGGCAAGCTACCGTTCGGAGTTTTTCGGCCGCCTGTCGAAAATTCTGCAAGGGCGCGAGGGGGTAAAAGTGGTCGGCGACCGCTTCGTCTTCTCCTCTGAAGTGCTGTTCCCGCAGGGGTCTGCCACCCTGTCCGATGAGGGTAAGGCGCAAATCGCGCAGGTGACCCGCTTGCTGGACGAGTTATCTGCCGAGATCCCGCCGCAGCTTGACTGGATCATTCGTGTTGATGGCCATACCGATGACGTGCCGCTTTCGGGGACGGGGCAATATCGCGACAACTGGGAGCTCAGTCAGGCGCGCGCGCTTTCTGTCGTGCGCTATATGATCGACAGTCTGAAATTCCCGCCCAACCGTCTGGCGGCGACAGGTTTCGGGCAAT
This sequence comes from Thioclava litoralis, assembly GCF_045278885.1. Lineage (NCBI taxonomy): Bacteria > Pseudomonadati > Pseudomonadota > Alphaproteobacteria > Rhodobacterales > Paracoccaceae > Thioclava > Thioclava litoralis. The sequence goes on from NZ_CP135443.1 coordinate 1,992,518, forward strand.
ATCGTCCGGTTGCCAAAGGCGATAGTCCAGAGGCGCGTGCCGCCAACCGCCGGATCGAATTGAAGCTGACCGAACGCTAGGGCAGGGTCACCTCTCCGGCGGTGATATGCCCCGTGGTGTCCGTGACGCTAAAAGTATAGGTGCCCGGTTTCAGGCCGGTTTTTACATTGCGCCCGATGTAGCGTAGATAAAGCGCCTGCGGCTTTTCAAAGGCGATGTTCTGGCTCAGGTTCTGGCCGCCCCCAGAAAGGGTTGCATGTAGATCAGCTTCGGGCTGTCCGCCAAAGCCGTAAATCCACAGGATCAGACGGCCTGCGCCCTCTTGCGGCAATGCGGGCAAACGGCCCTGTTTGATGGCATCATAATCGGGGATTTCACTGGTGAGCCCTGCCAGAAGCACGCCGCCCCCGTCATAGGCGATGGGCGTCTTCCAAAGCTGGGCGTGATCGGCGGCAAGGGTGCAGGCGCTGTCGCCTGCGGTGAACGGGTCAAGCGATTGCCCGTTATGCCGGATTTCGAAATGCACATGAGGAAAGGCCGCCAGCCCGGATTGTCCGATTTCTCCCAATGTGGTGCCGGTGGTCACTTTCTGCCCCGGCTGGACCAGAATAGAGCCGTTTTTCAGATGGCAATATTGGGTTTGCCAGCCTGAGGCATGATCAATGATAACCCCGTTGCCGCATTCTCTATCTTTGACCGAGGCACCGTCAGCAAAGGCGGAATCGGGTTCTCCATCACGGGTGGCGCGCACTGTTCCATCAAGCGCCGCGTAGACTGCGATAGTCTTGCGCATATCTGCGCGGGTAGGGACTGCGATATCGGTGCCGTCATGGCCATCATATGTCAGATTCCCGCAGGCGCTATCGGTGACCCCGGGGCCGGGATCGTGATCGACATAGTTCTGGATATAGCAGGTTTTTCCCAAGGTGCAGTCGACCGGAAAGGCAAATCGCGGCTCGGATAAAGTTTCGGCCCCGCAAGGCAGGGCCGAAACAAGTAGAAGAAGAAAAGGCCGCATCAATCGGCTGTCAGCAGCGGTGGTTTCGAGCCGGTGATGCGCGGTTTGCCAGGCTCTTCGACCTCGATAACGATTTCGTCGTCCTTCACCGAGACCTTGGCCAGACCGCCTTTGGTCAGCTTGCCGAATAGCAGCTCTTCGGCCAGCGGCTTCTTGATATGCTCTTGGATCACGCGGCCCAAGGGACGGGCCCCCATCCGCTCGTCATAACCTTTCTCGGCGAGCCAGTTTGCAGCTTCCGGTGTGAGCTCGATATGCACGTTGCGATCAATCAGCTGGGCTTCAAGCTGCAGCACGAATTTATCGACCACTTGGATAATGGTCTCGCGCGGTAGCGGGGCGAAGCTGACCACCGCATCCAGACGGTTGCGGAACTCCGGCGTGAAGGTCCGTTCGATCGCGGCCGTGTCTTCGCCCTCGCGGCGATCCCGACCGAAACCGATTGCGGCTTTTGCCATATCCGAAGCACCCGCATTCGAGGTCATGATCAGGATCACGTTGCGGAAATCGACCTGACGACCGTTATGGTCGGTCAGTTTGCCGTTATCCATCACCTGCAGCAGGATGTTGTAGACATCGGGATGCGCTTTCTCGATCTCGTCCAGCAGCAACACGCAATGCGGATGCTGGTCGACGCCATCGGTCAAAAGGCCACCCTGATCAAAGCCGACATAGCCCGGAGGGGCGCCGATCAGGCGCGAGACCGCATGTTTCTCCATATATTCCGACATGTCGAACCGCAGCATCTCGACGCCGAGCGAGCTGGCAAGCTGTTTGGCCACTTCGGTCTTACCCACACCGGTCGGACCGGCAAAGAGGTAGTTGCCGATGGGCTTCTCGGGCTCGCGCAGACCGGCACGGGCCAGCTTGATCGAGGCGGCCAGCACTTCGATGGCCTTGTCCTGACCGAAGACCACGCGTTTCAGCGTTTTCTCCAGGTCGCGCAGCACCTCGGCATCGTCTTTCGAGACGTTTTTCGGGGGGATGCGGGCAATTTTGGCCACGACATTCTCGATTTCTTTCGGTGTGATCGTCTTGCGACGCTTGCTGTCGGGTAGCAGATGCTGGGCGGCACCTGCCTCGTCGATCACATCGATTGCCTTATCGGGCAGCTTACGGTCGTGGATATAGCGCGCCGACAGCTCTACCGCAGTCTTGATCGCATCATTGGTGAAGCGGATGTCGTGATGCTCCTCGAAATAGGGCTTGAGACCCATGAGGATTTTCACGGCATCTGCGGTCGAGGGCTCGTTCACATCGATCTTCTGGAAGCGCCGCGACAGGGCGCGGTCTTTCTCGAAATGTTGACGGAATTCCTTATAGGTGGTCGACCCCATGCAGCGCAGCTTTCCGCCAGCCAGCGCCGGTTTCAGCAGGTTCGAGGCATCCATCGCGCCGCCCGAAGTGGCCCCCGCACCGATGACGGTGTGGATCTCGTCGATAAACAGGATCGCATCGGGATGGTCTTCAAGCTCTTTCACAACCGCTTTCAGACGTTCCTCGAAGTCACCACGGTAACGGGTGCCCGCCAGAAGCGCGCCCATGTCGAGCGAATAGATCGTCGAGCCTTTCAGGATCTCGGGCGTCTCGCCACGGGTGATTTTCAGCGCAAGACCTTCCGCGATTGCGGTTTTCCCCACGCCCGGATCGCCCACCAGAAGCGGGTTGTTCTTGCGACGGCGGCATAGCACCTGCACGCAGCGTTCCACCTCTTCATGGCGCCCGATCAGCGGGTCGATATCGCCTTTCTTGGATTTCTTGTTGAGATCGACGCAATATTTGGCCAGCGCCGACTCCTTGCCCTCGCGCTCGGACTGATGGTTGGTGGTGTCGGCCTTGTTGGTCTCTTCCTCCTCGGCACCGGTGACAGACCGGTTTTCGCCGAATTCCGGATCTTTCGCGACACCATGCGCGATAAAGTTCACCGCATCATAGCGGGTCATTTCCTGCTCTTGCAGGAAGAAGGCCGCATTGGATTCCCGCTCTGCGAAGATCGCGACCAGCACATTGGCCCCCGTCACTTCGGAGCGACCCGAAGATTGCACATGAATGGCCGCGCGTTGGATCACGCGCTGGAAAGCAGCCGTGGGCACCGCTTCGGAGCCTTCAACCTCGGTAATCAGGGTCGAGAGGTCATCATCGATGAAGTCGGTTAGGGTTTGACGAAGTTCATCCAGATCGACCGAGCAGGCCCGCATGACGCGATTTGCGTCGGGCTCGTCGATCAGCGCCAGCAGCAGGTGCTCAAGCGTCGCCAGTTCGTGCCGGCGCGCGTTGGCCAGTGCCAGCGCACCATGAATTGCTTGTTCCAAAGTGGTCGAGAACGAAGGCATGTGGTGCTCCTTTCCTATGTTGGCGGCGGTATCAAAGCGACCCGATCACCAACCTGGCCTCATAGTATTAAACTTCGGTGGAAATTCGCGCTGTTCAAGACCTTTGGTGCAAATTCCAGTTAAGTTTCAGGCTCCGCTGGAAAAGTAAACAGAAGGTAACCAGAAAGATCTTTCACGTGGCTTGCCTTGCAAACTGGCCTTTTGCGCCAGCGATTTCAATCCGCTGTTGAAAATTTGCGACAAAATTACGACAAGTTGTGCTAAAAAAATAGGCAGATGCAAGATCAGGGCCGCGCGGTTGCGAGATTCGGATTTTCTGACGGAACGGCAAAACCGGCGGAGTTTCTCGTTTTTCCGGAAGTCAGCTAAAAATAAGCTTGATTGCGACAATTCGTACCGGCTTTTCGAAGAGATTGAGACTTGAAACCGGAGAGGCTGCGGCACTAGGGAGGCGGGGGAGCCCAAAGGTTTAAAATATGCGCAGATATAAAATTTCTCGAAATGCAATGTTGCGGCGGTCACGGGCTATGGTGTCCTCGCGCAGATTGTGGAAATCGCGCTTGATTTTCTGGCTCGGGGCTATCGCGATTGGTGTGATTTCGGTGGGTTTTGCGACCGCTGCCGATTACGCCCAAGAGCTGTTTCGCGGGCTTACGGTCGATGCCGGCCGGAACTGGTTGCCCCTGATCATCACCCCGCTTGGGTTTCTGTTATGTGCCTATCTGGCCCTGACCCTTTTTCCGGGCACGTCCGGGTCGGGTATTCCGCAGGCGATCGCCGCCCAGACCCTTACCGAACCGGGAGAGCGCGCGAAGCTCTTGTCGTTGAAGATGGTGTTCGGGAAGATTCTATTGACCATTCTGGGGCTCTTCTCGGGCGGGTCCATCGGCCGTGAGGGGCCAACGGTGCAGATCGGTTCGGCCATCATGTTGCAATCGGCCAGTCTGGGCGGGATGGCCCATTCACGCGGTCTGATTCTGGCGGGGTCGGCCGCCGGGATCGCGGCTGCGTTCAACACGCCGCTGGCGGGCATCGTGTTTGCGATCGAAGAGATGAGCCGCAGCTACCAGTCGCGTACGAATGGTGTGGTGTTGTCGGCGGTGATCATCGCCGGTATCGCCTCCCTCAGTCTGCTGGGAAACTATACCTATTTCGGGATTTCTGACTCGATTGGCGAATTGCCGCGCGATCTCGGTCTGGTGCTCGTTTGTGGCGTGACCGGCGGGCTGTTCGGCGCGCTCTTCTCGCGTCTGGTGATCAATATCACGCGGCGTATCCGTCGCTGGAAAGCCAATGGCAACGCCTTTCGCCGCTCGCTTCTGCAGGCGTTGATCTGCGGGATTATCACGGCGGTGATCGGCTATGTTTATGCGGGCTCGACCTTCGGGACTGGCTATGGCGAGGCGCGGGCCTCGATCGAGGGCGAAGCCCTGCCGCTGACGTTCTTCTTTGCCAAGCTGATTGCCACCGTCGCGGCCACCGTTTCGGGGATTCCGGGCGGTCTTTTTGCACCGTCTCTCGCGGTCGGCGCCGGGCTTGGGTCTTCTATTGCCTTGATTATGGGGACAAATGTCGGACTTGCATCGATCCTCGGGATGGCAGGGTATTTTGCGGGGGTTGTGCAATCCCCGATGACGGCTTTCGTGATTATCGTCGAAATGACGGGCAGCCATAGCAATATCGTGCCGGTCATGGCTGCGTCGATGATCGGCTACGGGACCGCGCGCTTTGTGTCGCCCGAACCGCTTTATGGTACCTTGGCACGGTTTTTCATTGCGGATGCGTTGCGTCTGCGGCGCGCCAAGGCGCAGGCCGCGCGCGAGACCGATACCGATGCGGCCCCCGAAGGCGCCGCAAAAGCTTAGAACTGGTCTTTGGCCTGCCGCGCCTTGGTAAAGACATCAAGCGCGGAGGCCGTTGACGGAAGTCCGAGGGCGGCCTTCAGATCCGGATCATCGGCGCGCAGGAACGGGTTGGTGGCTTTTTCCAGCGCAAGGGTCGAGGGCACGCTTGGCTCGCCCCGATTGCGGCGGGTCAGGGTCTCGCGCATGCGGGACTTCAGCGCGGGGTTGTCGGGTTCGAGATGCAGGGCGAAGCGTCCATTGGCTTCGGTATATTCATGCCCCGAACAGACGATGATGCCATCGGGCAGGGCCGCGAGGCGGCGCAGGCTGGCCAGCATCTGCTCGGGCGAGCCTTCGAACAGGCGTCCGCAGCCCCAGCTCATCAGGCTGTCTCCGGTAAATACCATGCCGGATTGCGGAAAATAATAGGCCAGATGCCCGACGGTATGGCCCGGCACATCCAGCACCTGCACCGCGTCCGATCCGATCTGGATCTGGTTGCCCGGTTCAAGCGCCACATCCAGCGGCGGCAGGCGATGGGCATCGGCGGCCGCTCCGATGACCTTGGCACCGGTACGGGCGCGAATTTCAGCCACGCCCGCGATGTGATCCTCATGGTGGTGGGTCAACAGGATTCCATCCAGTTTTACCCCCGCAACCTTGAGAGCTTCGAGGATCGGCGCGGCCTCGGGCGCATCGACCAGCGTCACGGCACCGGTTGGCGCGTCTTTGACGATATAGGCGTAATTGTCGCTACGGCAGGGGATGATCGACAGTTCGATGGTCATGGCGTTTTCGAGAACCTTCACTATGTTTAGGGCAGGCTAAGCCGAATAGGACAAAAGCTGCAATGCATGTAGATGTGCTTGATCTGCGAAATTTCTATTACCGGACCCAGTTGGGACGGGTGGCACAACGGGCGCTGCGCGATCAGGTGCTGGCGATCTGGCCTGCCGACGGGGCAGGGGCTACCGGGCGCACGGTTGCGGGCTTCGGCTTTACCGCTCCGCTTCTGCGTCCCTATCTGGAGAATGCGCGGCGGGTGATTTCGCTGATGCCTGCGCCGCAGGGGGTGATGCCGTGGCCCGCAGGCGAGCCGAATGTCTCGGTGCTGACCGAAGAACTGCAATGGCCGTTGGAGACCGGTCTGGTGGACCGTCTGGTGGTCATGCATGCCATCGAGCAGTCCGACAATGCCAATGACCTGTTGGAGGAATGCTGGCGTGTCATGGGGCCCGGAGGGCGGGCGCTGCTGATTGTGCCCAATCGTGCGGGGCTTTGGGCCCCGCGCGAGACAACGCCGTTCGGGTTCGGAAAACCCTATACCCTGTCGCAACTTGATAATCTGGCGCGGCGCAACGGGTTTGTCCCTGAACGCCACACTGCGGCGCTTTATATCCCGCCATCGCACCGGCGATTCTGGCTGCGTTCGGCGCAGATGTGGGAAGGGGTCGGGCAGAAGATTTCCGGCCTGCTCGCGGCGGGGGTCGTGATGCTGGAGGTGTCCAAACAGGTCACCCAGCCACGCAAGCCGGGCTTGGGCGCAAGGGTGCGGCGGCCGCTCTCCATTCTGGAAGGCGCAGCCAAGCCCGCGACAGAGCCGTCATGGCGGATCAACCACGGGCGCGGCGGCAATGTTACACATCATCGTCTGACGGATCACTAGGGGCTGGGGCAAATTGACGCAGATTCGGCCCGCTATTTGTGTATTTGGTATTAAAATATGACGAATAGGCGTCTTGACTTGGCCGAACTTGTTAATGGTAGCGCCCTCAGCCAAAAAAACAGGCGAAATCTGTCGGCTATGTTCACGGCTTAGTGCGCAAGAAGGTTGCGGGTGGGGGGCGGCTCTGTTACATCCTGCTACCGAAACGAGGGCGAGCGTGGGCGCGCCCTGAGGAGATCTCCGGTTGTTGCCTTCCGGTCCGTTTAGGGGCGGGGGGCTACGGGTGGAGGATTAACATCGGAAGGGTGGCCGTGTCCGAACCAGCTTCAATTTCCGCAGGCATTGCCGACCGTTATGCAACGGCGGTTTTTGAGATTTCCAAAGACTCCGGTCAGCTTGATACGCTGAAGGCTGAGGTCGATGCCTTGGAGGCCGCGCTTGCTGAGAGCGCCGATCTGCAAGACCTGATCAACAGCCCGATCTATACGCGTGACCAGCAGGACGCCGCGATCGAGGCCATCGGTAAGTCGATGGGGCTGAGCGCGACGATGATCCACACGCTGGGTCTTATGGCACAAAAGCGCCGCCTGTTCATTCTGCCCGCATTGCTGCGCGCTCTGAGCGCGATGATCGCGGAAGCAAAAGGCGAGGTCACCGCAGATGTGACCTCTGCAACCGAACTGTCCCAAGAGCAGCAAGCCAAACTGGCCGACGCCCTTGCGGCAAAGACGGGTAAAACCGTTAAGCTGAACATTGCAGTCGATGAGACCCTCATCGGTGGCATGATCGTCAAGCTGGGCTCGCGCATGGTCGATACCTCGATCCGCTCGCAGCTCGCTTCCCTCCAGAATAGCATGAAAGAGGTTGGATAATGGGTATCCAGGCATCTGAGATCTCTGCGATCCTCAAGGAGCAGATCAAGAATTTCGGGCAGGATGCCCAGGTCGCCGAAGTCGGCCGTGTTCTTTCCGTAGGCGACGGCATTGCCCGCGTTTATGGTCTGGACAACGTCCAAGCCGGTGAGATGGTCGAATTCCCGGGCGGCATCCGTGGCATGGCGCTCAACCTCGAAACCGACAATGTCGGTATCGTTATCTTCGGCTCCGACCGTGACATCAAGGAAGGTGACACCGTCAAGCGCACCAACGCCATCGTTGACGTGCCTGCAGGTGACGCGCTTTTGGGTCGCGTTGTGGACGCCCTCGGCAACCCGCTGGACGGCAAAGGCCCGATCGAGGCGACCGAGCGCCGTGTGGCCGATGTCAAAGCGCCGGGCATCATCCCGCGTAAATCGGTTCACGAGCCGATGGCAACCGGCATCAAGTCGGTCGACGCGATGATCCCGATCGGCCGTGGCCAGCGTGAACTTATCATCGGTGACCGTCAGACCGGCAAGACCGCAATCGCGCTCGACACCATCCTGAACCAGAAAGTCTACAATGACGCAGATCCGGCAAACGCGCTGCACTGCTTCTATGTGGCTATCGGTCAGAAGCGTTCGACCGTTGCCCAGCTGGTGAAAAAGCTCGAAGAAGCGGGCGCGATGGCTTACACCACCGTAATCGCGGCAACCGCTTCGGACCCCGCGCCGATGCAGTATCTGGCTCCCTATGCGGCAACCGCAATGGCCGAATACTACCGCGACAACGGCAAGCACGCGCTGATCATCTATGATGACCTCACCAAGCAGGCTGTGGCCTACCGTCAGATGTCGCTGCTGCTGCGTCGTCCGCCGGGGCGTGAAGCATTCCCGGGCGACGTGTTCTATCTTCACTCGCGCCTGCTGGAGCGTTCGGCCAAGATGAACGAAGAGTTCGGTCTTGGTTCGCTGACCGCTCTGCCGGTGATCGAAACCCAAGCGGGTGACGTGGGGGCCTATATCCCGACCAACGTGATCTCGATCACCGACGGTCAGATCTTCCTTGAAACCGACCTGTTCTACCAAGGCATCCGCCCTGCTGTGAACACCGGTCTGTCGGTGTCGCGTGTGGGGTCGTCCGCTCAGACCAACTCGATGAAATCGGTGGCTGGTGCCGTGAAGCTGGAGCTCGCGCAATACCGCGAGATGGCCGCCTTCGCCCAGTTCGGTTCCGACCTCGACGCTGCGACCCAGAAGCTTCTGAACCGTGGTGCGCGTCTGACCGAGCTGATGAAACAGCCGCAATATTCGCCGCTGACCAATGCCGAGATCGTTGCTGTGATCTTCGCAGGGACCCACGGGTTCCTCGACAAGGTCGACGTGAAGGATGTGACCCGCTGGGAAGCCGGTCTGGTGACCTTCCTGCGTTCGTCCAAGAAAGACGTGCTTGACTGGATCACCAACGAAGATCCCAAGATCAAGGGCGAAGCAGCTGACAAGCTGAAAGCAGCCATCGAAGCATACGCAAAGACGTTCGCGTAAGCGGCCCGGAAGGATAGGGATATGCCCAGCCTTAAGGACCTCAAAAACCGGATCGCGAGTGTCAAGAACACTCGTAAGATCACGAAGGCGATGCAAATGGTCGCGGCAGCAAAATTGCGCCGCGCCCAGGAAGCAGCCGAAAGCGCACGGCCCTTCGCCGAGCGTATGAACGCTGTGATGTCATCGCTGGCCGCCTCGGTGGGCGGCTCTGATAGCGCGCCCCGGCTTCTGGCCGGGACGGGTTCGCAGCAGGTGCATCTTCTGGTGGTGATGACGGCGGAACGCGGCCTGTGTGGCGGCTTCAACGTCAATATCGCCAAGAAGGCAAAGCAAGCAGCGCATAAGCTCAAGGCCGAAGGCAAGACGGTGAAAATCATCACCGTCGGCAAGAAAGGCCGCGATTCGATGCGCCGCGAGCTTGGTGACCTGTTCATCGATCACGTCGATCTGTCGGGGGTGAAGAACCTGCGTTATGTCGACGCGCAATCCATTGCGAAGAACGTGCTTGCCCGCTTTGACGCAGGCGAGTTCGATGTTGCGACGATCTTCTATTCGCGCTTCCAGTCGGTGATCGCCCAGATCCCGACGGCGCATCAGATCATCCCCGCAACCTTCGACGCACCGGAAGATGCAATTGGCGCTTCGGCAGTCTATGACTACGAGCCCAGCGAAGAAGCGATCCTGCATGACCTGCTGCCGCGTGGTGTGGCAACGCAGATCTTCACGGCGCTTCTGGAAAATGCTGCATCGGAGCAAGGCGCACGGATGTCCGCAATGGACAACGCAACGCGCAACGCCGGCGATATGATCGACGACCTGACCGTGGAATTCAACCGTTCCCGCCAGGCCGCAATCACCACCGAGCTTACGGAAATTATTTCGGGCGCTGAGGCGCTCTGACCGAACCGGAGAAAACACACCAATGGCAAAGCATGGCAAAGTGACGCAGGTCATCGGCGCCGTCGTGGACGTTCAGTTCGAAGACGGCCTGCCCGAAATCCTCAATGCGCTCGAGACCACCAACAACGGCAACCGCCTCGTTCTGGAGGTTGCACAGCACCTCGGTCAGGGCACCGTTCGCACCATCGCGATGGACTCGACCGAAGGTCTGGTCCGCGGCGCGGGCGTGACCGATACCGGCGCACCGATCTCGGTGCCGGTTGGCGCGCCGACCCTCGGCCGTATCCTGAACGTCATCGGCGAGCCGGTTGATGAAAAAGGCGAAGTCGCGAAAGACGAAGTCCGCGCGATCCACCAGCCCGCTCCGGAATTCTCCGAGCAATCGACCGAGAGCGCCGTTCTTGTGACCGGCATCAAGGTGATCGACCTTCTCGCGCCCTACGCAAAGGGTGGTAAGATCGGTCTGTTCGGTGGTGCAGGCGTGGGTAAAACCGTTCTGATCATGGAACTGATCAACAACATCGCAAAAGTGCACTCGGGCTTCTCGGTGTTTGCAGGTGTTGGCGAGCGGACCCGTGAAGGGAACGACCTCTATCACGAAATGATCGAATCCGGCGTTATCGTTCCCGATAACCTGTCGGAATCGAAAGTGGCACTGGTCTACGGCCAGATGAACGAGCCTCCGGGGGCACGTTCGCGCATCGCCCTGACCGGTCTGACCATCGCAGAGCAATTCCGCGACAGCTCGGGTTCGGACGTTCTGTTCTTCGTGGACAACATCTTCCGCTTCACCCAAGCCGGTTCGGAAGTGTCGGCCCTTCTGGGTCGTATCCCTTCGGCCGTAGGCTACCAGCCAACGCTGGCCACCGATATGGGCGCGATGCAGGAACGCATCACCTCGACGAAGAAGGGCTCGATCACCTCGATCCAGGCCGTCTACGTTCCTGCGGACGACTTGACCGACCCCGCGCCGGCAACCACCTTCGCCCACCTCGACGCAACCACCGTTCTGTCGCGTGCGATCTCGGAACTGGGGATCTACCCCGCCGTTGACCCGCTCGACAGCTCCTCGCGTATGATGGATCCGCAGATCCTCGGCGAAGAGCACTATAAAGTGGCGCGCGACGTGCAAAACATCCTGCAGCGCTACAAATCGCTGCAAGATATCATCGCGATCCTCGGTATGGACGAACTGTCGGAAGAAGATAAGATCACCGTGCAACGCGCACGTAAGATCCAGCGCTTCCTCTCGCAGCCGTTCGACGTGGCAAAAGTCTTCACCGGCTCGGACGGTGTTCAGGTTCCGCTGGAAGACACGATTTCGTCCTTCAAGGCCGTTGTCGCTGGCGAATATGACCACCTGCCGGAAGCAGCCTTCTACATGGTTGGCGGCATCGAGGAAGTGAAAGCCAAAGCCGAGAAACTCGCGGCGAACGCGTAAGGAGGCGGCTCATGGCCAATACGATGCAAGCCGATCTCGTGGCCCCCGAACGGAAGCTCGCTTCCGTTCAAGCCACGCAGGTTCTCGTTCCGGGGGCCGAAGGCGACATGACGGTCATGCCGGGCCACGCGCCCGTCATTACCTCGCTGCGCCCCGGCAAGCTGACGATCGTGTCTGAAGCGGGGGAAGAAAGCTATGCCGTCACTGGCGGCTTTGCCGAGATCTCGCAAGACGGTATTGCCGTTCTGGCCGAGCGTGCCCTTCCTGCGGCAGAGTTCACGGCAGAGATTGCCGCGCAACTCGTTGACGAAGCGCGCAAGGCACATGCGGAGGCAACTCCTTCGGTTGCCGAGATGACCGCGAAGATGCTTGCCGACATGGAAGCCCTCGGGGCACATATGCTCGGTTAATTCCGGACACATCACAGAAAGAGCCCCACAAATTTGTGGGGCTTTTTTTTACTTTATCGGTATATGGTCGGGTTGAAAGACGGATGGAGCGGCTTGATGCTGAAAATTGACGCACAACAGGTTGGCATCGGCCAAGGGACCTTGGTGCTTTTTTCGGACTATCAGGATGGCGGCAAAATGTGGACGGGCACCGGCCCGCGCGAATTGCGCCGCGTGGTGAGTTTTGACGAGGCCTATGCGATGCCTCCCAAAGTTCAGGTCACGCTTTCGATGTGGGATATCGATCAGCAGCATAATCCGCGTATGGATATCTCAGCGGATATGATCACCACCGAAGGCTTTGTGATCGTGTTCCGGACATGGGGGGATAGCAAGGTGGCACGGGTGCGCGCCGACTGGCTTGCCATCGGTCCTGTGCGTCATGATGACGACTGGGATGTTTATTGAGGCGTCGTGCTTAATGCTGGCGGGGCAGCGGGGCCGGCCGTCCCAGATAGAAGCCCTGACCGTATTTCACACCAAGATCCATCAGGATCGCTTTCTCGTCTTCGGTCTCGATCCCTTCCGCAATCAGCTCGCAACCGGTCTCTTTCGAAAACTGCAATAGCGCACTGACCATCGCACGGTTTTCCTTTCGATTGGCCAGCTCGGCGACGATCACACGATCGAGCTTGATCAGATCGGGTTTCAGCGCAAGGATATGGGCCAGCCCTGCATTGCCTTGTCCGACATCATCAAGCGCGATCTTGACGCCGAGCGCCCGTAAGGCATCCAACCGCCGTCCAAGCCGTGCGAAATCCTGAATGACCGCTTGTTCCGAAATCTCTACAGCAAGTGCACGCTGGGCATTTCCTTCCAGATAGGCTTCGAAGCGGCTTTGCAGTGACGGGGCCAGAAGGCTGTCCGGCGAATGGTTGATGCTGATCAGGCTGGTGAGGTTCAGACGCTCGGCCTCGTCAAGGATGCAGTTTGCGGCGTTCAGCTCCAGCTTTGGTCCCATGCCGTAATTCTGCGCCAAAGCGAACATGTCTTGCGGGCTGTGCTGCGGCATTTCCTGAAAACGCGACAGCCCCTCATAGCCGATGATATGCCCGTCCTCGAACCGCTTGATGGGCTGGAAGACAGGGCTGATTGCAGGCTTGCGGAGGGTTTGCGCCAGATCCTCGCAGAGCGGCTCGTCAAGTCCGGAGATCTTCGCATGCAAGCGCAGATTGGCGGAAATCATTTCGGCCATCGTGCGGAACATTCTCAGCTCTACATCGGTCAGCGGCGGGCGTTCCTTTCTGGAGAAACAGCAGATGGTGCCGAAGGGCAGACCCGGGTGGATGTGGATCGGAAAAGAGACATGTATCCCGATATCGAAGTTCTCGTCGTCGCGGAGATGGCGCACGGTCTCCATGATCGGATCGCGGGACTGGATGATATGCGGCAGGATGTCGTTGCAGACCCAATAGCAAAGCGTGTCGTTGAGGGGCAGGCCATTACCGGGGATCAGCGGCTTCAGAAACGGGGTGGCCTCATCAACGGTCAAAAACCACAGGCGCCCGTCTTCAATTTCCGACACGAAGATGGTTTCCATGCCAAGATAGTCGCGTAACGCGCTCAACGATTCTTTGAGCGTGTCCACGACGGCTTCGCGGATCGTTTGATGTTTCGATCGGTTCAATACCGAGGTGAAATCAGCATTCATATCAGACCCTGCATCGGAGCCCACCAGTTACTCTATAAGGTAAACAATTCCCTATTAACCGATTCGTAATAGAGGAATGATGGGCGAGCAACCGCTGATTGTGAATTTTCGTTTCGAATTATCTGAATTTGTGAAGACGTTGCACAAAGGCCTGTTTCGGGCGAAATGTTCCGCATCTGTTCGCCCCTTCGTTGCGCGCGCGCCGCCCGTCCTCGGGGAAAAGCGGCCCGCCGCATCGCATGAATGCAAAAAGGGTGCCCGAAGGCACCCTTTTCGTTTCCAAGGATGGAAAGCGGATGATTACATCATGCCGCCCATGCCACCCATGCCGCCCATGCCGCCCATATCCGGCGCGCCTGCGCCTTCTTTTGCGGGCTTGTCGGCAACCATTGCTTCGGTGGTGATCAGCAGGCCTGCGATCGAGGCTGCGTCTTCCAGCGCGGTGCGGGTGACCTTTGCCGGATCGATAACGCCGAAGGAGAACATGTCGCCATATTCTTCGGTCTGCGCGTTGAAGCCGAACTTGAGGTCGCTCGATTCACGGATCTTGCCAGCGACAACCGCGCCGTCAACACCTGCGTTTTCAGCGATCTGACGCAGCGGAGCTTCCAGTGCGCGACGGACGATTGCGATACCCGCATCGACATCGGCATTCGCGCCGGTCACGCCTTCAAGCGATTTCGCGCCTTGGATCAGAGCAACACCACCCCCCACAACGATGCCCTCTTGGACAGCGGCGCGGGTTGCGTTCAGTGCGTCATCAACGCGGTCTTTGCGCTCTTTCACTTCGACTTCGGTCAGGCCGCCAACGCGGATCACTGCCACACCGCCTGCGAGTTTCGCAACACGCTCTTGCAGCTTCTCGCGGTCGTAATCCGAGGTGGTTTCCTCGATTTGCGTGCGGATCTGGCCAACGCGTGCCTCGATCTCCGCCTTGTCGCCAGCACCGTCCACGATGGTGGTGTTGTCTTTGGTGATCGTGACTTTTTTCGCGGTGCCCAGCATGTCCATGCCGACGCTTTCCAGCTTCATGCCCAGATCTTCCGAGATCACCTGACCGCCGGTCAGGATCGCGATGTCCTGCAGCATGGCCTTACGGCGATCACCGAAGCCAGGAGCTTTGACAGCCGCAATTTTCAGGCCGCCGCGCAGCTTGTTGACCACGAGGGTCGCCAGTGCTTCGCCTTCGACGTCTTCTGCGATGATGAGAAGCGGTTTTTGCGACTGGATGACTTGCTCCAGCAGCGGGACCATCGGCTGCAGCGACGAGAGTTTTTTCTCGTGAAGCAGGATGAGGCAGTCTTCCAGCTCGGCAACCATTTTGTCGCCATTGGTCGCGAAGTAGGGGGACAGGTAGCCGCGGTCGAATTGCATACCTTCGACGACTTCGACCTCGGTCTCCATACCTTTGTTTTCTTCGACGGTGATCACGCCGTCATTGCCGACTTTCTGCATTGCGTCTGCAATGAAGCGGCCGATGGTGGCTTCGTTATTGGCCGAGATGGTGCCAACCTGTGCAACCTCGTCGGAATCCGCAACCGGACGCGACGCGGCTTTGATCGCTTCGACAACCTTGGAGGTCGCTTGGTCGATCCCGCGCTTGAGGTCCATCGGGTTCATGCCCGCTGCGACAGCTTTCATGCCTTCGCGAACGATGGCTTGTGCGAGAACGGTCGCGGTGGTGGTGCCATCGCCTGCTTCGTCATTGGTGCGCGAGGCCACTTCTTTGACCATTTGCGCGCCCATGTTCTCGAACTTGTCTTCGAGTTCGATCTCTTTTGCGACCGAAACACCGTCTTTGGTGATGCGCGGTGCGCCGAAGGATTTGTCGAGAACGACGTTACGGCCTTTCGGGCCCAGCGTCACTTTGACTGCGTCTGCGAGGATGTTGACACCCTTGAGCATGCGATTGCGTGCGTCGGTGCCGAATTTTACGTCCTTGGCTGCCATATTCTTTGGCTCCTTGACTGGAATTTCTTGAAATCAGGGTTCAGGTAAGTCCTTGGACTTACGCGATGATGCCCATGATGTCGGATTCTTTCATGATCAGGTACTCAACGCCTTCCAGCGTGATCTCGGTGCCCGACCATTTGCCGAACAGGACGCGATCGCCTGCTTTGACGGAGGGTGCGATCAGCTCGCCCGAATCCTTACGTGCGCCTTCGCCCACGGAAACGATTTCGCCTTCTGCCGGCTTCTCTTTTGCGCTGTCGGGGATGATCAGGCCGCCTTTGGTCTTTTCTTCGCTCTCGACGCGCTTGACCAGAACACGGTCATGAAGCGGTTTGAATGCCATCTGGGTCACTCCCAAAATCTGTGTTGTTGCTTTTAGCACTCGCTGTTGGTGAGTGCTAACGATGCCGGAGTTAGGCATTGCCCCCCGAACATGTCAACACCCCGTCGCGGAATTTTTTGCGTCAATCTTTAAAACCGAGCGTTGGCTCTTGTCTGGCCGGATGGCCGATCTTCGGGCTGGTATTGGCCGCGCGCTGCGATACACTGGTGTCGCAACTGGGGAAGAGTTTGAAGATGCTACGTAAAATCCTGCGCTCGGCCATGCTTCTGGGCAGTCTCTTCGGGCCGGTCGCGGCACATGCGGCCTGTTCTGGCGCAAATCTTTTTGACGCGCTGCCCCGCGAAGTCCGTGCCACGATGCTGGAACGGGCGCATGCCGTGACGCATGGTCAGGGGCTTGTGTGGCGCGCCACCAAGGGGCGGCAGTCCATTTTGCTGATCGGCACCAATCACGTGCCGGATTCGCGTCACATCGCCTTGTTGCAGGAGGTGCAGGCCGAATTCGGTCGGGTGAAGGCGCTTTATGTCGAGGCGGGGCCTGACGAAGAGGCGGCCTTGCAGAAGGCTATGGCCGAGCGGACCGATCTGATGTTCATGACAGACAAGACCCTGCCCGACATCCTGCCGGAAGCCGATTGGCAGGCCCTGCGCAAGGCGGGGAAAGACCGCGGCATTCCGGGGCCACTTCTGGCCAAGATGCAACCGGCATTCGTCATGATCACACTGGCGATGCCACGCTGTATGATCGAGGCATTGCAGGCGGGCCAAGGCGGGGTGGACAAGCGGCTGATCGCCGAAGCGACCAGACAGCACGTGCCGATTGTGGCGCTTGAGCCTTATGATACGCTGTTTCGGGTGATGGACGGGCTGTCGCAAGAAGACGCCATTGCCATGTTGCAATCGACTTTGGCGGCCACCGAGGATGGTGATGCCACGATGGCCACGATGGCCGATCTTTACGCGCGCGGCGAAGTGCAGCTGATCTGGGAATTCGAACGCCAGCAGGCCTTGGAGCGCGGTGATCCACCGGCAGAGGTCGAGCGGCAACTGGCGCTGACCCATTCGCTTTTGATTGCCGGGCGCAATCGGTCATGGGTGCCCGAGATCGAAGAGGCGGCTGCGAAAGGCCCGATCATGGTTGCTGCCGGTGCGCTGCATATGGTGGGCGAGGACGGGGTGCTGGCACTTCTGGAGCGCGATGGCTGGAAGGTTTCGCCGCAAATGCGGAAGCTGGGCTTCTAGCGCCGCCTGCCGATAGGTGCCATAAGCCATCGCTGCTAGGTGACAAGTGTTAATCCAGCGTCTAAGACATTGCCCAAAGTCATTCAAATCCGAGGAATCCGATGACCACCAAGGTTTTTGGCCATAAATCTCCCGACACCGACTCGACCGGTTCGCCCATCATCTGGGCGTGGTATCTCAACGAGATCAAAGGCATCGACGCCAAGCCCTGCCTCTTGGGCGAACCCAATACCGAAGCGGCCTTCGTGCTGGAGCATTTCGGTCTGGACAAGCCCGAGATCATTTCGGGCGTTGAGGCTGGCGAGAAGGTTGTCATCGTTGACACCAATAACCCCGCCGAGCTGCCCGAGGGCATCAATGCTGCCGATATCACCGCGATCATCGACCACCACAAGCTGGTCGGCGGTCTGGAAACCAAAGGCCCGATCGATATCACCATCCGCCCGCTGGCCTGCACCGCGACCATCATGCATGACCTGATCGGCGAGGATCTGGCCAAGGCACCTGCGGGGATCAAAGGCGCGATGCTGGCCTGTATCCTGTCTGATACGCTGGAATTCCGCTCGCCCACCACCACCGATCACGACAAAGCCGTCTGCGAGAAACTGGCCGCGGATCTGGGCATCGAGATCAATGATCTGGCGACCAAGATGTTCGAAGCGAAATCCGATGTCTCGGCCTTCTCTGATGCCGAACTTCTGCGCATGGACTCCAAGGAATATACCGTGGGTACGACGGGGCTGCGCGTCTCGGTTCTGGAAACCACCGCGCCGCAACTTCTTCTGGACCGTAAGGATGCGCTGATGGGCGCAATGCCCGCCGTGGCCAAGGAAGATGGCGCCGATGAGGTGCTGCTGTTCATCATCGACATTCTGAACGAAGAGGCCACGCTTTTGGTGCCCAATGACACCGTGAAGCAGATCGCCGAAGCCTCTTTCGACTGCTCGGTTTCGGGCGATACGGTCGTTCTGCCCGGCATCATGTCGCGCAAGAAACAGATCATCCCGAATCTGAAAGCCTGAAGGGTAGGGCGGGGGCTTTCCCCGCCCCTCTTACCCCAGCCGCTCGGCCAGCGCGCCCGATAGAAACACCGGACGACCGGCGGCGAAACAGCCCATGACGCGACGCCGCTCGGGGCAGAGGATCACCAGATCCCCGCGTTTGCCTGCCTCAAGGATGCCGCGATCCGTCAGCCCCATGACCTGTGCAGGCCCTTCTGATACCAGCCGCCACGCCTGCGCCAGATCGCAGATCCCGCGATCCACCAGCGCAAAGACCGCGCCGATCATCGCCGGGTAGTGGTAATCCGAGGCCAGCGCATCCACCAGACCTTCCGCCACCAGATCGCCTGCCGAGACCGAGCCGCGATTATGCGACCCCCCTCGCAGGACATTGGGCGCGCCCATGATCACCGCATGTCCCTGTGCGCGGGCCGCCACGGCCGCCTCGCGCGAGACCGGAAATTCCGCAATTCGCACGCCACGCGCGGCCCAAACGTCCCGCAGCCCCGCGTCATCATCATGCGAGCCGAACCGCAGATCGGGCAGGGCCTGCATCACCGCACGCACAAAACCCTCGACCTCTGCATCACGGGCCTTCAGCGCGTGCATCATCGCGTGATGGGCCTCGGGCGAGCGCCCCGCCTTCAGCGCCGATCCGTTCAGCCGAGGCGGTTTCTTGCCAGACTCCAAGGCCTTATGCGGCAGGTGATCGTTGAACAGCAGATAATCCAGCCCCGTCTCTTTGGCTAGATCCACCACCGCCTTGAGATCATCGATCATATGGGTTTCCAGCCGCAGCTGCATCCGCATATCCAGCCGCAGATCGGTCGCCTTCAGCGCATGGGCCAGCCGCGTGGCAAACTCGGGGCCGCGCATGCCGCCCTCCCATGACCAGAATTGCGCCAGCCAAGCGGTGGTGATGCCACAGGCCGCCAGTTCGCCCTCGACAAAGCCCAGATTGGCCCCCAGATCCGAGACCATCCCACGGCGCGGCGCCAAGTGACGTTCAAACGCATCGCCATGCAGATCCACGATCCCCGGCAGGATCCAGAAGCCCCGCGCATCCAGCTGGTGACGCGCCGTGCCCGTGCCAATCACGCCCGAGGCCAGCGTCAGCGCGCCTTCGCTCAGGGTATCATGCAGGATCTGCCCGCCTGTGATCTGCCAGCTCATGGCGTTCTCCTTTTGCTTGGGCGCCGTCTTCATGGGCGTTCCCTAACGCGGGTGGGCGCCTGAGGCCAGCGAAACCATCTGCGCTTTGGCCGCCTGCTGCAAGGCGCGCGACAAGGGCGCCAGCGGCTCTTTGAGGTTGCGCAGGAATTGCCAGTAAAGCGGCACCTCGGCCTGAGTTTCATCCAGCGCGACCAGCCCGCCAGAGGCCAGATGGTCCCGCGCCAGCATATGGGGGTGCAGTGCCCAGCCCATCCCCAACAGCCCCGCGCGCAGGAAGTCATGGGTCGCGCCAATCTGATGGCGCTTCAGCGGGCGGGTCACCCCATAGTGCTGCCGCGCCCAAGCGGCCTGCAGCCCGTCTTTGGCGGAAAACACCAGCGCGGGCGCCTCGGTCAGCGCCTGCGCCGTGACGCCGTGCGGGAAATGGCGCGCGATAAAATCGGGCGTCGCGCAGGGGATGTAGCGCATCCGGCCCAAAGCCACGATGTCACAGCCCGCCACGGCGTGGGCATTGGTGGTGACCGCGCCCATAACCTCGCCGCGTTTCAGCCAGCCTTCGGATTGGGTCTCATCCTCGATCACCAGATCGAACAGCGCCTCAAGCCCCGCCAGCGCCGGAAGCGCCCAAGTCGCCAGACTGTCAGCATTGATCGCCACCCGCAGCCGCGCCTCGCCTTGCTCCGTCAGGCTATGTTCCAACAGTTGCACCTGTGCCAGATGCTGCGCCAGCCGCATCCCCTGCGCGGTGCCCGAACAGGGCTGGCCGCGCACCACCAGAACCGCGCCCATACGGTCCTCCAGCGTCTTGATCCGCTGGGACACGGCCGAGGGCGTGACCCGCAGCGCATGGGCGGCTGCCTCAAAGCTTCCACTCTCGATCACAGCGGCCAGAGCCTGTAGCGCGGGATAGTCCAGCATTAGCCTGCCTTAATCTGGGTTAGTTCATTTCAGTATGACTGAAACCCGCCCCATGCGATAGGGCGCAAAACGAAAGGAAGGCAGATGGAAGCAGCTTTTGCAGGGTTCCGGATCGGGCTTGGTCTGATTGTGGCGATTGGCGCGCAGAATGCCTATGTTCTGCGCCAAGGATTGCGGCGCGAGCATGTCTTTGCGGTCGCGCTTTTCTGTGCGGTCTCGGATGCGGTGCTGATTGCGCTGGGGGTGTCGGGCTTTGGCGCGCTGACGGGCTCTGTGTCATGGCTCGGGGATGTGCTGCGCTGGCTGGGGGTGGTGTTTCTGACCTATTACGCTTTGCGCGCCTTTCGGGCGGCATGGCAGGGCGGGGCGCATCTGGACCCCGCGACCGCGACCTCCGAGCCTTTGCGCAAAGTGCTGGCCGTAATGGTCGTGCTGACATGGGCCAATCCGCATGTCTGGATTGATACGGTGCTGTTGTTGGGGGCGGTTTCGGCGCAGTTTCCGGCGCAGGGGCTGGAATTCGGGCTGGGGGCGGGGGCGGCCTCTTTCACGTTTTTCTTCGCGCTGGCCTATGGGGCGCGGCTGATTGCACCGCTTTTTGCCAATCCCCGCGCGTGGCAGGTTCTGGATTTCGGCGTGGGCTGTCTACTGCTATCTGTAGCAGGGCGTTTGGCCCTGATGGAAATGTAAGCATACATCTGAGTGCTTGCCTTCCGCACGGGGCCTGCCAATGATCCGGTCATGGAAAAGACGTCTCCCTCCGCCCGCCAAGCCTGTGGCCCCGCCTTTGCGCCGGCATCGGGCCATGCGCCCTTGCGTGCCATCCTGTGGATGCTGGCAATGACGCTGTGCTTTGCACTGGTCAATGTCATCGTGCACCATCTCGGAACCGGCCTGCCTGCGGCACAGGCATCGTTCATCCGCTACGCCTGGGGGATCTTGTTCATGGCACCGGTGCTGGTGCGAATCGGTCGGCGTGGCTATGCCCCGAAAATCTGGGCGCTCTTCGGGCTGAGAGGGGCGTTCAATGCGGCGGGGGTGGTGCTGTGGTTCTATGCGATGGCGCGCATTCCGATCGCGGATGTGACGGCCATCGGCTATCTCAATCCCATTGTGGTCACTTTGGGTGGGGCGCTTTTGCTGGGCGAGGGGCTGGCATGGCGGCGGATCATGGCGATTGTCGTGGCGCTTCTGGGGGCGCTGATCATCCTGCGTCCGGGCCTGCGCGAGATCACCCCCGGCCACTGGTCGCAACTGGCGGCGGCGGTGATGTTTGGCGGCTCCTATCTTCTGGCCAAGCGGCTGACGGGGCTGGCGGCGCCCACCGAGATTGTGGGGATGCTGACGCTGGTGGTCGCGCTTTGTCTGGCGCCGCTGGCGATGGCGCAATGGCAGCCGGTATCAGGAACGCAGGTGGGGCTTCTGGGGCTGGTTGCCGTGCTGGCGACCTCGGCCCATTATGCGATGACGCGGGCCTTTGCGGCGGCACCTGTCAGTGCGACGCAGCCTGTCGTGTTCCTACAGCTTGTCTGGGCGGCGCTTGCGGGCTGGTTTGTTTTTGGCGAGGCGATTGATCCCTATGTCCTTTTGGGCGGCGGGATCATCGTGCTTTCGGTCAGCTATATGGCTTGGCGCGAGGCCCGATTGCGCCGCCGTGTCACCCCCCTGAGCGGGGCCACCAAGCAGATATGACAACGCGCGCCGCAAGGGCGCGCGTTTCGGGAGCTGTTTTTGGGGGCCTCTGGCAGGGCTGGCAGGTCAGGCAGCCGAGCCCTGCGGGTCGATCAGCTTGCCGATCACACCTTCACGGGTAATCTTGCGGCCATCCTCAAGCGCCACCATCGGATGGGTGCGCAAAAGATGCATGACCTCCTTGACCGGCGTATGGGCATTCAGGACCGGCGCTGCGGCAACGCCTGCCGCCCCGTTTGCAGGAGGCGCGTCGGCGGGATCTTCGGCCAGATCTTCAGCGGTCAGCACGCCCATCGGGTTCATATGCGCGACAAAGTCCTGCACATATTCGTCGATCGGATTGGCGATGATCTCGCGGGCAGTGCCCACCTGAACGATCCGTCCGCCTTCCATCAGCGCGATGCGGTTGCCCAGCTTGAAGGCCTCGTCCAGATCGTGGCTGACGAAGATGATCGTGCGCTTCAGCTTGGCCTGCAGCTCTAGCAGTTCGTCCTGCAGCTTGGCGCGGATCAGCGGGTCCAGCGCCGAGAAGGGCTCGTCCATCAGCAGGATCGGCGCGTCGGTGGCAAAGGCGCGGGCCAGACCCACGCGCTGCTGCATGCCGCCCGACAGCTCGCCCACGCGCACATCGGCCCATTGCGCAAGGCCTACCAGTTCAAGCTGCTCTTCGACCTTGGCGCGGCGTGCGGCTTTGGACATGCCCCCCAGTTCCAGACCAAGCCCCACATTCTCGCGCACCGAGCGCCACGGCAACAGGCCGAATTGCTGGAAGACCATCGCGATCTGGTGGCGGCGCACATTCAGCAGCTCTGCCCCTTTGGCATGGCTGACA
Source organism: Thioclava litoralis (assembly GCF_045278885.1). Classification (NCBI taxonomy): domain Bacteria; kingdom Pseudomonadati; phylum Pseudomonadota; class Alphaproteobacteria; order Rhodobacterales; family Paracoccaceae; genus Thioclava; species Thioclava litoralis. The sequence continues at coordinate 2,015,374 of NZ_CP135443.1, forward strand.
TCGACACGACCCTTGGGCGTGTTCACCAGCACCGAGCCACGGCAGACGGGGTTGAGCGCGTTGACCGCGCGCAAGAGCGTCGATTTGCCCGAGCCCGAAAGCCCCATCAGCACAAGGATTTCGCCCTCGGCCACCTTGAGCGAGCAGTTATGAACGCCCAGCACCTGACCGGTGGCCTCCTTGACCTCGGCACGGGTCTTGCCCGCATCCATATGGGGCAGGGCCGAAAGGGGCTCGTCGCCGAAGACGATGGAGACATTGGCGAATTCGATTGCGGTTTTGGCCATCTTAATTCTCCTTGCGCACTTCGAGCATCAGGCGCAGCACGGTCGCCAGCGCCACAATGACAAAGCCCGATTCAAAGCCCAGATCGGGTTTCATCCGGTTGAGCCCGTTCATCACCGGCGTGCCAAGGCCCCCTGCGCCCACGAGGGTCGCGATCACCACCATCGACAGCGACAGCATGATGGTCTGGTTCAGGCCAACCATGATCTGCGGGAAGGCAGCGGGCAGCTCGACCTTCCACAGCTTCTGGAAAGAGGTCGCCCCAAAAGCCTCGGCGGCTTCGGTCAGCGCGGTGGGGGTCGAGGAGATCCCCAGATAGGTCAGCCGGATCGAGGCGGGCAATGCGAAGATCACCGTGGCAATCAGGCCCGGAACCATGCCGAGGCCGAAGAAGATCACGGCGGGGATCAGATAGACAAAGGTCGGCAGCGTCTGCATCAGGTCCAGCACCGGCTCCATACCGGAATAGATCCAGCGTTTGCGCGCGGCCAGAATCCCCAGCGGCACCCCGATCCCCATACAGACGATACAGCTTACAAGAATAAGCGACAGCGTCTCGGTGGTGTCTTCCCAATAATCCTGATTGAGGATGAACAGCATCCCCAGCGCCACAATCAGGCATTTCTTCCAGCTGCGCTGGAGGCCCCATGTCAGGGCGACAAAAATTAGGATCAATACCAGCGGTGGCGGGGTCTGCAGCAGCCACAATACCGCGTCAATCAGGGTTTCCATAACCATCGACAGCCAGTCGAAGAAACCGGCGGCATGGGTCTTCAGCCAGTCGACCGTTGCCTCGGCACCATCGCCTATGCGGATCTTTCCGTCGTCATCGACAAAATAGGCTATGATCCTGTGGAACCATTCCATAATGCGTTTACTCCGTCATTCCCTGTGTTCCCGCTCCGGTATCCGGAGCGAGGCGGAGCGGCAGAGGTTCTACCGCTCTCTGTTATCACTTCATTGCCGCCTGAAAGGCCGCATATGCGTTCTGGCCGTCGCGGGTGGTTACCCCTTCGAGCCAAGGAGAGACGGCCGCAATATGCGCCTTCAGCCAAGCTTGGGCAGCCTTGTCGGGGTCTTGACCATCATCCAGGATCGCCCCCATCAATTCGTTTTCAGCCTCAAGCGAGAATTCGAGATTTTCCAGCAGCTTGCCAACATTGGGGCAGGCATCGACATAGCCTGCGGTCGTGTTGGTGCGCACTTCGGCCCCGCCAAAATCCGGACCAAACCAGTCATCCCCTCCGGAGAGGTAGGTCAGGTCGTAATTGGTGTTCATCGGATGTGGTGCCCAGCCCAGAAAGACAATCGGTTTCTCGCGGTCGACCGCGCGGCCAACCTGTGCCAGCATCCCTTGTTCCGAGCTTTCGACTACGTCAAAATCGGCAAGATTGAACGCGTTTGCGTCAATCATGTCTTCAATAAGCCTGTTTCCGTCATTGCCCGGCTCGATACCATAGATCTGGTGGCGCAGCTCTTTGGCATGTTTGGCGATGTCCGCGAAATCCTTGATTCCGAGGGCGGCTCCGGCGGCGTTGGTGGCCAGGGTATATTTGGCACCGGTCAGATTCGTGCGGACCGTGTCCACAGTGCCAGCCTTGATATAGGGGGCGATATCGGCCTGCATCGTGGGCATCCAGTTGCCCAAGAAAACATCAACATCGCCACTTGCAAGGGCAGAATAGGTGACGGGCACGGATAGAACACGCGTTTCGGTCTTGTAGCCCAGTATTTCGAGAAGTTTCGTCGTTACAGCGGTTGTCGCGGTGATGTCGGTCCAGCCAACATCGGAAAATACCACGTCGTTGCATCCTTTCGCCTGTGCCGAAACCGCAAGGGTCATCGAGGCAGCAGCCGCGAGAAGAAAGGAACGATAGGTCATACAGTACTCCAGAATTTTGCCATGTTTTTTCTTGATTGACGAGTCAATAAACTATCTTGTAGCCAAGGAATGCAAGTCATTTCTGAGTCAGGAATAAAGCAAATGCCCAGAGTTGGCGCCGAACCGATTAGAAAAGCAGCGTTAATCGACGCGACCATCGCCTGTGTCGGCGAGGCCCGTTCGCTCGAGGTGACGGTGGCGCAGATCGCCAAGCGGGCGGGCATGTCCTCGGCCTTGGCGCATCACTACTTCGGGTCAAAAGACCAGATCTTTCTGGCGGCGATGCAGCATATTCTGGCGACCTACGGGCAGGAGGTGCGCGGGGCGCTGCGCGGCAAGACCGATCCCGAAGAGCGACTGCGCGCCATCGTGCGTGGGAACTTCGCCGAGGCCAGTTTCCAGCAGGCGACGATCTCGGCATGGCTGAATTTCTACGTTCTGGCTCAGAAAAACGCGAATGCGCGGCGGCTGTTGTCGATTTACCAGCGGCGGCTGCGGTCGAATCTTCTTTTTGCGCTCCGTCCCTTGGTGGGGGCGCATGCGCTGGCTGTGGCCGAGGGGCTGGGGGCGCTGATCGATGGCGTCTATATCCGCGCCGCTCTGGTTGATGGCCCTGCCGACCCCAAGCGGGCGGTCGGCATCATCATGGAATATCTGGATAGAGAGTTGGAGGGCCACCGGTGAAGGCACAACCCAAAGCAAGCCATTTTGTTGATGGCGACTATATCGAGGATACCGCAGGCGAGGTGATCGAGGTCACCTATGCCTATACCGGCGAGACAATCGCGAAATTGCATGCGGCCACGCCTGCGGTGATGGAAAAGGCGATTTCCTCGGCGGTGCGGGCGCAGAAGGAATGGGCGGCACTGGCTCCGGCCGAGCGTGGGCGCATCCTCAATCGTGCCGTGGCGATCATCCGCGAACGCAATGACGAGCTGGCAGCGCTTGAGACGCTGGATACCGGCAAGCCCTTGCAGGAAACGCTGGTAGCGGATTGGCCGTCGGGGGCGGATTCGCTGGAGTATTTCGCGGGTCTGGCGGCGACGCTGACCGGCGAGACCATGCCTTTGGGCGGGGATTTCGCCTATACGCTGCGTGAGCCTCTGGGCGTTTGCGGCGGCATTGGTGCGTGGAACTACCCCAGCCAGATCGCCTGCTGGAAGGCCGCGCCCGCGCTGTCGACCGGTAATGCGATGGTGTTCAAACCCTCCGAGGTGACGCCGCTTGGTGCGCTGAAGCTGGCCGAGATCTTCATCGAGGCCGGTGTGCCCGCGGGCGTCTATAACGTCGTGCAGGGCTATGGCGCGGTGGGCGCGCAGCTTGCCACCGATCCGCGGATTGCCAAAGTGTCGCTGACTGGGTCGGTGCCGACGGGGGCCAAGGTCTATGAGGCGGCTGCTCCGCATATGAAGCATGTGACGATGGAGCTTGGCGGGAAATCGCCGCTGATCGTTTTCGAGGATGCCTCGATCAAGGATGCCGTTGGGGCGGCGATGCTGGGGAATTTCTATTCCTCGGGACAGATCTGTTCGAACGGGACCCGCGTCTTTGTGCATAAGTCGATCAAGGAGCAGTTTCTGGCAGAGCTGGCCGAGCGTACGGCCAAGATCCGTATGGGCGACCCGATGGATATGGCGACCGATTTCGGACCGCTGATCACCAAGCGCCAATATGATCAGGTGGCGGGCTATCTGGAGAAGGCCAAGGCCGAGGGTGCGCGTCTGGTCTGTGGCGGGAAGGCTCTGGACGGGCAATTCGTCGAGCCGACCGTCTTTGCCGATGTGAAGGACGATATGACCATCGCCCGCGAGGAGATCTTTGGCCCCGTGATGTCGGTGCTGGAGTTCGAGACCGAGGAAGAGGTTTTGGCGCGCGCCAATGACACGCAATTCGGTCTGGCGGCGGGTGTGTTTACCCGTGATCTGGCGCGGGCCCATCGTGTGGTGGCGGGGCTTGAGGCGGGTACCACCTGGATCAACGCCTATAACCTGACGCCGGTGGAGATGCCCTTCGGTCCGGTGAAGGCCTCGGGCTTCGGGCGCGAGAATTCGCGTCACGCGATCGAGGCCTATACGCAGGTCAAAGGTGTCTATGTCGGGTTGAACCCTGTCGACAGCCCTTGGTGACACACGGGCAAGGGGGGCTGTCTGCCCCCTCAGGCGCCAGGGCGCCTTCACCCCCCGAGGATATTTGGAGCAAATGGAAAATGGGCGTGGAAGCTGATTATGTTGTGATTGGCGCCGGATCGGGTGGTACGGCGCTGGCCTACCGTCTGGCCGAGGCCGGTAAGCGCGTGGTGATTATCGAGCATGGGGGGTCGGATGCCGGTCCCTTCATCCAGATGCCCGGGGCGCTATCCTATCCGATGAATATGGGGATTTACGATTGGGGTTTCCAGTCGGAGCCCGAGCCGGGGCTGGGCGGACGTGTTTTGGCGACGCCGCGGGGCAAGGTGATCGGGGGGTCGTCTTCGATCAACGGGATGGTCTATGTGCGCGGCCATGCGGGTGATTACGAGCATTGGGCCGAGCAGGGCGCGGAAGGCTGGAACTATGCCGATGTGCTGCCCTATTTCAAACGGCAGGAGACGTGGCACGGGGCGCAGGATGGTGCGGATGCCGATTGGCGCGGCCAGTCGGGGCCCTTGCATGTCAGCCGTGGCCCGCGCAAGAACCCGCTGTTTGACGCTTTTGTGCAGGCTGGCCAAGAGGCGGGCTATGGCTATACCGCCGATTACAATGGCGAGCGTCAGGAGGGCTTTGGCCCGATGGAGGCCACCATTTACAAGGGCCGTCGCTGGTCTGTGGCCAATGCCTATCTGCGCCCCGGTCAGAAGGCCTTCGGGGACCGTCTGGCCGTGGTGAAGGCTTTGGCGCTGCGGGTTGTCTTTGAGGGCAAGCGCGCGATTGGCGTCGAGGTGGAGAAGGCGGGGCAGAAGCAGGTGATTGTGGCGCGGGCCGAGGTGATCGTGGCGGCAAGTTCCATCAATACGCCGAAGATCCTGATGTTGTCGGGCGTGGGGCCTGCCGATCATCTGCGCGCGCATGGGATCGAGGTTCTGGCGGATCGGCCCGGAGTGGGTGGCAACCTGCAAGACCACCTTGAGGTCTATTTCCAATATGCCGCGAAAGAGCCGATCACCCTGTATAAATACTGGAACCTTTGGGGGAAGGCTTGGGTTGGGGCGCAGTGGTTGTTCACCAAGACCGGTCTGGGCGCGTCGAACCAATTCGAGGCCTGCGGGTTTATCCGCTCGGATAAGGGCGTGCGTTATCCCGATATCCAGTACCATTTCCTGCCGCTGGCCGTGCGCTATGATGGCAAGGCCTCGGCCGAGGGGCATGGGTTCCAGGTTCATGTGGGTCCAATGCGGGCAGCCTCGCGCGGGCGGATCTCGCTGCGCTCGGGCGATGCCAAGGACAAGCCGAAGATCCTGTTCAACTATATGACCGAGGATCAGGACTGGGTGGATTGGCGCAAGACCCTGCGTCTGACGCGCGAGATCTTCGAGCAGCCCTCGATGGCGCGTCATGTGGCGCGCGAGATCCAGCCCGGTTCGGATGTGACCTCGGATGCGGCGCTGGATGATTTCGTGCGCGAACATGCGGAAAGCGCCTATCATCCCTGTGGCACCGCGCGGATGGGGCGTGCCGATGACATCCATGCGGTGGTTGACCCCGATGGCCGCGTGATCGGGGTCGAGGGGCTGCGCGTGGCCGATAGCTCGATCTTCCCGCGGGTGACCAATGGCAACCTCAACGGGCCGTCGATCATGGTGGGCGAGAAGATTGCCGATCATATCCTTGGCCGCCGTCTGCCTGCCGAGAATGTCGCGCCGTGGTTCCACCCTGACTGGGAAACGTCTCAGCGTTAATTCGCCGGTAATGAGCGGCGGTAACCACCATATCTCTGGACAAATCAGCCATGCCCCGCGATATGTGGGGCATGTTTCGTTTATGGTCTGTTCTGATTTTGGCGTGTCTTGTGCTGGGGGTGACTGCGCCCGCGCATGCCGAGACCCTGTATGGCAAGGCACGGGTGGTCGATGGCGACACGCTGGACGTCGCAGGCCGCAAGATCCGGATTTATGGAATCGACGCGCCTGAAAGCAAGCAGACCTGTCTGCGTGACAACGGCCAAAGCTGGCCGTGTGGGCAGGACGCGACGGCACAGATGCGCAAGCTGGCCACAGGGCGGGTGGCCTGCACCGGAACGCAGGCCGACCGCTATGGCCGCCTGATTGCCCGATGCGAGGCGCATGGTGTGGATCTGGGGGCGCAGATGGTGGCGCAGGGCTATGCGCTTGCCTATCGGCAATATTCCACGGCCTATGTCAGTCAGGAAAAATCCGCGATGATTGCCAAGCGCGGGATCTGGGTGGGGCAGGTGGAAACACCCGCGCATTACCGTGCCCATGTGAACGACCCGCAAGGCCGTTGTAAGATCAAGGGAAATATCTCGAAAAACGGCCATTTGTACCATGTGCCGGGCATGGCGTCCTATGCCGCGACCAAGATCGATACCGCAAAGGGGGAGCGCTGGTTCTGCACGGAGGCAGAGGCGCGTTCCGCCGGATGGGTGCGGGCGAAATAGGTCCGCTTTGATCCTTATCAAAGCGGTGCATGCTCGGGGCTGTTAGTATCGGGGCAGATACCAACAGAACGGAGGTCGCACATGTCTGAACATCTTCATACCCTGAATGTCGAGTTTCCTGCCTATCGGGTGCAGCTGCGGGAGCTGAAGGCAAGCGACCCCCATGCCGCGCGTCTCATGGACGATTATGAAGAGGTCAACGAGCAGGTCCTGCGCGCGATGGAAGGGTTGCAGCCGATGGAGGCTCTGGCCGAGGTGGATCTGCGTAAGAAACGGGCCCAGTTGAAAGACCAGATCGCGCGGGCGCTGGCCGAAGAGGTCAATGCCGCCTGAGGTTTCTTGGACCGTATCAGGGGTTCGGTTTTTAGTCAGTGCGAGGTTTGTTGGCCTCCGGCGTCCTGCCGGAGGCTTTCGCATGGCCGGTCAGGCGATGTCATAGGGCAGCAGGCCGCGACGGTCGAGGTCGACGGTCAGTTTGCGCTCCAGCGGCGGCACCGATCTCTGATGGCAGTTGCGGCGCTCGCAGATGCGGCAGGAGATGCCGATGGGCTCGTAGGCGCGGGGGTTGCCCAGCTCCATATCATCGGCATAGACAAGATCCTTGGCATGGCTGACCTCGCAGCCCAGACAGAGCGCATAACGGCGCACCGGCGCATGGAAGCTGCCCCCCTGTTTCGAAACATCCTTGGCCACGCAAAGATAGCGCGCCCCGTCGGGGGTCTCGGCCAGCTGGCGCAGGAAGCGGGTGGGGGTTTCAAAGGCCTGATGCGCGATCCATAGCGGGCAGGAGCCGCCGAAGCGGGCGAATTGCAGCCGCGTGGCCGAATGGCGTTTGGTGATGGTGCCCGCCTGATCGATCCGCATGAAGAAGAAGGGCAGACCCTTGGCGCCGGGGCGTTGCAGCGTTGACAGCCGGTGGGCGACCTGCTCGATCGAGGCGCCGAATAGCTCTGCCAGTATCTCCAGATCATGGCGGTTATCCTGTGCCGCATCCAGAAACTGCTTGTAGGGCATCACGGCGGCCCCCGCGAAATAGTTGGCCAGACCGATCTTGGCGATGGCGCGGGCGGTGCTGGACTGGAAGCGGGCCAGATCCAGCGTTGCCTCGAGCAGTTCGTTCTGGGTAATCAGCGCGACCTGATGCATCAGCTGGAAAGCCTGCGTGGATTTCTTCGCATGGGTGGCGATGGTGATCACCCGCCCGTCTTTCTCGCGCACGCTGGTGATATCGGCAAATTGCACGGTGATCCCGCGCGCCTCCAGCGCCGAAATCGCCCGTGGAATGGCATCCACGCGCGGTCCATCGGGGCAGGCGAAATGTTCGGCTGCGCGGTCTACCGCATCAATGTAATTGTCACAGTAATGGAAGAAATCGCGCACCTCTTCCCAAGGGCTCTGCACGGTGGTGTTGGCATCATGACCAAGCGCGGCATTCAGCGAGGCCAGCCGTTCATGGGTCCGGCGATAGGCGCTGTGCAGTTCGAGGAAGGAGCGCGCAAGGGCAGGGGCATTGGAGGCTGCCAGCCGGATATCGGCCAGCGGCGTGGCGGCATCGGAGAAAATCGGATCGGCCAGCGCCTCGCGCATGTCTGAGACCAGCCGTTCGGCATCGCCTGCCGAAAGCTCGGTCACATCCAGTCCGAATTCCGTGGCCAGTGCCAGCACCACCTGCGCCGACACGGGGCGATGGTTGTTTTCCATCTGGTTGAGATAGGGCAGCGACACGCCAAGCCGGTCGGCAAAGAGCTTTTGCGTCAGGCCGAGCCTTGTGCGCGTCTCCCGCAGCTTGATACCCGCATAGAGTTTTGGAGTCGCCATGATCTACTCTCCTTTGCAAACCCCGCTGATACATATGCAAACTGTATTTGGTCAATTGCCTTTGCGGCATTTTTGACCTTATTTGAGAGAAGCTTTGTCGGAGGCCTTATGCGTATTGTGGTTTTGTTGCAGACACTTGGTTTTGCTGCGCTGTTCGGGCTTGCAGGATGTGCACCGGCTGCGCTGACCGAAGGGGATCTGGCTGCGGTGGCGCACCCTCCGGCGCAGGTGCAGGCCGAGGTGGCGCAGTTGTTGCCGGTGGCGATGCGTGAACTGGACCCGATCGAGGCGCATATTCTGGCTGCGGGGCGCCCGCTGACCCCCGTTGAAATGGGCTTTGCCCGCCGTGCCGGTGTGGCGCATCCTGAAAAGGTGCGCGTTCTGGCATGGCCGCAGGCGTTCCGCCCGCCCGAGGATAAAGCCTTTGCCAAGGTCTATCATCCGCAGGGGGCCTTCGCGATTACCTTTGGCTACGGGATTGCCCTGCGCAAGGAAGCGCCTTGGGTTCTGGCCCATGAGCTGGTGCATGTGGGCCAATATGAACGTCTGGGCGGGCGGGAGGCGTTTACCCGCGCCTATCTGACCCAGACGCTGGTGCTGAAGACCTATGCGATCCCGCTTGAGCGCGAGGCCTTCAAGCGCGGCAACCAGATTTCGCCGGTGCCCCAAGGGGCGACTCGCCGCTGGATTGAAACTTTGCAGTAAGAGACGTGACGTCAGAGCTAAGCCTTTGGTCGTGGGCGGATTGTCTTGCCCGATCTGGCGACGGACCATCTGCGCGTTTTCGCGGGCAAGGGGGCTGTGGTTTGCAAGGATTTTTGTTGTTTTAAAGTGTCAAATGAGATTATTTGCAATTCGCAACATGCCTTTTGCCAAGATTTTGCAAATTTTCTGATTTTTGCTTCCAACTCGTGATGGGGCTGCATAAGGTGACCACGAGGATGAGGGGAGCCACATGAGAGATATCCTGCAAGAGCTTGAAGATCGTCGCGCACAGGCCCGTATGGGCGGAGGAGAGCGGCGGATTGCAGCACAGCACAAAAAGGGCAAGCTGACCGCGCGGGAGCGGATCGAACTCTTGCTCGACGAAGGGTCCTTCGAAGAATTCGACATGTTCAAAACCCACCGCTGTGTGGATTTCGACATGCAGTCGGACAAGCCTTATGGCGATGGCGTTGTCACCGGCTGGGGCACGATCAATGGCCGTATGGTCTATGTTTTCAGCCAGGACTTTACCGTTTTTGGCGGCTCGCTGTCGGAAACCCATGCCGAGAAGATCTGCAAGATCATGGATATGGCGATGCAGAATGGCGCGCCGGTGATCGGGCTCAATGACTCGGGCGGGGCGCGGATTCAGGAAGGGGTCGCCTCGCTTGCGGGCTATGCCGATGTGTTCCAGCGCAATATCGAGGCCTCGGGTGTGATCCCGCAGATTTCCGTGATCATGGGCCCCTGTGCGGGTGGCGCGGTCTATAGCCCCGCCATGACCGACTTCATCTTCATGGTGAAGGACAGCTCTTATATGTTCGTGACCGGCCCCGATGTGGTGAAGACGGTGACCAACGAGGTGGTGACCGCCGAAGAGCTGGGCGGCGCGCTGACCCATACCAAGAAATCCTCGGTGGCCGATGGGGCGTTCGAGAATGATGTCGAGGCGCTTTACGAAGTCCGCCGTCTGGTTGATTTCCTGCCGCTGTCGAACCGCGAGAAAGCGCCCGTGCGGCCCTTCTTCGATGATGTGGCGCGGGTGGAAGACAGCCTTGACACATTGATCCCTGCCAACCCCAATATGCCCTATGACATGAAGGAACTGATCCTGAAGGTCGCGGATGAGGGGGATTTCTACGAGATCCAGAAGGATTACGCGGGCAATATCATTACCGGCTTCATCCGTCTGGAAGGTCAGACCGTGGGCGTGGTGGCGAACCAGCCGATGGTGCTGGCGGGCTGTCTGGACATCGACAGTTCGCGCAAGGCGGCGCGTTTCGTGCGTTTCTGTGACTGTTTCGAAATTCCGATCCTGACCTTTGTCGATGTTCCGGGCTTCCTGCCGGGCACCTCGCAGGAATATAACGGCGTGATCAAACATGGCGCGAAGCTGCTCTTCGCTTATGGGGAAGCGACCGTGCCGAAAGTGACGGTGATCACCCGTAAGGCCTATGGCGGGGCTTATGACGTGATGAGCTCGAAACACCTCAAGGGCGATTTCAACTACGCCTGGCCGACGGCAGAGATCGCCGTTATGGGAGCGAAAGGGGCGGTCGAGATCCTTTACCGTTCGGAACTGGGCGAGCCCGAGAAGATTGCCGATCGCGTCAAGAACTACGAAGACCGTTTCGCCAACCCGTTCGTTGCCGCCGAGAAAGGCTTCATCGACGAGGTTATCCAGCCGCGGTCTACTCGCCGCCGTGTGGCCCGTGCCTTCGCGTCGCTACGTTCCAAAAAACGCAGCATGCCCATGAAGAAACACGACAATATTCCGTTGTAAGAGGGCATGATGCGGTTCCGGTGCGGCGGGCTTGTTGCAGTATGTCTTGGGATGCTGTGTGTCGGGCCTGTCGCGCTGGCCGATGGCGGGGTCACGCGTGGCGTGGTTGTCGCCGTGCCTTCGGGGGCGCATGTGGAATGGCTGCAAAGCCAGACCGATGCCAGCGGCCCCGATGGTCTGACCCTTCGCCATTTCTTTCTCGCGCCGGATCTGGCGCGGGAAGATCCAGATGTCGCTCTGACGGATATGCAGGCGCTTTGCGAACAGTTTGCGCTGCCGCATCTGTCGTCTGTCGGGCCCCAGCCCCAACAGATCGTCATCTCCCTTTCTGATCGTCCTGTTGCCTTTGGTGATAGCGATCCCGAGGCAACGCAGCTCTTCGCGGGCTATGCGATTTCGCCTCCTCACTGTGTGGAAGAAATGTTCTGATGCTTGATCGGCGGGAAAGTGATGATGCGATTGTGATGCCTCTGGGCAAGCGCATAGAATCTGCTACGCTTTGCGCGGGCCGCTTCGGCTCGGGGTTGCTGATCGCACAGGATTATCTGTCTGATATCACGGCCTCCTTCCCAGCCATCGTCACTCCGTTGCGGATGCGTTCCCTCGGCGTGAAAAGGAGAAGAACATGTCGACCAAACTCATTCTCGCTCTCGGTCTTGTCGGTTTCATGGCAGCCTGTGCCCCCAAGCCGGAGCCGCAGCCCGTTATGCAAGAGCCCGTCACCACGGAGCCGGTCTACCACAGCAAGCTCTGACCTTGCAGGCGGGCAGGGGCCTTCCCCTGCCTGCCCCCCTTTTCCGGTGCTTTCGGCATTTGCCGGAAAACGGGGACGGACAGCGCCTTCAATAGTGTTTATGAGGAACAGGCCCGCGCATTTGCGTCCGGCACTGACCCATAGCATGGCACGAGCCCGCTCTTGCCCTGCTGCGAACACGAAACCGGAGAGGATTGCTCCGGAGAAGAAAGGCGCCACATGCTAAAACACCGCGGTTTTCCCGGGCGTTTGCCCAGCACCGATTTCCAATTCACCATCCGCCGCGCCAATAAGAAAGGCGCGACCAAGATCATCCGCCGCGAACGGTTCAAGGACCGTGCCGCCGGTGATCGCCGCGCGGATGAAGGCTTTCTGGCCGCTTTGTGGACCCATTTCGGCGAAGAGCCCTTTGAGCGGGGCAATCTGGACGCCGGCCGCCTGAGCTGGCTGTTCGGGCGTGAGGTGGTTGCCGCCGAAGACCCGTTCGATCCCGAATCCTACGACGCCCTTCTGAAAATCGACCGTCGCCGTGCCGAGGCGTCGTTCCCCGAGGTATTTGCCGATCCCGACGCGTTCGATTGGGACCAAGAAGACGAGGACGACTGGGACTGATGCGGATGCGGCTTGACAGAAATCGGCAAGGCTTTGCTGTTTTCCCCGTGAATGGGGTTGCAAGCCGCGCGTTTCGCGCGCAGGTTGATTTCTGTCGGCCCGCCTTCGGGTGCTCCGGCATCTCTCCCGCGAGGGAACTCCCTGTTGGAACTTGCCGGCTCCGGGCTGTCGCTATGCGCAGTGCCTTTACCGGGCCGGATCTTTCCGGGGATATTATCCCCGCCATGTTCACGCCTTCCGCAGTTGCGGACGGGCAGGATCGGCAAACGCTTGCCGAGGCAATGCGTTACGTGCGTTCTTGTGCAAGAATCCGCTTTTCTTCCCCGCTGGCTGTATTAGGTTCACAAAGGAACACTAATACTCACGGAGTAGAAATCTCATGCGTAAATCCGCACTTCTTATCGCGATTCTCGGTGCGACGGCCCTTGCTGGCTGCCAGAACTCTGGCAATGGTAACTTCCTCAGCACCGATGGCGGTCGCGCATTGGTTGGCGCGGGCGCAGGCGCGCTGGTTGCCGACGCAACCGACAACAACGTTCTTGCAGGTGCTGCGATTGGCGCAGGCGCAGGCGCGCTGTGCGACGATGCAGGTGTCTGCTCGCGTAGCTACTAAGATCTGCAAGGCAGGCGCTTTTTGCCTGCCCGAAGGTATGCCGATTGAAACGTCATCGGGGCGCTCTGCCTTGGTGGCGTTTTCTTTTCCGGACGTTAACATGAACATATTGGGGGGGAGGGCAAGCCGCGGCTAGAGCCTTCTGGCCCGCGGGCTTGCTTCCACCGGAAGTGGAGGAAAGCCGATGTTCAAGAAGATCCTGATTGCCAACCGTGGGGAAATCGCGTGCCGCGTCATGAAGACCGCACGCGAGATGGGTATCCAGACGGTGGCCGTCTATTCCGATGCCGATGCGCAGGCGCTGCATGTGCAGATGGCCGATGAGACGGTGCATATCGGGCCGCCGCCTGCCAACCAATCCTATATCGTGATCGACAAGATCATGGAGGCGATTGCCAAAACCGGTGCCGAAGCGGTGCATCCGGGCTATGGGTTCCTGTCGGAAAACGCGAAATTTGCCGAGGCGCTGGAGGCGGCAGGTGTGGCCTTTATCGGACCGCCCGTGAAAGCCATCGAGGCGATGGGCGACAAGATCACCTCGAAAAAGATCGCCCAAGAGGCCGGTGTGAACACCGTGCCCGGCTATATGGGGCTGATCGAGGATGCGGATGAGGCGGTCAAGATCTCGGAAGAGATCGGCTATCCGGTGATGATCAAGGCCTCTGCGGGCGGCGGCGGCAAAGGCATGCGGATTGCATGGAATGCTACCGAGGCGCGCGAGGGTTTCCAGTCGTCGAAAAACGAGGCGGCCAATTCCTTCGGGGATGACCGGATCTTCATCGAGAAATTCGTGACGCAGCCGCGCCATATCGAAATTCAGGTTCTGTGTGACGCCCATGGCAATGGCGTTTGGCTGAACGAGCGTGAATGCTCGATCCAGCGCCGGAACCAGAAGGTGATCGAAGAGGCCCCCTCGCCCTTCCTTGATGCGGCCACCCGTAAGGCGATGGGCGATCAGGCGGTCGCTCTGGCCAAGGCGGTGGGCTATACCAGCGCTGGCACGGTAGAGTTTATTGTCGATGGCAACAAGAACTTCTACTTCCTCGAGATGAACACCCGCCTTCAGGTGGAGCATCCCGTGACCGAGATGATCACCGGTATCGATCTGGTCGAGCAGATGATCCGTATCGCCAATGGCGAGCCGCTGTCGATCACCCAGGACGACGTGAAGATCAACGGCTGGGCGATGGAAAGCCGTCTTTATGCCGAAGACCCCTATCGCAACTTCCTGCCCTCGATCGGTCGTCTGACCCGCTATCGTCCGCCGGTCGAAGGCCCGACCGCCTCCGGCGGTGTGGTGCGCAACGATACCGGCGTCTATGAGGGCGGCGAGATCTCCATGTTCTATGACCCGATGATCGCCAAGCTCTGCACATGGGGAGAGACCCGCGACGCGGCCATCGAGGAAATGCGCGTGGCGCTTGACCGTTTCGAGGTCGAGGGTATTGGCCATAACCTGCCGTTCTGTGCGGCTGTGATGGATCATGCGCGCTTTACCTCGGGCAATATCACAACGGCTTTCATCGCCGAGGAATATCCCGAAGGGTTCCACGGTGTGGAGCTCGGGCCGGAGATGCTCAAGCGTGTGGCAGCGGCTGTAGCGGCAATGGAGCGCGTGGCCGAAATCCGGCGCACGCGCATTTCCGGCACGCTGGGCAATCACGAGCGACTGGTGGGCGATGACTGGGTTGTGAGCCTGCAGGGCACGACCTATCCGGTGAAAATCTCGGCGGATAAGGCGGGCGCGGATGTCAGCTTCTCCGATGGCACGATGCATCGCGTCAGCTCGGACTGGACGCCGGGCGACCAGCTTGCGGAACTGCTGATCGATGGTGCGCCGCTGGTGCTGAAGGTCGGCAAGATCTCGATGGGCTATCGCATCCGCCTGCGTGGTGCGGATCTGAAAGTGCTGGTGCAAACACCGCGCCAACACGAGCTGCATCTGCTGATGCCCGAGAAGCTGCCGCCGGATACCTCGAAATTCCTGCTCTGCCCGATGCCGGGTCTGGTGGTGAAAATCAACGTGGCCGAAGGCGACGAGGTGCAGGAAGGGCAGGCGCTGGCCACTGTCGAGGCGATGAAGATGGAGAACATCCTGCGGGCAGAGCGTCGCGGCGTTGTGAAATCCATCAATGCCGAGGCCGGGGCGTCGCTGAAGGTGGACGACATCATCATGGAGTTCGAATGACCCCATGACGGGCCGCGCCGATCATAACTTGGCAAATGTGCGGGGCGCTTTGCCCTGCACGGTTGCGCCGCGACGGAGTTCCTCGCGGCGCAGCGGCATCTTGTCGATCGAGCGGATGATTTCACGCCCGCTCCAGGGCAGCGGTTTGCGCAGCGCCACCGTGCCGTCCTTGGCAATGATCACCAGCGAAAATCCCGATGGGCGCAGTTTGCGGCGGATGGCGCTTGGCATGGCCGGATCGGTATCGGTGATCACCACCACGTCGCGGGCGGCCAGCTCGGGCCAGCGTTCTTCCAGTGCGGCCATCTGGTCCGCGAAGGACGGATCGGCCGGGCTTTCGGCAAAAACCACGATCGGGCGTTTTTTCCAGACGAAATCATTCAAATTCGCTGTATCTGCGGGCAAAGGCGCGAAGCCTTCGGCGGGTTCAGTCGCTGGAACAGGGGGGTCGCCCTGCGGTTGTGTATGCCCTGCCGAGGCCCAGCAACCGACCGATATCGCAAATAAAAATGCGGCTCCGATGGGGGAGAGGACTGTTGCTTTTGATGGAACAGTTTGTTCGCGCGCCCCTGCGCTCCCCGAGTTTTGGGTAAAATACAATTCAATTCCTCCTGTTAAGCAGTTTTCCAGAGATCGCGGCGCATATTCGACGCTGAGGCAGGTCCTCGCGTGGAGTCATGGCATCATGCCAGACGCGCTTTCCGGAAAGAGCTTTCTCTTGGACGTTATACTACATTTGGGGGTGCACCGCACCGCCACGACATCGTTTCAGAACTGGATGCTGGCAAATTCCGAGATATTGTCGCGTCAGGGCATCGCTTTCTGGGGGCCGGAGCGCACGCGTGCGGGGTTGTTTGCGGGGCTGATCAAACGCGCCGATCTGGTTTCGGCGCAGGATATCCTTTCGGCACGACGCTCTGCGACACGTATCCGGATGGAAATCGATCTGTTGGAAGATCAGGGCTTCCACACCCTGATTATCAGCGAAGAAAATCTGATCGGTTCTATTCCACATTGTCTTCAGCACGGAATTCTCTACCCTGACGCGCGGGGCAGGTTGGAACGGGTCGCAATGGTACTGGGGCCGCATCTGACGGGCGTGGCGATGGGGATCCGGCGCTATGACGCGTGGTGGGCATCAATGCTGGCGGTTGAGCGGGCGCGGGGCGGCGAAATGGTCAACCCGCAGCGGTTGCGGATGCTGGCGCAAAGCGGTCGTGGCTGGCCTTGTGTGATCGAGGCCGTCGAACAGGCCTTCGGGAAGCGTCCGCATGTCTGGACCCACGAGGCTATGGCCGGTCGGCACGAGGTTCTGCTGCGGCGTCTGGCACCGCGCGCGGCGCTGTATCCGGGCCAGACGGTGCCGGTTGCGCGTTTCAACGCCGCCGCTGCCGTGCAGGGGCAGCTTGGTCGCGGTTATATGCCTTTTAGCGTTGCTCAACGTGGTCAGATGACTGCGCGCTATCAAAACGAGCTGGAACGGCTGCGCCAAGGGCACCGGGATCTGGCAATCATGGAAACGGGAGGGGCTGCGCCGGGAGGATATTCGGCCATCCCTCTCACGGAGGAAGGATGGGTCGATGACCAGCAACACCGAGGCCGACAAGCAAGCGGCATGGGCTGAGCTTGCCACAAAAGAACTGCGTGGCAAGCCGTTAGACAGCCTGACCTGGGAGACATTGGAAGGGATCAAGGTCAAGCCGCTTTACACGGCGGAAGACACGGCAGGGCTGGACCATCTTGGCTCCATGCCGGGGATCGCGCCCTATACCCGTGGTCCGAAGGCGACCATGTATGCGGGCCGTCCGTGGACGATCCGCCAATATGCGGGCTTCTCGACGGCCGAGGAATCGAACGCGTTTTACCGTCGCGCTCTGGCTGCGGGTCAGCAGGGGATTTCGGTGGCCTTCGATCTTGCGACCCACCGTGGCTATGACAGCGACCACCCCCGCGTTGTGGGCGATGTCGGTAAGGCGGGCGTGGCCATCGATTCGGTCGAGGATATGAAGATCCTCTTTGACGGCATCCCGCTGGATAAGGTCTCCGTCTCGATGACCATGAATGGCGCGGTGATCCCGATTCTGGCGAATTTCATCGTGGTGGGGGAAGAGCAGGGCCATGACCGCGCCGTGCTGTCGGGCACCATCCAGAACGATATTCTTAAAGAATTCATGGTGCGGAACACCTATATCTATCCGCCCGAACCCTCGATGCGGATCATCGCGGATATCATCGAATATACCGCCAATGAGATGCCGAAATTCAACTCGATCTCGATTTCCGGCTATCACATGCAAGAGGCGGGGGCGAACCTCGTGCAGGAGTTGGCCTATACTCTGGCGGACGGGCGTGAATATGTGCGCACCGCGATTGCCGCCGGTATGGATGTGGATAAATTCGCGGGACGTCTGTCGTTCTTCTTCGCCATCGGCATGAATTTCTTCATGGAAGCCGCCAAACTACGCGCCGCCCGCACGCTCTGGTCGCGGATCATGGCGGAGTTCGAGCCGAAGAACCCCAAGTCCAGCATGCTGCGCACCCATTGCCAGACCTCGGGCGTGTCCTTGCAGGAGCAAGACCCCTATAACAACGTCATCCGCACCGCCTATGAGGCGATGGCGGCGGCTTTGGGTGGCACGCAGTCGCTGCACACCAACGCGCTGGACGAGGCGATTGCCCTGCCCACCGATTTCTCGGCACGGATTGCACGTAATACCCAGCTGATCTTGCAGGAAGAAACCGGCATCACCAATGTCGTCGACCCGCTGGCGGGCAGCTATTATGTCGAAAGCCTGACTGCGAACCTGATCGAGGAAGCGTGGAAGCTGATCGAAGAGGTCGAGGAAATGGGCGGCATGACCAAGGCCGTGGCCTCCGGCATGCCCAAGCTGCGGATCGAGGAAACCGCCGCCCGTCGTCAGGCGCTGATCGACCGTGGGGAAGACGTGATTGTCGGGGTCAATAAATACCGCCTCTCCGAGGAAGAGCCGATCGACATTCTCGATATCGACAACGTCAAGGTGCGCCTGTCGCAAATCGCACGGCTTGAGAAAATGCGGGCCGAGCGTGATGAGGATGCCTGTCAGGCTGCGCTGGCCGAATTGGGCCGCCGCGCGAAAGAGGGCGGAAACCTGCTGGAAGCTGCCGTTGAAGCGGCGCGCGCGCGGGCCTCGGTAGGGGAGATCTCGATGGCGATGGAGAAGGAATTCGGGCGTCACCGCGCCGAGGTGAAGACTTTGGCAGGGGTCTATGGCTCGGCCTATGAGGGGGATGAGGGCTTTGCCCAGATCCAGCGCGATGTCGAGGCCTTTGCCGAAGCGGAAGGCCGTCGCCCGCGTATGCTGGTGGTCAAGATGGGGCAGGACGGCCATGACCGTGGTGCCAAGGTGATCGCGACCGCCTTTGCCGATATCGGTTTCGATGTCGATGTGGGGCCGCTGTTCCAGACGCCGGACGAGGCGGCGCAGGATGCGGTGGATAACGACGTCCATGTGGTGGGCATCTCGTCGCAGGCGGCAGGGCACAAGACCCTTGCGCCGCAGTTGATCGAGGCGCTGAAAGCCAAAGGGGCAGAGGATATCATCGTGATCTGCGGCGGCGTGATCCCGCATCAGGATTATGACTTCCTGAAAAAGGCCGGTGTGAAGGCTATTTTTGGTCCGGGCACCAATATCCCGACGGCCGCGAAAGAGATCCTGCAGATCCTCGAAGCGCAGCGCGACTAACGAAAAAGGGCCGCTTCTGCGGCCCTTAACATGCCCGCCATTGGTCGCCGTCTTGCCCGTAATCACGGGCAAGTGCCGCGATCAGCGCCATGTCGGTCGGGTCAAGTGGGCCTGTGTGCAAGGGGCGGAACCGCAGCCGGAAGGCCGACAGAACATGCTCGTGATCCGGCGAGGTATAGCCGAAAAGCTGCGCGAGGATCAGAAACTGCGCCTTGTCCGGTGCCCGTGGTAGCAGCGGGGCCTGCGGCAGGACAGCCAGTCCCTGACGTGCAAGCCGCGCCCAGTCGAAGCGCGGACCGGGGTCGAACTTACGCGCCGGGGCCATGTCGGAATGGGCGATCACATTCTGCGGGGCGATCCGCCAATCGTCGAGGATCCGCCGCAATAGCGTTTCCAGCGTCTCCATCTGCCGGTTGGAAAACGGCCTGTCGCCCGGGTTATCAAGCTCGATCCCGATGGAATGTGAATTCAGGTCGCTACATGCGCCCCACTGCCCGACACCGGCATGCCATGCGCGGCGCGCCTCATCGACCAGTTGCACCGCCGTGCCGTCATTGCCGATCAGCCAATGCGCCGAAACCTCGGCTGCCGGATCGCACAGGCGGTCGCGGGCCGAGGCCATGTCCTGCATCGCGGTGAAATGCAGAACCACATGGTCAGGCTCTGCCCCATTGCGCCGTTCCCCGTGATTGGGCGAGGGGAAAGCCGCCGCCATCAGTTGCGGGCGTTCTGGAAGGGGCGGGGGTCCCAACCACAGGCGAAACCGTCGCCATCGGGGTCAAGATTGCCCGGATCTTTCTCGGGGCCGCCATTGGCCAGAAAGGCGATCTGGGCCTGATCGGGCGAGACATATTTCGCACAGGCTTTGGTGGTCGAGGTGAATTTGATCCCGCCACGCGGATAGGTCGCTTGCCCCGGCTGGTTGCTGACCGAAAGCGCATAGGCGGCCAGATTGGGGCCGCTGGCACCAGAGCCCGCACTATAGGTGTCGCCCGAGGTCTTCTGGGCCGGTGCTGGCGTCTGGAACGTGTCCTCGGCCCGCTCTGCCGCTGTGGCCGTGCTGGAATAGGGCGAGGAGGCCGGTGCGTAATCGGTGACTTCCTGCGGGCTGGATTGCGCCGCTGTCGCATTCAGCGCCGCAAGCGTATCGGCCCCGAGCTGCGCATTGGGATCGTTGCTGGCGGGGGCCGCCGCATCGCCCATCGCCGACATCGGCTGCCCGCCGGTTACGGGGGTGGTGGTGGCGGCTGTGCCGCCCTGAAGTTGCGCCTCGCGCTGCGCCATGTAATCGCGATAGCTTTCGTTGCCCGCGATTGCGGGCGCACCGACGCCAGCGGCCGAATTCGGCACGCTGGGTTGGCAGGCGGCCAGCGCCAGCACCGAAAGGGTCAGGGAAAGTCCGAGAACTGGCGCGCGCATGTGTTTACTCCATTACCACCATTGGTTCGGCTTGGCATTGAAGCCTGCCGCACGTTCAAGCACAAGGGCGTGGTTCAGCAGTTCGCCTTCTTCCCACGGGCGCCCGATCAATTGCAGCCCCAGCGGAAGCCCTTGTTTGTCAAGGCCAACGGGTACCGCGACACCGGGCAGGCCCGCAAGGTTCAGGGTGACCGTGAACACGTCATTGAGATACATCTTGACCGGATCGGCATCCTTCATCTCGCCAAGGGCGAAGGCCGAAGAGGGCGTCGCGGGGGCCAGAATGGCGTCGATGCCAGCGGCAAATGCCTGCTCGAAGTCGCGTTTGATCAGGGCGCGGACCTTACGGGCGCGGTTGTAATAGGCGTCATAGAAGCCCGCCGACAGCACATAGGTGCCGATCATGATGCGGCGCTGCACCTCGGGGCCGAAGCCCTCGGCGCGGGTTTTCGCATACATGTCGTCGATGCCATCGCCCTTGCCCAAAGTCGCGCGGTGGCCGTAGCGCACCCCGTCATAGCGGGCGAGGTTGGACGACGCCTCGGCAGGCGCGATCACGTAATAGGCGGGCAGGGCGTATTTGGTATGGGGCAGCGAGATATCCACGATCTCGGCGCCCGCATCGCGCATCATCGCCATGCCGTTGTCCCAAAGGGCCGCGATCTCTTCGGGCATGCCGTCGAGGCGGTATTCCTTCGGGATGCCGATTTTCTTGCCACGGATATCGCCGGTCAGCGCCGCTTCGAAATCCGGAACCGCGATCTCGGTCGAGGTCGAATCCTTCGGGTCATGCGAGCACATCGCCTGCAGCATGATCGCCGCATCGCGCACGTCCTTGGTCATCGGGCCAGCCTGATCGAGCGAGGAGGCATAGGCCACCACACCCCAGCGCGAGCAGCGACCATAGGTCGGCTTAATGCCGGTGATGCCGGTGAAGGCCGCAGGCTGACGGATCGAGCCACCCGTATCGGTGCCGGTCGCTGCCAGACAGAGGTCGGCTGCAACAGCCGCCGCCGAACCGCCCGAAGACCCGCCCGGCGTGCGGGCTTTGTCATCGACCTTCCACGGGTTGATCGCGGGGCCGTAGCAGGCGGTTTCATTCGACGAACCCATCGCGAATTCATCCATCGAGAGCTTGCCCAGCATGACCGCGCCCGCATCCCAGAGGTTCTGGGTGACGGTGGATTCATATTCGGGTTTGAAGCCCTTGAGGATGTTCGACCCTGCCTGCGTGGGCACGCCCTTCACGGCGAAAAGATCCTTGATCCCCAGCGGGATGCCGCACATGGCGGGTGCATCGCCTGCCTTGATACGGGCATCCGCCGCTTTCGCCATGTCCAGCGCCATCTCGGGGGTCTTGGCGCACCAAGCGTTGAGCGCATCCGCGCCCTCAATCGCCTTCAGGCAGCTTTCGGTCAGCTCGACAGACGTCGTCTCGCCCTTGCGCAGCGCGTCACGGGCTTCGGAGATTTTCAGCGTATTTAGGGTCATTCCACCACCTTCGGCACGGCAAAGAAGCCCTCGCGGGCATCGGGGGCGTTCTTGAGGATCTTGTCCTGATAATTGCCATCGGTCACCTCGTCGACGCGGCGCTTGAGGCGCTGCGGGCTGACCGAGGTCATAGGCTCTACGCCCTTGACGTCAACTTCGGTCAGCTGCTCCATGAGGTTGAGCATATTGGAAAGATCCGAGGCCAGCTCGGGCAGATTGTCTTCGGCCACTTTGATGCGGGCCAGATGCGCCACCTTGCGGGCGGTGTCGATGTCGATGGACATATGTTTCTCCGCTGGATTTGGGTTCGGGTTTAGCTGCAAGCCCCCGTGCTTTCAAGGTGAAGCGGGCATGGGACTTCCCTTTTCGGGCAAGACACCTACAGTCAGAAGGGAATTTCGGATTTTATAAAATGACGGGAGCGTTATTCATGAAACTCACCTGGCTTGGCCATTCCGGTTTCCGGCTTGAAATCGAAGACGCGGTGCTGCTGATCGACCCGTGGCTGTCGGGCAATCCGGTCTTCCCCGAGGGCCACCGTGCCGAGGCGATCTCGGGGGCGACGCATATCCTTCTCAGCCACGGTCATGGCGATCATTCCGCCGATACGGTGGCGATCGCGCGCGAGCTGGGCATTCCGGTGGTCTGCATCGCCGATATCGCAGGCTTCTGGGCCGAGGCCGAGGGGATCGAGACGCTGGGCTTCAACAAGGGCGGCACGGTCGATCTGGCGGGTGCCAAGGTGACGATGGTCAATGCCACCCATTCCTCAAGCTATGATGGCCCGAACGGCCCTGTCTATACCGGCACCGAATCGGGCTATATGATCAAGGGCGAAGGCCATTGCATCTATTTCTCGGGCGATACCGATATTATGGCCGATATGGCGTGGATGGGCGAATATCACGCCCCCGATATCGGCATTCTCTGTGCCGGTGGCCATTTCACGATGGATATGAAAGCGGCCACTTGGGCGGCCAAGAAGTATTTCGACTTCAAGACGGTGATCCCCTGCCACTACAAGACCTTCCCTCTGCTGGAGCAATCGGCGGAAGAGATGGTCAAAGGTCTGCCGGGTGTGGATGTGATCGAGCCGGAGGTGCTGAAACCTCTGACCCTTTAAAAAGGCGCAACAAAAAACCGCGGCGGGTTTCCCCTGCCGCGGTTTTTGACGGGTGGGGCCGGATCAGGCCGGCACCTCTATCCCTTTTTCGGCCGCCAGTTCGCGCATGCGCTTTTGCAGCTTCTCGAAAGCGCGCACCTCGATCTGGCGGATACGTTCGCGCGAGACGTCATATTTCGACGAAAGATCCTCAAGCGTGACGGGGTCATCGCGCAGGCGGCGCTCCATCAGAATGTCTTTCTCGCGATCATTGAGCGTGTCCATCGCGGCCAGCAGCATCTCGCGGCGCATATTCAGCTCGTCGGATTCCGCATAGGCCTCGGCCTGATCGGCATCCTCGTCCTCCAGCCAGTCCTGCCATTGCGCGGCCCCGTCCTCGGACGCGCCCACCTGCGCATTCAGGGACGCATCCGACCCCGACAGACGCCGGTTCATCGAGATGACCTCATCCTCGGTCACATTCAGGTCATGCGCGATCTGGGCCACATTCTCGGGCCGCATATCGCCATCCTCATAGGCACCAATCCGCGATTTCGCCTTGCGCAGGTTGAAAAACAGCTTCTTCTGCGCCGAGGTCGTGCCCAGCTTCACCAGCGACCATGACCGCAGGATATATTCCTGAATGGCCGCACGGATCCACCACATCGCATAGGTCGCAAGGCGGAAGCCTTTCTCCGGATCAAAGCGTTTCACGGCCTGCATCAGCCCGACATTCGCCTCAGAGATCACCTCGGCCTGCGGCAGACCATAGCCGCGATAGCCCATGGCGATCTTGGCGGCCAGACGCAGGTGCGATGTCACCATCTTATGCGCGGATTTCGCGTCCTGATGGTCCACCCAGCGTTTGGCCAGCATATATTCCTCTTCCGGCTCCAGCAGCGGGAACTTGCGGATTTCCTGAAGATAGCGGTTCAGCCCCTGTTCGGGACTTGGGGCTGGAAGGTTGGTGTAACTCGACATGTGAACCCCTTTCTTTTGGTGTGTGGCGGCCCGATATGGGAAGACGGGCCTTTCATTACAAGATGTCGTTTCAAACCCCTTAACGCATAAGGGCGGCGAGAGGTCCGAGATTGACCCTTTGGCTTGGACACAGAAAAGAGCATGCGTCTCCTGCTTGCAAGCAAAAGACGCATCGGTTGACAGTTAAGTGAACCAATCAGTTCAGATTGAAACATTTCCGCGCAAGGCCGCCAGCAGCTCTTCCATATCCGCAGGCAGGGGCGAGGAAAATTCCAGTTCTTCGCCCGTCACCGGATGCACAAAGCCCAAAGTCGCCGCATGAAGCGCCTGACGCGGGAAATGCGCCGCTGCCTCGATGGCCGCCTCGCCCAGCGATTTCGGCAGCTTGCGCCGCCCGCCATAGACCGGATCGCCGATCAGCCCGTGACCGGCATGGGCCATATGCACGCGGATCTGATGGGTGCGTCCCGTTTCCAGCCAGCAGTCGATCAGCGCCGCCACTCCTTGCAGGTCTTCCACGGTGCGCGCCCGCGTTACCGCATGACGCCCGCCGTCAAAGCACACCGCCTGTTTCTGGCGGTCGGTCTTATGGCGCGCCAGCTGCGAGGTGATCTTCAGCACGCCGCCCTGTTCGAAATTCACCCCCTTGGTGCCGCGCAGACGCGGATCGGCCGCCGAAGGCACCCCATGACACACCGCCATATAGTGACGATGCACCGTGTGTTTCTCGAACTGCTTGGCCAGCCCGTGATGTGCCGCATCCGATTTCGCCACGACCAGCAGCCCCGAGGTCTCCTTGTCGATCCGGTGCACGATGCCCGGGCGCTTCTCGCCGCCGATGCCCGACAGATTGCCGCCGAAGTGATGCAGCAGCGCATTGACCAAAGTCCCGTCGGGTGTGCCGGGGGCGGGGTGCACCACCATACCCGCAGGCTTGTTGATCACGATCAGGTCGTCATCTTCCCACAGGATGTCCAGCGCGATCTGCTGCGCCACCGTCTCTACCTCGCGCGAGGCTTCCACGAGGATTTCATAGACCTCGCCCGCCGCCACCTTGGTCTTCTGCTCGGTCACGGCCACGCCCTCGCGGCTGACCGCCCCATCGGCAATCAGCTTCGCCAGCCGCGACCGCGACAGGTTTTCTTCGTCTGGCACAAGCGCGCTCAAGGCCTTATCAAGGCGGTCGGCAGGGGGCTCTTCCCCGATTTCGATGCGAAGGATACGCTGTTCCATGTCCGATCCGATCTCCGATCCCGACGCGCCCGTGCCAGAGCTGCGCTTTCTCAAATGGCTGGTGACCGCTCTGGCCGTCACCATGATTGCGGGCCTTCTAACCATCGTGACACTGCTTGTCATCCGCTTCAATCAGCCAAGCGGCAATAAGCTGACCCTGCCAGAGGCGATTTCCCTGCCCGACGGGCTGCAAGCACTGTCGCTCACCCAACAAGCCGACCGGATCATCATCGTCACCACCGACAATCAGGTGCTGCTGTTTTCGCCCGATGGCCGCCTGACCGCCCGCACGAAGCTTGCGCCATGACGCAACCCCGTCTCGGCGTGCTGGCCGTCTGCCTGACCGATACCCATGCGCTTCTCGTCAAACGCAAGAATCCGCCGGATGCGGGGCTTTGGGGCTTTCCGGGCGGCAAGGTCGAATGGGGCGAGACCGTGGCCCAAGCCGCCCTGCGCGAACTGGCCGAGGAAACCGGCGTTCGGGCCACCGCAGGCGCAACCATCGACTCTGGCGACTTCCTGACCAGGGATGCGGCGGGCGGTACGCTCTGGCATTACTACCTTGTGGCCATTGCCTGCCATGCCGATGCCCCGCAACCACAGGCCGCAGATGACGCGTCTGACGCGCGCATGATCCCCTTTGAGGACATCGAAGCGGGCCGCCTTCCCATGAGCGCGGGCGTCAAAGACCTGCTGATCAAGGCCCGCGCCTGCTTTCCAGCTGCCCAAAATATCCTCGGGGGATGAATTCCATACGGGCCTGCCCGAATGGAAGAAGGGGGCAGACAGCCCCCTTCCACACACGCAAAAACGAAAGCCCGCTCAGGCCTTGCTTTCCAGCGCCTCCAGACGCGCCTTCAGTGCCTCGTTCTCTTCGCGCGCTTTGGCGGCCATCGCTTTCACGGCGTCGAACTCCTCGCGGGTCACAAAGTCCCGCTCGGCCAGCCAGCGATCCATCCACGATTTCATCGCGGTCTCGGCTTCGGTGCGGGCACCTTGCGCCACACCCATCGCATTGGTCATCAGCTTGGACATTTCGTCAAAGAGTTTGTTGGGCGCGGTCATATCGGCTTCCGATCCTCGGGCTTTGGCTTGCAGTTAACGTCTATATGAGGCCTTCGCCCTGCGCTGACAAGGCCCGAGCGACAGCCGATGATGCGTGCCCTGTGCTGACAAGCCCGTGTCCGCTCGGCTCGGACCAGTCTCCTGCCTTGACTTCTTTCCTTCGGACGGGCTTTCTCCGCCCCGATAAAAGACGATTTTCCGGCCCGATCAGAGACGGCCCTTCGAAGGAGACAGCCGATGCTGCCACTGGCGATTGATTTTCCGCAAATCGATCCGAATGCCTTTGTGATCCCGGGGCTGAACCTGCCGATCCGCT
The DNA here is from genome assembly GCF_045278885.1 of Thioclava litoralis. NCBI lineage: Bacteria > Pseudomonadati > Pseudomonadota > Alphaproteobacteria > Rhodobacterales > Paracoccaceae > Thioclava > Thioclava litoralis. The sequence goes on from NZ_CP135443.1 coordinate 2,041,939, forward strand.
GGTATGCCTTGGCCTATATCGCAGGGCTTCTGGCGGGCTGGCAGATCATTGTGGCGCTGATGAAAGCCCCGCGCCTTTGGGGCGGGCAGGCACCCATGCCTGCCAAGCAGGTCGAGGATCTGCTGACATGGGTGATTGTCGGCGTCATTCTGGGCGGTCGGCTGGGCTTTGTGCTGTTTTACGACTTCGGCTGGTATCTCGCGCATCCGCTCGAGATCTTCATGGTCTGGAAGGGCGGTATGGCCTTTCATGGTGGTTTTCTGGGGGTCGTGGTGGCGGTCTGGCTGTATTGCCGCCGGCATGGGCTTGCGGTCTGGTCCATCGGGGATGCCGCAGCGCTTGTGGCGCCGATCGGGCTGTTGCTGGGGCGCATTGCCAATTTCATCAAGCCCGAGCTTTGGGGCCATCCGACCGATATGCCTTGGGGCGTGATCTTTCCGGGCGAGGCGGCGCAGACCTGCCTCGGTCTTGCGGGACAGGTGGACGGTATGTGCGCCCGTCATCCGTCGCAACTCTATGAGGGCGGGCTGGAAGGGATCGTGCTGGGCATCCTGCTGTGGATACTTGTCTCGCGCGGGCTTTTGCGCCGTCCGGGGGGCGCATGCGGGATCTTCCTGATCGGTTATGGCTGTTCGCGCGCCTTTGTCGAACTCTTCCGTCAGGCCGATCCGCAATTTGTCACGCCGACCGACCCGATGGGCTATGTGGTGCAATTCGGCCAATATGGCCTGTCGATGGGCCAGCTTCTGTCGCTGCCGATGATCGCCATCGGTATCGTGCTTGTGCTGCGCGCCCTGCGTCGGCCCAAGGTCGGGACGGCGGCGTGACCGGCGATCTGACCTCCCGTCTGCTTGCGGCAATCCGCAGCGAAGGCCCGATGCGGCTGGACCGCTATATGGCGCTTTGTCTGCTGGACCCCGAGGCCGGATATTATGCCACCCGCGACCCGTTCGGGCAGACGGGAGATTTTATCACCGCCCCCGAAATCAGCCAGCTTTTCGGCGAGATGGTGGGGCTGTGTCTTGCCCAGTCATGGATGGATCAGGGCTGCCCTGCACCTTTCCTGCTTGCCGAAGCCGGTCCGGGCCGTGGCACTTTAATGGCCGATATCCTGCGGGTCGTGGCCCGTGTGCCGAACATGGCCGATGCCGCGCGGATCCATCTGGTGGAGGCCTCGGCCACGCTGCGCGGAATACAGGCTGAAACCCTTGCAGGTTACGAGGTGACATGGGCCGATGCTGTGGACGCCCTTCCACAGGACAGACCGCTGTTTTTTGTGGCCAATGAATTTATCGATGCGCTGCCCATCCGGCAGTTCACCCGTACCGAGACCGGCTGGGCGGAAACGCAGGTGGGGGCCGAGGGTGGCCAGCTCAGGGCAGGGCGTTCGCCGGCCACTCGGCTTGCGAGGCTCGAGCCGCGCTTTGCCGCAACCAACCCCGGAGATGTCGTCGAGATCTGCCCGCACGCGGCCACGGTCGTCGAGGCGGTCGCGCAGCGTCTGGTGCGGGGCGGGATGGCGCTCTTTGTCGATTACGGGGACTGGCGCAGCCTTGGCGATACATTTCAGGCGCTGCGCGCGCATGTGCCTGTTGATCCTTTTGCCACGCCCGGCGAGGCGGATCTGACGGCCCATGTGGATTTCGAGGCGCTTGCCTGCGCTGCGCATGCCGCAGGCGTGGCTGCGAGCGCGATGACGCCGCAAGGGCTGTTTCTGGAGCGGCTGGGCATCACCGCGCGGGCGCAGGCGCTCGCCAAAAAGTTGAGCGGCGCGGCGCTTGAGGCGCATATTGCCGCACATCGCCGCTTGACCCATCCCGAAGAAATGGGTCAGCTATTCAAAGCCCTCGCGCTTTATCCCGAGGGCGCCCCATTGCCGCCGGGGCTTTCTCCGTCGGGGTGACCCTGTGCTCTTTACGTGTTGGCCCCTCTGCCGAGTATGGGCCGGTTTCCGATCCAATAGAAGCTGAAGAAGATGACAGATACGATGGCCACCACGCTTGAACTCCTGACTTCCCCGATGTTGCGCCCGATCCGGCACGGTTTCTTCACGCGAAAGGGCGGCGCGTCTTCGGGGATCTTTCAGGGCTTGAACTGCGGCGGGGCGTCGAGCGATCTGTCCTCGGCGGTCGAGGTCAACCGTGCCCGCGTGGCCGAGGCGATGGAGGCGACCCCCGCCCGTCTTGCGGGGATGCGTCAGGTCCATTCGGCGGTGGCAGCGGTGGTCGAGGACGCTGCGGCCCCTGCGCCCGAAGCCGATGCGCTTGTGACCAGAACGCCCGGCTTGGTGCTGTCGGTCCTGACCGCGGATTGCCAGCCGGTGCTGTTTGCCGACCCCGAGGCAGGGGTGATCGGCGCGGCCCATGCAGGCTGGAAGGGCGCGTTGAACGGCGTGCTGGAGGCCACTTTGGACGCGATGGAAGGTCTGGGCGCGGCGCGGGCCAATATCCGTGCGGTGATCGGGCCGTGCATCTCTCAGGCAGCCTATGAGGTGGGCGAGGATTTCATGGAGACCTTCCTGATGGAAGATCCTGCCTATAGCCGTTTTTTTGCCGGTGGCCCCAATGGCCGCCCGATGTTCGATCTGCCGTCTTTCGGGCTGCACCGCTTGCGCGCGGCAGGGGTGGGGCAGGCCGAATGGATTGGCCGCTGCACCTATGCCGAGCCGGAATTCTTCTATTCCTACCGCCGCACCACCCATGCCAAAGAGGCCGATTACGGGCGGCTCATCTCAACCATCCGGTTGTGAGACGCCCGCTCGCTGCTTCGGAAGTGATAAAGCCGCCCCGAAGGGCGGCTTTTGTGTCAGGCTCAGTCTTCCATCGCTTCGAGTTCGTCGATGAAGCCCGCGATCATCGACAGGCCCTTGTCCCAGAAGGCGGGGTCCGAGGCGTCGAGGCCGAAGGGGGCCAGAAGCTCTTTGTGGTGTTTCGAGCCGCCCGCTTTGAGCATGTCGAAATACTTCTCCTGGAAGCCCTCAAGCCCGCCCTCATAGGTGGCGTAAAGCGCATTCACCAGCCCGTCACCGAAGGCATAGGCATAGACGTAGAAGGGCGAATGGACGAAATGCGGGATATAGGTCCAGAAGGTCTCGTAGCCGTCCATGAATTCAAACGCCGGACCAAGGGATTCGCCCTGCACCGACATCCACAGCGCGTTGATCTGATCCGGCGTCAGCTCGCCCTCGCGGCGGGCTGCATGTAGCTTGCACTCGAAGTCATAGAAGGCGATCTGGCGCACGACCGTGTTGATCATATCCTCGACCTTGCCCGCCAGAAGCACCTTGCGCTCGGCAGGCGTTTTGGCCTTTTCCAGCATCTTGCGGAAGGTCAGCATCTCGCCGAAGACCGACGCCGTCTCGGCCAAGGTCAGCGGGGTCGAGGCCAGCATCTCGCCCTGACCTGCGGCCAGACATTGGTGCACGCCGTGGCCCAGCTCATGCGCCAGCGTCATCACATCACGCGGTTTGCCAAGGTAATTCAGCATCACATAGGGGTGGACCGTGGTCACCGTCGGATGCGCAAAGGCGCCCGGAGCCTTGCCCGGCTTCACGCCCGCATCGATCCAGCCGCGGTCGAAGAAGGGCTTGGCGATCTCGGCCATGCGGGGGTCGAAAGAGGCATAGGCCTCATCGACAATCGCCCGCGCTTCGGACCATTGCACATCACGCGGCGCTTCGATGGGCAGGGGCGCATTGCGGTCCCAGACCTGAAGCGTTTCAAGGCCCATCCATTTGGCTTTCAGCTTGTAATAGCGGTGCGAAAGCTTCGGATAGGCCGCCACAACCGCATTGCGCAGCGCCTCGACGACCTCAGGCTCGACATGGTTCGATAGGTGGCGCGCGGCCTGCGCCGAGGGCATCTTGCGCCAGCGGTCCTCGATCTCTTTCTCTTTGGCCAGCGTGTTATGCACACGGGCAAAGAGCTTGATATTGGCGCCGAAGACGCGGGCCAATTCGCGGGCGGCGGCCTCGCGGGTGGCGCGGTCGTGATCGGCCAGAAGGGTGGTGGTGGATTCGAGGTTCAGCACCTCGCCATTGACGGTGAACTCCAGCGCGGCGGTGGTTTCGTCAAACAGGCGGTTCCAGGCAGCCGAGCCCACAACAGACTGGTCATGCAGGAATTTTTCAAGCTCATCCGATAGCTGATAGGGCTTCATTGAGCGCATACGGTCAAAGACCGGCTTGTAGCGGGCAGCCGCCGCATCCGCAAATTGCGCCTTATAGGTGTCATCCTCGATGCGGTTGAATTCGAGGCTGAAGAAGACCAGAGGCGTCGTGAAAGCGGTGATCTTGTCCTGCGCGTCCGACATCATCTTGGCGCGCTCGGGGTCGACGGTGTTCTGGTAATAGCGCAGACCGACGTAGGACATGATGCGGCCCGCAGTGGTCTCGATTTCCTCGTAGCGGCGGATGCATTCGGCCATTTCCGCGCCCGTAAGCGAGGCCAGCTTGCCCTCGTAATCGGCGGCAAAGCTTGCACAATCCTTTTCGACCTTGGCCATATCGGCGGCATATTCGGGGCTGTCGGGCGCCGGATAGAGGTCGCTCAGGTCCCATTCGGGCAGGGCGCCGAACTTGCCGGTGCCTGCGGTTGCGTTTGCATCCATGACGGGGGTTTTGAGATGAAGCGTCATCATATCCTCTTTGCCGTATCTCCCAAGAGATAGGATGCATGGCGGGCGAGGGGAAGGGGGCGGCGGTTTTGCAGGGCCGCGCCCTGCCGGTTTTTTGCGGGGTTTGACCAATTTGCCAAGCCCGAGCGATTTTTGTCAGGGAATTCTTGCCATTCGGCAAAACCGGACAAATTATTATCACCATAATGATCAAAAAAAGCGTCCGGTCATCGGGCGGGCTCGGGGAGAAGAAGATGCGGGTTCAGCAAAGGATGCGCCCATTTGCAGGGATAGTTTGCCTAAAAAATAATCCTGCGACTAAATTTCATACGTTTTTTGCGGGTTCGATACCATGCAGGGCGCGGGTCAGCTTCCGTTCGCGAAATGCCTTGCCTAGGCTTTCCTTAAGTGGCGAAGGAGTCGAGGCACAATGACCCAGCATTTCAACGAGATGTATGATGGTGGCCGGGTGCGGGAGCCCTATGCGCGGCTGGAGGGCTGGACCAATGCCATGCCCGCCGAATTGCGCCAGATGAAACAGGCAGAGGCCGAGCAGCTGTTCCGTCGTATCGGCATTACCTTTGCCGTTTATGGCGAAGGGGGTGACCCTGACAGGCTGATCCCCTTTGACATGTTCCCCCGCGTGTTCACCCAGAAGGAATGGCGCAAGCTGGAAGCGGGGATCAAGCAGCGGGCGCGGGCGCTGAATGCCTTCCTCAAGGATGTCTATACCAAGGCGGAGATCGTGCAGGCCGGCAAGATCCCTGCAAAGCTGGTCTACCAGAACGAGGCGTTCGAGCGGGCTGTAATGGGGTTTGTGCCTGCGATGGGCATCTACAGCCATATCGTGGGCATCGATCTGGTGCGCACGGGGCCGGAGGATTTCTTCGTGCTGGAGGATAACTGCCGCACGCCCTCGGGTGTCAGCTATATGCTGGAGAACCGCGAGATCATGATGCGGATGTTCCCCAAGCTGTTCCATGAAAACCGGATCGAGCCGGTGGATGGCTATGCCGAGGCGCTACGCCGGACGCTGGCCTCGGTCGCGCCTGCCAAATGCGACAAGGACCCGACGATTGCGATCCTGACGCCGGGCCATTTCAACTCGGCCTATTATGAACATAGCTTCCTCGCCGATCTGATGGGGGTCGAGCTGGTGGAGGGGCCGGATCTCTTCTGCGAGGGCGGCTTTGTCTGGATGCGCACGACGGAAGGCCCGAAGAAGGTCGATGTGATCTACCGCCGGATCGATGACGCCTTCCTCGACCCGCTGTGTTTCCGCCCCGATTCCATGCTGGGCGTGCCGGGGCTGATGGATTGCTACCGCTCGGGCGGGGTCAGTATCTGTTCTGCGCCCGGTGCGGGTGTGGCCGATGACAAGGCCGTCTACACTTTCGTCCCCGAGATGATCCGCTTCTATCTGGGCGAAGAGCCGATCTTGCAGAACGTGCCTACTTGGCAATGCGCCAAGCCCGATGATCTGAAATATGTGCTGGCGAACCTGCCGGAGCTGGTGGTGAAGGAAGTGCATGGCTCGGGGGGCTATGGCATGCTGGTCGGCCCCAAATCGACCAAAGAGCAGATCGAGGCCTTCCGCCGCAAGATCGAGGATGATCCCGATAATTACATCGCCCAGCCGACGCTGGCGCTGTCGACCACGCCGACCTTCGTCAACGAGGGGGTGGCCCCGCGCCATGTGGATCTGCGGCCCTATTGTCTGGTGGGCGAGAAAATCGAACTTGTGCCCGGCGGTCTGACGCGGGTTGCGTTGACCGAAGGATCCTTGGTGGTGAATTCCTCGCAGGGCGGGGGCGTTAAAGATACTTGGGTTCTGGCGGAATGAGGGGGGAAAGGCCATGCCGAGAGACAGCTATACTGGAAATGCCACCCGTTTCGAGAGGAGAGGTGGCATGCTAAGTCGTACCGCTGAAAACCTGTTCTGGATCGCGCGCTATATCGAACGCGCCGAGACTATGGCGCGGCTGCTTGAGGTCGGCGCGCGCATCACCATGATTCCGCAGGCGCATGGCGATGGCTATCGCAGCGAGTGGGAGAGCCTGTTGCAGGCGTCGGGCACGGCCAAGGGCTTCGATGCCAAATATGGCGACCCCGTGCAGCGCAATATCGAAAGCTATCTGTTCTTTGACCGCGACAACCCGTCTTCGGTGATTTCCTGCATCGAGCGGGCGCGGGAAAACGCGCGTATCGTCAGAACCGCGATCTCCGGCCAGCTCTGGGATGTGCTGAACATGGCCTTTCAGGAGCTGCGCCAGCTTGAACGCCGTCCGCGTTCCGAACTGGAGCTGACCGATCTGACCGAATGGGTCTCGCGGCAGGCGACGATGGTGCGTGGCGCCATCGATTCCACGCTTTTGCATAATGACGGCTATCATTTCCTCAATATCGGCTTCGCGCTGGAACGGGCCGATAATACGGCGCGGCTGCTGGATGTGAAATATTATGTGCTGCTGCCCTCGCTGGATTTCGTGGGGTCCGAGCTGGACAGCTATCAGTGGCATACGCTGCTGCGCACGCTGCAATCGCATCGGGCCTTCCACTTTGCCTATGGGGGCGAGCTTTCGGCCCGTAAAATCGCGCATTTCCTGATTCTCAATCCGCAAAGCCCGCGGTCGTTGATCACGGCGACCGAGAAAGTCACCTATCATCTGGAATGCCTTGCCCGCGATTACCGCAAATCCGGCCTGCCGCAGATGCGGGCGCGCGCGCTTCTGGGCGAGTTGCAGAAGGCCACCGTCGAGGAGGTGTTCGACGAGGGGCTGCATGAATTTCTGACGCGGTTCATCGGGGAGGTCTCGGGCCTGACCTCGACCGTGTTCGAAACCTATCTTTCGGGCGAGGCGCGATGATACTGACGGTCGAACATGTGACGGTATACGACTATGACGCGCCGATGCGCAGCTCTGTGCAATCGCTCAGGCTTTTTGCCTCGCGCCATGACGGGCAGCGGGTGATTGACTGGGATGTCTCGGTGCAGGGCGGCATATTGGGCGGTGCGTTCCGCGACGGCGCGGGCGACCGCATCGAGGGCTGGTCGGTGCGCGGGCCGATGGAACAGCTGCGCATTTCGGTGCGCGGGCGGGTCGAAACGAATGATACCGCCGGTATCCTGCGCGGCCATCGCGAAACGATCAACCCTCTGGCCTATCTGCGCGAGACCACGCTGACCCATGATGATGGCACCTTGTCGAGCCTCGCCCTGCGCGGTGTGAAAGGGGAGGAAGATCCGTTGGAGCAGGCGCATCGGCTCTGTGTGCTGACCGCCGAGGAGGTGGAATATCAGGCCGGAGCAACCGAGACCCGCACCACCGCAGCCGAGGCGCTGGCCCATAAGAAGGGCGTCTGTCAGGATCAGGCCCATGTGCTGATCACTATGGCACGTTCGATGGGGATTCCCGCCCGCTATGTCACCGGCTATCTTTTTGGCGAGGGAGACACCGCGCGCGAGGAAGCCAGCCACGCCTGGGCCGAGCTTCATGTGCGCAATTACGGTTGGGTAGGGTTCGATCCGGCAAACCGGTGCTGTCCCGATGCGCGCTATATCCGTATCGGGTCGGGCCTTGATGCGCAGGATGCCGCGCCCATTCGCGGCATTGCACAGGGGCTTGGCGAAGAGCGCATGAATGTTTCCGTTGCTCTGGAAAGCGTGCAGCAATAAATCGGCGCTGTAATGAGTGCTGACGAATCGCCCGGGGATCATCATGACCTATTGTGTCGGACTGCTGCTGGATGCCGGAATGGTGCTATTGTCCGATACGCGGACCAATGCCGGACTGGATAATATCTCGACCTACAAGAAGATGTTCACCTTCGAACGTCCGGGGGAGCGGGTGATCACCGTGATGACGGCGGGGTCGCTGTCGGTCACGCAGACCACCATCGCGCAGTTGCGCGAGGCGATCGATGATCCCGAAGCGACGGCGGACCAGTCGATCATGCTGGCTCCCACGATGCTGAAAGTGGCCGAGATCATCGGTGCGACGCTGGCGCGGGTGCGCAGTTCGATCAATGCCAAAATGGAGATGTCGCAAGTCTCGACCTCGGCCTCGATGATTGTGGCGGGGCAGCGTCAGGATGGTGCGATGCGGATGTTCCTTGTCTATCCCGAGGGCAATTTCATCGAGGCCACCGAAGACACGCCCTTCCTGCAGATCGGCGAGCATAAATATGGCAAGCCGATCCTTGACCGCGTCGTGCGCATGTCGACCTCGCTTGACGATGCCAAAAAGGCCGTGCTGCTGTCGATGGATTCCACCCTGCGGTCCAATCTGTCTGTGGGGATGCCGCTGGATCTGGCCGTTATCCGCAAAGGTGCGCTATGTCTGGGCGAGACCACGCGGATCGAGGCGCAGGACCCGCAATTCATGGCGATGTCGCAGGCATGGTCGGATGTGCTGCGCGACGGGTTCTCCGAGATCCAGATCTGAGGGTCAGAGCGCCTTTTCGAAAGCGGCGACGCACCCGTCAAAAAACTGTTTGCGTCGTGCGGCGCTGTCCATCATGACCTCGTGCTCTGCCCCGTCGATCCAGTCCAGAACGCCGCGGCGCCAGCCGCGCATGCGGTAATCGACCGCCGCGACATCGATGATGCGCTCGTCGGTGCCCACCGAGCAGTAGCAATGCATATCGGGGGCAGGGCGCATCGCCAGACGGTCGCATTCCAGCACGCTCTCGGCGGCCCAGCCCAATGTCGGCCCGCCAAGAGCCAGCTTGGGTACGCGGGTGACGTGATCGACAAGAAACGCCCACATTTCGCGGTCTTTGGTCAGCAGGTTATCCTCGAAACGGGTCTTGAGCACATAGCATTCCGGCCCCATGCCGGGCGGGAAAAGGCCGGTAAGGCGCATCTGCCGGATCAGCTTGGCAAGCGGTTTGCGGATCAGATGCAGGGGCGGGGGCAGTTTGAGGCCGAACATCGGGGCGGAAAAGGCACAGGCCGCAAAAGGGCTGCCATCCATGATCCGGCGCAGCGCGATGGCACCGCCCATCGAATGGCCGACCACAAACCAGGGGCGCGGCAAGCCGAGCAGGGCTGCGTTCTCGATCACTTCGTCAAGGTCGCTCTGGAAGGCGTCGAAATGGCTGACATGCCCTTTCATCCGGTCTTCCAACGCACGGTCGGCCAGCCCCTGCCCACGCCAGTCTATCGCCAGCGTGGCAAAGCCGCGGGCGGCAAAATCGGCGGCGGCAGGGCCATATTTCTCGATATATTCGGTGCGGCCCGGCAGAAGGAATACGGTGCCACGGGCGCTGGGCGGTGCGGGCCAGATACCCATGCGGATGCGCACCCCGTCTGCCGTGCGCAGCCAGAACGCCTGACCGCCATCGGGTCCGCGCGCCATGTCGGCATAAAAGGGGGCGGGGGTCATTTGGCCAGCGCCTGCCCCAACTGCATGGCCAGCCCCATCGGGCCGTCCAGTTTCAGCTTGCCGGTCATATAGGCGCTCATCGGATTGACGGTGCCCCCCAGCATGCCCTCGAAGGTCTCGCGCGAGGCACTGAGCGTGACATCGGCGGGGGTTTCGGCGTCGTCTGCGCGCACGCCTTGCGGGTCCGCGATGATGGCGCCTTCGTCATGGATCACGAATTTCGCGACCTGCGGAAACCCTTCGGGCAGGCGTTTTTCGAGGGCTTCGACGGCGGCGGCGATAACTTTGCTCATGGGGTGCTCCGAAAAGTGATATCAGGGGGCTCGATTTCGAACTCGTTTCAGGTACTCTTTCACCATGAGCACGATCCAATGGACAGACAAATTTTTCGTTTCTTTTCGGCGGCTATGTGCCGTTTGTCTGTGTATGAGCCTGTGTTTACCAAAGGCATGGGCGGAGTCTGCGGCCACGCATGCCGATTCGGGGGTGGATAGTGCCTTCAGCGAGCTGGCCGATCCCGACAATGCGGCATGGGCGCGGGCGCAATCGGATATCGAAAGGGCATGGTCGCGTTCGGGGTCTGCAGCGATGGATCTTTTGCTCAAGCGTGGGGAGGATGCGCTGGATGCAGGCGATAGCGAGGCCGCCATCGAGCATCTGACGGCGCTTGTCGATCATGATCCCGACTTTGCGGCGGGGTGGAATGCGCGGGCGCAGGCCTATTATTCGGCAGGGCTTTATGGCCCCGCGATTGCGGATCTGGCGCAGACCCTGCGTCTGGAGCCGCGCCATTGGGTGGCGTTGGCAGGCATCGGAACGATCCTCGAGGAAACCGGAGACAATAAGCGCGCGCTGAAAGCCTATCAGGCGTCTTTCGGCTTGAATCCGCATCAGGAGGATGTGAAAGACGCGATTGACCGGCTTGAAAAGGAGCTTGGTGGCAAGGCGCTCTAGCCTGCCACGGGCACGAAAGGAACCATGTCTGGACGAGTGACAGCGGTCCTTGGGCCGACCAATACCGGCAAAACGCATTACGCCATCGAACGGATGCTGGGGCATCGGACGGGCATGATCGGCCTGCCGCTGCGTCTTCTGGCGCGCGAGGTCTATGACCGGATCGTGGCGATGCGCGGGCCTTCCGTGGTGGCTTTGGTGACGGGCGAGGAACGCATCGTCCCCGAGCGCACGCAATATTGGGTCTGCACCACCGAGGCTATGCCTGACAATATGGGCGTGGATTTTCTGGCCCTGGACGAGATCCAGCTTTGTGGCGACCCCGAGCGCGGCCATGTCTTCACCGACCGTCTGCTGAATGCGCGTGGCCTGCACGAGACGCTGCTTCTGGGCTCCGAGACCATGAAGGGCGCGATTGCCGCGCTGGTGGATCGGGTGCAATTCACCCGCCGCGAAAGGTTTTCCAGCCTGAGCTATTCGGGCTCAAAAAAGACCTCGCGGATGCCGCCGCGCTCGGCCATCGTCGGGTTTTCGGTGGATAACGTCTATGCCATTGCCGAACTTCTGCGCCGTCAGAAGGGGGGCTGTGCCGTGGTGATGGGGGCGCTCAGCCCGCGTACCCGCAACGCGCAGGTCGCCATGTATCAGAATGGCGATGTGGATTATCTGGTGGCGACCGATGCGATTGGCATGGGGTTGAACCTTGATATCGACCATGTGGCCTTTTCCTCGACCGTGAAATTCGACGGCCGCCGGATGCGGTCGCTGTTTCCCTATGAGATCGGCCAGATCGCAGGGCGGGCAGGGCGCTATAAGACCGATGGCACCTTTGGCGTGACCGGCGAGGCGCGGCCTTTCGAGGAGGGCGTTGTCGAGGCGGTGGAAAACCACCGTTTCGCGCCGCTGGACCGTTTGCAATGGCGTAACTCCAAGCTGGAGTTCGGCACGACCGAGCGGCTGATCGCCTCGCTCGAGATGCAGCCCCAGCATGAACGTCTGACGCGGGGGCGCGAGGCCGATGATCTGCGTGCGCTGAAGGCTCTGACCGCGATGCCCGAGGTGATCGACCGCCTCTCCAGCCCAAAAGATGTGCGGCTGTTGTGGGATGTGTGCCGCATTCCGGATTTCCGCTCGATTTCTGAAATGGAACATGCGACCCTGCTGGCGCGGATTTTCGAGTTCTTGCAGACCGGAAAAGGTGTGCCCGGCGATTGGCTGGCGCGTCAGGTCGAGAGAATTGATCGGGTGCATGGCGATATTGATGCCATTTCGCGCCGATTGGCGTTTATCCGCACATGGACCTATGTCGCTCAGCGCAAAGGCTGGGTAGAAGACGAAATGCATTGGCGTGAGGAGACTCGCGCTGTAGAAGACAGATTGTCAGATGCGTTGCATAGCGCACTGACCCAACGATTTGTGGACCGGCGCACGAGTGTGTTGTTGCGGCGGCTCAAGCAGAAGGAGACCCTCGTGGCCGAGGTGAACGACAAGGGTGAAGTGACGGTTGAAGGCGAATTCGCTGGCCGTCTGGATGGATTCCGCTTCCAGCAGGACGGTACGTCCAGCCCCGACGAGGCGAAAATGCTGGCCCGTGCGGCCTATGAGGCGCTCAAGCCCGAATTCAGCCTGCGGGCGGATCGGTTCTATAATGCTCCCGACACAGAGATGGATTTCACCGAACAGGGTGGTCTGATGTGGGGCACGACGGCTGTCGGCAAGCTGGTGAAGGGCGATGATCCGCTCAAACCCTCCGTGCAGGCTTTCGTCGATGACGAGGCGGGCGCGGATGTGACCGAGAAGGTCACCCGCCGTCTGCAGCATTTCATCGACCGTAAGGTTGCAGCGCTCTTCGAGCCGCTTCTGGCGATGTCGCGCGATGAGGGCGTGACGGGGCTGGCACGCGGTTTTGCCTTCCGTCTGGTGGAAGGCATGGGCATCGTCCCGCGCGAAGACGTGGCCAATGAGGTCAAGGATCTGGATCAGGAATCGCGCGGCCTGCTGCGCAAGCATGGTGTGCGCTTCGGCCAATATACCATCTTCCAGACCCAGCTGCTGAAGCCCGCGCCGACCCGTCTGCGTCTGGTTCTGGCCTCGCTTTACGACGGTCTCGATGACTTCCCCGAAAGCCCGCCTCCGGGTCTGGTGACCATCCCGAACGTCGAAACGGTCGACCGCACCGCCTATATCCGCGCGGGCTATCGCCCCGCAGGCAGCCGCGCGATCCGCATCGACATGCTGGAACGTCTGGCCGATCTGCTGCGCAGCCAGGACAGCCGTGGGGGCTTTGAAGCCAACCCCGATATGCTGTCGATCACCGGCATGACGCTCGAGCAATTCGCCGATCTGATGCAGGGTCTGGGCTATGAGGCCGAGAAGGGCGAGCGCGAGAAAGCCAAGCCCGTCGCGGCCCCCGCGCCGAAGGCTGAAGGCGAAGCCTCGAACCCGATCCCCGAAGAGCAGAGCGTTGTGGCCGAAGAGGCCGAGGCAGCCGCGGCCGAAGGCCCCGAGATGGAGGTCTTCTACACCTTCAAATGGGTGCCGCGTGCGCGCAACCGTGGTCCGCGTCGCGAGGCGGGCGAAGGTCAGGGCCGTGGCAATCAGGGTGGCAAGCGCCGTCCCGAGGGCAATCGCCGCAACGAGGGCGAACAACGTCGCGGTGGCAAGCCGGGCAATAAGGGCAAAGGCGGCCCCAAGGGGGGCCAGAAATTCGAGGCGCGTCCGCCGAAGAAAGAAAAGCCCATGGATCCCGATAGCCCCTTCGCGATCCTCGCCCAGCTCAAGGACAAGAAATAGGTCCGATGGCCGGGGGTCCGCAGATCCGCATCGACAAATGGCTGTGGCAGGCACGGTTTGTAAAAACCCGCACGCTTGCCGTCAGTCTTGTGTCGGGTGGAAAGCTGCGGATCAATGGCCAGAAAATCACCAAGCCCGGGCGGTCCATCGGCCCGGGCGATATTCTGACCCTTTCCATGCAGGGCGGGGTGAAGGTGCTGGAAGTGCTTGCCTGCGGCGAGCGGCGCGGACCGGCACCGGAGGCGCGTCTTTTGTATCGCGACCTTGACGAAACAGGCGTTTCGCCCGACCCCGATGATGTAGAACAGCCCGTCTGATCCGTGTCGCTTTTGCGCAAGGCCCGTCTTATGCTGCGCGGCTGTCTTGCATCACGGGCGTCTTGAGGCTACGAAGCCTCAACATCCAATTATGACCGGATTCGTGCCATGACCTATGTCGTTACCGACAACTGCATCAACTGCAAATACACGGATTGCGTCGAGGTGTGCCCGGTGGATTGTTTCTACGAGGGCGAGAACACGCTGGTGATCCACCCCGACGAATGCATCGACTGCGGCGTTTGCGAGCCTGAATGCCCCGCAGATGCGATTCGCCCCGATACGGAACCGGGGATGGAAGACTGGGTCGAGATGAACCGTAAGTATTCGGAACTCTGGCCGGTTCTGACGCAGAAAAAAGATCCGATGCCCGATCACGAGAAATATGACGGTGAAACCGGCAAGCTGGAGAAATATTTCAGCGAAGCGCCGGGTGAGGGCGATCAATAACTCTTTAGAGTTGTTCAGGAATTTCTGAAAATGCCAAAGATGCCTTGTCGCGTCTTTGGCATTTTTCTGTTGGCGGGGCTGTTGCAGAGTGCCGGTTAACTAAAGGTTTTGTTAATCTTGAGCTGTGCGGCTGTGACGCCGTGCTTTCCTGAGGCCCAATTTTATGGTATGGTCTTGGCACAATAGATCCGGACCTACCTGCTACGGACTGCTCACCGTATCAGTGATCTCACAGACCTACGGCACCTCAACGGCGCTTCGGCAGCCGAGGGTGTCTTTTGCTCTGTTTGTAAGGGCCAAACGGATTGGCTGCAAGGAAGCGACTGAATGACCAAGACCAAAAAATCGGAATTCCGCCCTGACGATTACGTTGTGTATCCCGCTCATGGTGTCGGCAAGATCATGTCGATTGAGGAACAAGAGATTGCCGGCCTGAAGCTTGAACTTTTTGTCATCTCCTTCGAAAAAGACAAGATGACCCTTCGCGTTCCCACCGCAAAAGCGACCGAAGCAGGTCTGCGCGGTCTGGCGTCTGCAGATGAGGTGGCGCGTGCGCTCAACACTCTCAAGGGCAAGGCCAAGGTGAAACGTGCCATGTGGTCGCGTCGGGCGCAGGAATACGAACAGAAGATCAACTCGGGTGATCTGCTGTCCATCGCCGAAGTCGTGCGCGACCTGCACCGTGCCGATGACCAGCGCGAGCAATCCTATTCCGAGCGTCAGCTTTACGAAGCGGCTCTCGAGCGCCTGACCCGCGAAATCGCAGCCGTTTCGGGCACCGACGAGGCCGGCGCCGCGAAGAAAGTCGACGAGGTGCTCGACAGCCGCGCTGCGGCCTGATCGGGCGACCAGTCATGAGAACAGGGCGGGTCCTTCGGGGCCCGCTTTTGCTTTTGGGCCCGCTTTTGCTTTTGGGGTAGGCCGGTTTTCGGGCTCCGGCTGTTTTGGCGGCCCCATGCGATGACGCATCCTCGGGCAAAACCTCATGGCCGCATGTCTCCCGCTTTGTGCAAGGCGCGTGCCTAAGAGGCGCGGCGAACAGGCCCAGCCGATATGCGGGCCGCGCTATGATTGATCCAGTTCGCCGACACTTGCCGGACGGTCGGTATCGACCTGCGGCGGGGGGGCGGTATCGCCCCGCATGGCAAAGCGCTGCGCGATCGCGGCCTGCAGACCCGCATTCAGCTCTTTGGTGCGCGCGATATATTCAAGGTTCTGCTCGATCGGCACACCGGGTTTCCAGACCTCGGCCAGCTCGCGGACCATCGCGCGATCCATCTTGAAGAAGATCCGTTCCAGCTCGGCCGCCTCATATTCGGACAGTCCCACATTTTCCAGCACGTAGCGGCCCACCCGCAGCGAGCTGTCATACATCTCGCGGACGATGTCATTGGCACCGGCCTTGTAAAGTTCGTAGACATGGACACGGTCGCGGGCACGGGCGACGATATGCAGATCTGGCCGCAGCTTGCGCGCATAGGTCACCAGACGGGTCACGGCATCCTTGTCATCAAGGGCGGCCACCAGCACCTGCGCTTTCATGATCCCTGCAGCGGCCAGAAGCTCGGGGCGGGTCGGGTCGCCGAAATAGCCTTTGTAGCCGAAAGCACGCATCAGCTGGATCATCTTCAGGTCATTATCCAGCATGGTGGTCCGGAAGCCCGACATGGTGACAAGCTGGTTCACCACCTGACCAAACCGCCCGATCCCCGCAATGATGATGGGCTGCTGCTCGTCGATCTCGTCGGGCTTCGGGGTCTCTTCGCGCTGGCGCGAGGCAAGGACACCCTGCAGGATGAACAGTAGCGGCGTGATCAGCATCGACAGCGCGATGACCAGCAGCACTTTTTCGGCCAGCGCCGTGGGGAAAATCCGCTGTCCGACAGCGAAGGACACCAGCACAAAGCCGAATTCCCCCGCTTGCGCCAGACCCAGCGTGAAAAGCGAGTGGTCGCGCCCCTGCATTTTGAACAGGTGGGCCAGCCCGTAAAGCACTGCGATCTTGATGGCGACAATGCCGACCACCATGCCGGTAATCTGTAGCGGGGCGCTGAGGAAGACGGCAAAGTTGATTCCGGCCCCGACGGTGATGAAGAACAGCCCCATCAGCAAGCCCTTGAACGGCTCGATCGAGGCTTCCAGCTCGTGGCGGAATTCGCTATCGGCCAGAACCACCCCCGCAAGGAAGGTCCCCAAAGCGGGGGAAAGCCCCACCATATTCATCAGCGTCGCGATGCCGACCACGATCAGAAGCGCAGTGGCCGTGTTCATTTCCGGCAGGCGGGTGCTTTGCACAAAGCGGAAAATCGGGCGGACAAGATAATGCCCCGCCAGCACGACAAAACCCACGGCAGCCAGCGTCAACAGCGTCACACCCCAGCCGGGCAGGGTGGCGATGAAGGTGGAGACGGGGTTATGGGCTTGCGCCTCGGCCTTGGCAAGCGCCCGTGCACCCGGTTGTGCCAGCAGGGGCAGGATGGCCAGCATCGGGATGACCGCGATATCCTGCGTCAACAGCACCGCAAATGTCGATCGTCCGCCCTGCGTCTGCATCAGCTTGCGCTCGTTCAGGGTTTGCAAGACGATCGCCGTCGAACTGAGCGAGAAAATCATCCCCAGCGCGAGCGCAATCGAGAGCGGCTGTCCCAAGATCATCGCGAACAGCGTGACCACGACAAGCGTGATCACCACCTGCAAACCGCCAAGGCCGACCAGCTTGTCCCGCATGGCCCAAAGAGCGCGCGGTTCCAGTTCCAGTCCGATCAGGAACAGCATCATCACCACACCGAATTCGGCGAAGTGCTGCAGGTCATCCATTTCCGAGCCGGTGAGCCCGAGAACGGGGCCGATCATCAGCCCCGCGATCAGATAGCCAAGCACCGATCCAAGCTTGGCACGGGTGGCCAGCGGCACGGCGATGATCATTGCCAGCAAATAGAGCGTTGCCTGAAGCAGAAAAGCTTCCATAGTCCGATCACGTCTTTCAATTCAGGGTGCCACGCACCGCCCGTCACCGTGCGGCGCGCAAGTCCCGCAGGGTTTTCGCAAGGCTAGTCCAGATAGCGGTCCGGAAAAACTGGATTTTCCGTGTAATGCGTCGCAATACCTGCTCACGCCCAAGCGATGGGCAAGGATCAGCCGTCGATCAGGTTGATCCGGTACGCTTTCGAGCCTTTCTGGTAGGTCAGCGACTTGTCATTAATGGCTGTGACCTGACCGCCATCGAAGCGATCCCCGATCTGCACTTTCACAAACCGCCCGTTGGGCATCCGCAACAGGGCACGGCGGTTGCTCTGGCTGCCATAGACGCCGATCAGGTTCACCTGATTGAGACGAATCGCATTATCATCCGTTGCCGCTTTGGCGACAGAGGCGGCCGTGGGCATGTTGGGCGCGGCTTTCGCCTCGGGCTCGTCATCCGCTTCAGGCGCAGTCGGGGCCGAGCGCGCGGTCTGCACGGGGGCGGGTTTGGGGGCGGCCTTGGGGGCTGCGGGCGCTTTCGGGGCAGGGGCGGCTTCGGCAGGCCGGTTGGCCATAGCGGCGGCCAAAGCGGATTGCACCGCACTCGAGAAATTCTGCGGGCGTCCCATCGGTCGGCGCGAGACGGTGACCGCCTGATCGGTGGCCGATGCCATCGCAGCTTGCGCGTCCTGCGCGGCTTTTTCTTCGGCGGCGCGACGGTCGGCCTCGGCCTTGGCGGCATCGGCCACAGCCGCAGGGCGCGCCCTGAGCGGCGAGGCGCTGGACAAGCGCGGATCATTGACCACTGCGCGCGCCTGTTCGACAGGGGCCTCTTCGGCAGCTTTGGCGTCTTGCGATGCCTCGGCCTTTGTCTGCTCCTTTACCTGCTCGGGCTTGGCAAGCGGTTTCGCATCGGGGGTCGTGGGGGTCGGGGGGGCGGTCTTGGTGTCCGCAACCGGCGCCGCGGTGGCTTCGGGCGCAGCAGCGGAAGCCGGTTTGTCCTGCGCCGCTTGCGCGGCTTTCTCGACCGCAGCGGGACGGGCTTTCGGTGTTTTGCCTTTGAGAGCCGGTGCCTGATAGGGCATCGGTTTGCCGGTCGCCTCGCTATAGGCGAATTTGACATCCTCCGGACGGGCGCGCGGCAGGCGGTCCGGCTTGCCTGCCACCAGCATGAATTTTCCGGGCATCAGGACCCCTTCGGGGGTCGGCGTGACCGTGCCATCTGCCTGCACGCGGGCAAGCTGGTTATAGGGCGGCGGCGCAGCGGGGGCTGTTGGCTCGGGATCGCGTTTGGGCGGTGTGCTGAGGGTGTCGACATGCCCCGTCAAGGCCTGAGCGGCAGCCTCTTGCCCCGTGCCGGTCGGGGACGTTTGGGGCTGTACCGCCGGAACGCCTTGCGCGGGCGTGCTCTCGGCTGTGGAGGTTTGTTCCGAGCCGGCCTCCGCAAGCGCCGTCGGTGATAGCGCCTGCTGTTCGGTGGCGCTGACATCGGTCTGCGCGGGGTCGGTCGTGTCTTCTCCGCCCATCAGCATGGCGATAATGGCCAGAACAAGGATCAACGCACCCGTCAGGATAAGGCCCAGATAGCGGGGCTTGCCGCCGATGGTGTCACCCAGATCGCGCGTCGGCGCGTCGGTTTCGTCCTCGGCGGAGGGGGGCGTGGTGCCGACTCGCGCGGTGATCGAGATCCTGTCGCGCCCGTCGCGTGCCCCCGAGAGGGGCGGGGAATCCTCGGCCAGAGGTCGGCGCGACACTGCGGGCGTGTCGAACGCCGGATCGGCCACGGGCTTGCGCAGCGCGCCCTCTTTGCGGGCCGGTTTGTCCTTGCGCCCTGCGGCGCGGCTGTCGCGATGCTCTGACTGCGCCACAAGATCGGCTGCACTATGGCGGGGCTCTGCCGTTTCGCGTTCGGCATAAAGGGCGGGTCCGGCGGCCTGTCCCGAGACCGGCATATCACGGCGCGCCCCTGAGAGCTTGCGGGTCGGGCCTGCACCTGCCGCCGTGCCTTCGGACATATGCGCGGAAAGTGGGGCTTCGCTGCCCGGCAGTTCTTCCGGACGATCCACACCGAATTCCGCCCGCAGGCGGTCAAGGTCGCTTTCCGGAATCGAGATGCGGTCCGAGCCGTTATTATGCCACTGGTTTTGCGGTGCGGCGGGTGCGGACATCGAGGGCGTCTGCGCGAAACCGTCCTCGTCCTCGGCATAGGGGCCGGATTCGGTGCCGAAATCGCGATCGTCCCACTGACGGTCCTGCCAAGGCTCGTCTGCCGGCTCCTGACCATATTCGGCCAGTTCCTCTGCCAGCGACGGTGGAGGAGGGCTGTCTTCGGGGGCGTCTTGCCATTGCGGCGCGGCGGGCGTGGTGAATTCGGATGGGGCAGGGCTCTCCGGTTCGGCTGGAGGAACCGGCAGCTCGGGCTGTGGTGGCGCGGGCTGTGGCAGCTCCTGTGGCGGATAGTCCGGTGCGGGCAGGTCCTCTGCCGGAGGAAGCTCGGGCGCGGGCAGGTCCGGCTCTGGCAGATCTGGCGTGGGCAGCTCCGGCTCTGGCTGTTCCGGCTCTGGCGGTTGCGGCGCAGGGTCTTGTGCGGGGGGAATATCCGCAGAGGTATAGGCTGCTTCTTCGGCTTCGCGGGCCGCTTGTTCGGCCATAAGCTGGTCATTCTGCGCCGCGCGCGCGGCTGCGGCGGCAAAGGCGGCCGCCCCGTCTTCGGGGGTGCAGATCACCATCGCATCGGTATCGGGCTGCACATGTTCGCCCTGTGCCAGATAGTCCGGCGCGAATGTTGTCATGCCGAACCACGGCTCGCCAACAAATTCCTCGCCCTTGGGGATCGCTACGAAAGACACGGGGCGCATCCCGTGGGTTTCGGCAAAATCCTCCGCCTCGCGCAGCGTGTCGCGGGCGATCACGGCCACATGCACGGTCTTTCCGGGGCCGGACCAGTCAAATACCAGATCGCTGACCGGATAAGGCGTCATGTCGATCAGCGCGGCTTCGATCTGGCGGCGGCGCTCGGCAATGGTGGGGCCGGGCGCATGCACCGCCGTATAGAGGATCTGCGTCGCGGGAATCGCAAGCTTGGTGGTGAAGCCCTGGCCGCCCAGCTGGACCGCTTTGGCGCGCAGCTTCGACATCTCGCTTTCCAGCGTTTCGGCGTCACCAATCGATACCTGACCATGCTCTGACCAGCCATATTGATGGCGTTCAAGGAGACTGACATTCTCTGCCGAGAAATTCAGGGCGAATTGAGGTTTCATGGTCTAGCTCGGTGCGTCTCATCGGTGCCTGTAAGCACCGTTTTGGTGTTTTGTTACTGGTAGCCGAGAACGGCCTTCAAGAAAAGCGGCGAACCACTGACAACGAAGAAATTGATCGCCATATCGGCGAGGCGCTGCCGGTTGGAGCAGCCAAATCTGGCAGGGCGCGCGGCACTTTTCCCGCTAGGATTTAGCGCAGCCACAGGCCCTCGCGCTTGATCGCGTTACGGATCACTTTTTCGCGGCGGGGCAGGTCGTTCTGGTCGAAGAGCGCGCGGATCTTCTTGCCCTTGCCTTGCAGCACGAGCTTCTTGATCGGCTCATAGGCTTTCAGGATTTTTTTCACCTTGTTCGGTGTGCAGACCTCTTCGACCATCGCGATCGCGGCATCGCTTTCGCGGGCATAGAGCAGAGGCAGCGTGCGGTAATGGCAGGATGTCAGGCTGTCGAGGCCCGCCAGTTCCGGTCCGGGGCGGCCACCTCCCAAGGAGGCGATCACAAGCGGCAGGGCAATCTGGT
The DNA here is from genome assembly GCF_045278885.1 of Thioclava litoralis. Classification (NCBI taxonomy): domain Bacteria; kingdom Pseudomonadati; phylum Pseudomonadota; class Alphaproteobacteria; order Rhodobacterales; family Paracoccaceae; genus Thioclava; species Thioclava litoralis. The sequence goes on from NZ_CP135443.1 coordinate 2,063,194, forward strand.
CCAGCCACGGGTCAAGCGACTGGCAGGCCAGCTCGTCAGGGGTATTGTCGCGGATCGACAGGGCATAGCGCAGAAAGCGCGTGCCGAATTCCTGCGCATCCGCCCCCAGAAACCAGCCCGCATTGAAATAGAGGAACCGCTCCCAGTATTCTTCCGGCTGTCCGAGGTCGAGTGTCGGCTCGAAGGGGATCTCGAAGCGGTCATAGAGGCACTTCCAGATGTCATGATAGCCCGGCCCGTACAGCGGAGGCTCGGGCCATGTGCCTTCGCGGCGCATGGAAGCTGTGGGATAGTCGAAATCGATCGCCAGATCGCTGAGCGGCCCCGTAAAGACGGTATCGGTGTCGAAAAAAAGGAAGGGCTCTGGGGGGAGTGCCAGCAGGGCCTCGATCTTGTTGCCATAGGGGTAGCTCTCGCCGAAATGCCGGTTCTCGAAGCTGATGATCTCGGCGCCTTCGGCCTCCAGCAGGGCGCGGGTTTCGGCAGAGATGGCCGTTGGCTGCGACCAGCGCGCGCCTGTCGGCTCGGCCACGATGAGCCGCCCCTTGAAATCGGGATTGCAGGCCCGGAACGAGCGCACGAAAATCACGGCCTCATGTTCCAGCCGCCCCTGCTGCGCGACGCAGAATACGATGAAGTCTTTCTGGGTCTTTGGCATCGACATGCAAAGGCGCTCCGGAATTATGGAATATTTATAATACGAGTCAGACTAGCACGGATAATGCCAGAATGTCTTTCGAATATTTCGCGGATTTTCAGGAGCTTACAGCGTCTCACCAAACCCTTAGAGGGTAGTGGTGGGTGACCCTGGAATCGAACCAGGCATGGGTCTCCCCGGCGGAGTTACAGTCCGCTGCCGCACCTTGCAGCACGTCACCCGACGCTGTGAGGGGGCTTTTACGGACAGTGATCGGGAGCGTCAAGCGCCTTTTTTCATTTTTCTTGCAACTCTTTCTCGGGCTTGCCAATCGTCGCGCAAATGCGCAGGAAGAAGATCAAGTATATAAGGGGAATCCGATGAAAAAGCCGGCTTGGGTTATCGATAAAGAACGCTCCAAACGCGCAGCGGCAGCCGAAACCGTCTGGTTGTTCGGCCTGCATGCGGTGCGGGATGCGCTTGTAAACCCTGATCGCACCCGTCTGCGCCTTGTCCTGTCGAAGAATGCGGCTGACAAACTGGCCGAGGCGATCGCGCAATCCGGTATGGAGCCGGAAATCGTCGATGTGCGCCGCTTTGCGAAAGATGTGCCCATTGCCGAGGATTCGGTCCATCAGGGGGCGGCTTTGGAAGTGAAGCCGCTTGATTGGGGTAAGGTGACGGATTTGTGCGAGCCGGGGCAGGCATCGCCGGTGGTGGTCCTGCTGGACCGTGTCACCGACCCGCATAATGTGGGGGCGATCTTGCGCTCTGCCGAGGTATTCGGGGCGCGTGCCGTGGTGGCACCGCATCGCCATTCGGCCCCCGAGACAGGGGCTCTGGCGAAAACCGCCTCGGGGGCGCTGGAGCGCCAGCCCTATCTGCGGGTGAAGAATCTGGGCGATGCCATCGAAGAGCTGCAGAAGATCGGCTATGTTGTCTATGGTCTGGCGGGCGAGGCCGAGATGACTTTGGCCGAAGGTCTGGCAAAATCGCCCGATCTGCCGATTGCTCTGGTGATGGGCGCCGAAGGGCCGGGGCTGCGCGAGCGCACGCGCGAGCTGTGCGATCATCTGGTGAAAATCCCGTTTGCTGCAGATTTCGGGTCGCTCAACGTGTCGAACGCGGCCGCCGTGGCGCTTTATGCGGCCCAGAATCGCGGCACCACCAAAGCGTGACCCAAGCGCCACATTCGAGGAAAAATGCGCTTCCGTCGTTCACATGCGCGCGATTTCAAGATTGTGGCCTTTTAATTGCCCGGATGCTTTCTAACTTGAATGACAGGAGGCGCAGTATCGGAACCACTGCGCTTCGAACACTGTCCCTCGTTCCGCACTCGCGCCCGGCCTTATGGTCTGGGCGCTTTTTTCTGGGGCAGGGCGTTACCGGAGGATATGATGGTTTCTGATGCCAAGCTGCGCGAGATATTCGCAACCACCAAGACCATCGCCCTGGTCGGCTATTCCGCGCATCCCGACAGGCCGTCGCATATGGTGGCCCGTTTTCTACAGGCCAAAGGCTATCGGGTGATCCCCGTTAATCCCGGCCTTGCGGGGCAGACGGCCTTGGGTGAAACCGTATATGCCGATCTTGCCGCGATCCCGCCGGAGATCGAGGTGGATATGGTGGATATCTTCCGCCGGTCGGAGGCCATGCCGGACATCACCCGCGACGCCTTGGCCCATCTGCCGCATCTGCAGGTGGTCTGGATGCAGATCGGTGTCGGCAACGAGGAGGCCGAAGCTCTGGCGCGACAGGCGGGCAAAACCGTGGTGGCTGATCGCTGTCCGAAGATCGAAATGCCGCGACTTGGCCTGTAAAAACCAATAGATCTTGCAGTGGCTGCTTAATATTTTTGCACTGACCGAATAAAATCACTGCAAATGCGTGAAATTGCGCGATTTTCTCGTCAAAATTCAAAAGCACTGCTATGAAAATGTGCCGGAAGTGAAAAGACAAACGGGACAGGCGATGGAATTTGATGTGGGTGCGAGATTGCGCGCGGTTCGTAAGGCGCGCAAGATGTCACAGCGGGAAATGGCGACAAAGTCGGGCATTACCAATGGGATGATCTCGTTGATCGAGGGCAATAAGACCAGTCCGTCGATCTCGTCCCTCAAGAAAATTCTTGAGGCGCTGGATCTGACATTGTCGGAATTCTTCGAGAGCGATGCGGCGGTGGTGGACAAGTTCGTGTTCCGCCACAACGAGTTGGAAAAAATCACCCCCGAGCAGGTGGACGGGGCGGGGATCAACCCGCTGTCCAGTGCGGCCACGCTGCGGCGATTGGGCTATAGTCAGGGCAGCTCCCTGCTGATGCTTTACGAGACCTATGAGCCCGGCGCCGATACGGGCGAGCCCTATACGCATGAGGGCGAGGAAGCGGGGTTCGTGGTCGAGGGAGAGCTGCTTTTGGAAGTCGATGGCGAGGTCGAGGTGCTGCAGGTCGGGGACGGGTATAAATTTGCCAGCACCAAGCCGCATCGTTTCCGCAATATCGGCTCGGAACGTTGTGTGGTGATCAGCGCCTGTACGCCGCCAACCTTCTGATCTGTCTGCTGCATGAAAAAACGCCCGAGGAATTCCTCGGGCGTTTTCATTTGTCGGATCCGGCGACAGTTTTACTGGATGCCCATCAACAGGCGCGGCAGCCAAAGCGACAGATCGGGGCAGAAGGTGACGATCATGGTCATCGGCAGGTGCCCGAAGATCAGGAATTTCATCGTCGGTTTGATATATTTATCAAGCGTCAGTTTCGAGACCCCCCCCGCCATATAGAGCATCGGCGCACAGGGCGGCGAGACGTTGCCCAGACCCAGATTGGTGCCGACGATGGCGGCAAAGTGGATCGGGTGCACGCCCAGATGGTTGATGACCGGCAGGAAGATGATTGCGGCCAGAACCGAGCCCGAGATGTCATCCACGATCATCCCGATGAACAGCAGCACGACGTTGATCAGCAGCAAGATGACGATCTTGTTGTCCGACAGCGACAGCATGGCCTCGGCCACTTCTTTCGGGATCTGCTGCAAGATCATCGCGCGGCTCATCATGAACAGGAAGAACAGCACCGAGATGATGGATCCGGTGGTGATGGCCGAGCGCACGAAGGAGGTGGCGAAGCTGCGCACCGTCAGCCCCTTATAGATGAAGAAGCCCACCGGAATGGCGTAGACCAGCGCGATGGCGGCAGCTTCGGTCGGCGTGGCGATCCCCGAATAGATCACGCCAAGGATCAGAACCGGCATCAGCAAGGCCCAGAACGCCTTGAGGCCCGAACGGCCGATATTCTGCACCGATTGCTGGAAGTCGAGCTTTTCTTCGACCTTGATCGTGTCGACATTCCGCAAGAAGACGAAGTTCAGCACGACATAGATCAGTGCCAGAAGCAGGCCGGGCACGAGCGTCGACAGGAAGGCTGCCCCGACCGACAGGCCGCCGGTGATCGCGAAAACGATCATCGGGATCGAGGGCGGGATCATCAGCGCCAGCACCGAAGAACATGCCACAAGGGCTGTCGCATGTCCTGCGGGGTAGCCTTCGCGCACCATGCGCGGGATCATGATCTGGCCGATCGCGGCAATGGCTGCCGAAGACGACCCCGAGATCGCGCCAAACAAGGCGCAGGTGATCACGGTCACGGCCCCGAGGCCGCCTTTGACGCGCCCGACAAGCGAGTTCACGAAGTTCAGAAGGCGTTCGGAGATTCCGCCTTCGGCCATCAGCGTCCCCGCCAGAACAAAGAGCGGCAGCGCCAGAAGGGCGAAGCTGGAGGTGGTCTGATAGGCGTAAGGCAGCAGGAAGGATACATCCGAGCCGCTTGCCAGCCCGAAGATCAGCGCGCCCGTCCCGAAGGCCAGCGCAATCGGCATTTCCGCCAGCAGCAGGATGACGACAAGCGCCATAGAGAGGAAGAAGATGGTCATTGCTCGGACCCTTTCGACTGGCTCGCCGCCAACAGGACAGGATTGCGGAAGACGCAGATCTGGTTAACGAATTGCAGGGCCAGATAGAGAACCATGCCGCCGAAACCGAAAATCAGTGACGACGACCACAGCCAGCGCGGCCAGCGCATGTAGGAGCTCATGCGGTTCTTGTCGATTTCGAACATGGCATAGCGGATGGCGTAATAGGCGAAAACCGCCGCAGCGATCAGCGAAAGCACCGTCATCACGATGCGCACAAGCTGGATGGCGCGCGGGTTCTTGACCACCAGCGTCAGGATGCCGCCGTGGATATGCTCGCCGTTGCGGGTCACATAGGCCATGCCCAGAAAATAGGTCCACACCCCGAAAAGAAGGGCGATCTCTTCAATGCCGACGAAGGGCGAATGGAAGACATAGCGCAGAAGAACCTGCGCGAACATCAGCCCGGCCAGAGCGAGGCCGAACACGAATAAGGCGGTAAAGATAATCCCCGCCAGAACTTTCTCTGCCGACAGGACGGCTTTGTAGAAGCCTGTGGGCTGCCATTCGGGAATGGCTGTCAGTTGATCGGGGATCTCGGTCGGGTCGATTTCAGCGACATAGATATAGGAATCCGCGCCGACCGGTTCGCGCGGATGCTGCTTGGATGAACGGGTCATGAAAGCCTTCGGAGGATCAGGAAAAAGAAACCCGGCGTTGTCAGACAACGCCGGGACGACACAGGCAGAGATTACTCGATGCCCGCAGCTTTACGCAGTTTGCCCATGATCTCGGGGCCAACCACTTTTTCCATTTCCGGCCATTCGGTATCGTAAACGATCTTCTTGGCAGCGGCCATCTGTTCGTCGTTCAGGTGAACAATCTCGACACCGGCATCTGCCGATTTCTGGATATATTCGTCGCTTTTCGCTTTGGCTTCGACCCATGCATGGTCGATGACCTTATCGGCAGCCGCCTGAATTTCGTTACGCTCGTCTTCGGGCAGGCCATCCCACCAGTCTTCGTTCACCAGCCAGAAGGCGGTTTCGAAATAGTCGTTGGTCAGGATGTTGGCATCCAGAACGTCGCGCATGTTGTAGGTCTCGACAGCGGTCGAGAAGGCGCGGGCATCAACGGTGCCCAGCTGCAATGCGGTGTAGACTTCGGCCAGCGGGATCGGCACGGCCGAGAACCCGAGATTGGAGAAGCGGTCCACTGCGATTGCGACACCGGGGACGCGGATCTTCACGCCTGCCGCATCGGCAGGGAAGTTGACCGGACGCGCCTTGACGCCCTTACGGATGACCACAGACCCGAAATCGGTCGGGATCAGGCCGATGGCATGCAGGCCCATATCGTGCAGGATGTCGTTATAGACCGAAAGCATATCCGAGCCGGGGCCATAGACGCGCTTCGCGTCGTCCCAGTTGTCCACAACATAGCCGAGCCAGCTGAGATCGAGGCGCTGATCGAACTCGGATGCGCCCCAGGTCAGGCTCATCGGCACGACGCCTTGCATGGTTTGCTCGAACAGCGAGGTCCAGTCGCCCAGATCACCGGCGGGATGATAGTCGACATTGATGTCATCGCCCAAGTCGGCAATGAATTCCTCGGAGAGCGAGTGGAACACGTGTTCGGTGTTCATGGCATGCGCCAGAATGAACGTGTCTTTTGCGTGGGCGGGCGCGAAGCTGGCAAGCGCACAGAAAGCGGCTGCGCTGGTTGCGCGAAGAAGAGTCTTGATCGACATGTTAATTTTTTCCCCTGTTGTAGGTCCAAAGGACCGATAACCGGTTTTGGCTAACATGCACGGTCTTGTTACACAAATATATTAAACAACGATCCACTGTATCGGGGAAATATTCGTGCAAACTTCTGCCGAGGCCACAAATTTTATTACAAAGATGCATATATATTAATCATCACGCGGCGGTGACTGGCGCGAATTTAAGCAAATATAGGTTAAGTTTTTTCCCTAAGCAGGCTTGTTTTGCAAACTGCCGAACATCGCGAAGGGCAATGTTCGGCAGTGTTTTATATATTGTGGTTTTTTCCGAGCCTTAGCGCAAAAGTATGGGCCGAATCTTCAATTTCGCGACTGCGCCCGGCATATGGCGGTTCAGGCGGCGATTGATGAGCCCGAAAATCGTGATCACGGTCAGCGTCAGGCAGATAAAATAGAACGCGGCAATCGGGTAGGCGACAAAGGGGTTGAACGTCTTGTCGGCCAGATAGCTGGCATAATAAAGCGCATCGCCCTGTTGCCGGAAGGCGGGGAAGCCGGAAAAGAAGACCAGCGCCGTCGAGTGGAACAGGAAGATAGCTTCGTTCGTATAGGACGGCCACGCCAGCCGCAGCATGGTCGGCCATGTGATCTTGCGGAATTTCTTCCACCCCGAGAACCCATAGGCATCCGCAGCTTCCAGATCTCCCTTGGGAATGGAGCGCAGCGCACCATAGAAGATCTCGGCGGCATAGGCCGAGGTGTTGAGAAACAGCACCAAGGTCGCTCCGGCCCAAGCACGGGTGATCCACGAGGTCTCGATGGTGATCCCCAGCACGTCGATGCCGCTTTTGGGCAGCGAGGTCAGCAGTTCGTAGGCCAGAAAGAACTGGATGAACAGCGGCGAACCACGGAACAGGAAGACAAACCAGTCTGCCGGTTTGCGGATCCATGCCTGTTCGGCGGTCTTGCCAACGGCCAGCGCGGTGGCGAACAGAAAGCCCAGAGCCAGAGCCAGCACACCAAAATAGATATTCCACAGCATCCCCGAGCCGATCAGGGTGAATTCGTGGCAGAGTGTTAAATCGGTGCGCGGCAGCATTCTTTCGCCAAGCCCGATCGAGCGCAGACCGTAATCATGGATGATCTGGAAGCAGCTATCGCTCATATCGAAGCCTTTCGCATCTTTTCTCCGGCCAGAGTGGCCTGCCCGCGCGAGAGCCGCGTATTGATCCGGTCGAAGACCCATTCCGAGACTTTGGTCATCAGCAGATAGAACACCAGCAGGGCAAGGAAGTACCAGATCCGCCAGTCGGGATGCGGGAAATCATAGATGCCGGATTTCGTGGCCCCCAGCTCGCGGGCCCAGTAGACGATATCCTCGACGCCCAGCAGGAACAGCAGCGGCGTGGCCTTGATCAGGATCATCCACAAATTCGACAGCCCCGGCATGGCATAGACCCACATCTGCGGGATCAGGATGCGTCGGGTGATCTGGCGCTGTGTCAGCCCGTAGGCTTCGGCGGTTTCAAGCTGCGCGCGCGGCACGGCATTCATCGCTCCGAACAGCACATTGGCCGCAAAAGCACCGAAAACCACCGAAAATGCCACAACTGCCAGAATGAACCCGTAGATTTCATGGACGATCTGGGGGGCGGAATTGGGCGGAAGTTTTGCAGCGGGGCAGACGAGGAAGTTCATGTTCTGGCGCACCGGCTCTGTCCAGTCGGGGCAGAGCGTGATGTGGCGTAGATATTCCAGCCCCTGATCCAAAGCGATCGGGACGAATAGGAAAAAGATGATGTCGGGAATGCCGCGAACCATCGCGGTATAAGCTTTGCCGAAAACCCGCAAGGGCCACAGCCGCGAACGCGCCGCCAAGGCCCCGCCGAAGCCGAAAGCCAGAGCGATAGGGGCAGTGATCACCAAAAGCGCCAGAACCGTGCCGAAGGAGGCATAGAAAAGCAGGTGCTTGCCGGTGGTCAGATAGCATAAGAGCCAGCCGAGGCCGGAGAGGGCTGAAGGGTCTGTGCAGCTTTCGAACATCTGGGGAATAAGGGGCGGGACAAGCCCGCCCGCATGTCCTTAATAGGTTTGTGCGTCGTCGCCAAAATACTTGACGATGAGTTCGTTCAGGGTGCCGTCTTTCTTCATCGACTCGATGGCGGTATTGAATTTGGCTTTCAGTGCGGTATCCGATTTGCGCAAGCCCATGCCGACGCCATCGCCCAGTTGCACATCCTTGCCGACCCAATGCAGATCGCCCTGCTCGGCGAAGGGTTTCAGCGCGTCATAATCGGCAAAGACCGCATCTGCCTCGCCATTGCGCACGGCCGCAACCGAATCGTCCAACGTGGCGAATTCCATCAGGGTCTGGCCCGCCGAGGCCACATATTCCGATTGCAAGGTGTTGACCTGTGCCGCCACCATCGCACCTTTCAGATCGGTCGTCTCGTCAAGGGCCAGATATTTCGAGGCCGCAGGCGGGGTGTAGTTTTCGGTGAAGTCGATCGTCTTGGCACGTTCTTCGGTGATATTCATGCCCGCCATGATCGTGTCGTAATTGCCCGACAGAAGGTTCGGGATGATCGAATCCCAATCATTGGTGACCCATTCGCAGGTCAGTTCGGCACGGGCGCAAAGCTCGTCGCCCAGCTCGCGTTCAAAACCCGCGACCTGACCGTTATCGTCGATGTAGTTATAGGGAGGGTAGGCGCCCTCGGTCCCCATACGCACGACATCCTGCGCCAGCGCCGCGCTGGCACAAAGCGTCAGGGCACTCGCGGCCAAAAGAAGTTTTTTCATCGGATTCCCCTGTAGGTTTTTGTGGTCTTTATGGATGAAGAACGGTGTGTCAGGCCGGTGCGGTGGCTGACAGGAATTGCTGCAGGCGCTCGGATTTCGGCGCACCGAAGACCTCTTCGGGCGGACCTTCTTCCAGAAGTTTCCCCTGATGCAGAAACACGACATGGTCCGAGACATCCCGCGCCAATCGCATGTCATGGGTCACGAGGATCATCGTGCGGTGCTCTTTGGCAAGATCCTTGATGACCTTGACCACCTCCTGCTGCAATTCGGGATCAAGCGCCGAGGTCGGCTCGTCCAGAAGCAGGGCTTCGGGCTGCATACACAGCGCGCGCGCGATGGCCGCCCGCTGTTGCTGGCCTCCCGAAAGCTGGGCAGGCCAAGCATCGCATTTGTCCCCGATCCCCACCTTCGCCAGATAGTTGCGCGCCAGCGGCTCGACCTCTTTCGGGTCACGTCCCAGCACGGTCACCGGCGCTTCCATGACATTTTGCAGAATGGTCATATGCGACCATAGATTGAATTGCTGGAACACCATGGACAGATTGGTGCGCAGCCGCGTGACCTGCTTGCGATCTGCCGGACGGCGGCTCATTCCCGCGCCGCGCCACTGAACCTTTTCGCCCTTGAACAGGATCTCGCCGCCCTGACTGTCTTCCAGCAGGTTGCAGCAGCGTAAAAGGGTGGATTTTCCGGAACCGGACGAGCCGATCAGCGAGACGACCTCGCCGCGCTTCGCCTCGATCGAAACGCCGCGAAGCACCTCAAGCTGCCCGTAGCTCTTATAAAGATTACGGATTTCAATAACAGCATCCGTCGGGGCTGAGCGGGGGTCAACTGTCACGGGGAACCTTCTCTAAGTCGGCTTCTTTGCACCAAATTGCAGCAAAGAGCATATAAGAGGCAATCCCGGATACGGTATTTAGTTGAATTTTACGGCTAAGTTGATTTCGTGCCTATTTTTTAAGCAATAGGTCGCTGCGGTGCAGAGCCGGTGTCATGGCGTTTCTCGACCCTCTGGCGGGCAAGGGCGGAATCCACATCGGTGATGCCCAGCAGCTTCGAGGTCAGCCGGATCAGTGCATCCTCATCGGCATCGCGCGCGCCATCGGCCAGCGCCACTTCCCACAATGCCTCCAGAATGGCCGAGCGGTCGCCATAGGGCACCTTGTCTTTCAAGGCACGGGTAAAGCGCACGGTATCGGGGGCCTGTGCTTCCAGGTCTTCGGCCGCGTGGCGCAATTCGAGGGCGGCCTTTGCATCAAGGCCGCGCCCGATCAGAACGCGATGGATACGCTCGCGTTCGGCCTCGCTATAGGTTTCATCGGCCCGCGCAAGACGCACCAGAAGTGCGGCCAGAGCAAGCTCGCAATCTTCGGTATTCAGCGGATCAGGGTCAGGCGCGGACAGGGCCGCAAGAAGAGATTTGAACATGTAACAATCTTAATCCGGTTCCCTACGCGGGCAAATCACAGCGCCGTTTGGCGGGTGTTACTTCGGGCGTGCGGCTTTTTCGGCAATCCCCGAGATGCCCTCACGGCGTTCCAGCTCGGCCATCACCTGATCAAGCGTGACATCCCGTGCGGCCAGCATCACCATCAGGTGGTAAAGCACATCCGCCGCCTCCGAGGTCAGACGCTCGCGGTCGCCTTTCACCGCCTCGATGATCGCCTCAACGGCCTCTTCCCCGAATTTCTCGGCGCATTTCTCGGGGCCTTTCGCAAACAGCTTGGCCGTCCACGACGTTTCAGGGTCCGCCCCTTTGCGCGAGGCAACCGTCTCGTAAAGTTTCTCTAGTGTATTCATGACAGCCTCATCGGAATTCCGGCGCGCGCCATATGCTCTTTGGCCTCGCCAATCGTATAATCGCCAAAATGGAAGATCGACGCGGCCAGAACCGCGCTCGCCCCCCCCTTGGTCACACCTTCCACCAGATGGTCCAAGTTCCCCACACCGCCCGAGGCAATCACCGGCACATCCACCGCATCGGAAATCGCCTTCGTTAGGGGCAGGTTGAAACCGGCCCGTGTCCCGTCGCGATCCATCGAGGTCAGCAGGATCTCCCCCGCGCCCTTCGCCGCCACAGTGCGCGCAAATTCCACCGCATCAATCCCGGTCGATTTACGCCCGCCATGAGTGAAAATCTCCCAACGCCCGGGCTCGACGGTTTTGGCATCAATCGCGCAGACGATGCATTGGCTGCCGAAACGATCGGCCGAAGCCGCAATCACATCGGGGTCATTCACCGCCGCCGAATTGAAAGACACCTTATCCGCCCCCGCCAGAAGCAGTTTGCGCACATCCTCATGGCTGCGCACACCGCCCCCAACGGTCAAAGGCATAAAGCACTGCTCGGCGGTGCGGCGCACCAGATCATACATGGTGCCACGGTTTTCATGGGTCGCATGGATGTCCAGAAAACACAGCTCATCCGCGCCCGCCGCATCATAGGCCTTGGCCGCCTCCACAGGGTCGCCCGCATCCACCAGATTGACGAAATTGACACCCTTCACGACACGGCCATCCGCCACGTCCAAACAGGGAATAATCCGCGTCTTCAGCATATCTCGCGCTCCTTTCGCGCTCCCCGGGTTTCCAGCTGCCTGAAATATCCCGGGGGTGAATTGGGCCGAAAGGCCCAAGAGGGGGCAGAGCCCCTTAGCCCTTCAGCGCGGTCAGCGCCGCGCCCAGATCCAGCGCACCATCATAAATCGCCCGCCCCGAGATCGCCCCGGCAATCACGCCGGTATCGCGCAACGCCACCAGATCGGGCAAAGACGATACCCCACCCGAAGCAATCACCGGAATCGACACCGCTCGCGCCAAAGCCTCGGTCGCCTCGATATTCGGGCCACCCATCGCACCATCACGCATGATATCGGTGTAGATGATCGCCGCCACGCCAGCATCCTCGAAAGATTTCGCCAGATCGGTGACTATCACATCGGTCTCTTCCGCCCAGCCCTTGGTGGCCACGCGGCCATTGCGCGCATCAATCCCCACGGCCACCTTGCCCGGAAACGCCTTCGCCGCCTCGCGTACGAGGTCTGGGTTCTCCACCGCGACAGTGCCAAGGATCACACGGCTCAGCCCCTTATCCAGCCAGCGCTCGATCGTGGCCATATCGCGGATACCACCGCCCAGCTGGGCAGGCACTTTGATACGCGCCAGAATGGCCTCGACGGCAGCAGCATTCACCGGCTCGCCCGCAAAGGCCCCGTTGAGGTCCACCAGATGCACCCACTCGCAGCCAGCGGCCTCGAATTTCGCAGCCTGAGCGGCAGGGTCATCACCAAAGACGGTGGCCTTGTCCATGTCACCATGCAGAAGGCGCACGCATTGGCCGTCTTTAAGGTCGATGGCGGGATAAAGGATCATGATCGTCTCCGGTACTTACGGCTTCCAGCCGAGGAAATTGGCGATAATGCGCAGGCCAGTGGCCTGAGATTTCTCGGGGTGGAACTGGGTGCCGATGATATTGTCGCGCCCCACAATGGCGGTCACATCGCCTGCGTAATCCACATGGGCCAGCCGATGCGCCGGATCCGCCACGCGGAAATGGTAGCTATGGACGAAATAGGCGTGATCGCCCGTCTTGACGCCTTCGAAGACCGGATGCGCATGGTCGATCACCAGATCGTTCCAGCCCATATGCGGCACCTTCAGCGCGCTATCCGCAGGGGTGATCCTCACCACCTCACCTGGTATCCAGCCAAAGCCTTGGGTCTCGGTGAATTCCAGCCCGCGGGTTGCCAGCATCTGCATGCCGATGCAGATCCCCATGAAGGGCTTGCCAGTGCTGACCCCCTCAGAGATTGCCTCGTATAGCCCCGTAAAATTCTCCAGCGCCGCACGGCAGGACGGAAACGCCCCATCGCCCGGCAGCACGATACGGTCGGCCTTGGCCACCACATCAGGGTCCGAGGTCACCACGATCGTGCCGGCATTGGTCTCGCGGGCCATCCGCTCGAAGGCTTTCTGCGCCGAATGCAGGTTGCCGCTGTCGTAATCGACAAGTGCTGTCAGGGTCATCACAGCGCCCCTTTGGTCGAGGGCAGCGAAGTCGCCATGCGCGGGTCGGTCTCGACCGCCATACGCAGGGCGCGGGCTACCGCTTTGAAGGCGGCCTCGGCAATATGGTGGCTGTTGATCCCATGCACCAGATCGACATGCAGGGTGATCCCGCCATGCGTCGAGAAGCCTTGGAAGAACTCGCGCACCAGCTCGGTGTCGAACATGCCGATCTTGTCGGTCGGGAAGGGCAGGTTCCATACCAGATAGGGCCGCGCCGAAAGATCCAGCGCCGCACGCACCTGCGTATCATCCATCGCCAGCGCGAAATGGCCGTAGCGGTTGATGCCCTTCTTGTTGCCCAAAGCCTGTGTCAGCGCCTGACCCAGCGCAATGCCCACATCCTCGACCGTGTGGTGATCGTCGATATGGTAATCGCCCTCTGCGCGGATCGTCATATCGATCAGCGAGTGCCGCGAGAGCTGGTCCAGCATATGGTCAAAGAAGCCAACGCCGGTCTGGTTGTCATAGACACCGGTGCCGTCCAGATCGAGGGTGACCTCGATCGCGGTCTCATGGGTCTTGCGGGTGATGGTCGCCTTGCGCATGGGCCTATCCCTTGTTGTCTTGAGGGCCTTATAGGGCGGGGGATCAGGCCTTGCCAAGGGGAGCGCCGCCGATCACGGCGTAAAAGGCGCGATTGCGGCGGTAAATGCGGCATTGTCGCCCGTGGCGCGGGCCAGAACGATGCCGCCCTGTATCGCCGCCAGCATCTGTATGGCGCGCGCCTGCGCTGTTTCGGGAGAGAGGCCGCCGCGTTCCAGACATTGCGCAAGGGCCGCCTGCCAGTCGCGGAAGTAGCCCCGCACTTGGGCGGCGAACTGGTCGCGGGTCTGGTCCAGCGCGAAAGCCCCCACAAGGCAGATCCTCTGGCCGTCATGGAAATAGCGCGTCACCGCATGGAACATATGCGCAATCGCAGTCTCCGGCGGGTCATGCCGCAGCGGGGTAAAGATATGTGCCTCGAACCACTGGTCGATATCGGCCAGAACCGCACGGGCCATATCCGCTTTGCCGCCAGGGAAGAAATGGTACAGCGAGCTGCGCCCCGCGCCGGTCTTGTCTACAATGATGCCGATGCTGGCCCCCTCGTAGCCATAGGTCCGGAACAGTTCGGCAAGCTGGCGGATGAGGTCTGGCTTGTCGGGCATCGCTCAGCTCTTCCGTTGCGGGAGGGGGGTGGGGTAGGCGACGCCCTGCAGTTTGTGGAAGACGATCGCAATCCCCACAAGGCTGACCGCCCCCAGCAACACTGGCGTGAGCAGGAACATGAAGCCCGGATCGGTGGCAAAGACGATCAGCGGGTCGGCCCCTGCTGGCGGGTGGGTGACCCGCAAGGCGACCATAAGCGCGATGGCCAGCCCGACTGCAAGCGCCAGCGCCCACCAGCTTTCGGGCAGCGCCAGCCGCAGGCACAGGCCGGTCAGGCTGGCGACGAGATGGCCACCGATCACGTTCATCGGCTGCGAGAGCGGGGCCGATGGCGCGGCGAAAAGTAGCACGCAGCTTGCCCCGAACGGGGCCATCAGCAGCAAAAGGCTGGTTTCATTGCTGCCCAGAGCTAGTGCAGCAATGGCCGCAAAGCCGCCGAGGCCGGAGAGGGCTATGGCTTTGAATGTGGGCTGTGGCAGATAGCGGTGAAAAACGGGCATGGGGCGTCCTGTAATGATCATTCCATTATGTGAAACGATCATTACATCGCGGTGTCGGCAGTGTCAAAGTGCAATTCCGGATCTGGGATGAAAATGGCGATATGGGGAAAAACAAAAAGCCTCCCGCGAGGGAGGCCTTTTGATTGGAGCGGGCGAGGCGATTCGAACGCCCGACCCTAACCTTGGCAAGGTTATGCTCTACCCCTGAGCTACGCCCGCACCGAGCTATGTGTTGTCGTGGAGCGGGCGAGGCGATTCGAACGCCCGACCCTAACCTTGGCAAGGTTATGCTCTACCCCTGAGCTACGCCCGCACTTCACGACAAAACCTCTTTCGAGGCTGGGTTTTACCGAATTGGAGCGGGCGAGGCGATTCGAACGCCCGACCCTAACCTTGGCAAGGTTATGCTCTACCCCTGAGCTACGCCCGCACCGTTTCGGTGAGGGGCGATTTAAGGGATGGCGCGCGGACCTGCAAGGGGAAAAATCCGGAATTGCAAAAAATCTTTCCCATTCACTCCGTAGCCGAGCACTGTAAGCTGCGCAGAGCACGCAAACGACACGTAGGATTGGTTGGCTGGTTTCGCCTTATGTCTGAAGAAAGGGAGCAGCCGATAATGGCCAATTTGATTTTGTTGTATAAACCGAATTCTGTGTATGATGATCGGATTGAAGATAATACATTATATTACAGGCGCTTAGGTTAAGATGGTGAAGCATGGTGCCCGGCGGGGCCGTTCAGCGGGCGGTCAGAGTCATTCCTGCCGATGAGTTTCGGAAAATAGTGGATCTGGGAAAGCCGGTGTGAAACCGGCGACGGAACCCAAGCGCAACTTGCGGGTTAGCACCATGAACCGCGCTTGACGCGCTTTGCATGGAGGAAATGCGATGAATACCGATATGATCGAAGGCAAATGGAAAGAACTCACCGGCTCGGTCAAGGCGCAATGGGGCAAGCTGACCGATGACGAAATCGCCGAAGCCAATGGCAATCGCGAAAAGCTGGAAGGCCTGATCCAGCAGAAATATGGCAAGACGAAAGACGAGGCCAAGCACGAGGTCAACCGCTTCTTCGATAAGCTCTGAGCCTTCCGCTTCTGAAAAAGGCGCCCACCGGATCTGGTGGGCGCCTTTTTTGTTATTCCAGCTCGATCAGAAGATCTTTCGCATCGATCTGCGCGCCGGGGGTGACGTGGATCGCTTTCACCACCGCGTCGCGATCCGCCGAGAGGCCCGTCTCCATTTTCATCGCTTCGATGGTCAGAAGCAGGTCGCCTTGGCTGACCGTCTGTCCGACAGAGACCGCGATCGAGGCCACGACCCCCGGCATCGGCGCACCGATATGGTTGGGGTTGCCCGCATCCGCTTTGGGGGCCGCTTTCGTTGCGGCCTTGACGCTGCGATTGGGCACGCGCACGGCGCGCGGCTGGCCGTTGAGTTCGAAGAAGACCTTCACATCGCCCTTCTCGTCGGTCTCGCTGGCCGTCTGGTAGCGGATTTCCATCGTCTTGCCGGGGTCGATTTCCACCGCAATCTCGTCGGCAGGTTCCATCCCGTAGAAAAACACCGGCGTGGGCAGCGCACGCACCGGACCATAGGTCTCGTGGCGGCGGGCATAATCGGTGAAGACCTTCGGATACATGAGATAGGCGGCGAGATCCTCGTTATCGATCTCGGCCCCGTCCAGTTCCGCCGAAAGTTTCGCACGGGTCTCTTCCAGATCAACGGCAGGCAGGTGCAGGCCGGGACGTTCGGTCGAGGGGCGCTCGTCTTTCAGCACCTTCTTCGAGATTGCTTCCGGCCAGCCTCCGGGCGGTTGGCCCAGATTGCCGCGCAGCATATCCACCACCGAATCGGGGAAGGACATCTCGCGTTTGGGGTCGAGCACATCGGTCTTGGTCAGCCCCTGTGCCACCATCATCAGCGCCATATCGCCCACAACCTTGGACGAAGGGGTCACCTTCACGATATCACCGAAGATCTGGTTGGCATCGGCATAGGCCTGAGCGACCTCGTGCCAGCGCTCTTCCAGCCCAAGCGAGCGGGCCTGAGCCTTGAGGTTGGTGAACTGCCCGCCGGGCATCTCATGCAGATAGACCTCCGATGCAGGGGCCTGCATGCCCGATTCAAAGGCCGCATACTGGCCGCGCACGGCCTCCCAATAGTTCGACATGCGGCGGATGGTTCCGATATCCAGCCCCGTGTCGCGCGGGGTATGGCGCAGAGCCTCGACGATCGAGCCAAGGCAGGGTTGCGAGGTGCCGCCCGAAAACGCATCCATCGCCGCATCGACCGCATCCACACCGGCTTCGGCGGCTGCCAGAATGGTCGCCCCCGCCACGCCCGAGGTGTCATGCGTGTGGAAATGGATCGGCAGGCCGACCTCTTCCTTCAAGGCGCGCACTAGCATTCCGGCCTGAGTGGGTTTCAGAAGCCCCGCCATATCCTTCAGCCCCAGAATATGGGCGCCTGCGGCCTCAAGCTCTTTCGCCATGCCGACATAGTATTTCAGGTCGTATTTTGACCGCGCCGGATCCAGAAGATCGCCGGTATAGCAGATCGTACCTTCGCAGACCTTATTCGCCTCGATCACCGCATCCATCGCGACGCGCATATTCTCGACCCAGTTGAGGCTATCGAAGACGCGGAACACATCCACGCCCGAGGTCGCGGCCTGTTTCACGAAGAACTGCACCACATTATCGGGGTAGTTGGTATAGCCCACACCATTCGAGGCGCGCAGCAGCATCTGCGTCATCACATTGGGCATCGCCGCGCGAATGTCGCGCAAGCGCTGCCACGGGCATTCCTGCAAGAAGCGGTAAGCCACATCGAAGGTCGCACCGCCCCAGCACTCGACCGAGAAGAGATCGCCCAGATTGGCCGCATAGACCGGTGCGGCCTTGATCATATCGATCGACCGCATCCGCGTCGCCAGCAGCGATTGGTGGCCGTCGCGCATGGTGGTGTCGGTCAGCAGCAGCTTCGTCTGTGCCTTCATCCAGTCAGCTACGGCCTGCGGGCCTTTTTCTTCCAGCAGGTTGCGCGTGCCGGGTTTCACCGTGCCGCCGAGATCGGGCAGGACAGGCGGTTTGGCATCGGCCGCAGGCTTGGCACGACCTGTCGTTTCCGGATGCCCGTTCACGGTGATATCGGCGATGTAGTTCAGGATCTTCGTGCCGCGGTCCGCGCGGGTCTTGAAGTCGAATAGATCCGGCGTGGTATCGATGAATTTCGTCGTATAGCTCATATCCAGGAAGGTCGGATGCTTGAGCAGGTTGATGACGAAATCGATATTGGTCGACACCCCGCGCACGCGGAATTCGCGCAGCGCACGGTCCATGCGCGAGATCGCCTGTTCCGGCGTCGGCGCACGGGCGGTGACCTTGACCAGAAGGCTGTCATAATAGCGGGTGATCACGCCGCCCGCATAGGCGGTGCCGCCATCCAGACGGATGCCATTACCCGTGGCCGAGCGATAGGCCTGAATGCGGCCATAATCGGGGATGAAGTTGTTCTGCGGATCTTCGGTGGTCACGCGGCATTGCATCGCATGGCCCAGAAGGTGCACATCCGCCTGACTGGCGACGCCCGTCGCTTCGGCCAGAGTGGCGCCTTCCGCGATGCGGATCTGGCTTTGCACGATGTCGATGCCGGTCACCTCTTCGGTGACGGTATGTTCCACCTGCACGCGCGGATTGACCTCGATGAAGTAGAACTTCTCGGTGTCCATATCCATCAGGAATTCAACGGTGCCTGCGTTCTGATAGCCCACAGCCTGACCGATTTTCAGCGCCAGTGCACAGACCTCTTCGCGCTGCTCTGGCGAAAGATAGGGGGCAGGGGCGCGCTCGACGACTTTCTGGTTGCGGCGCTGCACGGTGCAGTCGCGTTCGTAAAGATGATAGAGATGGCCATGCGTATCGCCCAGAAGCTGCACCTCGACGTGGCGGGCACGCAGGATCATCTTCTCCAGATAGCCCTCGCCATTACCAAAGGCGGCCTCGGCCTCGCGGCGGCCTTCGCGGACCTTCTCCACCAGCTCCTCGGGGCCGTTGATCGGACGCATGCCGCGCCCGCCACCACCCCAAGAGGCCTTCAGCATCAGCGGATAGCCGATCTCGGCGGCCTCTGCCTTGATCGCGTCGAAATCATCGCCCAGCACTTCGGTCGCGGGGATCACCGGCACATCGGCCTTGATCGCCACACGCCGCGCCGAGGCCTTGTCGCCCAAAGCCCGCATCGTTTCGGCCTTGGGGCCGATGAAGGTGATGCCGTTCTTGGCACAGGCTTCCACGAAATCGGGGTTCTCCGACAGCAGACCGTAACCGGGATGGATCGCATCCGCACCCGAGAGCTTGGCCACGCGGATGATCTCGTCAATCGCCAGATAGGCGCCGACGGGGCTGAGCCCCTTGCCGATCTGATAGGCTTCGTCGGCCTTGAACCGGTGCAGGCCCAGCTTGTCTTCTTCGGCATAGACCGCAACGGTCTTCTTACCCAGTTCATTGGCGGCGCGCATCACGCGGATGGCAATCTCGCCTCGGTTGGCAACAAGGATCTTTTCGAACATCGAGCCATTCTCCTCCTACTCGTCCAGGCCGAAGCCTAGCGATGCCGCAGTGCAGCGCAAGTCTTCATGCTTTGAAAATATGCAAAACCGGAAAGTTTTTTTTACCAAAACTTCGCATTTTGCCCGAACGGCCCCGCGACGTCGATTTTTGCAGCGTTCGCGACCTGCCGCGGCACACCGATCCGGCAGGCTATTGACAGATGCCCCGCTTCGGGCAAAGCAGGGCCCATGACGGATTTCCGCCCGGTGGGCTATATCATTGGTCTTCTGATAACCGCGCTGGGCATTTTCATGCTGATTCCGGCGGCACTGGACCTGTATCGCGGGGACCCCAACTGGTATGCCTTTGCCGAAAGCGCGTTTATCTGCGTGGCAAGCGGCGGACTTCTGGCAATGGCGGCGCATGACAGTCTGGGCGCGGTGCTGACCCTGCGCCAGAGTTTCGTGCTGACCAGCGGCGTCTGGCTGGCCCTGCCTGCGATGGGGGCGCTGCCCTTTATCATCGGGGCGCCGCATCTGTCGTTCACCGATGCCTATTTCGAGGCGATGTCGGGCATGACAACCACCGGCACCACCGTGATCCCCAAGCTTGATGCCTTGCCGCATTCGGCCAATCTCTGGCGGGCCATCCTGCAATGGCTGGGGGGGCTGGGGATCATCATCGTTGCCATGATCTTCCTGCCGGTGATGAAAGTGGGCGGGATGCAGTTTTTCCGGTCCGAAGGGTTCGATACGCTTGGAAAGGTGCTGCCCCGTGCCCGCGAGATCTCGCGCGCCCTGATCCGTATCTATCTCGGGCTTTCGATCCTGTGCTGTGCGGCTTTCATGATGTCGGGGATGAACCTCTATGACGCGATCCTGCATGCGCTGACCACCATCTCCACCGGCGGTTTTTCCAGCGAGGACAAAAGCTTCGGCGCCTATCTGGGGGCCCCGGAATATGTGGCCTCGGTCTTCATGCTGCTGGCGGCCATGCCCTTTATCCGCTTCGTCCAGCTTGTGCAGGGGGATGCCCTGCCGCTCTGGCGCGATCCGCAGGTGCGCGCTTTCCTGCGCTGGCATCTTTATGCGATCGTTGCCATCGTCTTCTATCGTATGATGCGGAGCGAGGATCCGTTCTGGCCGACCCTGCGCGAGACCATCTTCAACGTGGTTTCCACCTTTACCGGCACCGGATATTCCTCGGTGGATGTTACGGCTTGGGGGCATATGGCCTTCGTGATCCTGATCGTAGTGGGGCTGATCGGGGGCTGCACGGCCTCGACGGGCTGTTCGGTCAAGGTGTTCCGCTACCTGATCCTGATCGAGTCGATCAAGGCGCAGGTCCGCCGCCTCTACAGCCCGCACCGCGTGACGCTGATCCGCTATGACGGGCATCCGGTGGCCGAAGATGTGGTGAACTCGGTCATGGCGTTTTTCTCGTTTTTCATTCTCAGCTTCGGCCTGCTGATCGTGGCCTTGGCGCTGACGGGGCTGGAAACCCGCACCGCGATCACGGCGGCATGGACTGCCATTGCCAATGTCGGCCCCTGCTGGGGGCCGGAGGTCTCGGCCAATGGGTCGATCGTCAACTTCCCCGAAACCGCGAAATGGCTGATGTCCTTCGGGATGTTCCTTGGGCGGCTCGAGCTACTTTCGGTGCTTGTGCTGTTTCTGCCGCGGTTCTGGCGGGGCTGAGCGGGGCCTGAGCGCCCTGAACGATAACCGTTCTGCCGATCGCGCCTCCCGCGCTCAAAAATGGCGGATGCTCAGAAGCATAGGTCGTTGAATCTCTGACGTATGCTGATTTCGGATGAAAGTGCGGCGCTGTCGAGTTGCCCTTTGCGTGCCAGAATAATCGCTTTTGCGGCATCGACACGATAGACGATTTCGTCCATGCAGCCTCTTTCCCACCGGAAAATCTCTCCTTTGAAGTCATATATCCCGGCGGCCACCCGTGTTGCGCTGTAAAAACTCACGAAATTACCGACTTCTTTGACGAGTGCCGCAGTTTCTTGCCCATCCATTTCGTGGCGCAAGATCAGATAGGCTTTCGTTGCTGGATCCAGACCATCATCGAAATTCGGCACGAGGGCAAAAGACTCGATCATTAATCGGCTCGTAACACCGTCTTTCTCGATAACCCTGTCAACCAACTGATGGCGTTTCGCAATATGCACCCGCTTGCAGTCAGGGCTGTCGCCTAGATAGTCTTTGCAGCTTGTTCCTCCTGCAGCGGCAGATTGAGCAAAGAACAGGCTTGCGAGTAGAAACGTTATCCTGAGCACCGGCGGTAGTCCTTCGGTAGGGGGTATAATATGTGAGCGCGGATCGTGGCCAACAAACCATCGAATGAGGTGTCGAGGTCGAAAACGGGCATTGAAAGGCCGGCCATGACGTCGGCTTATCGGGTGGCGCCGTGCAAAAAACTGTATGAAATGGTGTTAGAGAAATCGGGCGCCCCGAGGGGCGCCCACTGTCGTCAGCCAAGCGCATCGTTGCAGCGTTGACAGGTGTGGGGGTGCTTATGCGTGCCGACATCCGGCAGGATGCGCCAGCAGCGCTCGCATTTCTCGCCATCGGCCATCTCGAAGACCACAGCCACGCCCGTCACATCGGGCAGGCGGAAGGCTTCGGCTGGGGCCGGATCGGCGGTCAGCGTCAGGGCGGAGGTGATGCAGAGATCCTCGAAGGGCACCGTTTTCAGCACCTCCAGCAGATCGGCATCTTCCACATGAACCACCGGTGCGGCTTCCAGCGAGGCGCCGATCACCTTGTCGCGGCGCTGCACTTCCAGAGCCGCCGTTACCGCGCGGCGGGCACGGCGGATCGCTTCCCACTTCTTGGCCAGAGCCTCGTCACGCCAAGCATTGGGCGTTTCGGGGAAGTCCTCCAAGTGGACCGAGGCCTCGGCACCATCAAAGCGCGACAGCCAGACGTCTTCCATCGTGAAGGGCAGGATCGGCGCGAGCCATGTGGTCAAGCGGTGGAACAGGATATCCATCACCGTGCGCGCTGCGCGGCGGCGGATGCTATCTGCCGGATCACAGTAAAGCGCATCCTTGCGGATATCGAAATGGAAGGCCGAGAGCTCGATCGTGCAGAAGGTGAAGAGCTTCTGGAACACGGACTGGAAGTTGAAGGCGCGGTAATCGGCCTGGATTTCCGCGTCCAGCTCCGCCAGACGGTGCAGGATGAATCGCTCGAGTTCGGGCATCTGCGCGACATCCAGACGCTCGCTCTCGTCGAAATCCTTCAGCGCGCCCAGCATATAGCGCAGGGTATTACGCAAGCGGCGGTAGCTATCGGCCACGCCTTTCAGGATCTTCGGGCCGATCCGCTGGTCTGCGGTGTAGTCCGATTGCGCCACCCACAGACGCAAAATGTCCGCGCCATATTCCGAGATCACCTCTTGCGGGGCCACGGTATTGCCGATGGATTTGGACATTTTCATGCCCTTCTCATCCAGCGTGAAGCCGTGGGTCACCACATTGCGGTAAGGCGCACGGCCCTTGGTGGCCGAGGCTTGCAGGAGCGAGGAATGGAACCAGCCACGGTGCTGGTCGGTGCCTTCCAGATAGACATCGGCGATGCCATCCTTAGTGCCGTCCGCGCGGTCACGCAGCACGAAAGCATGGGTGGACCCGCTATCGAACCACACGTCGAGCACGTCGAAGACCTGATTATAGTCATCGGGGTTCACGATGCCGTCCAGAACGCGGGCCTTGAAGCCCTCCTCATACCAGACATCCGCGCCTTTTTCCTCGAAGGCTGCGGTGATGCGGGCATTCACTTCGGCATTGCGCAGCAGGAAATCCTCGGCATCGGGTTTCGCCCCGACCTTGGTGAAGCAGGTCAGCGGCACGCCCCATGCGCGCTGGCGCGACAGAACCCAGTCAGGGCGCGTCTCGATCATCGAATGCAGGCGGTTCTTGCCGCGCTCGGGGGTGAAGGCCACCAGCTCTTCGATGGATTTCAGCGCGCGCTCGCGGATGGTATCGCCATAGGTGCCCATGCCATCGTCCATCTTCACATCGATCGCGGCAAACCATTGCGGCGTATTGCGATAGATCAGCGGCGCTTTGGAACGCCAGCTATGCGGATAGCTGTGCTTCAGCTTGCCTTTGGCCAGAAGCGCACCGGCATAGGCCAGTTGCTTGATGTTTTCCACATTGGCGGGGCCGTCCTTGCCATCATCGGCCACGATCTTCATGCCTGCAAAGAGCGGCAGATCGGCGCGATAGGAGCCATCGGCCTCGATATTATAGGTCATCTTGAGGCCGAATTTCAGGCCCAGCTGATAGTCGTCATCGCCGTGCGAGGGCGCGGTATGGACAAAGCCCGTACCGGCATCATCGGTCACATGATCGCCCGGCAGCATGGGGACATCGTAATCCCATTCGCCATTGGCACCTTCGACACCCGCATAGGGGTGGTTCAGAACAACGCCTTCAAATTCCGACGTCGCCACATCGCGGATGCGCGAATAGCCCTCGACCTTGGCGGAATTCATTACGTCATCGGCCAGCTTGTCGGCCAGCACGATCAACTCGCCCGCCTCAGCGGTCGATTTGTCGGCGGGGATATCCACGCGGTAAAGCCCGTAGGACATCGACGGACCATAGGCCACCGCGCGGTTTTGCGGGATGGTCCAAGGCGTGGTGGTCCAGATCACGACCGAAGCACCTTCCAGCACATCGGCCTTGGGCTTGAAGCGGACCCAGATCATATGGCTGGTGTGGTCGTGATATTCGACCTCGGCCTCGGCCAGAGCGGTTTTTTCAACCGGCGACCACATCACGGGTTTCGAGCCCTGATAGAGCGTGCCATTCATCAGGAAGGTCATGAATTCTTCCGCGATGACGCGCTCGGCGTGGAAGTTCATGGTCAGGTAGGGGTCGTCCCAGTTGCCATAGACGCCGAGGCGCTTGAATTCCTCGCGCTGGATGTTGACCCAGCCTTCGGCGAATTTGCGGCATTCCTGACGGAAGTCGATGACAGGCACCTCGTCCTTGTCCTTGCCCGCCTTGCGGTATTGTTCTTCGATCTTCCATTCGATCGGCAGGCCGTGGCAATCCCAGCCCGGCACATAACGGGCGTCATGGCCCATCATCTGATGCGAGCGGGTGATGATATCCTTGATGACCTTGTTCAGCGCGTGACCGATATGCAGGTGGCCATTGGCATAGGGAGGGCCGTCATGCAGCGTGAAAGGTGTGCGGCTGCCCGCTTTGGCCTTGTCGCGCAGGCGGTCATAGATGCCGATTTTCGCCCAGCGGTCGAGCCATTCGGGCTCGCGCATGGGCAGCCCTGCGCGCATCGGAAAGTCGGTTTCGGGCAGGAAGACGGTATCGTGGTAATCGACGGATTTGTCGGTTGTGTCGGCACACATAGGGGGAACATCCTTGGAAGGGGATCGGTCGGGCGGCGGCTTGCCTGCCCGTCATTCGGTACACATCACCCGGCTACCCTGACGCGTCAGAGCGCCGGGCCGGTAATTCGCAGGATGTGGTCACGCAATGTCATGAGGGCCTTATAGGCGGGGAGGCAGGTCTGGGCAAGCGCTTGCTTGCAGGAGATGGCAGGCAGGGGCGCTGCCCCTCTTGGGGCTTTGCCCCAATTCACCCCGGGATATTTGGGGCAGCTGGAGGCGGTTATGAAAAAGGCACCCCGAAGGGTGCCTTTCCTTGGATCTGGTCGGGCGCTTAGTTGCGCGATTTGTCGACCAGTTTGCCTTTGCCGATCCAGGGCATCATTTCGCGCAGTTTCGCGCCGACGCGCTCGATCTCGTGCTCGTCATTGGCACGGCGCGAGGCTTTGAGCGTCGGTTGGCCGACGGAGTTTTCCAGCATGAAGTCGCGGACGAATTTGCCGGTCTGGATGTCCGACAGGACGGCTTTCATGCGGGCTTTGGTTTCCTCGTAGGGAAGAACGCGCGGGCCGGACACGTATTGGCCGTATTCTGCGGTGTTCGAGATCGAGTAATCCATGGTGGCGATGCCGCCTTCATAGATCAGGTCCACGATCAGTTTCATTTCGTGCAGGCACTCGAAATAGGCCATTTCCGGCTCGTAGCCCGCTTCGACGAGGGTTTCGAAGCCGCAACGGATCAGTTCGACCACGCCACCGCACAGAACGGCCTGTTCGCCGAAGAGGTCGGTTTCGCATTCCTGACGGAAGTTGGTCTCGATGATGCCCGAGCGGCCGCCACCGATGGCCGAGCAATAGGAGAGCGCGATGTCCTGCGCGCGGCCCGATGCGTCGGTTTCAACGGCGAAGAGGCAGGGCACGCCGCCGCCTTTGACATATTCGCCACGCACGGTGTGGCCCGGGCCTTTGGGGGCCATCATGATGACGTCGACGCCGGCTTTCGGCTCGATCAGGCCGAAATGCACGTTCAGGCCGTGTGCGAATGCGATTGCCGCACCTTCGCGCAGGTTGTCATGGACGTATTTCTTGTAGGTTTCGGCCTGCAGCTCGTCGGGCATGGCGAACATGATGACATCTGCCCAAGCGGCGGCTTCGGCGATGCCCATGACTTTCAGGCCTTCGGCTTCGGCTTTCTTGGCCGAGGGCGACCCTTCGCGCAGCGCGATGGCAAGGTTTTTCGCGCCCGAATCGCGCAGGTTCAGCGCGTGGGCATGGCCTTGGCTGCCATAGCCGAGGATGGCAACCTTGAGGTCCTTGATCAGGTTCACATCGCAGTCGCGATCATAGAATACACGCATGTTCTTTCCTCCACTTGCGTTTGGTGCGCAGTTTACAGGCTGTGGTCGGAATTCCCATGACGTTTTGTATGAATTATGTGTAATAATGAAATTCCAATTCGGAAATAATGCATATGGTGTAATAGTCATGCAAATTGATGATGTGGACCGGAGGATTTTGCGCCATCTGATGGCCGATCCCTCGCAAAGCAATGCCGATCTGGCCGAGCGGGCGGGGCTGACCACGGCCACCTGCTGGCGCCGGATCGAGAAGATGCAGGCCGAAGGGGTGCTGCAGGGGCGGCAGGCGATTATCAACTGGCGCGCTTTGGGCTGGGAGGTGGAGGTGTCTTTACGCTTCACGCTGGACAAGACCAACCCGCGGTCCTTCGACCAGTTTCTGGAGGCGGCGCGGCAGGTGCCCGAGGTGATCGAGATCCAGACCTTTCTGGGCCAGACCGATGTGCGGTTGAATGTGATTGCCCGCGATATGGCGCATTACCAGCAGATCTATCGCAGCCAGATCCTGTCATTACCGCATATCCAAGAGACAGACGCCCTGATGCTGATTTCCAAGGTGAAGGACAGCACGGAGCTGCCGCTATGATCGCGCTGGATGATACGGACCGCCAGATCCTGCGGGCCTTGGCCGAGGATGGCACGCTGAATGCCGGTGCTTTGGGGCGGCGGCTGGGGATGTCGCAGCCCTCGGCGTGGCGGCGGGTGAAGCGGTTGCAGGAGGCGGGCGTGCTGGCGGGGACGCGGGTGGTGATCGACCGCGCGGCGGTGGGCTTTGGGGTGACGGTCTTTCTGGGGATCAAGCTGGCGACCCGTGGCCGCGTCAGCCTTGAGGATTTCGAGCGCGCGGCAGGGGCGATCCCCGAGGTGCAGGTGATCCAGCACGTCCTTGGGCAGTTCGACTACCGCCTTCAGGTGACGGCCCGCGACATCCCCGATTTCGAGCGCGTCCTGCGTCGCCGGATCATGACCTTGCCGGCGGTGGGGCATGTGGAGGCGAATGTGATGCTGTCGGAAGAGCGGCGGCTTGGGCCGCTTGGGTAATGGTCAAATATACGCCTTTTGGTTACTTTTTGGGCTATCCTTGGTAATGCTAGGTGAAATCAGGCCCTTGGCTTCGGGGCAGCATGGACCTTCGCGATATTTGCGGGGATCTATGCGGAAAGAGGAGAGCGTATGTTTGACCAGAAGGGCCTGCCGCAGATGCAGCGCAGTCATGGCGAGGCTGCCGTGCGCTTTCATGCGGGGCGGCTGAAAGGGTTGCGTCAGCGTGGCTCGGCCAAGGCGCAACTGCCGCGGGTGGGTGATGTGCCGGAGGTGGTGTTTCTGAATACCTCGGGCGGGCTGACCTCGGGCGATACGCTGTCCTATGCGCTGGAGATCGAGGGCGGGCGGGTCGTGGCGACCACGCAGGCCGCCGAGCGCGCCTATCGCGCCGATCAGGGCGCAGCGCTTGTGCGGGTAAGCCATCAGGTGGGCGCGGGCGCTTGGCTGGATTGGCTGCCGCAGGAGACGATCCTGTTTGATCGGTCCAATATCGACCGTCACACGGTGATCGAACTGGCTCCTGATGCGGGCTGTCTGATGCTGGAGGCCGTGGTGCTGGGACGGCAGGCGATGGGTGAGACGGTGGAAACGCTCGCGCTGCGCGACCGCCGCGAGATCCGCCGCGCGGGGCGGCCCGTGATGATCGAACCCTTTGCCATGGGCTCGGCGGCATTGGGGCAGAGGGGCGCGATCTTGGGCGATGCCCGTGCCTTTGCTACCGTGGTGATGTGCTGTCAGGGGGCGGAGGACGCGCTTGGCCGCCTGCGCGATGTGCTTGACGAAGAGGGGGTCGAGGCGGCAGCTTCGGGCTTTGACGGTAAGGTGATTATGCGGTGTATCGCCAAGGACGGCTGGCCGCTTCGGAAACAATTATTGCGGGCGATGGCGGTCTTGCGGGGCAATAGGCCCGCGCCGCGTGTCTGGCAGATCTGAAGAAGAGGGATAAGATGAACCTGACCCCGAGGGAAAAGGAAAAGCTGATGGTCAGCCTTGCCGCCATGGTGGCGCGCGGGCGGCTGGAGCGCGGTGTGAAGCTCAACCACCCCGAGGCGATTGCGATCATCTCCGATTTCGTGGTCGAGGGCGCGCGGGCAGGCCGGTCGGTGGCCGAGCTGATGGAAACCGGCGCCGAGGTGATCACCCGCGAACAATGTATGGAGGGCATCCCCGAGATGATCCATTCCATTCAGGTCGAGGCCACTTTCCCCGATGGCACGAAACTCGTGACCGTCCACCACCCCATTCGTTGATACCCCCCATTCGCTGATACCAAGGACATCCCATGAAACATCTCAAGAAAACCATTGCTGCCGCCGCTTTGCTGCCCAGCGTTGCTATGGCGCATCCGGGCCATGAGGCAGGCTCTGTCATGGCCGGTATGGCGCATCCGCTGTCTGGCGCGGACCATATTCTGGCGATGGTCGCCATTGGCCTGATGGCCGTGCAACTGGGTGGCCGCGCGCTTTGGGCGGTGCCTGCGGGCTTTGTGGGCGCGATGCTGGTCGGTGCGGCGATGGGCGCACAT
Organism: Thioclava litoralis; assembly: GCF_045278885.1. NCBI lineage: Bacteria > Pseudomonadati > Pseudomonadota > Alphaproteobacteria > Rhodobacterales > Paracoccaceae > Thioclava > Thioclava litoralis. The sequence goes on from NZ_CP135443.1 coordinate 2,091,835, forward strand.
GGCGTGCCGTTCTTCTCGGTCGAGCCGCTGATCCTTGCCTCGATCATCGTGCTGGGCGCGGTGGTGGCGCTGTCGGCACGCCTGCCGGTGGCGGCTCTGGTGCCGATGGTGGCGCTTTTCGGCATGGCGCATGGCTGGGCGCATGGGGCGGAAGGTCCGGCGCATGGGATGGTGGCCTATTTTGCGGGCTTCACGCTGGCGACTGCCGGTCTCCATGTCGCGGGCATGGTCTTTGGCCGCGTGATCCATCGTTTCGCTTTGCGCGGCTTGGGCGTTGCCACGGCGGCGGCGGGGCTTGCTCTGGCGTTCGCGGGGTAAGCGCATGATCCCTGGTGAAATCCTCCCCGCTGCAGGCGAGATCACGCTGAACGAAGGGCTGACCCCGATCACCCTTCTGGTTGCCAATACCGGAGACCGGCCCATTCAGGTCGGGAGCCACTACCATTTTGCCGAGACCAACCCCGGTCTGCAGTTCGACCGCGAGGCCGCGCGGGGCTATCGTCTGGATATCGCCGCAGGCACCGCCGTGCGCTTCGAGCCGGGCCAGTCGCGCGAGGTCACGCTTGTGCCCTATCGCGGCACCCGCGAGGTCTGGGGCTTCAACCAGCAGGTCATGGGGAAGCTGTAACCCCGAGGGAGCATATCATGTCGCCAGTGACGGCCTATCGTTTATGGTTTGAATATGCCCGTATGATGGGCGAGGCGCAGATGGTGATTGCCATGCGTGTCGCCGGAATGGCCGGTTTCTGGTCGATGGCGCCGTCCGAGATGACGCGGATCGTCGCGGAAAAACAGAAGGCCGCTGTGGAAAGCTGGACCAAAGCCTCGCAGGCGGCAGTCTCGGGCAAGCCGCCGGAAACGGTTGCTCGGGCGGCCTTGCGGCCTGTGGCGCGGCGCACTCGCGCCAATGTCAAGCGGCTGGGCAAACGCGGCCCTTCTGTTCCGGGGCGCAAATGAGGGCGGCTGTTGTTGTGGCGCTTTTGTGGGGCGCACCCCTCTGGGCGCAAGACTGCGCGGACCCGCAGACGCAGGCCGATATGACGGGCTGCGCGGCGCTTGATTTCGCGCAAGCCGATGCCGCTCTGAATGCGGAATATGCTGCGACCCGCGACCGTGCCAAGGCGCGGGGCGCAGCTCAGGCCGATGCGCTCTTGCAGGCGCAGCGGGCCTGGATTGCCTATCGTGATGCCGCCTGCAAGGCGCAGGGGCTCGAATTCGAGGGTGGCTCCCTAGAGCCCATGGTCGTGGCTATGTGCAAGACCGAGCTAACACAGCGGCGCAGCGAGGATCTGCGCCGCCTCTACGAAAACCAGTGAGTGGAGGCTTAGATGCCCGCCAAGATTTCCCGCGCCACCTATGCCGATATGTTCGGCCCGACCACCGGCGACCGTCTGCGTCTGGCCGATACCGATCTGATCATCGAGGTCGAACGCGACCTGACCACCTATGGCGAAGAGGTCAAATTCGGTGGTGGTAAGGTGATCCGCGATGGTATGGGCCAAAGCCAGATCACCCGTGCAGGCGGGGCGGTCGATACCGTCATCACCAATGCGCTGATCGTCGATCATTCGGGCATCTATAAGGCCGATGTGGCTTTGCGCGACGGGCGGATCCATGCGATTGGCAAGGCGGGCAACCCCGACACCCAGCCGAATGTGGATATCATCATCGGGCCGGGTACCGAGGTGATCGCGGGCGAGGGCAAGATCCTGACCGCAGGCGGGATGGATGCGCATATCCATTTCATCTGCCCGCAGCAGATCGAGGATGCGCTGGCCTCGGGCATCACCACCATGCTGGGCGGCGGCACCGGCCCCGCGCATGGGACGCTGGCCACCACCTGCACGCCCGGTCCGTGGCATATCTCGCGGATGCTGCAGTCTTTTGACGCCTTCCCGATGAACCTCGCGCTTTCGGGTAAGGGCAATGCCTCGCGCCCCGAAGCGCTGGTCGAGATGGTCAATGCCGGTGCCTGCGCTATGAAGCTGCATGAGGACTGGGGCACCACGCCCGCTGCCATCGATTGCTGCCTGTCGGTGGCCGATGACATGGATGTGCAGGTGATGATCCATACCGATACGCTCAATGAATCGGGCTTTGTCGAGAATACTCTGGCCGCGATCAATGGCCGCACGATCCACGCCTTCCATACCGAGGGCGCGGGCGGTGGACACGCCCCCGACATTCTGCGCGTGGTGGGCGAGGAAAACGTGATCCCGTCCTCCACCAACCCGACGCGCCCCTATACCGGCAATACGGTGGAAGAGCATCTCGATATGCTGATGGTCTGCCACCACCTTGATAGCAAGGTGCCCGAGGATGTGGCCTTCGCCGAAAGCCGCATCCGCAAGGAGACCATCGCCGCCGAAGATATCCTGCATGACATGGGCGCGATGTCGATCATCAGTTCTGACAGTCAGGCGATGGGCCGCGTGGGCGAGGTCATCATCCGCTGCTGGCAGACCGCCGACAAGATGAAGAAACAGCGTGGCCGTCTGGCCGAGGAAACCGGCGATAACGACAATGCCCGCGTCAAACGCTTCATCGCGAAATACACGATCAATCCCGCGATCTGCCACGGGATCTCGCAGCATATCGGCTCGGTCGAGGTGGGTAAGCGCGCCGATCTGGTGCTCTGGAACCCTGCCTTCTTTGGCGCTAAGCCCGAGATGGTGCTGATGGGGGGGATGATCATCTCGGCGCAGATGGGCGACCCGAATGGCTCGATCCCCGCGCAGCCCTTCTATACCCGCAATATGTTCGGCGCCTATGGCAGGGCGCTGGGGGCCTCGGCTGTGACCTTTGTCTCTCAGGCGGCCGAGGCCGATGGGGTCGCGGCCAGACTGGGCCTGCAGAAACAGGTGCTGGCGGTGAAAGGCACGCGCGGCATCGGCAAGGCGGATATGATCCATAACGCCGCGCGCCCCAAGATCGAGGTGCATCCCGAAACCTATGAGGTACGCGCCAATGGCGAGCTATTGACCTGCGAACCCGCCGCCGAGCTACCGCTTGCGCAGCGCTACTTCCTGTTCTGAGAGGATGTGGCGCAGGCCCTCAACTGGCTCTGATCCGGCGGAACAGCGTTTTGCGCGGCGGCGGGCCATCGATCTTGGCAATCTCGGGCAGATGCGCCAGCACGTCGGCCTGTGTCTTGCGGCGCAGGCGGATGGTGCGGGTGATCTTTTCGCGCGAATAGGACGGGTTCTTACGGATGTCGTCGGGCAGAAGACGCGGGTCGAAAATTCGCTCGCGGCTGGTGACAAGCTCGACTTTATGCCATTGGCCGATGCGCGGCATCTCGGCTTCGGTCAGCCATGCTTCGCGCAACTCTGCCTCTCGCTGGCGCAGCCGCATGATCTCCGAACGGATCTGCGCAAGTTCATCGGCGGGGGTAAGACCTGACATATGCCTCTTCTCCTATGCATCCTCGGGGCGAATATTCCGCAAGAATGTTAAAGACATATCTAACAATGAGGCCATTATGAGCGAAAAAATCGTATCATCTGCAGTTGAATCCGCTGGACAGTGGCATTCCGCCGATGGCGCGGTCGCGCTGGATTACGAAGGGCGCTTTCTGCGGCGCAAACGGTTGACCATGCTGTCGGGGGAAAGCTTCCTTGTGGATCTGCCCGAGGTCACCAATCTGCGCGGCGGCGAGGCGTTTGTGCTGTCCGATGGGCGTCGGGTCGAGGTCACCTGTGCCGAAGAGCCTGTGTTGGTGATCACCGGAGATCTGGCGCGGCTGGCATGGCATATCGGCAACCGCCATATGCCTTGCCAGATCGAGGCCGACAGGCTGGTGATCCGTCAGGACCATGTGCTTGAGGCGATGCTCAAGCAACTTGGCGCAACCGTCAGCCATGCGGATGCGCCCTTCGCCCCCGAAAGCGGCGCCTATGGCATGGGCCGCACGATGGGCCATGACCACGGGCCAGATCACACCCATGCCCACCACGATCATGACCACGGGCATGACCACGGGCATGACCACGGGCACAGCCATGATCATGGGCATCATCACCATCACCACCATTCGCACGGGTAAGGCGATGACATCGGCACTTCTGTCTTTGGTGCAATGGATGTCTCCGGCCTTCCCGACCGGAGCCTTCGCCTATAGCCACGGGTTGGAGCAGGCGATAGCTATGGGCGAGGTCTCGGATGAGGCGGGGCTGTCGCAATGGCTGCGCGATATCCTGCATCACGGGGCAGGGTGGAATGATGCGGTTCTTCTAGGCCTCGGGTTGCAGGGCCATGCGCTGGAGGATCTGGATGCCCATGCCCGTGCGCTTTCCGCCAGTGCCGAGCGCCTGCGCGAAACGCTCGAGCAGGGCACGGCCTTCGCCAAAGCGCAGGCGCAGATGAATGGCACGGATGAGCCCGCCGAGGTCGCGCTGCCGGTAGCGGTGGCGCAAGCCGCGCGGGGCATGGATCTGCCGCGCGAAGAGATTATCGCCCTGTTTCTGCATAGCTTTGCGTCAAACCTTGTGTCCTGTGCGGTGCGCTTTGTGCCTTTGGGGCAGGCGCAGGGGCAAAGGGTGCTGGCGGGGCTGCACCCCGATATTGCGCAGATCGCCGCGAAAGCCAGCCACGCGGGTTTGGAGGACCTCGCAGGCGCGGCCTTTCGCGCCGATCTGGGATCGATGCTGCATGAAACTCTGGATGTGCGCATCTTCAAGACATAGGGGCAAGCGGCCCCGCAAGAAGGAGACAGAAATGGCAAACGGACCTTTGCGCGTCGGTATCGGCGGCCCGGTTGGCGTGGGGAAGACGACCCTGACCGAACAGCTGTGCCGCGCCTTGGCAGGGCGGTGCTCGATGGCGGTGGTGACCAATGACATCTACACCCGCGAGGATGCCGAGGCCCTGATGCGGGCGCAGGTGCTGCCTGCCGACCGTATCCGAGGCGTCGAGACCGGCGGTTGCCCGCATACCGCAATCCGCGAGGATGCCTCGATCAATCTGGCAGCGATTGCCGATCTGAACAAGGCCTTCCCCGACCTTGATCTGGTGCTGATCGAATCGGGCGGCGATAATCTGGCGGCAACCTTCAGCCCCGAGCTGGCCGATCTGACGATCTATGTCATCGACACGGCAGCAGGGCAGGATATTCCGCGCAAGCGGGGGCCGGGGGTGACGCGCTCGGATATGCTGGTGGTCAATAAGACCGATCTTGCGCCCTATGTCGGGGTGGATACCGACCTTCTGCAAAGCGATACGGCCAAGGCGCGCGGCGCGCGGCCCTATGTGCTGGCGCAGCTGAAAGCGGGCAAAGGCGTGCCCGAGATCGTGGCTTTCCTTGAGGAAGAAGGCGGGCTGGCCCTACGGGAGCCTGCTTGATCACTTCATCCCCAAACCCGCGCGCATCATCAGCTGGCGCACGGGTTTCAGCCCGTAGATCGCCCCCAAAGCGCCTGCCCGCAGATCGCGCAGCGGGCGCGGGGCGATCATCGAGACACGGTTGAGCATATCGATCCCCGCAATCCGCGCACGGACCTCGGGCCAGCGGGCGCGGTGATAGGCGGTCAGCATCTGCGCCGAGCCCAGATCCTCGGCATGTTTGCGCGAAAGCTCCAGCAGGCAGCCGATATCGGCAAGGCTCATGTTCAGCCCCTGCGCGCCAATCGGCGGGATCACATGGGCGGCTTCGGCAATCAGCGCGACCCGCTCGCCGTTCAAAGCCTGTGCATGCTGTACCCGCATCGGCCAGACCGCGCGGCGGGTGGCCAGCGTCAGCGGCCCGAGGATACCGGTCGAGCGTTCCAGCATGGCGGCTTCAAAGGCCTCCTTGTCCAGCGCGGCAAGACGGTCGGCTTCGGCGCCGCGCTCCATCCAGACGATAGCGGAACAATGCGCCCCATCGCGGTCGGGCAGGGGGACGAGGGTGAAAGGCCCGCCCGTGCGGTGGACCTCGGTCGAGACATTCTCATGCGGGACCGGATGGGTGACAGCAAAGGCCAGCGCCTTCTGGCCGTAGTGATGCAGCTTGGCACCGATGCCCGCCGCCTGACGGATGAAACTGTCGCGCCCGTCGGCGCCGATCACCAGCTTGGCCTGAACAAGCGCGCCATCCGACAGCGTCACCCGCGCCTCGGCCCGCCGCGTCACCAGCCCCGTGGTGGCCACGCCCGCGCGGAAATCGACATTGGGCAGCTCGGCCAGACGGGCAACCATCTCGCGCCGCAACAGCCAGTTGGGGAGGTTCCAGCCGAAGGGTTGATCCGAAATGTCGGAGGCGTCAAAATCACGGGTCAGCCGCGCCACGGGCTTTTCGCCGCCCGCATCGACGATCCGCATGATCTGCAGCGCCGCCGCAAAAGGCGCCAGCCGCTGCCACAACCCCGCCGCCTCAAGGATCTTCACCGAGGGCTGCAGGAAGGCCGTGGTGCGCATATCGGCCCCTTCGGCCTGCGCATCGGTGACGGGGGGCATCGGGTCCACGCAGATCACCTTGAAACCGGCCGTGCCGAAGGCTGCCGCTGCCGTCAGCCCCGCCACGCCACCGCCCGAAATCAGGATATCGGTCTGGATCGGATCTTTGCTCATGGCGGCGGTCTTTCCTTGCTGTGTCTTGACCCTATCATAGCGCGGCTGGCGGCGAAGGCCAGATCATCCGGCCTTGATCAGCTGCGCCAGAAAGCCGCTTAGGTCATTGGTATGATGGCCGATATGATCTGCCTCAAGCGCCAGAGGCGCGACATGCACGGTCTGCATCCCCAATCTATGCGGCACCTCCAGATTGCGGGCATCATCTTCGAACATCGCACCTTCCTGCGGGCGGATGCCTGCCTTGCGGAAGACCATGTCAAAGGCTTCGGCACGGGGCTTGGGGTGGAAATCGGCATGTTCGATGCCGTAGATCCCGTCAAACAGCCCCGACAGCCCCCGCGCCGCCAGCACCTGTTCGGCATAGGGAGCCGAGCCATTGGTGTAGACGATCTTGCACCCCGGCAGCGCACGGATCCCCTGCGCCAGCATGGGGTCGGGCGTGAGCGCGTCGAAAGAGATATCATGCACCTCATGCAGGAAGGGCAGCGGGTCGATCTGATGTTCATGCATCAGCCCCGCCAAAGTCGTGCCATAGAGCTTCCAGTAGTGGCTGCGCAGATGATGGGCGCGGGTCGCATCCACCTTCAGCTCGCGCATCACGTAATCTGCCATCTTCACCTCGATCTGTGAAAACAGCGCCACCTCGGGCGGATAGAGCGTATTATCAAGGTCGAAGACCCAGTCCGACACATGGTCGAAGCCGGAAAGCGGGGGGCGGTTCGGGGTACTCATACTATGGTCCATAGCGCGTTCGGGGGAATGGTGTAAATGTCGCACTTCTTCCGCTTGTCATATCCGGCGCTGGCTCCTAGGGTCGTCCGATGCAAAATGCGAGCCTGACAGGCGAGAGGGACCATGCAAAAAGACGCCTATACGCTGATCCTCGAAGCGATTGATGCCGGAACCTATAAACCCGGTGACCGTCTTGTTGAATCCGAACTGGCCGAGAGGCTGGGGGTGTCGCGCACGCCGGTGCGTGAGGCGCTGCAACGCCTCGAGACGCAATCCATGCTGGCGCGTGACGGACGCTCGCTGATTGTCGCGTCGCTCGACCATAACCAGTTGGCGGAACTCTATACCGTGCGTGCCGAACTCGAGGCGCTGGCGGCACGGCTGGCGGCGCGGCATGCGGCCCCCGAGGAAGTGCGCGTGATGCAGGCGATGATCGAGGAAGACCATCAGAAACTCGGAGATCCGATCGCGCTCAGCCGCGCCAATAAGCGGTTCCACCGGCAGATCCATCTGGCCTCGCATAACCGCTATCTGGTGCAACAGCTGGATCTTGTGCATCGGTCGATGGCGCTGCTGGCGACGACCTCGCTTGCGGCGGAGGGCCGTGGCGAGATCGCGCTTGCCGAACACCAGCGGATTGTCGATGCGATTGCGGCAGGTGACGAGGACGAGGCAGGGGCCGCGTTGCGCGCACATATCTCGGAGGCCTTCGTGACCCGCCTCAAAAGCGATGCGCGTGCTCATGGCGGGCAGCCGCAGTGATCAACTGATCCAGGGCGCCCGTTGGGGCCGTGGCGGGGCGGCAATCGGCACCTGTTCCGTCTGGCTGGCGGGCAGGGTGATATGCAGGTCGAAGATTCCATGCGTGGTCTTGTCCCAGTAGAAAGGCTTCTGGACCAGTTCATAGATCGCTTTCCATCCTGCAATCGCTCCCAGCGGAAAATACAGATGCATGCTGGGCACCCAAGGGATCAGAAACCGGTGGCTTTCGCCGCGGACCGCCCACGCCGCAAGACAGATATTGAGAAGCTCTGCGGTGACGAAAACGGCCACAAGCAGGGTGATCTGGGTGTCCGAAAGCAGGCTCTGGACGGGATGGGGCAAGCCGAAGACCATCAGCCAGAAGCTCCATAGCAGCGGGGCCAGCACGTATTGCGAAAGCGAGCCGAAGAACATCACCTGAAACGCCCAGAACCTGCGTGGCCCGAGATCTTCCATCAGCTTGCGGGGCGAGCGCATATGGACGGCCCAGGTGATCGCATAGCCCTTCAGCCAGCGCGAACGTTGTTTGACCCACGGCACCATGCGGCAATTCGCTTCTTCCTGCGTGACGGTCGGCACCAGTTCGGTGCGATATCCCTTGCGGGCCAGACGCACCCCGAGATCGGCATCCTCGGTCACGTTATGCGCATCCCAGCAGCCAAGCTCTTCCAGCACCTTGCGCCGGAAAAACAGGGTTGTGCCGCCCAAGGGGACCACAAAGCCAAGCTTGGCAATACCGGGCAGGACCATGCGGAACCATGTCGCATATTCGATGGTAAAACAGCGTGACAGCCAGTTCGTGCGCGGGTTGTAATAATCGAGAATGCCCTGCAGGCAGACGACTTCCGGCGGCGCTTTGGCAAAGCGGCGCGCAATCATGTGCAGCTGGTCGGGATGGGGCGCATCTTCGGCATCATAGACACCGATAATGCTACCACGGCAGAAATTCAGCGCATAATTGAGCGCGCGGGGTTTTGTGCGGATGGGCCCGTCGGGCACGGGCAGAACCCGCATCCAGCGCGGCAGATCGGCCTTGGCCAGTGCATCGCGGGTCACATGATCGTCTTCCTCGACGACAAGCAGCATATCGAGCAGCTCGCGCGGATAATGCAGCCGCGACATGCGCGCCACCAGTCGCGCGGCAATATCGGGCTCGCGGAACATCGGGACCATGATGGAAATCACCGGGAGGCGGGCGGCAGGAGCAGGCGTGGTCTGGGGCATGTAGCGCGCGCTCCGTGCCTGCGTGATGCCTGCCCAGAGCTTCAGGGCGGAAGTCAGAACCAAGGTCAGGATGGCCCAGCCCGAGAGCAGCGCGAAGACAGCCAGAGGCATCAATGTCAGCCCCAATGCGCCCGCAAACAACACGCCGAACAGCCAGGTTGCCGCACGGCGTTCATCGCGTTCGCGGCAGCTCATCACGGAGGCAACGCGGGATTCCGCCCGACGAATCATCTGTGTCTTGCGGCGGGCCAGAAGACTGTCGGTAATGGCGCGTTCGGTCGCGATGGCCATGCGATAGGGGCCGTATTCCTTGGGCAGATCTTTCTGGATGCTGGCAAAGAGGTCGGGATGGGCGCAGGCCAAAAGCGTCACCCCGCCGACGCGCCGTATCGGAGCGATGACTTTGGTGCAGCAGAATTCCGCCCCGAGCGCGTCAATCAGGCGCGGATCTGGTGAGTCGCGCGTCAGATCAATCGGGCTGGCGCCCCATTGCTGGGCAAGCGCGTGCATCAGCTGGGTCTCCGTGATCCAGCCATGCGCGATCAGGATATCGCCAAGCCGTGCATCCTCGCGCCCCCGTAGCGAGACGGCTTTCAGCAGGTCGCCCGGGCTGAGATAGCCCAGATCGACAAGGATCTGCCCCAGCGGCGCGCGGCCCACCCGTGCCCGCCTTGGCGGCGGTACGCGGCGCTTCTGGGCCGGTCGCAACAGTCTGAGATCGGACAGGTTGTCCGAAGTGACGGCCTTCTGGCCGTGCAAGGTCGTCTCCATAATTTCGCCCCCAGGCTAAAACTGGTGACAAGATTTCGCCCAAAAGTTGAATCAATCGTTAACTACAAATAAAAAGGGCGCTTTCTGTTTCCAGAAGGCGCCCCAGAAGCTGTGGATAACTCTGTGGGAATTATTTCATCGCGGCGATGAAGCGGTCGAACAGATAGTAGCTGTCCATCGGACCCGGGCTGGCTTCGGGGTGGTATTGCACGGAGAAGACCGGACGGTCTTCCATTGCAATCCCGCAATTCGACCCGTCGAACAGCGACACATGGGTTTCCTTCACGCCGGCAGGCAGCGTCTGGCTGTCCACAGCGAAACCGTGGTTCATCGAGGTGATCTCGACCTTGTTGGTGGTCAGGTCTTTCACGGGGTGGTTCGCGCCGTGATGGCCGTGGTTCATCTTGATGGTCTTGGCACCCAAAGCAAGTGCAAGCATCTGGTGACCAAGGCAAATTCCGAATACCGGCAGATCCTTTTTCAGGATTTCCTGAATCATCGGCACGGCATATTTGCCGGTCGCAGCAGGGTCGCCCGGTCCGTTCGACAGGAAGACACCATCGGGGTTGAGCGCCAGAACGTCTTCTGCCGTCGCCGTCGCCGGAAGCACCGTTACATCGGCCCCGGCCGAGGCGAGGCAGCGCAGGATATTGCGCTTGGCGCCGAAATCGATGGCAACCACTTTCTTGCCTTCTTCGCTGCGCGGCTTGTAGCCGTCGGGCCATGCCCAACGCATTTCGTTCCAGCGATAGGATTGTGCACAAGTCACATCCTTGGCCAGATCCAGACCGACCAGACCGGACCACTCGCGGGCCTTTTTGATCAGCGCTTCAATGTCGAATTCACCGTTCGGGTTATGGGCAATCGCCACATTCGGGGCGCCGAGCTGGCGAATCGCACGGGTCAGGCGGCGGGTATCGATGCCGCCCACGCCGATGCGGTTGCGCTTTTCGAGCCATTCGACAAGGTTCGAGGTGGCGCGCCAGCTTGACGGCTCGGTGGGGTCCCATTTGACGACCATACCGGCAGCAACCGGATCTTGGGTTTCGTCATCTTCGGGGTTCACCCCCACATTGCCGACATGCGGGAAAGTAAAGGTAACGACCTGACCGGCGTAAGAAGGGTCGGTCATGATTTCTTGATAACCGGTCATGGCGGTGTTGAACACCAGTTCCGCGACGGTCTCGCCGGTGGCACCGAAGCCTTTCCCGTAGAACAATTGTCCGTCCGCCAGCGCGATCAGCGCGGTGGGTTTTTCGGATGACTGGTGGCTTGCAGGCATGGCGCGACTCCCCGGGGCAAAATCTGCCGGAACCTACGAGGGTAGGCGGCAATGGTCAAGGCCCGATATTGAAAACATTATTTCCAACAAATACAGAGGTTTAGTGATGTTGTGCCTTGGCCGGAGACGGAGTATCCTATGCTCTTCCATTAACGAGGGGTTTCACCGTGGATATGCGCGCAAAAATCAACGCAGCCTTGAAAGAGGCCATGCGCGAGAAGGATCAGGGGCGGCTTTCGACGCTCCGTCTGGTGAATGCGGCCATCAAGGATCGTGAAATTGCGATGCGGGGCAGCAATGAAGAACATGAGATCAACGACAGCGATGTCATGCAGATTCTCGGCAAGATGGTGAAGCAACGCCATGAAAGCGCGCGGGCCTATGAAGAGGGCGGGCGGTTGGAACTGGCCGAGCAGGAACTGTCCGAGATCAAGATATTGGAAACGTTCCTGCCGCGCCAGTTGACCGATGACGAGGTCAAGGCGGCGATCGATGCCGCGATTGCCGCGATTGATGCGCAGTCGATCCGCGACATGGGCCGTGTGATGGCGGTTCTGAAAGAAAAATATACCGGCCAGATGGATTTCGCCTCTGTCGGTCCGCGTGTCAAAGATCGCCTTTCGATCTGAGACGTGACAGGGCATAGCGAAAGATGGCGGCCTGGCCGCCATTTTTTATGCGCTGGCGACCTGTGTCCGGCAAGAAATGGCCTATCCTTGCGGTTGAGCGGGAACGCATCTTTAATCCTTTCATTGGCATTCTTTAATCGGAATCCGAAAGGGGTGAAGAATGGAAAAGCTCTCTGTTTCGCATGCGCGAGCGGCATCGGCTGCCTTGGCGGCACGGCGTGGTCAGCGTCAGGTTCATGACCTGCGCGGTATTTCACGCGATATGTATGACCAACTGACATTGGGCGAGCTGGAAGAGATGGCGCAATCCGTCTCGGTGCGGGGGATGTCCGATATCTAGAGCGTCGTAATGGGCGGAAATCCACAAAGCGAAAGGTGACTTTCGAAGCCGTGATTTGCCTTCGGCGCGCGCGCTGCCCACATCCATGTCTTTGTTCATTACGAGATATGGGGTGCTATGACCGGCTTTGGACATCTGAAAACCGGAATTCTCTGTCTGGCAGGGCTGATCGTTTCGGGCTGTAACACGTCGCTCGGGCAGGTCAAACAGGCAATGCCGGAGCGCGAGTTCCTGTCTTTTGCCAGCCAATCGGGCGGTGCGTTCACCTATGCCTGTGCGCGAGGCGCAACCGAGGCCGATACAAGATCGCGCGGGCAGAAGGCGCATCTGGCCTATGAGCACAAGATGGCTTCTTACGGGCCGACATTCGCCAAAACACTGGTTTCGGTTCTGGATTCTGGCGTATCGGATGCGGCGACATTGGAGGCAACCGTGAACGGCACATCAGACCGCTGGGCACGTTCGGCGGCATTGGAAGTGGAACGCCAATATAGATGTCTGCCGGTCGGGCCGAACCGGAGCAGCTCTTAAACCGGCCGTTCGAAGTTATGCGGCGGCGGCGGAGAGGGGAGCGTCCATTCAGCGGTCATGCCCTCCTGCACGCCCTCCTGCATGGCAGCAGGGACGCGCCGCCCTGCCAGAACCGTCCACAGGATGATGCCCAGGAACAGCAAGAAGGAAAAGAACGAAAGGAACGCCCCGATCGACGAGAGCTGGTTGAGCAGGGCGAACTGGTCCGGATAATCCAGAATGCGGCGGGGCATGCCCTCTTGGCCCAGGATTTGCTGCGGGAAGAATGTCAGGTTCGTTCCCAGAAACATCAGCCAGAAATGCAGTTGTCCGGCCCATTCCGGATAGTTGCGGCCCGACATTTTTCCGATCCAGAAATAGAGGCCGCCGAAAAGGGCGAAAATCGCCCCGAGGCTCATGACATAATGCGAATGCGCGACCACGAAATAGGTGCCCGCATGGTTGATATCGACCGGAGCGCCGCTGATCAGCAGCCCGCTCAGCCCGCCCATGACAAAGAGGAAGATGAAGCCAAGCGCCCAGAGAAGCGGGGTCCGCCAAGGCGGGCGCGCCTGCGCCAGTGTCATGATCCATGAAAACAGGATGACCAGTGTTGGCAGGCCGACAATGGTGGCGGCCAGTGTGAAGCCGCTATCCTCGCCTGCCATCAGCCCACGGGTGAACATGTAATGCGCCCATGTGGCAAAACCGAGCAGGCCGATGGCCAGCATCGCATAAATCGTGACTTTCTGGGCGTAAAGCGGGCGCCCCGAGAAGGTGGAGATGATCTGCGAGATAATCCCGAAGCCCGGTAGAATGATGATGTAGATCTCGGGATGGCTGAAGAACCACAGGATCTGCCGGTAGAATTCGGGGTCATCCTCGTGGATCGCATGCCGGTAGCTCGGGTCGAGCATCATGGTTATTGCTCCGGCCAGCACGGGCAGCGTGCACAGCACGAGGGCGGCTGTCACAAGGATCGACCATGCAAAAGGCGATGCGTCATGCAGCGTCACGCCGGGGCCGCGCATATTGAGAAAGCTGGTAATCATGTTGATCGCGGTCAGGATCGTCGAGATCCCCATCACGAACAGCGCCGCAATGGCCACCGGCACGGTATGGGCCGAAAACAGCGCGCCGATGCCCATGATGCAGGCCAGAACATATAGCTGGTAGGCGCTGCGGTTCAGGCGCGGGAACGCCAGTTCGGGTGCGCGCAGATGCAGCGGCAAGAGATAGGAGCCGAAACCGGCAAAAAGGCCCGGGATGGCGACAAAGAACATCATCAGCACCCCATGCGAGGCGGTCAGCACATCCCAAAGCGCGCTATTGGCGGAACAGGGGGCCTGCGTCGGCCAGAGCCGCGCGCCCTCGGCGCACAGATATTGCACGCCCGGTTCCATTAGCTCGAGCCGCATATAAACGGTCACCACCACCGAAATCAGCCCGACAAGAGCCGCAGTCACCAGATAGAGCAGACCGATCGTCTTGTGGTCGCTTGATCCGCCGGTCTGCGTGCCCTTCTGGCCATCTGTCGCGGGCAGGCTGCTGGCATCGGGTCGGGGCATGGCGTCTCTCCTCTGGGCCGTGCGGGGCCGGATCGCGCCCCGCATACAATCAATCCCTGCCAAAGGAAATGCCCGCCAAAGGCTGGCGGGCATGTTCATCGGCTGACATCTCTGTGGCGGGCTTATTTGGCCACGGATTCCAGATAGGCGGCAATATCGCCCTGACCTTTCTTGGCTTTGAAGGTCATGCCCGAACGCGCGGCCTTGTCGCCGGTTTTCTCTTCGAGCCAAGCATTGGGGTCGGTGATATAGGCTTCGAGCTCTTCCTTGGTCCAGACAGCGCCGGTCGCGCCGACGGCCTTGATCGAATCCTTGTATTTGAACCCTTCAAGGCTGCCCACCTGACGTCCGATCACGCCATAGAGGTTGGGGCCGACCTTGCCCCCCTTGACGATGGCTGTGCCGTCGGGGGCCACGATGGCGTGGCAGGCTTTGCAGGCACGGAACTCTTTTTCGCCTTTGGCGGCATCCTGCGCGAAAGCAGGGGCGGCAAGGGTGACTGCGGTGAGTGTGGCAAACAGGCTAATCTTCATCGCTATTTCCTCGTTCGAACAGGTGGTTCTTTCCCGAACCGATCCGGACCTGCCTCCCGCAGGCCCAAATGCGCTTGGGGCGACTGTATCATGCCTGTAAAAAGGCTGTTACGGGATTTTAGTCCTGCTCCACAGGACTTTCGTCGAAAATCTCGTTGAAATGGGCCATGAGCGCGGCGTCCAGATCGCCCATTTCCACCGGCAGCCCCAGATCGACAAGGCTGGTCACCCCGTGATCCTTGATCCCGCAGGGCACGATTCCGGTAAAATGCTCCAGATCGGGTTCGACATTGATCGAGATGCCGTGAAAGCTGACCCATTTGCGCAGCTTGACCCCGATGGCGGCGATCTTGTCCTCGGCCAGCGCGCCGTCGATGCCGCGCGGGCGGTCGGGGCGCTCGACCCAGACGCCGACCCGGCCTTCGCGAATCTCGCCCTTGACGTTGAAATCCGCCAGCGCCGAGATCACCCAGTCTTCCAGCTTCTTGACAAAGCCGCGCACGTCGCGCCCGCGTTTGTTAAGGTCCAGCATGACATAGGCGATGCGTTGGCCCGGCCCGTGATAGGTATATTGCCCGCCACGTCCTGCCTCGAAAACCGGAAAGCGGTCGGGGTCCACCAGATCTTTCCGCTGCGCGGATGTGCCTGCCGTATAAAGGGGCGGGTGCTCGAGAAGCCAGATCGCTTCCTCTGCCTCACCGGCATGAATCGCGGCGACCCGCGCTTCCATGAAGGCAAGGGCCTCTTCATAGGGAACGGGCTGATCTGCGTGAATCCATTCGACCATGGCATCCTCCGATATTTCCCCTGATGTCGCGCTTTCGGGCCTTGGATGCAAGGGCAGAACGCCTTGCGCAAAAGGCCCATCGCGCAGGGATCAAAGAAAAAATCCGGCAAACGCATTTTTCCTCTTTTCAAGCTCGCAGACAGCCGCTAGATAGCCCTCACCAAGCCAGAGACAGTGCGGTCGTGGCGGAATTGGTAGACGCGCAGCGTTGAGGTCGCTGTGGGGTAACTCCCGTGGAAGTTCGAGTCTTCTCGACCGCACCATTCTCCGGATGGAGAGCAAAGCCCCTAGCGGGGCTTTTTGCTTTTGGGGTCTTGGAGTTTTTCGGGCTTTCGAGTTTCCAGAGTTTCCAACCCCATGCGGCATGAAAAACGCGGCCCTTGGGCCGCGCTGTGTCAGGCTAGATTGGCGCGCAAGCCTGTTCCATCCACTCAGCCGTGGGGGCAGAGACATGCGGCCCGATCTCGGCCAGACAGGTCGCGTGGTAATGGTTTAGCCAGTCGCGTTCGGCTTGGCTGAGCAGTTCAACCAGCACCGGACGGGTGTCGATGGGCACCCATGTCAGCGTCTCGAAATGCAGCATCTCGCGCTGGGAATCGGCCTCGGGGCCTTTGTCTGCCGCAACAGCAAGCACCAGATTCTCGATACGGATACCGAAGGCGCCGTCACGGTAGTAGCCCGGCTCGTTCGACAGGATCATGCCCTCTTCAATCGGCAGGGTCGAGGCGCGCGAAATCCGCACCGGCCCCTCATGGACACAAAGCGCCGCCCCCACGCCATGCCCCGTGCCGTGGTCGTAATCCTGACCGGCCCGCCATAGCGGCATCCGCGCCAGCGCGTCCAGATGGCTGCCAGCCACGCCCTTGGGCCATTGCGCCATCGACAGCGCGATCATCCCCTGTAGCACTCGGGTATAGGGCGCGCGGGCCTCTTCGGGCACGGGGCCAATCGCGACGGTGCGGGTGATGTCGGTAGTGCCATCCACATATTGCCCGCCCGAATCCACCAAAAGCAATTCGCCCGCATTTATGGGACGGTCGGTCTTTTCGGTGACGCGGTAATGGACAATCGCCCCGTCAGGGCCCGCGCCGCAGATCGTGTCAAAGCTGATCTCGGTCAGCGCATTGGTCGCGCGGCGAAAGCCCTCAAGCGCGGTCACCACCGAAATCTCGGTCAGCTCGCCCTTCGGGGCCTCGGCATCCAGCCAGGCCAGAAACTCGGCCATCGCGCAGGCATCGCGGTGATGAGCCTCTTTCATGCCCTCCACTTCGGCGGCATTCTTGCGCGCCTTGGGCAGCACACAGGGGTCGGTCGCATAATGCGGCGTGGCGCCTGCCTCCGACAGGATCGGACCCACCGCATAGGGCGCACTTGCCGGATCCACCAGAACCGAACCCGAAAGCGCGCAAAGCCCTGCGCCAAAACTCTCGGGCGGGCACAGGTTCACATCCGACCCCAAGGCCTCTAGAAGATCGGGTGAAAACTTCGCGCCCTCGGCGAACAGATCGACCGAGCCATCGGCATGAAGAATGGCGAGGCTTTGTACCAGCGGGTTGCGGGCAATGTCATCGCCACGGATATTCAGCAGCCAGCAGATGGAATCCGGCTGGGTCAGCACGGCGGCACTATCTCCGTGCAGAGCGGAGGCCAGTCGGGCGCGTTTCGACGCCGAAGCCTCGCCGGCAAGTTCCGGCGGATGCAGACGGGCGGGCGCAAGCGGCGGGGCAGGGCGGTCCGTCCAGATCTCGTCGATCGGGTTGTCGCAGGGCACCAGTGTGACAGCGGTCTTGGCCAGCGCGGCTCGGATCGCCTCGATCTCGCTATGGGTGTGCAGCCAAGGGTCAAAACCGATCTGCCCATCGGGCAGATTCTCGGCAATCCAGGGGCCCGCCTGCGTCTGCGGCCAGTTGACCGGCGTATAGGCTGCCAGATCCACCTCGGAGCGCACCTGCACGCGGTAGCGCCCGTCGATGAACACCCCCGCCACTTCCGGCAGCACCACGCAAAAGCCCGCCGAGCCGGTAAACCCCGTCAGCCAGCCCAGCCGCGCATCGCGGTCAGCCACATATTCGCCCTGATGGATATCGGCGCGCGGCACGATAAAGCCCGCCAGCCCGCGCTTGGCCAGAACCTCGCGCAGGGCGGCCAGACGGGGCGCGCCGGTTTCGGGGTTCGTCTTGACCGAGAAATCCTGAAACATCAGCCGGCTCTCCGCATGCCCAGCACACGGGCGCGTTTGCGCGGGTCGGCATCAAAGAGGCCCGCCAGTTGTTCGGTCATGGCGCCCGCCAGTTCCTCGGCATCCGAGATCTTCACAGCGCGGTTGTAATATTTGGTCACATCATGGCCGATGCCGATGGCCAGCAATTCCACCGCACGGCGTTTCTCGATCATGGCGATCACATCATGCAGGTGCTTGTCGAGGAAATTCGCGGGGTTCACCGACAAAGTGGAATCATCCACAGGCGCGCCATCGGAAATCACCATCAGGATCTTGCGCGCTTCCGAGCGTTTGGTGATCCGGCGGTGTGCCCATTCCAGCGCCTCGCCGTCGATGTTTTCCTTCAGCAGGCCCTCTTTCATCATCAGACCCAGATTGGGCCGCGCGCGCCGCCACGGCGTATCGGCGCGTTTGTAGATGATATGGCGCAGGTCGTTCAGACGGCCCGGTTGCTGCGGACGCCCCGCATTGAGCCATTCCTCACGGCTTTGGCCGCCCTTCCACGCACGGGTGGTAAAGCCCAGAATCTCGACCTTCACATTGCAGCGCTCCAGCGTGCGCGCCAGAACATCGGCACAGATCGCCGCAATCGAGATCGGACGCCCACGCATCGACCCCGAGTTGTCCAGAAGCAGCGTCACCACCGTATCGCGGAATTCGGTGTCATGTTCGATTTTGAAGGACAGGGGCGTGGTGGGGTTGGCCACAACCCGCGCCAAGCGGCCCGCATCCAGCATGCCTTCCTCGCGGTCGAATTCCCACGACCGGTTCTGCTGCGCCTGCAGCCGGCGCTGAAGTTTGTTGGCCAGCCGCGACACGGCGCCCTTCAGCGGTTCAAGCTGCTGGTCAAGATAGGCGCGCAGACGTTCGAGTTCAGCCACCTCGGCCAGCTCTTCCGCCATGATCTCTTCGTCGAATTCCGTGCGGAAGACGGTGTAATTGGGGTCGGCATCCGAGGCGGCAGGCGGCGGAGGCGGCTCCATCGCGGCCTCGGGGTCGGGCATCTCGACCTCGTCGCCATCGGCAGGGTCAGCCAGTTCCTCGGTCGAGGTGGCGGCCTGCTGCTGGTCCTGCGTCTGTTCCTGCGCGCGCTCGGGAGAGGCATCGGCCTCTTCCTGCTCCTGTTGCTCCTGCTCTTCCATCTCGCCGCGATCATTCTCGGGGGCGGCCTCTTCGGCATCCTCCCCGTCATCGCCCATCTCGTCATCGGGGTCATCGCCCAGCTGGTCGCCATAGCCCAGATCGGAGATCAACTGCCGCGAGAATTTGGCGAATGCCGTCTGGTCGGAGAGCACATCCTGCAGACGCTCGAGATTGATGCCCTGCTGTTCCATGAACGGGCGCCACAGGTCGAGCACATGCTCTGCCCCTTCGGGCAGTTTGCGGCCCGTGGCCATTTCGCGGATCATATAGCCCGCCGCCACCGGCAGGGGGGCCTCGGCCTGATTGCGGATCTGGGCATAGCCCTTGCGTGCGGCCTCGTGGGCGATCTTCACATCGATATTCGACAGCGTGCCCGGCATGTCGCGCGCGCCCAGAGCCTCGCAACGGGCATATTCCATTTCTTCATAAAGCGCGGCGGCCATATCGCCTGCGGGACGATACCGCCCGTGGGTGCCCGCATCATGGTGGCGCAGACGCAGCGCCAGCTGGTCGGCGGTGCCGCGCGCCAGCAGAACCTCGTCGCGCGTCATCCGCCGCGAGACCTGCGGCAGGCGCATCGTATCGCCTGTCGAGCCGGACGGATCGACCGTATAGCTGACCGTCAACTCCGGCCGGTCGGCCATAGTTTTGGTCGCCTCGGCGAGGGCTTTTTTAAACGGATCGGCGGGGTTATCGATGGGCTTGCTCATGCCCAAGATAAAGCACCACGCCCGTGCCTTCGCAAGAGGGGATCCGCGTGTTCGGCTGTCCCGCCAGACGGGCCAAGGCGGGCTGTGCAGACGCTTCGTGCAGCTTTGCACCAAACTGGGGGTTGTCGCCACATTTCTGCACTGTACCTTGAGGCCAAACGGGCAGCAGACCGGTTGCCCTGTGCAGAAGCGAAGGAGACCCCCATGACAGAACCGCTTAAAATTGGCGTTATCGTCGGCACCACGCGCGAAGGCCGCTTTGCCGATGTGGTGACGGAATGGTTCATGGACAAAACCGCCAGCCGTTCGGCTTTCAAATTCGATGTGATCGATCTGCGCGATCATGTCCTGCCGCATTTCGAAGAGGCGATGGCGCCCGCCTATGCCGAACCCTCCGAAGGGGCCAAGGGCAAATGGAATGATCTGCTGAAAAGCTATGACGGGTTTATCGTGGTGACGCCGGAATATAACCACTCGATCCCCGGTGTGCTGAAAAATGCGTTCGATTACGCTTATACCGGCTGGCGTCGCAAACCGCTGGGGATTGTGGGCTATGGTCCCTCGGGGGCGATGCGCGCCGCCGAGCATCTGCGGGTGATCGCCATCAATTTCGGCATGGTGCCGGTGCGCGGGGCGGTGCATATCGCGGGCGCGGATTTCTTTGCCAATATGACCGAGCGCGACCCGAAAGCCTTCCCCGAACATATCGATCCCACGCTGGACGAGCTGCTGGGCGATATGGAGTTCTGGGGCAATCTGACAAAGCCCGCGCTCAAGGCGTAAGCTTCGCGCGCTTT
Source organism: Thioclava litoralis (assembly GCF_045278885.1). Taxonomy (NCBI): domain Bacteria; kingdom Pseudomonadati; phylum Pseudomonadota; class Alphaproteobacteria; order Rhodobacterales; family Paracoccaceae; genus Thioclava; species Thioclava litoralis. The sequence goes on from NZ_CP135443.1 coordinate 2,112,393, forward strand.
CCAGAGCCATAATTTGCGGCGGCAGGTCTGTCGCTTTTATTGTGTAGGCCGGAAGGGGCCTCCGGTTTTTCGGGGGCCCGTTTTTATGGGGGCGGCCCTACTTCGGTCGGCGGCCCTACTTCGGTCGGCGGCCTTACTCCGGCAGGCGCCGGTCAAGGATGAGGATGTCATCGCAATCCTCGACCTTGCGTGGCTTCTGCGCCTTTTGCGGCACCAATATGGCCGTCATTGAGGGTACATGCGGCCCGCGATAGCCCATCAGGGCTTCGGAGGCCAGATTGGCATCCGTCAACCGGTCTGCCTCGGCATAGAGCGTGCGGCATTCCAGCAAGGCATCGCGCGCCGAATAGTTTGGCTCGCAGGCCATCAGAAGGCCGGTTGTGCAGAAAAGAAGGGCAAGGCGAGAGGGGCTTAGCATCATAGGCACAGCCTCGCCGTTTTTGCTTTCCAAATCGTAAAGAAAAGGCCGGGAATGCGTCCCGGCCTTCACTTTATTCGACTGGATCGCGTGATCACATCGCGATGGAGGCCGCGCTTTCGGGCAGTTCCTCGTCAAACAGGCGCTGGTAGAACTCGGCCACGGTCTGACGTTCAAGCTCGTCACATTTGTTGAGGAAGGTCAGGCGGAAGGCATAGCCCACATCGTTGAAGATGCGTGCATTCTGCGCCCATGCGATGACGGTCCGCGGGCTCATGACGGTGGACAGATCGCCGTTCATGAAGGCCGTACGCGTCAGGTCGGCCACATGCACCATCTGGCTGATGACCTTGCGACCTGCCTCGTTATTGTAGTTGGGGTTCTTCGCCAGCACGATGGCGGCTTCGGCATCATGGCTGAGATAGTTCAGCGTGGCCACCAGCGACCAGCGGTCCATCTGGCCCTGGTTGATCTGCTGGGTGCCGTGATAGAGGCCGGTGGTATCGCCCAGACCCACGGTGTTCGCGGTCGCAAACAGGCGGAAATAGGGGTTCGGGGTGATCACCTCGTTCTGGTCCAGAAGGGTCAGCTTGCCCTCGGCTTCCAGCACACGCTGGATCACGAACATCACATCGGCGCGGCCTGCGTCATATTCGTCGAAGATGATCGCGGTGGGGTTGCGCAGCGACCACGGCAGGATGCCTTCATGGAAGACGGTGACCTGCTTGCCATCCACCAGCTTGATCGCGTCCTTCCCGATCAGGTCGATCCGGCTGACATGGCTGTCGAGGTTCACCCGCACACAGGGCCAGTTCAGGCGCGCGGCGATCTGTTCGATATGGGTGGATTTGCCGGTGCCGTGATAGCCCTGGATCATCACCCGGCGGTTATAGGCAAACCCCGCCAGAATCGCCAGCGTGGTGTCGCGGTCGAACTTATAGGTCGGGTCGATTTCCGGCACGCGTTCGGTGCGCTCGGCAAATCCCTTGACCTTCATATCACTGTCAATGCCGAAGAACTCGCGGACATCGATCTCTTCGGTGGGTTTTGCATTCATATCGAGCATTTCGGGCACCTTTCTCTTGGTCGCCGCAGCCGTCATCGAAATCGGACGCAGGGCGTGTCTGACCGAGTTGTGGAGCATATCGCGGGGCGCTGCAAGGGCAAGCGGCCATTTGGGGAACCGCAATCGGGGGATGGTGCGTTGCGCCTGCAAGACGGAGCAAGTAGCCTGCAGGACGCATATCCCGCACGCGCGTGCGCAAACATGCGAAAATTGTGAACGGAGATTGGTATGAGCGGCCTTCTGGCGCTTTTGGATGATGTGGCGGGAATCGCCAAGATCGCGGCGGCTTCGGTCGATGATGTGGCAGGGCAGGCAGCCAAGGCCGGGGCCAAAGCGGCGGGGGCGGTGATTGATGATGCGGCGGTCACGCCCAAATATGTGCATGGTTTTGCCGCTGCCCGTGAATTGCCCATTGTGGGCAAGATCGCGCTGGGGTCGATCCGCAACAAGCTGGTCTTCCTGCTGCCATTGGCGCTGCTGCTGTCCAGCTTCGCGCCTTGGGCCATTACGCCGCTTCTGATGCTGGGCGGGGCCTATCTGTGTTTCGAAGGGGCCGAGAAAGTGTGGCATGTGCTGCACCCCGCCGCCGCCCATCCGGCAGAAGACGCGGCCCCCAAGGCCAAAGAGAACGCGGCCCTGCTTGAGGAGAAAAAGGTCAGAGGTGCGGTAAAAACCGATTTCATCCTCTCGGCAGAGATCATGACCATCGCGCTTTCCGCCTTGCCGGAAGGGGATGCGCTATGGATCGAGGCCCTGACGCTGGCGATTGTCGGTATCGGGATCACGGCGGTGGTCTATGGGGGTGTCGCGATTATCGTGAAAGCCGATGATGTGGGGCTGTGGCTGGCGGAAAATGCCAGGCTTGCGGCCACACGCGCCTTTGGCCGCGCGATCGTGCATTTCATGCCGCTTTTCATGAAGATCCTGATGATCGTGGGCACCGCTGCGATGATCTGGGTGGGGGGCAATATCATCCTGCATGGTCTGGCCGAACTCGGCTTCGGGGCGCCCTATGACTGGATCCACCATCAGTCCGAAGCGGTCGCGGCGAAGGTGGGCGAGGCGTGGAAGCCCGCGCTTGGCTGGGCGGTTACCGCCTTCTGTGACGGAATCTTCGGGGTACTGTTCGGCTTCGTGCTGATTCCTGTCGTGACATTCGTGATCTCGCCGGTCCTCGGGATGTTTGCCAAGAAAGAGGCGGCATGACACAGGCGCTGCGCCCGCATCATGTGGCGATCATCGCTTCGGATTACCAAAGCTCCAAGCACTTTTACACAGAGGTGCTCGGGCTGAAGGTGATCGCGGAAACCTATCGCGCGGCGCGCGACAGCTGGAAACTGGATCTGGAGATGGCGGGGGGGGTGCAGATCGAACTCTTCACCTTCCCGAATGCCCCCAAGCGCCCGACCCGTCCTGAGGCGCAGGGGCTGCGGCATCTGGCCTTTGCGGTGGGCGATATCGATGCGTGGTGCGCAAGGCTTGCGCATCATGGGGTGGAGGTCGAGCCGATCCGCGTGGATGCGCTGACCAACGCCCGTTTCACCTTTTTCCAAGACCCCGATGGCCTGCCGCTAGAGCTTTACGAGACGTAATTCTCCTTGCCAATCCTGACCGGTCATGTGTTCCTTGCGGTATTTCGCCCAAGAATTTCAATGAGGAATATATGACCATCCAGACATCAGAGGCCTTCGAGGTCATCGGCCTTTCGGAGATTGTCCAGAACACAGACCCCGTGAAGATTGGCGCGCTTTGGGCGCGGTTTCAGTCACAAGATGTCAGGGGCGCTTTGGGAGAGGCGGCCTCTGCCGAGCTTTACAGCGTCTATCATGACTATAGCGGAGGGTTTCTCGACCCCTATCGGGTGACCCTCGGCTACCGCGTGCCGCAGGGCACAGCCATTCCCGAGGGCTTTCATAGCGCGCAGGTGCCTGCGCAGAAATATGAGGTTCTGCCCACCCAAGGGCCGCAGCCCCAAAGCCTGATCGCGCAATGGCAATCCATCTGGCAAAAGGACATCCCGCGCGCGTTTCAGGCGGATTTCGATCTCTATGATACGCAGGACCCGACGAAGATAACCGTCTATCTTGGCCTAAGCGCCTAGGCTCTGCGCTCGGCTCTGAGGCAAGCCCGCAAGGGAAAGAACCAGCGGGCAGCTTTGGCGCATGGGAAAGCGAAAAAAGGGAGGCCAATGGCCTCCCTTGGTGTCCGGTGCTTAGCCGTGGCTGGCCAGTAGCTCGCGCAGCTGCGAGGGGAAAAGCTGCAAGATCAGCGTTTCGCTCATCGCATCGCCTTTATGGTCCAGATACATGCGGATATCGATCGGATCGTTATTGTCCGTGGCCACGGCCGAAAAATCCAGATCGAAGATCGCGCGCCAGTAATCGGCCCCGACAACGGGGAAGGCGCTTGTAAGAGAGGTCGTGCCCACCGAGGCGGTAACAACCGGCTCCAGCCCGTCCGCACGGCTCAGCCCCTGAAGGCCGGTGCTGTCGAGATCGCAAACGATCTTCACGGTGTTGGCCGGACGGTCCTGCCCCGGAATGCCGCCCGTGCCGATACGGATCGCGGTAAACTGCGCTTTCTGGCGCGGCACCGGCACATCCTTCACCCAGCTCAGCCGATAGTTCACGCTGAATTCCGAGCCTGTCGCGGACGGGTCGGAGGGAGTCCAGAAGGCCACGATATTGTCCATCGTTTCGTCATCGGTGGGGATCTCGATCAGGGTCACGGCCCCTTCGCCCCAGCCCTCTTTCGGCTCGATCCAGGCGGTGGCGCGTTTTTCATAGAAAACGCCATCATCTTGATATTGTTTGAAGTCACGCTCGCGCTGCGCAAGGCCGAAGCCTTTGACATTGGGCGAGTGGAAGCTGTTCGCCATCACCCGTGGCGGATTGTTCAGCGGACGCCAGATCTTTTCGCCGGTGCCGGTATGGATCTCCAGCCCGTCGCTGTCATGGACCTCGGGGCGCCAGTCGGGGGATACCTGCCGGTCATGCTTGCCAAACCAGTACATCGAGGTCAGCGGCGCGATGCCAAGCCGGTTCACATCGCCGCGCAGGAAGATATCTGCCGAGACATCCTGCACCACGCCGCCGCCCAGACGCGAAACGATCTTATAGGCACCGGTCGCGCGCGGGCTTTCCAAAAGCGCATAGGTGACAAAGCTGCCATCTTCGGGTTCTTCCAGCCAGAAGCGGGTGAAGCGCGGAAATTCCTCCGGCCCTTCGGCCACAGCCGTATCCAGCGCCAGCCCGCGCACCGACAGCCCGAACTGGCCCGAATAGCCCGCAGTCCGCCAGTAAGACGCCCCCAGAAAGGCCATCCAGTCGGCATTATGTTTGCGGTCCTGCACCGAAAACCCTGCAAAGCCTTCGGTCCCATGCAGGTTCTGGGCGGGGCTGTCGGCGGGAATATCGAAATAGTTTTTCGAGAACGGCACCTCGCGCGCCATCCCGCCATTCACGGCGTAGATATGCACCGGATCGGGGAAATACCGGCCCGGAAAGAAGAAATGCACGGGGTAGTCGTCGCCATTGCCCCAAAGCGCGTGATCCTTGCGGAATTTGATCGCGCCGTGGGCGTCGTAATCGATCTGCTGGATGATCTCGGGATCGGCGACTTTCATCGCATTATAGGGGCCGTTGGCCAGCGTGCGGGCCATGTCGCGCAGCATGTCGAACGAGAACGGCTCCGCTTGGCCCAAAGGCATGCCATGCGCGATCTCGTCGGCTTGGGCGCGCGCCATTTGCGGCAGCAGGAAGAAGGCGCCGGTTCCGAGGGCGGAGGCAAGGACCTGACGGCGGGAGGGGTGAGAATCTGTCATCAAATGCTCCGGATATCGTGCTAATTCCAGATAAGTGCGGGGATTGTGGCAAAGCGCAACAGAAGATCCCGTGAATGGGCAGGAAGATGCTGAAAAACTCGAGTTTTTATGTCGAGTAAGCGGATTTTTAGCCCCCTGCGGCTTTGGCAAGCGCCAGAAAGGCGGCTTCGGCACGGGTAAAGGGACGTTCGCGGTGGCGCAGCAGCGAGAAGGGGCGCTGCGGCAGGGTCGCCTCCAGCACGCTCAGCCGTCCGCTTTCAAGCGAATGGGCGACCACCAGTTCGGAAAGGATGCTAGCCCCAGCACCGGCCTCGACCGCCGCGCGCACGGCTTCGTTGGAGGGCAGTTCCAGCACAGGGGGCAGGTCGCCTGCGGCCAGTCCCTGTGCGGCAAGCCAGTGGTCGAAGATCGCGCGGGTTCCCGACCCCGGTTCGCGCAGCACCCAGCTTTGTGTCGCTGGATCGAATGGCAGGCTGGCCACTCCGGCCGCGCGCACCAGTTTCATATGGTCGCTGGCCAGCGGGTGGACCTCCAGAAGGTCATCATGGCAGCGGTCCTCGATCACCGCCAGATCGGCCTCCAGCTCATGCACCTTTTGCGCGGCCTCTTCGGAATTGCCGATCCGCAGCTGCAACTCGATGCCGGGATAGCTTTGCCGGTAGCGCGCCAGAACAGGGGGTAGCCAGTAATTGGCGACAGTCTGACTGGCCGCGATGCGCAAATGTCCGCGGGTCAGACCGGCGAGATCTTCCAGCATCCGTTCCGCCTGCTCGGCCTGCGCCAGCAGCTTGCGCGCCTCGGTGCGGAAGCTGCGCCCCGCATCGCTCAGGACGATCCGGCGTCCGATCCGGTCGAACAGCCGGACACCGTGGCGCTGTTCGAGCGCCGAGATCGCGGCGCTTGTCGCACTGGGCGTCAGATGCAGGGCTTCGGCGGCACGGGTGACATGTTCGCGCTCGGCCACCGCCAGAAAGATACGAAGCTGGTCTAGGGTCATCAGGGCCGCCTTTGCGCGGAGTTACTGCGTCAGACATACCAATAGCAGGCTGAGGCCGGAGATGAAGACCCAAGCCGCCGCCCCTAGAATAGCGGGGCGGAGGCCCGCCGCGACAAGCTTGCGCAGGTCGGTGGACAGGCCCATAGCCGCCAGAGCCACGGTCAGCAGGATCTGGGTCAGGGTCGTGCTGGTATCGCGCATAGGGGCGGGCACCAGCCCTGTCGATGCAAGCCCGACCATCGCGATGAAGCCGAAGACAAACCACGGCAGGGGCGCACGGCCAAGGCTTTCGCCCTTTTTCGGGCGGTTGCGGGAGGACAGGCCCAGAAGCAGCACCATCGGGGCCAGCATCATCACGCGGGTGAGTTTGGCGATGGTGCCGAAATGTCCCGCCTGATCTCCTTGCTGGAACGCGGCAGCCACCACCTGCGCGACTTCGTGGATAGAGGCCCCCGTCCAGAGGCCATAGGCTTTTGGCCCCAGCGACAGCAGCGGTGCCGCCAGCGGCATCAGCGCCATCGAGGCCGAGCCGAAGATCGTCACACAGGCAATCGCATAGGCGACATCCTCGTCACGGGCGCGCGTCACGGTATTGGCGGCGATCACGGCGGAGGCCCCGCAGATGGAGCTGCCTGCCGCGATCAGATCGGTCAGCCCCGCCGGAAGCCCCATGCGCCGCCCCAGCCAGCGGGTGAAGGCGAAGGTGGCCAGCAGGGTCACGAGGATGAGGGCCAGACCGCTCACTCCGACCGAGAGCACCTGCCCGAATGTCAGTTGCAGGCCCAAAAGTACGATGCCGCCCCGCAGGACATAGCGCAGGCTGAAGGCGATCCCCGGGGCGAAACAGGGCGGCAGAGGGTGCATGGTATTCAACGCCATGCCCAGCAGGATGGCCAGAATAAGCGGCGAGAGCGCCGAAATCCCCGCAAGGTGATGGGCGGCAAAGGCCAGTGCCGCAAGGGCGGCACAAAGCGCAAGGCCGGGGAGCGCCGTGCGAAGGGTCAAAACGCGGCGGCGCAGAAGGGCGGGAATATGCGTTCGGGGGGCGGGAGCTATCATGGGACACCTTTTTGATCCGGTGTCCCGAAGATGGCGGCAGGGCCTTTGTAAGTCCAACTGAACGTATTGGACGTTTCATTCGATCGGGTCGAACAATGGGTGCCCGCAGGTCCGAAAGGGCTGTCAGGGCAACCGGTGCGTCAGAGGATCTCCAGCACCCGTTCGGGCGGGCGCCCGATACGGGCGGCGGTGTCATGGATCAGGATCGGTCGCTCGATCAGCTTCGGAGTCCGGGCCAGATGGTCGAGGATTTCCTCGGCGCTGGCTGTTGCATCGAGGCTGTCCTTGGCCTCTTTCCAGCGGATCAGGGCGCGGGCGGGCTGGTCGAGCTTGTCCACAAGCGCCTCTAGTTCCGCCCGACTGGGCGGGTCGTTCAGATAGAGCCGCAGCTCGGGGGTGATCCCCCGCGCCTGTAACAGGGCCAATGTTTCACGTGATTTCGAGCAGCGCGGATTGTGCCACAAGATCAAAGCCATTGATCGCGCCCTTTGCCAACGGCATCGGAAATATGGGCATAGCCGTTTTCCGCAAGAAGCGCGTCCAGTTCATGGGCGATGCGGTCGGCCAGCGACAACCCGTGATAGACGAGCGCCGAATAGAGCTGCACCGCCGAGGCCCCTGCGAGAATCTTCTGATAGGCCTGCGCACCGGAGGAAATGCCGCCCACGCCGATCAATGGCAGCTGGCCTTCGGTCGCGCGGGAGAGTTTGGCCAGAACCCGCGTCGATTTCTCGAAAAGCGGCGCGCCGGACATGCCGCCTTTTTCCGCGGCATGGGCACTGTGCAGCCCGTCGCGCGACAGGGTTGTGTTGGTGGCGATGATCGCGTCGATACCGCTGTGGCGGGCCACCTGCGCGATGTCGATAATTTCGTCATCGGTCAGATCGGGCGCGATCTTGAGGAAGATCGGGATCGGGCGGGCCAATGTGTTACGGGTGCGGATCACATCCGCCAGAAGCGCGCCCAAGGCCTCGGGGCCCTGTAGGTCGCGCAGCTTTTCCGTATTGGGCGACGAGACATTGACGGTGGCAAAATCAAGCCACGGTCCGGCATGGGCCAGCACCTTGGCAAAATCCGCCGCGCGATCCACGCTGTCCTTATTGGCCCCCAGATTAAGCCCCACCGGAATGCCGGCAGGCCGTCCCGCAAGGCGGTGGGCGATGGGTTCCATGCCTTCGTTATTGAAGCCGAAGCGGTTGATGACGGCACGGTCCTCGGTCAGGCGGAACAGGCGCGGTTTGGGGTTTCCGGGCTGGGCGCGCGGCGTGGCGGCCCCGACTTCCAGAAAGCCGAACCCCGCCCGCATCAGCGGGGCGACCGCTTCGGCATTCTTGTCGAACCCTGCCGCCAGTCCGACCGGATTGGGCAGGGCAAGACCGGCGATTTCGGTGGCGATGCGCGGGCTTGTCCAGACGCCTTTCATCGGCACCAGACCAGCAGCCAGAGCGCGGATCGACAGACCATGCGCGCGTTCCGGATTGAAGTAATGCAGGGCGCGCAGGCCAAGGGACTCGATCAGGGGCATCACAGGGTCTCCGGAAAGATATGGCCCTCGGGGCCTTGGGGAAGCGGATGGGTGGCGTGGACCTCGTGCAGGGCCAGCGCGCGGTAGAGATGCGGGAAGAGCGCCCCGCCGCGCGAGACCTCCCATCTGAGCGCCGCACCCAACGCATCGGCGTCAACGCTGGCCAGCACCAGATCACCGGCACCGGCGAAGTGCTTTGCCGCGGTTTCGCGCATCTGCTCTGCCGTGGAAAAATGGATAAACCCGTCGGCCAGATCGACCGGCGCGCCCGATGTGGTGCCCTGCGCCTGAAGCGCCTGCCATTCGGCGGGGCGAAAGATCTTGTAAATCAGCATGGCGTTCACATGCCCAATGACGCGGAAATAATCAATCTCTTTCGGAAAAACCGAAAGAATCCGTCTTGCGGGCAGGGGCTGTCACACAGAGTTTTGACAGACTGGTCAAATTCTGGATCACTGGGACGCATCTGAGCGGAGGAATTTCATGACAACCCGAATTTCAAACGCCCCCTTGGCAGGGCTTGCGCTGGTGGCGGGGCTTTTTGCGGCGGATATGGCGCGTGCCGAGTTTACGCTGAATGTGCTGCATACCAATGATTTCCATGCGCGCTTCGAACCGATCAACAAATATGACGCGACCTGCTCTGCCGAGGAGGATGCCGAGGGGCAGTGTTTTGGTGGCTCGGCGCGGCTGGTCACGGCGGTCCGGCAGGCCCGCGCCAAGGCGGCGCATTCGATCCTGCTGGATGCCGGTGACCAGTTTCAGGGCTCGCTGTTTTACACCTATTACAAAGGGCGGGCGGCGGCTGAGTTCATGACCCTGTTGGGGTATCAGGCGATGACGGTGGGCAATCACGAATTCGATGACGGGCCCGAGACATTGCGCGCCTTTATCGACAGGCTCGATTTTCCGGTGCTGATGGCCAATGCCGACCTAACGCGGTCGCCGGATCTGTCGGGGGTGGTCAGGCGCTCGACGGTGCTGGAGGTCGGAGGGGAGAAAATCGGCATTATCGGCCTGACGCCGCAAGACAATGCCGAACTGTCGAGCCCCGGTCCGACGATCACCTTCCTTGATCCGGTGCCGGTCGTGAAGGCCGAACTGGCCAAATTGCAGGCCAGCGGCGTCAACAAGATCATCGTGCTGTCGCATTCGGGCTATGAGGTCGACCGGAAGATCGCGCAAGCCGTGCCGGATGTGGATGTGATCGTGGGGGGGCATAGCCATACGCTATTGGGCAATATGGCGGGGGCCAAGGGGCCGTATCCCACGATGATCGGCAAGACCGCGATCGTGCAGGCCTTCGCCTATAGCAAATATCTGGGTGATCTGGAGGTGACCTTTGACGATGCGGGCACTGTGCTGTCCGCCAAGGGGCAGCCGATTTTGCTGGATGCTTCGGTGCCCGAAGACGGGGCGGCCAAAGCCCGTATTGCCGAGCTTGCCAAACCCCTTGACGAGATCCGTAACAAGGTGGTGGCGCAGGCGCACGGAGCGATCGATGGCGCGCGCGAGATCTGTCGTTTCGAGGAGTGTCCGATGGGCGACCTGCTGGCCGATGCCATGCTGGCGCGAGTCAGGGATCAGGGCGTCGATATTGCCCTGACCAACGGGGGCGGGCTGCGGGCCTCGTTGCCTGCAGGGGATGTGACGATGGGCGATGTGCTGACGGTCCTGCCGTTCCAGAATACGCTCTCGACCTTCGAGACACAGGGGGCGGTGATTCTGGCGGCACTGGAAAACGGGGCCAGCCAGATGGAAGAGGGGGCGGGCCGGTTTGCGCAGGTTGCGGGGCTGACCTATCGGGTGACCCCCGGCGCAGCAGTTGGTGCGCGGATTTCCGATGTGATGGTCTCGCAGAACGGGGCATGGGTCCCGCTTGATCCGCAGGCGCGCTATGGTGTGGTCACCAACAACTATCTGCGGGCGGGCGGCGACGGCTATGCCATGTTCCAGACCGGTGCCGAGAATGCCTATGATTACGGGCCCGATCTGGCGGATGTGCTGGCCGAGTATATGACCGCGCGAACACCTGTTACGCCTTACACCGATAGCCGTATAACTGTTGTGAAATAAGTGCTTGCTTGGGGGCTGTCTGCGGCCCCCAGTCCAGACCGGAGGTCCCCCTTGTCCCGAGAGCCTATTCTGCCCGATCCTGCCGCCTTTTTGGTCCGCCTTTTCAAAACGGCGGTGGCGGCTGCCGATCCGATGATCTGTATTCCGCGCGCCTTGGGTCCGAAGCCCGAGGGGCGGGTGGTGGTTGTCGGGGCGGGAAAAGCCTCTGCCCGTATGGCGGAGGCGGTAGAATCGGTCTGGGGGCCGTGTGAGGGGCTGGTGATCACCCGCTACGGCTACGGGCGCCCGACCAAAGGGATCGAGATCGTCGAGGCCGCCCATCCCGTACCCGATCAGGCGGGGGTCACGGCCACGCGCCGGATGCTGGAGCTGCTTGCGGGGCTGGGGGCGCAGGACACGGTGATCGCGCTGATCTCCGGTGGTGGCTCGGCGCTTTTGTGTGCGCCTGCAGGAGACATCACCTTGGCCGAGAAACAGGCGGTCAATGCCATGTTGCTGGCATCGGGGGCGAGCATTGACCGGATGAATGTGCTGCGCAAACATCTGAGCGCGGTCAAGGGCGGGCAACTGGCGGCGGCGGCCTATCCGGCGCAGCTTCGGGCTTTGCTGATTTCGGATGTGCCCGGCGATGATCCGGCCTTTATCGCCTCTGGCCCGACCGTGGGCGATGCCACCCGTGCCGAAGAGGCGCTGTCCATTGCGCAGCAATTCGGGCTGGAGCTTCCGGCCTCGGTGCTTGCGGTCCTGCACGGGACGACGGGGATCGTGCCGCCGCAAGATCCCCGTCTGTCGCGGGCGCGGACCGAGGTGATTGCCGCCCCTGCACAATCGCTAGAGGCCGCTGCCGATCTGGCACGCCAGCAGGGGATGGAGGTACGCATTCTGGGCGAGGCGCTGGAAGGAGAGGCTCGTGAGCTGGCGGCTGCGCATGCGCGCCTTGCCTTGGAGATCGCGGCCAAAGAGGCGCGCTCGCGCCCTTTGTTGCTGCTATCGGGGGGCGAATGCACCGTGACGCAGCGTGGGGCGGCGGCGGAGGCGAAAGGAGGGCCGAATGCGGAATATGTGCTGGCCGCCTGCCAGACCCTCGCGGGGGCACCGCGCATCTGGGCGCTGGCTTGCGATACGGATGGGGTGGATGGCTCGGACGAGGTTGCAGGCGCATGGATCGGGCCGGAAACTGTGGGGCTGGCGCATCGTCTGGGTCTGTCCGCCTCCGAGGCGCTGGAGCAGCATGACAGTCACGGTTTCTTCGCGCGTTTGGGGCAGCAGGTGGTGCCCGGTCCGACATTGACCAATGTCAATGATTTCCGCGCCATCCTGATCCTTTAGTTGGAAAATTCGGAACAGCTTGCGCAGCGCCGCGTTGGTCGGGAAACCGATACCGGATAACGCAAGGAGAAAGCTATGATCGTCAAACGCGGCTCTGCCCATTGGGACGGCAGCATCAAAGAGGGGAAGGGCACCGTCTCGACCCAGTCGAAGGCGCTTGATGGCCAGCCCTATGGCTTCAATACCCGCTTCGAAGACAAGCCCGGCACCAATCCCGAAGAGCTGATCGGCGCGGCCCATGCGGCCTGTTTCTCGATGGCTTTGTCGGGGCAGTTGACGGGGGCCGGTATTACCGATGCGGTCATTGATACGACGGCAAAAATCTCGATGGAGAAAGACGGGGACGGCTTTAGCGTGACCTCTTCCGCGCTCAGTTGCACGGTGACGGCATCCGGCGAGGCCGAGACGATCCGCAAGGCGGCGGAAACGGCAAAGGCGAATTGTCCGATCTCGAAACTTCTGGATTGCGAGATCTCGTTGGATCTGACGGTCAACTAAGCTGCACGTGCTCTTCGCAGGGCAAGAGGGCTTGAGAGAGCCCTTGAGAAAATGAAAACGCCCGCCGGATACTGGCGGGCGTTTCCGATTGGCCTATCAGGCTTTTTTGCGACGGCGCAGGGCTGCGGCACCCGCGAAGGCGCCGGCCAGCAGCAGGCCGGTTGCCGGAAGCGGAACTGCCGGAACATCGAAATCTGCCGGAAGCTGGCTGAACAGGCCGATAGCACCCGCACCGGTCCCGTAGGGCGAGAGCGATGCCAGGCCGGTCACCGAATAGCTGCCTGCGTTCAGCAGGACGCCCAGCGAGGAGAAGTCTTCCGACAGCCATGCGGTGTCGTAATCGCCTTCCCACGCACCTTCGGTATCGACAGAGCTGGTGATCATGGAGAAGAGATTGTTCAGGGTGACCGTGAACACATCCCCAGGTTGGTAAGCGTCAGTCACCAGCAGCCAGGAAGAGCTGCTCAGGGTGAAGTCGTAGCTATCACTAAAGCTCGAGCCGGTCTCGCCGAATTCGAAGCTCGTCCAGCCCCCGTCCACGGTGAGCGTGGTCGCAGAAGCCGAACCTGCAGCGACGGTGAGCATAACTGCCGCTGCCGCGATTTTGTTTTTGATATTAAACATTTGTGGGTTCCGTCAAAAAGGGGAGTCGAAATGTCAGAAGGGAGTGGCCGCGAGCGGTTACCCTTGGTCAACATGACGTGAAAAGAGTTAACTTTACAAGCCCTAATTGTAAATTTTTTTGATAACTATGCTTACTTTAAGCAGAGTTGTCTGATGGGGGAAGGGGGCCGCCGGTTGTAATGCCGCGCCGCATGGCCGTTGCGCGTGCCTGCGCGATCCGCTCGTAAACAGGGGTCAATGCGGGGTCGGTGGTCTGGGGGAATTCGATGCCGGTCAGCACGAATCGGAACCGTGCAGAGCTCTCGGCCAAGGCCTCGATCCGGTCGATCATGATCAGACCGGAGCTGTTGACGAGATCTTCCACGGGGCCGGCGGCCAAGAGAACCGCCTCCATCGGGCTGGACAGGCGAGGCAAAGCGCAGGTGATGAATTCCCATGCCCAATCAGGCACTTCGGTGATGACATAGGCGCAGGCCTGCGCCCATGTCACGGGGCCATCCAGCGGCGCGCGCAGCCAGTGCGCCGCCAGATCGTCGAGTGTCACGGGGCCTGCGGGGCAGTCCGGATCGTCCTGAAACCGGCTCAGAAGGTCCGGCGGCAGGACGGTCGGGCCGGTCACTGCATCAGTTCCTTGGTGGCCGAGAGTGTAACCTCGGGATAGTCGCGCACCACGCGGTCGATGTCCCATTGCAAGCGCGTCAGGAAGACGGGATCGCCGTCATTATCGGTCGCCATATGTTGCTTGTTGGCATTGATCAGCTTTTCTTTCGCGTCGCCATTGCCCAGAACCCAGCGGGCCGAAGTGAATTGCGACGGCTCGAATCGCACCGGAATGCCGTATTCCAGTTCGATTCGGCTGGCCAGAACCTCGAATTGCAGCGCGCCCACAACGCCCACGATAAAGCCCGAGCCGATCATCGGCTTGAAGACTTTCGCAGCCCCTTCCTCGGCGAATTGCATCAGCGCCTTTTCAAGGTGCTTGCCCTTCATCGGGTCGGTGGCGCGGACCGCCTGCAGCAGTTCCGGCGCGAAGGACGGGATGCCGGTGATATGCAGCATCTCGCCTTCGGTCAGCGCATCCCCAATGCGCAACTGGCCGTGGTTCGGGATACCGATGATATCGCCGCCCCATGCCTCGTCCGCCAGTTCCCGGTCGGCGGCAAGGAACAGCACGGGGCTGGAGATCGCCATCGGCTTTTTCGAGCGCACATGCATCAGCTTCATACCGCGTTCGAAATGGCCCGAAATCAGGCGCACGAAGGCCACGCGGTCGCGGTGCTTGGGGTCCATATTGGCCTGCACCTTGAAAACAAAGCCCTGCACTTTCTTTTCGTCGGGCGCGATCTGGCGTTCGGCGGCATTGGCGGGCTGCGGCTCGGGGCCGTAATTGCCGATCCCGTCCATCAGCTCCTTCACCCCAAAGCTGTTGATCGCCGAGCCGAACCAGATGGGTGTCATATGGCCCTCGAGGAAGGACTGACGGTCGAAGGCGGGCAGAAGCTCGCGGGCCATCTCGACCTCTTCGCGCAGCTTGGCCAGCAGGTCTTCGGGAATATGCTCTTCAAGTTTGGGGTCATCGAGCCCCTCCAGCTTGATCGATTCCGCCACCTTGTTGCGGTCGGCACGGTCCATCAGTTCCAACCGGTCGTTGAGCATGTCATAGGCGCCAAGGAAATCGCGCCCGATGCCAATGGGCCACGAAGCCGGTGAGACGTCGATGGCAAGGTTTTCCTGAATCTCGTCGATGATCTCGAAGACATCGCGGGATTCGCGGTCCATCTTGTTACAGAAGGTCAGAATGGGCAGGTCGCGCAACCGGCAGACCTCGAAGAGCTTCTGGGTCTGGCTTTCCACCCCCTTCGCCCCGTCGATCACCATGATCGCCGCATCCACCGCCGTCAGCGTCCGGTAGGTGTCTTCCGAGAAATCCGAGTGGCCGGGCGTATCGACCAGATTATAGCGGAAGGTCTTGTAATCGAAGGACATTGCCGATGCCGAGACCGAGATCCCGCGGTCTTTTTCCATCTGCATGAAGTCCGAGCGCGTCCGGCGTGCCTCGCCCTTGGCGCGGACCTGTCCGGCCATCTGGATGGCGCCGCCGAAAAGCAGGAACTTTTCGGTGAGTGTGGTCTTGCCAGCGTCGGGGTGCGAAATGATCGCGAAGGTCCGGCGGCGGGCGATTTCAGGCGGGAGTTCGGGACGGTTGCTCATGGATCGCCTCATACAATGGCCCGTGCGACATGGCAATTATGAAGCGTGTCCCTTCCTGCCGGAACGCCTCGCAGCGCAGAGTTCGAAAGGTCTTTGACCTCTTGCATATTTTCGGTAACGTGCCCGTGATCGTTATTGGAGATTCTGCTGTGAAGAATGGTTTTGCATTGATTTGTGTGATTGGCCTTGTGGCCGGCTGCGGTGGCGGCAGCGGTGGCGGATCCGGCGCGTCGGGCACTCAGGCAATGGCGCTGAATGCAGCGGCGGCCGCTGAGCGCCTCGATGCGCTCGAGCAGACCGAAGGTCTGACCGATTACGACAATCTGCCGAGCTCGGGCCGCGCGACCTATAACGGCTATGGTGTTCTGGTGAATGACGCGGAAGAAAACGGGTTCATCGGCAAAGCGACGCTGACGGCGGATTTCGGTGATGACAGTCTGAGCGGACATGTGGAGCAGTTCGGATATGCCGAGGCGGCGGATGGTGCCACCAAGCTGTCTTCTGCCAGCGGTCGTCTGGATATCACCAACGGCACCATCACGGATCTGGCCGGAACGGCGCAGATTGACGCGGATGTCTCGGGCAATGTGACGGGAGGTGGCAAGACCGTGGTGGTGGACGGTCAGGCGACGGGGACCTTTGTCGGGGATGATTACGATGGCATCGGTCTGGCGGCCTCGCCCGACACGATGACCGCAACCGAAAACGGGGTGCAGAGCGATTACTATCTGGCGGTGATCGGCGAACGCTAAGACGGAACCGGAGGGCGGGTCATGATGTTTTGCCGCAAATGGAGGACATCATCATGGCCCAGTCTGGTCACCGAACCCCGCATCGGCGGACCCCCGGGAAAACCGCCAGCCAGAACAATCCCGCTTTGAAAGACGCGGACCTTTACGACACCCTGCGTAGCAAGGGGATGTCGAAGGAGAAGGCGGCGCGCATTTCCAATGCCCATGCCAATCCCCATCTGCATCCCTCCGAAAAGGGCGGCAAGGCCCCCCGTTACGAGGAATGGACCAAGCACGCGCTCTATCGTCATGCGCAGGAGATTGGGATCGACGGGCGGTCCGGCATGACAAAGCCACAGCTGATCAAGGCGCTCCGGCGCCATTGATCCCGTCTCTCAGCGGCGCTTGCTGAACAGCGTGTCGCGCCCGATACGCTCCAGCATCTCGCGGCCTGCCTCGGTGCCGAAATGCGGCTTATGTGCCAGATCCGGCATGCGGGCACGGATTTCGGCGGTCAGCTGTTCGGGCATTTGCGACAGGCTTGCCTCCGTCACCATCAGGCTTTCGATGGGGATGCCCTCGGCATAGATGATTTCGTGACGGTCGAAAATCAGCGCGTAATAATCGACATATCCGCCCTCGCGGCGCCAGACATGTTCGTCATCAACCAGATGCTTGGCCTGCACCAGCAACTCTGCCGTATGGCCGATGCGGGCGGGGCCGCGCCGATACAGGAACAGCCGGTGATGCGGGCTGACCACAAGGTCGCCCTCATTGCCCAATGTGCCACTGGAAATCACCACCGGCGCGAAGCTGCCGAAGGCGCGCATGGTGGATTTCGTGATCAGGCGCAGCGGCTGCGGGCCGTTATCGCGGGTCAGGATACGGTCGCCCGGTTGCAGGGTTTCGATAGGACGCTGCGCACCGCCTGCAATGGTGATCATGGTGCCGGTGGTAAAGGCCACGCAGATCAGGTCGGTCAGTCGTGCCGATCCGGGGTCTTCATGCGCTTCGAGCAAGGTATAATCGACCCGCGCGGCGATCGGGGACATCGGCAGCACAAACAGCGTGTCATCCGCACTATTGCGCAGCAACAGCATATCCACGCTATCGCCTTCGGGGGCCATCAGCACATGGCGCGAGACCACCTCGATCGGTTGGCCGCTCTGCCCGATATCCGACCCTTCCGCGATGCGCTGACTGTCCCCGTCGACCTCGAACATCAGCCGCAGCGGGCGGGCGTCGCGATCGAGTTGATAGACATCGCCGGGCACGCAGAAGGCGGCCAGATCCAACCCGTCGCCCTGATTGGCACCGGCGGTGACCCAGAACAGGTTGGCATCGAAAACATGGACAGTCTGCGTGGTTTGCAAGGTTGCTAGGCTCATGAGGACAGGACTATCGTGGCGTGAATATCTGGTATTAACCTATATTTCCTGACGATGGCTTAAGAAAGGCATGACTGTGTCAATCTTAGGCTTGCGACCCAAGAGCAGAGTGATAGCTGTTGGGATGATTGAAATTTAGGAGGGTCGCATGGATTTGGGTATTCGCGGAAAACGGGCCATTGTTTGTGCCGGATCTAAAGGTCTGGGGCGTGGCTGCGCCGAGGCACTGGCCGAGGCAGGGGTCGATCTGATCCTCAATGCGCGCTCGGCGGATGTTCTGGACGCGGCCGCACAGGAGATCGCCAAGACCTACGGTGTCAGCGTCACGCCGGTGGCCGCAGATATCACCACCGAGGAAGGCCGCGCCAAGGTGATGGCGGCGGCAGGCGAGGGGATCGACATTCTTGTCAATAATGCGGGCGGGCCGCCTCCGGGGCTGTGGTCTGACTGGAATCGCGATGATTTCATCAAGGCGCTTGATGCCAATATGCTGGCGCCGATTGCGATGATGCAGGCGGTGCTGCCCGCGATGATGGAACGCGGCTGGGGGCGTGTCGTCAATATCACCTCGCAATCCGTCCGTGCGCCGATTGCCCAGCTTGGCCTGTCGAACTCGGCCCGTTCGGGGCTGACGGGCTTTGTGGCGGGCACATCGCGGCAGGTTGCAGGCAGCGGTGTGACCATCAACAACATGCTGCCCGGCATCCATGCGACAGATCGCGCCGTGTCTTTGGACAGCAATGTGGTCAAGGCGGAAGGCATCAGCATGGAGGAAGCCAAAGCCCGCCGTGCCAAGACCATTCCGGCGGGCCGCTATGGCACAACGACCGAATTCGGGGCCATGTGCGCCTTCCTGTGTTCGCAGCATGCGGGGTTCATCGTCGGGCAGAATATCATGCTGGATGGCGGGGCCGCGAATATCTCGGTGTAATCCCCAAGACGGAAGGGGCGCGTATTGCGCCCTTTTCGCCGCAGGTGATGATTGGCAAAACGCCTGTTTTTCTCTAAGGACGGCGCAGTCGTTTTCCATCCGCCCCGCCGAGAACAGGACCGCCATGAGCCCCACCGCCCAGATCCCGCCGCGCCTAGAAGTTCAGGGGCTGTTTCGCAGCTTCGAGGGGCGTATGGCGGTGGAGGATGTGTCCTTCAGTATCCGCGCGGGGCAGGTGACCTGTCTGCTTGGCCCGTCTGGCTGCGGGAAGTCCACGACATTGCGGATGATCGCGGGCGTCGAGATGCAGGATCGTGGCCGGATTCTGGTGGATGGCACCCTGATCTGCGACACCGTGTTCCGCGTGCCGCCAGAGCGCCGCGCGATTGGCCTCATGTTTCAGGATTTCGCGCTTTTTCCGCATCTTTCTGTGGCAGAGAATGTCGCCTTCGGTCTTTCGGGGCCGTCACGGGTCAAGCGCCAGCGGGTCGAGGAATTGCTGGACCGTGTGCATCTGGCCCATCATATCGACGATTTTCCCCACCAGTTGTCGGGCGGCGAACAGCAGCGCGTGGCTCTGGCCCGCGCATTGGCGCCGCGCCCGCGTATCCTGTTGATGGACGAGCCTTTTTCGGGGCTGGATGAGCGTCTGCGTGACGATATCCGCGACGAGACGCTGGCGCTTCTGAAAGAGGAAGGTACCGCCGTTCTGCTGGTGACACACGAACCCCAAGAGGCCATGCGGATGGCCGACGAGATCCTGCTGATGCGCGGTGGGCGTATTGTTCAGGGGGGCGCGCCCTATAATCTGTATAACGCGCCTGTGGATCGCGCGGCGGCCAGTTTCTTCTCGGATATCAATGTGATCCGTGCACGTGTCGAAGGCGCGCTGACCCGCACGCCCTTCGGGGAATTTCTGGCGCCGGGACGCGCGGATGGCTCCGAGGTGGATATCGTGATCCGCCCGCAGCATCTGAAAATCGATTTCGACCGTGCAGGGCAGGGGCCTTTGCCGACGCCGCAAGATGGCACCGCCGCACGCGCCCTTGTCGAACGCGCCCGCTTCATGGGACGCGAGAGCCTTGTGGAATTCCGGATGGAATATGACGGTTCGGTATTGAAGGCGACGGTGCCCAATGTGTTCCTGCCGAAAGCGGGCACGCCGATGTGGCTGATGATCCGGCGCGACCGTTGCTTCGTGTTTCCGGTCACCTGACGTCCGGTTGCCCGCAGGCGTCTATGCCTTGGCGGCGTCGGGGGTGGGGGGCGCGGCCTTGCGCCGCCGTGGCAGGTCCTTGAGGATCTTCTGCCGTTCCATATGCGACATCGTTCCCCAGCGCGCGATCTCGTCGAGTGAGCGCAGACAGTCGAGGCAGGTCTGGCTGGCCGGATCGAAGGTACAGATATTGCGGCAGGGGCTTTTGATGCGGGCCATCAGGTGCTGCGGGTCAGATTGGCCAGACGGTCCAGCGCCCCCTGCAGAATGAAGCTCGCGGCCACATTGTCGATCCGCTCGGCGCGTTTGGCGCGCGACAGGTCGGCCTCCAGCATGGCGCGTTCTGCAGCGACGGTGGACAGGCGTTCGTCCCAGAAGCCGATGGGGAGGTCCTGCATCCGCGCGATATTGCGGGCAAAGGCGCGGGTCGATTGGGCGCGCGGTCCCTCCGAACCATCCATGTTCATCGGCAGGCCGAGGATGATCGCGCAGGTCTCGCGTTCGGCCACAATCCGGAAAAGAGCCTCGGCATCGGCGGTGAATTTGGTGCGCTTGATGGTCAGGATCGGGCTGGCCACCGAGCGCAGCATATCCGACCCCGCCACCCCGATGGTTTTGGTGCCCAGATCCAGCCCGAGGATCGAGCCCATACGAGGCAGGGCGGCGGCAAATTCGGTGATGTCTTCAAAAATCATTGCGCAAGCCCGATCTGTTTTGCGGTGGCGGTGATATGGGCAAGTGCGGCGGGATCATCGGCCAGCGCGGTCTGCGCCTTGGCGTAAAGATCTGCCGCGCGGTCGGTCTGGTTCAGGGTCATCAGGGCCCGCAGGCCACGGTCCCATTCGGACGCGTCTCCGCCTTCGGTCTCAAGCCGTTCCACCAGCCCGTCGACCATGCCCTGAATCATCTTCTGCCGGTCTTCCGGCGTCATATCCTGTGCATTCCTGACGTCTTCCGCGCTGGGGCCCTTCTGGCCCGCAGCCGCCACATCAAAGGGCCATTTGCCCTCGGCGGCCTGATCCAGCAGGGTCAGGGCCTCGGGGGCCTTGGCAAAGACGCCGCGCGCCTCCGAGAGGATGGCCGTCACCTGTTCGGACTGGTCCAGAAGCCGCAGGCCAGCCAGAAGCGTGGCCCAGTCTTCCGCGCTGCCGCCGCGATTGGCCAGTTGGGTCTGCAGGGCGTTCACCTTGTCGGACAGGGCGCTGGCGCGCTGGTCCTGTGGCAGCTTCTCGGCTGCGATCAGGTCCGCAAGGCTCGGACCGAGCGTGCCCAGTTCCGGAGGTTGGTAATCGGGCTGGCCTGCAAGCCATGCAACGGTCGGCATATTGTCCAGCACCGGCTGCACCCAGTCATCCTGCCGTGTGCTGTCGCGCAAAAGGGCATCCCAGATGCGGAAGGTCCGGTCGGGACGGCCATTCTGGGCCATCATCAGGCCGATGTAATAGCGTGCGCGCCCGTTGGATTTGTCAAGCGTTACGGCCTTGCCAAAGGCGGCTTCGGCTTCGGGCGTGACCAGACCGCCAGCCGCGATCACCCGGTATTCGCCCAGACTGGCCGCATCCTCTGCGGTCGCCTTGTCCCCCAGAACGGCAATCAGTTTTTCCTGTGCCGCCACTCCGGCATGCAGATTGCCGACATTGATTTCGTTGCGCGCCAGAAGCCGCAGCCCTGCCGGATCATTGGGACGGGCTGCCACGGCATCGCGGAGCCTGTCCATCAATGCGGAAAATTGCGCATCGACCTGAGGCTTGCGGTATTTTTTGGCGAAATCGGCCTCTGCCTGATCCTGATGCGGGCGGCCCAGATAGCTTTGATCCGCCAAGGCCAGCCGCGCATTGATCGGCTGGTCCGCATAGCCATCCGCGCCCAGATCCAGATACAGCCCCGCCGCGCCGCCAAGGCAGGCCAGAATCACCACGCTGATCGCCAGTCGCGCTGCTTTGGGCGCGCGGGGCGGGGCTGATGCGGCCCGTGCGGCACGGTCGGCCTCTAGCAGCTTGCGCGAGATTTCGATCCGTGCCCGTTCGGCCTCGTCAGGAGAAAGGATGCCGCGGGCCAGATCGCGGTCGACCTCGGCCAACTGGTCCCGATAGACCTGCATATCATGGCGCTCGGTGGTGTCGCTTTCATCCGCTTCGTCGCGCTGACGCCACAGCGGGAGCAGAAAGATCAGCGCGACAAGCACCAAAATGACGGCGATTAGAATCCAGAACAGCATCTATACTTCCCCTTGCCCGTCTTCCCTTAGGCAAAACCGGTGCTCTACGGAAGCTTTATCCTGAATTTGGCACGAAAGTGACCCCCAATAACGTCCTAGTCGCGCGGCGAATGGCACAGATGCCCCCTGAAAACGCGTCATTTTAAACGCGTGTCGCATTTAGACGAAAAATGCCGCGACTGGGAGGCTTTCCTCGGGCCTGCGGGTCCATCAAAAAGGGGAAGGCGGGCGGTGACCCGTGTTGAACGATTTCAGGACAGGAGAGCCGGGGCATGCGGAAATATTCCATCTTTGCCGTTGCGCGCGAGGCGATGCGTTATCACGCCGGATGGGAAAAAGCCTGGCGCAGCCCAGAGCCCAAGCGCAAATACAAGGTCATCGTGATCGGCGCGGGCGGGCATGGTCTGGCGACCGCCTATTACTTGGGCAAGGTTCATGGCATCAAGGATGTCGCGATCATCGAGAAAGGCTGGCTTGGCGGCGGCAACACGGGCCGGAACACCACGATCATCCGTTCAAACTACCTGCAGGACCCTTCGGCGGGTATTTTCGACAAGGCGCTCCAGCTTTACGAGGGTCTGAGCCAGGACCTGAACTACAACATCATGTTCTCGCCGCGCGGCCTTCTGATGCTGGCGCAATCCGAGCATGAGATGCGCGGCTACAAGCGCACCGTCTATGCCAACCAGCTACAGGGCATCGAGACCAAATGGATCGGCCGCGAAGAGGTCAAAAGCCTTGTGCCGATTCTCAATATCGACGGGCCGCGCTATCCGGTTCTGGGCGCGCTGTACCAGGAACGCGGTGGCACCGCGCGCCACGATGCGGTGGCATGGGGTCTGGCCCGCGCATGTTCCAATATGGGCATGGACATCATCCAGAAATGCGAAGTCACCGGCATCCGCACCGAGAACGGTGAGGTGCGTGGCATCGACACCACCAAGGGCGCGATTGATTGCGAGAAGCTGTCGATTGTCACCGCAGGGCATGCGGGCACCGTCGCCAATATGGCGGGCTTCCGTCTGCCGCTGGAATCTGTGGCGCTTCAGGCTTGGGTGTCCGAACCCGTCAAGCCCTGTATCGATGTGGTCGTGATGGCGAACCTCGTGCACTGCTATATCAGCCAGTCCGATAAGGGCGAGCTGGTGCTGGGCGGCGGTATCGACCACCCCAACAACTATTCCCAGCGCGGGTCGTGGTACACGATCGAGGAAACCGTGCGTTCGCTCGTCGAGACCTATCCGATCATCTCGCGTCTGAAGATGCTGCGCCAATGGGGCGGGATTGTGGATATCACGGGCGACCACTCACCGATCCTGTCGAAAACGCCGGTCAAGAATATCTTCGTCAACTGCGGCTGGGGCACCGGTGGCTTCAAGGCCATTCCGGGGTCTGGCTGGGCGATGGCCGAGCTGATCGCCAAGGGCGAGCCGGGGCCGTTGGCCAAGGGCTTCGGCCTTGACCGTTTCACCGAAGGCCGCTTCGTCGATGAATCCGTGGCCGCAGGGGTGGCACACTGATGGGCGCGGTTTCGGTCAGGGCGGGGCATCTGCCCGCCACGGCAGAAAAACACATATTCGGGCGGAACCTTTCCGCTCACGGCTCTGTTACGCCTCTGAACATGCTTCAGAAGGAATACGACACATGTCCGAAGGTAACGGTAGCGGCAACACCAAGAGCTTCCTCATCGGGGCGCTCATCGTCATCGTCGCGGGTCTTGGCTGGTATATCTGGTCGGGCGGCGATGTCCCGCAAAAGGATGAGCCCGAGATCCAGATCGATCTGCCGGGTGACAATAACAACTAACGGGCGCAGCCCCCAAGCGCGCCCCCGTCTTCAGGGAGCGCGCCTATGCTGATCCTTCAATGCCCCTGCTGTGGCATCAAAGCCGAAGAAACCGAACTGCATTATGGCGGCGAGGCGCATCTGACCCGCTTCGGGCCGGGCTCTAGCGATGCCGAGTTCGAGACTTACCTCTTCACGCGTAAAAACCCCAAGGGCGTGCATTTCGAGCGCTGGCGCCATTCCGCAGGCTGCGGCAAGTGGTTTCTGGCCGCGCGCTGCACTGTGACCTTGGAGGTCTTCGCCACCTATTCGGCCCAGACCAAAGAGCCGCCGCAAGATGTGATCGATGCCATCCGCGCCAAACGCCCCGACTTCGAAGGTTACAGCAAATGAGCACCCGTCTGTCCAAAGGCGGTCGCCTGATCGACCGCGCGAAATCCCTGACCTTCACCTTCAACGGCAAACCCATGCGCGGCTTTGCGGGCGATACGCTGGCCTCGGCAATCCTTGGCAATGGCCAGACGCTGCTGGGTCGGTCGTTCAAATATCACCGCCCGCGCGGCCTTGTTGGCTCGGGCGCGGAAGAGCCCAACGCGCTTGTGGGCCTTGGCCGCAATGCGCGGTTCGAACCCGACCAGCGCACCACCACGACCCTTCTGTTCGATCAGGCCGAGGTGAAGACCCAGAACCACTGGCCGAGCCTTGAGAATGACGTCGGGATCATCAACGACAAGCTCTATAAGTTCTTCCCTGCGGGTTTCTACTATAAGACCTTCATGGGGCCGAAAGCCGCATGGAAGCATCTTTATGAACCCATCATCCGCCGCGCCGCGGGTCTGGGCGATGCGCCGAAAGAGGCCGATGTCGACCGTTACGAACAGATATACGCCTATTGCGACGTGCTGGTTGCAGGCGGTGGCGTGGCCGGTATCGCAGCCGCGCTGAAAGCGGCGGGCGAGGGCAAGCGCGTCTGGCTGGTCGAGCAAACCGCCGCTTGGGGTGGTCGTGCGCCTGTGGATGGCGGGCTGATCGAGGGCATGGAGCCGCAGGCTTGGGTCGATGCCTCGATCGCCAAGCTGGAGGCGATGGAAAACGTCACCCTGCGCACCCGCTTCATGATCTCAGGTCTCTATAACCACGGCTATGTGCTGGGCTATGACACTGCAGGTGACAGCGAACCCGGTTCGGGCAAACCGCGCCACCGTCTGTGGCGCATGCGTGTGGGGACGGTAGTTACGGCGACCGGCGCGATTGAGCGTCCGCTGTCTTTCGCCTGCAACGATGTGCCGGGCGTGATGCTGGCCTCGGCTGTGCGCGACTATGTGGTGAACTGGGCCGTCAGCCCCGGCGACCGCACCGTGATCGTTACCAATAACGACGATGCGTATCGCACCGCCAAAGTGCTGCTGGATGCGGGCCTGACGGTGCCCGCGATCATCGACGCCCGCCCCGCCGCCACTGGTGCGCTGGCCGCCGAGATGAAGGCGCGCGGCGTGCGCGTGCTGGAAGGCCGTGGCATCACCAAGGTGCTGGGGTCGAAATCCGTGACGGGCGTCGAGATCTGCGCCCAGAACGGCGAGGGCGGGGTGGTCGAGACCATCGCCTGTGACTGTGTCGCCATGTCGGGCGGCTGGTCTCCGGTCGTGCACCTGTGGTCGCATGTCGGTGGCAAGCTGAACTGGGACGAGGCGAATGCGATGTTCGTGCCGAACCTTGATGCGCCGCCGCTGTCGCATGATGGTGCAGCACTCTGTGTTCCGGTGGGGGCGGCCAATGGCAAGCTGTCGCTGGCCGATATCGGCACCGAGGCGGGCGTCGATATGCAATGCGAACCCGAAGACCCGATGATGGCCGTCTGGCAGATGCCCGCAGGGGCGCCGGATGCGCTGCGCTTCAAATCCTTCCTCGATTTCCAGAACGATGTGAAGGTCTCGGACGTGCAGCTGGCCGCGCGCGAGGGCTACGAGTCGGTCGAACATACCAAGCGCTATACCACGCTCGGCATGGCCACCGATCAGGGGAAACTCTCCAATATCAACGGCCTCGCCGTGTTGTCGGATGCGCTGGGTCAGGCGATCCCCGCGACCGGCACCACTACCTTCCGCCCGCCCTATACGCCGATCTCCTTCGGTGTGGTCACGGGTGAGGCACGTGGCGATCTGTTCCAGCCGCTGCGCCGCACGCCCATTCAGGGCTGGCACGAGAAGATGGGCGCCCATTGGGAACCCGTCGGCCAGTGGCGCCGCCCCTATACCTATGCCAAAGCGGGCGAGACGCACCGCCAGTCGGTCAACCGCGAGATCCTGAACACCCGCGAGAATGTGGGGATGCTGGATGCCTCGACGCTGGGCAAGATCTTGGTCAAAGGGCCGGATGCGGGGAAATTCCTCGACATGCTCTATACCAATATGATGTCCACGCTGAAGGTCGGCAAATGCCGCTATGGCCTGATGTGCAATGAAAACGGCTTCCTGATGGATGACGGTGTGGTTGCACGTCTGTCGGAGGATACCTTCCTTGTGCATACCACCTCGGGCGGTGTCGCGCATATCCACGACTGGATGGAAGACTGGCTGCAATGCGAGTGGTGGGACTGGAAGGTCTATACCGCCAATGTCACCGAGAATTACGCCCAGATCGCCGTGGTTGGCCCCAAAGCGCGCAAGCTTCTGGAGAAACTCGGCGGCATGGATGTGTCCAAGGAGACTCTGCCCTTCATGGAATGGAAAGAGGGCGAGCTGGCCGGTATTCCGGTGCGCATCTTCCGGATCTCCTTCTCGGGCGAGTTGTCCTACGAGATCGCGGCCCCGGCCAATATGGGTCTGGCGCTTTGGGAAAAGCTCTATGAAGCGGGTCAGGAATTCGGCGTGATGCCCTATGGCACCGAGGCGCTGCATGTGATGCGGGCCGAGAAGGGCTTTATCATGATCGGCGACGAGACCGATGGCACCGTCATCCCGCAGGATCTGGGTCTGCATTGGGCGATCTCCAAGAAGAAGGAAGACTTCCTTGGCAAGCGCGCCCATTCGCGCAAGGCCATGGTCAGCCCCGACCGCTGGCGTCTGGTCGGTCTGGAAACGCTGGATGGCTCGGTTCTGCCCGATGGCGTCTATGCGCCCGCGCCCGGCAATAACGATATGGGCCAGCGCAATACCCAAGGCCGCGTGACCTCGACCTATTATTCCCCGACGCTCAAGAAGGGCATTGCGATGGCGCTTGTCCATCGCGGGCCGGACCGGATGGGCGAAGAGATCGAGTTCCAGAATGAAACCGGTCTCGTGAAATGTCGGATCGTTGATCCGGTGTTCTTCGACAAAGAAGGAGCAAAGCAGGATGTCTGAGGCAATGACCGCTGTAAGTGCGCTGAATGGCAAGACGGTGTCCGGTTTCTGCACCGTGGCGGAAGGCGGCCTGCAGGGGATGATCACCCTGCGCGCCGATTTCGGGTCGAAAGCACTGGCCGATGCGCTTGAGTGGCTGGGGCTATCGCTGCCCGAACCGCGCAAAGTAGTGACCAAGGGCGCGAAATCGGTGCTATGGATGAGCCCCGACGAGCTGTTGATCCTTGTGCCCTATGCCGATGCTGTCTCGGTGGCCCATGCGATGGAGACCTCGTTGAAGGGCGAGCATTTCCTTGTGGCGAATGTGTCCGAGGCGCGTTCGATCTTCACCGTGACGGGGGCGCGTGCCGCCGAGGTGGTGATGAAGATCTCGCCCATCGATTTCGGCACGATGGCCCGCGACGAGGTCCGCCGCACCCGCACCGCCCAGACGGCGGCGGCGGTCTGGTGGTCGGGTGACGAGCAGCTGTCGCTGGTTTGCTTCCGCTCTTATGCGACCTATGTGATGGGCTTGCTGGAGGTCAGCGCCCGGCCGGGGGGCGAGCTGTTCTAATCTGCCCCGCCTGTAAGATACGAAAGCGCGTCGGAAAATTTTCGGCGCGTTTTTGTGTCTTTGGGCTATCATGTTGTCAGGTAGGTGTAAGCGAACGGGAATAGAGCATTTTCAATCGGGTTTTACCCGCACTTCAACCTAAGGATAGAACGTCTATGTCAGAGAAATCGGGATATTCGTCATTACAGATTTTATTGCACTGGTCTGTCGCCATTCTGGTCGTGTTCAACTATTTCTATAGCGAAGGCATGGGGAAGGCGGCCCATCAGCATCTTGAGGGCACAACCGGCCCGCTGCCGCTGAACCCGCAGATCCATGTCTGGGTCGGGGTGGCGGTGCTGGTACTGACCCTGCTGCGCGCTGTTTTGCGCAAGACCCGCGGGGCACCCGATGTGCCGGGCGAGGGGCTTTTCAAGATGGCGGGGCTTTGGGGGCATCGCCTGCTCTATCTTCTGTTGTTTGTCGTGCCCTTGCTGGGAATGGCTGTGTGGTTTTTGGGCCTTGATGCGGCGGGGGATATCCATGCGCTGCTGGCCAATGCCTTGCTGATCCTTGCGGGAATTCATGCCGCAATGGGCATTTTCCACCAATATGTGCTGAAAGACGGCCTGCTTGTGCGGATGATGAAACCGGAGCGTTAGATCGCCCGATAGCCAAAGGGCACCCGAACGGGTGCCCTTTTCCTGTCTGCTATGATCTCGAACCGGCGCTTAGGCCAGCTTTTTGATCCATGCGTCGAAGGCTGCCATGATCTTGCCCATGAATTCGCGGGTGCCCTCATTGGACATCTTGCCGTTTTCGTCGAACAGGGTGTGGATGGCCCCGATATAGGCCTCGGGTTGCTGCACTACCGGCATATCAAGGAAGACAAGCGACTGGCGCAGATGGTGGTTGGCCCCAAAGCCCGCAATGCCGCCCATCGAGCCCGAAACGACAAGCGCCGGTTTGCCGGCCCAGACACTCTGGCCATAGGGGCGCGACCCGATATCGAGCGCGTTCTTGATCGAGGCGGGCACCGAGCGGTTATATTCGGGGGTGACAAACATCACGGCATCGGCGGATTTGATATCGGCGCGCAGGCGGGTCCACTGGCTGGGAACGTCGCCCTCGTCGAGATCGGGGTTGTAAAGCGGCAGATCGCCCAGTTCGACAAAGGCGAATTCGTAGCCCTCGGGGGCTTCGTCTACAAGCGTCTGTGCGATCATACGGTTGAAGGACCCTTTGCGCAGCGATCCCACAAGAATGGCAATTTTCTTAGACATTTTCATCTCCAATTCACGGGTCAACCACCCGTTTGACGGAAAGGTAGATCCGGCGGGCGGCTGTCGCAATGCCTCAAATAAGGACAGAACCTGTGCAGCCCTGCACCAGCTTTGTCAGGGGCTGTGGGTCTTGGGGCAAGGTGCTGAAATAGTTGAGGGAAATGCCATATTTTCTGTTGCGGGCACAGAACAGCCCCTTGACCTCGGCCGTTAGCGGGCTTCTATTGAGCGCGAAGACATTCACTATCCGTCAAGAAGGGGTTTACCCATGGCTTTCGAACTTCCCGATCTTCCCTATGCACATGACGCACTTGCCGATCTGGGCATGTCGAAGGAAACGCTGGAATATCACCACGACCTTCACCACAACGCCTATGTCACCACCGGCAACAA
Source organism: Thioclava litoralis (assembly GCF_045278885.1). Taxonomy (NCBI): domain Bacteria; kingdom Pseudomonadati; phylum Pseudomonadota; class Alphaproteobacteria; order Rhodobacterales; family Paracoccaceae; genus Thioclava; species Thioclava litoralis. The sequence goes on from NZ_CP135443.1 coordinate 2,141,837, forward strand.
GCTGATTGCTGGCACCGAATGGGAAGGCAAATCGGTCGAAGAGATCATCAAAGGCACCTATAATGCTTCGGCAGTGGCGCAAAACGGCATCTTCAACAATGCCTCGCAGCACTGGAACCACACCCAGTTCTGGGAAATGATGGGTCCGGCGGGCAAAACCATGCCGACCGAGCTGGAAAAAGCGATCACCGAGTCCTTCGGTTCGGTCGATAAGTTCAAGGAAGATTTCGCCGCAGCAGGCGCGGGCCAGTTCGGTTCGGGCTGGGCGTGGCTGGTGAAAGACACCGATGGCGCGCTGAAGGTGACCAAAACCGAAAACGGCGTGAACCCGCTGTGCTTTGGTCAGACCGCTCTGCTGGGCTGCGACGTGTGGGAACACTCCTACTACATCGATTTCCGCAACAAGCGTCCGGCCTACCTGTCGAACTTCCTCGACAAGCTGGTCAACTGGGAAAATGTCGCCTCGCGTCTGTGACCCGAGCACGATCCCTGACGAAAGGCGCCCCGAGGGGCGCCTTTTTTGTTTACCCCACCGGGCTGTGAACGCCCGTGTCGGAACGGGCCTGCGGGGCGGGCGTTTTCTTTCCACTGTTCACGGAAAGAAGGAGGCAGCTATGGCCAAGCTCGATACCAAGAAACTGGATACCGGCACATGGGTGGTGATCGCGGATGGCGAGAAGGCGCTATTTCTGGAAAATATCACCGATGCGAAAGACCCCAATCTGACAGTGCGCCATGTCGCCATGCAGGAGAACCCGCCCGACCGCGCGCAGGGCACCGACCGTCCGGGCCGGATGGCCGATAACGGGCCGGGGCAGAAATCGGCCTTTGACGAGACCGACTGGCACCAGCTGGCCAAGGACCGTTTCGCCGAGGATCTGGCCGAACAGCTTTATAAGCTGGCCCATAGGGGCGCCTATAAGCGTCTCGTGATCGCGGCCAGCCCGAAGGTGCTGGGGGTGCTTCGGCCTGCGCTGCATAAGGAGGTCACCGATAAGCTGGTGGCGGAAATTCCGAAAACCTATACCAATGCGCCGCGCGACCAGATCGAACGCTGGCTCTGCGCCGATCTGGCCGCCTAGGCTTTGCGTTTGGTGCCAAGGCGCGGTGGCGGATAAGGCGCGTGCCTCGGCACCTCGGGCCGCTATCTCCGACGTTTTGTCGCTCTGCGGGGACGTCTCTGCCGATGCCGCACCTTCGGGGGCGGCATTGTGCATTGGGGCAGGGGGCACTGGCATCGGCAGAGGCTTGCTTTTCTGCCGGTCGAGGCGCACACCGCCTGTCTGGCCGCTTTGGGTCAGGTGATCTGACAGGGCGGGAATGATATGACCGAAGCAGGCAAGGGTGTTGTTGCAATCATCAGTTGCTGCACGATCTGGGGATTGTCGGGGCTGTTCTTTGCGGTCTTGCGCCGTGTGCCGGTGATCGAGGTGCTTGCCCACAGGACGCTCTGGTCGGCGGTGCTGTTCATGATCATTCTGGCACTAAAGGGCAAGCTGCCGGCGCTGCGTGTGGCGCTGCGGCCGAAGTCGCTTGGCATCATCACTCTGGCGTCGCTTTGCGTAACGGCGAACTGGTTCACCTATGTCTGGGCGATCCATAACGGGCATCCGGTGGAGGCGAGCTTCGGCTATTATATCTCGCCGCTGCTTTCGGTCATGCTGGGGGTGGTCGTCCTGCGTGAAAAGCTGGGCAGCCTGCAGGTGGTGGCCATTGGGCTGGTCGCTGTGGCGGTGATCTATATGGGCATCGCACAGGGCCATGCGCCGGTTATTCCGCTGATTCTGGCAGTGACGTTCGGGATGTACGGGTTGATCAAGAAACAGCTGAAAACCGAACCGCTGGTCACGGTGACTGTCGAGGTTCTGGTGCTGGCTCCGATATCGGCGGTGTATCTGATCGGGCTGGAACTGGGCTGGTTCGGCCCTGCCCATGCCGGACATTTCGGGCGCGATACGACAGAGACGCTGTTTCTGGTGCTCTCGGCCTGCCTGACAGCGGTGCCGCTGATGCTGTTTTCCTACGCGGCCCAACGCCTGCGTCTGGCGACGCTGGGGTTGATACAATATCTCAACCCGACGCTACAGCTGACCGTGGCGGTGCTGCTGCTGGCCGACCCCTTGCAACCGGTGCAGATGATGGTCCTGCCGGTGATCTGGCTGGCCTTGGCGCTTTATTCGCTGTCGGGGTTTCGGGGCGCTGCGCGGAAGGCCCAGCCCTCCGCGTGATTTGGCAGGCAGGGGGTCAGGCGGTGAAGGCGGCGTCCAGTGCGGCTTCAAGCGCGGGCACCGTGTCGGCCCATGTCAGGAAAGTGCCAAGGCTGGGATCGGCAAAGCCCTCGATGATCACCTGCTCGATCAGGCGGCGCAGAGGCTCCCAGTATCCATCGGTATTCAGGATGAAAATCGGTTTTTTGTGCAGGCCGATCTGACGCCATGTGAGAACTTCGAAAATCTCGTCAAGCGAACCGGCCCCGCCCGGTAGCAAGACGATGGCATCCGAATTCATGAACATCACCTTTTTGCGCTCATGCATGGTTTCGGTGACGATATAGCTGGTCAGGTCACGCTTGCCGACCTCGCGCGAGAACAGGTGTTCGGGGATAACGCCGAAGGTCTCTCCCTGTGCCTGTTGTGTGGCGCGGGCAACCGCCCCCATCAGCCCCACATCGCCTGCGCCATAAACCAGCCGCCAGCCACGATGCGCCAGCATCCGGCCCGTCTCGGTCGCGGCCTGTTCGTAGCTTGGTTGCGCACCAAGACGGGAACCGCAGAAGACGCAGACGGAGGGGCGGGGCTGGGTCATGGGAATCTCTTTCTTTTTTGCTCGGAATATCAGCGGGTTTGCAGGGGCCTGCCTTGCATAAACTTGTTGTATGGTCATACGCCCGCCGCTAGGCTCCCGCAAGGGAAGAGCGCGGGGTGCGGGTCCCAAGGAGTTCGCACGCAATGAGCACGGTATCACGAAAACACCTGATCCTCGGGGTCGTAATGGCAGCCCTTGTCGGGGGGGCGGGGCTTTGGTGGATGCGCCATCTGCCCGATCCGTCGCCCGCGCCAGACACGGCACCGGATGCCGCGCCGCCCGTGTCTGCGACGGTCCCTGATGCGACGGCCCCTAGTGCTGTAACGGCCACCGGGCGGGCCGGGGCCGGTCTTTCTGTCGCACAAGCGCCCGCGCCAGAGGTCGATCCCGACCGCGGGCGCTTCGACAATCTGCATGTCACGCCTGACGGGGCCGTGACGCTGGCCGGTCGTGCCGCGCCCGACGCGCATGTGACGGTGCTGGTGGATGGCGCCGTTATGGCCGAAGTGGTGGCCGATGCCGCCGGCAGTTTCGCCACACAGTTCGAGGTCACGCCGTCGGATGTGCCGCAATCTGTCCGTTTGCGGGTGGCGTGGGCGGGGCAGGCGGCTGTCGAAAGCCCCGAGACATTGCAGATCGCGCCGCTTCTGGCGGTGCCGGTCGCCTCGGAAGCGGTGGCGGATGCGGTCCCCGCGCCCGATACCCCGCCCGCCGCCGCCCCGCGTCCGATCATCACCGATGCGCAGGGCGCGCGTGTGCTCGGGCCGGCGCTGGACCGTCTGGCGATAGACACCCTTTCCTATGACGCGAAAGGCGATGTGGTGATTGCCGGACGGGGCTTGGCCGATGGCGCTCGGCTGGTGGTCTATCTGGACAACCGTCAGGTGGCCCTATCCGCGCCTGCGCGCCGCAACGAGACGGGGTGGCAGCTTGATCTACCCGAGATCGCGCCGGGCACCTACCAGCTGCGGGTCGATGCGGTGGCGGCGGATGGTCAGGTGGTGTCGCGGGCCGAAACGCCCTTCCTGCGCGAGACGCCGCAGGTCCTTGCCGATGCGGTGGCCGAAAGCAATGGCGCTGCGACAGAGGCCAAGATCCTGACCGTGCAGCCGGGCAATACGCTTTGGGCCATTGCGCATGCGGCCTATGGCGACGGGTTTCTCTATGTCCGCGTATTCGAGGCCAATCGCGACCAGATCCGCAATCCCGATCTGATCTATCCCGGACAGGTCTTCAATCTGCCGCAATAACCGCGGGTTGGCAGAGACGTCCTGTTTGATTAGGTTGCGGCGGGCAGCCCAGCCGAAAGATGCCAGATATGCCGCCCGATACCTCTTTGCCCTCCGATGACGCCAAGGCCGACCGCAAGCGCGGCTGGACGCTGATCCGCTTTATCCTGCCCTATCTGTGGCCTGCCGAGGCCGCTTGGGTCCGGCGCAGGGTGGTGTGGGCGATGCTGCTGCTGGTGACGGCCAAGGTCATCACCCTGCTGACGCCCTATCTTTACAAGCTCGCCGTCGATACGCTGTCGGGTGATGCCCGCGATCCGGCGCTTCTGCTGCCGCTCGGGGCGGTCGCGCTGACCGTGGCCTATGGGGTGGCACGGTTTCTGTCTTCGGGCGTGAGCGAATTGCGCAATGCGATTTTCGCGCCGGTGCAGATGCGCGCGACCAAGGATATCGCGCTCAAGACTTTCCGGCATATGCATATGTTGTCGCTGCGATACCACATCGGGCGCAAGACCGGCGCGATCACGCGGATTATCGAACGGGGGGTGAAGGCCAGCGAGGTCTTCCTGTCATTCCTGCTGTTCAACATTCTGCCGATGGTCATCGAGATGCTCTTCGTGCTGGTGATTTTCGCCGTCGCTTTCGACTGGCGCTATGCGCTGGTGCTGCTGGTGACGATCATGGCCTATGTGGTCTTCACGCTGAAAGTGACCGAATGGCGGGTGCGGGTGCGCCAGCGGATGAATAAGGCCGATCAGGAGGCCAACCAGAAGGCGATCGACAGTCTGCTCAATTACGAGACGGTCAAATATTTCAATGCCGATGCGTGGGAGATGTCGCGATACGATGCCTCTATGGCGGATTATGCGAAGGCCGCGATCCGCACCGATCGCTCGCTGGCCTTTCTGAATGCAGGGCAGGCGCTGATCATCTCGTCCGGACTGTGTGCGGTGATGGTGATGGCGGCAATGGAGACCATGCGCGGGGCGCTGAGCGTGGGCGATTTTGTCATGGTACAGGCCTATATGATCCAGATCACCACGCCGCTGAATTTCCTTGGCTCGGTCTATCGCAATATTCGGCAGGGTCTGACCGATATGGGCGAGATGCATGACCTGCTGGAGCAGCGCCCCGAGGTGCAGGATAAACCCGATGCGACGCCCTTGCAGGTGACGGGCGGGCATGTGACCTTCCGCGATGTGCGGTTCCACTATATGCCCGAACGCCCGATCCTGAAGGGCATCAGCCTTGATGTGGCGCCGGGCCAGACGGTGGCTTTGGTCGGGCCCTCGGGGTCGGGGAAATCGACCATCGGCCGGTTGATGTTCCGTTTTTATGATGTGACGGGGGGCGGGGTCGAGATTGACGGACAGGATCTGCGCGATGTGACGCAATCCTCGCTGCATGCGGCGATCGGTGTCGTGCCGCAGGATACGGTGCTGTTTAACGACAGTGTGGGCTATAATATCGCCTATGCCCGCCCGCAGGCCACGCGCGACGAGGTGATCGCCGCCGCGAAAGCCGCCCGTATCCACGACTTCATCGAAAGCCTTCCCGAGGGCTATGACACGCAGGTGGGCGAGCGCGGGCTGAAGCTTTCGGGCGGCGAGAAGCAGCGCGTGGGGATTGCCCGCACCATTCTGAAAAACCCGCCAATCCTGCTGCTGGACGAGGCGACCTCGGCGCTGGATACCCAGACCGAGCGCGATATTCAGGCCTCGCTGGCCGAGGCGGGGCAGGGGCGCACGGTGATCACCATCGCGCACCGCCTCTCGACCATTGTCGATGCGGATCAGATTGTCGTGATGGAGGCGGGCGAGATCGTCGAACGGGGGCGCCACGAGGCGCTTTTGGCCAAGGGCGGGCGCTATGCCCGTATGTGGGCGCGCCAATCGGCAGAAATTGAACGTGAAGACGGGGCTCAAAGCTAGCCCTGTGCCCGCCTGCCCTTGCCGGATGGGGAGGCTTGCGTATAAGAAAGGCCGGAACAGGTCGGGCAAGCTTCGCCCGACAGGCGGGATTCTTCTGCGACCCGCTGGCAAGACGAAGGAGTGCGGCCCGTGAGCGAGACCGACAGTTTCATCGACGAAGTCACCGAAGAGGTGCGTCGCGACCGTCTTTACCGCGTGTTCAAACGCTGGGGATGGGTGGGCGTTCTGGCGGTGCTTGCCATTGTGGGCGGGGCGGCATGGAACGAATACCAGACCCAGCAGCGTGATGCTGCGGCGCAAAGCTTTGGCGACGGGGTGATGGCGGCGATGAAAGCCGAAGATCCGCTGGCGGCGCTGAAAGATGTTCCGGCCGAAGGGGCGCGGGCCGGTGTGCTGGATCTGGTGGCAGGGGCCACCGCATTGGAGGACGGCAAGACCGATCAGGCCGTGACCCATTTTCAGGCCGCCGCCGATAATCAGGCCCTGCCGCCCAGCTTGCACGATCTGGCGCGTCTGAAACTGATCCTTGCGCAAGGGGCGCAGATGCCCGCGTCCGAACGCGATGCCATGCTGGCCGATCTGGCCAAGCCCGGAGCGCCCTATTCCGAACTGGCACAGGAACAGCAGATTCTGGTGCTGGTGGCAGATGGCAAAACAGATGAGGCCATCAGCCAGGCGCAATCCATGCTGCAGGAGGCTGATCTGACCTCGGGGGTGCAGCAACGCCTGACGCAGCTTATTGTGGCCCTTGGTGGCGAGATGAAACAGGGCTGAGCCCTTGCGCGGGCAGGCTGCCCGCGTATTTCCGAAGTAACATTGACGGCAGGAGTAGCGCGGTGAAGCTTGTTCACAAAATGGCGGCCCTTGGCATGATGCTGGCGGTTTCCGCCTGCGAAAAGGAAGTTGTCCTTCAGGGCGATCGGCTTGATCCGCGCGATGTGCTCTCCGATACCGCAACCGAGGTGGCTCCTGTCACCTCGACGGCGCTCAGCCTGCCCGCTGTGACCGCCAATGCCGACTGGCCCCAACGTGCCGGCGGCCCGACCCACCACGCGCCGAATGCGGCCATCGGGCAGGGAACGACGCTGGTCTGGCAGGCAGGGATCGGGCAGGGGGATGCCCGCAAATACCGCATTACCTCGGATCCGGTCGTGTCGGGAGGGCGGATCTTTACGCTCGACAGCCATACCGATGTCACCGCCACCTCGACCTCGGGGCAGACATTGTGGCGCGCCAATCTGGTGCCGGCCAATGAAACCCCCGGCTCGGCGTCGGGCGGTGGTCTGGCCGCTTCGGGCAATACGCTGTTTGTGACCACGGGCTATGGCGAGCTGGTGGCGGTGGATACAGCGTCCGGCAATGTGCGCTGGCGTCAGGATTTCGGCGTCTCGATCGGTGGCGCGCCGACCGTGGCGGATGGTCTGGTCTATGTCGTTGCGCGTGACGGTTCGGCATGGGCGATCCGTCCGGCAGATGGCAAAGTGGAATGGCAGATGCAGGGCGGGGCCTCGCCCTCGGCCATGACGGGGGTCTCGGCCCCTGCGGTGGGGGGCAATACGGCTGTCTTCCCCTTCCCCTCGGGGGATCTGATGGCCACGCTGCCTAAAGGCGGTTTCGACATGTGGCAGGCCCGCGTTCCGGGCCGCCGTCTGGGCCGTGCCTTCGGGAGCATCGTTGATCTGACGGGCGATCCCGTCATCGTGGGCGATGTCGTCTATGCAGGCACCTCGGCAGGCCGGTCTGCCGCCTTCGATCTGGCATCGGGCAAGCAGAAATGGGTGGCCAAAACAGGGGCGACCTCGCCGCTGGTCGTGGCGGGCGGTTCGGTCTTCCTGATTTCGGATGAAGCCAAGCTGACCCGTCTTGATGCCGCCACCGGTGCCGAGATCTATGCCGTGGATATGCCCTATTACGTCAAGGAAAAGCCGAAGAAACAACAGGCGATCTATGCGCATTACGGGCCGGTTCTGGCCGGCAACAAGCTGTTTGTCGCCTCGTCCGACAACCGTCTGCGGGTGTTCGATCCGGCCTCGGGCAAGCTTCTGGCGGCGGTCGATCTGCCCGGCGGTGCGGCTTCGGCCCCTGTGGTGGCAGGCGGCACGCTTTATGTCGTTTCGCGCGATGGCAAGCTTCTGGCCTATCGCTGAGGGGTTTGATCGAAGGAAGCCGGGCTTTTGCCCGGTTTTCTTTTAACAGTGTTTGACCCGCGCCCGCGTCCCGTGTAGGAGACGCGTTCGAATCCGCGCATCCCGTACGGGGCTGCGCCGCCCAAGGAGGGCCTTATGAGCTTTACCCTCGCGATCGTTGGTCGCCCTAATGTCGGCAAGTCGACCCTGTTCAACCGTCTGGTCGGCAAGCGTCTGGCGCTTGTCGATGACACGCCCGGTGTGACCCGCGACCTGCGCGAGGGCGACGCGCGCCTTGGCGATCTGCGCTTTATCGTGATCGATAGCGCCGGTCTGGAGCTGGCCGAGGATGACAGCCTTCAGGGCCGTATGCGCCGCCTGACCGAGCGCGCGGTGGAAGAGGCCGATATCTGTCTCTTCGTGGTGGATGCCCGTGTCGGTGTGACCCCTGCCGACGAGATCTTCGCCGATATCCTGCGCCGCAAGAATGCCAATGTGATTCTGGCCGCCAATAAGGCCGAAGGCAATGCCGGTGAGGCAGGCGCCCTGGAGGCCTGGAGCCTCGGTCTGGGCGAGCCGCTGCGGATTTCGGCAGAGCATGGCGAGGGCATGGATGACCTCTACCATGTGCTGCGCCCGCTGGCCGATGACTTCGCCGCCAAGAATGTGGCCGCACTCCCCGAGACCGATGTGGTGATCGAGGATGAGCTGTCGGAAGATGACATCCCCGCCTATATCCCTCCCTCGGCGGCCAAACCGCTGCAGCTTGCCGTGATCGGTCGTCCGAATGCGGGGAAGTCGACGCTGATCAACAAGATCCTCAATGAGGACCGCCTGCTGACCGGCCCCGAGGCAGGCATCACCCGCGATGCGATCTCGGTGAAAACCGACTATATGGGCACGCCCATGCGCATCTGGGACACTGCCGGTATGCGCAAGAAGGCCCGCGTGAACGAAAAGCTGGAAAAGCTTTCCGTGGCCGATGGTCTGCGCGCCGTGCGCTTTGCCGAGGTCGTGGTGGTTCTCTTGGATGTGAATATCCCGTTTGAAACGCAGGATCTACGGATTGCCGATTTCGCGGAAACCGAGGGCCGTGCCGTTGTTGTGGCGGCCAATAAATGGGACCTCGAAGACGATAAGCCCGCGAAGCTTCTGGAACTGCGCGAGGCCTTCGAGCGCCTGTTGCCGCAGCTCAAAGGCGCGCCGCTGGTGACCGTTTCGGCGAAAACCGGCAAGGGGCTTGACCGCCTTCATGCCGCGATCCTGAAGGCGCATGAGGTCTGGAACCGCCGTGTGCCCACCGCGAAACTGAACAACTGGCTCTCGGCCATGACCGAGGCGCACCCGCCGCCCGCCCCCGGTGGCCGCCGGATCAAGCTGCGCTATATGACGCAGGCCAAGACGCGCCCGCCAGGATTTGTGGTGAAGGCCACCCATACCGACAAGATCCCCGAAGCCTATGGCCGCTATCTGGTGAACGGGCTGCGTGAGAGCTTTGATATGGGGGGCACGCCGATCCGGATCTATTTCCGCGATCAGGGCAAGGCCAACCCCTATAAGGACAAGAAGAAATCCATCCCTTCGCGTCTTAAAAAACACGTGGATGCCAAGAAACAGGCCGCGTTCAAATCCGCCGCTGCCGAACGTCGCAAGACGAAAGACAAAAGCAAAGACGACTAACAAAAACCCCGGCCTGTGTGCCGGGGTTTCTTTTTGACCTCTCGCCGATAGGGCGGTTAATGGGAATAGCCATGTCGCGGGCTGCGCGGCTGCCAGAAGGTCAGGACGAGCAGGGCCAGCGCGTAGATGCAGGCTGGCAGCATGATAACGTCATGGCCCCAGTTTGCCGCGATCACCCCGATCAAGGCCCAGATCACGCCAAGGGCATAACCACGTGGCGGGCGCAGCCATAAAATCAGTGTCAGGCTGATCGCCGCCACCAGTGACAGCATCAGAAGGGTGACCACCGTTTCGGAGCCGATATTATAGCCGATCAGCACCACGCCCGTCCCTACGGCAGAGGCAGCGGTCAGCCAGCCTGCGTAAAGCGAGATCGGCCAGGACAGCAGCGCGGGCTCAAGCGTGCGAGGCGCGCGCGCCATTGCCCAGACAGCGGCTGCCCACATGATCCAGATTTGCAGCGTGGCAAGCCAAGGCTGCGATGTGGCAACCACAAGCCAGCTTGCGCCAAGGGCCAGCGACAGAAAAAGCGGCCAGCGCGGTTGGTCCCAGCCGGAGACCTCGGCGCGTTTGAACAGCCCCCACGCCGCGTGGATCACCAGCCACAGATAGATCAGCGACCATATCGAGAATGCCCATCCCGCCGGTTGCACGGCAGGTTTGTCCACGGGGTTGGGGAACATGCTGGGATCATACCCTTTGAACGAGGGAGACCAGAGCGGCGAGAGAACGAAAGCCAGTGTCGCGACGAAAAGCAGAATGGCTTTCATGCGGAAGGTTTGGCGGAACATTGCGGACTGTCCTGCAGTTGTTTCCAGCAGGAACGGGCCAGAGTTCCGAAAGTTCCCTTCGGGGTCAAATAAATCCCAGATGATCCAGCGCCGCCTTGGCTGTGCCGGAGGGCGCGCTTTCGGCCTCGTTGAGGGTATGCACGATCTTGGTCAGCTTGCGCTCGTAGCAGAGCTGCGAGACATAGGCCGCAATCGAGACGTCATCCATGTCACAGATCTCGCGGGCGAGGTGTTCCGGATCTTGCAGAAGACGGGTCATGATCGGTTCTCCGTTCCATCGGGTGGCGTAACCTTAATATATAATGAAAAACGCTCCCATGACACAGGTCATAGGAGCGTCCTATAGCGGCCATCCTTAAAAGGCAGCCTTGGCGGAATGCCTCAGACGAGGGCGCCCTCTACCAGTTTGGTCTTGCCGCCCAGATAGGGGTGCAGAGCCTCGGGCAGAACCACCGAGCCATCTTCCTGCTGGCCGTTTTCCAGAACGGCGATCAGGCAGCGCCCCACGGCCAGACCCGAACCGTTCAGCGTGGCAAGGAATTCGGGCTTGCCACCATCGGCGGGCTTGAAGCGCCCGTTCATGCGGCGGGCCTGAAACTGGCCACAGGTGGAGACGGAAGAGATCTCGCGATAGGTGTTCTGCCCCGGTAGCCAGACTTCGAGATCATAGGTTTTCTGCGCGCCAAAGCCGATATCGCCGGTGCATAGGATGATCCGGCGATAGGGCAGGCCCAGACCTTCCAGCACGGCTTCGGCGCAGGTCACCATGCGCTCATGCTCTTCGATGGCTTTTTCGGGATGGCAGATGGTGACCATCTCGACCTTCTCGAACTGGTGCTGGCGCAGCATGCCCGAGGTGTCCTTACCCGCAGAGCCTGCCTCCGAACGGAAGCAGTTGGTATGGGCGACATAGCGGCGGGGCAGGGTGGCTTCGTCCCAGACTTCGCCGCTGGCGAAATTGGTAAGCGTCACCTCGGCGGTGGGGATCAGCCACCAGCCATTGGTCGTCTGATAGCTGTCTTCCGAGAATTTCGGCAGCTGGCCGGTGCCCAGCATCGCTTCGTCACGCACCAGAACGGGCGTGATATTCTCGACCAGCCCATGCGTATCGACATGCAGATCCAGCATGTATTGCGCCAATGCACGGTGGACACGGGCCACACCGCCACGCAGCGCCACAAAGCGCGAGCCGGACAGCTTGGCCGCCACTTCGAAATCCATATTCGCGCCCACGCCGGACAGCTCGTAATGTTCTTTCGGCGCAAAGCCATAGCTCGGAACGTCGCCCCATTTGCGGATTTCCACATTGTCGTCCTCGTCCGCGCCCTGCGGCACCTCGTCGAGCACGATATTGGGAATGGTCATCAGCAGATCGCGCAGCTCCGCATCCTTGGCGCCAGCCTCGGTCTGCATGGCCGCCACTTCGGCTTTCTTGTCCGCAACCAGCGCGCGCAGACGCTCGAATTCGGCGTCATTGCCTGCGGCCTTGGCCGCGCCGACCTGCTTGGAGGCGGCATTCTGTTCGGCCTTGGCTTCCTCGGCGGTCTGGATGGCCTTGCGGCGGGCCTCGTCGATCGAGAGGATCTGCGCCGACATCGGCTCCAGCCCGCGGCGTGCCAGAGCAGCATCGAAGGTTTCGGGATTTTCACGGATCGCGCGAATGTCGTGCATGACGGTCCTCTAACTCGCTGTGATTGCGCCTCTGGCTTTATCCCGATTTGAGTCTCGGGGAAAGGTCGGCAAAACAGCGAATTGCACAAACGTGGCGCGTAGGGCGCAACTTCAGGCGCAGAAGAGCTCGTACATCGTGGTCAGAAGGCGCTTCACACGTTCGTCACGGATCGAATAAAAGATGGTTTTCCCGTCGCGACGGGTTTCGACAAGGCCATCCTGACGCAGCCGCGCCAGTTGCTGGCTTACCGCAGCCTGACGCGCGCCCAGCAGGTTTTCCAGATCGCTCACCGAGCGTTCGCCCTCGGTCAGGTGGCACAGGATCATCAGCCGTCCCTCATGGGACAGGGCTTTCAGCAGCCCCGCTGCCTCTTGTGCCCTTCCGGTCATTTCCTCGGGGGACAGTTTGGCGCCATTCTCTACTTTTTCTGTATCTAAAACCGAGACCATAAGGCGCGATCCTTCTTTCATAGGTATTATAAACGCAATCGCATACCGCGTTCGTTACCAGAAACTTTTTAATTAGATAATACGATGCAAATTAACGTCAAATTCGTTTGATCGCAAATCCTTAGTTCAGCGCTCAAGAATAAGTTTGTCCGCACTCAGTTCGATACGGGCGAATTTGCTGAGATAGGTCATCCCCAGCAGCGAGCCGTCCATCTCGGCGGCGTTGACACTTGCGGGGACGTTGGTGTCGTGGATCGGGCCCAGATCCATTGTGGCAAGCCGGACGGGGGCGGTGCGAATCATGCCATTGGCCGTGCTCGCCCGCCCGATAAAGGCCATATCGCTGGTGTTGATGCCCGCCTTTCGGGCATCCTCGCGGCTGAGGGCGATGGTCGTGGCGCCGGTATCGACGATAAAGCGGATCGGTTTGCCATTGACCTTCGCGGTCAGGTAGAAATGCCCGTCCGGCGCTTTGGGGACCTCGATGCGGTTTTCGGCGATGACTTTCTGGCTGGGCAGGACGGTGCTGCGGATGTCGGCCCACAGCCCGACAGCGGCGAGGACGCCCAGAAAGATCAGCGCCCAGATCGCAAGCTGCTGCAGCCTGCGCGAGAGATTGCGCCTGAAATCGAACATGACATAGCCGCCAACCACTGTCAGCAGCAGAACAAGATAGACAAGCTGGCCAATATCATCTCCGGTCATCGGATATATATGGCGGGCACAGGGCGGAAATGCCAGTGCCTTCTTCTGTCTGGCGCCGGTCTTTTGCTCGGGGGCTTGTGCCTGTAATCGCTTAGAGAATGCCGCTGAGGCCAGCTTTGTGCAGCCCGTCCAGCATGAACTGGATCGCAAGCGCGGCCAGCAGCATCCCCAGCAGCCGTGTCACCACCATCACGCCGGTGCGCCCCAGCAGGCGCTCGACAGGGGCGGCAATGGCGAAAGAGGCCATCACGCACAGCAGCACCGCCAGCATGACGCCCAGAATGGCGATCGTATGCAGCGCTGTGCCATCGCCTTGCCCTGTCAGCAGGATCATCGAGGCCATCGCCCCCGGTCCGGCAATCAGCGGGGTTGCCAGCGGGAAGACCGACGGATCGTCGTGATCGGGGTCTTGCGCATGTTCCTCACCCTGATCCTGCCGCCGCTTGGTGCGCCGCTCGAAGAGCATGTCGAGCGCGGTCAGGAACAGCAGTACCCCACCCGCAATGCGGAAGGCGGGCATCGAGATGCCGATCCCGTCAAGGATATTCTGCCCGAACAGCCCGAACAGCGTCAGCAGCACGGCCCCGATGGCCACGGCGCGAAAACCGATCCCGCGCCGCTTCTGGGTGGGCACGCCGCTGGTAAGGGCCATAAAGACCGGTGCAAGGCCGATAGGGTCAATAACCACAAACAGCGTGACAAAAGCGGTAAGATAGTCGGCGACAGCCATAAGACCCCCGGAAAAGATGGATGCCAGAATTATGGCATGAAGACTGCCTTGCCGGTAGCATGGCGGCAAAGATATGTCACGGGCACTGCTTATAAATCGTGCGAATTTCCACATGTTGCTTAAAATTCACGTCAACGGGAACGATTGGGGCTTTGATTGAGGAACCGGAGGCCATAAACGTGGTGTCCGATTGGCCTGTCCCCGACCTGTGGTGGCTGGCCCTGCGTGTGGAGTAGACTATGCTGAACAATATCGGCCTTCCGGGCCTTCTTCTGATCGCTGTTGTGGTTCTTGTCCTGTTTGGACGCGGCAAGATCTCGTCTTTGATGGGCGAAGTCGGCAAGGGCATTACGGCCTTCAAAAAAGGGGTGAAGGACAGCTCGAACGAGATCGAGGATGCCAGCAACGACCCCTCACGCACCGAGGCGCGTGATGTGACCCCCGAGGACAAGAAAGACAAGGTCTGAGCTGCGAGACAGCGGCTGGAGGCCCTGAATGTTTGATATCGGTTGGAGCGAACTTCTGGTTATCGGCGTGGTCGCCTTGATCGTCGTCGGGCCGAAGGATCTTCCTGTCATGTTCCGGACCCTCGGGCGTCTGACAGGGAAGGCCAAGGCGATGGCCCGCGAGTTCTCGCGGGCGATGGAGGATGCGGCAGATCAGGCCGGTCTTGCCGAAACCTCCAAAGAGCTGAAAGGGCTGACGTCCAAGAAGGCTCTGGGCTTGGATGCGCTGGAACGCGCGACCGAGAAGTTCGAGAAATGGCAGCCCGGCCTGCCCAAAGCGGCCACCAGCCCGCAAGCGGCAGAGCAGGCCACGGCCCCCGTGGCCGAGCCTGATCCCAATCTGGCGGCGCAAATCGACCCGTCCGAGCTTGCGGACGAGCCCGAGATCGCAGCGCCGAGCCACCCTGCCGAGGTACCGGCCACCGATGCGCCGGTTGCGGCGCAGGATCGGGGCGCGGAAAGAAAAGAGACGCCATGAGCGCCGAGAACGATATTGAAGACAGCGCAGCGCCGCTGATCGAACACCTTGCCGAATTGCGCACGCGTATCCTGTATTCGCTGGCCGCTTTCATTGTGGCGATGGTAGCCTGCTATGCCGTCTGGAACCCGATCTTCAACTTCCTGACCCATCCGATCTGCCATGCTCTGGCGGACCGCGGCCAGCATTGCGGGCTCTATCTGATCAAGCTGCAGGAAGGCTTCTTCGTCGCGGTGACGATCTCGTTCATGGGCGGGTTTGCCTTGTCTTTCCCGATTATCGCCTACCAGATGTGGCGTTTCGTGGCACCGGGGCTCTATCGCTCGGAGAAAAACGCGTTTCTGCCGTTCCTGATCGCCTCGCCGATCATGTTCTTTGCCGGCGCGGCTTTTGCCTATTACGTGATCCTGCCGCTTGCGTTCAATTTCTTTCTCGGCTTCCAGCAGGGCGGATTTACTCCCGACGGGGCCGCGGCCAATGATATGGCCGCTATCGGTTTTCAGGGCTCGGTGCAGGAATACCTGTCGCTGACCGTGAAATTCGTGATGGCCTTCGGGATCTGTTTCCAGTTGCCGGTGTTGCTGTCGCTGATGGGCAAGGCGGGGCTGGTCTCTGCGGCTGGTCTGGGCAGCGTGCGCAAATATGCGGTTGTGGCCATCCTGATCGTGGCAGCTATCGCGACCCCGCCTGATGTCATCTCGCAGGTGATCCTGTTCACGGTCGTCTACGGTCTTTACGAGGTGTCGATCTTCCTTGTGCGCCGGATCGAGCGTAACCGCGAAGCGCGGATGCGGGCGGAGGGGACATGGGTCGAAGAGGATGACGAGGACGACGAGGACCCCGAGAACAAATCCTCCTGAACTTTAACACTGACAGATTTATCGCCCCGGAGATGCTTGCCATGTCCGGGGTTCATTTTCGAAGGACGATCCCATGCACCGCAATGACCTGAAATACGAATTGGCGCGCCGTAACCTGACCAATCAGGATCTGGGCACGGCGACGGGGCTGCGCGAGGATATTCTGGTCCAGTTTCTTGATGGCCAGCGCCCGCTGCAAGATGCCGAGGAGGGGCGCATTCTGGACTATCTGTCAAGCGTGCCCCCCCAAGGCGGGCAAGACGCCCTGACCCGCATCGCGGAGGCGCTTGAACGCATGTCGCCTGCGCCGATGCCTGCCCCCGACTTTGCCGCCGCGACCGCTTTCGCGTGGCGCACGTCTCCTGACCGGCTGGATCCGGTGGCCGAGGTCAATGGGGTGGATTTCGATCTGCTGCAGGGCATCGACCGGTCCCGCGATATCCTGCTGACGAACACGTTGCAATTCGCGCGCGGGGCGGCGGCCAATAACGCCCTGCTTTGGGGTTCGCGCGGTATGGGCAAGTCGTCCCTGGTGAAGGCGGCCCATGCGCAGGCCGTCAAACAGGGCTTGCCGCTTAAACTGGTGGAGCTGTCGCGCGACGATCTGCCATCTGTCGGGCGTCTGCTGGCGCATCTGCGCGCGGCTCCCGAAATCCGCTTCATCCTGTTTTGTGATGATCTGTCCTTCGATCACGATGACCGGCATTACAAATCTCTGAAGGCCATTCTGGATGGCGGGATCGAAGGGCGCCCGTCAAATGTCATTCTTTACGCAACCTCGAACCGCCGCCATCTGATGCCGCGCGATATGATCGAGAACGAGCGCTCTACCGCGATCAATCCGGGCGAGGCGGTGGAAGAGAAAGTGTCCCTGTCCGACCGGTTCGGTCTGTGGCTGGGCTTCCATCCCTGTTCGCAGGACGATTATCTCAAGATGATCCGCGCCTATTGCGACCGTTACGGTCTTACGATTTCGGATGAGGCGCTTTGGGCGGAGGCAATCGAGTGGCAGGCCACACGCGGGTCACGTTCGGGGCGCGTAGCATGGCAGTTCGTGACCGATCTCGCAGGTCGTCAGGGCGTTGCTTTGTGATCAAAGGGGTAGGAGCGGATTACTCGATCCGCTCCATCAGCCGCGCCACTCCGACGCAGCCCAGCAAAACCAATGCGACGGCGGGGGCGGGGATCCCTGCCGAAATGGCGAACCACAAGGTTGCTCCGGCTGCGACAAGCACGGCCAGGATGAGCAAGAGGAAGGTTGGTAACGGCATCGGTTTCTCCTTACCTTTCCAATATGGGACGGCAAAAGGTTAAGGAAAAGATGGGTCGCGCCATGATAAGCTCTAAAAATATCACAAAATTGCAATATGCGGTGATTTGGCCCGTGAAACGCCTAGTGCTTGTGCAGTCCGGCGGCGTTTCAAAAGTGTGACAGAATCGGCCTGACGGTGAGTTTGGGTTCTGGGGGGCTTGGGGAGCCGTATGCTGCGGGCCTCTGCCGGAAGCGGTCAGCCTCAGGCCCGCAGATCGCGGCGCCGTTATGCGCCGTTCGAAAACCGGCCCAGAGCCTGCGCGATCTGATCCAGCGTTGGACGTGAGGATTTCGGCGTGCGGGCAAGGGCGTCGCGCATGGCTGCCAGATGTGCGCCCTGAGTGCCGCAGCAACCGCCGATGATCCGTGCGCCGCAATCCCGCGCCATCAAGGCATATTCGGCCATTAACTCTGGCGTGCCGGTATAGTGCAGCTCTCCATGATGGAAATGGGGGACGCCGGCATTCGACTTCGCAATCAGCGGGATATCCGTTCCGCTGGCGGCCATTTCCAGAATGCTGCGCAAAAGATCCGATGCCCCCATGCCGCAATTCGCTCCGGCGGCCACGGGTTTATATGCCAGCTTGTCCAGCTTGCGGGTGAACTCGGTGGGGCTGACCCCCATCATGCTGCGTCCGGCAGTGTCGAAATTCATGCTGATGCACCATTCCATCGCGCAGTCGCGTGCGACGATTTCAGCAACATGGACCTCCTCAAGGGAGGAAAGCGTTTCAAACCACAGCAGATCGACCCCACCTTCGCGCAAGGCGCGCGCCTGCTCCGTATAGATCTCGACGGCGCGTTGGCGGGTCATCGTCCCCATCGGGGCAAAAATCTCGCCCGTCGGTCCGACGGACCCTGCCACGATCACAGGGTCGGGGGCCTGATCGGCAATCTTGCGCGCCAGTCGGGCCGCTGCGGTGGCCAGCAGCGGGGCCTGTGCGCCACGTCCGAAACGTTCAAGCTGGCAGCGATTGCCGCCATAGCTGTTGGTGCACAGGATCTGCGCGCCATTTTCCAGCGCCTCCTGATGAAGGGCCGTGACATGCTCCGGATGTTCCACAGACCATAGCTCGGCGGGATGGCCGGCGGGCAGCCCCATATTGAACAGGGTCGTGCCGGTTGCCGCATCCGCGAGCAGAGTATCGTTCTCTGCAAGGAGCTGCTGTAATCGCTTGGTCATGGTACCACTCGTCGGTCAGATGCGCAGGGCAGCCGGAGGCCATTAGGGACCCGCGCTGCGTGCTCCACTTGCCACGCAAGGGCGCCGAGTTCAATTCACTCCCTGTGGATAGATGTCTGCGGCAGGGGCGGTGGCTTGCGGATGATCCGCGCGATATCGGCCGCCGCAAGGGCAAGGGCCGATCGCGAGGGGGCGGCAATATAAAGTGTGCTCAACTGGGGGGCAAACCCCATTTTGAACTGGCGCAACCCGACGGCTCCCCGTCCTTTTTCCGCGCGCCGCCAGATCATCGCCGCAGGTCCTTCGATCTGATCCGGGCGGGGAGGGAGCGCGGCGAGAGACAGGCGCGGGCAGTTTTCCGCCCGTGCCGCCTCTATCGCTGTGACGATCAGTTGGTGCATGGTGCCATCCGGCGCGTCATCGGTCGTGCGCATCAGGTCCAGAGCCCATTCGTGGATGTTGCTATGGAAACTGGCAAACCCCACCAATCGCCCTGCATGCCAGGCCAGAATGACCTCATGGCCGCTGACATATCCGGTGTCAAAGCGCCCCATGGAAAACCCCCTTTCGCCGCCGCGGGCGAGGGCCCATTCTGCCGCAACCTCCGTCATCTGCGCGAGCGGCATCTCGTCAAGGCAGTGAAGGCATTCCACCCCCGCTTTTTGGGCTTTGCGCAACTTGCGCCTCAGGCCCGATAGGGCGGGACCATCAAGGGAAAACCGGTCCGGACGCAGCCAGCATTCCTGCGCGACAGGCGTCACCGCCCAGCCCGCCCTGCGGGCCTCTAGTGCCGTGCGCGCATTGATCTTGTAAAGGCAGGCCAATCGTCCCTGATCGCGGGCCTCGATCCTGAGGCTGCGCAACATTTCCGGCAGGGAGTGCGCCCCGACCGGATCGCGCAGCCCCACCAAGGCCTGCTGTGTCTGGCCGATCATCCAGCCCGAGCGCATGTTCTCGCCCAGCAGAACGAAATGTTCGCCCTGACGGAGAATGCCGAATTCGGCATGGGGGCTTTGCGCTGCCAGAGCGGCGATGCGGGGGGTGAATTCACGGGCGGCAGGCACCAGGCGCCCGCGCGGCGGCAGGTGCCTTACCGGCGCGCCAAGTGCCAGCATGCCGAGGGCCAAGGCCGCGGGCGCACCGTAATACACAACGCGCCACGCCACGATCGCGGCCAGAAGCGGGGCCTGCTCGGCTCCGGGCAGCAGCATCAGAAGCGTCACCTCGAACGGCCCGACCCCGCCCGGCGTGCCGGAAATGAAGCCCGCACCCAATGCCAGCAGAAAGGCCGGATATAGCGCCACCAGCGGGTGCACGGTTTCAGCGGGCAACAAAACCCAGAGCGCAAGCGCGGCAAAAGCGGTGTCGAGGACGGTCAGCCACAGAATCCGCCCCATGATCGGCAGGCTGGGCAGGCGCGGCTGCCATTTTCCGATCTTGACGACAGGGTTCCACAGCGCAAGTGCGGCCACACCGCCACCCAGAAACAGCCCCAGAAGGGCAAAACCCTGTAGGGCAAAAACGGGCAGGCCCGGCAGCTGCACGGGCGTGATGATGACCACGATCGCCGTGACGACCGCCCAGCCTGCCAGAAAGGTCGCAGCGACCATGGCCGTCATCTTAGAGGCTTCGATCATCGAGAAGCCGGGCAGCATCCGCCAGCGCACAAGTGCGCCGGAAATCAGACCGAAGCCCACGGTCTGCGAGATCGCGATCGATACCCAGCCCGCGCGTCTGGCCTGCTGGTCGTGCTGGCCGGTCTCCATGATCTTGTGGATCAGCGCGTCATAATTGGCCAGTGCCGCAAAGGAGAGACATGTCGCAAGCATCGCGCCCATCCATTGCAAGGCGGAGACCTGCGTGAGCGAGGAGAGAATCGCCGTATAATCGAGCCCGGTTACACGGTCGCGCAGAACCCATGCAAAAGCCGCCAGCATCACAATCGCGGCCAGTTGCCGCCGCACCGCTTTGCCCCATGCCAGAGACTGCGTCTTGGCCGGAATCTCTGCCGGATCAGCCAGTGCCTCGGCGGGGCCATCCGCCTCTAGAAGACGTGCGGTTTCGGCCATGATCATCGCCTCCGGATGGCGTTCGGCATAGGACGGATCGGAGAGATCAGGGGCGGGCAGCGCGATGTCATGGCTTCGGGCATCCAGAACGGTCCTGTCCAGCCATGCTTTTGCTTCTGATGCCTGTTGTCCGGCAATTTTTCCGTAATGACGCATCACTCGTCCTCCGTTTCGCGAGAGCGAGACTAGGGCGAAGGCCCTTACACGAGCTTAACGTTCATAACACACTGCTACGGGTTGTGCTGTTTTTGCGCGTCGCGCGTCACAAAGCGCCGGAAATGCCAAGTGCGGAACCTTTGGTTTGCGTTGCAGGCTTGCGGCGAAAGAGGGCTTGGCCTATAGGGGCGAGAAAGGGCATAGGTTTGCCCGCATGTCCGATTGGCGCGCATGGGGCGCGTCCGGGTCATTATCCGAGTGGAGAGCACATGGCACCCCGGCGCAAAAAGATTTACGAAGGCAAAGCGAAGATCCTGTTCGAAGGCCCGGAACCGGGAACACTGGTCCAGTATTTCAAGGATGATGCGACGGCCTTTAACGCTCAGAAGAAGGACGTGATCGACGGGAAAGGGGTTCTGAACAACCGCCTGTCGGAGTTCTTCATGAACGGTCTGACCAATGTCGGCATCCCGAACCACTTCATCCGCCGCCTCAATATGCGCGAGCAACTGATCCGTCAGGTCGAGGTTGTGCCGCTGGAAGTGATCGTGCGCAATTTTGCCGCCGGTTCGATTGCCAAGCGTCTGGGTCTGGAAGAAGGCACGCCGCTGCCGCGCCCGATCGTGGAATATAGCTACAAGAACGACGCGCTTGGCGACCCGCTGGTGCCGGAGGAATATATCGTGGCGTTCGGCTGGGCCAATCAGCAGGATCTCGACGATATCGTGGCGCTGGCGCTGCGGGTGAATGACTTCCTGTCGGGCATCTTCTTTGGGGTCGGCATCAAGCTGATCGACTTCAAGATCGAGATCGGTCGTATCTGGGAAGGCGATTTCATGCGTCTGATCGTGGCCGACGAGATCAGCCCCGACAGCTGCCGCCTGTGGGATGTCAAAACCGGCGCGCATCTTGATAAGGATGTGTTCCGCCGCGATCTGGGCAGCCTGACCGATGCCTATAGCGAAGTCGCCCGTCGTCTGGGCGTGCTGCCCGAGCAGGGCAATGGCTCCAAGCCCACGCTGATTAATTGACCACACCGCGGTCTGCATCTGATTGGTGGGACCGACACAGACTGAATGGGGACCGGCATGCCGGTCTCCGATGACCAAAGGCAGCACGCTGCCCTAAGACTTGCAGAGGATGACACCGATGAAAGCCCGCGTTCACGTGATGCTGAAGGATGGGGTTCTGGACCCGCAGGGTGAGGCCGTTCGCCACGCGCTTGGTGCGCTTGGTTTTGCCGGCGTGGAAGGCGTGCGCCAAGGCAAAGTGATCGAGCTTGACCTGAAGGCCGCCGACAAGGCTGCCGCAGAAGCCGAAGTGCAGTCCATGTGCGAGAAGCTTCTGGCCAATACCGTGATCGAGAAATACACGGTCGAAATCGTCTGAGAAGACAGTCGGGGAGGGCGCAGCGCGTCCCCCCTTTGCAACTCTAGCGCAGCTGTAAGACAGGAGCGTCGCCATGAAGGCAGCCGTCATCACCTTTCCCGGATCGAATTGTGACCGCGATCTGATCGTCGGTTTCGAGAAAGCCGGAGCCGAGGTTGTTCGTGTTTGGCACAAAGAAACCGAATTGCCGGCAGGGGTGGATGTCGTGGGCGTGCCCGGCGGCTTCTCCTATGGCGATTACCTGCGCTGTGGCGCGATTGCGGCCCAGTCGCCCATCGGGCGCGCGCTGGTCGAATTCGCGCATAAGGGCGGTTACGTGATCGGGGTCTGCAACGGCTTTCAGGTGCTGACCGAGATGCGCCTTCTGCCGGGGGCGCTGATGCGCAATGGCGGGCTGAAATATATCTCGAAGCCGGTGCCGCTGACCGTTGCCACCCAAGACAGCGTGTTCACCGCAGGCTATTCCAAAGGCCAGGAGATCCTGATCCCGATTGCCCACCACGATGGCAATTACCAGATTGATGCCGAAGGGTTGAAGGCGCTGCAGGGCGAGGACCGTGTGGCCTTCCGCTATGGCGACAACCCCAATGGTTCGGTGGATGATATCGCCGGTGTCCTGTCGGAAAACCGTCGGGTTCTGGGCATGATGCCCCACCCCGAGCGCGCGGTGGATGCAAATCATGGCGGTACGGACGGGGCGGCGCTTTTCCGCTCCTTGCTGGACGGGCTTGTCTCGGCCTGAAGCTTTGAGACTTGTTGCGCCTGAGGCCTTCGCCTAGATTTGGCGCATGTCGCATACCTTAACCATCGAGACAAAGACTGTGCCCCGCGATCGGACCCGACGCGGGCGCATTCTTGTGCGTCTGGCGGTTTTTGGCATCCTGTGCCTTGCCGCTGGCGCGATGTGGTTTACCAATGCGTGGCTGACCCAGCGATTTACCGAAACCACCCGTGTGCGCACGGAATTGCGTCTGGCGCTGTACACGGGCAACCTGATTTCGGAATTGCAGCGGATGTCGATCGTGCCGCTCCTGCTGGCCCGCGATCCGGCCCTGACGCGATCTCTGTCCAGCGGTGATTTCTCCGAGACATCGGCCGCGCTTATTTCGGCCCGCGATGATGTGTCCGCAGCGTCGATCCGTTTGCTGGACCTGTCGGGCCGCGTGGTCGCGGCGACCAATCGCAACCTGATCGGCACCAGCTATGCCTCCGCGCCGTTTTTCGTGGAGGCCCAGCGGTCGCGCGATACGGTCTTCACCACCGATGCGATGGAAGGGCCGGGCACAGAGTTCAACTATTCACGGCTGCTCAGCAGTGGCGGCACCCCCTTGGGGGTGATCGTGGTCGAGGCCGATCTGGCGAAATTCGAACGGGCCTGGGCGGGGATTTCCGATGCCGTGGCGGTGACCAATAGCGAAGGCAAGATCATCCTGACCACCGAGCCGCGCTGGCGCGGGCTGACAATGGCCGAGGCGCTGGCTGCACGGGATGCCCCGACCGCGATCCAGCGCGCCCTTCAGGCGACGGCCGATCTGGCCAACGAGCCGCCCGACGCCTATCTCGGCGGTGCCGGTGTGATGCAGACCGAAACCCGCATTCCTTTCCGTGGCTGGAAGATGACCGCCTTCACCTCCTATGATTCCGTGCGCGAGCGGGTGAATGCCGTCTTGGCACTGGAGATTATGGGCTTTGCGATTTTTCTTGCGCTGGCCTTCTACTGGCTGTCGCGCAGGGCGCGGATGCAATCGGTGGCATTGCGGCAGGAATCAAAAGAGCTGCGCGCATTGAACACCCGCCTGACCCGTGAGATTGCCGAGCGCGAGAAGGCGCAGAAAGAGCTGGCCGTGGCCGAGCAGACGCTGGCGCAAAGTTCGAAACTGGCGGCTTTGGGCGAGATGTCGGCCTCGGTCAGCCATGAATTGAACCAGCCTCTGGCCGCGATGAAGACCTATCTGGCTGGTGCGCGTCTGTTGCTGCAACGCAAGCGCGGCGACGAGGCCCTGACGAGCTTCCAGCGGATCGACGATCTGATCGACCGGATGGGCGCGATCACCCGCCAGCTGAAATCCTATGCGCGTAAGGGGGGCACCGCCTTCGAGCCTGTGGACCTGCGCGATGCGGTGTCTTCGGCGCTGTCGATGATGGAGCCGCAGTTGAAATCGCGCACGGTGCAGATCGTGCGGAGCCTGCCGCGTAATCCGGTCATGGTGATGGCCGATCGCATCCGGCTGGAACAGGTGATTATCAACCTTTTGCGCAATGCGCTTGATGCCACCAAAGCCACGACCGAGCCGCAGATCGACATCCTGCTCTCGGACGGGGCGCAGGCGGTGCTTTCGGTGCGTGATAACGGGCCGGGCATCGCGGATCTTGAAAAACTATTCGAACCCTTCTGGACAACAAAAAAGCCCGGAGAGGGAACCGGATTGGGTTTGGCGATTTCTTCCTCGATCGCCAGTGACCTCGGGGGCCGGTTGACGGCCCGAAATGCCGAAGCAGGCGGGGCGGTGTTCGAACTGCGTCTGCCCTTGCTGTCGGACGAAACAAAAACAGATGAAGAGCGTGCTTGACGTAACGCGCCACGGAGAACGAAATGTCGCGAATGATGAAGATTGCAATTGTCGATGATGAAGAAGACATGCGTCAATCCGTCAGCCAATGGCTTGCCCTGTCGGGCTTTGACACGGAAACTTACGATTGTGCCGAGGCGGCGCTGAAAGAGATCGGTGCCGATTGGCCCGGTGTCGTGATTTCCGACATCCGCATGCCCGGCATGGACGGGATGGAATTTCTCAAACGGCTGATGGGCATTGATAGTGGCTTGCCGGTTATCATGATCACCGGTCATGGCGATGTGCCGATGGCGGTGGAAGCGATGCGTCTGGGGGCGATGGATTTCCTTGAAAAGCCCTTCGATCCCGACCGGATGAACGAACTGGCCAAACGCGCGACCCAAGCCCGCCGTCAGACATTGGAAAACCGTGCGATCCGCAAGGATCTGGCCAATGGCGAACAGATGATGGGCAAGTTGATCGGCACGTCCGAACCGATGGAGCGGTTGCGCGAGGATATTCTCGACCTCAGTCAGGCCGATGGCCATGTGCTGATCGATGGCGAGACCGGCACCGGCAAGACGCTGGTGGCCCATGCTCTGCATGCGACGGGCTCGCGGGCGGGCAAGGCGATGGTGACCGTTTCTTGCGCGGCCTATTCCGAGGAGGATCTGGCGACCAAGCTGTTCGGGCCTGTCGAAAGCGGTCTGCCGCTGGTGGAGAAAGCGCGGGGCGGCACGCTCTGCCTTGAGGATATCGAGGCGCTCTCGCAATCCTTGCAGGCCCGTCTGCTGACCTTCATCTCCGAGCAGGGCGTGCCTGCGGAGACGCGGATCGTGGCGATCTGCAACCAGCATGGTGAGGGAACGACGCTGGAAGATGTGCTGCGCCCCGACCTCTATTTCCGGCTGGCGGCCCTGAAAATCACCCTGCCGCCCCTGCGCAACCGTGGCGAGGATGTGCTGACGATCTTCGCGCGGATGGCCGAGCAGTTTGCGGATGAATATGGCTGTGACACCCCCGAGCTGACCGCGCAAGAGGCCGCACAGCTGCTGCAGGCCCCTTGGCCGGGCAATGTGCGCCAGTTGATCAATGTTGCCGAGCGGGCCGTTTTGCAGGCGCGTCGCGGCTCGGGTTCGATTGCCTCGCTGTTGATGACGGATGACAATGACAGCACTATTCCGGCGATCACCACCGAGGGCAAGCCGCTCAAGGAATATGTCGAGAATTTCGAGAAGATGCTGATCGATAATACCATGCGCCGCCATAAAGGCTCGATTGCCAGCGTGATGGAAGAACTCTGTCTGCCGCGCCGGACCCTGAACGAGAAAATGGCCAAATACGGTCTGGCCCGTCAGGATTATCTCTGAGCGCAGGCCTTTGGCGGGGCGGCCAATCTGTGCCGTGCCCTGCCGCATTGTTTTTCCGCCTCCGCCTCCCCATCTTGACGGGGGGGCGGTTAGCCCGCAAATCTCTGAAGGGGTTTATCGTGCGAGGAAAAATGACAGATATCAAAACGGCTTTGGACGATCTTCTGAACCGTCAGGACCTGCCGCTTGACGCAGTTCTGGACCGTCATTTCAGCCCGAACTATCGCCAGCGCACCAATGGGGTCTGGGACGACCGGGAGGGATTCCGTCTCCATGTCCAGAAGCTTCGCGAGCTTGTCGCCTCGGCGGAAATCGAGGTTCTGGACGAGGTGAGTGATGGCCTGAACTATGCCGACCGCCATATCGTCTCCGCCACCAAGCGCGACGGGCATCAGGTGGTGCAGGAGGTCTATCTGTTTGCAACGCGCGATCCCGAAGGACGGTTCGAGCGCGTGGAAGAGATGACGCATATGCTTGATGGGGCGGCAGAGGATCGCGGGCTCGGGACCGTCAAATAGGTTTTTGCGATGGCGGTCTGCAATGCCGCCGAGGGGGCTGTCGCAGCCCCGCATTCTGGACCGTTGCTGGCCGGCATGGCGCACTTGGCTGCCATAGAAAAAGGGCCTGAAGCAGGGATGCTTCAGGCCCTTTGGCAGTCTTTGGGGGCTTAGTTGCCGACGTTCCACCAGCCCCGGCGTTTGGGCGCGTTATCCGCTTCCGCCTGCGCGGCTTCGGGTTCGGCTGTGCTTTCCTTCGCGCGTTCTGCGACCGGTGCCTGTGCCGTGATGACCTCGCCAACCGCTGCCTCTGCAACCGGTGCCTCTGCGGCGGGGGCTTCGGCAACCGGTGCCGCAGGGGAGGCGATTTCTGCCAGACCTGCATCGGCTTCCGGAACAGAGGCTACCGCCTCCGCGGCGGGGGCCGTGTCTGCAACAGTCCCGGAAGCCGGAGCTGCAACAGCCTCAACCTCAGCCTCGACAGCGAGCGTCTCGTCCTTTTTCGAACGACGCGCGCGGGACCGGCTGCGCTTGGGCTTGGGCGCATCTTCTGCTTCCGCGGTGGTCTCGGGCGCAGTTTCGGCTTCGGCAGTGGTGTCTGCCGCATTGTCACCCGCTTCGGCGTTGGTCTCAGCCTCAGCCTCAGCCTCAGCCTCAGCCTCGGCTTTGGGCTTGCGGCGCGACCGCGACCGGCTGCGTTTGGGCTTGGGGGCCTCTTCTGCAACTTCCGGTGCCGTGGCCTCGCCTTCGGCGTCTTCTGCGGCGACGTCCGGCTCTGCCTCAGCCGCAGGGGCGCTGTCCTCTTCGTCAGATTCGGTCTCAGCCTCATCATTGAGCTGATCCGCACCCGATTTCCGACGGCGACGACGGCGGCGCTTCTTCTTCTTCGGGCCTTCATCGGTCGACGTTTCCGTGGCAGCCTCGGGCGCCTCGTCTTCGTCTTCCTCGACGATCTCCGCATCCAAGGCCGCATCCAGCTCTTCAAGCTCGCTCATGAACTCTGCACTGGCATGAACCACATTGGACACCGCTTCGGGCACCACACGGGTTGCGGTTTTGAATTTCTCGATCACGTAATCGGGCGAGACCAGCGTCGGATCGGCCTCGATACGGACAGAAAGCCCGTAGCGCGACTCGATCAGGGCGATATGTTCGCGCTTCTGGTTGATCAGGAAGTTGGCCACGGCAACAGGCACGCGCACCAGAACCTCGCGGGCGCGCTTGCGGGTGGCTTCTTCCTCGATCGCACGCAGGACCTGCAGCGCCATGCTGTCATCCGAGCGGATGAGGCCGGTGCCGTGGCAATGCGGGCAGGGCTGCGTAGTGGATTCGATCATCCCCGGACGCAGACGCTGGCGCGACATTTCCATCAGACCGAAGCCCGAGATGCGGCCGACCTGAATGCGGGCGCGGTCGGTCTTGAGCTTGTCCTTCATCCGTTTCTCAACGGCGGTGTTGTTCTTGCGCTCGTCCATATCGATGAAGTCGATGACGATGAGGCCAGCAAGGTCGCGCAGGCGTACCTGACGGGCCACCTCGTCGGCGGCCTCGAGGTTGGTTTTCAGCGCGGTCTCCTCGATGGAGCCCTCTTTGGTCGCACGGCCCGAGTTCACGTCGATTGCCACCAGTGCCTCGGTCACGCCGATCACCAGATAGCCTCCGGATTTCAGCTGCACCACGGGGTTGAACATCGAGGCCAGATAGCCCTCGACCTGATAGCGCGCGAAAAGCGGCAGCGCCTCGGCATAATGCTGCACGTTCTTTGCATGGGACGGCATGATCATCCGCATGAAGTCTTTGGCCGCACGATAGCCGCGCTCGCCTTCAACCAGCACCTCGTCGATATCCTTCGAGTAAAGGTCGCGGATCGAGCGCTTGATCAGATCGCCTTCCTCATAGATCGGGGCGGGGGCGACCGACTTCATCGTGAGTTCGCGGATCTGCTGCCACATACGGATAAGATATTCGTAATCGCGGCGGATCTCGGTCTTGGTGCGTTGCGAGCCTGCCGTGCGGATGATCAGACCCGCGCCCTGCGGAACGGAGAGTTCCGAGGCGATATCCTTCAGCTTCTTACGGTCGGCGGCATTGGTGATCTTGCGCGAGATGCCACCACCGCGGGCGGTATTGGGCATCAGCACGCAGTAGCGGCCAGCAAGCGACAGATAGGTGGTCAGTGCCGCCCCCTTGTTGCCGCGCTCTTCCTTCACCACCTGCACCAGCATGATCTGGCGGACCTTGATGACCTCTTGGATCTTGAAGCGGCGCGCGCGGGGCTTGCGCGGGCGGCGGATCTCTTCGCTCACATCCTCTTCGGCGACGGATTCGATGTCGTCATCGTCATGATCGCTTTCCGAGCCGTGGTCGTCTTCCTGCTCGTCGGCCGCATCATGGGGGGCGTCGTCGGATTGGGGGGTGTCGTGATCCTCGATATGGAGGTTGTCCTCTGACGGATCGGCCACGCCCATGCCGGGAATATCTTCCGAACGCAGGGTCTCGTCTGCTGCGGTCGCCTCGGCCTGTGCAGGCTGCGTTTCCGCAGCATCGCTGCGCGACGAACGGCGACGACGACGCGTGCGCGCCGGTTTTTCTTCTTCGTCCTCGTCGGATTGCGCAAGGGCGCGCTCTTCTGCCAGAAGCGCTTCGCGATCTGCCGTGGGGATCTGGTAATAATCAGGGTGGATCTCGGCGAAAGCCAAGAACCCGTGACGGTTTCCACCGTAATCCACAAAGGCGGCCTGTAGCGAAGGCTCGACCCGCGTCACTTTTGCCAGATAGATATTTCCGGCAAGCTGGCGCTTGTTTATCGTCTCAAAATCGAACTCTTCGACTTTATTCCCGTCCACAACCACCACGCGGGTTTCTTCCGCGTGTGTGGCATCGATGAGCATTTTCTTTGCCATTTATCCTGCTTTCCCGCAAAGAACGGCGCGCCGTGGCAAGGCCAGGCGACTGTGCTTTGTGGTCTGTTTCTGTGGCGAGAGCGCACGTCGC
Source organism: Thioclava litoralis (assembly GCF_045278885.1). Taxonomy (NCBI): domain Bacteria; kingdom Pseudomonadati; phylum Pseudomonadota; class Alphaproteobacteria; order Rhodobacterales; family Paracoccaceae; genus Thioclava; species Thioclava litoralis. The sequence continues at coordinate 2,171,321 of NZ_CP135443.1, forward strand.
CAGAGGGAAGGCGGCGGCGTAGAGCCTGCCCGACATCTTCCTTGGTCCATCCGGTCGCGTCATCGCGTTTCATCCTAAAGGCGGGGTAGGACTTGTGGTCCGCGCCCAAACTGATGCCGTTCTTCCCTGAGGGGGTTGCCCGGCGTGGCGTGCGGCCTTGCGGCCAATCGGTTGATCCTGGACGGGGTCGCGCGAGTGACGCGCGGACCTTACCGGCCGGAATTCAGCGAAATCCGTGGGTGGGATCACGTGACGTGACAGAACACCAACATAAAAACAACAATAGACGGTGCCTTGTGGAAAACACAATCTGTTTTTCGTCAACGAATGGTTAACAAGGGCTTACCCGGTTGTGAGAAAGTATCGGCAATGCCGCTAAAGGCGATAAATCGGGCAGTTTCTCGCGGTGGGAGTGTCGCAATAGAAAAGGGCCCGCACGATGGCAGGCCCTTTCCGGAATTGGATATTCGCGAAGATTAGCGCTTCGAGAACTGGAACGAACGGCGTGCTTTGCGCTTACCGAATTTCTTACGTTCAACAACACGCGAGTCGCGGGTCAGGAAGCCGGCAGCTTTCAGAGCCGGACGCAGTGCCGGTTCGTAGACTTGCAGAGCTTTCGAGATACCGTGCTTCACGGCACCTGCTTGGCCCGACAGACCACCGCCAACAACGGTCGCGTAAACGTCGAATTCGCCTTCAACGCCAGCAACACCGAAGGGCTGGTTCACGATCAGCTGCAGAACGGGGCGAGCGAAGTAAGCCTTCATCTCTTTGCCGTTCACGGTGATCTTGCCGGTGCCCGGCTTGACCCACACGCGGGCAACTGCGTCTTTACGCTTGCCGGTCGCGTAGGAGCGGCCTTGTGCGTCACGGACGGGCTCGCGGTTGATCGAAACGGTGGTTTCGCCAGCAGCTTCAACGCCCGATACGGCCGACTTCAGATCGTCGAGGGATTTGAGTTCTTCAGCCATGATTAGCTCCGGGTGTTCTTTTTGTTCAGCGACTTGACGTCGAGAACTTCGGGCGACTGTGCTTCATGCGGGTGCTCGGCACCGGCATAGACGCGCAGGTTCGACATCTGGGCGCGGCCCAGACGGTTACGCGAGATCATACGCTCTACGGCTTTGATCACGACGCGCTCGGGGTGGTTGCCCTCGAGGATCTGACGCGCGGTGCGCGATTTGATCCCGCCCGGGTGGTTCGTGTGCCAGTAGTAGGTTTTGTCATCGCGCTTCTTGCCAGTCATCTGCACCTTGTCGGCGTTGATGATGATGACATTGTCGCCCATGTCCATGTGCGGCGTGAAGGTGGCTTTGTGCTTGCCACGCAGACGCATTGCGACGATCGAAGCAAGGCGGCCCAGAACGACGCCTTCAGCGTCGATCAGGATCCACTTCTTTTCGATCTCCGCCGGTTTTGCGGTATAGGTGTTCATAAGATCGTCCCTTGACGGGTTGTGAATTCAGATTGGGGGCTTTTCTACGATCTTCAAATCAAAATCAAGCCTCTTTATCTTGATAAAATACATACATTACAATGACTTGCAATTTAGGTATTTAAATACCCCATAAATTCCAAGGCTTTTGGTGGTCTTGGGCAGAATCCGTGGCGCAGAAAAGGGCCGGGCCATCAAAAAAGGCGCGGGGGGGGGCGCGCCTTGTTCTTTCAGCCGATCGCCGCGAGGCCGGGGAAAGTGTCCAGAAGCCAGTAGCTGAAATCGGTGAACTGTCCGGTCAGCATCATCAGCCCGACCGTCCATAGCAACAGGCCCGAGATTTTTTCGATCCGGCCCATGTGGCGCTTCATCCAGCGCATGACGCCTTGCAGGCTCGGGAAAAAGGCGGCCACCAGCAGGAAGGGAATGCCAAGGCCTATGGCATAGGCTGCCAGAAGTCCGACGCCGCGGCCGATATCATTGCCCGAGGCGGCAACGCTGAGGATGGCTCCGAGGATCGGGCCGAGGCAGGGGGTCCAGCCGAAGGCGAAGGCCAGCCCCAGCACATAGGCCCCCAAAGCCGATCCGCCGGTATCGCCGGTATTGAAGCGCGCCTCGCGGTCCATGAAGCCGATCCGGAAGATACCGATGAAATGGGCGCCGAAGATCATGATGATCACCGCAGCCGCTTTTGTGAGCCAGTCCTGATAGGGGCCAAGCGCGCGTCCGAGCGCCGAGGCGGAAATCCCCATCAGCAAGAACACAGTAGACAGCCCGAGCACGAAGAAGACCGCCGCCAGCACCACTTTGCCACGTGCTTTCGAGGTGCCACCCTGCATGTCCGACACCGAGACCCCGCCCATGAAGGCCAGATAGGGGGGGACGATTGGCAATACGCAGGGGCTGAGGAAAGACAATATTCCGGCGAGCACCGCAATCAGCAGGGCAGGGAGGAAGGCGGCATCGAGGACAAGCTGTGCATCTAACATGGTTTGGCCATACTATAGAAATCGGCGCGGGTCACTTCCCGTTTTCGCGCGGTATGCGGCGCGGATGATGTTTTGTCCTCGCCTGTTCTCTTCCGAGTGGACAAGGGGGCCAAGCTTGCGCATTGTGCCGCCCATGAAAGACGATACCACATGGATAGATGCCAAGGGCTTGTTGTGCCCCTTGCCGGTTCTGCGCTTGCGCAAGGTGCTTGAAGGGTTGCCTTCGGGGGCGGTGGCGCTGTTGGAGGCGACCGACCGTGCCTCTTGGGTCGATGTGCCGCATTTCTGCGCACAGACCGGTCACGAGATGATCTCGGCGGAAGAGCGCGACGGGGTTCTGGCCTATCTGGTGCGGCGCAAATAACCGCTCTCGCGCGGATATGATCTGTGGTTTGCCGAACCATATTGACTTATATCTTGGCTGGCATAAAGCGCGATTGCGGAGCCGTGACTCCGTCTATAGAGCGATTTTTCCGACATGATACCGCTTGTAATGACGTCGGGCGATCTTCTGGCAGATCGCCGCGCAGATTATGCCGAATCCTACCTGCCGTCCGATCCGGCCGCCGCCGCAGAGCTTTACCAGCAGGCGCTGGAACGGGCGCCCCGCTGGGCTGCAGGCTGGTTCCGTCTGGGGGAAATCCGCGCCGATGCGGGCCTTGATCTGGCCGAGGCCGCTTTCGAGAGGGTGCTGGAGCTGGATCCGGAAGACCGTCTTGGGGCAAGCCTCAGGCTGGATCTGCTGCATCCGCGTTCGCTTTCCGATGCCATGCCGACAGCCTTTGTCGAGGCATTGTTCGATCAATATGCCTCCGGCTTCGAGGAGTCGCTGCTGAGCAAGCTCGACTATCGCGCGCCCGCCCTTTTGGCCCGCGACCTGCAATGCCAGTACGAGCGGGTGCTGGATCTGGGATGTGGCACAGGGCTGATGGGGCGTGAACTGGCTGCGAAAAGCGGCTGGCTCGAAGGCTGGGATATTTCCTCCGAAATGCTGCGCGAGGCCGGGGCCAAGGCCTGTTACCACGCGCTCGAAAAGCGCGACCTTTCCGCCCTTATGCCCGAAGAGAGCCGCTGGGACCTGATCACCGCCGCCGATGTCTTTGCCTATATCGGGGCGCTGGAACAGATTATCGGCTGGGTGTCGGCCGCGATTCGTCCGGGCGGGCGGTTTGCCTTTACGGTTGAGCTGCATGACGGCCCCGAGGCCTATATTCTGCGCCCGTCGCGCCGCTACGCACATTCGCGCCATCATCTGGCGGAGTTGCTGGATCTGGCAGGTTTCGAGGCGGCGATCACCACGGACTGGTTGCGGATGGATCGGGGGGCACCTATCGAAGGCCTGATCGTGCAGGCGCAGCGTCGTGCCGATACATCTCCGCAGCAGGAAACGGATATGCGCGCCCTATGTCTGTAACTGTGTCTCTGGATGCCCCGTCGCCGCGACCGAAAGCGGTGTAGGGCGTGCAACGACGCGGTGGAGCTGTTCTTGGCCGTCCATGCGCCCTGCTCGTTCGCCGGATCGGAGACTGGGCGATCCGGCCCCCGTGTGATAGGTTGCATGATACGGTTTGCAAATTCGCCCGGATTTTCCTAGCTGTCGGAAAAACACAAGAAAGGGCCCTCATGTCCGTCTCCATGCTTTCTACCTTTATCAAGCCGATGCACCGCGAGGGGCGCAAATTCGTTGCGATCTTCGCGGCTGTGACTGTGGTCCTTTTCCTGATCTGCGAGCCTCTGGGCTGGATCGGTGTCGGGCTGACGGTCTGGTGCTACTATTTCTTCCGCGACCCCGAGCGTGTGACGCCGGTGCGCGACGGGCTGATGGTATCGCCCGCCGACGGGATCGTTTCTCTGCTGGAACCGGCTGTGCCGCCGGTCGAGCTGGGGCTTGGTGATCTGCCGCTCACGCGGATTTCCGTCTTCATGAGCGTCTTCAACTGCCATGTGAACCGCTTGCCGCACGAGGGCAAGATTACCCGTATCGCCTATCACCCGGGCAAGTTCCTGAATGCCTCGCTCGACAAGGCGAGTTCGGAGAACGAGCGCAACGGCCTTGCGGTGCAGATGCCCGACGGTCGGTCCTACGGTGTGGTGCAGATCGCGGGTCTCGTGGCACGCCGTATCCTGTGTGAAGTCAAGGAAGGGCAGGCGTTGCTGACCGGCGAGCGCTTCGGCCTGATCCGGTTCGGGTCGCGCCTCGATATCTACCTGCCCGAAGGTGTCTCGCCGCAGGTTGTGATCGGTCAGACGATGATTGCGGGCGAAACCGTGCTAGCTGATCTGGCATCCGCAAAAGAGCCGCGTCTGGGCGGCCAGCGTTAAGGAGAGACTGATGGCCGAACGTGAAGACAGGTTGCCCTTCCTGCAGCTCATCCCCAATCTGGTGACGATTTCGGGGATGTGCCTCGGGCTGACCTCGATCCGGTTTACCATGACGGGCAAGTTCGAGACGGCCGTGATCCTGATCGTGCTTTCGGCCGTAATCGACGGAATGGATGGTCTGCTGGCACGCCGGCTGCGCGCCACGTCCGAATTCGGGGCCGAGCTCGACAGCCTGTCCGATTTCCTGTGCTTTGGCGTGGCGCCTGCGCTGCTGGTCTATCAATTCGCTCTGGGCGAGACCAATTCGCTGGGCTGGGTCTTCGTGCTGGCCTTCGCGGGGGCAGGGTGTCTGCGCCTTGCACGGTTCAATGTCATGCGCTCGGAGCCGGATTCCATGCGCCATTTCACCGGCGTACCTGCGCCGGCGGGGGCGGGGCTCTGCCTTATGCCGGTCTTTATTACGCTTTCCGGTATCGCGGATGCGCGTCAGGCACCGATTATGGTGGCAATCTGGGTCGGCATCGTCGGCTTGTTGATGATCTCGCGGATCAAGACGATTTCCCCGAAGGCGATGCGCATCCCTAAAGGGCTGACGATCTTCCTCTTCATGGCGATGGTTGTGATGATGGGGATGATTTTCACACGCTTCTGGCTGCTGATGGTCATTTGCGGCTGTATTTATGTCGCGCTTCTGGTGCCGCCGATCTTCCGCGAAAAGGGACGTCTGTTCTAGAACCGCCCTCTCCGTGCCCCATGCAAAAGACAGGCCCGCCATATATTGGCGGGCCTGTCGTGTTTTGGAGGGGCAGAAAGGGAAGGGAGCACGCCTGACTCGGCCAGGATTCGGCGGATTTCAGGCCTGTTCTTCGGAAAATGGTAGGGCTGGCGATGTCGGACTAAAAAACGGGCATAAAACTGTTCGAAATATATGCTTTAATTTCAGTTGGTTGGCTGATTTTTTTGGTTTTTGGCATGTTTTTGTGAAAAAAGGGGTTGCGGGTTGTGGGTGTTCTCCGTAAATACCGCTTCACCGCAGCGGCAGACGACGCAGCGGGGCGCGGAAGCCGCGGCGGACGGGATCGAAAGAGACGGTTTGAAGCGGTTGAAGCGATAGAAATTCGGAAGATTAGGTTGGCGGTTAGCACCTGAGGATTGGGTGCTGCTGGTAATTTTTGTCTTCGGCTCTTTGACATTGATGGTTTTACTGAAGAGATATGCGGGCGGTTTGGTCGATGATCGACTAAATGATCGTTTGCATATCGGCTCACTAGGGTTTCGGCCCGATGATGTGAGTGTCAGCTTCACTGTTTGTCGGTTTCACGCAAGTGAGAACGGTAAGCAGAAAGCGTTTATCCAATTGGATAGACGATGTGCGAAGGTTCATGCGTCAAGGTTAGCGATGTAAATCGCTTTCAACTTGAGAGTTTGATCCTG
>NZ_CP135443.1:2180000-2792843 GCF_045278885.1 Thioclava litoralis
TACTGACCGATAGCGAACCAGTACCGTGAGGGAAAGGTGAAAAGCACCCCGACGAGGGGAGTGAAACAGTTTCTGAAACCGGACGCCTACAAGCAGTCGGAGGAGCCTCGAGCTCTGACGGCGTACCTTTTGTATAATGGGTCAACGACTTGGTCTTACGAGCAAGCTTAAGCCGATAGGTGTAGGCGCAGCGAAAGCGAGTCTTAAAAGGGCGACGAGTTCGTGGGATCAGACCCGAAACCGAGTGATCTAGCCATGTGCAGGATGAAGGTTGGGTAACACCAACTGGAGGTCCGAACCGACACCCGTTGAAAAGGGTCCGGATGACGTGTGGCTAGGGGTGAAAGGCCAATCAAACTCGGAGATAGCTGGTTCTCCGCGAAAGCTATTTAGGTAGCGCGTCGATTGTATTCTCCCGGGGGTAGAGCACTGCATGGATGATGGGGGCCCACAGCCTTACTGAGTCTAAGCAAACTCCGAATACCGGGAAGAACTGATCGGCAGACACACGGCGGGTGCTAACGTCCGTCGTGGAGAGGGAAACAACCCTGACCAACAGCTAAGGCCCCCAATTCGTGGCTAAGTGGGAAAGCATGTGGGACTTCCAAAACAACCAGGAGGTTGGCTTAGAAGCAGCCATCCTTTAAAGATAGCGTAACAGCTCACTGGTCTAGTCAAGAGGTCCTGCGGCGAAGATGTAACGGGGCTCAAGCCACGAGCCGAAGCTTTGGATGCACTGTGAAGTGCGTGGTAGCGGAGCGTTCTGTGATATAGAACGCTGCCTCCTTAGTATCCTCGGATACATTGGAGGCAATGTTCTGACTGTGAAGCCGGGCTGTAAGGCATCCGGTGGAGTGATCAGAAGTGAGAATGTTGACATGAGTAGCGACAAACAGGGTGAGAGACCCTGTCGCCGAAAGTCCAAGGGTTCCTGCTTAAAGCTAATCTGAGCAGGGTAAGCCGGCCCCTAAGGCGAGGCCGAAAGGCGTAGTCGATGGGAACCAGGTTAATATTCCTGGGCCGTGAGATGGTGACGGATCTGAACCGTTGTTCACACTTATCGGATTGTGTGGGCAGCCTACAGGTCCCTGGAAATAGCCTCTCTATAAGACCGTACCCGAAACCGACACAGGTGGACTGGTAGAGAATACCAAGGCGCTTGAGAGAACCACGTTTAAGGAACTCGGCAAAATGCCTCCGTAAGTTCGCGAGAAGGAGGCCCCATCGCTAGGCAACTAGTGGTGGGGGGCACAAACTAGGGGGTGGCGACTGTTTACTTAAAACACAGGGCTGTGCGAAGCCGTAAGGCGACGTATACAGTCTGACGCCTGCCCGGTGCCGGAAGGTTAAAAGGAGGGGTGCAAGCTCTGAATTGAAGCCCCGGTAAACGGCGGCCGTAACTATAACGGTCCTAAGGTAGCGAAATTCCTTGTCGGGTAAGTTCCGACCTGCACGAATGGCGTAACGATCTCCCCGCTGTCTCAAACGTGGACTCAGCGAAATTGAACTGTGTGTCAAGATGCACACTACCCGCGGTTAGACGGAAAGACCCCATGAACCTTTACTACAGCTTCACACTGGCATCAGGATTGTGATGTGCAGGATAGGTGGTAGCCTTTGAAACCAGAACGCCAGTTCCGGTGGAGGCATCCTTGAGATACCACCCTTCGCACTCTTGATGTCTAACCGCGGTCCGTTATCCGGATCCGGGACCCTGTGTGGCGGGTAGTTTGACTGGGGCGGTCGCCTCCCAAAGAGTAACGGAGGCGCGCGAAGGTGGGCTCAGACCGGTCGGAAATCGGTCGTTGAGTGCAATGGCAAAAGCCTGCCTGACTGCGAGACTGACAAGTCGAGCAGAGACGAAAGTCGGCCATAGTGATCCGGTGGTCCCAAGTGGGAGGGCCATCGCTCAACGGATAAAAGGTACTCTGGGGATAACAGGCTGATGGTGCCCAAGAGTCCATATCGACGGCACCGTTTGGCACCTCGATGTCGGCTCATCTCATCCTGGGGCTGGAGCAGGTCCCAAGGGTACGGCTGTTCGCCGTTTAAAGAGGTACGTGAGCTGGGTTTAGAACGTCGTGAGACAGTTCGGTCCCTATCTGCCGTGGGTGTAGGATACTTGAGAAGAGTTGCCCCTAGTACGAGAGGACCGGGGTGAACGGACCACTGGTGGACCAGTTATCGTGCCAACGGTAGTGCTGGGTAGCTATGTCCGGACAGGATAACCGCTGAAAGCATCTAAGCGGGAAGCCCCCTTCAAAACTAGGTATCCCTTGAGGGCCGTGGAAGACCACCACGTCGATAGGCTGGAGATGTAAGTGCAGCAATGCATTCAGTTGACCAGTACTAATTGCCCGATTGGCTTGATTTGATCCAGTAGTAGACAGACACTCCTGCAGATCAAAATCATGCATACAATTTGACTTGGACGCTCTTTATTCGGTTTGGTGGTCATAGCGCTGGCTATACACCCGGTCCCATTCCGAACCCGGCCGTTAAGGGCCAACACGCCAATGGTACTGCGTCTCAAGACGTGGGAGAGTAGGTCACCGCCAAACCTAATAAAGAGCGTCATTCATCTCTATAACGATAACACCCCCCAAATCAGACACAAAATAACGCGGGATGGAGCAGCCCGGTAGCTCGTCAGGCTCATAACCTGAAGGTCGTAGGTTCAAATCCTACTCCCGCAACCAATGAAATCTTACCAATCAGCCGCAAAGCCTCCCTAAGGAGTAAGCGTTGCATCTGAACCCTCCTAAAGGGGCTTTATTCCCTTTTGGCGGGACTTTTCTCTATTGTCCTGAGGGGCTATCTTGGCGCTACGCGCCAATAAGAAATGCTGAAAGATGTGAAACTTTCGGCCCGTTGCGGCCGTTCCTACAAGGCCCCACGAGTGTCCGCTTTAGGCGCGGCATGAATTCGCCGGATTTCTACTTTAGCCAGCCTCCAACCGCTAAATCAACGTCATGTGTCTTGCGATAGTCATGGTTGTGCGTAACGTATCGTACATCTATTTCATCACTGGCTCTTATTATGTCTGTATTTTTCTCGCAGGATGCCCGTATGGGGCGGCTCACCACGGTTCTTGGCACGGATGTTCTGGTGCTGCAGCGGTTTGACGGGACCGACCATATCAACGCTCTGTTCGACTATCAGGTGGACTGTCTGGCCTCCTCGGCGGATGTCGATTTCGACGCGCTGATCGGGACGCATGCAAGCGTTGCGCTTGTCACCCGCGAGGGGAGTGACCAGTATTTCGACGGGATCGTGACCGAGGCCCGTTGGCTGGGCACCGGCGACAACGGCCACAAGTATCGGCTACGCCTTCAGCCGTGGTTCTTCTTGGCTAGCCTCCGCCGCAACCAGCGGATCTTCCATAATAAAACCGTGGTCGAGATCCTGACCGAGCTTTTGGGAAGCTACTCGGATGCGGGCAAGCTGACGGTCAATCTGGCGAATGACTACCCCGAGCTGGAATATACCGTGCAATACCGCGAATCCGATATGGCTTTCGCCACGCGGATGATGGAGCGCCACGGCATCAGCTATCATTTCACCCATTCCGAAGGCGCGCATGAGATGGTGCTTTCCGATGCCGTCGAGGCCCATGCGACCATCGGCGCCGTGCCCTTCAAGCCCGACGATGGCCACCATCAGGCCGATTTCGCGCATTTCTGGGACTGGCATCCGGCGCGGCGCATCACCACCGGCGCGATCCGCCTGACGGATTACAACTTCAAGACCCCGAATGCCGCGATGGAGACCGATCAGATCGGCGATGCCGAGTATGCTCAGGGGCAGATCGAGAGCTTCGACTGGCCCGGCGATTATCTGGCGCAATCGCGTGGGCGCGTTGTGGCGCAGCTGCGCACGCAGGGCGAGCGTGGGCAGGATCGCCGCTATGAAGCGGTGGGCGACATCATCACCCTGCGCGGTGGCACGCGGGTCGATCTGGCGGGCGACACCGTTCCGGGGACTGGCGCGGAATATATCTGCCTCTCGGCAAGCCATTCTTATACTTCGGATAATTACGGCTCGGGCGGGACCGAGGGCGATGGCTATGCCTATTCGGGGCGCTACATTCTGATGCCATCTTCCGCGCCTCTGGTGCCCGAACTGAAGACCCCGCGCGCCGATGTGAAGGGCCCGCAGACGGCGGTAGTTGTGGGCGATGGCGAGATCGATTGCGACGAATACGGCCGCATTCTGGTGCAGTTCCACTGGGATCTGGATGCCGATTATTCCATGCGCTGCCGTGTGTCACAAAGCTGGGCCGGCAACGGCTGGGGCGGCATGGTCATCCCGCGGATCGGCATGGAGGTCGTGGTCGAGTTCCTCGACGGCGACCCCGACAAGCCGCTGGTCACGGGCTGTGTCTATAATGGGGCCAAGGACCGCCCCTATGACCTACCCGAGCATAAAACCAAATCCGTCCTACGCTCTGATAGCCATAAGTCCAGCGGCCATAACGAGATTTCCTTCGAGGATGCCACCAGCAAAGAGCTGATGTTCTTTCACGCCCAGAAGGACCAGACGAGCCATATCCTCAACCATCGCGCAGCCCGCGTCGAGGAAAGCTCGATCGACAGCGTGGGCAATAACAAACTGGTCTCTACCGGAAACAACCACCAAGAGACCATCGGCGGGTCGATGAACCTGACCGTGGGCGGCAGCCTTGGCGGGCTGTTCGGAGCGGTCGGTGCAGTGACTGCCGCAGGGGGCGCGGATGCGCTGGCGGGGTCCGAAGCGATCGGCAGCACGGCGATTTCGGGCTTTGTGGCTGCCGTCGCCGCCTCTGGCGCGCTGATCGAGACGGCCACCAATAGCGCACGCAGCGGCTTTGATGCGGCGGGCAATCACACGAGCGTCGGCGGGCTTGAGCAGGCCAGCCATGCAGCCACCCTCTCGGATCTTCTGTCCACCGTCATGCCCATCGGCGGCATCCTGACGACAACGGTCGAGAAGTTCCGCTCGGACACGGTTGGGCTCGCGCGTACTGAACAGATCGGCGCCTATAAGAACACCTCGGTCGGCCATACGATGACGGTCAATGTGGGCGAGGAATTCATCATCAACTGCGGCAATTCCAAATTCGTGATGGATAGCGCGGGCAATGTCACGATCATCGGGACGAAGTTCAACTTCACCGCCTCGGGCCATGTGCAGATCAATGGCAAGATCGTCGATATCAACTGAGGTGGCGCGATGATCCCGAAGGAAGGCAGCCGCGATACCTCGGAGGGGCTGATCGTCTCCTGCACCCCCGATGTCTGCAAAACGCCGGTCGGCTCCAGCATGGTGCCGATCCCCTATTCGATCACCTCCAAACAGGGCGATGACGCCAATACGGCCACCACGGTGCGCTATACCAGCCAGCGCGCGCATAACATGGGGTCGATGACGACCTGCTGCACAGGCGATGCACCGGGCACTGGTACGGGCGTGAAATCGGGCACGGTGGGGTCGATCTGCGAGCCCAAGACCCATTCGGGCACCGTGCGGATCGAGGGCAAATGGGCGGTGCGCCACACAGACGAATGGTGGATGAACAAGCGCAACACCGTGGGCAAGCTAACTTACGTCAAATCCAGCGAAACATTCGAGCCGACACCGGCGGTGAAGCTGGCGCAGAATCCCGAGCTGGAAGCCCCGAACGCGCTCAAAGACACCTATGTCGATGCGATCTGGGCGGGCATGAAAGGTGCCGAGCAAGAGGGATTACCAGAGGGCAGCTATCGGGTGGCCCAAGCCGCTACCGTTATGCCGGATATCCCATATGTCGCGCCTGACAGCACGCCGAAAACGAATATACCGGCACCATCGACGCCGGCGGCAAATACGAATTCTGAACCGAACCGGATCGTTCGCGAAAGCCTGATGCGACGGATCTTCAAGAGGCTCGAGCTAGCTGCTGCGGCCAATCCGGAACTCTCTGCGCCAGCGGCAACCGGATCTGCAGCTGTCGGAGCTGCAACTATCGGGGTTTCGAGAGCTGCAGGTCGAAATGCGCAGCAGCAAAAAGGAGGCGGGCTAACGCCTTTCCTGAACCTAAATGCTCCGTATGAAATTGATCCACCTTGGCTGGAAGCGGAGGTTGCCACGGCCCCCCAACCGCAGGTCGCACCAAAAGTGGAATCGCAGCGAACGGAAGAAAACGTAAGCGTTGCTCAAGGGAATAAGAAACCTGGGGGCGGAAACCCGTGCAATTTCCACAAGCATTCGGAAAAGCAGTGTCCTGAAGGCTATCAATCACACCATATCATTCAGGATATGTTCTTCAGGATTGGCGGTAGGAAATCGCTTGAAAGGCCGAACGGGGCTCCGACAATTGGTGAAGGCGAGGCAATTTGCATACGTAGTAAACAGCATCGAATCCTTCATAAGAATATCAATGATAGGCTGAAAGAAATAGGTAAAACGGCCAACCTGTTTGACTTGGCTGACATAAGCGCTGACGAACTAAAGAAGCTATTGAAACGGCATGGGCTGAACTGTGACAAAGAAATCGATAAAATATTGAAGAAATTCAAGGACTCTTTAGGTGAGCGCGGTAAAGAACTACTAGGACGTGTAAAACGCATACCTGGAAGTGCTGCCGAACAGAAGCTGCGCGACAGTTGGTTCCCTCCCCAATAATTTATAGGAGTTAAACATGCAGCCATCCAATCTTAGACCATTCAAGGCTTCAGAAGAGCCGGAGCCCCTGAAACAGCAGCTCGGTTATATTTATTCGCCTGATCGGTATTACGCTGTTGTGCGGCCGGAAGGCGCCGAACCAAGCGACACCGAAGACAAACTGCTGATCCGTGATGATCGTTTTGGTGCAGGCATCATGCAGCTTGACCTAGATATGCGATTACCAACCGCGTTACTCTCGGGGCGTGCACTCCCCGAGGGAGCGGACGCTGTCCTTCTGACAGATGACGGCTATATTCTTATGCTGCGCGACGGGTTGATGCGGGTTGAGCGCATACCTGGCGTTGCTCCTGAAAACGATGATCCGACAGAATGGGCCTCGTGCCAGACGAACACAGCGACAGTCAGCGACGGAAAATTGTTCGTTTCTGGATCGAAGGGTTTAATCGCTGTTCGGGATTCAGTTTCATCTTGGGCTGAACTCCATCGTTATGAAGAGAAAGCCCCAACACTTATGCTTGACTCACTGGTTGTTAGTAAAGCAGGCGAAATTCTCGCGGCCGGTAGTCGCGACTATGAGCCCACATACCTGTATTCAAGTGATAGTCGTATCTGGGAAGAAGCGACTCTGTCTGGGGGATTCTTGACCGGAGCGGTTTCGGCATCAGATGGAAATTTTCTAGTTCTGGGAAGCAATGGTGAAATCTGGCTCGGTCACCCGAAAGAAGGGTTCAAGGACATCCGGCCTTTTGAGGGATCTCCGGAATTTGATGCGGTCCAGTCCTACAAGGGTAAGACCTACCTTTCATCTGCAATTGAGGGGCTGTACGTCCTAGAAGATGGAAGGCTGGTCCAACTCAACCCCTTCGTAGGCGATCAACGCTTCCTTATTTATTCCTTCGACGTCCATGATGACAAACTCTGGATGCAAGGCATGAACGGCTTTGCCATGTTCGACGGGGAAAGCTGGACGCGGATCGAAGTGCCTTGGTGATCCGGAATGCTCCACGACAATAACACACCCTTCGCGGCCATCGGCTTTGAACAATGGAAGCCCGATGGCGCGCGTATGGCCGTTGTGGCCGCCCGCGCGCGGCTAGAAATGCGTGACGGTCAGGTCTTCTATGCGGGCCAGCAGGAGCTGGTTCTGGCCGATGAATCCGAGGGCGACCCGCATCGCACGCCCATGCTGCGCGCCTCGGATCTGATACCGTTCAAACCTGCCGCCGACATTACTGTCTTGGGCCATATCCAAGCGCCCGAACCCGCGGCTGAACTGCGCGCTGGTCTACGAGTGGTTGGTAAGGCGGAGGCGCATCTGCGCGCCTGCGGCCCTTCGGAGTGGTTTTACGACAGTGGCTGGACCCGTAGCCGCCCCGAGCCGATCCAGCAGGTGCCGCTTGACTGGCGCCTCGCCTCGGGCGGGCGGCTGATTGGCGAACCCGATGGCGCTGTCGACCCGTGCAATCCGATCGGCGCGGGGGTGATCCATCCCGAATATACCTCAGAGAAGCTGAAGATCGCAGCCCCGCAGATCTACTCCGAGACCTGCCCGATAAGCAGCGATCCAACGCGCGCCACTGAGCCTCAGGGGTTCGGGCCAATGGCACCCTGGTGGCAGGGGAGACAGCGTTTTGCGGGCACCTATGACAAGGCGTGGGAAGAGGATCAACACCCTCTTCTGCCAAAGGATTTCGACTATCGCTTCTATCAGCTGGCGCCCGAGACCTTGCAGGTTGCAGGCTACCTGAGCCCCGGAGACAGGCTTCAGGCCTATGGGCTTTTGCCGGATGGAGCGGCCTTGGATCTGGTGCTGCCCGATCTCGCGCCCTTCGCCAAATTCTCCTTTGCCGACGGGCGAGAGGTTATGGCAAGGCTACACCTCGACGGGCTACATCTTGACTTGCGGGATGGGGTGCGTTTCGACCTGACATGGCGATGCTGGGCACCGATCTGCCCGCAGTTCTGGCGCATTGACCTTGAGCTAGGAACTCTCGCAGAGGTCACAAAGATGGGTTTGCCAATCGCGGCGCTTGAAGGGCTTCGTGTCGCGGGATGATCAAGTGGCTGGTGGAAGCCATTCAAAAGCGGACGCTGGTCCCGCACGCAGCGAAGGTCCGGAATCCGCCCATGCTGTTGAAAAAGTCTTTGTTGCGCTGCCGGAAGTCTTTCGTTCCACTCGACTATGAGAGGAGGGGAGGATTTCGGCATGATGGGCAGGCAAGAAGCACCGGCGCAGCTGTTTTACGATTTCGATCTGGAGCGCCACGTCCGTGCCAATCACCCGCTGACCGGCGGTCTTCAACCGCGGCTTCATTGGTGCCAAAAATTTTTTCATCCGAGAATTTAGAGGCCGAGCGACAGCCTCCAGCCGTCGCTATTCGTCTTCCCTGTCAGAACGATAACGCAATCAAAATCTATGGGTTAGCAGCATCCTCATCCGCCTCTTCAGACTTGGGCTCTTCTGCATCATTGGTATATCGCTCGAGCGGACAGTTCCAAGGTAGCAGCTTATGGTAATCCGCCAATGGGGTCTTGGCCCGAAGCTTTTCGAACACCCATTGCAGATAAGCGTAGGGTTCGAGACCGTTCAGCTTACAGGTTCACAGTAGCCGCATGGGTCAGCATCTGGGCAAAGCCAGAACCCAGAATGCCCTGCGGCGACAACTGGCGGCCCGTGGCCTGCGCCCCGAAGACTGTCTAAGGTTCGAGCTCTATTCGCATGGGCCGATCTATCCCGAGATCCATATCGACGGTGCGGATCGCGCCACGCTGATGGCGCAGCATATCCCGTTCCGCAATCAGGTCGCGGTGATGGAAAAGCTGCTTTGCGACGGGATGAAGGCGGGCGGTTATGAGGTGATGAACAGCGTGGGCTGCAAATGGGCGCTCTCGGACGACGGCTCCGCAAAATGGGCCGAAGCTAAACAGGCCTTCCAAACCGCATTTCCTGATTTAAAGTGATCGCATTACAATAGGTGCGCTGATGTCCCAATTCGCCTTTCTCGAGAGTGATTTTCCCGAACTGCTGCAGGCGGCCCGCAAGGCCGAGACCCATGCGCTGTCTGATCCGCGCGGGGCGTGTTTCTGGGCAAGGCCGACGCTGGAAATGGCGCTTAAATGGCTCTATCGCCGCGATCCCGCGCTGCGCAAAGTCTATACCGAGACATTGGCCGCGATGATCGCCGAGCCAAGCCTGACCACGCTGACCGGCCCCGCGATCACCGTGAAGGCGCGCTATATCAAGGATCAGGGCAATCGCGCGGCGCATGATAGCGGCAAGCCGCTGACCGCGCATGATGCCAGCGCCACGGTGCGCGAGCTGTTCCATGTCTGCTACTGGCTGGCGCGGACCTATGCCAAGACCACGCGCCCCGATCCGGCGCTGCGCTTTGACGCCGGCAAGCTGCAAAAATCCCTGACCATTACGGCCAGCACTGTGGCCGAGATCAAGAAGGTCGAGGAGAAGATCAAGGCCGAGCGGAAGCGGGCGGATGAGGCCGAAAAGGCGCTGCAGGATTCGGAAGAGGGGCGCGCCGCGCTTGATGCCGAGCTGGCGAAGGTGCGGGCCGAGGTGTTGGCGCTGCGCAAGGCCAATAGCGCTGTGCAGGATGACCATGATTATGGCGAGGCCGAGACCCGCGACAAGTTCATCGACCTGTTGTTGCATGAGGCAGGTTGGGCGCTGGATCAGGACCGCGACCGTGAATTTCCGGTGACGGGCATGCCGAGCCAGAGCGGCGAGGGCTATGTCGATTATGTGCTCTGGGGCGATGATGGTAAGCCGCTGGCATTGGTCGAGGCCAAGCGCAGCAAGAAGGACAGCCGTAACGGCCAGCAACAGGCGAAGCTTTATGCGGATTGCCTCGAGGCGCGTTACGGACGGCGGCCGGTCATTTTCACCAGCAATGGCTATGAGCATTGGATCTGGGATGATCTGGCCTATCCGCCGCGGCGGATCTCGGGCTTTCTGAAGAAGGACGAGCTACAGCTTCTGTTGCAGCGGCGCGAGAATGTGCGGGCGCTGGCGACGGTGGATGTGGACCCTGATATTGCGGGGCGCCATTACCAGCAGCGGGCGATCCGCCGCGTGGGCGAAGCGATCGAACGCGACAAGCAGCGCCGCGCGCTTCTGGTCATGGCAACCGGCAGCGGCAAGACGCGGACGGTGATTGCGCTGATCGACCAGCTGATGCGGGCCAACCGCGTGAAGCGCGTGCTGTTTCTGGCGGATCGGGTTGCGCTGGTGCGGCAGGCGAATGAGGCATTCAAGAAGCATCTGATCGAGAAGCATGACAGCAAGAAGAACGATCATGCCGGTGCGCGGGTGTGTCTGTTGACCTATCCGACGATGATGGGGCTGATCGAAGAGACGAAGGGCGGCGAGAAGCGCTTCGGCCCCGGTCATTTCGACCTGATTGTCATCGATGAGGCGCACCGTTCGGTCGACGCTGCAGTGCGAATAGGTGAAGTCTTCTCTCTTCAGGCAGGAAACACCGACAAGGCGTCGGCAGAGAAGTCGAGGCCGATTTTTTGTCCTATGGGAACCGCACCAATCTCGCGGCCGGTTCTGACGCGCAGGGTGTCGCCGCCGGACGCGATGATCCATTCCGTCTGCGATCCGAGATCCCGGACGAATTCGACGGTGCCGGTCAGGACGCCGCCGGTTTCCGGACGTAGAGTGATGTCTTCGGATCTCAGTGCAACCCGCACCTTGCTGCCACGCAGGAAGGGCGCGGGAACGGCCAGATCATGCCCCATCAGGCGCAAGACGCCGTCTCCGAGGACCTGACCGTCGAGAATATTGGCCGAGCCCAGAAAATCCGCGACGAACGGATCAGCCGGTCGCCGATAGACTTTGCTCGGATTTCCGGATTGGCGGATGACGCCATCTTTCATCACCACCAAGTTGTCCGCCAGCATCATGGCCTCGGTCTGATCATGTGTCACAAGGATCGTGGTGACCCCGAACTGACGCTGGAGTTGGCGCAGTTCCACCTGCATCGCATCGCGCAGCTTGGCATCAAGCGCGGAAAGCGGCTCGTCAAGCAGGAACAGTTTGGGCCGCACGGCCAGTGCCCGCGCGATGGCGACACGCTGGCGCTGCCCGCCCGAAAGTGCCGAGACGGGACGGTCGGCGATATGGGGCAGCTGGATCACGTTCAGCAATTCCTCCACCCGTGACCGGCGTTCGGCCCGGCTCGCTTTGCGCAGCTTCAGGCCATAGGCGATGTTGTCGGCCACGCTCA
Source organism: Thioclava litoralis (assembly GCF_045278885.1). NCBI lineage: Bacteria > Pseudomonadati > Pseudomonadota > Alphaproteobacteria > Rhodobacterales > Paracoccaceae > Thioclava > Thioclava litoralis. The sequence goes on from NZ_CP135443.1 coordinate 2,191,892, forward strand.
TATGCGGGAACAGTGCCAGCGACTGGAAGACCATGCCGAAGCCGCGCTTGTCGGGGCTGAGCGCCGAGATGTCGGTTCCGTCCAGCTGCAGGCTGCCGGATGACGCGCCCTCGAACCCGGCGATGATGCGCAACAGTGTCGTCTTGCCACAGCCCGAGGGGCCAAGCAGACAGACAAATTCGCCCCGCGCGACTTTCAGGTCGATATCGGTCAATGCCTGTGTCTGGCCAAAGAACTTGTTGACCCCGTTGATATGAAGATGGGTATCGGACATCACGGTTCCTTTCAGAACAGGCTGGCCTTGCCGGCCACGATCTTGTCGGTCAGGATGATCAGCGCGCTATCGGCAAGGATAATAAAGACGGAAAGTGCCAGCACCGACGGGTCAAGCGACGACACGGTGCGGCTGTACATCCAGATCGGCAGCGTATTGACGTCGATCGTGTACATGAAGAAGGTGATGGTGAACTCGTTGAACGAGATGATCAGCGCAAAGATCAGTCCGGCGAGGATGCCGGGGCGCATCATCGGCACGACCACATCGAGAAATCCGCGCCAGGGGGGGGCCCCAAGCGAACGTGCCGCTTCTTCGACCTCTGGGTCGATGCCCGCCATTGCGCTTTGACAGTTGCGCATCACGAAGGGCAGAACCAGCGTCACATGCGGAATGATCAGCCGCCACAGACCCAGATCCAGCTTCATGCCTTCGGCCATGAGCAAAAATGCGATCCCCAGCATCACCAGCGGAAACACCAGCGGCAGCGTGAACAGGATTTCGAGCGTTTGACGCAGACGCGCCGGACCACGGGCCATCGCATACGAAAGAGGCACGCAGACGGCGGCCGAAATGACCATCACCGCGAAGGCGACGATCAGGCTGGTTTGCAATGCCCGGGCGACCGATTGTCCGCCATTCGCATCCGCTGTCGTCAGCATGTGCAGCACGTCGCCATACCAGCGCAGCGAGTAGGAGCTGGGGGGGAAGCTTGGCCGGTTGGATCCGGCAAAAGACATGATGACCACAATCACCACAGGCAGGGCCGCGATCAGCAGGCCCAGACAGGACAGCGCCAGCATCGCCAGACGGTAGGTGCCGCCCTTTTCATCCGGAATTAGCCCCACGCGCATCATCGCACCTCCTTTTTGGCGGATCGGTTGGTCGCCCAGCTTGCCAGAACCAGCGCCAGAGTGGTGATCGCGATCAGGACGACGCCCGCCGCCGCCGCCGAGGACCAGTTGAACATCGGCGAGATCATGTCGCGGATCACAACGCCAAGCATCTGCACCCGACGACCGCCCAGCAGCAGCGGGATCGCAAAGGCCGACGCGTTGAAGGCGAACACGATGGAGGCGGCACCGATAAGGCCGGGGCGTAGCACCGGCAGGGTGATATCGAACAATGTCCGCCAATGTCCGGCCCCAAGTGATGCGGCCGCTTCCAGACATTCGCGCGAAACCGCACGGGTCGCGCTCAGGATCGGAAAGACCGCCAAGGGCAGGGCCGTTTGCACCAGCCCGATCAGCACACCTGTTTCATTGAACAGCAGGAAAAGCGGACGTGTGATGAGCCCCGTGGACCGGAGCACGGTATTGAGAACACCGGTAGGCCCAAGCAGGATGATCCACCCATAGGCCTGGATCAGCAGGTTCAGGATCATCGGCAGCAGGATCGCCACTGTCAGCATCCGGCGCAGAAAGGGGCTGCGGGTGGTCGCCAGCAAAAATGCCAGCGGCACGGCAAGAACCAGAACCAGAACGGTGCTGAACACGGCCAGTTTCAGGGTCAGCCCCAGCGCCGACAGGAAATACGTATCGGCCAGCGCCTGATAGGAGCTGACCGAAAACCCGGCGATGGACGATTCGTCGGCCGAGAACGAGAAGCGCAGGACGTAGAGGCAGGCCGCCAGAAACGGCATGATCGCCACCAAGGCAGGTGTGCTCAGCAGCACCGCAGGCTTGTAGTCCAGTCGTGAAGTCATAGTGCCGTCACCTGTCCCGAAGCGTCACGCCAACGCCCGTGTGTAGTTCTTGATCCAGTCCTCACGCACTTGCGCCATGAAGTTCTTGTCCTCGACCACGGCGTTCTGGCCCAGCTGTTCGGGCTTGATGATGAAGGGGCTGGCCTTGGCCGCTTCCGACATCACAGCCTTGGTGTTGACCGGACCGTTCAGAACGGCTTCGGCCAGTTGGCCCTGCACATTGGGGTCCAACGTGAAGTTAAGGAAGGCGTGCACGACCTCGTCATCGCCCGGTTTCACCTTGGGCATGATCGTGTACATCAGATCGGCATAGAACCCTTCGTCCAGGTCATAGGTCGCGCCCATATTGGAACTGGCGGGGTCTTTCAGTTCATTCGCGAAGAAGGCAGGGGCGTAGACACCGCCAAGATCCAGCGCATCGGCATAGAACAGTTCCGAGATTTGCGTCGGGTTCTCGCCGAAGGTCAGCAGATTGGGGCGCAGATCCGAGAGCTTCTTGAAGGCCGCATCGGCATGGGCGACATCGGCGATCTTGGCTCCGAGCATCTTTTCGGTCGCGACGATTGTGTCGAGCGCGTCGGTCCAGGTCGATGGCGGCAGGAAAACACGTCCGGCGTGGGATGCTTCCCACATCTCGGCATAGCTCTTCGGGGGGGACTTGAAGGTCTTGGTGTTATAGATCAGCCCGCCGGTCCACAGCAGATAGCCGATCCCGTGACCATCGGCGCCGGTGCGGAAGCGCGGATCGACATCCTGCAGGTTGGGCAGCTTGTTGAGGTCCGGCTTTGCCAGCAGCCCGTCATCGGCCAGCGTGATCGCGCCGACCCCGGCCAGTGTAATGACGTCATAGACCGGTTTTGATCCGGTGGCGCGCAGTTTGGCCACCATTTCCGAGGTGCTGCCCGTCCGGTCCGCGATGACCTTGGCGCCCGTCATCTCTTCGAACGGTTTCGCAATCAGGTCGAGCACGGCCAGTCCGGTATTGTCAGACCATGTCAGCAGATTGAGCGTCTTGCCGGTGAAATTCTGGCTCCCTGCCGCACGCACGATGGCGGGTGCGGCAAGCGTCGTGGCAATACCGGCACCGGCAAGCAAGAGCTTACGGCGGTTGAGTTTGTAGGTCATTGCGATCTCCTAATCATGTCCAAGGGGAGCGGCATACGCACGAAGCGGCCTTGACAGGACCATGAACTAGAGAGGGAACGGGTTTAATAAAACCGCACCTTTTCAAACAAAAGTTTCCTCATGATACAACAATTAAACACGCCGCCTGCTTTCGCCGCAACATGCGAAAAATTGCGCCTGTGTGGTGGGCGAAGTTTGAATAAACAGAAGGATTTCAATGTGCCGGTTTGGGGTGGTGTGTGATTTTTCCCAATTATATCATAACTTTAATATGAAATTCTTGCAGGGTGGCGGATTTGTGGGCGCCAATCAGCGCAAACACGAAAAAAATGCGCCTTTCATTTGGGACACTGTTGCTCGCGACCGGACAGTCCGGCGTCCCGATATTCACAGAGCCCGAAATCCGGCTCTGTCTGCCCCACGCTTTGCCACAGGGGAGGCGCGCGGGGCAGACGGTTGGCGGTCTGTCAGCAGGGCGCTGTTAAGGGAGGGGGGCGGAAGGACGGTCGTCTTGCGACCAATGAACGCGCGGTATCGGAGAGCGTCAGGGATAGAGCAGGCGTCGGCCTGCAAGGCGACCGGCGAGGCCGCAGGCAAGGATGGCAGCGGTATACCAGAGAAGGTAGAATGCGGGCCCGTCATCATCGCAATGGATCGCGTAGACCGATGCCGCCAAAGCGCCCGCCAGCAGCCCTGCGACAAAGCCGCTGCGGGTGCTGTCATATTCGATCCGGTGCCGGAGCCCCGCAAAAAGGACCCCGCCGATCGGCAGTGCCAGAGCAGGGATCGACAACAGGCATTGCCACCATGTGCGCCCCCAGAGATTGCCTCCTTCATAGAGCGCGATGCCCCACAGGCCCGCGCAGAGGCTCAGCAAAAGCACAGCACCGGCAAGCGGGCGACGGCGCGCTTCCAGTGGTTTGGCCAAAGACCAGAGCAGCACCCCCGACAATCCCAGTGGCAGCAGCTGTTTCAGCGCGACCTCCGGTGCAAGGATCGCCTCGGACCAGCCCGAACGCGGCCCCCAGAATATCGCCATCAAAAGCCCCGAGGCCATCACCCCGAGAAACAGGCGTCGCCAGAGATGTGGGGTCACTGGCGCGGTCGCATCGGCGGCCAGAGCTTTGATCAGGTTCTCGGTTTCCATTCCTCTTCCTTTCTTGCGGCCTCGGCCAGCCGTTGCAAGGCCCGATGCAGGGCCACACGCATGGCACCGGGGCTCAGGCCGAATTTCTGCGCGATGCTTTCGGGCTCTTCCGAACCGAACGCGTGATCGCGCAAGAGCGAGGCGTCGCGATGGGGCAGCCGTTCCAGCGCCTGTTCCAGATGCAGCGCTTCCAGCGGATCGGCGGTCTGGCCCTGCAGGTTCTCGTGGTCTTCGATCGGTTCGTGGCTGGCCCTTGGCCGGCTGCGCAACATATCGATTGCCTTGCGTTTGACGATGATGCGCACCCAAGGGAGCAGTGCGCGTGTCTGGTCCCAGCTGCCGCGTTTGAGATGGATCGCCAGCAGCGCTTCCTGAACGACATCTTCCGCCATATGACGTAGGGCAGGGGGAAGATCCGTATGTGCCATGGCCCGCATGCGCGGAACAAGTTTTGACAGGCAGGCAGAATAGGCCTTGCGATCTCCTGCAAGCCCCTGCCGCATCAATGTCTCGATTTCGAAATCCGCGTTGGTCATGATCTGTATACGGGCACTCCGGACGCGATGTTACAGGCAGATCCGTAAAAAAACATCTTTTCGGTTTTCGGGTGGGGATCACGCTGCCGGACCATGTGGGGATGTTTCCGGCAACCTGATCACAGAAACGCGAGCCTGCGGGATCCGTGTAACATTCTGCCTCCGGCGCACGAAGACCCTGATGCAGACACCGTGATCTGCCCAACCCATTCAGGAGTTTTCAGATGTCGCAATCCAAACCCGCCTTTGCTCTGGCCTCTATTCTGACCGCAAGCCTTGCCAGCCTTGCGCTTCCGGCCCATGCCGCAGGGCAGGAGAAATGCTACGGCGTGGCAATGGCCGGTGAAAATGGCTGTGCCGCAGGGCCGGGCACCACCTGTGCCGGCACCTCGAAGGTGGATTATCAGGGCAATGCGTGGTCGCTGGTGCCCGCAGGAACCTGCATGAAGGTCGATTTGCCCGCTATGGCAGATGGCACCGCGCGTATGGGCTCGCTGACCCCGCTCGAGCGCGATCTGCCCAAGATGTAACGGCCCTCTGGCGCGCGATCACCGGTCGCGCGCCGGTTTTTCTGACTGGCAGAGGTGTCCTATGACGGTTTCTGGAGTTTCAACGCTTCCCGCAGCAGCAGGGATCGGTTTCAAATCGCAACATTACGCGGCACTTGACAGGCCGGGGGCCGTGCGCTGGCTTGAGGTGCATGCCGAGAACTATATGGTCGAGGGCGGTCCGCGCCGTGCGATGCTGGCGGATCTGGCAACGCGGTTTCCGCTTTCCCTGCATGGGGTCGGCTTGTCGATCGGTGGGGAAGACCCGCTGGACCGGACCCATCTGGCGCGGTTGCGCGCATTGATCGACTGGGTGCGGCCTGCACAGTTTTCCGAGCATCTTGCGTGGTCCACACATCAGGGGGCCTATCTGAGCGATCTGCTGCCCTTGCCCTATACGGAGGCCAGCCTTGAGCGGATCTGTGCCCATATCGATCAGGTCCAGCAAAGCCTTGGTCGGCGGATGCTGCTGGAAAATCCGTCCAGCTATCTGAGCCTTGCCGAAAGCCGCATGCGCGAGACGGATTTCTTGCGGGCGATTGCCGAGCGTACCGGCTGCGGCATGCTTCTGGATGTGAATAACGTGTTTGTTTCCTGCGTGAATCTGGGGCTATCGATTGACGCCTATATCGATAGCTATCCGCTGGAATGCGTGGGGGAAATCCATCTGGCCGGTCATGAGGCCGATCCCTCGGAGGGCGCGCCGCTATTGATCGACACGCATGGCAGGCCGGTCGCAGAGCCGGTCTGGGCTTTGTATGAGCGGGTGATCGCACGTATCGGGCCATGCCCGACCCTGATCGAATGGGATAATCATGTGCCCGATTTCCCGACCCTCGAGGCCGAGGCGGCACGGGCGGCGGCGATTTTGGACATGCCGCAGGTGCTGGCATGAGCTTTCAGGCGGATTTCGCGCATGCGGCACTGTCCGCAGGGGGGGTACTGGCCGCAGGGCCGAACAGCCGTCACACACCGCAAGAGGCGCTGCGCCGTATGGCCGTATATCGCAATAACGTCACCGTTGCGTTGACAGAGGCCCTGCGTGCGGGGTTTCCGGTGATAGACCGGTTGTTGGGCACGCGGTTCTTTCTGGCGATGGCGCGGGAATTTGTCGTTCTGCATCCGCCGGATACGCCGGTTCTTGCAGGGTATGGGCTGGCCTTTCCCGATTGGCTTGCAGGGTTCGGGCCGGTTGCCCATCTGCCCTATCTGCCCGAGGTGGCGCGTATCGAACTGGCCTTGCGTCACGTGGCCCATGCCGCAGATGCGTCGCCGCTGGATCTGGCAGAACTCCGGCGTCGCCCCGAGGCCGCTTTGGCAGGGCTGGGCCTGCATCCGGCGGTCGCGCTGGTCAAGACGCGGTTTCCGGCCCTTGCGATCTGGGCCCAGAACAGCGACAGGCCCGATCTGGCCCATGCGCCTGCCGGAGAGGTGCTTGTCACGCGGCCCAGCGAAGCCGTGCGGATCTGTGCCGCAGCCGAAGGCACCGCGCAATGTGTGACGGCTTTGCGGGCAGGGGCGACACCGGAGCAGGCTTTGGCGGCCCTTTCCGCACCGCAGGAGGTGCTCTCGGGACTATTGGAAATGGGGGCGCTGCTTTGGTCCGGAAAGGAAGCTGTGCGATGACGAAACCGAATACGTCCGAACGTCTTCTGGCCCTATCCGGCCTTTCGGGGCGGGTGGTCTTTGCCGCCGTGCTGGCAGGATATTTCTGGTCTTCCGCCCTGACCAAATTCGACGGGCCGGGTGTGTCTGCGGGGGCTTTCGTGCAGATCTTCCCCCGCCAGATGGAGGCTGTGGGCTATGATAGTGCGGCCCTGCCATTCTATGCCCTGCCAGTGGTGCTTGCGGGAAGTGTGGCAGAGCTTGTGCTTCCCGCGCTGCTGGTGGCGGGGTTGGCCACACGCCTTTCGGCGCTGGCCATGATCGGCTTCATTCTGGTGATGACGCTGACCGATATCTTCGGCCACGGTGTCACGGCCGATACGCTCGGCGCATGGTTCGACCGTTTTTCGGATGGGGTGCTTGATCACCGCGCCCTCTGGGTGGGGCTTCTGGCGGGGCTTGTGCTCTCGGGTGGGGGATATCTGTCGCTGGACCGCTGGATATCGCGCGCCAGGGTCCGGTAAGCAAGGGCCGAGACTTCGGCTGCGTGCACGGCATCACGCCCGAGACGTCGCAACAGGCCAGCTATGCCGGAGCCGATGGATCACAGGAAGGGAAGGGGGGGATTGGAGCGGGTGAAGGGAATCGAACCCTCGTATGCAGCTTGGGAAGCTGCCGTTCTACCATTGAACTACACCCGCGAAGATGTGGGCGCACAGATACTTGCTCCGGTCTGGCGCGTCAAGCGCACAAAACACCTGACGCACCGATTTTCGTTACGACAGCGTCGCGAGGTCTTTCGCATCAAAGCCCTTCAGCTCGTCCATGCGGCCTTGCTTGACCTTGGTCACCCATTGCGGGTCCGACAACAGGGCGCGGCCCACCGCAATCAGGTCGAACTCGTCTTTGGACATGCGCTCCAGCAGATTGTCGAGTGACGTGACATGCGATCCCTCGCCCCCGAAGGCGGCAAGAAATTCGCCCGACAGCCCGACCGAACCGACAGAGATCGTCGGGGCACCGGTGATTTTCTTGGCCCAACCGGCAAAGTTCAGGCCCTGCGCGCCATCGATTTCGGGGAATTCCGGTTCCCAGAAACGGCGCTGCGAGCAGTGGAAGATATCGACGCCCGCCTCCTTGAGTGGCATTAACCATGCCTCCATCTCGGCGGGCGTTTTGGCCAGTTTGGCGGCGTAATCCTGTTGCTTCCACTGGCTCAGGCGCAAGATCACCGGAAAATCGGGGCCGACCGCGGCACGGACAGCCTTGACCACCTCGACCGCAAAGCGGGACCGTTCCGGCAGGGTCGCGCCCCCCCAAGCATCGGTCCGCTTATTCGTTGCGGCCCAGAAGAACTGGTCGATCAGGTAGCCATGCGCGCCGTGGATCTCGACGGTGTCGAACCCGTTGGCCTTGGCATCCCCTGCAGCCTTGCCGAAGGCGTCGATGGTGGCTCGAATATCGGCCTCGGACATTGCCACCCCGCGCGGATCATCGGGGCCCACCAGCGCCGAAGGGCTTTCGACCTCGGCCTCCGGTGCCCAATCGCCGCTGCGGGTCGAGCCGGTATGCCAGATCTGCGGTGCGATCCTGCCGCCGTTTTCATGCACGGCATCGGCCACCGCTTTCCAGCCTGCAAGGGCCTCCTTGCCATGAAAGAACGGGATATCGGGGAGATTGCGCGATGCGGGGCGGTCGATCACCGTGCCTTCGGTCAGGATCAGCCCGACATCATGGGCGGCGCGGCGCGCGTAATAGGCCGCGTTATCGGCATTGGGCACGCCAGCGGGGGCCATATTCCGTGTCATCGGAGCCATCACGATGCGGTTTTTCAGCGTGAGCCCCTTGATGGAGAAAGGGCGGAAAAGAACGTCGGTACTGGTCATTGGGTCACTCCTCGGTCGGCGCGTATCAGGCCGTTTGCTGCGGTCTGTTGGGCAGATATGAACGAAGCACTGGCAGACAAGATCGTGCGGCTGCACATATCGCGGCGTCCCTGCGCGATGCTGCACGTGCAAAGTGGCCCCGAGGGGAAACCTAGCGGAAGAATAGCTCCGCCTGTATCGCTCCGCCGACCCAGCCGATGACCGAGCCGAAGAGAAAGGCGGTTGCCCCGCGCCACACACCAAACCTGAGGAAATAGAGCGATAGCAGGACAGAGCTGAACAGGATCGCGACATCCGCCACAAGCAGACAGACGCCAAAGCCGGTTACCGGAGGGGCCCAGAACGGACCAAGCTCTTTAGCCCCCACGATGATCGGAATCCCAAGACCATTGAGGATCGTCCCAGCACTCAAACCACCAAAGTGAAGCCAACGGTTTCGCCTATGCGATACCGGCATCGCACGGCCACGCCAAGCTGCCGACCGCGCCATGATCGTGGCCGAGGTCAGAAACACCGCAGACATAACCGCGAGGGCTGCCATTACGCTGAAACGCGGGATTTCTGGATCATCAACGGTGAGAAACGCAAGCATGAGCAGGGCCGAAATCCCCCCGAGCCCCATCATCACCGTTGTTAGTAGCGAACGAAGCGCCCGCCAGATGCCGGACACGGGGCCTGAAATGGGGCCTGATGCGGGCTGCGTCCTATGTCGTTGTACGCCCCGTCTGATATCGGGGGGAATGGCACGCTTTCTGGGAAAATCTGTCTTAAATGTCATAGCAAGATTTTATGAAGAAACCCGACCAGAGGCCGGGTTTCGATTAAAGTTCCAGAAGGCTGCGGTCACCTGCGACATAACGCTTGAGCACCGCAGGATATAGCTTGTGCTCCTGCACCAGCACCCGCGCGGCCAGTGTCTCGGCGGTATCGCCTGCGATCACCGGCACACGGGTCTGGCCCAAAATCGGGCCGTCATCCAGAACTGGCGTTACCTCGTGCACGGTGCAACCGGCTTCGGTATCGCCCGCCTCGATCGCGCGCTGATGGGTATGCAGCCCCGGATATTTCGGCAAAAGCGAGGGGTGGATATTCAGCATCCGCCCCGCAAAATGCTCGACAAACTCGGGCGTCAGCACGCGCATGAAGCCTGCAAGACACAGGATATCGGGCTTGGACGCCAGAATAGGCTTGAGAAGCTCGGCCTCAAAGGCGGCCCTGTCCCGCCCGAAGGGACGGTGATCAATGGCCGCTGTCGGCACGCCCATAGCCGCCGCCTTCAGCAGACCGCCCGCTTGCGCATCATTGGATGCCACAAGCACCGGCTCGGCAAAGCCTTCGGCCTGCATGGCCTCGACAAGGCGGACCATATTGGACCCGCCCCCCGAAATCAGGATCGCGACGCGTTTCACAGAAGCTTGCCCTTATAGGCAACCCCCTTGCCAGAGGTGATCGTGCCGATCTGCGTCACGGTCTCGCCCTCGGCGCGCAGCAGTTCGGTCAGCGCCTCTGCGCGGTCTTTGGCCACCACGACGATCATGCCGATGCCCGAGTTGAAGGTCTTCAGGAGTTCCGGTTCATCCATCTTGGCGGTCTCGGCCAGCCAGCGGAACACGCCCGGCAGCTCCCAAGCGTCCAGATCGATCTCGGCGCCCAGCCCCTCGGGCAGAACGCGCGGCAGGTTTTCGGTCAGGCCACCGCCGGTGATATGGGCCAGCGCATGCACGCCACCTGCGCGGAAGGCCTTGAGGCACTGGGTCACATAAAGGCGAGTCGGCGCCAGCAGAGCCTCGCCCAGAGTGCCTTCCGCCCAAGGGCAATCGGCATCCCAGCCAAGGCCGGACATCTCGACGACCTTCCGCACGAAGGAATAGCCGTTGGAATGCACCCCATTCGAGCCAAGACCCAGCAGGATATCGCCTTCCTCAACGCCCTCGGGCAGCAGGGTGCCACGCTCCATCGCGCCCACGGCAAAGCCCGCAAGGTCGAAATCACCCTTGTGATACATGCCCGGCATCTCGGCGGTCTCGCCGCCGATCAGCGCACAACCCGATTGCGCACAGCCCTCGGCAATGCCGTTGATGATGCGGGTCGCAGGGTCCAGCTCAAGCTTGCCGGTTGCAAAATAATCCAAGAAGAACAAAGGCTCGGCGCCTTGGCACACGAGGTCGTTCACGCACATGGCCACAAGGTCGATGCCGATCGTATCGACATTGCCGGTGTCAATCGCGATGCGCAGCTTGGTGCCCACGCCATCGGTCGCGGCCACCAGCACCGGATCGTTATAGCCTGCAGCCTTCAGGTCGAACAAAGCGCCAAAGCCGCCCAAGCCCGAGACGGTGCCCGAACGCGCGGTCCGCTTTGCCGCCGGTTTGATGCGTTCGACCAGTTCGTTGCCCGCATCGATATCGACGCCAGCATCGGCATAGGTCAGACCGTTCGTTTTTTCGCTCATGGGCCCCCGCGCTCCTTGGGAAATTTCTTTGCCCTGCCATTAGCGCATGCAAGCCCGCGCGGCAATCACAGCCTGCATGATCGGACCAAGATTTCTTGACCCCGCCCGCGACTGTGATAATGAATGCCGCAATGGTGGGCCTGTAGCTCAACGGTTAGAGCAGGGCGCTCATAACGCCTTGGTTGGGGGTTCAAATCCCTCCGGGCCTACCAGCTTGACTATGTAGTTGGACCATAAGAGTGCAGATTTGGAGCATAAAGCTACCAAACCGCAGTCAATTTGGGAAATCCAACACACTTGGGTGTCTTGGTCGACACACTATCCCAAAATAACAATGCAGGTTGTTTGGCGTTCTCTGAAACGCCTCGTCGAACTACCTGCAACTGAAGTCGCAGGGCCTATGCAGCGTCACATCAAGCGGGCGCCTTTTGTGGGTCGAATTCATTCCGCGCAAAAAGCATCCAGGCCGATAGTTCTCTGCAAAGGTCCGACTCACGTCTCAAGCTTGGACATGATCAGACAATAAGGGCGGATAATGTTGAAAAACTCCGATGTAGCGCATTTTAGGCACTATATATAGATTTACAGGCACGCCAAACGGCTCATTTGGTATGTGAATTCGGTGCCGCCTGACTTTTTCAACAATATCGGCGGAAAGTGTGAATTCGCCGCGCCTGCGAACGCACATTGTCAAACACATGAAAGCGGCCATTCGGGGCTCAGCGCCGTGAACATCTGATTGCCTTCCCGACGTGCTACAGCCCCGAATTCATCGCAACCAAGCTGCGCAGCTGGATCAAGGCGGTAGCTATAAGCGCCCCTCGATGCGGACAGCATCCATTTAGCGATTTTGATCAAGCTGCCGCCGTACATGCTCCGCGACTCGGTCCGCGACCAGGCGCACCCGCGGTGCACGTCTGATGTCTGGATGCATCACCAGATGAAGCGGACGCGCCTCGAACGGAGCGTTGCAAGGCAGCTCCGTCAACTCTGGCTGCTCTGTCGCAGCGAAGCACGGCAGCATCGCGATGCCATTGCCGGCCCGCGCGCTTTCGAGAAGCGTCGCCATGTCGTTGCTTCGCACTCCAATTCGCGCTCCCGCTTTCCGAACGTACTCTTCGAGCCAGACAGCCTGCGGCAGGTCTGGCATACTGTCGTCGAAGCCAATATAAACACGCTCTGCGGCGGGCCGTTCAATCTGATCCTGACGCCCGTACAGCCCGTAAGGAACATTTCCTAGCTTCCGGACGATCAGATCCAGCCCGCTTACCGGCCCAAGCCGCAGGGCAATGTCCGCCTCGGCGCGATCGAGATCGCTGGCACGGCGCGCACCGATCATAATCGGTACAATGCCTGGATGCGTAACGCCAAGACGAGCCAGACCCGGAGCAACCAGAAGCGCCAGAAGTACTGGCGGCGCAGAAATCCGAACCTCGCCCTTCAGCTCATCTATGCTGGAAGCAGAGCGCCCAAGCGCCAAAATCTCACGTTCCACCGCCTCCGCCCGCGCTATCAGCCGAGTTGCGTTGCTCGTTGGCTGCCAGCCGCGCGGCAACCTGTCGAAAAGACGTAAGCCGAGCGCCGCTTCCAGCCCGGAAATGCGGCGCGCCACCGTAGAATGTTCGACAGAAAGACGCGCTGCCGCTGCCATCAGGCTGCCTGCGCGTACAAGTTCGAGAAAGAAGCGTAAGTCGTCCCAAGAAAGCGGAGCCTTGTGTGCATTTTTGACCATACGATGCCAAATTTCTCCTTCTTACGTCGACATATTATCAGCCTATCTTTCCTTTCAGACAAGAGAAAGGGAACATCCATGAAAGCCGTCGGACTGTGGCAGGCTCTCCCTGCCAACGCGCCTGAGGCGCTGATTGACCACGAAATTCCCGTCCCGGAGCCGGGGCTGAGCGATCTGCTGGTCCGCGTCGAAGCCATTAGCGTGAATCCTGCCGACGCACGGGTGCGAATGCGCAAAGCCGATGACGGCAAGTTTCAGGTACTCGGCTGGGATGTTGCGGGCACGGTGATCGAGGCGGGCCGCGATGCAGCCGGTTTCGTACCCGGCGATGCGGTGTTCTATGCGGGCGATCTTACGCGACCGGGCGGCAATGCGGAGTTGCATGTGATCGAAGCCGCGCTCGTTGCCAGACGCCCCGAAACAATTGCAGCCTCCTCAGCTGCCGCCATTCCGCTAACGGCACTGACGGTTTGGGAATCTCTCTTCGATAGGCTCGCTCTGCCGGAACCCGGCGAGGCAGATGTGCCGCTCGGCAAGACGCTGCTCGTGGTGGGCGGTGCGGGCGGGGTTGGCTCGATGGCGATCCAGATCGCGAAGCTCCTGCCTGGCCTCAACGTCATCGCTACGGCGTCCCGCGAGGCTTCGCGTGACTGGTGCCTGTCTCTGGGCGCCGATGCCGTGATTGACCATTCCACCGACATGCCCGCGCAGATCGTGACTCGCGGCCTGCCCGCCCCGGATCTCATACTGCTCGCCGCCGATCCCGATGGGCATTTCCCCACACTAGCACAGCTTATTGCGCCTCAGGGCCGTATCTGCTGCATCGTACCCTTCGATGCGCCGCCCGACATGAACCTGCTCATGCAGAAAAGCGCGAGTCTTGCATGGGAGTTCATGTTCACTCGCGCGATGTTCGCCACTCCCGACCGCGCACGACAGGGCGAGATCCTCGCCAAGGTTGCGACCCTGATCGACACAGGGCGGCTGACACCACCGGCGCCGCAAGAACTCGGCCTGATTACCGCACAGACTCTTCTTGCAGCGCATCGCCACATTGAGGGCAAGCGCACCATAGGCAAGTTGGTGCTCGCCGGTTTTCCTTCCGATCTCTAACCCAATCACCGACTGAAAGGACTTTCCCATGAACGATGCCGCACAGACCGCCGTCGAAATCACCCAAGCTTTCCTTGGCGCGATCTTCTCCGGAGCGATGGAAACCGCGATGGCCCTGACAGCGCCTGATGCCGTTTTCATCTCGACCAACCCGCGCAGCAATTCCGACAATGCCATGCATGGCACATTTACAGGCCACGATGGCGCCGCCGCATTCTTCGGTGGCTTCGGAGAAACGCTTGAGCCGGGCGATTTTGAGATAACGGCCGCCTTTGGCGACGACAACCATGCCGCACTTTACGGGACGCTGGCCCATACCGTCCGCGCCACCGGCAAGCCCTTCGTGAGCGATTGGGCTCTGATCACCTCCGTTGAGGACGGCAAACTAACGCTCTATCACTTCTATGAAGATACAGAGGCCCTCGCCAAGGCAATGAAGTAGGATAGAAATTCGCCAATGTCGGAGCCCGGGCTGGGCCCCGACTATACAGCCTAGGAGAATGAATAGCACATGACGGATATCATCATCCTACCCGGCATCGGTGGGTCTTCGCGCAGCGGATTGATATGGGAGCACCAGACGCCGCGGGGGCGGGTTGACTCGCACGCAAAACGACGCAGCCGTGCCGAAGGATCTGCAACCCAAGGAGTCAGATAGTAGATCGCCGCGTCGATCTGCGCGGCAATTTCGGGGCGCAGCGCAAGCCAAGCCCATTCGCGCACGCCGAAATGCGCATCATCGGCCAGCGGGCGGATTACGTCCAGCTTGGTCGCCAGAACCATATCGTCGCGTGTGCCGAATGCAAAACAGGCCCAGCCCCTCACCGTATCGGACGGATGATCGATTAGCCGCGTTGATGCATCCGCGCCCAGCTGATCGTGCAGGATCCGTGCCGCGAGCAACATGCGCCGCGTGATACCTTGTGTTTGTGCCGCGTGCATCTCATTGATCGATGCTTGATCGATCTCGGGGAAGCTGGCTTGCATCAGCTCCTGACACAAAGCCACCTACCAAGACCAGCCGTTCAACTCTGGCTGGCTGGCGGGCCGCAAGCCGCGTTGCGACTGCCGCCCCCAGCGAGAAGCCCAGCAGATCGAAACTTTCGACGCCAGCATGGTCCACCGCAGCCAGCACCTGTCCGGCCAGACGGTCCAGCGTCAGGGCCTCTACGGGATCATCGGTTAATCCCGCCCCTGCGTAATCTGGCCGGATCACCCTTCGGCCGGACAGAAACGGCATGAGGCCGGAAAAGTTCGCCTCACCGTCCCCTCCTGTCCCGTGCACCAACACTAGGGGCCGCCCCTCACCGTCGTCACGATAGCCAACGCGTGCTCTGTCATGCTGTAAATATTCGATTTTCGACATAATTCTGTTCTCCGACTTGATGTGTCGGCTCTCGTCATGCACCCTGACAGCGCTGTTAGGGTCAAATGAAAAATGGAGGTATCTCAATGCAAATCGGCGAAATTTCCCAGCGTAGTGGTATCACCGTCCGGATGCTGCGTTTCTACGAGGCCGAAGGTTTGCTTCGCCCGCACCGAACCGACAGCGGTTATCGCGACTATTCTGAAGCCGACGTTGAAGAGGCGAAACGGATAAAACAGCTGGCGGATGCTGGCCTAACGGTAGAGGCGATGCACGACCTTTTGCCCTGCATCATTAGCCCCAAACCGACATTCCACCCTTGTGACCGCTTGCGCGCCCGGCTTGAAGGTGAAGTGGCGAAACTTGACAAGAGACTGGCGGATATGGAGAGGTCCCGATCCCAGATTGCAGGCTACTTAGCTGATTTGCCAGTAGAAGTCCCTGCAGTCATGTCTCAGGAATAACGTATTTGCACCCTAGCCGACCAGCCATTCGCGAGAACGGCACGATCTGTGTTGCGATTGCAAGAGGTTGCACCGGAAGAACGAGTCCCGAGCTTTCCCTATAATCACGCTTTGGGCTTCTTGGGGTTAAAGTAGCTGGCGTTCCGCCTCGAATATTCGTGCTTGAGAAAATTTGAGAGCCTTGACCTTCAAATCCGCAGCATCAATCGCAGATTTCAATCGATCGCTGAAAAAGTAAGTGCTCGTAAGGTTCGGATCGCACCAAATATCCGCCCCCTCACCTGAAGATGCCGACACTGCCAGCACATAATGTTCGTATTTAGGTGCCCACCTTGCGTTCGGTCGTGGCTCAGTTTCTCCGTGATAAATGGGCTTTTCGATATTCTCTGATAACTCCGGTATCAAAGCTTCTTTGGTCCCATAGACGTTCATCACAAAGTGGTTGGGCAGACCCGACGGCGCGCCGTTCAAATCGGCAAGGATCGGCACCTCGAACAGTTGCACGCCAGTCATATCAAACTGCACGAGGACATCCCGCAACGCCTGAGAAATAACCTGAAGGCCGTCGATTGTTTTAAAAGCATCTCGCGCGGTCGATGGCACTTTCCTTTGGCCATCGAAGTAGAGAAATCGCGGTTTGGCTTTGGCATCTACCTTTTTGTGTAAATATTTAAAAGCATCGATAAATTCGAGCTTGTCTTCGCTATGACAGGACCAGCCAAATGAAACGATATCCAGAAATCTTGGAAAGCGAGAGATCCAAATTTTTGGCTCTTCCACCTGGCACCAGTCGGTCATTTCTGCGCATCCTTTGGGATTGTCAAAACTAATTCTATCGAAATAGCCAACTTGCCGTCGGCAGCGGTGAAGATTAGGCGGTCATCATGACAATGTCATCTGGGGTGCCGCGCGCGAAGGGCTATTGTTTCCCTCATAAGGTCGTAACCTTGCGGTATGCGACTATCATCGCTTAGCATTCTGCGCGGCGGTTTTCGAAGCCCCCCACGTATCCAATGTCACTTAGGGCTCAAACCAGACATGCGGCGGCACCATCACGAGGGCCGCACCACTGTATCGACGTCTTCGGCCCTCTCCGGACCTTCGCCAAGCTGGCTCCGCCGGAGCGCAGCTTCCCCAAACCGGCCGTCCGTGGCATCATGCAGCGTGACTCGGCAGCTCGACTTCAGCAATGCGGACTTTTCTGCCGGTAGCGGTTCGCCAGTGCGATGGCAAACGCACCGGCGAATTTAGTCAGATCAGGCTTTGAAGACGAACCTCGCCCGCGTTCAAGAAGCAAGCTTTGGAGAAGGCTCTTGGTGGAATAGGGTTCGGAAGGCGAAGGTCGGCGAGACTAGGTATCGAAGCTGCCTCCGGCTTATAGGAGCGGTCAATTTGTGAAATTGCAGCCATAATGACGCCAGTTTTGCGAGCGAATGTTTTCAACACCTCCACTTGCTCTGAAAGCGGCGGCGTTGACCTCCGCTGGTCAAGAATTTGCAGGTAGTCAATCACGGCTACCGTCCCCTCCGGTGAACCAGCCAAATAGTTAGTGATGTAGTCGGCACAGATATCATCCGTGGCAATGATCTCTGGCGTGGGCTCCGGCAACGGGTCCGCAAGAGCACAAAAGCGCTCCATTGCCTCTCGCTCCGTATATTCAAGTGAAAACAATACGCTCCGCCGCCCTTCACTTGCTGCATCAAGCAAAAGCCTTAGCCCGAGCCGAGTTTTACCGTGTCCTGGCCGTGCGGCAATCAGGAGCATGTCGCCGTTTGAAAGCTGTGGGAGCAACGTCCCGAAATCTGCCTTTTTCGATGCATGTGCGGCTAACAAGCTCCATGCTAAGAACCCTTCATTCGCAGCGATACGGGCCTGCGCTTGATACAGCGGTATATTTTGCTCTCGCGCCAACAGCTTGGCACGGCGTTTTAATTGATAGATCGGTGCGGATAGTCGCATCACGGAACCTCCATTCCGAGCCAGAAACGCAACCCCTCCTTATGCGAACGCTCGAACAGATGGCTCGATGATCTCTGACACCCCTGTATGTGCGATACTTCCCCAGTTGGAGGGAGGAGGCGCGGGTCAAGCCTGACACCAAAGCTACTCCAGTTTCGCAGCTCGCACAAGGGAACGGAGCGCAAAGGGGGCTCAAACCGGTCGAGCGGCGCTGCAGCAGCTAAATCCAAAGGCCGCGCCTCCCTATCGACGCGATCGGCCCTATGTATGTACCGGCTGCTGTTCGCAAATGATTTCTGGCATGATCTCGGAAGTCGCTCATATGTATCCGGCCTGTTGATCGACACGCGGGTCGTGGCCTTTTTGGGGTTACGCACGCGCCGTGATCTAATTAGCGGAAAGGTCCTCAAGGACCGTTAGGGCCGTCAGATTCTGGGGGCGTAATTGTTCCGTTCCATGCTTTCGATCTGTCGCGAACTCCTTTGGGTCGCCCCCGCTCAAATACCGGCAGTGACCTCGTCTCTCGGTGCGTCAAACGCGGTTCTGTGTCTGAGGATACTCCAGGCCATGCGCGCCAGTTTGTTGGCCAGCGCCACGGCCAGCTTGTTTCTGTTCATCCTCTCCGATGCGCGGATCAACCAATCGCCAAAGCTGAAGTCAGGCCATCGATTGGCACGCATCAGAATGACCTTGGCGGCCTGAACGAAGAGCATCCTCAGGTATCGACTGCCACGTTTGGAAATGCGGCCGAGCACCGTTCGGCCACCCGTGCTGTATTGTCTGGGAACCAAGCCGACCCATGCCGCAAAATCCCGTCCGCGCCCGAATGCCTCTCCCGTGCCAATCGCGGCAACCATCGCCGTCGAAATCATCGGTCCGATACCAGGAATGGTCATGACGTTGACGCAGTTCTCCTCGGTGCGGCTGATCTGCTCGATCTCTTTTGAGACCGCGTCGATCCGGTCATCCAGCCAGAGCCAGTCGCCGTATAGACCGATCAGGATGGCCCGCATGCGCGGCGATATCTCGTCTTTGCGTTCCTCGAGGATGGCCTCGAAGGAGTAGCGGATCAATCCGTCCTTGCTGACATTCGTGGTGCGCGGCGTAGAGAATTTCCGGCGGGACGTCTCGAGCGTATTTCCGGCAGGGCACGTATACCGATCAGTGGGCGTATCGTAGACAAAGTCGTCCCGCGAGGCCGCATCGTCGAGCGTTTCGATATATTCACTCACGGCGCGAGACAGCAGCTCCGGGGGCAGGCCTTCCTTGCTGTCAACGCCTCGCGTCTGATTGGCATTCGCCGGGATCAAGCTGGCATCGACACCGAAGCTGTGACCACCGACCAAACCTTCGTCGATGCATCGTTGCAGGACGGTCTCGAACAGATGACGGAACAGCCAGCTCTCGCGAAGCCGCCCCTATTTTGCCTATGCCACCAACTACCTGATCGACACCAAGAGTTCGGTGATCATGGATGTTGAAGCGACAAGAGCCATCCGCATGCTCTTCGCGCACCTCAAGCGCATCCTTGGCCTGACACGGCTGCGGCTCCGCGGACCAAACGGCGCTAAGGACGAATTCCTGCTCGCCGCCATCGCCCAGAACCTCCGCAAACTCGCGAAGCTACGCCCGCGAAGCATCAAACAGGAGGCCGCAGCATGAGCTGAACGGCCATCATACCGCCTTGAGGCGGAGGAACGGGCAATCGCCCGAATGCAGCGGCTTGGCTCAGCGACGAAGAGCCCCAAAATCGACGATTTCAGCCGACTTTTTCAACAACATCCGCCCTTTTTTTCTGGATAACGTTTCTGTTCAGTGACGAAGATCTGCCCGTCAGCAATAGTGCAGCCCGTTTTTTTTAGATGAATCTTGGTTCGCAGCGCGAAGTTTCATCGGCAATGAGCGGTTTGTCCCGAAACTTTCCTTTTGGCTAGCCATGCTTTCTGCCAAAGATAATATGCGGATTGGCTGATCGGCGGACCTACTATCGCACGGACGACCGGCAAAATCTGCATGCCACGTTTGCCTTGACCCAGCATTCGAGCCGCTGTCACCTGACGCTGAGGCGTCATCACCAACGGTCGCCCGGACACGGAATGGGAGGACTTCGCGTGGCGCAGTTCTCTTGTCGTTCGTTGGGACGTATTTTTCCGTTCCATCGTTGATAAGACCTGCAGTAACTCCGGTACGGCTTGCCTAAGTTTCAGATCGCAATCATCGCCTAGTTTGACATAGATAGACTGAGGGAGGACATGGTCTGGATGGTCACGGACTATTACGCCAAGGCCTCTCTGCGCCGCCCCTTTGAGGCGCGTGGTTTGCTGGTCACGGGCCCGTCCCGCACAGGAAAATCGACTGAAATCCGACGCCAGATCAAATCCTTGAACGATGGCTCCACGATCATGCCGGATGGCCGGCCCGCGCGCTTTGTATCGGTGGTGTTGAAAGGTCTGCTTTCGTGGAAGGATCTCGGGATCCACACTCTGGATCAGGGACTGAACTACTCGGCAACCGGGCGACTGACACAGCGGGAAGTCTGGGAACGCGTCGTCATTCAGGCCCGGGAACAGGGTGTGATCGGCATCCACTATGACGAATGTCAGCACATCTTTCCCCGCGTGACTGGCGAGGCGCGCGCGATGATCCTCGACAGCTTCAAACCCCTTCTGAAGCAGCCGGAATGGCCGCTCATGCTGATCCTGTCCGGCGTCGACAGTCTCGTGCAGCATATCACCAGCGAGGAACAACTGGCCTATCTGATGCGACCGATCTCGTTTCCCGAGGTGGCGCTGCACCGGCCCGCCGATCTGGCGGAGATGGTCAGCCTTTGCCATGCCTATGCGGATAAGGCCGAGCTGGCGTTCGACACCCTGAACACGCGGGATTTCTACGAACGGCTTGCCTGCGCCTGTGCCAATCGGTGGGGGCTCGTCATCGAGCTGCTGATCGACGCTTTCGTCATCGCGCTAGATCAGAAGGTAAGTGAACCATCTCCGCAGCATTTCTGCCTCGCCTTCACGCGCCGAACGGGTTTGCGGGAGGGCTATTCACCCTTCGCGATCGATAGCTACGAGGCGCTGTTCTCGCCGCAGAAGATCTTCGAAATATGGGAGAAACGACGGGCTGCGATCAACGCCTGACCAGCTTCCAAAGACACCTGATTGGGCTCGCGCTTTGCGCGGGCTTTTTTTTGTTTAACCGGCAGCGAAGGCGCGAGAGGCGGCGTTTGCAATTGCTCCAAATCGGCAGGGAATTGCTCCAAATGAGAAAGGGGGCGAAAATTACGATGTTATCTCAGATGGTTGCGGGTGATTCGTTTTGAGGGACGTCGGAATTTGCACTCTTATGGTCCAATGACAGACTATCTTTGGATCATAAGAATGCGGATTTGGAGCGATAAGCGACCAAACTGTAGACACTATGGGCAACCCAACCGCGTGAAGTGTCGCGATCGACGCAATGTCTCAAGATATCGATACCTGGTCCCTGTCCCGAACGCAAATGAGCGCGGAGAGTGACCCTTGCTGGCCGCAACGCGTCTCATAGGGCGCTAGATGAACAGCTTCGGCTGAAGCTGCGCCGCTATACGACTGATGCTGTGCTGTCTCGGAGGTTTGCGTTTTGCCGACGTTCCGGGCGGATGCCTTGGGTGAGAGGGGGGCAAAGCGCCGGTTACCAACCCGCGCTTGTCTCTTGATACGTGCGATGCGCTTTCGAGGGGGAGAGATGCCGGAAGGCACAGCCGGATTGACCGGATCTGGGATCGAGGTGCTCCGCTGTGCCAGCATTGACAGCGCCAGATGCTATCGGTTGCGGTTCTTCCGGATATGGAAAGGCTTTACAGCGTCCGGCAAAAGAGCCGCTTTGGTCCGTCTGTGCCGCCTCTGGCGCGGGTCTCGGGGGTTGTCCATAGGCTGTGCGCAAGGCGGCTGATCTATGGAAACGGCCGTACCGCTGCGGATTGGCGGCTTGGACAGGGCGTCCTCTTCTTACAGCGACAGGGCGCGGGGCGCTGGCGTTATTGCCGCTGGAAATGGCGGGGGGAACAGGCTATCGGCCTGTCTTGTCACAACAGTGGAAGGGACAGATCAATGACGATCAAACGTATCGAATGTGGTGCCCGTATGAGCGCCGCCGTCGTCCATAATGGCACCGTCTATCTGGCCGGTCAGGTGGGGACGCCCGGTAAATCGGTTGCGGATCAGACCCGCGACGCGCTGGCCGAGGTCGACCGTCTGCTGGCCGAAGCCGGTTCGGACAAGGAGCATATCCTGAGCGCGCAGATCTGGCTGGCCGATATGGCCGATTTTGCCGAAATGAATGCCGTATGGGATGCATGGGTCGCGGCAGGCCACGCCCCCGCTCGGGCGACTGGCGAATCGAAACTGGCCGCGCCGGACTATCTGGTCGAGGTGATCGTGGTGGCTGCCGTAAAATAAGCGCGGCATCCAAGACCCAGGGCCCGGATCCTTGGTCCGGGCCAGGGCGGGGATGGTTGCAGGTGGTGTTTCAGGCGGTCGCGGCCTCTGTTGCCAGAAGCCGGATCCGCTCGACCATCGCGCGCAGCCCGTTCGAGCGCTGGGCGGAGAGGTGGTCATTCAGCCCCAGACGGGCCAGTTCGGCCTCGGCATTGGTGGCGGTGACCTCGGACACGGTCAGGCCGGAATAGAGCGCGTGCAGAATGGCGATCAGCCCCTGAACGATCATCGCATCCGACTCACCTTGGAAATTGAAACGGGCCTCGGGGCCGGTGCCCTCGATCCGCGGCAGCAGCCAGACCTGACTGGCGCAGCCCTCGACCTTGGTTGCAGGCACTTTCACGGCATCGTCAAGATGGGGCATCTCCTTCCCCAACTCGATCACATGGCGATAGCGGTCTTCCCAATCGTCCAGAAATTCGAATGTATCGGCGATTTCTTCAAAAGCTTCGCTGGCCATCTTCCCACTCCGCAGCCTGTTTCTTGGCTTCTACCTAGACCCAGTCCGCGCAAGGGTCCAGTGCCGCCTTTTCAAAGCCCGCGCGATAGGCTAGGGAAAAGAAGATCAAGTGCCGGAGAGACCATGAGAAAACCGTTCCTTGCTTCGCTTGCCATCGTGCTGGCCCTTTCCGCCTGTGGCAGCATCCGCGAAAGCCGTATGAATCCGTGGAACTGGTTCGGTTCTTCGACCGAAAAGACGTCCACGCCGAGCCTTGCGCCGAAAGGCGGATATGCGGCGGCGCTGGCCGATAACCGCAGCGTTATCGCGCAGATCACATCGCTGGAAATCCGCAAGACCTCGGCGGGGGCAATCGTCGAGGTGACGGGCCTGCCGCCGACACAGGGCTGGTGGGATGTCGCGCTGATTGCGGAAAATGACGGGCGTCCGGTCAATGGCGAGATCCATTATACGATGGTCGGCTATCCGCCTTCCGCCGAGAGCGCCGAGGCCCACCGTGCCGGCACGGTCGGGTCGCGCCAGATCACCGCTGCGGCCTATATCGACAATTTCAAACTGGCCGATGTGCGTCGGGTGACCGTCACCGGTGCCTCGAATTCGCGCAGCGCAAGCCGCTAGGGTGCGGAGGCGGGCCGTTAAGGCTTGCCAGTTCCTGACGGATGGATAGCCTCCTGTGGATCGCAGGAGGTTTTTTCATGTCGCATCTTCTCTTGGCCTATATCGCCTATTTTCTGGCGGTCGCCAGCCCCGGCCCGAGCACATTGGCGATCATGGGGGCCGCGATGGGGTCGGGGCGGCGGATGGCGCTGGCCCTTGCTGCGGGGGTGGTCAGCGGCAGTCTGGTCTGGGCCGGTCTTACGGCGCTCGGGGTGGGGGCGCTGTTGATGGGGGCTGCCCGGCTTCTTTGGGGGCTGAAGATTCTGGGCGGGCTGTATCTGCTGTATCTGGCATGGAAAACCCTGCGGGCGGCGGCGGGGCAGGGCGCGGTTGCCAGTCTCCGCCCGCAGAGCTCTGGGCAGGCCTACCGGCGCGGGCTTCTCCTGCATCTGACCAATCCCAAGGCGATCCTCGGCTGGGCTGCAATCTTTACGCTTGGAGTGCCGGAAGGGGCGGGGGCAGGCGATATGGCCTTGCTGTTTGCGGGCTGCGCGGGGCTGGGGGTCTGCGTGAATTTCGGTTATGCGCTGGGGTTTTCCGCAAGCCTCGTGGTCGCGCGCTATCAACGGGCCAGGCGTTGGATCGAAGGCGCGATGGCGGCCGTGTTCGCCGCTGCGGGGCTACGTCTGCTGTTCTTGCGTTAAGCTGGCGCACAAGTCCCCGTCGTCGTGTGTCCGGATGGGGGAACGCTTGCCGCCGCAAGATCAGAGGGGCAGCCTTTGTCACCATTGCACAAAGCTGCGCCAAATGGAAACGGGGCGCCGCCGGACAGCGCGCCCCGTATGTGGTCCTGTAATGGTGCCCTGAGGCCGGTCTTACAGCGTGACCAGCTTCACATCGCCATTTTCAGCCGAAAGCGCGATTTTGCCTTGGGCAAGACGCAAGGCATCTTCGCCGAAAACCTCGCGCCGCCATCCCGAAAGCGCGGGCACATCGCGCTTGCCTGCGGCGATATGGTCCAGATCGGAGGACGAGGCGATCAGCTTCGGCGCCACCCCCGTCTGGTTCGATTTCGCCTTCAACAGCACCCGCAAGAGATCGGCCAGAGCGGAATCCACTTGCAGATGGTCGTTGTCGCTCTGCACCTTGGGCATCTTGTCGGCAGGAACGGCAAGCCCTTCCTTGACCGCGGTGATGATCCCTTCGGCAATCTCGCCCTTGCGGGCCTCGCGCAACAGGAGCCGCGATTTTCCCAGATCATCAAGGCTCACGGGCTTGGTCGAGGCCAGTTCCAGCAGCGCGTCATCCTTGAAGATCCGCGAGCGCGGGATATTGCGGTTTTGCGCAAACCCTTCGCGGAAACGCGCCAGCTCGCGCACGACCGACAGGAACTTGCCCGAATGGGTGCGGGTCTTCACGCGCAGCCACGCATCCTCGGGCCGGGTGATATAGGTTTCGGGGTTGAGCAGAATGCCCACCTCTTCTTCAACCCAAGGCGCACGACCGGATTTCTTGAGCTGCTTGGCCAGAAACTCGTAGATCACCCGCAGATGGGTCACATCGGCGATGGCGTAATTCTGTTGTGCCGCACTCAGCGGACGGCGCGACCAGTCGGTAAAGCGCGAGGTCTTGTCGAGAGACTGCTTGGCGATCTTGCGCACCAGCGTCTCGTAGCCCACCTGTTCGCCAAAGCCGCAGACCATCGCGGCCACCTGCGTGTCAAAGAGCGGGTCGGGGAAGACCTTGGCATCGGTAAAGAAGATTTCCAGATCCTGCCGTGCGGCATGGAACACCTTCACCGTCGCCTTGTGGCGGAAAAGGTCGTAAAGCGGCTCGAGCGAGATACCCTTGGCCAGCGGGTCGATCAGCGCCGCGCGCCCCTCGACCCCGTCATGGTTGGGCAGCGCCATCTGGACAAGGCAGAGCTTCGACCAATAGGTGCGTTCGCGCAGAAACTCGGTATCCAGCGTGACATAGGGTTCCGCCTTTGCGGCTTCGCAGATCTCTGCAAGCGCTTCGGTGGTCGTGATGATATCCATAGCAGGCCTTGTCTGATTGTGCGGGCTCATCCCGCTGGGTCTGGTTGCACGGGACGTTTCCCGCAGTCACAGTGTCTTTAGACCCGCCTAGGGGCTTTGGGAAGAGCTGGCAGGACCAAGCCGTGCTGTTCGCGGCATGCGGGGCTCAGTTTGCCCGCAAAACCTGCGTTGGATCGTATTCATAGATCCAGTCATATTTGCCGATCAGAAGATCCGGCGCGAATTTCGAGACCGCGCGAATCCCCAGATGGCCGATCATGCGGCTGATCCCCGACAGGTGGTAATTGCGCGCATTCTTGTTGGCGGCCTCGACAATGGCGCGGCAACGCTCGATCCGTGCGGTCTGATAGGCGGCAAAAGCCACCTCGTCCTCGTTATGCAGGGCAAGGGCCTGTGCCAGAATCCATGCATCCTCCAGCCCCATATTCGCGCCCTGTGCAAGAAAGGGGAGGGTGGGATGTGCCGCGTCACCCAGAATCGCACAGCCCGGACCAAACCAGCGCGCGGCGACAGGGTGGCGGAACAGGCCCCAAAGATAAGGCTCTTCGACCTGTTCAAGCCAGCCCCGCACCTCGGGGCAGAAGTCCTCGAAGGCCACCCGCAATGTCATGGCGTCATCGCGGATATGCCAGCTTTCCTCGGCCCAGCGTCTACGTTCTTCCACGGCAACGATATTGCGCATGCCGTTTGACAGCGGATAGCTGACCAGATGCTTTTTGGCCCCCATGAAGACGCGGGCGATGGGCGTGGTGTCGCCCGTCATCGGCACCATCGCCCTCCAGGCCACCTGATTGGTGAAAAAGGGTTTCGCCTCGCCATTCAGGGCCATGCGCAGTTTCGAGTGCAGCCCGTCCGCACCAAGAACGGTGCCGGGGCGGGCCATATGCCCGTCGGCGAAATGCAGCGTCGGCCCGTCGGGGGAAATCTCGACGCGTTCGATTTTCTCGCCCAGCCGGATCTCGACCCCTGCATCAATGGCGCCTTGAGCCAGGACATCGACCAGATCGGGGCGGCGGAGGAAATGGTAGGGGGCTTCGGGGCGGCGGGCAGCCATATCAAGCCGTGTCACGCGCTGGCCGGTTTCGCCGTTGAACAGCTCGACCGCCTGCAGCCGGGGGCTTGTCCTGCACAGGCCTGCGCCTAGCCCCAGTGCCTCTATCACCCGCATGCCATTGGGCGAGATCTGCAAGCCCGCGCCGACCTCTGCCAGTTCGGGGGCCTGTTCAAGCACCGTGACCCGCGCGCCATGCATCGCCAAGGCGCGTGCAAGCGCCAAACCCGAGATGCCCGCCCCAAGGATGGTGAACTCTCTGCCGACCAGCATGTGAACCTCGCCCTCATATATGCAACCACCGGCACGGATGATCCATGCCGGGGTGCGGATACTCAGACAACATTAACCAGATACCCGCAATGCAGAAAAGCCATTGGCAGATGCAAGCAGGCCGAAAAGACAAAAAAACGCAGGCAAAGCCCACGCCCGTTAGTCGTCGCGATGAACCCGCTCACGGCGCTCATGGCGCTCTTGGGCTTCCAGCGTCATCGTTGCGATGGGGCGGGCATCAAGACGTTTCAGCGAGATCGGCTCGCCGGTCTTTTCACAATAGCCGAACTCGCCTTCATCAATGCGGCGCAGTGCGGCATCAATCTTGACAACCAGTTTGCGCTGGCGGTCACGGGTGCGCAGTTCCAATGCGCGATCGGTTTCTTCCGACGCACGGTCTGCCACATCGGGCACGGATCTTGCGGAATCTGCCAGACCTTCGAGGGTCTCTGCGGATTGTGCGAGAAGCTCGTGTTTCCAATTCATCAGCTTGCGACGGAAGTATTCCAGTTGACGATCGTTCATGAACGGCTCGTCTTCAGCCGGGCGATAATCATCCGGAAGAAAGATCTCGGGTTTCATGACTGGCCTTTCTATGGTGCCTGACCCTTTGTTAGTTCGGGAAACATGCCCCTGAGCGTGGCACGATTCCTTGCCGCCCGAATACCTGACCAAAGACTGTTTGTCACGTCTCTGCGTATCTGCCTGCTTATTTTAAAAGCGATGCTTATTTTTTGTGCGAAAAAGTCTTTTTCTTGCGGCCAAAACGGCGGCAGAATAGGGTGGTCAAGGCCGCCATCAGGGAAATAATCATGCAATTCCAATCCACCGAAAGCTATATCGCGCCTGCGGATCTGACCGTGGCCGTCAATGCGGCCGTGGCGCTGGAGCGCCCGCTGCTGGTCAAGGGCGAACCCGGCACCGGCAAAACGGAGCTTGCGCGTCAGGTGGCACAGGCGCTGGGGATGGATATGATCGAATGGGGGATCAAATCCAGCGCGCGCGCGCAGCAGGGGCTTTACGAATATGATGCCGTGTCGCGGCTGCGCGATAGCCAGCTTGGCGATCCGAAAGTCAGCGAGATCGGCCATTACATCCGTCATGGCAAGATCTGGCAGGCCTTTGCGGCCCCCGAGCGGGTGGTGCTGCTGATTGACGAGATCGACAAGGCCGATATCGAGTTCCCCAATGATCTGTTGCAGGAACTCGACCGGATGGAATTCCATGTCTACGAGACGGGCGAGACCATTCGCGCACGCCATCGCCCCGTGGTCATCATCACCTCGAATAACGAGAAAGAACTGCCCGACGCCTTCCTGCGGCGCTGTTTCTTCCATTATATCCGCTTCCCCGACCCCGAGACGCTGGCCAAGATTGTCGAGGTGCATTTCCCGCAGATCAAACCCAAGCTGCTGGCCGAGGCGCTGACGCGGTTTTACGAGATCCGCGAGACGCCGGGTTTGAAGAAGAAACCCTCGACCTCGGAAGTGCTGGACTGGATCAAGCTTCTGCTGATCGAGGATCTTGCTCCCGAAGATCTGAAAGCGGACGGGGGCAGCCTGTTGCCGAAGCTGCATGGCGCGCTTTTGAAAAACGAACAGGACGTGCATCTGTTCGAGCGGCTGGCCTTTGCGGCGCGTGGCAGGCGCTGAGCGGGCAAAGAAAAGGGGCCGCGACGGCCCCTTTTTGCTGTGTGGATATTTCTGGGCGGAGCGCGCCGTTATTGCAGATAGGGCATCGGGTCGACGCTCTCGTAGCCTTGGCGTACCTCGAAATGTACAAAGCCCGGATCGTTCTGACGCACTTTGGCAATGGTCTGGCCGCGCTTGACGGTGGCATCTTTCGACACCGCGATATTGTCGATATTGGCATAGACCGTCAGCAGGCCATCGGCATGGCGCAGAACAAGGATCGGCACCTGCTCGGTATCTTTGGTGATGGCGGCAACCGTGCCATCGGCTGCTGCCTTGACGGGCGTGCCGGGCGCGGCCGAGATATCCACCCCGTCGTTTTTCTTTTTCACATAGGGACGGATGATCGACCCGTTGACCGGCATCAGCAGGCGCGACGAACTGGAGGCGCTGACCTGCTTGCTGAGATTGGGCACAGCAGAGGTATCCACAGGGGCCGAGCCGGGGGTGGTTTTTTGCTGCGGCAGCGGTTCGGCGGCCGAGGGCGGGGTGGGCGTCGCGCTGCCCTGACCGGGCTTGCTGGTGGTGGCTTGCCCCGATTGGCTGGGCAAGGCGGTCGGGATCAGCAGATACTGGCCCTCATGCACGCTCATATCCGACGGCAGCCCGTTCCAGTCGGCCAGCGAGCGGACCGAGACGTTGTAATAACGTGCGATGGAATAGGCGGTCTCGCCACGGGCCACGCGATGGCGTACCGGCTCGGGCCCTGCGGGCTTGCCGGCAACCGGCGCGCTGGCTTTGGGGGGCGCGCTGGCGGTCTGGCCCGATTGCGAGCGGTCGATGGCATTGGAGGCCAGCGAGGTGATGTCAATGGTGTCCGCCCCGCCGCTTGCGGTTGCGCCCGCGCCGGTATAGCTGCCCGAACCGGCAGGCTCTTGCACGCGGCTGGGCAGGACAAGCACGGCCCCCTGATTGAGCACGGTATCGGTGCCGATGGCATTGTACCGCGCCAGATCATTGGCATTGACGCCCACGCGCGCGGCCACGCTGGCCACCGTATCGCCACGGCTGGCGACCGCGACCTGATAATTGGGATAGGAGATGATGCCGCGCGTGTCCGATTGCGGACGCGGCGCGGTGGCACGTTGGGCCGCATCGCTGGTATCGAAGCCGATCTGGGAGTATTTGCGCAGATCCGGATCGAAATTGCCGGACGGCATACAGGCGGCCAGCGCAACTGCGGAACCGCCCAGCATCAGAAAGGTTGCAAGACGGGGGCGTCTGTAAGATCTCATCGGCGCTTCTTCCTCATTGGTTCCTATTCCCTCTCGGGTCGTTTTAGCCTTTGGGTCGGGAACCGCAACCCGGCGGGCCTTATTCGTTTGCAAGCCCCTCGACCAAGGGCACGAACCGCACGGAACGCAGTTCTTCGTAGTCGAAGCCGGTTTCAAGCCGCCGGACGCGGATCAGGCTTTGGACCGTGTCGGACTGGCCAACGGGCAGCACCATGATACCGCCCGGCTTGAGTTGCGACAAGAGGGGCCCCGGCGGGTCTTCGGCGGCGGCTGTCACGATGATACGATCAAAGGGGGCCTGATCGGGCAGGCCAAAGCTGCCATCGCCGGTAATGGCGACGATATTTGACAGATCCATCTCGCGGAACAGGTCTTCGGCATCGCGCACAAGCTGCTTGTAGCGGTCGACGGTATACACGCGGCGTGCCAGCCCCGACAGGATCGCGGCCTGATAGCCCGAGCCCGTGCCGACCTCCAGCACCGTATCGCGCGGGCCGATCTCTAGCGCCTGTGTCATCAGCCCTACGATCGAGGGCTGGCTGATGGTCTGGCCGCAACTGATCGGCAGCGGCATATCCTCATAGGCGCGCTCGGCAAAGATCCCCCGCACGAAGCGCCCGCGGTCGATCCGCTCCATCACCTTCAGCACGGCCGCATCTGTCACCCCGCGCGAGCGGATCTGGAACAGAAAGCGCATCTTGCGCTCGGCCTCTTCCTCGGACGGGGTCATTCGATGGCCGTCTTCAGGCTGTCGAGCACGTCATGTGCGGTCAGATCGGCGCGCATGGGGGTGACAGAGATATACCCTTCGAGATTGAGCGCGGCATCGGTGCCGGGGGCGGTGGCGGTATGCTGCGGGCCGCCCTTGACCCAAAGGAACTTTTTACCCGAGGGCGAATGCGTGGCCTCGGTTGTGAAGAAACTGTCGGTGCGATAGCCCATAGGCGCGACCCTGGTCCCCGCCACATCGGCCCCCGCGACCGGCGGGAAGTTGATGCTGTAGAACACACGATAGGGGCCGTCATCCCAGATGCCCTTTTCCCACAGCTTGCGCACAAGGGCGGGGCCATGCTGGCGGGCGGCGTCAAAGGGGTCGTCGAGGCAGCTGGTGCGCGGCCCCATGAACTGGCTCAGGCCAATGGCGGGAATGCCTTGCAGCGCGCCCTCCATCGCCCCGCCCAGCGTGCCGGAATAAAGCGCGTTTTCAGCGGAGTTATTGCCACGATTGACCCCCGAGAGGATCAGGTCGGGACGGCCATCGGTGAGCACATCATAGAGGCCGGCCAGCACGCAGTCGGCGGGGCTGCCTTCGACGGCAACGCGGCGGGGGCCCAGCTCGGCCGTGAGCATGGGGCGCGAATAGCTGATGCAATGGCCGACCCCCGATTGTTCGAAGGCAGGAGCGACAGTCCAGACCTCGCCGGTGGGACCGGCAAGGCTTTCCGCGATCTCCTGCAAGACAGCAAGACCTGCCGCATTTATCCCGTCATCATTGGTAATGAGAATGCGCATCGCCTCTGTCCCCCGGTTCTATCTGTGCCTCCGGTGATAACGCGGGCATCTCAGGCGGTAAAGCGCCCACCCCCTAGGGGGCGGGCGGAAAGCTTGCGGGGCGTTGCAACATCGCCGCAATGCGGTTTGTGCCGCCCTGACGGGGGGCGCGTTCCGGGCCTGTTGTGTGGGGCAGGCGCATGGGACGGCCTGTCTCAGGCGGTCGCGGTTTCGGGCAGCAGCAGATCCAGCAGGCGGGCGGCCTCGTCGCGCGGACGGGCGAGGGGGGCGCGGTCCTCGCCGGGGAAGAAGCGGGCGCGCAGTCCGGTGGGCATCGGCTTCGGCGCCAGAATGGTGACCTTGGGGCCGATGCTGTCATTCTCGGCGGCCCAAGAGCGCACAAGCGCCATTTGAGCGGCTTTGGTCGCCCCGTAGGTGCCGAAGAATTTCTCGCCGGCATGGCAATCGTCGAAGAAGACGGCCTGTCCGTTGCGGGCGCGCAGCAGCGGCTCCAGCATCGGGATCAGCATTGCCGTGGTGGTCAGATTGACCGCGATGGCGGCTTCCATGTCTTTTTGTGCGATATGGCCTGCGGGGCTGAGCGGTGTGCCGTGGATCGCGGTATGGCACCACAGGTCGATCCCGCCCCAGCGGTCAGCCACCGACTGGCCCAGATGTTGGGCCTGTGCCGGATCTTTCAGGTCGAGGGGGGCAAGCGTGGCCTGACCGCCCTGCGCCTGAATGCGGTCGTCGAGATCTTCCAGCCCGCCAACGGTGCGTGCCACGGCCATGATGTGATAGCCGCGTGCGGCAAGACCTTCGGCAAGGCCTGCCCCCAATCCGCGTGAGGCACCGGTGATCAGGGCGAGTTTCTTGCCCGTGCTGTGGTCTGTCATGGGGCGGTCCTTCTTTTGGGCCCCGTGGCAGTACGGGGGCAGTACGGGGGGGGCGGTCTTGGGTGGTGTCGGAGGCGCTGTGCCGGAGGGGGGCGGTTTCCTGCGCGCCATCGAGGCCCGCAGGAAACCGGTCGGGGTCTTCGCCCCCTCCGGCGCAGCTTCCGAAAGATATGCATGCGAAAAGGCCGGGAAATCCCCGGCCTTTCCATGATCTGTATCAAATGCAGCTTTGAAGCTTAGCGGGTTGCGACATCGGTATAGTCGCGCGCGGTCGCGCCGGTATAGAGCTGGCGCGGACGGCCGATCTTGCCGGTCGGATCCTCGATCATCTCTTTCCATTGCGAAATCCAGCCGATGGTCCGCGACAGCGCGAAGATCGGGGTGAACATCGCGGTCGGGAAGCCCATCGCCTCGAGGATGATCCCCGAGTAGAAATCGACGTTGGGATAGAGTTTTTTCTCGATGAAATACTCGTCTTCCAGCGCGATTTTCTCAAGCTCTTTGGCCACTTGCAGCAGCGGATTGTTTTCCACGCCCAGAAGGCCCAGAACCTCGTCCGCCGATTCTTTCATGACCTTCGCCCGCGGGTCGAAATTCTTGTAGACGCGGTGACCGAAGCCCATCAGCTTGAAGGGATCGTTCTTGTCTTTCGCACGGGCGATGAATTCCGGAATGCGGTCCACGGTGCCGATTTCGCGCAGCATTTCCAGGCAGGCCTGGTTTGCGCCACCATGCGCCGGACCCCAGAGGCAGGCGATGCCGGCTGCGATACAGGCGAAGGGGTTCGCCCCCGAAGAGCCCGCCAGACGCACGGTCGAGGTCGATGCGTTCTGCTCGTGATCGGCATGGAGCATCATGATGCGGTCCATCGCCTTCGCCAGCGCCGGTTCCACGTGATAGGGCTCTGCCGGAACGGCGAAGCACATATGCAGGAAGTTCGACGCGTAATCGAGATCGTTGCGCGGATAGACGATCGGCTGACCGATCGAATATTTATAGGCCATTGCCGCGATGGTCGGCAGTTTGGCGATCATGCGGATCGCGGCCACTTCACGTTGCCACGGATCGGTGATGTCGAGGCTGTCGTGATAGAAAGCCGACAGGCCGCCCACAACGCCGACCATCGTCGCCATCGGGTGGGCATCGCGGCGGAAGCCACGGAAGAAGTTGTTGATCTGCTCGTGCAGCATCGTGTGACGGGTCACGCGATATTCGAAATCTTCCATCTGTGCCTTGTTCGGCAGTTCCCCGTAGAGAAGCAGGTAGCAGGTTTCGAGATAATGCGATTTCTGTGCAAGCTGTTCGATGGGATAGCCGCGATACAGAAGCTCGCCCTTATTCCCATCGATATAGGTGATTGCGGATTCACAAGACGCGGTCGAGGTGAAGCCCGGGTCATAGGTAAAGACGTCAGCCTGCGCATAGAGCTTGCGGATATCAATAACATCCGGGCCTGCTGCTGGGGAGAGTACGGGGAGGTCGTAAGACTTCCCGTCCAGGGTGAGCGTCGCCGTTCTATCAGCCATTGGGTTCCCTTTCGTAATGCCGGCTGGGCCGCGCCGGTCGTTGTTATCCGGTCGAGCCGGAAGGTGGCCCGGCCTCAGGCCACCTGATCCTCAAGCCTCGCCACGGTCTCGTCTCGACCGAGGGTCAGCATCATATCGAATACACTAGGGCTCACTGAACGCCCTGCCAGAGCCGCGCGCAAGGGGGAAGCGAGCTTGCCAAGCCCCATTTCATGCGCCTCTGCAACAGATTGTACGATGGCCTCCAATTCCTCTCGCGTCCAGCTAGCATTTTGCAACTGCGGCGTCAATTCTTTCAGAATACCACGGTATACCGGATCGAGCGCCTTTTGCGATTTCTCATCCAGCTCCAATGGCCGTTGATTGAGGACAAAAGACGCTTTTTCAATGAGTTCCGGGAATGTCTTCGCGCGATCTTTCAGGCAGTACATTGCGCGGGTCAGATCGTTTTTCTGTGCGTCGCTGAGCAGAGGCTGTTTTGCCGCCTCCAAATAGCCGTCAATTTGAGCAACAATATCGGCATCATCCATCACGGCGATATGCTGGCCGCAGATATTGGCCAGCTTCTTGAAATCGAGGCGGGCCGGCGATTTGCCGATTCCGCCCAGATCGAACCATTCACGCGCTTGCGCATCCGTGAAAAACTCATCGTCGCCGTGGCTCCAGCCAAGCCGCGTCAGATAGTTGCGCATCCCTGCCGCCGGATACCCCATCGCCTGATACTCTTCCAGACCGACCGCGCCGTGGCGCTTGGACAGTTTCTTGCCATCGGGGCCGTGGATCAGCGGAATATGCGCGAAAGTCGGAACCGCCCATTCCATCGCGTTATAGACCAGCATCTGGCGGGCGGTATTCGTCAGGTGGTCATCGCCACGGATGACATGCGTCACGCCCATATCATGATCATCCACCACAACCGCCAGCATATAGGTGGGCGTACCATCCGAACGTAAACAGATCATGTCATCGAGTTGGTCGTTACGGATCGTCACATCGCCCTGAACGGCATCATGGATCACCGTTTTGCCTTCCAGTGGCGCTTTCACGCGGATCACGAAGGGCGCGTCGGGATGGGTCGCAGGGTCGGCATCGCGCCACGGGCTGCGGAACAGGGTCGATTTGCCTTCGGCTTTGGCGGCATCGCGGAAGGCCTGGATCTCGTCCTGGCTGGAGAAGCACTTATAGGCGACACCGCGGGCCAGCATCTCGTTGGCGACCTCGGCATGACGGGGGGCGCGTTCGAACTGGCTGATCGGGTCGCTGTCGAAATCGAGCCCCAGCCAGTCCAGCCCCTTCATGATGGCAGCGGTCGCCGCATCGGTCGAGCGCTCCCTGTCGGTATCCTCAATCCGCAAAAGCACCTTGCCGCCCATATGGCGCGCATAAAGCCAGTTGAAAAGCGCCGTGCGCGCGCCCCCGATATGCAGATAGCCGGTCGGCGAGGGGGCAAAACGGGTGACGATCTGGTCGGACATCTTGAGGGCCTTTCGAGGCGCCGGAGGCGCGCATTAAGCATTTGGAAACCATGTTCGCAGAGCCTGTGCGCCATAGCTTCCCGGGTTTCTTTGCGTCGATGAATAAGAGGCATGGCCCGGAAGGACAAGGGGCACGGACAAGAGGCACGGACAATGGTCATGGCGGGCGCATCCGCAATCCGCAGAGATGCGCCTTGGTTTTTCGGGGGAGGACGGTCGCGATGAGTGAGGTTTTGCCGCAAGATCATATGGCTGCCGCCCGTGTCTCATGGCTTGGCATATGGGCTGCGGGACGGGCTGTGCGCCTGATGCATGCCTATGCCGAGATCCTCCTTTGGGCACCGTTGGCGCTGGCGTCGGGAATCGGGGCGTGGTTTGCGCTGCTGTCGGAGCCGGGGCCATCTGCCTATATATTGGCGGCGGGGCTTATGGTCTGCGCGCTGGCCGCCAGAAGGCGGCTGCCGATGGTGGCATGGTTTCCGGCGGCCTTTCTGGGGCTAATGGCGCTTGGGTTTTGTATGGCAGGGCTGCGGGCGCATCTGGTGCAAGCGCCGGTGCTGTCCTTCCGGTATTACGGCACGGTGGAGGGGCGGGTGCTCGGGCTGGATCGCAGCGCGGCGGACCAGCCCCGATTGTTGCTTGATCAGGTGCGGCTGGATCGTGTCGCCCCCGAGGCCCTGCCCGGACGGGTGCGGGTGTCGCTACATGCCGCGCAGGGTCATCTGGATCTCCGGCCGGGGCAGCGTGTCATGCTGACGGCCCATCTGATGCCGCCCCCGCCACCCGCTGCGCCGGAGGCGTTCGATTTCCGCCGTATCGCCTTTTTTCAGGGGCTTGGTGCCGTGGGCTACAGCCGCGTTCCGGTGATGCTGATTGCTCCGCCACAGGCTGCGGACCTGCTGGCCAACCGTTTGCGCGACCGGCTGTCACAGCTGATCCGGGCCCGCGTTCCGGGGCAGGCCGGTGCCATTGCCAGCGCCATTCTGACGGGGGATCGCTCTGCGCTGTCGCAAGAGACCAACGAGGTGATGCGCAACGCCAATATCTATCATGTGGTGGCGATCTCGGGGCTGCATGTCGGTCTGGTGACGGGGTTGGTCTTTGGCTTCGTGCGGTTCTGTCTGGCGGCACTGGGCCGGCCTGCGCTTTTATGGCCCGCGCGCAAGATTGCCGCCGTGGTGGCGCTTCTGGCCGCTACTTTCTATCTGTGGCTTTCGGGGGGGCAGGTCTCGACCCAGCGGGCATGGGTGATGGCAGCGGTGATGCTGGGGGCGGTGCTTTGTGACCGCCGCGCCCTGAGCCTGCGCAATGTCGCTTTGGCGGCGATCGTCATCTTGCTTGTCACCCCCGAGGCCCTGCTCAATCCCGGCTTCCAGCTGTCCTTTGCGGCCACGACCGCGCTGATTGTCGGGCTGGGGGCATGGACGCGCCACACGAAACGCCTGCCGAAGCTGATCCGTGCGCCGTTGGGGTTTGCGGCCAGCTCGCTGATTGCAGGGCTGGCGACCGCGCCCCTGACCGCAGCCACGTTCCATCGGGTGGCCGATTACGGGCTGGTGGCCAATCTGCTGGCCGTGCCCGCGATGGGGCTGATCATCATGCCGGCGGGGCTGATTGCATTGGCGCTGGCCCCTTTCGGGCTGGCGGCGCCCGCATTCTGGGTGCTTGGCCTTGGCACGGGCTGGCTGTTGGGGGTGGCGGATATGGTGGCCGGATGGCCCGGATCGGTGACCGCCGTCAAAGCCCCGCCCGAGCAGGTGGTGGCGCTGATGGGGGGCGGGGCGATGCTGTTTGTGCTGTCGCGTCGAACGGGCAGGGTGCTGGCGCTGGCGCTGCTATGTCTGGCGGCGCTGCGCTGGTCTGCCAGTCCGCGTCCGGCGCTGATCGTGGCCCCCGAGGCCGAGCAGGTCGGGCTGATGACACCGCAGGGGCGCGCCCTTTCGCGCGATGGGGCCGGATTTGTGGCGGGTGTCTGGCTGGATGCCGACGGGGATGTCGCGCCGGTTTCCGAGGCTGCGGCACGTCCGGCCTGGGCTGGTGAGGGGGGCGTGCGTGTGGCGCATTGGCAGGGGCGCGATCTGGTGCATCTGACAGGCAAGGCCGCACCGGACCATCTTGCCTCCTATTGTCATGCCGGTGCGTTGATCGTGATTGCGGCAGCTTTGCCACAAACGCGGCAGGCAGCGCCCGAGGCATGCACGATCTGGGACAGAACGCGTCTGGCACAGACCGGCGCGGTCTCATGGGATCAGGCAGGATCGCTGACCACGGTCAGCGACAGGGTCGGGCGCAGGCTCTGGACCGCGCCCGAGGCGTTTCAGTAGCTGCGGATCAGACCGACCAGACGGCCCTGCACGCGCACCTGATCGCCGCGTAGCATACGGGTTTCATAGGCGGGATTGGCGGCCTCCAGCGCAATCATGCCGCTGCGGCGGTAGAATTTCTTCAGCGTCGCCTCGGTTTCATCCACCAGCGCCACGACAATCTCGCCATTCTCGGCGGTGGATTGTTCGCGGATCACGACGATATCGCCGTCATTGATGCCCGCCTCGATCATGGAATCCCCGCGCACTTCCAGCGCGTAATGGCGTCCCGCCCCCGCCAGCATCGTGCCCGGAACGGCCACGTGATGCGAGACTTCCGAGATCGCCTCGATCGGCACACCCGCCGCGATCCGGCCCATAACGGGCAGTTCCAATGCGTGGATCGCCTCGATTTCCATCGCCTGTGAGGGGCGTTCGGGCCGCCCGCCTTCAATCACCGAGGGCGAGAAGCCGGATTTGGAAGCCTCGTTCTTTTCCAGGGTTTCCGGCAGTTTCAAAATCTCGATGGCCCGCGCGCGATGCGCCAGACGCCGGATGAAGCCGCGTTCTTCCAATGCGGTGATCAGCCGGTGGATGCCCGACTTCGACCGCAACTCCAGCGCATCTTTCATTTCGTCAAACGAGGGCGGCACCCCATCCTGCTGCAAACGATGGTTAATGAAATTAAGCAATTCCAACTGTTTGCGGGTCAGCATCCGAGTCTCCGGCCAAAAAAATCGCGCATGTCAAGGCATGTTCGTTTAAAGTTCTATCTGTGTTCCTGTTCCGTGTCAATTACGGAACAGGATTTTCATTTACATCAAAGGCAGATAGCACATCTCCGTTCCCTGTTTGTGCGGCCCGCTGTCGCGTTCGCAAATCAACAGGGCATCGGCTTGGGCAAGGATCGACAGGATCCCACTGTCCTGATTGTCGAAGGGCATGATCATCGGCAGCCCGTCGGTCGCGCTCAGACAGGCGCGCATGTAATGGGTGCGCGGCCCCGTTGGCCCCAGATCGCAGCCCAGCACCGCGCGGCGCGGGGTGATCTGCGGGTCGCGCCCCTGCATCTTGGCCAGCATCGGCTTCAGGAACAGCTCAGCGCAGACCGTGGCCGAGACCGGATTGCCCGGCAGCCCCAGCAGAACCGCCTCCCCCATCCGTCCCGCCATCAGCGGCTTGCCCGGACGCATGGCGATTTTCCAGAAGCTGCGCTCAAGCCCCAGCTCTGCCGCGACCTCGCCCACCAGATCATGATCGCCCACCGAGGCGCCACCCGAGGTCACGATCAGATCCGCCCCTTTGGCCAGATCAAAGACCATGCGCAGGCTCTCGCGGTCATCGCGCGCAATCGGCAGCATCCGCGCGATGCCGCCCATCGCCTCGACCTGAGCGGCCACGATGAAACTATTGGACGAGATGATCTGATCGGGGCCGGGGGTCTCGCCGGGCATCACCAGCTCGTCGCCGGTGGCAATGATCGCCACAACCGGTTTGCGATGCACCTCAAGCTGCGCGACATTCATCGCAGCCAACAGCCCCAGATCGCGCGCATTCAGCGGGCGGGCGGGGTGGAAGGGCGCGCCTTTGGCAAAATCCTGCCCCTTGGGGCGGATGTTGTCATTGCCCGACAGGCTGTCCGCCAGCGTGATCCAATCGCCCTCGCGGGTGGTGTTTTCTTGCAAGACCACCACGCCGCCCTCGCGGGGCACGGGGGCACCTGTGAAGATGCGGATCGCTTGGCCCCGAGTGATCTCACCCTGATAGCTGCGGCCCGCCGCGGATTCGCCCACCACCTGCAGCTTGGCCGAGGGCAGATGGTCCGCCGCATCGAGCCAGTAGCCATCCATCGCCGAGCCCGAAAACGGCGGCTGCGTCAGTCCCGCCGTGACGGGCATGGTCATCACGCGGCCAGCCCCTTCACGCAGGGGTACGGTTTCAGCCGGCAGGGGCGCAACCAGTGCCAGAACCCGCTCCAGCGCCTCTTCGACAGGCAAAAGGCTCATGCGCCCACCTCGTAGCGGCCCGATTTGCCACCATCCTTCAGCACGACCTCGATCCCCTCGATCCGCATGGATTTCTCGACCGCCTTGAGCATGTCATAGACGGTCAGGCAGGCGACCGACACAGCGGTCAGAGCCTCCATTTCAACGCCGGTCTGGCCGGTGGTCTTGACCGTGGCCTCGACCCGCACACCGGGCAGGGTGTCATCAGGGGTCAGATCCACCGAGACCTTGGTGATCGGCAGCGGGTGGCACAGCGGGATCAGATCGGCGGTGCGCTTGGTGGCCTGAATGCCCGCAATCCGCGCGATCCCCAGCACATCGCCTTTCTTGGCGGTGCCCTCAGTCACATAGGCCAGCGTCTCGGGCGCCATCACCACATAGCCACGCGCCACGGCCACGCGGGCCGTCACGGGTTTGTCCGAGACATCGACCATATGGGCCTGACCCGCAGTGTCGAAATGCGAGAGGCTCATGGCTGGGTCAGCAGGGCTTTGGTGGCAGCCGCCACATCGTCCTGACGCATCAGGCTTTCGCCGATCAGGAAGCGCCGCGCGCCCACACCCGCCATATCGGCCATGTCTTGGGTGGTGAAAATGCCGCTTTCACAGACCAGATCGCGGCCTTCCTCAAGGATTACGGGCGCCAATTCGCGGGTGACATCCAGCGTGACCTCGAAGGTCTTGAGGTTGCGGTTGTTCACCCCCATCAGAGGCGATTTCAGCGCCAATGCACGATCCAGCTCTTCGCGGTTATGCACCTCAAGCAGCACATCCATCCCATAGTCAAAGGCCGCAGCTTCAAGCTCGGCGGCCTGCCCATCCTCGACCGAGGCCAGAATGATCAGGATGCAATCGGCGCCCCAAGCACGGGCTTCGGTCACCTGATAGGTGTCATACATGAAGTCCTTGCGCAAAGCGGGCAGGGAACAGGCCGCGCGTGCCTGCCTCAGGAACTCGGGCGCGCCTTGGAAAGACGGCGTATCGGTCAGCACCGAAAGACAGGCCGCGCCGCCTTCCTCATAGGCCTTCGCAAGGCTCGGCGGGTCGAAATCGGGGCGGATGAGGCCCTTGGAGGGCGAAGCCTTCTTGATCTCGGCGATCAGCCCGTAACCCTCGGCAGCTTTTGCAGAGAGCGCCTTGGCAAAGCCACGGGTGGGTGCCTGCGCGCGGGCCTCGGCCTCCAGGCCTGCCAGCGGGCGGGCCTGTTTGGCGGCGGCCACTTCTTCCAGCTTATAGGCCTTGATCTTATCCAGAATGGTGCTCATGCCGTGGCCTCCTGCGTGATCTTGGCAAGCGTCTCGAGGGCGCGCAGCGCGGCCCCGCTGTCGATGGAGTGGGCGGCAATCTCGACGCCCTCTTTCAGGTTGGCGGCCCGATCGGCCACAACCAAGGCTGCGGCCGCATTCAGCAGCACCGCATCGCGATAGGCGCATGTTTCACCGCCGAAGATCGCACGGAGGGCTGCGGCGTTCTCTGTCGCCGTGCCGCCTACGATATCGCGGAAGGGATGCACGGGAAGGCCTGCATCCTCGGGGTGCATCTCGAATTCGCGGATCTGGTTATTCTCGAGTGCCGCCACGGTGGTCGAACCGGTGATGGTAATCTCGTCGGTGCCATCCGAGCCATAGACGAGCCACGCCTTTTCACTGCCCAGAAGCTGCAGGGTCTCGGCCATCGGCCAGATCAGATCGGGGGCAAAGACACCCGTCAGCTGGCGCTTGACGCCTGCGGGGTTGGTCAGTGGCCCGAGGATGTTGAAAATGGTCTTGCAGCCCAATTCGGCCCGCACAGGGCCCACATGGCGCATGGCGGGGTGATGGACCTGCGCCATCAGAAAGCCGATACCGGCCTCCGCCAGCGATTTCTGCGCAGCTTCCACGCCCGCCATCACATTGATGCCGAGTTCCCCCTGCACATCCGCCGTGCCCGATTTGGACGAGGCCGCGCGGTTGCCATGTTTGGCCACAGGCACGCCAGCCCCCGCCACCACAAAGGCCGTCGCGGTCGAGATATTCAGCGTGTGTTTGCCGTCGCCTCCGGTGCCCACGATATCCATCGCCCCCTCGGGCGCGTTAATCGGCACACAGGCAGCCCGCATGGCAGCCGCCGCGGCGGCATATTCGCTGACACTTTCGCCCCGCGCGCGCATCGCCATCAGAAGACCTGCGATCTGGGCAGGCGTTGCCTCGCCCTGAAACAGCAGGGTGAAGGCATGTTCGGCCTGCGCACGGCTGAGCGGCCCCTCGGAGGCCGCAAAGATCAGCGGTTTCATTGCATCGCTCATGCCTCTTGGCCCTTCATGTCTTTCAGCGTCACACCGGCATCTTCAAGGAAGTTGCGGATCATCTGGTGACCATGTTCCGAGGCAATGGATTCGGGGTGGAATTGCACCCCCTCGATCAGCTTCTCTTTGTGGCGCAGCCCCATGATGGTGCCATCTTCCAGCCAGGCGGTGACCTCAAGGCAATCGGGCAGGGTGGCGCGGTCCACCACCAGCGAATGGTAGCGCGTGGCCTGAAGCGGCGAGGGCAGCCCGCGGAACACGCCTTTACCGTTGTGATGGATGGTGCCCATCTTGCCATGCACGATTTCCGTGTGGCGCACGACATCGCCACCAAAGGCCTCGCCAATCGTCTGCTGGCCCAAGCACACGCCGAATAGCGGCACCCCCGCCTCGAAGGCGGCCAGAGTCAGCGGTACACAGATCCCCGATTGCGCGGGCGTGCCCGGACCGGGCGAGAGCACAAGGGCCTCGGCGCCCATGCCCATCGCCTCTTGGGTGTTCAGCGCGTCATTGCGGACAACTTTTACATCGGCACCGACTTCTCCGAAATAATGCACCAGATTATAGGTGAAGCTGTCATAGTTATCGATAAGAAGTAGCATGTGGTCGCCTATCGCCTTCGGGCCGGTACCGGGGAAGTGTTTTGGCCACGCGGATGCAGGCTTTGCGCTGCGTGGCTGTTTTCCGGGGTGATCCGGGATGGATGTCGCGCTATAGATGCCCGCAGCGTGGCGCGATGGTCAAGGGCGGGACCCATGAATTCGTGTCTCTATGCGGTGAGAATGGCAAGAACGAGGGAGTTTGCCTGATGGTGCGAGGCCTGTTATCCGGAGTTGCAGCCGGAGCCATCGTTTCCGTGCTCGGATTGGGTGCGGTTTCGTTGATGGCCCCCGTGGGCAGGCAGGATGCAGCGCCGCTTCCACAGAGCCTGCCTGCCGCTAACCAGAGCAGCGCAGGACTGACGGGCGAAACGGAGCGGATTGCCGATGGCGCTCGGGCAGGTGGCGCGCCTCAGGCGGCAGGGTCGGGCCAGAGTGCCGGTCATGGCCTCTCTGCCCCATCGGTGCTGTCGCCCGAGCCGTTACCCGTGCCGGACCAGAGCCCGAGTCTGCCGCAGGCGCTTCCGGCCCCCGATGATTCGACCAATGCACCTCCTGCCTTCGGCGAAACGCTGTCTGACCCCGCCGGAGACCGGCATGATGCGCGCATGCCTGCTCCGGTACAAAACGGGACCGGAGATGCGGCATTTGCCCGTTTGTCCGATCCGGCCCCGCGTCCGGCGGCAGGGCAGGCCGCGCCGGACCCCAAGGCCGCACAGACCGCCGAGGATGCGCAGGCCACGGCGCCCTCTGCCATCGAACAGATCCCCGTACCGCCTCCGGGCGAGGTGGTGGTGCCCGATCTTCCTGGGGCCGAAGCGGTCGAAGAGCCACAGGTCGTGCCCCCTGCCGCTTTGGGCCAAACCGAGCCCCGGCCCGCTGCCTCTACCGCGCAGGAGATCGTGCTTCTGCCGGACGGATCGCAGGTCTTGCCGGATGGCCGCGTGCAGAAACCACGGGTCTTTGCCGCTGGTGAACAGCCGCGCCCAAGCGCGGACCCCGCCATTCCCACGGACCGGCTTGCGCATATCGAGGCCCCCTTGGCAGGCGGTCCGGACGCGGGCGGAGCAGGTGACACGCCCGCTGACACGCCTGCCTGGCAACGGTTCAGGGCCGGTTTCAGCGTCCCCGCCGATACATCGCTGTTTTCGGTGATGCTGATCGACCGCGGGATCGCGAAAGGCGGGCTGGACGAGACGACCCTGCGCACTCTCGGCTTTCCGGTGACGATCGTGCTGGACCCGTCGCGGGCGGATGCCCGCATGGCGGCGCAGGCCTATCATGCCGCAGGGGTCGAGGTGGCTATCCTGATGACGGGGCTGCCCGAGGCCCCGACCGCACAGGATCTGGATGTCGCAATGGAGGCATGGCGGCAGGCCGTTCCGCAAGCCGTGGCGCTTGTCGAACCTGTGCAGCCTGTGGTGCAGAACAACCGCCAGCTTGCGCAGCATCTGATGGAGCTGGCGCAGCGCGACGGGCTGGCGCTTGTCACGCAGGACAAGGGCAGCAATGCAACCGACCAGCTTGCGCAAAGCCAGAACTGGCCGGAGGCCAGAATCTGGCGCGTGCTGGATGACGGGCGCGAACGCGCCAGCCGGATCGCGCGCGAACTGGTGCGCGCGGAGTTCGAGGCCAAGCGTGACGGCAAGGCGGTTGTGATGCTGACGGCTTGGCCGGAATCGATTGCCGGTCTGCGTGACTGGGCGGATGGCCAGCATGATGGTGTGGTGCTTTCGCCGGTGACGGCACAGTT
This sequence comes from Thioclava litoralis, assembly GCF_045278885.1. Classification (NCBI taxonomy): domain Bacteria; kingdom Pseudomonadati; phylum Pseudomonadota; class Alphaproteobacteria; order Rhodobacterales; family Paracoccaceae; genus Thioclava; species Thioclava litoralis. Next base: position 2,235,960 of record NZ_CP135443.1, read on the forward strand.
TGCAGAGCCGTAGCGCGGCCTACATCGCCGAGAGCGTGGCGAAAATCACGATCATCACCGCCAGAAGCCCCAAGGCCCATAGCGCCCAGACCGGCAGGAACAGGCGGCGCTTATGGCTTTCATGCGGTCTGGCCAGCAGGGGCAGACCAAGCACGATGGTAACGCCCGCTAGAAGGCTGCCAAAGACTTCGAGGGCCTTGAGGACCATCGACATGGGCTCTGTCGCGACGGGAAAGATCTTTGCCAGATCCGCGACATAGACGGCCAGAAACCCCAAGGAGAGCAGGATCGGCGCCCAGAGGGCCTCGGTCCGGCGCATGAACCGGATCCCCATGGCAAGGCTGACCAGCCCGAGCAGGGTCAGAAAAACGTTGAACGCGGCAAGGGTGGTCACGCTATAATCGGGGAAGTGGCGGGTTTCGACAAAGCCGCCGGGCACCATAGCGGCCAGATTGAGGGCCGAAAGTACCAGCAAAAAACCGAGGATTTGACTGCGTCGCATGGGAGGCTCCTAGAAGTGCTTATGAAAAGAACTGAAAAATATCATAACGCTTAAAACATAGGCATCATTGCGCCGCGCTCTGCCGGACACAAGGGGGCCAGCGGCATTTCGGACATAAAAAAGGCCCGCATAGCGGGCCTTGACGTTCTAGAGGAGCGGCTTAGTTGCGGCCATGCGCAAACAGCCCCGCATCCTCGGCTGCTTTTCGTAACGCTTTGGATTTGTTGACCGTTTCCTCGTATTCCGCCGCCGGATCGCTGTCATAGACCACGCCACCACCGGCTTGGATATACAGCGTCTGGTCCTTGACGACCGCTGTGCGCAGCGCGATGCACATATCCATCTCGCCATTGGCCGCGAAATAGCCCACCCCGCCGCCATAGATGCAGCGTTTCTCGGGTTCCAGCTCGTCGATGATCTGCATCGCGCGCACCTTGGGCGCACCGGAGACGGTGCCCGCCGGCAGACCGGCCAGAAGCGCGGAAAGCGCGTCATGGTCGTCCGAGATCTCGCCGACCACGTTGGAGACGATGTGCATCACGTGGCTGTAACGCTCGATGATGAATTTCTCGGTCGGATGTACCGTGCCGATCTTCGAGACGCGGCCCACATCGTTGCGCCCCAGATCCAGAAGCATCAGATGTTCCGCCAGCTCTTTCTTGTCCGAAAGCAGATCGGCCTCCAAGGCGCGATCCTCCTCGGGGGTGGCTCCGCGCGGACGGGTGCCTGCGATGGGACGGATCGTGACCTCGCTATCGCGCACGCGCACCAGAATTTCCGGCGAGGCACCGACAATCTGGAAGCCACCGAAATTGAGGTAGAACATGAAAGGCGAGGGGTTGGTGCGGCGCAGGGACCGATAGAGCGAGAAGGGCGGCAGCGGGAAATCTGCCGACCAACGCTGGGCGGGCACACATTGGAAGATATCGCCTGCGCGGATATAGTCCTTGGCCTTTTCGACCGCCGCCATATAGCTTTCGCGGGTGAAATTGGACCGCAGCTCGCCCACGGTGAAATTCTCGCCCATCTCGCGCGGCTGGTTGGGGGTGCGATCAAGGTCGCGCAGCGCATCCATCACCCGTTCTGCGGCCTGCGCATAGGCGGCGCGCGCCGACAGTCCCGAGCCGGTCCAGGCTGGCGCACAAAGAATGACCTCGCCCTTCACCCCGTCCAGAACGGCAATCACCGAAGGCCGCATCAGAACCGCATCGGGCACGCCCAGCGGATCGGGGTTCACATCGGGCAGATGCTCGACAAGACGGATCATGTCATAGCCCAGATAGCCGAACAGCCCCGCAGCCCCTGGAGGCAGATCCTCGGGCATGTCGATGCGGCTTTCGGCAATCAGCGCCCGCAGGCTGTCCAGCGGATGGCCGTCAAGCGCCTCGAAGGTGTCTTCGAACCGTGCCGAGCGGTTGATACGGGCCGTCTCGCCACGGCATTCCCAGATGACATCGGGCTTCATCCCGACGAAGGAATAGCGCCCGCGCACCTCGCCACCGGTCACCGATTCTAGCATGAAGCTGTTTTTCGAGGCGTCGGTCAGTTTGAGCATCAGCGAAACGGGCGTGTCCAGATCGGCGGCGAGCCGCGCATAGACCAGTTGGTTCTTTCCGTCTTGCCAGCCGGAGTCGAACGCCTCGAAAGACGGGGATAGAGCAACCATGTCGAACCTCCTGAGCTGATGGATTGGCTGGGTTAAGGGTTAGCGCATCTGCGCATTCACGCCACTGATGGCGTTCGAATTGATCTGCATGCCGGCTTCGGACTGCACGGTGCGCGCATAGAGGTCGAGCATGTCATTGGCCAGAGATTGCGAGACCTGATCGCGCAGGCTGTCGACCATCTTGGCATTCTTGTCGCTGGACAGGTCGGGCTGCGAGATCAGCACCGGACGCACCACATAGACCTTGCTGCCATCGGTGACCTTCGCGGCCTCGTTCAGCTTGAGCGTGAAGGCCTTTGCAAGCGCAACCTGCGAGAGGTCCTCCAGATAGCTGCCACGGCTCAGATTGGGGCTGTCGGTCGTTAGAAGGCCGGTCGCGCTGAGCTGGGTATCGGCCTTGCCGGTGACGGCTTTCACAGCCTCGTCGGCGCGGGCCTGTTTGGCCTCAAGCAGCTTGGCGGCTTCCCAATCGGCTTTGACCTGATCTTTCGATGTATCGAAGGGGATCACGGCGGCGGGCGTCGTGCCATCAAGACGCAGCGCGAAGAGGCCACCGTCTTCCAGTTCGACAATCTCGGGGAAGTCGTCGCTTTGGACCGCCTCTGCGGCCTGACGGAAGGCGGCATAGCCTGCCAGACCACCTTCGCTCTGGGGGCCGTAATCCAGCGTGCCCAGTTGCATATCGGTGTCTTTGGCCATGTCTTCCAAGGTCGCGCCGCCTGCCAGATCATCTTCCAGCTTGCTGCGCTCGGCGGCGATCTGGCGGCGTGCCGTTTCGTGGCTGGCCTCGTCCCCGAGCTCCGAGCGGACTTCGTCGAAGCTACGGTTCGTGGCGGCCAGAATGCCGTTCACGCGGAACAGGGCAGGGCCGAGATCGGTCTCGACGGGGCCCACAACGCTGTTTTCGGCGGCGGCAAACACGTCTTTGCCTGCCTTGCCCAGATCGCTTTCGGTCACATCGCCCATATCGGCGTCCTGCAAGGTGAGGCCACGATCCTGTGCCAGTGCGGCGAAATCCTTATCGCCTGCATCCAGAGCCGCGCGCGCGGCCTTGGCGCTCTCCATATCGGGATAGACCAGACGCTCGACAAGGCGGCGCTCGGGTTGCTGGAATTCGTCGATACGCGACTCGTATTCCTTTTTCAGCGCGTCTTCATTGACCTGCACCTTATCCGCAATCATGTCGGGCGAGATCCAGACATAGGTGATCTGTTTCGTCTCGGGCGACATGAATTTGTCGGAATGCTGGTCATGCCATGCTTTCAGCTCGTCCTCGCTGGGCGTGGGCAGCGCGGCGGCCAGATCCTGACGGGTCACTTCGGCCCAGGAGACGGTGCGGGTCTGCGCCATGTAATTCGCATAGGCATTGACCTCGGCATCGGGCGCATGAACCCCCGACGCGATGGCGCTTTGCACGATAGAGCGGGCCATTTCTGCGCGCAGCTTCTGTTCGAACTCGCGTTGCTTCATGCCCTGATTGCGCAGGGCCATCTCGTAGGCGGTGCGGTCGAAATCGCCTGCAGCATTCTGGAAAGCCTGAATCTGTGTGATCCGGTCTGCCAGTTCCTGATCGCTGACCGAAATACCCAGCGTGGCGGCGGCATTTTCAAAAGCGGCCTCACCGAAAAGCTGCCCCTGCACGCGGCGGTCCAGACCCATCATCTGGAATTGCTGGAAGCTCAGCGGTTTGCCCGCCTGCGCCTGCATGGCATTCTGTTCCTGCTGCAAGGCGCGCGCATAGTCATTCGTGCTGATCTTGGTGCCGCCGACAGAGCCGATGCTGGCGGTGCTGCTTCCGAAATTATGCGCCGAAAAGCCGATCAGGCCAATGACGATGAGTCCGAGCAGAACCCAGACAATGGTGTTCTTGCCATGCGTACGCAGCTTATTTGCCATCAGTTCCTCCGCTCGGGGGCATGCCTGTCAGTTTTCTAGGGGGTGTTTAGGCGCAACTCTGCCAGCCCGCAAGCGTTGCAGCGCCGCTCGCGGGGATGTCAGGGCATTGTTTCACAGGGAAACGGCGGAAAGGCGGTCCATCAGCATCGAAATCCCGCCGCGATCGATATTGGCGAAGGCGATGCGGAACTGGCGCTGGCCTGCGGGATCGGTCTCGGGCATGAACATCGTGCCGGGCAGAAGCAGAACGCCCGCCTGCCGCACCAGCTCTTTCGCCGCCTCGGGGGAGGAGAGCGCAAAAGGATGCTCGACATAGGCGAAATAGGCCCCGCATCCCATCAGGCGCCAATCGCCCAGTCGCGCGAAGCCTTCGATCATCGCCGCACGGCGCGACAGGATTTCGGCGCGTTCGCCTGCCACCCAGTCGCCCAGATTGCGCATGCCCCAGAGCGCGCCGATCTGGCCCAGCTGTCCGGCGCAGATGGCGACCGTATCAAGGAATTTCTCGACTTGGGCCAGACGCGCCTCAGACGCGACCATCGCGCCCACGCGGTGGCCCGTCAGCCGGTAGGCCTTCGAGAAGGAATAGAGATGGATCAGCGTGTCGCCCCAGTCGGGATCGGTGAACAGCTCGTGCGGGCGCGTATCGCGGCTGTCGAAATCGCGATAGGTTTCATCGAGGATCAGCGCGATTTTATGCGCGCGCGCCAGATCCATGAAGGCTTGCACAAGGGCTGGCGGATATTCCACGCCCCCCGGATTATTGGGGGTGATCAGGATGATGGCACGGGTGCGCGGGGTGATCAGCGCGCGCGCCTTTTCGGGGTCGGGCAGCAGATCGGGCCCCGTGGCCAGCGGCACGGCTTTGACCGAGGCCATGTCGCACCACATCTTGTGGTTGAAATACCACGGCGTCGGCAGGATCACCTCGTCTCCGGGGGCGGCAAGGGTTGCCATTGCGGCGGCAAACGCCTGATTGCAGCCTTGGGTAATGGCGACATGCTCCGCGCGTAACGCACCGCCATAGGCAGCCGACCACTGGCTGGCCAGTTCGGCACGCAGCTCGGGCAGCCCCAGAACAGGGCCGTAAAGATGCGCCTCGACCTGTGTCAGCGCCGCCTCGGCAATCGCGCGACGCAGCCCTTCGGGCGGAGCGGCCACGGGGGCGGCCTGGCTGACATTGATCAGCGGGCGTTCCGGCGGGAAGTCCACCCCTTCAAGCCAGCGCCGCGCCTCCATCACCGGCGGAGCAAAGGTGGCAGCCATAGGCGGGGCAAGGGGCGTGAGCGTCATTTTATCCTCATAAACTTGGCGCCAATGGATCAGCTTGGCCGCATAAGGGCAAGGCCATTCGCCCGATTTCTACGCAAGCCCCGCGATATTCTCGCCCGCAGCCGCGGATCACGGATTTGTACTGAACAAAATACGGGGTCGCGACGTTGAAAGAGCATGGTCCATACGGTGACGGCTCTGCGGCGATTTCGGTGCCGGCCTGTGTGGAGGAAGGTCATAACGGAAAGGAGTTGCCCATGCCGTATCTGTCGGGGGTCTTGCGCTGCGTCGCCTATGCGGGAGCTGTTGCCGTGTCGACATGGGCGATCATCGATGTGGTGGGGCATGCCGAAGCACAGCCGACGGGGGTGTTTTTGCCGCTAGGCGATGCACGGGCGGCGCTGGAGGCTGGTCCGACGACATTCCGGCCCGTGATCGTGCTGGCCGATACACCCGACGATCCGGCCTATCAGGTCCAGATGGCCAATCTTCGCTCTGCCAGCAAGGATCTTTCGGCGCGTGATATCGTGGTGCTGTCCGATACCGCCGCGTCAGACAGCGGGGACGAGGGAGCGAACGGGGGGGCGAACGAGGGGCTGGACCGCACGGGCGGGTTCCGCATCATCGTGATGGGGCGGAACGGGGCGATCCGGTTGAACCAGACCAGCCCGCTTGGCGCAGACCAGCTTATTGCCAGCTTTGACGGGCAATCGGCATAGACCGGAGAAATGACTGACTTTGGTCAGGCATCCGTGCCGCGATAGGGCTGCACATATTGCAGCGCCATATCCCAAGGGAAGAAGATCCATGTGTCCTGGGAAACCTCGGTCACATAGCTGTCAACCATCGGCACCCCCATCGGTTTTGCGTAGATGGTGGCGAAATGCGCCTTGGGGTAGAGCGAGCGCACAAGCTCCAGCGTCCGGCCCGTATCGACCAGATCATCCACGATCAGCACCCCTTCGCCATCCGCCCCCATGATATCGGCCTGCGGCGGCTTGATGACATGCGGTTCGGTGCGCGACTGGTGGTTGTAGCTTTTCACCGAAATCGTATCGACGGTGCGGATATCGAGTTCGCGCGCCATGATCATCGCCGGCACAAGGCCACCGCGTGTGATGCCGACCACCGCCGACCAGTTGCCCTCGATCGGGCCTTTCCCGTCCAGACGCCACGCCAGCGCGCGGGCATCGCGGTGAATCTGGTCCCAGCTGATATGAAAGCCTTTTTCATGGGGCAGACGGGTGGTCATGGCGTGTTCCTTAGATCAACTGATCGCGAGTTTCAGGCCCAGAAGGCCCAACAGACCGCCAAAGACACGGTCTATCGTGGATTTGAGGTTCAGATAGGCGCGGCGGGTCCGTTCCAACGAGAAAATGCGCGAAACGATAACATTCCAGCCCGCATCGTTGAAAAAGACAATGCCGAGAATCGCGGCATAGAGCCATGCGGGGGCATGTGGCGGCACGAATGTCAGGAAAATCGTGCCGAAAAACACCGCAGGTTTCGGATTGGCCAGCTGTGTCGCGATACCAAGCCAGATAAGCCCGAGCGGGCTGCGGGGAGCTTTGGTTTCGGGCAGGGCCTCGTCCAGCGGGTCGGGCGCGTGACGCCACATCTTGATCGCCAGATACAGAAGATAGGCCGCACCGGCGAATTTGAGGGTGGTCAGCAGGGCAGGGGCAATCTGGAACAGCAGCGCCAGCCCGAAAAGCGCCGCCATTGCCCAGATGCAGGCCCCAAGACCGATGCCCACGGCAAGCCAGCTGCCGCGGGCAAATCCTTCACGCAGGCTGGTCCGGGCGCATAACAGGACCGCCGGACCGGGCGAGATCGCCGCAGCCAGATGGACCAGATAGATCGCGCCCAGAACGCCCAGCACAGGATCAGTCCTTGCGTTTGGTGGTGACGTCGATATCCGGCGCGTCCACGGCCTTCATGCCGACGACATGGTAGCCTGCATCCACATGCAGCGTCTCGCCGGTGGTGGCGGTGCCCAGATCCGACAGCAGGAACAGTGCGGCCTTGCCGACCTCGTCCTGCGTCACATTGCGGCGCAGCGGCGAGTTCAGTTCGTTCCACTTCAGGATATAGCGGAAATCGCCGATCCCCGAGGCTGCCAGCGTCTTGATCGGACCGGCCGAAATCGCGTTGCAGCGGATGCCGTCCTTGCCCACATCTTCCGCGATATATTTGACCGAAGCCTCAAGCGCCGCTTTGGCGACGCCCATCACGTTGTAATGCGGCATCACCTGCTCGGCACCGTAATAGGTCAGCGTCAGCAGCGACCCGCCTTCGGGCATGATCTCGACGGCGCGACGGCACACGGCGGTGAAGGAATACACCGACACATCCATCGTCAGGCGGAAGTTTTCCGGCGAGGTGTCGACATAACGGCCACGCAGCTCGTTCTTGTCGGAGAAGCCGATGGCATGAACGAGAAAGTCGATCTTGCCCCATTTCTCTTTCAACGCTGCGAAGAGCGCGTCGATGGACTCGCCATTCGAGGCATCGCATTCGATGACGGTGTCGCATCCCAGCTCGACCGCCAGCGGGTCAACGCGTTTTTTCAGCGCCTCGCCATGATAGGACAGGGCCAGTTCCGCCCCCGCATCCCGAAGTTGTCTCGCAATGCCATAGGCGATGGATTTGTCGTTCGCCAGGCCCATGATCAGGCCGCGTTTGCCTGCCATAAGATTATTGGTCATGTCAGGTTTCCCCCGCTTCCCTCTGCTATGATGGATTGCCTTAAGAGAAACGCAGCGAAAGAACAAGGTGCAGCGCTTGCATTCTGCTGCTGCAAGCGCAAGGTGTGGCGCGAGGCGCATCTGATTTGCAACGCGGATCGTGCGGAAAATTGAATATGTAGGACGGAGACAGAGCCGATGAGTGATCGCGAGGGGATATTTGCGGGGCGCGACCCGTTTGCCATTGCGCAGACGTGGCTGGAAGAGGCCGAAAAGACCGAACTCAATGACCCGAACGCGATCGCGCTGTCGACGGTGGATGCACAGGGCCTGCCGAATGTCCGCATGGTGCTGCTGAAAGAGATCGAGGGGGTCGAGGCCGCCTCGGGGGGGGCGTTCGTCTTTTACACCAATTACGAATCGCGCAAGGCACAAGAGCTTGATGGCGCGGGCAAGGCCGCCTTCGTGCTGCACTGGAAGTCCCTGCGCCGTCAGATCCGCGTGCGCGGGCTTGTCAGCCGTGAGGACGGGCCGCAAGCCGATGACTATTACGCCTCCCGTTCGCTCAAGTCGCGGCTCGGGGCATGGGCCAGCCACCAGAGCCAGCCGCTCGAAAGCCGGGCCCATCTTATGGCCGAAGTGGCAAAGATCACGGCGCTCAAGGGGCCGAACCCGAAGCGCCCCCCGTTCTGGGGCGGGTTCCGTATCGTTCCTGTAGAGATTGAATTTTGGGCTGATGGCGCATTCCGTTTGCATGACCGGTTCCGTTGGGAGCGGGCTGACGCAACGTCAAATTGGTCGGTTTCGCGCTTAAACCCTTGAATTTCACGCTTCGTGAACTGCAATCGAGGTAAAATAATCGTTTTTTTTCCAAATCAGTTACGTTACCTCTTTGATATGAGGAGACGTGCTGCATTGGGCCATGTGGCACAACGTGTCTAGTTATTCGACGGATCTATTACACATGATTGACGGTGTGAACGAATTGAGCGAACTCCGAGGGAAGGTCAAATGGTTTGACCCTGCCAAGGGGTTCGGTTTTATCCTTGATGGGGAGGGCGGTCCCGATATCCTTCTCCATGCCAATGTTCTGCGGAACTTTGGTCAGGGATCTGTGGCGGATAACGCCCTGATTTCTGTTCGGGTACAGAAGACCCCGCGTGGGCGGCAGGCCGTTGAGGTCCTGCAGATCGACCCGCCCGAGAACAGCGATGATATTCCGCCGATCGAGGATCTCGACGGGACGGAAGCGAGCGATCTTGAAAATCTGCCGCTCGAGCCTGTGCGTGTGAAGTGGTTCGATAAGGTGAAGGGCTTCGGATTTGCCAATGTGTTCGGCCGCTCCGAGGATGTCTTTATCCACATTGAAGTGCTGCGCCGTTCCGGTTTTGCCGATCTGGCGCCGGGGGAGGCTGTATGCCTGAAGGTGATCGAGGGACGTCGGGGCCGCATGGCCGCGCAGGTTCTGTCTTGGGAAAGCGGGCTGCGGTCCTGAATATGGGGCGCAGGCCGGGTGTTTCGGGTTTTTTGGGGGCGGCGCTTTGCGCGCTCCTTCTTGCCGTTGGTGCTCCGGTGCTGGCGGCACCGGTGTCCTGTGCGATGGATGCCGCCGTCCTGACGGGGGCCACGAAGGCCGCGGTCACGCGGTTCCGGATCGAATTGGCCACAACCGCGCAGCAACGCGCCCGTGGCCTGATGTATCGCGAGACCCTGCCGCAGGATGCGGGTATGCTTTTTGTCTATCCCGATGAGGCCCCGCGCGCTTTCTGGATGCGCAACACGCTGATTCCGCTTGATATGCTGTTTATCGATGCGGCGGGGCAGATCGTCTCGGTGCATGAAAATGCCATTCCGGGCGACGACACGCCGATCGCTTCCGGAGGGAAGGCCCGTTTTGTGCTGGAATTGAACGGGGGACAGGCCCGCGCACACCAGATCGCGGCAGGCAGCATTCTGTCCCATCCCCTGATCGAAAGCGGCAAGGCCCGCATTCCCTGCGCCCCATAGGCTGCGCGGGGCCGGTTTGGCGCGCGAAACGCGTATTTCTCCGATAGGTTCGGGCGGGAGTGGCAACTTGCCTCTTTCCCTTTCTGTCGCGAGACGTTATCAGACCTTCAGTCGGGGCGTAGCGCAGCCTGGTAGCGCGTCTGTTTTGGGTACAGAAGGCCGTGAGTTCGAATCTCGCCGCCCCGACCATTTCTGAAAATTGCTCCCTTCAAGGCAATGCGATTGCAGGCATTCCCCGTGTGTTGCAGAGCAGTGTATGTGACCCAGGTTGCATTGCCCTGTCGGAGTTCTTTGATATACATATTGTTATTAGCAAGATACTTATCCTCCGAGGCCTCACGCAATTCCAACAGCCAACGACGCTCGTTCTCTGTGACCGGGCTTCCGTAGATCTCTTCGATGGCTTGAGCGGAGGTCTTGCCCACAGCTTGCTCCAGCGCGCGCCGGAGAAACCAAGCGGGGTCCGTCTCTAGCGCCTTGGCCAGCGATGGTATTCGGTCGAGGGGGATCTTCGACTTCCCTGCCTTCAGGATCGAGATCGTGTTCATGTTGGCATTGGTGAAACCCGCCTCGGAGGCGATCTCGCTTTGGGTCTTCCTGTGTGCCATCGCCTCGATGCGTTTGCGAAGAAAGCGTGCGCCGGGGCTGTCTTTGAAGGGGGGCATGGTGTCAGCTCTCATCTTGTTGTCGATAGGCTAAAATTACCGGCATTGGCGATGCATGTCGGGTGGGGGGAGTGATGCGTTGCCTTGGGGCGTTGAAGGTGCTGAACCCGAAGCCGGATCAGCGGTCACAGAATGCCCTCTTTGAACAGGCTGGTCAGCCTCTGCTCGATCCGGCGGAATTTGCGTTGTTCGCTGAGATGGGAGCGGAAGGTCTGCAGCAGGCGGCCGGTCGGATCGCGGTGTTCGAACCCTGCGCCATAGATCAGCTCCCATGCGGTTAAGGTGTAAAGCAGCGGGCCCGAACGGAACCCGTAGCTCTGCATCCGGATCAGTGCCTCGCTGACCTTGCGGTGAAGGGTCGTGTAATCCTGTCCCTGCAGTTCGTCGGGAAAGTCGCCCTGTAACGCGCGCACCATCTCGTCAAGGCGCTCCAAGGACACCGCTTGGGTCAGGATCGCGTAATCCCGCCCTTCAAGCCGGGGCACAGGGGGGCGGGCCTCCAGCACGGGGAGGGTGAAGGCGAAGCGGTCCAGATCGCCGGTTTTCAGAACCGTGATAACCTCGCGAAGCCCTTGTTCTTCGGTGAGATATAGAAGCGCACGCAGCAGGGGGGAGCGGTTATCAGCCAGTAGCAGGAAGCGGCGCAGGATCTTGGGGTCCCAGAACCGGAAGAAGATCCAGCTTTGATCCTCACGCCGCAGTTTTACGACCCGGCGGAAATGGCGCTGCAGCGCGTCCAGATTGCAGGGCGCCCGCAGGTAGATGGCGGCCTCATGATCCCAAAGATGATGGGGCCCGTGGTCTTTCGTGAAAAGATGCCGGAGGAGGTCACTGTCGCGATCCATCTGCACGATCCAAGGTGCGATCGCGCCATAGTCGTCAAGCGCATCGCCTTTGAAAAGGCATAGATGGTTCAGGCCGCTGGCCTCCAGAAGTTCTGGTAGATCGGGGATTTTGGCGCCATCGAGAATGGCGAAGAGCTGGCCCTGATCGGTGACGGGGGCGAACTGCATCTCCAGCCCCTCCGGCACGATCCGGCGCGGATGCTTCCCGAACTGACGGTCGAGCGGGGTGATCCCTTGTTCCGCCTCGTGCTGGACTGCGATGGCCGTGGCGGTGTCTTCGGGACCATTGGCAAGGGTCAGCCAGAAATCATCATCCATCACATCGCTCCGCCACCATCCAAAGGTAATCTCATGGCTTTGGGGCTGATTGTCCAATCGGCTCTGGCGAAATTCTGCTTATAATGCGGCATCCATGCTTCCCGTGATCCGGATGGGCTTCTCATGACCCTATGAACCGGCCATAAAAGACAGGCTTATAGATCCATTTTACATGCGACGGTTTCATGTCGATTTCGCCTGAAGATATTTCAGCACGTTCGCAATCCAGCGCCTATCGCTTTGTCGGATCGCTCGATAAGACCACGATGCCATGCAAGGGCTGGATCGGGGTGTCTGCCCGATATACCGATGCCTGGGCCACGCCCCTGACCAATGCGCCGCTGAGGCTTGCGGATGCCAGCGGTGTGCTGGTCGACCAGACGGTCAAGACGGATGCGCTGCCACATCACGGGTTGACCGATGGCGATGCCGAGACTGCGCCCATCACCAAGCTGGGCACCTTCGAATACCCAGAGGTCGAGCGCGGGCGGGTCAGCGTCGATCTGCCCGGCGATAGTGGCGGGGATGCCGAGGCAGATCAGGCGATGGAGGGGCTCGGGGCTGCGCTGACCGCGTGGCGTGATGCTATGCTGGGCGCGCTCCAGCCTTGGGTCGTGAAGTGGAATGCCGATGGGGTGATGTCCATCGCGGAAGGTTTGCGCGATGGCGTCATGTCCGGTCTGGAAAGCTGGTGGGACAGCGAGGCCGATTTCTGGGGCAGTGCCAGCAAGATCGCGATCAGCCAGTTTCAGGCGGCAAAATCTTGGTGGAGCCGTCAGCCCGCCTTTGTCAGATATATTCCCGGAACATGGGGCGCGGCCTATCTTTACGAGAAGATCTTCGAGGGCGCCGATGATCTGTCCGACCATCTCAGTATTATTTTCGATGCGCTGCGGGCCTTCGCCTCGGGCACCGTGGATGTGATCGAGCGCGCGATTGATAGCCTGACCCGTCTGCCGGGCGAGATCGGGCTATTGTTCGCCGAGCTCAAGGCCAAGGGGCAGGACTGGATCGAGCGGATGATCCTCGTGGCCAGCGAGACCAATGCCTTCGAGTATCTGTTCCATATCCTGATGGCGGTTGCCACGAATATGACACCGAACTTTCTGGCCGAGATGGCGGGGACGGGGGCGGGCTTCGTGCTGCCTGAGGTGCTGATCGAGCTGGTCCTTGCGCTGATCGCGGCCCTGTCGGGCGGAACGGCTGCGGCCCTTCTGGCGGGCCGGATGGCGACATTGATGGCAAAGCTTGTCAAACTGTCCAGATCCGTGCGCGCACTGGGTGTTGTGACCTCGTTCGTGCAGGGCTTCCAGAAGGTCGTGCAATTCGTAGGCAAGATCGGCAAGGGGCTGCACAAGGCGATCAGGGCGGGCGGGGAATATGCCAGCGATCAGGTGGCCCGCATCTCCCACGAGCTCAAGCAATATAAGCTCGAAATCGACCCGAGCACGCTGGGTATGAATGGTGGCAATATCCGGATTGTGCGCAAACGTATGGCGCAAGTCGATGTTAAATGCTTTGATGTCGCCGGTTATGCCAAACGCCGCGCGCCCGGTGACGAGGTGGCGCAGCAGCGGCTTATGAAGGAATATGCGCGGCAGTTGCAGGACCAGCAAGATGGGCTGAATGCTCTGACGGTCGCGCAATACCAGCAAGCGCGCAATGACTATATTGCTCTTGGGCGCAAGGGGATCAGTGACGGTGCCGCACAGGAGGCGGCGCGGGCGGATCTCCGGTCATCAATAAGGACAAGTATTGCACGTTCTACGGAAGGGAGCGGGTTATCAGCAAGACAGGTGATCAAAGAGGCAGGGGTGCGTTCGGAGGCTGTTATGTCCCACCTTGCCGCGTTGCATAACCCAGATATGATCGCTGGTGGTTATGACCAGATAAGCAGGGTGGCGGATGCTGGCATAAACTCTTCCATTGGCGGATCTTGGGGGGACTACCAGAGCCCAACGAGTAGAATCTCTCAGATCGACTCAGCGGCCGCTAAAATGCAGAGTTCCCCCAATGCTAGAATGAATGTGAAACTTGAACCGTGTAGGAAATAAAATGGCAGAGTTTTTGGATGAGTTCCTAGATGAGTTCGGAGCGCCTGATAGTGTGTCGGAACCGATCGCCAAGATAGATCAAACACTGCCGACATCGTTGCGGCGGCTTTATGAAAATTTCGGAGCGGCGTCTTGGCAAAAAGGTCGTTTTCAGATCATTGACCCGAAGCGCTATCAATATGTGGTGGATCTTTGGGCGCAGTCGCTTCCCGAAGAGTTCCGGCATGGATTGATCCCGTATTGTCTCTCGGGTCTTGGCGAGGTTTGGGTCTGGCGGCGGGGTGTCGGGAGCGCTTTCAAGTATCTGCCGATCTTTCACGCATTGTTGCTGGACGAGCGTTTCGCGTCAGAGCCGCGCCCAATGAAGAGCCAGTGCTTCGAGATCGAGGTGGAGCTGTTTTCTTGGATGCCCGACGGAGATAGTAAAAAAGTAAAGGATTTTGAAGCTGCTAAAGCAGTGCTTGGCGAGCTGTCGATCGACCAGATTTATGCGCCCAAGCTGGCTATTCCGCTTGGCGGAAATTTCGAGCTGGAGAGCCTGCAAGTGACTTCAGCCCCGGAGTATCTGCAAATGGTCACTGAACTCGAGCCGCCTCGTGTGATGACCACTGATGACCTTGCGCGGATTGCATTTGGCGCTGATGGGCCGCAGGCGCTTAAAGTGGCAATGAAGGATGTGCGTTGAACCGCCATAGTGGAGAGGGTAAGGCCTCGAAGTAAGCGGCCGTAAGAGGTGGGGCGCTGTCTGTTGTTGAAGGATCGTTTTGGGGCTCAGCCTGCTGGGCTGGCGGTTTTTTGCTAGCCAAAGTATTAGCGCCACATACATCGCACGGTCGATGGTCTCGGCTTCATCTTTGGAAAGCGCGTTGCATGATACAACATTGGGCCTGCCATATCGTCCGCATCATGCCACGGGGTTCTTGTCGGGCGTCCACGGGGGTGGGGGGCTTTTTGTAAGCAGGCTGCCTGTATCCTCCGGATAGTCGTTAATAAATAGAGGCTTGGGAGAATCGCTGAGCCGTTGGCGGCGGGCGTTTTCTCCTGCGGAGGAAAGAGCTTTCGGCATCCTTCCCCTTGATGGCGCCGTTAAGTGTTATTTTTGCGAAAATGTGATTTTGCGTCCTTTTTGGGCACGCGATTGTGGATAATTCCCGCCAATCGTCTTCGGGCGAAGCCAAGCCTCCGTGACTCAAGGAAAACTTCCCGACAGCTCGCCATCCTGACGGATGGGGCCTCTGTGGAGGAATCGGCCCGCCCTTTGCTGGACTCTGCCGTCAACATCAAAAACGCCCTTCCGGTGATTAAAGATCAGTTGACGCGCCACTAACCCTAGGCCAATTTGTGCAAAGTCCCAGATGAAGCCACCAGATGTAGTGGTGTTGGGGCTACGCAGGCAAAATATGCAGATTCAGTGTGGAATCGGTCTTGCATGGGGGTGCAGGGCTTTGACTGCGTGCGCCGACAATGTTGGTGGGTGAATGTTGCCATTGTTCAGGGAATTGAGCAGATGAAGATCGAGCGGAAATTCACAACCTCGGAAAGCGGCGCTTATGGCGCGATTGCCTTCACGACGACGGACTCAGAAATTCGCAATCCGGACGGGAAAATCGTCTTTCGCAACGATAGCGTTGAGATTCCCGAGGGCTGGAGCCAGGTCGCCTCTGACGTTCTGGCGCAGAAATATTTCCGTAAGGCGGGGGTTCCTGCGGCGCTGAAGCGCGTGCGCGAAAAGGATGTGCCGGAGTTCCTGTGGCGCTCGGTTCCCGATGAGGCCGCGCTGAACGATCTTCCTGAAGACAAGCGGTTCGGCGGCGAGACCTCGGCCAAGCAGGTGTTTGACCGCCTTGCAGGCGCTTGGGCCTATTGGGGCTGGAAGGGCGGCTATTTCACCAGCGAAGACGACGCCCGCGCCTATTATGACGAGATGCGCTATACGCTGGCCCGCCAGATGGGCGCGCCGAACAGCCCGCAATGGTTCAACACCGGTCTGCATTGGGCCTATGGTATCGACGGTCCGAGCCAGGGCCACCATTATGTCGACCCGAAAACCGGCAAGCTGGTGAAGTCGGACTCGGCCTATGAGCACCCGCAGCCCCATGCCTGTTTCATTCAGTCGGTTTCGGATGATCTGGTCAATGACGGCGGCATCATGGACCTCTGGGTGCGCGAGGCGCGCCTGTTCAAATACGGCTCGGGGACGGGCACCAATTTCTCCAGCCTGCGCGGCGCGGGGGAGGCCCTTTCGGGGGGCGGCAAGTCTTCGGGGCTGATGGGGTTTCTCAAGATCGGGGACCGCGCGGCAGGGGCGATCAAATCGGGCGGCACCACGCGGCGTGCGGCCAAGATGGTTATCATCGATATGGACCACCCCGATATCGAGGATTTCATCAACTGGAAGGTCATCGAGGAGCAGAAGGTTGCCTCTCTGGTCGCCGGTTCCAAGCTGCATGAGCGCGAGCTGAACAAGATTTTCGCCGCGATCCGCGCCTTTGACGGATCGGATGAGGGGGCGGTCGATCCGGCCAAGAACCCTGCGCTGAAGGCGGCGATCAAATCCGCCAAGGGCGTGATGATCCCCGAGACCTATATCAACCGCGTGCTGCAATATGCGCGTCAGGGTTATAGCAGCATCGAATTCCCGACCTATGACACGGATTGGGACAGCGACGCCTATGCCTCTGTTTCGGGCCAGAATTCCAACAATTCGGTGCGGGTGACCAACGCCTTCCTGAAGGCCGTGAAGCAGGATGCCGATTGGGAGCTTCTGCGCCGCACTGATGGCAAAGTTGCCAAGACCATCAAGGCACGTGACCTCTGGGAGCAGGTGGGCCATGCCGCATGGGCCTGTGCCGATCCGGGCATCCAGTTCCACGATACCGTCAACGAATGGCATACCTGCCCCGAGGACGGGCCGATCCGCGGCTCGAACCCGTGCTCGGAATATATGTTCCTTGACGACACCGCCTGTAACCTCGCGTCGATGAACCTGCTGACCTTCTATAAGGACGGTCGCTTCGACGCGGATGCCTATATCCATGCCTGCCGCATCTGGACCATCACGCTGGAAATCTCGGTGATGATGGCGCAATTCCCAAGCCCGCAGATCGCGCAAAGGTCCTATGATTTCCGCACGCTGGGTCTTGGCTATGCCAATATCGGCGGGCTGTTGATGAATATGGGTCTGGGCTACGACTCGGATGAGGGCCGCGCGCTGACCGGTGCGCTGACCGCGATCATGACGGGCGTCTCCTATGCCACCTCGGCGCAGATGGCGTCTGAACTGGGTGCCTTCCCGGGCTATGCCAAGAACGCCGCCCATATGCTGCGGGTCATCCGCAACCATCGTGCGGCCGCGCATGGCACGGGCACCTATGAGGCGCTTGAGGTCCAGCCCGTGGCTTTGGATCATGCGAATTGCCCCGACCCGAAGCTGGTCGAGCTGGCGACCGCCGCATGGGATCAGGCGCTGGCCTTGGGCGAGGCGCATGGGTTCCGCAATGCCCAAGTCTCGGTGATTGCGCCCACGGGCACCATCGGTCTGGTCATGGATTGCGACACCACCGGTATCGAGCCCGATTTCGCGCTGGTGAAATTCAAGAAGCTCGCAGGCGGCGGCTATTTCAAGATCATCAACCGCTCGGTGCCTGCGGCCTTGGCCAAGCTTGGCTATAGTTCCGCGCAGGCCGAAGAGATCGTGTCCTATGCGGTGGGCCATGCCAGCCTTGGGAATTGCCCGAGCATCAATACGACCTCGCTGATCGGTCATGGCTTCGGCGAGGTCGAGATCAAGAAGATCAACGCGGCTTTGCCTACGGCTTTCGACATCCGCTTTGTCTTCAACCAATGGACGCTGGGCGAGGAATTCTGCCGTGATACCCTTGGTATTCCGGCAGAAAAGCTGAACGATCCGAGCTTCGACATGCTGCGCCATCTGGGCTTTACCAAAGCGCAGATCGAGGCCGCCAATGACCATGTCTGCGGCACGATGACCCTTGAAGGCGCTCCGCATCTTCGCCCCGAACACCTGAACGTCTTCGATTGCGCCAATGCCTGCGGCAAGAAGGGCAAGCGCTATCTGTCGGTCGAAAGCCATATCACCATGATGGCGGCGGCGCAGAGCTTTATCTCGGGCGCGATTTCCAAGACGATCAATATGCCCAATTCTGCCTCGATCGAGGATGTGAAAGCGGCCTATGAACTCTCTTGGTCGCTGGGCATCAAGGCCAATGCGCTCTACCGCGACGGGTCCAAACTCAGCCAGCCCTTGGCCTCGGCGCTGATCGAGGATGACGAGGAGGCCGAAGAGATCCTTGCCACCGGCAGCCCGCAGGAGAAGGCGCAAGTGCTGGCCGAGAAGATCGTCGAGAAGGTGATCGTCAAGGAACTGGTGCGTAGCAATCGTGAAAAGCTGCCGACGCGTCGCAAGGGCTATACCCAGAAAGCGATTGTCGGCGGGCATAAGGTGTATCTGCGCACTGGTGAATATGATGACGGCTCGCTTGGCGAGATCTTCATCGACATGCACAAGGAAGGCGCGGGCTTCCGTGCGATGATGAACAACTTCGCCATCGCCGTGTCGGTGGGGCTGCAATATGGCGTGCCGCTGGAAGAGTTTGTCGATGCCTTCACCTTCACCAAATTCGAGCCTGCGGGCATGGTGCAGGGCAATGACTCGGTCAAGAATGCGACCTCAATCCTTGATTACGTGTTCCGCGAACTGGCGATTTCCTATCTTGATCGCACCGATCTGGCGCATGTGAAGCCCAAAGGCCATACATTCGACGATATCGGGCATGGTTCGGAAAGCTCGCTGGAAGAGGACGAGCAGGCATCGAAATCGCTGGAAGTCCTGCGCCAGATTTCGTCTTCGGGCTATCTGCGCAAACGTTTGCCGCAAGAGCTGATGGTGTTTCAGGGCGGTCAGGCAGCGGTCGGGTTCTCGGAAACACAGACCGGCTTTACGGCCAAGACCTCTACGGCTGTGTCCTCGGGCACGGTGTCGATGGATGCCCGCACCAAAGCCAAGATGCAGGGCTATGAGGGCGAGGCCTGTGGCGAATGCGGCAATTACACGCTCGTGCGCAATGGGACCTGCATGAAATGCAATACCTGCGGCGGCACCTCGGGCTGTAGCTGATGTCGAGCGGTCCGGCCCGCAGCCGGACCTGACCACCTCTTGAACGTCTTCATGGAGAAAACGTTGGAACTGATTATCGGAAATACGCGCGTTCAGGCGGCAGAGCTTGAACTGATCGAGGGTGGCATGGTTGCCAAGCTTTCGGGAGATGCGCTGAAATCGGTGCTGAATGCGACATTCGGCGGACAGGCCTCGGTCGAGGTCTGGGGCGCGGGGCTTGGCGCCTGCCCGATGAGCGTGGCCGAGATCGAGATGCATGGTGCATCTTCGACCGTGACGCTCATGCAGTCGGGCTCGGCTTACGGCCTGCACTGAGCACAGGCGATGTATCCCCGGGGTGGGGACCCATGATTTTGGGTGGTGGTTAACGAGTTCGGGGGCAGGTGCGCTTGCCCCAGACGTCGAGAGGGCCCAGGCAAAAAATGATCCGACGAGGGCAGTGAACGAGAACGAGCCCGACTGACGAAACTCCCCCTATGGCCGCTGGCCATAGGGGTTTTTCTTTTGCCGTAAAGCAGGTTACTGGTCTTTGGTGCAGACCGGCAGGTCAAGCGTGACCTGCGCCAGAGGTCCGGTCTCGCGCGGGAGGATCTCGAAGCGGGTCGGGATGCCCAGATCGCGCGCCAGCCGCATCACAATGTCCAGCCCCAGTCCCGATCCGGCAGAGCCGCCGGACTTGCCGAAACGTTCCAGATGGAAGCTGGCCTCGGGTGGGGCGGGGTTGGTGACCCGCAGACGCCCTTGCGGTGACAGTTGCAGCCGGACTGTGCCGGTGCCGTGATCGCGGGCATTGCCCAAGAGATTGCGCAAGATGATCGCCAGCGCATCGCGGTCACTGGAAATATCGAGCCGGTCCAGATCGCTGTCGTCAAACAGGATCGGGGGCTGCCCGTTGCTGTTCGGGCGCAGCTCGTGGCAAAGCAGCCGGATCAGCGCCACAATATCGATCCGTTCCCGCGCAAGGCCCAGCCCCGCCTCCGCGCGTTCAAGCTGTAGCAGGCGCTCGACGCGCAGCGACAGCCGGTCGATCGTGTCGATCAGATCCCTGCGCGCGTCGGCCTGCGCGGCTTGGGGCGTGGCGGCCATGACCTCGATCCGGCTGCGCAGCACCGCCAAGGGCGTGCGCAACTCATGTGCGGCATTAGCGATGAAATGGCGCTCGGCGGCGCGCAGATCCTTGATCCGGTCAAGGTAGATATTGAAGGCATCGGTGACAGGGGCCATTTCCTGCGGCAGCATATCCGCCGAGAGGGGCGAGAGATCCTCGGCGCTGCGGCGGCGCATCCTGTGCGAGAAGGCGATGGTCGAGGACAGGCTCTTGCGCAGGGTCAGGATGACGGCGGCGGTGACAATCAGCAAAAGCGGGATGATCAGGAACAGGAAGGCGCGGGCGGCTTCCATCAATTCATGGCTGCGGCGCTTGAGGCTCTGGCCGATCTCGATCACGCCGTCGGGGGTTGTTTGCCGCACCACCTGCCAGTCTTCGGTCTGGCTGATCCCATCACGCCCGAGCGCAGGCCAGGGGGCAGCGGTGGCCGGCCCCTCCGGCAGCAGGATGCGCATCTGCCAATCCGTGTTTTGCGCATGGCTGTTGGCCCAAGTGGCAATGGCTTGGGTCTGGTCATGCGCCAGAAGCTGCGCCACCAACGCGGCGTCGTCCTTCAACGCGCCATCCAGAACTTCGCCCATTTCATGGTTCAGCGCATAGATGCCCACGCTCAAGGTCGCGATCCAGCCAAAGCCCACCGCCAGAAGCACATTGCGCAGCAGGCGCTTTTTCAGCGACCACGGTGTCACGGGATCAGATATCCCAAACCGCGTCGCGTCACGATGACCTCCGCGCCGAGCTTCCCCCGTAGCCGCGAGATATAGACCTCGACTGCATTGCTTTCCACGCTGTCATCATAGGCGAACAGGGTCTCTTCCAGTGCGGCCCGCGACAGAATGCGCCCGCGCGCCGCCAGAAGCGCCTCGAAAAGCGACCATTCCCGCGATGTCAGACGGATTTCCTTGCCTTCGCCAGTTGTGCCTTCGCGCCAGAGCCGTGCCGCGGCACGGTCGATCCGCAGATCGCCAAGGGCGGTCTGGGCGGTCGGGTTGCCTTCCGAACGCCGCGCATGGGCGCGCAGCCTCGCGGCCAGCTCGCCCAGATCGAAAGGTTTGGTCACATAGTCATCGGCACCGGCATCCAGCCCCGCGATCCGGTCCGAAATCTGGTCGAGCGCGGTGGCAATGATCACCGGCGTGCGGTCACCGGCGCGTCTGCGGGCGCGTAGAAGCGTCAGCCCCGACCCGTCGGGCAGCCCCAGATCGAGGATCACCCCTGCATAATCGGTCACATCCCAAGCGGCCTCGGCCTCATCGACCGAGGCGGCAATATCCACCGCATGGCCTTGCAGGCGCAGGAATTGCGCGACATTGCGGGCCAGATCGGGGGTATCTTCAATCAGCAGCACTCTCATGCTTTCTGGATAGCGCGGGCCTTGCGCCGAGGCGAGGAAAAACCGCGCCTGTGGCAAACGGCCAGACCGATCTCAGGCCTCAACTCTCAGGCCTCAACTCTCAGGCATCAACCCCTTTCATGCCCTCTGCCGTGTAGCGCGCGCCCGCAACCGGCATCTGCGCCAATGCGCGGTCCAGTGCGGCCAGATCTTCGGGGGTCAGGACCACATCCAGCGCGCCAAGATTGTCCGCAAGATAGGCCGGACGCTTGGTGCCGGGAATGGGCACGATATCGTCCCCTTGTGCCAGCAGCCATGCCAGCGCCAGTTGCGCGGGGCTGCAGCCTTTGCGCAGGGCCCAGTCGCGCACCAGATCGGCGATGCGCAGATTGCTGGCCAGCGCCTGATCCTTGAACCGTGGCAGCATCGCGCGGAAATCGCCGCTGGCCAGCTTGCTCGGGTCGCTATAGGCGCCGGTCAGGAACCCGCGCCCCAAGGGCGAATAGGGCACGAAGCCGATGCCCAACTCGCGGCAGACAGGCAGGATCTCGGTCTCTACGCCACGGGTCCAGAGCGAATATTCGGTCTGTAGCGCGCTGACCGGATGCACGGCATGTGCGCGGCGCAGGGTCGCGGCGCTGACCTCGCAAAGACCGATATGGCCGATCTTGCCCTCGGTCACCAGTCTGGCCAGCGCCTGCATGGTCTCTTCGATCGGCTGGTCGGGAGCGACGCGGTGCACATAATACAGATCCACCCGTTCCACACCCAGCCGCCTGAGCGACCCTTCCAGTGCCTGCCGTGCATAGGCGGGGCTGGTATCGATGTCGCGTTCATAGGCTCCGGGCTTGCGCACAATCCCGAATTTCGTGGCGATTTTGACCTTCGCGCGGGTCTCTTTCAGAAAACGCCCGATCAGTTCCTCGTTGTGGAAGGGGCCATACATGTCGGCAGTATCCAGAAAATCCAGCCCCGCCTCTGTCGCCTGATGCAGCACCTCCAGCGATTGCGCATCATCGCGGGGGCCGTAGAATTCGCTCATACCCATACAGCCCAGCCCCAAGGCCGAAACGTGGAGTTCTTTCGTCAGCGAACGTTTTTGCATGATCGGTCCTTTCCGCTTGTCTTGTGCTGCCGGTCTTGCCATTTTTCAGATACGGAGAGTATCCACCAAATCGGTATGCCGCTTTCCGGAAATGGAAGGTGGGGCCATGACAATCGTCTGGGATGATCTGAAAGTGTTTCTGGCGGTGGTGCGGATGGGCACGTTGTCGGGGGCGGCGGGGCAGTTGCGGCTGGGGCTGGCCACGGTGTCGCGCCGGATCGAGAGGCTGGAGGCCGCGATGGGCACGCCATTGTTCTTGCGCACCCAGACCGGCTATCGCGTGACCGAGGATGGTGCGGCGCTGGTGGAACGGGCCGAGGATATGGAGGCGGCGGCCAATAGCCTTGCGGGCCATGCGCAGCCCTCGCGCGAGGTGTCGGGCACGGTGCGGCTGGCCACGGCTGAAAATCTTGCTACCGATCTGATCCTGCCCGCTTTGCCGCGTTTGCAGGCCCGACATCCCAAGCTTTGCCTTGATCTGGTGACAGATGTGCGCACGGTCAATCTGCATCGTCGCGACGCCGATCTGGCGCTCAGGATGGTCAAACCGGAGCGCGGCCATGTCACGTTGCAGCGTCTGGGGCGGCTGGGCTTGGGGCTTTATGCCGCGCCGTCCTATCTGGCGCAGCGGACAACCGGTGGTGAGGGCGCGGCCTTCGATCATGACGCCTTCATCATGTGGGGCGAGGGGCAGTCGCATCTGGCTGCGGCCATCTGGGTCGAGCAGATGCTGCAAGGCCGTCCACCGGTTCTGTCGACCACTTCGCTTGCCACACAGGTGGCGGGCTGTCGGGCGGGGCTGGGGCTGGCGGTCCTGCCGCATTTTCTGGCGCAACCGCGCGGGCTGGTCTGCCTGCGCCGCGATCTGGGGATTGATCAGCCGGTCTGGCTGGTGACCCAGACCGATCTTGTGCAATCGCCGCGGGTGCGGGCGGTGGCCGATTTCCTGCGCGATCTGGTCGAGACCCATCGCGCCCATCTGGCGGGCGACGCGCCTGCCACCTGCTGAAGCTCACGGTTCTTTCATCACCTCAGACGGCCTTGCGCATGTGCGGCAGGATCGGGCGCACTATCTTTGGGGGCAGATGCATTTCTATGAGGACCAAGGGCGGCTTCGACCCTTGAAACCGTTTGAGAAAGGAGGCCTTTCATGAAGACCAACACACTTGGCACGACCGGTCTGGAGATTTCCCCGATTGTGTTCGGCGGCAATGTTTTCGGCTGGACACTGGATGAGGCGGCGAGTTTTCGCATGCTGGATGCGCTGATCGATCACGGCTTTACCACGATTGACACGGCGGATGTCTATTCCGCATGGGGGGAAGGCAATAGCGGCGGCGAGTCCGAGACGATCCTTGGCAAGTGGTTCGCCGCGCGGCCCGGCCTGCGCGAGAAAGTGACGCTGTTTACCAAGGTCGGTTCCGATATGGGCGGTCCGGGTGAAAAAGGCCTGTCGCAAGCGTGGATTTCCAAGGCGATCGACCTGTCGCTGGAGCGGCTGAAAACCGACCATGTCGATCTTTATTTCTCGCATTGGCCCGATGACAGCGTGCGCCATGAAGAGACGCTGGGGGCCTATCGTGACCTGCTGGCAGCGGGGAAAATCCGTGCGATCGGGGCGTCAAACTATGATTACGCGTTGCTGTCCTCGGCGCAGCGCGTTGCGAAAGACCACGGGCTTCCGGCCTATCAGGTGCTCCAGCCCGAATATAACCTCTATGACCGTGACGGGTTCGAGGGCGATCTGCGCGCGTTCTGTATCGCGCAGAATATCGGTGTGGTCACCTATTTCAGCCTTGCCGCCGGGTTCCTGAGCGGGAAATACCGCAGGCCCGAAGACCTCGAAGGGTCCAAACGCGGGGATATGGTCCGGAAATATCTGAATGATCGGGGGCTGGCGGTGCTTCAGGCGCTGGACGAGGTGGCCCTGGCCCATAATGCCAAACCCGCCGAGGTGGCACTGGCATGGCTGATCGCGCGGGAAGGGGTCAGCGCCCCTATCGCCTCGGCCACCAGCGAAAGCCAGCTTGCAAGCTTTGTAAAGGCGGCAGAGCTGCATCTGGCCGAGGACGAGATGAACGCATTGACAGAGGCGGGCGCGGTGGAGGCCGCGCAATAGGGCCGGAAACGGGGCCGGTCCGGTTGCGGCCCCGCTTTCAACACTCGCCCAGAATGCCTGACTGTTTCATATCCTCTTGGGCGAAATCGATGAGTGCGCGCAGCTTGCGGGGCAGGCGCTGCCCTTCGAGATAGACGATATTCACCGGATAGGTTTCCCCCGTCTCCTCCGGCAGAAGGGCAACCAGCCGTCCGCTTTCCAAGGCCGCGCGCAGGGCGAAATCGGGGCAATAGGTGATCCCCAGACCCATTTCGGCAAAGCGGCAGGCGGCGCGGGCCGAGTTGACATGAAACCGCCCCGTGACCGTGACATGCCTGTCCTTGTGGAACGACCAGCGGCGGGCATTGCGGCGGTTGGTGTCGATGATGCAGCTATGATGTTCCAGATCCGCAAGTTTTTGCGGCCTGCCATGTGCGGCCAGATAGGCGGGGCTGGCGGCCAGTTTTACCCGAAAAGCGCCGATCTTGCGGGATTTCAGCGCCATCATGTCAAGCTGACCGATGCGGAACGCCAGATCGATCCCGTCGCCGGCCAGATCGCTAAACCGGTCGCTCAGTCGCAGATCAATGGTCAGATCGGGATGGGTCTGCCCGAAACGTCCCAGCATCTCGGCCAGATAGGCTTCCCCGAAGGTGACGGGGGCCGAGATGCGGATCAGCCCCGCGAGCCCCCGCGAGCCCTCGGCAATATCGCCGATCATCAGGTCCAGATCATCGAGCAGGGCGGGCGCACGCGCCATCAGCTCCTCGCCTGCAGGCGTCAGCCCGACCTTGCGCGTAGTGCGCTGGAACAGCCGCGTCCCGAGACGGGCTTCCAGCGCCGCCACATATTTCGAGGTCAGGCGGTTCGACAACCCGAGCTGATCTGCTGCCGCCGTGAAAGAGCGTGTCTGTGCGGTGGCAACAAAGGCGCGCAATTCATCGATCAGATCCATATGATCCCCCATAATATATGGGAGATCATGCGGCGATTATCCTCGGATCGCAAGAAATGCGTTACCTGACAAAGGTCAGCTATTTCGGGCGATATAGTCTTCGATCACCCCGACCTCTTCCGCCGCTCCGAAGATCAGCGGGACAAATTCATGCAGCTCTGTCGGAACGAGATCCAGAATGCGCTGCTGGCCTGTGCTGGCCCGACCTCCGGCCTGTTCGATCAAAAACGCGATTGGCACAGCCTCGTAGGTCAGGCGCAAGCGGCCATTCTCATAGCCCTTGCGCGCATCCTGCGGATAAAGAAAAGCACCGCCTTTCAAGAGGATGCGATGTAGCTCGCCCACAGCCGCCGCCAGCCAGCGCATGTTGAAATCCCGCGCGCGCGGGCCGGTCGTCCCCAAGCGCAGATCGTGGATATAGGCCTGCAACCCCGCCGACCAGTGACGTTCGTTGGAGGCGTTATAGGCGATGATCTTGGCCTGTTCGGGCAGCATCACCTTGGCGAGTGTCACATGGAAGGCCTGCGATTGCGCATCATAGGTGGCGATATGCACGCCATCGCCCAAGGAGTAGCCGAAATCCAGCGAATGGCCGAAAGACGCATAGCCCGCCGCGACGGCTTCATTGCCTGCCCGCAGAAAATCGCCCGTGCCTGCGGGATAAAGCGCAAACAGCATCCCCAAAGGTGCCCCGATACCGATGGAGCCGGAACCGTCAATCGGGTCAATCACCAGATCCCAATCGCCCTCGGGGTCCAGACAGACGGGGGCTGCGGCCTCTTCTGACAGGACATGGCGGATATTGCTGCCCTCGAGCGCCGCCAGCACATGCTCATGCGCCCCGACATCCAGTGCTTTTTGCGCATCCCCGCTGTCATTCTGGCCGACCAGCGCCGCAGGATCACCGGGCAGCTTGCCTGCCGCCAAGCGCCCCGCCAGCGGCACCATTGCACGGGCAAGTCGGAGTACGATCTGGCCCAGATCATCATCTTCAACCAGCGTCTCCAGAAGCGGGTAATCATGCGTGCTGTCATCGGGGAGGATGAGCATGGAAATCTCCTTTATGTATGTCTCTGTTTTGCCCGTCTTGCGCGAGAATGTCATCGGAGTTTTCCCGAGGATATTCGGCAAATTGTGTTTTTCGGGGAGAATGTCTTGTATTTCATAAGCGGGGTGAGTATCCGCGCGATCATGCAGAAGAAATCATGTTACGATTTTGAGGGGAAAAATGAAATCAATCGCCGCATTTTCGCAATTTGTCGGGCGGACATTCGCGTTCTGGACCGTGCTTTTTGCAGGTCTTGGCTTTGCCTTTCCCGATATTTTCGTACTGCTCAAAGGGCTGATCGTCCCGCTGCTGGGGCTTATCATGTTCGGAATGGGGCTGACCATCTCGGCACAGGATTTTGCCGAGGTCGCCAAACGCCCCGTGCAGGTGGCCATCGGGGTGGTCTCGCAATTCGTTATCATGCCGCTGATCGCCGTGGCACTGACGATGATCGTACCGATGGCCCCCGAAGTGGCGGCGGGGGTCATTCTGGTCGGGTGCTGCCCGGGCGGCACCTCCTCGAATGTGATGACCTATCTTGCCAAAGGTGATCTGGCGCTTTCTGTGGCCTGTACCTCGGTCACGACCCTGCTGGCGCCGGTGGTGACGCCGTTCCTCGTATGGACCTTCGCATCGACCCATCTGCCGGTGGACGGGATGGCGATGTTTGTCTCGATCCTGAAAATGGTGATCTTGCCGCTGGTGCTGGGGATTATCGCGCAGAAATTCCTGCCCAAGCTGGTCAAGGCTGCCATTCCCGCTCTGCCGCTGGTTTCGGTCACGGGGATCGTGCTGATTGTGGCGGCCGTGGTTGCGGCCTCGAAAGGGGCCATCGTCCAGTCGGGTGTGATGATTTTCGGCGTGGTTGTCGTGCATAACCTGCTGGGCTATCTGATCGGCTATCTGGCGGGCCGTCTGACAGGGCTCAGCCTTGCCCGCCGCAAAGCGATTGCCATCGAGGTCGGTATGCAGAATTCGGGGCTCGGGGCCGCATTGGCCACCGCCTATTTCTCGCCGCTGGCGGCGGTGCCTTCGGCGATGTTTTCGGTCTGGCACAATATCTCGGGGGCGCTGGTGGCCAATATCATGGCACGGTTCACCGAGACCCCTGCCGTGTCGGAGGCCATGACGGACGCAAACGGGCGCTGACCCTTGCGCGCCTCAGGGACAGGGCCCCGGTCGTCAGGCCGGGGCTTTTGCATTAGAACCGGCGCGCGTGGTTGAGCGTGGGCCGGTCAAAGACCGAACGCCCGAAGAGCGAGGCGGTCAGATCCACCATGAGCTGCGCCGTCTTGCCGCGTTCGTCCATGAACGGGTTCAGCTCGACCAGATCGAGCGAGGTGACCAGCCCGCTGTCATGCAGCATTTCCATCACCAGATGCGCCTCGCGGAATGTCGCGCCCCCCGGCACGGTGGTGCCCACAGCGGGAGCGATCGAGGGGTCGAGAAAATCGACATCCAGCGAGACATGCAGCATGCCGTTCGCCGCCTCCACCTCGGCCAGAAAATCGCCCAGCGGTCGGGCGATGCCGGTTTCGTCGATGGCACGCATGTCATAGCGGCGCACGGGGCTTTTCTTCAGTGCGACCCGTTCTGCCGGATCGACAGAGCGCAGACCGATCATGCAGGTATGCGACGGTTCGAGATAGTGGTCGAGCGTGGGAAACCCCGCGAACCCGTCGCGCCCCGTCAGATAGGCGACCGGCGTGCCATGCAGATTGCCCGATCCCGAACTCTGCGGCGTATGGAAATCGGAATGGGCATCGAGCCAGAGCAGATAGAAGGGCCGCCCCAGATCGGCCGCATGCTGGATCATCCCTGCGACAGAGCCCATAGCCAGCGCGTGATCGCCGCCCATGAAAATCGGAAAGCCCAGCTTGGCCGCATCGCGTCCGGCCTGCATCAGGGTGCGGGTCCATGCGACGGTTTCCGCCATAGCATGGATGCGGTCATTATCGGGGGTGACCTCGGGCAGGGGGCCGGGGGCGAGATTGCCCAGATCGCGTATGTCGCGCCCCAGTTCGGTCAGGATCTCCTTGATCCCTGCCACGCGATAGGCGTCGGGCCCCATCAGGCAGCCCTTGCCGCGTTTGCCGCAATCGACGGGCGCGCCGATCAGGATAGTCGTGGTACCGCTCATGATGTCCCTCCGCCTTGTTGGTCTCTTACTGTCGCGCCGAACGGGCGGGAAGGGAAGCCCCCACAGGCGGCCGGCGGGGATATGCCGTGCTGTGCCGGATGCATTTAAGGTTAATGCCTTGCATCGAAACACAAAAAGCCCTGCGATCAAAGATCACGGGCCGGATACTGGAAACAGGGATACTGGAAAACGTGGCCCGGATCGGGGGGGACTTAGCTATTGGCGACAAGCTTGATGGCGGGGTCTTCCTGATGGGCGGGAAGCTGCGAGAGATAATCCACCGCCAGCATCTGCGGAGTATTTTCCACATAGCGCCGCAGCATATGGGTAAAAAAGGCCAGATCCTCTTTTTTCTGCGTCAGGGTCTGCAACCGC
This sequence comes from Thioclava litoralis, assembly GCF_045278885.1. Classification (NCBI taxonomy): domain Bacteria; kingdom Pseudomonadati; phylum Pseudomonadota; class Alphaproteobacteria; order Rhodobacterales; family Paracoccaceae; genus Thioclava; species Thioclava litoralis. Next base: position 2,265,171 of record NZ_CP135443.1, read on the forward strand.
AGCGCCACTTTGAACGGCAGGTCAGCATCGGCGAATGTGTCAAGCTCGACATGCGCAAGATCAAGGCAGGGGATCAGCAGCGACAACAACGCATCGGTCGCGCCTTTTTCCAGCGTGGTCAGTGTCTGGCCTTCGCTGCGATACTTGATCGACAAGACCGCCTGAAACTCGCCAATGACATTGCGGAACCGCACCGCCACGCGCTGCAAACCGTTGATATTGCGCTGCGCGATAATCCGCATCCCGCCCAACACAAGACCGGGGATCTCGATCAGGTTGTGGGAATTGGTCGAGACAGAGAAATCACCATTCTGGGGAAGATAATGGATCAAAGCCTCTGCAAAAGGGGAGGTAAACGCACCCGCCAGCGGTTCAGGCTGGCGGAACGTGATCTGGTTGCGCATGTTGTCCAGATTCATTTCGATCCGCTCGGCAAACCATGCGCCGGTGGCATCGTCACGGAGGAGGTGGAGTGTAACTATTCCATACTCATGATGGCTGTGCTGCCCGTCCGCACCCATTTTCGGGTATCCTTTCGGTCAATGGAGTATTTGTTCTTGGAAACATCATCTGGTTGTAATCGTTAATAAGGTCTTAATTATGAGCGGGCTTTTGGTCACGTTGGTTTCAATTTCCTGAAAACCGCCAGCCCGCGCAAAAAACCGCCTAGTCGATGACCCTGATCGACCCGTAAAGATGCGTGACCTGATTGCTGGCATTGCACTCGACATTGCCGCGGATCTGGCATTTGCGGGATGCACCATGCCGCAGGATCAGTGTCTCTTCGAGGCAGAAGGGCCGGCGCTGCTGGATTGCGTCCTGAAGCGTCTTGCGCAGCAGGGTCTGGCGGTCCGACGGCAGATGCGAAATCAGCCGGTCCAGAGACTGGTCGCCCTCGGAGGCGACATCCATCATCTCGATCAGCACCGGATTCCAGTAATGCAGGTTGTTGATGATATCGATCGAGAAGAAGCCCATATGCTGTTCGGTGGTGATCTCGTCATAATGGCGCACCAGAAGGTTCTCGTTCTGGATGCGCGAGAAATCACGGCAGACCCCGATCAGCGCGATGGGTTCGCCCACCTCGTTCCGCACCGCCGAGCCAGAGCTTTCCACCACAACCGTCGCGCCGTCCCTGCGTTTGAGGCGGGCGAAGAAATGGAAGGGTTCATTGCGGTTGAGTGCGCTCTCGATGGCGGATTTGACGATATCGCGGTCGTCGGGATGGTAGTAATTGACCGCCTCATCCATTTTCCGCTTGGCCTTATCGGGCATCATGCCGTGGATGGCATAGGTCTCTTCCGACCAGCTGACCTCTTCGGTTGCCAGATTGACGCGCCATGTCCCGATATTCGAGAATTTGCGCAAGGTCTGGTTCAGCAGGGAATCCACCGTCATATCGACCGAGGTGATCAGCACGATCAGCCCGATCAATCCGTCATTTTCGGTGACCAGCGGCGAAACGGTCAGCGAATGGCAGTAATCGTCAATCTCGAACTGCCGGTAATGCGGGCGGCGGTCCAGAAGCGCCTGCGAACAGATATCGACAAGCGGCGGGTAGCCGTTGGGGATGTAGCATTGCGACAGATGGCCCAGCGAATGGCCACGCTCGCGGATCTCGAAGGTCCGTGTGGCCGACTGGCTGGCATGGCGGATCAACAGCCCCTGATCAAGCATCATCATCACCGTGGGCAGACCCTTGATCAGCCCGTTCAGCTCGGCCGAGGTGCGTTCGAGCTGGCCGGTATTGACCAGCAGCTCCTCGTTGACGGTGATCAGTTCCTCATTCGTGGATTGCAGCTCCTCGTTCGAGGTCTCCAGCTCCTCATTCGTGGATTGCAGCTCCTCGTTCGAGGATTGCAGCTCTTCGTTCAGCGATTGCAGTTCCTCGTTCGAGGTCTGGAGCTGCTCTATCGTGATCTGTAGCGTGTCGCGGGTGCGCGACAGCTCTGTTTCGAGATAGTTCAGGTAATCCGAACGCTCGATATTCTCGGGGTCGGGCTCCGAGCGCATCTCGGTCTCGAAACCGATCAGCACCACCGGCTCCTCGGCCTTGTCGTCGATGATCGGCCACGCGGTCATCCGCACGGTATTGAAGTCGCGCCCGTCCACCTGATGCCATTGGCCCGACCGTGCCTCACGCTGCTTTAGCGCGACCAGCACCATGGAATTGGCCTCATAGGCCAGCGCCTTTTGCAGCACATCCAGCGTCATGCCGCCATGAATGGGGGTGCGCATTTCCACGAAGGGGGCGATATCGCCATAGATTTTCAGCACGGCGCGGTCGCGATTGGTCAGAAAGCCATTGCGCACCACGGATTTCGCCAGCGCATCGAAACGCCACCAGTCATTGGGAGGCGTCGGTGCATTGCGGTAGCTTGCAGGGGACGCGGCGCGCAGATGATTGGCAGGCGGCAGCGAGCCGTTCAGGGCAGGGGCTGCCGAATTCAGCCTTGTGGAGCGTTTGCGCAGGATCTTTCCATGCTGGCTGAGCGGCACGAAGAAGCTTTCCAGCGCGCCGGTCGTCTCGGATGTGCCCAGAAACAGCAGACCGTCCTGTTTGAGCGCATACTGGATCCGCGTCAGCACCCGTTCCTGCAGCTTGGGTTCGAAATAGATCAGCACGTTACGGATCGACACGAGGTCGATCGACATGAAGGGCGCATCCTGAAAGACGTTATGGCGCGAGAACATGACGAAGCTGCGCAGCTTCGATTTCACCACGACATGATCTTCGGCCAGATCGAAATAGCGCGACAGATATTCCTGCGGAATATCGGTGACGGCAGAGGCCGGATATTGCCCGCGCCGACCGATGGCCAAGGCACGGTCATCGATATCGGTGGCAAAGATCTGCAGCTTGTCCTTTTCGACCTTTGCCAGCCCGCCCAAGGCCTCGACGATGAGGATGGCAATCGAATAGGCCTCTTCGCCGGTCGCGCAGCCCGCAATCCAGACCCGCAGCGGCTCTTGCGCGCCATCGGAGACCTTCTTGGTAATCGCATCGCGCAGCGCCAGAAACTGGTCGGGATCGCGGAAGAAATTGGTGACCGAGATCAGCAGGTCGCGATAAAGCGCCTCGACCTCGTCTACCGACCGGCGGCAGAGTTCGACGTAATCGGCGTAATTCTCGATGCCCTTGGCGATCATCCGGCGATGGATGCGGCGGTTGATCGTGCTTTCTTTATACTGGCGGAAATCGACCAGCGTATGGCCCAGCAGGATCTGGAACAGATCCGAATTCTTGCCGGTGTGTTCGTTGATATCCTTGAGGCTTTCCAGATCACGCGGCTGGGCAAGGATCATGGCCAGATGCTGGCCCATCTGCTGCGGTGTCAGCGTCAGGTCCACACAGCCGGTGCGGATGGCCGACACCGGCATGGAATCGTATTTGGAGCTTGAGGGCTCCTGCGCGATGGTGATCCCGCCCGCCTCGCGGATGGCCTGCACCCCGTAGCTGCCATCCGATCCCGTGCCCGACAGCACGATACCCACCGAACGTTCGCCCACTTCTGAGGCTATGGATTTGAACAGCCGGTCCGCCGAGGGTTTGGGGGCCGCCGGATGCCCTTCGGGGTTGCGCAGCACAAACTCGCCATCTTCCAGAACGACGTCATGGCCGGGCGGCGGGATGTGGATGGTATTGGCCGCAGGCACTACACGTTCTTCGATCTCGACCACGGCAAGGCTGGTTTCACGCGCCAGAAGCTGCACCAGCATGGATTTATGGCTGGGCGACATATGCTGGGCCAGCACATAGGCCACATCAAGCGATTTGGGCAGGTTCTGTGCCAGCAGGGATGTGGCTTCAAGCCCGCCTGCGGACGCGGCGATCCCCACGATGTAAGCGGGGGTTTTCGCATCGCTTGTCACGTCATGTTCTCCCGAGAATGGTGCCCGATGGGCAGTGCACCGTAAGGCGAAAAGCTTGAAAGAATAAATCCTTATATTTGTGATATAGAAGCAATTATCTGATCTGTCCAAAAAGAATGACGCGAAATAGTAAAACTACTTCGCGTCATCGGCATCTGGTTCAAAAGACGGCGGCTGCCTCTTTGTGGCTGTCCCGTTGCGGGCTGCCTGATGTGGTCACACCCTGTCAGGCCAGTTCCGCGGCCCAAGGCGGGTTGGCCCCCGCGCGCGAGACGGTGACGGCGGCGACTTTCGCCCCGAAGGCCAGAACGCGGCGCATATCGTCCGGCGCAAGACGGCGCAGCTGGGGTTTCTCCAGCAGGCCCAGTTCCGACAGCTTCGCCAGAATGCCCGCGTTGAACGTATCTCCCGCACCGACCGTATCGATCACGGTGACCCGCTCGGCGGCAATGCTGACCTCGGTGCCATCCGCAAGCCACGCGCTGGCCCCTTGCGCCCCGCGTGTCACGATCACCACGGCAGGGCCGCTGGCCTGCAGCGCCTGTGCCTTCTGGGGTAATGTCTGCGCGCCGGGGATGATCCAGTCGAGATCCTCGTCGGAGACTTTCACGATATCGGATTGGGCCAGCATCGTGCCAAGCCGTGCCCGATAGCGCGCCGCGTCACGGATGAAACCGGGGCGGATATTGGGATCGATCATCACCGCGCGGTTGGTATGGTTGCGGGCCAGAAGGGCGGCATAGGCATCGGCCCCCGGTTCGCAAGCCAGAGAGATCCCGCCAAAATAGAGCGCGTTCACGCTGTCGGGCAGGGGCGGCAGATCGGCTTCGGTCAGCATGCGTCCCGCCGAATTCTCGTCGTAGAAGACATAGCTTGCATGTCCGTCGACCAGCTTGACGAAGGCCAGCGTAGTTGGCCTGTCGCTGCGGATGCAGAGCTGGGTGTCCACCTGACTGTCGCGCAGCCCCTGATCAAGCTGCTGCCCGAAAAGATCGCTCGACAGTCCGGTCAGCATCCCTGCCGTCTGTCCAAGCCGCCCCAAGGCGATCGCGGTGTTGAACACCGCCCCGCCATTATGGGGAACAAACCCCTCGCCGCCCGAGACGGTCGGGGTGGGGATCATGTCGATGAGGGCTTCACCAGCACATAAAATCATCGCTTTGTCCTTAGTGAGAACGTTACTGGATGGCACGGATGGCCGGATAGGCCGCGCGGAAGGCGCGATAGGCATCGTCATAGGCGGCGACCAGATCGGCCTGCGGTGCGATGACCGCGCCAATGGGCGGTGGCGTCATGATCCGTGCAGGGTCCGCGCCTGTCGCCGCAACCTGACCAAGGCGCGCAGCCCCGAGGGCCGCCCCGAATTCACCGGCTTCGGGTTTGGCCAAAGGCAGATCCAGCACCGTCGCAATCAGTTTGAGCCAGAGCGCCGAGGCCGAGCCGCCGCCGATGGCGAAAAGCTGGCCCAGTTCGGCACCTGTGGCGCGTAATGCCTCGGCGCTGTCGCGCAGCCCGAAGGCCACGCCGGTCAGCACGGCCAGCACCATGTCATTGACGGTCGTATCGGTGCCCAGCCCCGTGAAACTGCCACGGATGGCGGCGTCATTATGCGGGGTGCGCTCGCCCGAGAGATAGGGCAGGAAACGCACCCGCCCCGGAGGGGGCAAGGTCTCGCCCAGCGGCTCCACCAGCTCGCGCGGGGATTTGCCGGTGATCGAGGCCAGCCAGTTGAGGCTGTCGGTGGCCGAAAGCATCACGCCCATCTGGTACCAGCGGTCAGGCACCGCATGGCAGAACGTGTGCAGCGCCGTCGCGGGGGCGGGGGCAAAGCCGTTACGCGCGGCCAGCAGCACACCAGAGGTGCCCAGCGACACAAAGCCCTGGCCTTCGGTCAATGCACCGATCCCGCAAGCGGCGGCGGCATTATCGCCCGCGCCGCCTGCCACGGTGACATCGCCCACGCCCCACGCCTGCGCCAGATCGGCGCGCAACTGTCCGGCGGGGGCGGAGCCTTCGACCAGACGCGGCATCTGGTCCTTGCGCATATGGCTTGCGCTGAGCAGGCGGCTTGACCAGTCACGCGCGCCCACATCCAGCCAGCTGGTGCCCGCGCTATCAGACATATCGGCCACATGCGCGCCCGTCAGATACCAGTTGAGATAGGCCGCAGGCAGCAGGACCTTTGCAACCTTGGCGAAGACCTCGGGTTCATTTTTGGCCACCCACATCAACTTGGGCGCGGTAAAGCCCGGAAAGACGATATTGGCGGAAATCTCGCGGAAAACCGGCAGGTGATCCAGCGCCGCGGCCTCGGTATGGCTGCGGGTGTCGTTCCAAAGAATACAGGGCCGCAGAACGTTATTCTCGGCATCCAGCAGCGTCGCACCATGCATATGGCCCGCAACACCGATACCCTTGAGAGCTGCAAATTCCGGATGGCTGGCGCGCAGGTGCGCAACGGCCTTTTCCAACGCCGCAATCCATTCGGCGGGGTCCTGTTCGGACCAGCCGGCATGGGGATGCACGGCGCTATAATGCGCCTCCGACGAACCAATGGCGCGCCCCTGATCATCAATCAGAAGCGCGCGCAGGCCCGATGTGCCAAGATCGATGCCCAGATACATCGGGTCAGGCCAGATAGGCGTCAAGCGCGGCTTCAAGGCCCTGCGCATGGATCATCGTCAGCCATTTCGCGAAGGGCTCGGCAAAACGCGCATCATCGGCCAGTTCGCCATATAGAAGGCGGTTTTCCAGCCATTCCTGCGGGTTCTCTTTGGCAGCCAAGGCGCGGATCTGCAGGTCCGCCCAGAAGGGGTCATTGGGTTCGACGACCGTGCCATCCTCACGGATGCCGGTGCAGTAGCGCGCCCAAGCCGCCGAGACGAGCGCCAGACCCTCGACGGTCAGGCCTTTCTCGAGGCATTCGCGCACCGAAGGCAGGATGAAGCCCGGATGGCGTGACGACCCGTCAAAGGCCACACGACGGGTGGTGTCGACAATCATCGGGTTCGAGAAACGCGCCTCGATCAGGGCGACATAGCCTTCGGGCGTCATGCCGGGCACGGCATGCACATGCGGCATGATCTCTTCGGTCTCCACCTTGCGGTAGAACGCGTGGATCTTGGGATGGTCCATACATTCGGAAATATGTGCAACCGAAAGCACTTCGCCCACATCCGAAATGACCTGATGGCCACCATTGAGAATGCGGATCTTCATGGTCTCGAAGCTGTGCACATCATCCGAGAAGGTCGCGCCCGCTTTGTCCCAATCGGGGCGGCCCGCGCAGAAGTTGTCCTCGATCACCCATTGGCGGAAATTCTCGTGGGTGACGGGGCAGTTATCCTCGATGCCGATCGAGCGCACCAGTTCCAGCTCTTTCGGGCCGGTGGCGGGAACGATGCAATCGACCATTGCATTGGGGAAGGTGCAGTTGGCATCGATCCAGTCGGCCAGCTCGGGGTCCGACAGACGCGCCAGCGACACCACGGTCTGACGCAGGATCGCGCCATTGCCCTGAAGGTTGTCGCAGCACTGGCCGGTAAAGGGGCCGACGCCCGTGTCACGGCGGATTTTCAGCGCGGCCACGATGGCCCCGAAGGCGGTCTTCGGCGTCTCGGGATTGGCGGCGTCATGCAGAATATCGGGGTGCTTGGCGTCAAAGCCTTTGGTGGCGGGGTCGATGAAATACCCGCCCTCGGTGACGGTCAGCGCCACGATGCGGATCTGCGGATCGGTCATCGCCTTGATCAGTGCGCCATTGCCGTCCTCGATCGGAATATAGTCGATCATCGAGCCCACGACCTCGGCCGACTGGCCTTTGGGGTCCAGCTCGATCAGCGTGGTCAGACAATCCTGCGCCAGCAAACGGTCCCGCATGGCCGCATCGGGGGCACGCACGCCCGCGCCGATGATCGCCCAGTCATGGGCCAGGCCCGCTTCCATCAGCCGGTGCAGATACCACGACTGGTGGGCGCGGTGGAAATTGCCCAGACCGATATGCACAATGCCGGGGGTCAGTTTGCTGCGGTCGTAGCTGGGGCGCTTAACGGCCTCGGGCAGTTGCGACAGAGTGGCGTTGGAAAGCTGTACCATGGTGGCACCTATCTGAAATGGAGTGGGGGCCACCTGAAAGGGGCCGCAAGGGGCAGGGGCGCCAGCCCCTGCCAGAGTGGTTTACCGGATCGCTTTACCGTTTTCGTCGAAGCGGTGGATGTTATGTTCTTGGGGGGTGAGCCAGACGGTGTCGCCGGCATGGACATCGACCTCGCCCGAGACGCGGACGTTGAACTGGCCGATGCCTTCGACCTGCACATGGGCATAGGTGTCCGAGCCAAGGTGCTCGGAGACGCCAACCAGACCCTCGATCGCACCGTCGACCGGCGTGGTCGAGAGGTCGATATGCTCGGGGCGGATGCCGATGGCATGGGCCCCGCGGGCCGCGGCGCGCTCGCCTTCGATGAAGTTCATCTTGGGGCTGCCGATGAAGCCCGCGACAAAGCGGTTATCGGGGTTGCGGTAGAGATCGAGCGGGCTGCCCACCTGCTCGATGCGGCCTGCGCGCAGCACCACGATCTTGTCGGCCATCGTCATCGCCTCGACCTGATCATGGGTCACATAGATCATCGTGGTCTTGAGCTTCTGATGCAGCTCCGAGATCTCGAGGCGCATGTTCACCCGCAACGCTGCGTCAAGGTTCGAGAGCGGCTCGTCAAACAGGAAGGCGGCCGGTTCGCGCACAATGGCACGCCCGATCGCCACCCGCTGGCGCTGGCCGCCCGAAAGCTGGCCGGGCTTGCGGTGCAGGTAATCGGTGAGGTTGAGCGCCTCGGCCGCCGAGGCGATGCGGCGCTCCTGCTCGTCGGTGGGTACACCGGCCATCTTCATCGGGAAGGCGATGTTTTTCTTGACCGACATATGCGGATAGAGCGCGTAGCTCTGGAACACCATCGCGAGGCCGCGCTTGGCGGGGGGGGCCTCGGTGGCATCCGTGCCGTCGATCATGATCTGCCCGCCCGAAAGATCCTCGAGCCCCGCGATCAGACGCAGCAGGGTGGATTTGCCGCAGCCCGACGGGCCCACGAAGACCACGAATTCGCCGTCCTTGATATCCAGATCCAGCGGCGGAATGACTTCGACTTCGCCAAAGGTCTTGCGCACGCCCTTCAGAGTGATTTGTCCCATGACTTATGTCCTTATTTCACCGCGCCGAAGGTCAGGCCGCGGACAAGTTGTTTCTGGCTGAACCAGCCCATGATCAGGATCGGCGCGATGGCCATGATCGAGGCGGCAGAGAGTTTTGCGTAGAAAAGCCCCTCGGGCGAGGAATAGGAGGCGATGAACTGCGTCAGCGGCGCGGCTTTGGAAGCCGTGAGGTTGAGCGTCCAGAAGGCCTCGTTCCAGGCGAGGATGATGTTGAGCAGCACCGTCGAGGCCATGCCCGGGACCGCCATCGGCGTCAGCACGTAAAGCACCTCTTCCTTCAGCCCCGCGCCATCCATGCGCGCCGCCTCCAGGATCTCGCCGGGGATCTCCTTGAAATAGGTGAACAGCATCCAGACGATGATCGGCAGGTTGATCAGCGTCAGCACGACGACCAGACCGATGCGGCTGTCCAGCAGCCCCAGATCGCGGAAGATCAGGTAGATCGGCACCAGAACCCCCACCGGCGGCAGCATCTTGGTGGACAGCATCCACATCAGGATATCCTTGGTCCGACGGCCCGGCACAAAGGCCATCGCCCAGGCGGCGGGCACCGCGATGATCAGCGCCAGCAGGGTCGAACCGACCGAGATGATGACCGAATTCATGAAGAATAGCGGGTAGTTCGAGCGTTCGAGCACGGTATGGTAGCTTTCCAGCGTCCAGCCCGAGAAGAGCACCTTGAGCGGCGAGGCGATCGCATTCCCTTCCGTCTTGAACGACAGGATGAAGATCCACAGGATCGGGAAGAAGATCGCAATGCCCACAGCCCAGGCAAGCACGGTGGTCAGCGCCTTGCGGCGGGGAGTGACGATACGGGACATCTCAGGCCTCCAGATTCTTGCCGATCATCCGCATCAGGAAGATCGCAACGATATTGGCCAGAATGATCGCGATGACACCGCCCGCCGAGCCGCCGCCGACATCGAATTGCAGCAGCGACTGCACATAGATCATATAGGTCAGGTTGGTCGAGGCCACGCCCGGACCGCCATTGGTGGTCACCAGGATCTCGGCAAAGATCGACAGCAGGAAGATGGTCTGGATCAGGATCACCACGGTGATCGCCCGCGACAGGTGCGGCAGCATGATGTAGAAAAACCGCGCCAGTTTCGAGGCCCCGTCCATTTCGGCCGCTTCCAGCTGTTCCTGATCAAGCGATTGCAGGGCCGTCAGCAGGATCAGCGTCGCAAAGGGCAGCCATTGCCACGAGACGATCCCGATGATCGAGGCCAGCGGCGCCTGAGCCAGAAAATCATAGGCCGGAAGCCCGAAGAGATGCGCGATATGCGCAAACAGCCCGTTGACCGGATTGAGGAACATGTTCTTCCACACCAGCGCCGAGACGGTGGGCATCACGAAGAACGGCGCGATCACCAGAATGCGCACGATCCCCTGCCCGAAGAAGGGCTGGTCCAGCAGCAGCGCCAGAAGAATGCCCCCCACGATGGTGATCGCCAGAACCCCCACCACCAGTAACACGGTGTTAAGCAGCGCCGTGATAAAGGCAGGATCCGTGACAAAGAACTCGTAATTGAGGAAGCCTGTCCATTCTTCCATGCCGGGCATGAGAAGGTTGTATCGCAGGAAGGAGAAGTAGAGCGTCATCGCCAGAGGGACGATCATCCAGCCGAGAAGAAGAATAACGGCAGGAGAAATCATCAACCTCGCAGCGGCGCGGGAATGCTTCGTGGCCATGGGCTACCTCGGCACGCTTGGTTGGATTTTGGGTCGAAGGTCCACGGTCCCGCGCTGCGGGGCCGTGGTGTATAGCGCAATGCGGGCAGGGGGACCTGCCCGCAGCTATAATTGCGGTTGGTGGATTACTTGACGTAACCGGCTTTCTTCATTTCACGCTCGGTCAAGGCCTGCGCGGATTGAAGTGCCTGATCTGCCCCCATCTGGCCTGCCAGAGCGGCGGAGAAGATCTGGCCCACAGCCGTGCCGATCCCTTGGAATTCGGGGATCGAAACGAATTGTGCGCCGACATAGGGCACATCCTGCACCGACGGTTTCTCGGGCGTGGCCTTCGAAATCGTGTCGATGGTCAGCTGTGCGAAGGGCGCGGCAGCCAGATAATCGGGGTTCTCGTAGAGCGAGGTCCGGGTACCGGGAGGGGCTGCGCGCCAGCCTTGCTTGTCGGCCACAATCTGGGTGTACTCTTTCGAGGTTGCCCATTCGACGAAGGCTTTCGCCGCGTCTTTATGTGCCGAGCTTTCCGGAATGGCGAGGTTCCACGACCACAGCCAGTTGCCGTGATTGTCGACGCCTTCCTTATTCGGGAAGACCGCATAGCCGACCTTGTCAGCCACGGTGGACTCTTCAGGGTCGGTCACGAAGCCTGCCGCGACGGTCGCATCGATCCACATGCCACACTTGCCTTGCTGGAAGAGCGACAGGTTTTCGTTGAAGCCGTTGGACGACGCACCGGGCGGGCCGTATTTGGTCATCAGGTCGAGATAGTCGGTGAGCGTGGCTTTCCACGGCTCGCTATCGAATTCCGGCTCCCAGTTCATATCGAACCAGCGGCCACCATAGGAGTTTGCCATAGCCGAGATGAAGGCCATGTTCTCGCCCCAGCCGGGCTTGCCGCGCAGACAGATGCCGTAGATGCCGTTGTCTTTATCGGTCATCTTCGCGGCGGCGTCCTTGATCTGGCTCCAGGTCGGCTGGTCAGGGATGCTCACACCGGCCTTCTCGGCCAGATCCTTGCGATACATCACCATCGCAGATTCGCCATAGAACGGCACCGCGTAAAGCGTACCATCCACCGACAGCGCCGAGCGCATGGCGGGCAGCAGGTCATCGGCATCATAATCTGCCGGAAGATCGTTGAGCGGCACCAACCAATCACGTTGGGCCCAGATCGGAACCTCGTAATTGCCGATGGTCATCACGTCGAACTGGCCGCCATTGGTGGCGATGTCCTGCGTGACACGCTGGCGGAGAATGTTCTCCTCGAGCGTCACCCACTCAACCTTGATGTCGGGATGTTTGGCGTAAAAGTCGTCCATCAGCCCTTGCATCCGCACCATGTCGCCGTTGTTCACGGTGGCGACGGTAATGGTGGTTTCGGCTGCAGCAGCTGTGGCAAGCGCGCCAAGGGCGCAAGCACCCAGAAGGGCACGGATTGTCATGGTCATGAATTCCTCCCAAAATTCAAACGAGCAATTATCCGCTCTATGGGCAAATGCTCATGAACGGGGCTGTGAGTCAAGTGTGAATTGCGCTGGGGAGAAAGGTGATATGCGCAAAACGCCGCTTGGATGTGCGCAAATTGGTGATAGCGGTAACATATCTTCTCCTTCCGCGCAGGAATGCGGCCCTTGTCAGGGGGACGCAATGGCTGGTTCGCGCCAGAGTAGAATGGGAATCAATCGTTAAGAAGTGCTTTCGCGGTGCGCTCATCTGTCACCAGATGGCTCAGCAGGCGGCCTTTGAGGGCCGCCGTCAGGGCCGGAAGCTTCTTCTGGCCTGCGGCAAAGCAATGGACCTGCATATCGCCATGAGGCACCCGTGCCCCCACGATGCGCCGCGACATCGGGTGGTCGAGAAACTGCCCTTCGGCGTTGAAAGCGTGGCCGCCGATCTCGCCGATGGCTCCGGCGCGAACCCAGTCCGCATGCTCTTCGGGGGTGATGAACCCGTCCATCAGAAGCGGCGCATCGGCCCCCATCTGCCCCATGCCGACAATCGCGAAATCGGCGCGCAGTGCCAGATCGATAGAGGCTTTGACATGCGGCAGCGAGCGGTAGAGATCGCGTTCCGCCTCGGAGGCGGCAACCACAGGGATCGACATCGGGAAATGCGGTGCCGAGACCTTTTCGGCCAGACGCACGATCACTTCGTAATGCGAGGCCGAGCCGTCGGGGGCGACGTTGCCGATCAGCGAGACCAGCTTGTGATGGCCGCCCGCAAGGCTTTGCATCTGCTCGACAATCATGCGCAGGGTCCGGCCCGTGCCAAGCGCGATCAGCTTGGGGGCGGGGTCGGTGAAAAACCGCTCGAGCAGAGGGGCGGCAAAGGGGGCCAGCGCGTCATTCGGGTCGCCGGTGGCCGAAAGCGAGGGCGCAACGCGGGCGGAGAGCAGCCCGTAGCGGTCGCGCAGCCTTTGTTCCAGTTCCAGACATTCGGCAATCGGGTGATCGATCCTGACGCGGATCAGCCCTTCGGCAGATGCCCGCGCCACCAGCCGCTGGACGCGCTGGCGCGAAATGCCCAGTTCAAGCGCGATCTGGTCCTGCGTCATGCCGCCCACAAAGGAAAGCCATGCCGCGCGGGCGGCAAGATCAAGAAGGTTGGCTTCGGCTTCATTGACGCGGTCGGACGGGATCATTTGGAGGCTCCGGAAAAGGGGCTGGACTGGATAAGCGGCCGCAGGGGCCATGCCGAGAGCAATGCGGTGAACTGCGCGAAACTGTCAAAGGCCAGATCGGCCCCGCCCAGCAGAGCGGGGTCCTGCGGTGTTTGGGGAAGGGCTGCGGCCAGAGGGGCAAGATGGGCCCCGCCCAGAAAGCGCCAGACCCGCATGCCCGCTGCACGGGCCCCCGCAATGCCCACCTCCGAGTCCTCGATTACCAGACAATCCTGCGGTGCGACATCGTAAAGGGCGGCCACATGCAGGAACAGATCGGGGGCGGGTTTGCCGCGTCTGACCTCGGAAGCCGTAGAGCAGCGGCCCTCGAAGAGCGTGTTCAGGCCGGTAATGGCCAGAGATTGCGCCAGCCGTGCCGGTGCCGAGGAGGTGGCCAGATGATAGGGCCTGTCCAGCCGGCGGATGGCCTCGACAACTTCGGGCATGACCTTCAGATCGCGCGAGAAGCGGGTCATCAGCTTGGTGCGGTAATGTGCCTCGAACCCCTCGGGGAGGGCTTGTCCGAAATCGCGTTCCAGCCTTGCGCGGACGCTTGGAAAGGCGCGCCCCAGACAGTTGCGGGCGAAATAGTCGAGGTCGATCTCCATTCCCAGCAGGGCCAGCTCTTCCATGAAGACAGAGGCCGAAAGCGCCTCGGAATCGATCAGGACGCCATCGCAATCAAAGATCACCAGCGCGGGGCCAGCCATCGGGTTCCTCCTCTTTGGTCTTCCCGCTATAGCGCGGCAGGGCCGGTTTCGCCAAGCCCTGCCGTGATCGGCGGAGGCGGACCTAGCGCGCCCCTTGCTCGGGCGCAGGCGCCTTGACGCGGAAGATCGCGCAATAGAGGGCGGGCACGAACAGCAGCGTGATCAACGTACCGGCGATAATCCCGCCCATCATGGCAATCGCCATCGGCCCCCAGAAGATCTGCCGTGCAATCGGGATCAGTGCCAGCGAGGCCGCCGCCGCGGTCAGCAGGATCGGGCGGGCGCGCTGGTCGGAGGCATGCCAGATCGCGCTCCAGCGGTCATGGCCCTCGGCGCGCAGATCCTCGGTGGCCTGAATCAGGATGACCGAATTGCGGATCAGGATGCCGATCAGCGCCAGCACCCCCAGAAGCGCCACAAAGCCCATCGGCGCGCCGAGCGGCAGCATCGAGGCCACCACCCCGATCAGCCCCAGAGGTGCCGCCGCCAGCACGACCACCATCAGGCGGAAGCTGCGCAACTGGAACATGATCAGCGACAGCATGATCAGCACCATGAAGGGCACGATCGCGATGATCGGAGCTTGCGATTTGCCGCTTTCCTCGACCGAACCGCCCATTTCCAAGCTGTAGCCCAAGGGCAGAGCGGCGGTAAACCGCGCGATCTGCGGCGCGAGGTCATTGACGATTGTGGCGGGCTGGGCTGTGCCGTCAATCGCGCCGCGCACGGTGATTGTGGGCACACGGTCGCGCGAGTGGATCACCGGAGGTTCGGTGACATATTCGAAATGTGCGATCGAGGTCAGCGGGATGGGATTGCCGCTGGTATTGGCAAATTGCAGGCTTTTCAGCCCGTCCAGCGTGTCTCGGTCGGATTTGCGGCCCCGCAGTTCCACCTCGATCAGGTCGATCCCCTGCCGCAGATTGGTGATGGTGGTGCCGGAATAGAGCGTGGTCAGCACCTGCGCCACATCCGACTGGGTCAGGCCAAGCTGGCGCATCCGCGCCTGATCAAGGTCCAGCCGCACGACACGGGCAGGGGCCCCCCAATCCATGTCGATGGCGTAAAGGCGGTCATCCTTGGCCATCAGCGCGGCCAGTTTGCGGGCCTCGCCCAGCAGGGTGGTGTAATCGCTGCCCGAAATCCGGTATTGCACGGGCTTGCCCACGGGGGGGCCAAGTTCGATCGGTTTGGGGTAGAACTCCACCCCCGCGCGGCTGTCCGAATAGCTGCGGATTTTGGCCCGCAGGCTATCGCGGTCGGTCAGGCTTTTGGTCTCGATCACCACCTGCCCCTCATTGGGAACGGCGGGCTTCACATCCAGTGTCAGCACGAAACGCGGAGCGGGGGTGCCGACATAGGCGGTCCAGAATGCCACCTCCGGCTGGGCTTTCAGCCATGTCTCGAAGCGGGAGATCTCGGCATCGGTTGCCTCGAAGCCCGCATCATCGCGCAGCGTCACATCGGTTATCAGCTCGGTGCGTTCGGAAGAGGGGAAGAACTGCTGTTCAACATGGCCAAGCCCCAGCACCGAAAGGGCAAACAGCCCCACGGTGGCGAGAATGGTGATCCAGCGATGGACCATCGCCTTTTCCAGAACGCGGTGGAAGCTGCGGCGCAGGCGGCCCGCCTCATGGGTCTGGTGCTTCCATTTGGCGGGCAGGAATGTCTTGCCCAGAACCGGCGCGAAAAGTACGGCCACGATCCAGCTGATCAGCAGGGATATGGCGATCACATAGAAGAGCGAGCGGGTATATTCGCCCGCCTGCGAGGCATTGAGGCCAATCGGAATGAAGCCCGCAACCGTGACAAGTGTGCCCGTCAGCATGGGCCATGCAATGGCGGTCCACGCGTAAGAGGCGGCCTTGGTGCGGCTTTCGCCCCGCTCAAGCCGCGAGATCATGGTTTCGATCGCGATCATCGCATCATCGACCAGAAGCCCCAGCGCGATGATCAGCGCCCCGAGCGAGATCCGCTGCAGGGTGATCCCCATCAGATCGAGGATCAGGAAGGTCACGGCCAGCACCAGCGGAATGGTCAGCGACACCACAAACCCCGCCCGCACGCCCAGCGAGACGAAGCTGACGGCCAGCACGATCACCAGCGCCTCGGCCAGTGCCCGCACGAAATGGCCCACCGAATCCTGCACCACCGTCGGCTGGTCGGCGATCTTGTGCAGGGTGATCCCCATCGGCAGCTTGGCGACTTCCTGCGCCATCAGCGCATCGAGGCTCTTGCCGAAATTCAGGATATTGCCGCCCTCGCGCATGCCGATGATCAGGCCCACCGCAGGCTGCCCCTCGTAGCGGATCAGCGAGGCGGGCGGGTCGTCATAGCCGTCCTTTACCTCGGCCACATCGGAGAGGGTGAAGAAGGTGTCATCCACCCGCAGCGGCGCATGGGCCAGCGCCGTGGCATCGGGGAATGCGCCGGTAAGCCGCAATCCGATCTGCTCTTGCGGGGTCTGGATCGTGCCGGTGGGGGTGATCTGGTTCTGGGTGGAAAGCGTGTTGAGCACGGTCTGCGCATCCAGCCCCAGTGCCGCCAGACGGCGGGTCGAGAATTCGACGGTCACCACACGGTCGCGGGTGCCGATCAGGTCGACCTTACCGGCCTGATCCAGCCGCTCGACATCGTCGCGGATCTTGCGCACCCATGACTTCAGCTCGTCTGGGCTGTAATCGGGGGCGGTAAAGGCATAGACATTGCCATAGACATCCCCGAAATCGTCATTGAAGGAAAACCCCTGGAACGCGCTGGGGAAATCGCCGCGGATATCCGACATCAGCTCGCGCACGCGGGTCCAGGTCGGCTGGATCTGGTCATCGGGAATACTGTCGCGCAGATCGACATAGATCACCGCCTGACCGGGATAGGTGATCGAGCGGGTGACATCGAGCGCGTCGATCTCGGCCAGCTTGCGTTCGATCCGGTCGGTGACCTGTTCCATCGTCTCTTCGGCGGTGGCACCGGGCATGCTGCCCGACACGACCATCGTGCGGATGGTGAAGCTGGGGTCTTCCTCGCGCCCCATCGAGTTGAAGGCCAAGATGCCTGCCACCAGCGACATGACCATCAGGAACCAGATGACAGAGCGGTTGCGCAGCGCCCAGTCCGAAAGATTGAACTTCATATCTGCGGACCTCATTTTGTCGTGCTTTCCTGTGCCGTTGGCGTGGTGGTGCGCGGCGCGCCCGCAAGGGTCAGGCCCTGACCGGCCCGCGCGCCTTCCTGCAAGGCGTCAAGCCCGCGCAGCACGACCTCGTCGCCGCTTTTCAGGCCTTGGGTCACCACGATGCGGCTGCCGTAATCGGTGCCGGTGGTGATGGTGGTGCGGTGCAGCAGGCGGGGGGTGCCGCTCACCACCCAGACGCTGGGCGGGGTGCCCGCGACAAGAGCCGCCTTGGGGATGCTCAGCATTTCGCCATTGCCGGTATCCAGCCGTGCCGATACCAGCGAGCCGATACGGTAATCCTCGCTGGGCGCGATCAGGGTCAGATGGGCGCGCATCGTATCAAGGCTGGAATTGGTGACCGGCTCGACCAGTCGCAGCTTGGCCTTGATCTGGGGCACATCGGTGGAATGATGGCTGACGGTAAAGCTCTGGTCGCGCTCCAGCGTGCTGGCCAGAACCTGCGGCATGTCGATCACCGCCTCGCGGTCATCGCCGCGCGCAAAAGTCACCACCTCGGTGCCTGCCGAAACCAATGTCCCCGGCTCGATCGCACGCGAGAGCACGATGCCATCGGCAGGGGCCGTCAGCTTGCCATAGCCTGCGGCCTGCGTGCTCTGGCGTTCCTGCGCCTGGGCGCTGTCAAACTGGGCCTTGGCTGCGGCAAGGCTTGCCTCGGCGGTTTCGAAATCCGATTGCGCCAGCACGCCGCGTTTGCGCAAGGTGGCGGCGCGATCATAGCTTGCCTGCGCATAATCAAGCGCGGCCTGCGCCTGCCCGACCGCGGCCCTGGCCTCGCGCAGGTCCTGTTCTAGCGTGATCTGGTCCAGTTCGGCAATAACATCGCCCTGTTTGACACGGTCGCCCGCCTCGACATGGATGCGCGACACCCGCCCGCCCGTGCGAAAGGCCAGCGAGGTCTCGTAGCGCGCGTCGACCATGCCCGAAAAGACACGCTGGCCGGTGGGCACCTCGCCCAGAATTTCGGTGATGACAGGGCGTGGTGTGGCCGTGTCCGGCCCGCTCTGCGTCGGCTCGCTCTGTGTTGAGGCGTCCTGTGCGAAGGCGGGCAGGGCAAGGCAGCAGCCCAGAAGGATAGCGGCATATCTCATTGGCTGTCTCCGCGGGTCTCTGTCACGGTCTGGCCGTCGAACAGGCCATCGGCTCCGGTTGCGACGATCTTCATATCGGCGGTGATCGCGGAAGACGGCACCAGTTCGATCTGAGTCGTGCTATAGGCGGCGATCTCGACGGGGGTCAGGCGGATCTGCATGCTCTGCGGGTCCACCACCCAGACGGCATCGCCCTCGGGGCCGCTCACCAGCGCATCCCACGGCAGGGCAAGGCGCTGCGGTTGCGGCAGCGAGATCTGGCCGGTGATCAGCGTGCCGATCCGTGGCGGCTGGGCGCTGGCATCATCGATGCGGGCCTTGATGGTCACGGTGCCGGTATCGCTGAGTTGTGGCGAGACTTCGGTGATCTTGGCATTCAGCGGAGTGGTCTGGGCGGGGCTTTCAACGGTGATGCTGCGGCCTGCCAAACCGGCCAGTCCGGCGATGTCGGGGGCCTGAAATACCGCCTCGCGGGCCGTTTCATTGGCCAGCATCACCACCTCCTGACCGGCGCTGACGACCTCGTCGATTTCGGCGGCGCGCTCGGTGATCACGGCATTGTCGATGGCGCGTAAAACGGTATCGTCCATGCCCTGCTGTGCGGTTTCAAGCTGGGCCTGGGCCTGATCGAAACCGGCTTTCGCCTGCAGGAAATTCTGCGTGGCCTCGTCCAGCGCGTCCTGTGTGCCGGTGCCACGGGCAAGCAGGCCTTGTGCACGGTCGCGGGCCTGTCGCGTCTGGTCCAGCTGGGCCTGCGCCGAGGTCAGGCTGGCCTTGGCCGCATCCAGAGAGGCCTGCGCCGCTGTCTGGTCAAGCGTGGCGATGATATCGCCTTTTGCGACATGGTCGCCGGTATCCACCGCCATCTGGGTGATCCGCCCGCCCGAGCGGAAGCTGGCGGGATAGGTTTCGGGGGCCTCGATCGTGCCGATAAAACGCACATCATGCTGGGCCGGCACGGTCTGGGGCTGGGTGATTTCAACGGCGACGGGCGGCTGCGCCTGAAGCGGCCGCGCCGGTAGGGTGGTCAGGCATAGCAGTCCTGCGAGCCACAGATATGTTGTTTTGCGCCCTTGCGCGGCCCCGAAACGAGGACGGATCATCGCCGATCCTTTCCAATAGATGGTCCAGCGTCATGATGATGCTGTCTGGTAATGGCTGGCCCTCAATGTGCTGGCCCTAATGTGCAGGCCTGTCAATGGCTTGCCCGATGGTCTTTCGATGTTGTGGCAAGTCTGCGCAAATGATGCGCGGACATTAGCCTCTTTCGGAGAAAAGGCAATCTCGGGGGAAAGATTAGATTTTTATCGCGCTTCGGCCAGAGCTTTTGCGCGCTGGATGAAATGTTCGGCCGCAACGGAATGTCCGCTGGCCAGCGGATAGACCAGTATCGCCTGATCGACCGCCCCCGCGCGCAATTCCAGCCGCCGCGCGACGATCTTGTGACCGGCGAGATCGGGCGGGCTGAGCGGGCTTGCGGCGCGCAGCGAAAACCCCTTTTCCTGCGCCACAGCGGTCAGGATCTGGATGTCGTCGGGATATTCTTCCACCAGCCGCGGCTCGACACCTTCGGCCCGCAGGATATTGGGGAACAGGTCGCGTGCAGGGGGCAGCGACAGGCCGATCATTGCCTCGCCCTCCAGATCCTGCGGTTTGAGACTGTCCTGCGTGGCAAGCGGGTGGGTTTGCGGCAGCAGAACCCAAGGCTGGAAAGGGACCAGCGGAATCTGTGCCAGCGTGTCGGGCAGATTGGCCTCATGGACCAGCGCCACCTCTATGCGCCCTTCGTCCAGCGCGTGCAGGAGGCGCCCCTGATCACCGCGCAGCAATCGGGGCGAGACCTCATGCAACCCGCGCAGAAGTTCGGGCAGAAGCCAGCCCGCGAAAGACGGGATCGCCCCGATCCAGAGCGGCAGTTTGGGCTGCGCCTCCGGCTCGTCAAAAAGCGGATCGCCGGTCAGGGGGCGGATGAATTCGCTATCGCGGCCATAGACCTGCTTGACCGTGTTCAAAGGCAGCCCGAGTTCGCCCAGAAAGGGGCGTTCCTGCGAGACATAGCCAAGTTGCGAGGAAAGCGGCAGGCGGTCCTGTGCCCGTCGCTCTGCCGCGCTGGTTGTGGCATTGCGCGTGGCCAGTAGGGCGGCCTGTATCAGCGCCGGTTGCAGGCTGTCTGTCATCATCCGCGCGGGCAATGCGGCGGCGTTCTGGCTGGCGGCCTGCGCGGTGCTTGTCTGGCCGGCGGTCTGCGCATTCGGCAAAGCCTGCGAGGGCATTTGCGGCGTCACGGGGGGCGGTGCTGGCTGGGCCGCCGTCTGCGAGGTGGCGCTATTGCTGCCACTTGTCACAGCTGCGGCGCTTCCGGCAAGTTTTGCTGCGGTGGCGGTGGCGGTGGCGGTTGCGGTTGCGGGGTCGGTGGAGGGCTGCGACGGAGACTGTGTCCCGGAGCCCGTCTGCGCGGCCGCCGTGCTTTTGCCGAGTTCCTGCAAAAGGGTGCCGAATTGCGCGCTTTGCTTGCCCGCCTGCGCACCGGCCTGTGCCGCCAGCCGCAGCAGTCCGGCCAGCCCGTCCGCCGTGAGGCGCGGGGGGATCATGCAAGCCCCCGTAATGAGCCGCGCCTATGCTGCATTGCACCTTCTCCCGATGGCAGTTCCTTTCACGATAGAAGCGGAGTGGTTTAGATTTTATTGAGGCCCTTTGCCCTCTCCCGTTTTGCCCTGTCCTGTGCGGTCAGGCTGTCTGCGCGCTGATCCCAATACAAAAGGCCCCGCAGATTTGCGGGGCCTTCCGGTGTATCTGTGCGGCTGGATTACAGCGCGCCTTCACGTTGTTTGATCATCATGAAGGTGTCGTAGTTATATTCGGCCAGCTGCGCCCAGAGATAGGCGTCTTTCTTGAAGGCCGCCTGGCTTTCATAGACTTTCTTGAAGTTCTCGTTCGAGCCGTTCAGCTCGGTATAGACCTCTTTGGCCGCGTTGAAGCAGGCATTGAGAACCTCTGCCGAGAAGGGACGCAGTTGCGCACCCTGACCGATCAGAGATTTCAGCGCCGTCGGGTTTTTCTGGTCGTAGGAGGCCAGAACATCGGCATTCGCTGCCTGACAGGCCACCTTGATCGCGTCTTTGTAGGCCTCGGGCAGGGCGTCATATTTCTCTTTGTTAAAGAAGGAGTGCAGCACGGCGCCACCTTCCCACCAGCCCGGATAGTAGTAATAGGGGGCCACTTTCACGAAGCCGAGCTTCTCGTCATCATAGGGGCCGACCCATTCGGTCGCGTCGATGGTGCCTTTTTCAAGCGCGGCATAGATATCGCCACCCGCGATCTGCTGCGGCACGACGCCGAGCTTTTCCATGACCTTGCCCGCAAAGCCACCCAGACGCATCTTCAGACCATTCAGATCCGCAACCGTCTTGATTTCCTTGCGGAACCAGCCGCCCATCTGGGCACCGGTATTGCCGGTCGGCAGGCCCACGACATTGTAGTTCGCGTAGAACTCGTTCATCAGGTCGATGCCGCCGCCGTAATACATCCACGCGTTCTGCTGGCGCGAGTTGAGGTTGAACGGCACAGCCGTCCCCAGCGCAAAGGTCGGATCCTTGCCCCAGAAATAGTACGAGCAGGTGTGGCAGGCTTCGACCGTGCCATTGGACACCGCATCAAGCGCCTGCAGACCACCGACGATTTCACCTGCGGCAAAAACCTGAATCTTGAATTTGCCATCCGTGATCTCTTCGACATATTTTGCCATCGTGGCACCGCCACCATAGATCGTGTCGAGCGATTTCGGGAAAGACGAGGTGAGGCGCCAGTTCAGAGTGGGCGCTTCTTGTGCGATCGCGGGGGCTGCAAGTGAGGCACCTGCTGCCGCAACACCACCCAGCGCACCTTTGCGAATAAACGAACGACGATCCATATTACCTCCCAACCGTCAGAAAATCTCTGGGCGACGCTCCTCTTGTCACCCTGTTTGGCTATATTGCCTTACCAATTCCGCTTGTCCAGCATTTCCTTGGCCCGAGCTTGCGCTTTTGATCTCTCTCGCGCAAGAAAAAACCCGAGCCGGTGGCTCGGGTTCGGAACTGCGGTATTTTCGGGCCTGCGTCGCGCGCTTAGAGCGTGCCCTGACGCTGCTGCACCATCATGAAGGTGTCGTAATTATACTCGGCCACCTGCGTCCAGAGATAATATTCGTTCTCGAAGGCGCGCAGCGAGTCATACATCTTCTTGAAGGTCTCGTTTTCTGCCGAGATTTCGGCATAGACTTCTTTGGAGGTCTCGAAACAGGCCTGCATGATTTCTTGGCTGAACGGACGCAGCTGGGCACCTTCGGCCAGAAGCGTGCGCAGGGCCTTGGAGTTCTCGTAATCATAGGTTTCGAGCATATTGGCATTCACGCTCTGGCAAACGGTTTGCAGAAGCGATTTATACTGATCGGGCAGACCCTCATAGGCGGCTTTGTTGAACAGGAAGTGGACCATCGCCCCACCTTCCCACCAGCCGGGATAGTAGTAATAGGGCGCAACCTTCACAAAGCCGAGCTTCTGGTCGTCATAGGGGCCGACAAACTCGGTTGCATCGATGGTGCCTTTTTCCAGCGCCGCGTAGATATCGCCGCCCGAGATCTGCTGCGGCACAACGCCAAGACGCTTGAGAATGGCCCCCGCAAAACCGCCCACGCGGAATTTCAGACCTTTGAGATCGTCGACAGTGTTGATTTCCTTACGGAACCAGCCGCCCATCTGGGCACCGGTATTGCCGCCCGGAAAGCCGATAAGCCCCTTATCAGAAAGGAACGCATTGAACATGTCATTGCCGCCGCCATTGCGCATCCAGGCATTCATGCCACGTGCGGACAGGCCGAATGGCAGGGCCGTGGGGATCGCCCAGACCGGGTCCTTGCCCCAGTTATAATAGGTCGGAAAATGCGCGACCTCGACAGTGCCCGCTGCTGCCGCATCGGCCCCTTGCAGGCCGCCTACGATTTCCCCTGCCGAGAAGGACTGGATCTGGAACGCCCCGTCGGTGGCTTCGGCCACACGTTTGCCCAGCTCTTGGCTGTTGCCGTAAAGGGCGGGCAGCGAGTTCGGGAAGGAAGAGGAAAGACGCCACGTGATTTGCGGCTTTTCCTGCGCGATGGCAGGGGCAGCAAGGGCGGAGGCGGTCGCGCCAATGGCGGCCGAAGAGAGGAAGGAGCGGCGGTCCATGATGATCGTTCCTGAAGGTTTTATCGGGTCATGCGAATGGCGGCATACCTGTCAGGACAATCGACCCCTGTAAAGGCTTTATGTAAGGGCTCTGGCCGCAATCGACATGTTTTGGCCGCCGCTTGCGGGAAATGGCGCATTTCCTCCGGAGAACCCTGTGCAGGCTTATTTTTTCGAGGCATCCGGAAGGTTGATCTGGGCAACCTGTTCGGCAATCGGATCGACCGAAAGCGGGTGGGTCTCGCTCTCATGTTCCTGCGGATCGCCAATATCCATCCACTGCCCGCCCTTGAAGATCTCGAGCGCCCCGAAATTCGCTTTATAGCCCATCTTGCGCGAACCGGGCACCCAATAGCCAAGATAGACATAGGGAAGGCCTGCCTTGAGCGCGATATCCACATGATCGAGGATCAGATAGGTCCCGAGGCTGTTTTTCTGCAGGCTGGGATCGTAGAAGGAATAGACCATCGACAGCCCGTCATCGAGCACGTCGGTCAGGCAGACGGCCATCAGGTCGCGGGTCGAGCCCGGACGGTCGGCGGATTCCCGGTATTCGATCACACGCGACTTGATCGGCGTTTCCTCGATCATGGCGGCAAATTCGAAGATATCCATATCCGCCATGCCGCCATCGGCGTGACGGCTATCGAGATAACGGCGGAACAGGGCGAATTGCTCTTCGGTGGCCCAAGGGCTGGTCGCTGTCCGCTTGAGCCAGTCATTGCGTTTGAGAATACGCTTTTGCGTGCGGGTCGGGGCGAAATCCGCCACGCGGATACGTGCCGACAGACAGGCGGTGCAATCGGCACAGGATGGCCGGTACAGCACGTTTTGCGACCGCCGGAAGCCTTGCCGTGACAGCGCATTATTCAGCTTTTCCGCCCCCTCACCTTGCAGGGCAGTGAACAGCTTACGTTCCGCGCGCCCGTCCAGATAGGGACAGGGCTGCGGGGCGGTCACGTAAAACTGCGGAGCAAGCGGGAGAGAATGTCGCATGAAACTCGCGGCGATTTAGGTTTATGGCGATAAGGTAGCAAGTTCACGCCCATGCGCCAAGTCCTCACGAAAGAGTTGTTCTGGCAAAACGGTAAACTCCCGGCCTTTTGAAGCCGGGAGCGGTTAAAACTGCCTTAATGCTGGGCGGGATGAGGCGCGATTTTACTTCGCATCGCCTTTATGGTCGAGGGTGGTGCCGGTCGAGGCCGCCTCGGGTTCGGCCTCGGGTTCGGGGCTTTCTTCGGCGGCGGTGCGGGCGCGCTCGTCCATATACTGGTCGAACTCGGCTTTGTCGCGGGCGTCGCGAAGACGCTTCAGGAAGGCTTCGAAGTCATTTTGTTCCCGTTCGAGGCGGGCGATGGTTTCGGCTTTGTAATTGTCGAAGGCGGCATTTCCCGAGGGGCGGGACATATGCATGCCGTAACCGCCAAAGCGCTGGGCGCAGAACTGGCGGGCTTCGGCCCGGCGCCGACGGCCTTTGCCGAAACGACCGGTGAACAGGATGAACCCCAGCACCAGAAGGCCCAGCGGGCCGGCAAAGATGAAGGACGCCACCATCAGCGCGATCCAGGAGAGTGGCCCGTTCTCATCCATCCACGCGATAGCGCGGCGGATCGGTCCGGTGCGAGGGGCGGCAGAGGCATCGAGATAGGACATGGGTCATTGGCTCCTGAAAGCGGTTTTGAGGATGTGAATGCTTTTCACATAACCGGAGATAAGGACTCTGCGGGGCGGTTCAAGAGTGTATGTAAATATTTTTTACATAGGGCCGTCCCGCCTATGCCGCTGTCATGATACGCCGCTGTCATAGGGGTGCGGGCGGCTACCTATTCGGTGAAGCTGCCGGTTCTGGCCCGTGTAGCATGGGCCAGTTGCGCCGGTGTGATGCGGAACAGGTGGCGAGGGGTGCCTGCCGCCGCCCAGACTGTGTCGAACGTCGTCAGGCGCAGGTCCAGAAACGCCTGCACGGGGGTCAGATGGCCGACCGGAGAAACGCCGCCGATGGCAAAGCCCGTGACCTCGCGCACCTTGCTGGCATCGGCGCGGGTCAATGGCTGCCCTGCCAGACCTGCGGCGCGCTGCTGGTCGACCCGATGTCCGCCTGCCGTCAGGAACAACAGGATCTCGCCGGTATCGGCCCCTTCGAAGAGGATGGATTTGGCGATCTGGTCAATCTCGCACCCCACCGCATCGGCGGCGTCCTGTGCGGTGCGCGCATTTTCGGTTTCGATAATCTCGATTTCCAGCCCTGCGGTTTCAAGGGCCGCTTTGACGCGCTTGAGGGATTTGCTCATGGGATCTCCTTTCCGTCGTCCCTGTCGTGGCATCACGGCGGCCGGAAGAAAAGGCCCTAGCGCCGTTTGCGTCGTCCGCCGCTGGATCTTGCGTGAAATGTGGGCGGGCGGCTGGCGATCCATGTCAGGAAGGGCTGCATCGCGGGATGGGCGCGCAGGGCGTCGGCTGTGTTCAGGTTGCGGGCCAGTTCGGTCTCGCGGAAGGTCTTGTGGATCTCGTTATGGCAGATCTGGTGCAAAAGGACGGTCGGGCCGTTCTTGCCGCCGCGCAGCTTGGGCACAAGATGGTGCAGGCTCTGGCGCGCCTCGCGGGGGATCGGGCGCAGACAAAGCGGGCAGATCGGGTCGGTTTCGGTCATCGGAGGCGGTTTCGGTTGGATCGGGACGTCACGCAAACATTGTTAACCCAGACCATAATCGGCATTCTTGCGAGGTCAAATTTCGGCTAAGCTGTGATTGACGCCTTGTTCTTGCCAAGCCACTGTTGAGCCATGAGTTTTGCATCCAGATTATCCCGCCTGCCCATTGTCGTAGATCAGGAGCGCGCCGATACGGTTGTTGCGCTCTATTCCGGCCAGCCGCCGGAGGTTCTGGCCCTGATCGAGGGGGTGGCAGGCACGAGCCCTTTCCTTGCCACGCTCCTTGAACGCGAGAAGAGCTGGATCGCCCCGTATCTGTGCGATAATCCCGAAGAGGCGATCACGGCAGAGTTCGCCCGCCTGCCAGAGGTCGCGCCGCCGGATATGGCGGTCGAGTTGCGGCGTGCCAAGCGCCGCGTCGCGCTGGTGATCGCTCTGGCCGATCTGGGGGGCATATGGGGGCTGGAAGAGGTCACGCGGACGCTGTCGGCCTTTGCCGATCTGGCGGTCGATCTGGCGTTGAAATCCTTGCTGAGCGAAGAGATCCGGCGCGGCAAGATCCCCGGGATCGGGGCGGAAACGCTGGCACGGGCCTGCGGCATCGTGGCGCTGGCGATGGGCAAGATGGGGGCGGGGGAGCTGAATTATTCTTCCGATATCGACCTGATCTGCCTCTTCGACCAGACGCAGTTCGATCCCGATGATCTGTTGGAAATCCGTGCGGGGTTTGTGCGGGTGACGCGCAAAATGGCGCAGATGCTGTCGGATATCACCTCGGAAGGTTATGTCTTCCGCACCGACCTGCGGTTGCGCCCGGATGCGGGCGCGACGCCGGTCTGCCTTTCTATGGCGTCGGCAGAGCTGTATTATGCGGCGGAAGGCCGCACATGGGAACGGGCCGCGCATATCAAGGCCCGTCCTTCGGCGGGGGATCTGGAGGCCGGAGCCGCCTATCTGGACCGCCTGAGCCCCTTTGTCTGGCGCAGGCATCTGGACTTCGCGACCATTCAGGACACCCATGACATGCGCACCAAGATCCGCGATCACAAAGGGCTGAACGGGCCCTTGAAGATCGAGGGGCATAATCTCAAGCTGGGGGCGGGCGGTATTCGAGAGATCGAGTTTTTCACCCAGACGCGCCAGTTGATTGCGGGCGGTCGGGACCCCGATCTGCGCGATCCGACCACAGTGGGCGGGCTGGCCGCGCTGGCGCAAAAGGGCTGGATCCCGCGCGAGGTCGCGGCCAAGCTGACCGCGCATTACCGCGCCCATCGCGAGATCGAACACCGGTTGCAGATGGTCAATGACAGCCAGACCCAGACGCTGCCGAACGCGCCCGAGGGGATCGCACGGATTGCCGCGATGATGGGCGAGAGTGACCCTGATCGCTGGATGGCAGAGTTGAAAGACCGGCTGGAAGAGGTCGAGGCCCTGACCAGTGATTTCTTCGCTCCGACGCAGGATGCGGCCCCCCGTCCGGCGTTGTCGGAGCGGGCGGCTGCACTTGTGGCGCGCTGGACGTCCTATCCTTGCCTGCGATCCTCGCGCGCCCGTCTGATTTTTGCGCGGCTGGAGCCGGATATCCTGCGCAAATTGCAAAGGGCCGCCGATTTCGAGGAGGCTCTGCAACAGTTTGACAGGTTCCTGCACGGGCTTCCGGCGGGGGTGCAGCTATTTTCGCTCTTCGAGGCCAACCCGCAGCTTGTCGATCTCTTGGTGGATATCTGCGGCACCTCGCCGATGCTGGCCAATTATCTCTCGCAAAATCCTGGCGTGCTGGATGCTGTGATCGGCGGCAGTTTCTTCGAATCCTGGCCGGGGATCGCGACGCTGGAAACCGAGCTGGACCAGATCCTTGCCCAAGCCAGCGATTACGAGAACGCTCTGGACCAGACGCGCCGCTGGGCGAAGGAATGGCGCTTTCATGTCGGGGTGCATCACCTGCGCGGGCTGATCGATGCCACCGAGGCCGCGAAATATTTCGCGGATATCGCGGGGGTGGCGCTGGAGCGGCTCTGGCCGGTGGTCTGCACGGAATTCGCCGGTAAATACGGGCCGCAACCGGGGCGGGGAGCCTGCGTGATGGCGATGGGGTCCTTTGGCTCCGAGCGGCTGACAGCAGCCTCCGATCTCGATCTCATCGTGATTTACGATGCGCAGGGTGTGGAGATGTCGGACGGGCCGAAGCCCTTGGCATCGCGCCAGTATTTTGCCCGTCTGACGCAGGCGCTGATTACGGCGGTGTCCGCGCAGATGCCGCAAGGCCGCCTCTACGAGGTGGATATGCGCCTGCGCCCGTCGGGGCGCTCGGGGCCTGTGGCGACCTCTCTGGATGCGTTCCGCTCCTATCAGATGACCGAAGCATGGGTCTGGGAGCATCTGGCCCTGACGCGTGCACGCCCGATTGCCGGTGACCCGTCGCTGGCGGCAGATCTGGAATACCAGCGCCGCGAGATCCTGCGGGCGCGGGGCGGGGATGCGCGGGTGCTGCCGGATCTGGCCGAGATGCGCGCGCGGATCTTTGCGACGAAACCTGTCGAGACGCCTTGGGAGGCCAAGGTCGGGCCGGGGCGGTTGCAGGATATCGAACTGTTGGCCCAAAGCCTTGCCTTGCGGGCAGGCTCGGCGGCGCGCAGGGTCGAGCAGCAGTTGCGCGCGGGCGGACGGGCGGGGCTGATCCCCCATGCGCAGGAAGAGCGACTGGCCTCGATTTACCGCTTCCTGTGGCGGTTGCAATCGGTCAACCGTCTGCTGAGCGAGAACGGTATGGACATCGCCACCCTCGGCGAGGGCGGGCGCAGTTTCCTTTTGCGCGAAACAGACCAACCGGATGTTAAGACTTTGCAGGCTAGGATTGCGCAGCTAACGGAAGAGGCTGCCGCGATGATCAACCAGATAGTGGATCCCTGATGGGGCGCGCCATGTTGCCCTTACACCGTGCCGATCCGCGCGGCTATGTCCGCACGGCATTTGACAGCGCGCTGATCGAGCCGGAAACCTGTCGATTTCTGATTCTGGAATGGGCGTTGAAGCTGCCACAGGATGTCCGCCCCGCCGAAGCGGCCCGCGTGCTTCTGGCAGAGTTTCACGCCCAGAGCACGCATCCGATGTATCAGCTTCTGGGAAAGGTTCTGGCCGATCCGGTTCCGGCGGCACAAAACACTCCGCAGGGTCGGGCGGGGCTGCATCAGGACCAGTAGTTTCGGGCCCGAAGAAACTGTGCCGAAATGGGACAGGCCATTTCGGCGCTTGGTTCCGTTTTGGCGCTTGGCTGTGTGGGGACGCGGCGAAGGGCCGCGGTCGCACATGAAAAGGCCGCGCAAGTTATGCGCGACCTTGCAAGGCTATCGGGGGATGCGTCGTGCCGCCGTCAGGCGGTAAGGGCTGCCGCCTCGCGGGCCAGCGTCTCGATAGCGGCCCAGTCGCCCGTTTGCACCAGCTTGTCAGGCGCGACCCACGACCCGCCACAGCAGACCACGTTTTTCAGCGACAGGTAGTCGCGGGCATTGCCCATGTTGATACCACCCGTGGGGCAGAAGCTCATCTGCGGCAAGGGGCCACCGAAGTTCTTCAGCGCGGGCGCGCCGCCATTGGTTTCGGCGGGGAAAAACTTGACCATGTCATAGCCAAGCTCCAGCAGCTTCATCACATCCGAAGGCGTTGCCGTGCCGGGCAGCAGCGGCAGCCCCTCGTCGGCGCAGGCCTTGATCAGATTATCGGTGATGCCGGGGCTGACGCCGAATTTCGCGCCCGCTGCCTTAGCGGCTTTCACATCGGCGGGGGTCAGCAGGGTGCCAGCGCCCACAACGCCGCCTTCGACATCGGCCATCGCGCGGATCGCCTCAAGCGCGCACTCCGAACGCAGGGTGACTTCCAGCGCGGGCAGGCCGCCTTTCACAAGGGCCGTGGCCAGAGGCACCGCATGGGCGACCTCTTTGACCACGATCACCGGAACGATGGGGGCCAGTTCGCAAATCTTGCGGGAGGCGGCGGATTGTTCTGCGGGGGTCATGCGAGACTCCTTTCGTGATGATCAGACGACAACGGCGGCGCCGCTGGTCGAGGGGCCGACCTGATTGCGGAAAGCCTCGAAAAGTTCGCGGCCCAGACCGACGTGATTGGCCGAGAGATCTTCGACGACCGGCTCACGCGCGTCCAGATCGGCCGAGAGGCAGGTCAGCTCGCCCTTGGGTGCATCCAGCCGGACGATATCGCCATCGCGCAGTTTCGACAAAGGCCCGCCATTGGCCGCCTCGGGCGAGACGTGGATCGCCGCGGGCACCTTGCCAGAGGCACCCGACATCCGGCCATCGGTTACCAGCGCCACTTTCAGCCCGCGCTGTTGCAGCACCGATAGAACCGGCGTCAGCGAGTGCAGTTCCGGCATGCCATTGGCCTTGGGGCCTTGGAAACGCACGACGACGATGGTGTCCTCGGTGAATTCGCCCTTGTTGAAGGCTTCTTTCACCTCGGCCTGATCCTTGAAGACCCGCGCCTTGGCCTCGACCACGCGATGTTCCTCGGCCACCGCCGAGATCTTGATCACGCCACGGCCCAGATTGCCGTTGAGCTGCTTCAGACCGCCCGTCTTGGCAAAGCCCGAAGAGGCGGGGCGCAGGATCTTGTCGTTCAGCGTCTCTGCCGCGCCATCTTCCCAGGTCAGCTGGCCGTCGATCAGCTTGGGCTCTTGCGCGTAACGCGCCATGCCATCGCCCGCTACGGTTTTCGCATCACCATTCAGCAGGCCCTCTTTCAGAAGCTCGCGGATCATGAATTGCAGACCGCCCGCCGCGTGGAAGTGGTTCACATCGGCCAGACCATTGGGATAGACCTTGGCCATCAACGGCACCACATCCGAGATATCGTCAAAATCTTCCAGATCCAGCGCGATACCGGCAGCTTTTGCCATTGCGGGCAGGTGCAGCACAAGGTTGGTCGAGCCACCCGTCGCCATCAGGCCGACAAGCCCGTTCACGAAGGCCCGCTCGTCAAGGATCTCGCCTGCGGGGCGGTAGTCATTGCCCAAAGCGGTGATCTCGGCGGCACGTTTGGCGCCTGCAACCGTCAGCGCCTCGCGCAGGGGCGTATTGGGGTTGACGAAGCTTGCGCCCGGCAGGTGCAGCCCCATGAATTCCATCAGCATCTGGTTGGTATTGGCGGTGCCATAGAAGGTACAGGTGCCCGGACCGTGGTAAGAGGCCATCTCGGCCTTCATCAGTTCCTCGCGCCCCACTTCGCCGGTGGCATAGAGGTTACGGATGCGCGATTTCTCGTCATTGGGCAGACCCGAGGTCATCGGACCCGCAGGCAGGAAGACCGCCGGAATATGGCCGAAGGTTGCAGCAGCCATGATCAGGCCCGGCACGATCTTGTCGCAGACCCCCAGATAGATCGCGGCGTCAAAGGTGTTATGCGACAGCGCGACAGCAGAGGCCAGCGCGATCACATCGCGGGAAAACAGCGACAGCTCCATCCCCGGCTGGCCTTGGGTCACTCCGTCACACATGGCGGGCACACCACCGGCCACCTGTGCGGTCGCACCGGCTTCGGCGGCGGCCTTCTTGATCAGTTGCGGGAAGGTCTCATAGGGCTGATGCGCCGAGAGCATATCGTTATAGGCGGTGACGATCCCGATATTGGGCGCACGCCCCCCCACAAGCGCGTCTTTCGCATCACCCATCGCGGCATAGGCATGGGCCTGATTGCCGCAGGTCAGATGGGCACGGGCGACACCTTTCGAGGCCGCCTCGTTGATACGGGCCAGATAGTCGTCGCGCATCGCCTTGGACCGCGTGCGAATCCTGTCGGTCACACGGGCAATCGTGGAATTGAGGGGGGTGGCTGTATCAGTCATGATGGGCTTTCCTGATCGTTTGACACGGGCCGCGGCTCTTGCGGGTAGGGACTCGGCATATGTGGTTGCGGCGACTTTACTCGGTTAGCGCTAACGGTGCAACCAATCGAACAATGTTTGATATTTGGCCCCTTGAGAGGGCTTGGCAAGACGCTCGGGGCGTTCTTGGCTTTGCAACGCTGCGGTATTGGGGATAGGAGAGGCCAAATGCCGTCCAAGGAGTCGTCCCCATGTCCACCGATCTGCCCGTCGTCCGTCTGCGTCCCAAGGGAGAGGCCCGCGCCATCCGTCACGGTTTTCCTTGGGTCTATGTGGACGAGCTGGTTCTGGACCGTCGCACCAAGGCTATTGCTCCGGGAACGATGGCGGTGCTGGAAGATGATGCGCGCCGCCCGCTGGCGCTGGTGACGGTGAACCCCAATTCCAAGATCATCTGCCGCGTGATGGACCGCAACGCCGAAGCGGTGATTGACCGTGCTTGGCTGGTGGAAAAGATCGCTCGGGCCGCGCAGATGCGTGACCGTCTGTTTGGCGCGCCTTTCTACCGTTTGATCCACGCCGAGGCAGACGGGCTTCCGGGGGTGATTATCGACCGTTTCGGCGATGTGGCGGTGATCCAGCCCAATGCCGCTTGGGCCGAGGCGATGATCGAGGATCTGTCGGGTGCTCTGGTCGAGGTGACGGGCGTGAAGACGGTCATCAAGAACGGCTCTGGGCGTGCGCGGACGCTGGAGGGGCTGCCTGAAGAGATGGTGACCCTACAGGGGGGCGTTGATGCGCCTGTTGCGGTGCAGATGAATGGCGCGACCTATATGGCCGATGTCATGGGTGGGCAGAAGACGGGCCTGTTCTATGACCAGCGCCCGAACCATGCCTTTGCGGCGGCGCTGTCGAAAGAGGCGCGTGTTCTCGATGTGTTCTCGCATGTGGGCGGCTTTGCCTTGGCGGCTTTGGCGGGTGGTGCGCGTTCGGCCCTGTCGGTGGACGGGTCGGCCTCGGCGCTGGATCTGGCCGAGCAGGGGGCCAAGGCGATGGGCATGGCAGAGAAGTTCTCGACCCGTAAGGGCGATGCTTTTGTCACGCTGGAGGCTTTGGCTGCGGAAGGGGCGGAATATGACGTGGTCATCTGTGATCCGCCCGCCTTTGCGCCCGCAAAACCCGCGCTTCAGGCTGGTCTGCGCGCCTATGAGCGTGTGGCACGTCTGGCCGCCCCTCTGGTGGCCAAGGGCGGCTATCTGGTACTCTGCTCGTGCTCGCATGCGGCGGATCTGTCGAACTTCCGTGCGGCCTCGACGCGGGGCATCGGGAAGGCGGGGCGGTCGAGCCAGCTTTTGCATACCGGTTTCGCGGGGGCTGATCACCCGATGCTGCCGCAGCTGGCCGAAAGCGGTTACCTCAAGTCTCTCTTCTTCCGGCTTGACTGATGAAACTGGTTCTGGATGCCTGCGTTCTCTATCCCACGGTCCTGCGTGAGATCCTGATCGGTGTCGCGGCCAAGGGGCTTTACCAGCCCCTTTGGTCCGAGCGCCTGCTGGAGGAATGGGCGCGCGCGGCAGCCCGTCGTGGAGAGGC
The DNA here is from genome assembly GCF_045278885.1 of Thioclava litoralis. NCBI lineage: Bacteria > Pseudomonadati > Pseudomonadota > Alphaproteobacteria > Rhodobacterales > Paracoccaceae > Thioclava > Thioclava litoralis. The sequence continues at coordinate 2,298,871 of NZ_CP135443.1, forward strand.
CGATGAGGTTATCGCCCGGGGTGAGGTTGCCATGTTGAAGGCCCGCTTCCCGCAGGCGATGATTGCCCGTCACGAGGGGTTGGAGAACCGCCTGCATCTACCGGATGAAAACGACATCCATGTTCTGGCCACGGCCATTGCCGGAAACGCAGATGCGATTGTCACAATGAATGCAGCGGATTTCCCGCGTGGGGTGCTGCAATCCGAAGGGCTGGATCGTCGCAGCCCTGATGACGTGCTTTGGGCTTTGTGGTCGGATCATCCTGACACCGTGGCCGAGGTGGTCGAGACCGTCCGTCAGGAAGCCGAGCGCCTGTCGGGCAAGCCCCAACCCGTGCGTGCGCTTCTCAAACGTATCCGCCTATCGCGCCTTGGCCGTGCGCTTGAGGCGGCCTCCTGACCGGCGCCGCTTGCGCAAACAGGTTGACGGGGCAAATTTCGTAAGGTAGCTCATAAACGCCGGAGCGATCAATCTTGGTCGGACGTCTTCGGTCGTAAGCGTCTAACGTCAAGCAACGCACCTTCTTTCCGCTCGGTCGGGGAGGGTGTGTGCATGGCTTGCGCCGCTCTCCCGCCGATGTGACCAGACACCGGAGTGAGAACATGTCTGACAGACTTTCCGAAATCATTGCCGATCCGCCCCCGGGTCCGCCTGTCCACAACGGAGCATCCGAGGCCAAGCCCGTGGTCAGCGAGGCGCAGGGCCTGCGGCTGCTGCTGGCGTTGAGCGTGATCCTGTTTTTCGCCTATATCTGTGTGGCGATGGCGCTGCCTGTGGTCTCTGTGCATGTGGTAAAAGGGCTCGGGCTGAGCAATGGCTGGGGCGGGCTTGCCGCCGGTATGGCCTTTGTCTCGACCATCTTCAGCCGCGCTTGGGCGGGTGGAGTATCGGACAGGCTCGGCCCTAAACCGGCAATGGCGCGCGGGCTGTGGTTCTATCTGATGGGCGCGGTGATCTGCATTCTCGCCGGTGTCTTGGGCGCGCAACCTTGGCTGGCGCTGGCTGTTCTGTTGTTGGGGCGGGCGATTGTCGGTGTCGGTGAAAGCTATGTGTCGGTCAGTATGGTGGCATGGGGCATCGGTCTGGCCGGACAGCACCGCGCCGGTCGGGTCATGGCGTTCATGGGGGCTGCGATGTATGGCGCGCTGGGGGCGGGGGCACCGCTGGGGCTGCTGCTTTACCATATCGGCGGATTCAGTGCGGTCATGTCCTTCAGCGCCCTCTTGCCGCTGATCGGCCTTCTGGCGATTATCAAGATGCCCGGTGTGGCACCGCATGCTGCTACGATGCGGCGGTCCTTCCTCAGCATGATCGGCACGATCTGGAAACATGGCTTTGTCATTCTGGCACAGGGGATCGGCTTTGCCGCGATCGGGGCGTTCTTCTCGCTTTATTTCCTTGCGCAGGGCTGGCAGGGCGCTGGGCTTGGTCTGACCGCTTTCGGGGCGGGCTTCGTGCTGGTGCGGGTGCTGTTTGGCCATCTGCCCGACCGTATCGGCGGGCTGCCGGTGGCGATGGTCTCTCTCGGGGTCGAGGTTATCGGGCAGTTGCTGATCTGGGGCGGGGATATGTCCGGCCTTGCCTTGCTGGGGGCATTCATGACGGGGCTGGGATGTTCGATGATCTACCCGTCCATGGGGCGCGAGGTGGTGGCACTTGTCTCGCCACAGCAGCGCGGCATGGCCTTGGGCGGGTTCGCGGCCTTTCAGGACCTTGCCTATGGTCTGACGGGGCCTGTCGCAGGGATGCTGGCAGACCGTGCGGGCTACGGGCCGATCTTCCTGATTGGGGCGATTGCGGCGGCGTCGGGGCTGGGCATGGTGCTGTGGCTCCGGCGCGGGGCGCGGATTGCCGTGCACGGCACCTGACCGTCATCTCCATGCGCCCTGTGGCGAAGGACAACTGGCGATCCGGAGGGGGCGCTACAGGGGCCATGAGAGCCGCGTTGAAGACGCGCGGCATCAGGTCTTGGGGCGTCTCGGTTTTGCCCGATCGAATGGGATCATGTCGATGATCCATTCGATCGGGCAAAGTCGCGGTCATAGGGCGGATTTGCTGTCGCTATAGGGGCGGCATCTCTTCGCCGGAATGTGCGACGCATGCTTCTGCAATATGCGGCATGTCATGAGACATGACGATACGACGGTGTCGAAACTTCTCGGTGGCGGCTACGTCGCCGTGTAGCATCCGCCCCCGACCGGTCCGACCTATGAAAACAGCCGCCGGTGTTCCGGCGGCTGTGTCATGTCTGCGAAAGGCGGGCCGATGGGGGCTTGGCACTCTGTCGCGCGTCTAGTCTTGTGCGTCGCGGATCATCTGCGCCAGCCGCAGGGTCGAACCGTCCTTGCCTGCTCCGTCAGCCTCGCCGGTCAGAACAGGTTGCAATGCCAGCGCGAGTTCCTTGCCCAGCTCGACCCCCCATTGGTCGAAGCTGTTGATGCCAAGGATCACGCCCTCGACAAAAACGCGATGTTCGTAAAGTGCCACGATGCCGCCGAAGACCTCGGGGGTCAGCATCGGGTAGATCAGCGTGGTCGAAGGGCGCGAGCCGGGGAAGACGCGATGTGCGGCCTGACGTTCCAGTTCTTCGCCCTCAAAGCCCTTGGCTTCCATCAGCTTGCGGGCCTCATCCATCGAACGGCCCCGCATCAGCGCCTCGGATTGCGCGAGGCAATTCGCCGCCAGCAGGATATGCTGATGCGCCAGATCGGGTTCATGGCCCTTTTCGGCGATCATGAATTCACAGGGAACGATCCGCGTGCCTTGGTGGATCAGCTGGTAGAAGGCGTGCTGGCCATTGGTGCCCGGCTCGCCCCAGACCACAGGGCCGGAATGATAGGGCAGCACCTCGCCATCCATCGATACACGCTTGCCGTTGCTTTCCATCTCAAGCTGCTGGAGATAGGCGGGCAGGCGCGAGAGGCGCTGGTCATAGGGCAGCACGGCACGGGTTGCGAAATCGCAGAACTGGTTGTGCCACATACCGACAAGCGCCAGCAGGACAGGCAGGTTCTCCTCGAAACCGGCCTCGCAGAAATGCTGGTCCATCGCGGCCGCACCGGCGAGGAAATCGCGGAAATGTTTCGGCCCGATGGCGATCATCAGCGACAGCCCGATCGGTCCCCACATCGAATAGCGCCCGCCGACCCAGTCGGCAAAGCCGAAGACGCGTTCGGGAGAAATGCCGAAGGCCGCCGTCTTTTCCGCCGAGGTCGAAAGCGCGACGAACTGTTCGGCAGGGTCTTCGATGTCTTTCGCCATCCATGCCTTCGCGGTTTCCGCATTGGTCATGGTCTCGATGGTGGTGAAGGTTTTCGATGCGACGATCACCAGCGTGGTTTCGGGGTCGAGATCCTTCAGCGTATCGTGGATATGCGCGCCATCGACATTGGATACGAAATGGCAGCGCGGCCCGTCATGATAGGGGGCCAGCGCCAGACAGGCCATCGCCGGACCCAGATCCGAGCCGCCAATGCCGATATTGACGACATCGGTGATGCGGCCCCCATGACCGTGAAATTTGCCCGAACGCACATCATCGGCAAAACGGACCATGCGGTCATAGGTCTCGCGGACCTCGCCCATGATGTTCTCGCCATCGACCTCGACATCGTTTTCCAGCCGTCGCAATGCGGTGTGCAGCACGGCGCGGCCTTCGGTGTCGTTGATTTTCTCGCCCGAGAACATGGCGTTGCGTTTTTCGGCCAGACCCGACTGCTCGGCCAGCTGGACCAGAAGATGGCGGGTAGAAGTGTCGATATTGGTCTTCGAATAGTCGAACAGGAAGGGGCCAAAGGATGCGCTAAACTTCTCGGCACGGCTGTCGTTGAACAGGTCGAGAATGCGGCGCTCACGCACGTCGGATGCGTGGCTGCGTAGCGTTTGCCAGATGCTCATGGAAATTCCTTATGTGTGACCCTGTGTCGGTGTATCTGAGCGCGAGCTTACGCCGCCCAATGCACGGTTGCGTTGTGCAGAATACACTTGATCGGGGCTTGTTCAACGGGCAGATTCTGCGCCGCCTCTATCGCGCGCTTCTTTTCCTCGCCGGTGATCAGCACATGGGTGTGCATCGCATTCTTGAGCACACGCGCGGTCATGGTGATCCGCGGCTCGCCTGCGGCTTCGGCGCGCAGGGCCATCAGTTCGGGCGCGTCATCCGAGAGCGCCTCTTGCAGGCGGTCCGCTCCGGGAAAGAGCGAGGCCGTATGCATATCGGCCCCCATTCCCAGCAGCAGCACCGAGATCGGCAGATTGGGGCGCAGGTTTTCCGACAGCGCATCCAGCCGCTCTTCGGGGACGGGGGCATTGACATAAAGCGGCAGGAGGCGGGCCTTGATGGCCTTGTTTTTCAATAGCCGCTCCGAGAGCAGGGCAGTGTTCGAGCGCGGGCTCGACAGCGGCACCCAGCGTTCGTCATTCAGCACAACGGCCACATGTTCCCAATCCAGATCGATATCGCTGAGAATGTCGAAGACGGGGCCGGGCGTTGTGCCGCCGGGCACCGAAAGCGTCGCACGGCCCTCGCGGTCGAGAATGGCCCGTAATTGGCTGGCGATCTTGTCGGCCAGCGAGACCATCAGCAATTCGCGGTCGGGATAGGTTTTGAAATCCATCATTTGATATGTCTCCAGCGCCGCCCGTCACGATGCATCAGCATAAGCGCATCATCGGGGCCGGTCGTTCCGCTATCATAGGGGCGGGGCGTATCCCCGCGCTCTTCCCAGCCTTGGATGATCGGATCGGTCCAGGCCCAGGCCGCTTCAACCTCGTCGCCGCGCATGAACAGCGTCTGGTTGCCACGGATCACATCCATGATCAGCCGCTCGTAGGCATCGGGCATATCCGCGCCTTCCTCGCCAAGCGCCTGCGCAAAGGACATATCCAGCGGCACCTGTTTCAGGCGCATGCCGCCCGGACCGGGTTCCTTGATCATCATCTTGAGGTTCATGCCCTCGTTAGGTTGCAGGCGTATGACAAGCTGGTTGGGCTGCCACGAGCCTTCCGCCTCGTCGAAGATCGAATGCGGCGGTTCCTTGAAGGTGATCGCGATCTCGGAGGTGCGTGCCCGCAGACGTTTGCCGGTGCGCAGGTAGAAGGGCGTGTTCTTCCAGCGCCAATTGGCGATATGCACCTTCATCGCGATATAGGATTCGGTCTTGGAATGCGGGTCTTCGCAATCTTCCAGATAGCCGGGCATCGGGGTGTCCTGATCTTCGCGATGCCAGCCCAGATATTGCCCGCGCACGATATCCTGCGGCGGCACCGGTTGCAGCGCGCGGATCACCTTCAGCTTTTCGTCGCGCACGGCATCGGGGTCGAAGTGATAGGGCGGCTCCATCGCGATCATGCACAGAAGCTGCATCAGGTGGTTCTGCACCATATCGCGCATCGCCCCCGATTTGTCGTAATAGCTGCCGCGGCCCCCCACGCCCACGGTTTCGGCCACGGTGATCTGCACATGGTCGATATATTGCGAATTCCAGATCGGCTCGAAGAGGATATTGGCAAAGCGCACGGCCATCAGGTTCTGCACCGTCTCTTTGCCCAGATAGTGGTCGATACGGTAGATCTGATGTTCTTCGAAATGCTCGGCGAGCGATTTGTTCAGCGCCCTTGCCGAGGCGAGATCGCGGCCAAAGGGCTTTTCCACCACAATGCGCGCGTCGTCACCGGCAATGCCATAGGCTTTGAGGCGCTCTGCCAGATCCCCGAAAAGTGCGGGCGCGACCGAGAAGTAGAACGCATTGATCACCTCGGGGCGGATCAGGGCCTTGAGTTCGGGCCAGCCCGCCTCGCCACGCGCATCGATCGGGACATAATGCAGGCGGCTGATAAAGGCGTCAATCTGCGCGCTATCCTGTTTGGAGGGCGACACGAATTCCTTGATGGCCGCACGGATCTGGGCCTGAAATTCCTCGCGGCTCTGTTCGGTGCGCGCCGCGCCGATCAGGCGGGCGTCATCGGGCATCTGGCCCGCGAGAAAACGGCGGAACAGGCCCGGAAAGATCTTGCGATTGGCAAGGTCGCCAGTGGCACCGAAAATTACCAGATCGAATGCGTCCACCGGGATGATGCGCGAAACCATGGGGTCCTCCGTAATACACCGTCGCTTGAGCTGTGATAGCGCTAACGGGGCGCAATTGGCCACAACGGCACAGGAAAGTCTAGTGCTCTAAGAGAGCAGGCGCAAATTCTGCGGGCAAGAATCTTCTCTTAGCCACGCAAAAAATCGATAAGGCCTTGGATATCATGGTCCAATTTCTCCGCAAGCGGCCCCGCAAAGGCGTGAAATGCGGCTTCGGTCTGGGTCGGGACGCTGAGGATGATCGGATGTCCCGCCTCGAGGGCCTGCGCGATCAGCGGTCGCAGGCCGTGGCCCTCGGCCTCCTGCCGTCCGAATTTGTTCAAGATCACCGGCACGTTGCAGGGCAGGCGGGCAAGGTCTTGCGACAGGCGGAACACGGCGCCCTCCAGCGCGGTGCTGTCCAATGTGCAGGCCGCCGCCCCGCGGCCCAGATCCTGCCGGATCGGCCAGCGCAGATCGGCGGGCCACAGGTGCAGCAACAGATTGTCCTGCGGGTCAGGGCTGACAAGCGCGGCCACATCCGGTCGCAGCCTCAGGGCCAGTTCGGTCAGAAGGCGGTCGGTCATGCCCCGCTTGGCGGACTGGACATATCCCAGCCTCATCGGCCGTCTTTCGGGCGCAGCGCCAGCCAGATCAGCGCACCACCTGCCAGTGTGACAAAGGGCACCATCGCCAGATTGACCGCCTGCCATCCGGCCTGCGCATCGCCTCCCTCAAGGCAGTTCATCAATCCGCCCGAGCTGAGCGAGGCCAGAAAGACGCCGCCGAAGACGATGAAATCATTCACCCCCTGCACGGTGGCGCGTTCCTCGGGGGCGTAGCTTTGCGCCAGCATGGCCGTGCCGCCGATAAAGCCGAAATTCCAGCCGAGCCCCAGCAGCACCAAGGCACCGAAGAAATGCATCAGCTCCACCCCGCTAAGCGCCACAGCTCCGGCGCAGATCAGGATGAAAAGCCCAAGCCCCACGATCACCCGCGCGCCGAAGCGTGCGATCAGATGGCCGGTGAAGAAGGACGGGATATACATCGCCAACACATGCGCCGAGACGATATCGGCGGCATTATTGGGGGTGAAGCCGCAGCCCACCACCGCCAGCGGCGAGGAGGTCATCACAAGGTTCATCAGCGCATAGGAGACCATCGCGCAGATGATCGAGACGGTGATCACGGGATCGCGCAGCAGCTCCATTTTGCTGCGGCCTCTGGGGGCGCGGGCCTGCGCGTGGTGGTCGGGACGCGGAATGTCGAGAAAGCTGAAGAGCAACGGTCCCAGAAGGTTGAGCACGATGATCACCAGATAGGTCGCCATGAAGGGCACGACGGTGGCATCCGATGTCAGCTTGACCAGTTGCGGTCCCAGAAGGGCGGCCACCAGCCCGCCTGCCATGACATAGCTGATGGCTTTGGGGGCGAATTCGGGCGCGGCGGTATCGGTTGCGGCAAAGCGATAGAACCCCTGCGAGGACATATAGACGCCGGTGAATAGCGCGCCAAAGGTAAACAGCGGGAAGCTGCCCCAGTAAAGCCCGCCTGCGCAGATGGCCGCCCCCAGAGCGCCCGCAAGATTGGCAAGGATGAAGCCCCGTCTGCGTCCGTGCCGCCCCATGAAACGCGACAGCGGCTGTGCCGTCAGCACCGAGCCCAGAATGATGAACGATAGGGGCAGGGTGGCCAGACAGGCATTGGGGGAGAGCATCTGTCCCGCCAGGCCTCCGATGGTGAAGATCATTGGCATCTGCGCCCCGAGGATCGCTTGGGCAAGGACCAGAACCAGAGTATTGCGCCGGTCGCGCGGGAGGAAAAGAGAGCTGTTCATAACCCTATGCGTAAGGCGGGTTTTCGCGGCTGGCAAGCGGCCATTCTTGCGCAGCGCCCCGCTTTGCGCCAAGCTGCCGCGATGCATATGAGGATCATCGAGACCGAGGAGGATATTGCCGAAGGGGCCGCCTGTCTGGCGCGTCTCGAGCCGCGCTTTGGCGATGTTCTGGCGCAGACCGGCCCTTGGCCCTTGCGCCGCCGTGCCGACGGCTTCGGGGCGCTGCGTGATGCCATTCTGGGGCAGCAGGTCTCGGTTGCGTCGGCCAATGCGATCCGTCTGCGTCTGGAGGCGGCGGGGCTCGGGGGACGCCGCGCCTTGGCCATAGCCGCCCCCGAGGATCTGCGCGCCTGCGGGTTCTCGCGGCAGAAAATCCGTTATATACAGGCGCTGGCGCAGTCGGATATCGACTTCACCCGACTGCGGTCCTGTTCCGATGCCGCGATCTTCGATCAGTTGCTACCGCTTCCGGGGATCGGGCGCTGGACAGTGGAGATGTATCTGATGTTCGCGCTTGGCCGCGCCGATATCTTCGCCGCCGATGATCTGGCACTGGCGGAGGCCGCCCGAATGCTGTTTGATCTGCCCGAGCGCCCGAAGCCGCGCGCTTTCCGCGAGATGGCGGCCGCTTGGGCGCCGTGGCGGTCTGTCGCGGCGCGCGGGCTCTGGGCCTATTATGCCTATAGCAAGAAACGGGAAGGGGTGTCGCCATGACGCGTGTATTGAAAGCTGGCCGCAAGGGGCCGAAATCGGGGCAGGTGAAGTCAGTGGTCGTGCTGCTGCACGGCTATGGTGCGGACGGCGCCGATCTTCTGGGGCTGGCCGATCCGCTGGGCGATCACCTGCCGGACACGCTTTTCATCGCGCCCGATGCCCCCGAAACCTGTGCCGCCTCGCCCTTTGGCCGCCAGTGGTTTCCGATCCCGCGCTTTGACGGATCGACCGAGGCGCAGGCCAGCGCCGGTCTGGAGGCTGCGGCCCAAGACCTGAACGCCTTTCTCGACGGTATTATGGAGGAAACCGGTCTGCCGGCCAGTGCGATGGCTGTGATCGGGTTCAGTCAGGGCACGATGATGACCCTACAGGTGACCCCGCGCCGCGCCGCGCCTGTCGCGGCGGTCGTCGGCTTCTCGGGCAGGCTCTTGCGGCCCGAACTTCTGGCCGCCGATGTCGTCTCGCGACCGCCGGTCCTGCTGTGTCATGGTGATGCCGACGAGGTCGTGCCCTTCGCCTCTATGGCCGAGGCGGGGCAGGCGTTGATCGACGCAGGCTTCGAGGTCTATGCCCATGTCGAAAAAGGCACGGGGCATGGAATCGCGCCAGACGGGCTTTCGGCGGCGTTGGGCTTTCTCAAGGCGCATTTGCCGAAATAACGGGCAGAGAGACCGCTGTCACAGCAATGTCGCGCAATATTGCTAAGCCTGATCCCGCAAGCCGCGCTTTCCCGCCCCCGTGGGAAAGCGCCCAGATCAAGAGGCTTGCCAGATGGCTGACGCCATATATAGTTGATTTATCGGCTGGGGCGTTCCCCGCGCCCCGGACATGATCCCGCCTTCGGGGCATGTTCCGCCGCGCGAACAGGGAGTGCACAATGCTGGACCACGCAGACAGGACGGATTTCAGGCACCATTTCACCCGCGAGGCGGCATCGCTGCGGCGTCATCCGGCGCTGGTGCTCAACGCGGATTTCCGGCCTCTGAGCTATTATCCGTTATCGCTCTGGCCGTGGCAGGAAGCCATCAAGGCGGTGTGTCTGGATCGGGTGACGATACTGGCCGAATATGAAGAGGTGGTGCGAAGTCAGCGGACCGAGATACGTCTTCCCTCTGTTGTGGTGTTGAAAGAGTTCGTTCAACCGAGAAAGCGCGTGGCCTTCACGCGCTTTAATCTTTTTCTGAGGGATGAGTTCGAATGCCAATATTGCGGCTGCAAGGATCATCTGACCTTCGATCACGTCATTCCGCGTTCGCGTGGCGGGGTGACAAGCTGGGAGAATGTGGTGGCGGCCTGTTCGCCCTGCAATCTGAAAAAGGCCAACAAGCCGCTCTCGCGCTGCGGGCTGAAACTGCGCCGGATGCCGAAACGCCCGAGCTCCGAAGACATGCTGCGCATCGGTCGCCGCTTCCCGCCGGGGCATCTGCATAAAAGCTGGATGGATTTTCTCTATTGGGATGCGGAGCTTGAGGAATGATCGGCATATAACGCTTGACGCGGTCATATGGCGTCCGCGCGGTGCGGGGGGGGGCTGCCAGTGTTTGGGTTCCGGCACTGCGCATGTCGCCTGATAACGCGCTAACCGTTGCAGGGGGATTGGAATGTCGGCAGGAATATCGAAGATAATTTATCGAGAGATTTACGGATCTTGTCCTTTGTTTTCAATGTAATACGCTTGCCCGGAAAGCGGGCCGTTCTTACAATCCTGCTATGTGGAAAATTCTTTTAAAAGCTCTTTTTAAGTCGACCCATCGACCCAATCCTCGGGTATATAGAAAACCTGTTGAGGAAACGCGTGTCCGTCAGACGGCTCTTGAAGAGACCCCGCCTTCTGCTCAGCCTCATATGTCACAATCCGATGCGGTAGAGCAGAGGGAGACATTTGATGAGGCACATGCGCGTCCGGTTGCGCCGCCGCGGGTGCTGGAGGGGCCAGCCTATGTGACGGATGGTGACACGATAACCATACGAAAGACCCAAATCCGCCTCTTTGGAATAGACGCACCGGAACTCCATCATCCCTTTGGCAAGAAAGCCAAATGGGCCATGATACGTCTGTGCAAAGGCCAGATTATACGCGCTGAGATGACGGAGGAAGACATCTATGGCCGCGCGGTTGCAACGTGCTTTCTGCCCGATGGTCGTGATCTTTCTGCGGAGCTGGTGAAGCAAGGACTCGCTATCGACTGGCCAAAGTTTTCGGGCGGAAAATACAGTGATCTTGAGGTTGAAGGTGTCCGTAAGAAGCTTTGGCTTGCCGAGGCACGACAAAAAGGCCGTATGAGTGTCTGGGAAAAGTTTGACGCGTTAAAAGAGGCGGAACGCAGACCCTAGTGGCAAGACGTCCGAGATGTTGGCAGGGCGCTGCGATAGGGTGCGATCCCTACCCAAGCTTGCTGCGAATGCGAGTGGTATCGCCGTGAACGCTGGATGATCCGGTCTGGCTGGGCTTGAACGGAGCCGCCTTGTGCAGGCCGTGCCCGTGACGCGGATAGATCGGCATGGCTCCCCTTCGCCGAAAAGCCGAAGCAGGATTGCCTGAAATGTCCCGATCGTAAAATACCCGAAGCTTATGATGGGGCCTGACAGCAAACCGGTCAGGCATGGTTGGGGGCTAGGGCGCGCGTTGCCCCATGCTGGGCAGTCACGATAAGGCAAAGGCCGCAGGGTCAGTCCCCGGCTGCCTTTGCCTTCAGCTTGCGGGCCAGCGTCTCGACATCCGTTTCTGTCGCGCGGGGCACGATGCGGTAGAGCGCGTTTACGAAACAGAAGAGGGCAAAGCCCAAAAGTCCTGCACTGACCGCGCCGCAGATCATGCGGCCATAGGGGTGAGCCCTCATCCATTCGAAGGCCCGATCCATCCCGCCTGCGGCCTCCGGCGCATAGGCATAGGCCGCATAGATAATCAACCCGCCCGCGACGCTAAGAATGGCCGCCTGTGCCAGCAGGCCGAGTTGCAGGATCACATTGGCTTTCTCGGTTACCGCATTCGCCCGCAGACGCTGGCGGTAGCTGGCTTTTGCGCCTTTTGTGACGTAATAGCCCCCCGCGCCGATGACAGCAAAGCCGACCGCTCCGACGGCAAGACGGCCAAAAGGCAGCTGCATCACCTGCGTTACCAGCTGTGCAGAGCCGTCGCTTTGCAGCCGTGCCATCAGGGCGGTCACGGCAACACCGCCCAGCCCGAGATGGATCACGCCGCTGATTGCCAGTCCACACCGCGCCGCCAGACCTTTGATCTCAGCGCCATAGGCTTCCAGATCCCAGATCGCATCGGTGACCCGCCATACGGCATAGGCCAGCATCCCGAGTGCAATCAGGATCAGAACAACACTGCCGCCTGCGCCTTTCAGATGGCGCAACGCCTCCTGCGTGCCTTCGGCCTCGCCCCCTTGCAAAAGCGACCAGATCGACGTCACCCCGACGGCCAGATACACAAGCCCGCGCCCTGCATAGCCTGCGCGCATCACGGGGACGGCCCATGCGAAGTCGTCAGGATTGTGAGTGCTTCCAGCCATTTCGCCGCCTTTTTTACCTATGGATCATCACGGTTCTACAATGCGTCCGTGCCGGAAGAGGTTCCCGGTTGCCTGTCGGGACGGGACAGGGCGCGCGGAATGCGGGCGGTGCAGGAAAAATGGCACGCATCAAAGCTGTTAATATTCTGTGTGAAGCTGTCTCAATATCGAAACAGCGTGCCGCAGTAAAAGCACCGAACGGGGCTGACATTATGCCTACTTACGACACATCTTTCCTTACCCGGTCGGAGGAACCGGGACTATCGGAGGAAATATTTTGGCTAAAACAATGAAAGCCGCTGTCGTTCGTAAATTCGGCGCACCGCTGACCATTGATGAAGTGCCGGTGCCGGAGGTTTCGGATGGCATGATTCAGGTTGCGATCCAGGCATCGGGTGTGTGTCACACCGACCTGCACGCAGCCGAGGGCGACTGGCCGGTCAAACCCGAACCGCCGTTCATTCCGGGCCATGAAGGTGTGGGCTATGTGTCGGCGGTCGGCAAGGGCGTGAAGCATGTCAAGGAAGGCGACCGTGTGGGCGTTCCGTGGCTTTACACCGCATGCGGCTGCTGCCGTCACTGCCTTGGTGGCTGGGAAACCCTGTGCGAGAGCCAGCAGAATACCGGCTATTCGGTCAATGGTGGCTTCGCGGATTATGTGATCGCGGATCCCAACTATATCGGCCACCTTCCCGCAGGCAGCGACTTCGCCGAAATCGCGCCCGTCCTGTGTGCCGGTGTGACCGTCTACAAAGGTCTGAAAATGACCGAAACCAAGCCGGGCGATACTGTTGCCATCTCCGGTATCGGTGGTCTGGGTCACATGGCGGTTCAGTACGCTGTGGCGATGGGGCTGAATGTCGTGGCCGTTGATATCGATGATGCCAAGCTCGATCTGGCGCGCCGTCTTGGTGCGAAACTGACCGTGAACGCCCGCGATATTCAGGATCCGGCAGCCTACGTGAAGAAAGAAACCGATGGCGGCGTCAATGGCGTTCTGGTGACTGCGGTCAGCGAGAAAGCCTTCGAGCAGGCTGTTGGCATGGTTGGCCGCGGTGGCACCGTGTCGCTGAACGGCCTGCCTCCGGGGGATTTCCCGCTCAACATCTTCGGTATGGTGCTGAACGGTGTGACGGTGCGCGGCTCGATCGTAGGCAGCCGTCTGGATCTGCAGGAGTCGCTTGATTTTGCTGCTGCAGGCCGTGTCAAGGCGACCATCTCCAAAGCGCCGCTCGAGCAGATCAACGATGTGTTCGACCGTATGCGCAAGGGGCAGATCGAAGGCCGCATGGTGCTGGATCTCGCAAGCTAATCTAGCCGCTCCGGAAAGCGAACTAGCGCGCCAGCGATACCCCGCTGGCGCGTTTCCTTTTGGCGGTCGTGTCCTTGGCTGTGCAGGGCTTTGCCAGCGGTCGCTATCGTCGCATGGCGTCACGCGCAACACAATCATGCGCTATTACGAAGAACTCGCTTTATATAAACTTCTTGCTGAACACGGGCGGAGCTTATGGACGCGGCGTTGCGGCGACGAACAAGGCCAAAGTACGCAGGGCGCGGCGCAAGCCAGAATCGTCGCGCGGGGCAGCAGTTTGCCGCAGGAATTTCCATCAAGTCTTGTTGTAGTGCGTCGAGCAGCGTCTAGCGGCGGGGCTACAGCGATGAGAGGGTGGGTGCGAGAGTAGGTAGCGGAATCGCGCCAAGTTATTGTCATAGCGAATACGAGCTGAGGCTTTCGTGCCGTTGCCGCATCTGCTATCCGCTTGAGAAGGCTGTCCGACATCCGGTGTCTTGCGGAGCTATGAAGTAGAGGGATAAAGCGCGGTAAAATCTACGCTCAATGATGTGTTGCGCTGGAGAGCCAATCAAAAAGTGCGAAGGAACCACCTAGGTAATGCAGAATGAATACAGTAATTTCTTGGCGAATACGCAGGATGGCTTCGACGACGATGGTGGTAAACTGTTTTCTCACGAGATCATTCGCTCAAGGCTGAATGAAAAACTCTGGCCGGTGTATGAACGAACAAAAAATAAGTATGCACTCAGTCAGGGTGACGTGCTGTATTTTTATGCCGGCGGTCAGGGGCCGCTCGGTGGTTGTGTAATAGCTAGGGCAAAGCTGCATTCCATTATGGCTCCAATGCGCAGAATTCCACAACGCCTCTACGCGACTGGAGTTGTTGATAGCTTGTTACGGCTGGGCGAAATCGAGTTAATTGAACCGACCCTTTTGAAGCCAATTCTGATCCAGCAAGGCGTGATTAAAGAAGAGAACAAGAAATGGGGCGCTTTTCTGATGGGCGGGTTTTCAAGAATACCGGCATCAGTAGCAAATGTCCTAGCGGGCGAGGCGGTATGAAAAGCGTTGATCTATTTTGTGGCGCTGGAGGCTTTACTGAAGGTCTCAGGCAAGCTGGATACAATGCTATCTTAGCTAATGACTTTGATGAAATGGCTTGTAAGACTTTTTCCTACAACCATCCTGAAGTTCCGATAGTGTGCCGAGATATCGCGCGCCTCTCAGTTCAAGAAGTGCTTGAAAAAACAGGTTTGCGTAAAGGGGAGCTTAACCTAGTGGTGGGTGGGCCTCCTTGTCAGGGCTTTAGTCTCGCTGGACGGAGGATGATAGACGACCCTAGAAACCGTATGTTTCTCGAGTTTGTCCGCATCGTTGAGGGACTCCATCCACATGCGTTTGTGTTTGAGAATGTTTCCGGCATTCAAACGATGCAAAAGGGTGAGGTCGTCAAGGCAATAGTAGCAGCTTTTGAGGATATTGGATATAATTGCGAATATCGAGTTCTTAACTCAGCCGATTATGGGGTGCCACAAAAGCGCCCTCGCTTCATATTGATTGGTTCACGATCGAATGAGAAAATCGGATTTCCTTCGCCGACTCACGGGGCAGTAACGGGTCAAGCACGCCTTTTTGGTGATAGCTTGCAGCCCTACGTTACTTCTTGGGAGGCTCTATCAGACTTGCCAATAATAGAACAGGGTCAGGGTGATGAGGAACTGTCCCATTCTGGCGATTATTTTAACCAATACCAAAGTGCGCGTAGAGGCAATCGCGTGCCGGGCAAGATATTCAATCACAGAGCCACGTCGCATTCTGAGAAGATTATCGAGCGATACGCTGCTATTCCCGAGGGAGGGGATAATTCACAAGTGCCAGAGCACCTCCGCACGAAGAAGGTAAACGTTTACAAGATCCACAGCGAGATGCCCGCCCGGACTGTAACGTGCAATCATCGGACGGATTTACTTCATCCCAAGATACCGCGCGGCACCACAGTTCGGGAGGCTGCGCGCTTGCAAAGCTTCGATGATGACTACAGATTTTTTGGAAATCTCACGAGAAAAGCTAAGTGGGTGACCCAAGATGATCAAGTCGGAAATGCCGTACCTCCATTGCTCGCTAGAGCAATTGGACTTCATTTAAAGAATAAAATGGGATGGTGAATATGGTTGCTTCTGCTGGGCATAAGCTTGGTCAGATTGTCGGCGACTGGTGGGAAGCGCACGTAGTGCTGCCCCTTTTGAGCGACGTTGCTTCGCAACTTGGTCTCTTTTTGGACAATCGATTTGTTGAGCGCACGTGTCGAGGCGGTAAAATACTTTGGCCCGACAGCGACGGAAATCAAGTAGACTACGATTACGTTTTGGAACTCGATGGCACTATTGGCGCCAAGGGTGTGCCAGTTGCATTTTTTGAGAGCTTTTGGCGACGCGGAGCGCGCCATTCCAAAGATAAGGCGCGAGACGATACAAATAAGCTATTGCCTATGCGTTCTACCTATCCCACGGCTCGATTTCTTGCTATCGCCGCATGTGGAGAGTTCACCGAACCAGCGCGAGAGTATGTTCGCTCCAGAGAAGTTGAACTGTTTTATATCAGCAAAACAAATATCGTAGCAGCATTCGCAAAGCTGGGGCTGACGATTGATTATCCGGACAGTTTACCGGAGCCTGATAAATTGAAGCTTGTCAATGATCTTGAAGAATCTTTGACAGATCAAGCAAAGAAAGATGCATTTTCTGCGTTAAAGCAAATTGTTGGCGATAAGTCGTTTAAGGCATTTCAAGTTAAGGTGGCTAGCTCTCTTGCCGCTATGCCACAAGAAATTAGGCTCTATGTGCTTACCCGAACGGGTCCTGTTGTTTTCCAGACGACTGAGGAAGTCCGCAAATTCTTAGACACTGAGACCGATTGGGCGGCGCTTGGCGGTGAAAAACATGAGTACGTGTACGACGTAGTATATACTGATGGTGCGCAGTTTAGTGTGACTGCTTCGGATCTTGACGAATTGAGGCAGCTGCACAGCCAAGTTGAAACCCTCGAAATTCACATGAGGTCATTAGATATAACGTGGTAGGAATCTTGTTTACTTAAGCATGGCATTGGTGGAGTGGCGGTGGCTACTGACGGGTACTTTGCGTAACCTAAAGGAAACGTCCCCAAACTCGGCAGTGCCTCAAGAGGTCTGGGATAAACTGGTGTAGCTGCCGTCCAAGACGCTGCCGAATAAGCAGGCAAGGCCCATCAAACGCCTGACCGGGCTTGCGCATGAATTGGCTGCAGATGCGATCCTGCCCGATGCTGGGAAGGCCGCTCACGCGCGTCTGCACGGGCTGCTGGACAAGGCGCAAGCCGACTATGCCGAGGCTATCGAGAAGGCGCGAAAAGCGGTTCTGACGGTCGAAGGCAAGACGGGCCGCGCGGCGGTGGGCAGCACCGACATGACCTTTGATGACTTCGTTGAAGACGCCGATCTGGCCGTGATCGAAGACGCCTACAAACGCGCCGCCCGCATGATCTCGCCCGATGTGGCCAAGACTTACAGCGAATACCTGGCCGCTAAGAACGACGACGGTGAGGACGAAGAAGAAGCCCTGATCGAAGCCCACACGGACGTTGCCGCAATCGGCCTGGTCCCCGCAATCAAGGATGATTTGGAAAAGGCTGCTGAGGCTCTGGCAAACGATTGGCTAACCACGCACGAGGCGGCAATCAAGGCCCTGAGCGATGAGCGGCAGGACGTCTATCGTGAACTGCGCGAATTGAGCGCCAATCCGTTGGATGTGTCGCTGGCCATGCCGCGCAATAGCCTGCAGCCGACTGTGGAGCGCAAGGAGAACGGTTCAGAGGCCACCTTGCCGCTCTACGAAAAGCACCTGCTAAGCGACGAGAACGGCAAATTCCCGGCTCTGTTCAATTCGTGGGAACTTGAAGTGCTGGCCAAGGAAGCCCAGCGCGACGGCTTCGTAGCTTGGTATCGCAACCCAGCATCCGCCAGCCCAGAGTCACTAGGTATCACTTACCCCAAAAAAAAGGGCAGGAAAGTATCATGCGACCCGATTTCATCTTTTTCACCAACGCGCATCCCTCAGAGGGGCGATAGCCAGTGTTCACTATCCCAAGAAAAACCCCGCGCGCATCGGCGTTCAAGTCGTCCAGCGCACCCGGTGCAAGCAACTTGGCGCGTATCCAGTCTGTCGAAAACGGCGGGCGGGTTCGCTTTTCGCCTTCCTTGAAGGACAGGTCAGAAATGGGCAGGTCCAGCCCAAGTCGCTTCATCTTGTTTACGGTCTTCAACACGTCGCCAAGATGGATCAAATCCTTGTTCGCCGAATTGGCCGTGACTTCGCCACCTTCGATCCGGTCCAGCCAATACTGGCGAAAGTCCAACATGTCATCGCGCGTAATGTTGTCGATTCCCTTGTCGCCCACGACTGCGATGAAATTAGTGACCGCCTTAATGCGCGGGTTCTTCCAGCGGCGAAGCTGATCTTCGCTCTTGCCGAACGTCTTTTCGCGGGCAAGGGTCCAGTAGGTTTCCAGTGCCTTGCTAACAGTCAACTGAGGTTCGGGGACGGTTCCCATGAGCGCGGCAACTTCTACCTTGTCTGGCTGTCCTGCGGGCGCTGTGACGGCTTCTACACGCTCTATCAGGGCTTCAACGGGCAGTTTAGCAACCTTACCCACGTCCAGATACCGGAAGCCCCGGACGCGCGCCAATTCCTGAGCGGCAGCGAACCTGGCTTCTGCATCTTCGGTATCACCTGCCAGCTTGGCTTCCCAAGCCTCGATCATCTGACTCCATGCCCGATCTGCCTTGCTCTTGGCGACGGACTCGGAGTCGGTGTGCAGGCTGATCCAGACGGTGTCGCGTCCCTCAATGTCGCGATAGCGGACGGGAACACGTTTGCGAAGATGGAACGTATCGCCGCGCTTGGTCACTCCAAGACCCTTTGCCATGCTGTCGCACTCCCCGCTGATGTGCGGCAGATTGTGCAGCAAATCAAGCGGAATGATAGCGCACTCAATTCCAAAAACGTCAAAATCCACTGTATTAACAGTGGCTTAGGCATCTTTCGTGGAAAAAATAATGGCGGAGAGACAGGGATTCGAACCCTGGGTAGGCTTTCACCCACAACGGTTTTCGAGACCGCCCCGTTCGACCGCTCCGGCACCTCTCCGCACTGGATCATCTTTCGATCGGGTAGCGGCGATGTACCCAAGTCCCGAGGGGAGCGCAACAGCTTTTTTCGGCTTTGCATGATTTTTTTCGCTACGCCCCGAAATGGCCCCGAAATTGCGCCTTGTGAATGTCGCAGCGCGCCCGCGCGCAGGGGAAAGTCAAGCGAAGCGGTCGCTAATCTACGAAAAAAGCACCGGTTTTTGTGTTACCTTGGGGCATCGGCGGGAACTTGCGGGCCTCACATGCTGCGCCGTTTCTTGTGATCATCTGGCCTCTCCCAATTTCCGATAAGAGGTATATGTGAGCAATACGAGCTTGAGAGGGACAGCCCTCAAGATAACGAAAAAAGGAGAGTTAAGATGAAAACTCTGGTTCTGGTTTCTACCGCTCTGATCGCCGGCGCAAGTGCTGCTATGGCTGGCGGCTATTCGCAACCCGTTGTGGCTCCGGCCCCGATCGCTCCCGCTCCGGTCGTGACCCCCGCTGCAAACTGGACCGGCTTCTACGCTGGTGCCAATCTCGGCTATAACAACATGGAAGGCGATTACGGCGATGACCGTGGTGGCTCGCTTGGTGTTCAAGCCGGTTATAAATACGACCTCGGCAAATACGTCGTTGGTGGTGAAGTCGATTACTCGGCAATCGATTCCGACTACTATGATGGCATGGGCCATATCAAAGCCCTCGCCGGTGTGAAAAACGGCCAATGGCTGTATTACGGCTCGCTCGGTGGCGCGTATATCGACGGTAAAGACAACTCCGATTGGGCACCGTCCGTCAGCGCAGGCGTCGATTACATGTATAACGACAACTGGGTTCTGGGCGGCGAAGTCTCCTATGCGGATACCAATGATTTCGACAGCACCGACCGTGACTTCAACAACACCACGGTTGCTCTGAAAGCTTCCTACAAATTCTGATTTGTCGGAACCTCTACGGAAAAGCGCGCCCTCGGGCGCGCTTTTTTGCTGTTCTACGACCCGTAGCTATACGGGCGAATGCGTGACGCTTTACTGATCTGGCGGCAAAATACCCAAGCCGCGCAGATAGATCCCGACACCGCTTTCCAGCAGGTCTTCCGGACTATAGGGGCTGCGCGTGCCAGCGGGCGGGCGGGCATGAAGTTCGATCACGCCATGCGATAATGCGGCGATATGGGCGGAGACCATCGCAAGAGGCGGGCGGCGGTCGGGCGGGATATGGGCCAGCAGGGCCTCGGTGGCCTGATCCATGACATTGCGCGCCTTAAGCGCAACCTGTCCCAAGGCGGGCGAATTCTGGGGCGAAAGGCCGCTTTCGAACATTGCCATATAATGGCCCGGATAGCGTTTGGCGAAGGCCAGATAGGCCCGTCCCACCGCACTGAAGGCCGAGAGGGCCGAAGGCTGGCCGCCATCCCACGCATGTTCCAGCACGTCACCGAAAATCACAAAGCCCTGACGTGCGCATTCGGCGATCAGGTCTTCGCGTCCGGCGAAATGGCGGTAGACGGCAGCGGGGGTGACACCTGCGGTTTTGGCCGCCTCCGACAGGGTAAACCCCGTGGGGCCTTTCTCTTCGATCAGATGCAGCGCCGCCTCGACCAGCGCACGGCGCAGATCCCCGTGATGATAGCCTTGCTTAGACATTCAGGATGTCGAGCCCGCCACAGATGCTGCCATCGATTTCGCCGATCACATCCCGATCCTTGCCCGGATAGCTGATCGCATTGAGAATTGTCTGGATGGCCGCGATCCGCGCGCGTTTCTTGTCATCCGAACGGATGACCGTCCAAGGGGCATGCAGATTGTCCGAGCGTGTCAGTGTTTCGACGATCGCCTGACTATAGGCGTCCCATTTACGCAGCCCCTCGACATCGATCCAGCTCAGCTTCCATTGTTTGAGCGGGTCCCTTTCGCGGTCAAGAAAGCGCCGCAGCTGCTCGGCGCGGTCGACATTGAGCCAGAGCTTCACTAGAATGATACTGTCATCCACCAGCATTTTCTCGAATTCCGGCAGCTGGTAGAAGAAATGCTCGCGCTGTCGCTGGGTGCAGAAGTCGAATACTTTCTCGACCACGCCGCGATTATACCAGCTCCGGTCAAACAGCGCGATCTCTCCGGCGGCGGGGATCCGTTCGACATAGCGCTGGAAATACCATTGCGAGGCTTCGCGGTCATTGGGCTTGGGCAAGGCAACCACATAGGCCGAACGCGGATTGAGGTTTTCCTGCACCCGCTTGATCGTGCTGCCCTTGCCTGCGGCATCGCGGCCCTCAAACAGCACCATCATCCGCTTGCCCGACGCCTTCAGGCCGTAATGCATTTTGACAAGCTCGATCTGGAGCTCTTCCATCCGCTTGTCATAGTCCTTCCCCTTCATCGCTGTCGGATAGGGATAAGAGGGGCTGAGCATCTCTTTGGGGCCTTTGGTGCGAATGGCCTCGCGGATGTCTTCGGGCGCGGTATGTTCGAGAAAATCAGTGATCTGCCCGATGAAGGGTACGGCCTGCGTGCTGGGTTGAGGTGTCTCGCTCATGGGCCCTCCTTTGGATCGTTCTACTATGCAAAACTGCGACCGTCAGGGCAAGGGTCGCCCCTGCCATATGCCGCGCGATATCCTGCTTGTAGAATGCCGTGCGATGCCCGAAGATTACGGAAATTTTTCAAGGAAGCCGTTGATGTTTGAATATTCTTTGCTGCATTGGCTGACATTCCTGTCGGCGGCGGTTGTGCTGAATGTC
Source organism: Thioclava litoralis (assembly GCF_045278885.1). Lineage (NCBI taxonomy): Bacteria > Pseudomonadati > Pseudomonadota > Alphaproteobacteria > Rhodobacterales > Paracoccaceae > Thioclava > Thioclava litoralis. The sequence goes on from NZ_CP135443.1 coordinate 2,320,209, forward strand.
TCGCCCGGTCCGGATATGGCCTTTATCCTCGGCCAGACGCTCAGCCGTGGAAAGCGGGCAGGGCTTGCGGCGCTGGCGGGGGTCTGGTGCGGGGCGCTTGTGCATATCTGTGCCGCAGCGACCGGGCTTTCGGCGCTTCTGGCAGGGTCGGCTGTGGCCTTTTCCGTCGTGAAATGGATCGGCGCGGCCTATCTGTTCTATCTGGGACTCATGGCGTTTCGCACGAAAGCGGGCGTGTTGCAGATTGCCCCCGTCCGGCCAGCCTCGTTTGGCAGAACGCTCCGGCAGGGGCTTATGGTGTCTGTCCTCAATCCCAAGGTGGCCCTGTTTTTCCTCGCGTTTCTGCCGCAATTCGTGGTGGACGGGGCAGGGCCCGTCTGGGCGCAACTGGCGCTGCATGGCGGGTTGATCATTGTGGTGGCGGCGCTTTTCGAGCTGCCGCTTGTTTTTGTCGCAGACAGGCTTTGTGCAGGTTTGCGCCGCGCACCCCGCCTCGGAAAGATCTTCGACCGGATGTTCGGGTCGATCCTGATCGTTTTGGGGGTGCGTCTGGTGGTGTCCCAGCGTTAGGGCGCAATCCGCCGGATGGCGGCTAGAACCGCGTCCAGCCGCGTATGATTGATCATATGGCCCGCTCCCTGTAGCACCGTTAGCCGCGCCTGTGGCAGCAGGGCCTGTGTCGGGCGCGAATGGATGCCAAGATCGACGATTGTATCCCGATCGCCATGCAGCAATTCGACCGGCACGTGGATCTGATGGTAACGCGGCACCATCTGCCGGATTTCCGTCTCCAGATTGGCACGCTGGCGGGCATTGGCGCGCATGGTCTTGCGGCGCAGGGTCATCTGTGGCCCGAAATGCGCGATATAGCCCTCGGGCATGGCCTCGGGCGCGAACACCTCTTCGACGGCAGAGCTGACAGCCCCGTCGGGTGCCCAAGCAGAAATCACCGGCACGGCCAGGGCCTGCCCCAGCGCAGGGGCGGTCAGGCGGTAGAGCCACGGCAGAGGCGTATGCCATTCCTGCGATGCGGCCGCCAGAAGCACCAGTCCCGACAGGCTGTCAGGAGCCTCGCTCGCCCATGCCAGCGCCACGGCCCCACCATAGGAGTGCCCGACGATCAAGGGCTGTCGCGCCCCAAGCTGGGAGGTGGCCGCCTGTAGCAGACGCGCCTGACGGAAGATGCTGTCGTGTTTGAGCGGGTCCGACCAGCCAAAGCCGGGGCGGTCAACGATAAAGAGGCGGTAATCGCGCTCCAGAGCGGGGGCGAGCTGGAAGGTCATGTCACGCAGGCTTCCCGAGGCCCCGTGGATCAACACGATCTGCGGGGCCGCTTCGGGGCCGCGCATGTCGATATGGACGCGGGCTCCGGCAAATTCGCCCGCCGCAAGCGTCACGATCTCGCCGGTAGGGGGGTATCGCGCTTCGGCGCGGGCTTCGCGCCGCGCAGCCTGCCAGAGCGTGCCCCCCGATGCGATGGCCGCAGCCAGAACCGTATAGTCAAGCGCCGATATCGCGAAGGTCATAGGGCGTATCCTGATAGATCTGATTGATCCAGTTGCCGTAAAGAAGATGCGCATGGCTGCGCCACCGGTTCTTCGGCATCCGGGTTGGGTCATTCTCAGGATAGTAATTCACCGGAAGGGTGACGGGTTTCCCCGCTGCCACATCACGATCATATTCGTCTTTCAACGTCGCGCTGTCATATTCGAAATGGTTGAAGACATAGAGCGCCCGCGCGGCTTTGTCCTCGACGAGGCAGGGGCCCGTTTCGGCACTGTCAAGCAGCATCTTCAACCCTGCCGCTTCCATCTCGGCACGGCGCATCTCTGTCCAGCGGGAGACGGGCACGAGGCAGTCATCCGAAAACCCGCGCAGATAATGCGAGGTCGGGTCGCAGTTCTCGTGCCGGTAAAGGCCGAACTGTTTTTCGGGAAGCAGGTGCTTGGGGATGCCGTGGGTGTGATAGGCCATTGCCATCCCGCCCCAGCACACGCCAAAGGTGGAAAACACATGGGTCCGCGTCCAGTCGAAGACGCGGCGGAGCTCGTCCCAATAGGTGACCTCCTCGAAGGGCAGATGCTCGATCGGGGCGCCGGTGATCAGCAGCCCGTCGAAACGCTCGCCCGCGGCCTCGACCTCGGCAAAGGGGCGGTAGAAGGCCTCCATATGTTCGGCGGCGGTGTTCTTGGTCTGATGTTCGGTCATGCGGATCAGCTGGAAGTCGATCTGCAGGGGGGTTGCCCCGATCAGACGGGCAAACTGGTTTTCGGTCTGGATTTTCTTGGGCATCAGATTCAGCAGCCCGATCCGCAAAGGCCGGATATCCTGTGTCGCCGCGCGACCGGGGCTCATCACCATCACGCCTTCCTTCGACAGGATGTCAAAGGCGGGGAGCGTTTCGGGCAGGGTGATGGGCATGGGTCTGTTCCTGAAGGTAATGTCTATGCGGAAGATAGTAGATAGGGAGGAAAGGCTTATTTGGGAAGGGCAGAGGCCACCAGCTGGATGAAGTCCTGTTCATCGCGCACCGTGACAAGCTGCTCCGCCTTCAGCGTGATACCCCAGTTCCGTGCCATTGCCGCATAGCGCGGCTGACGGTGTTCAAGTGCCTGCCGGTAGGTCCAGCGCACGAAATCATCGGGATCGACCTCCTCCTCCTTGAGGCCCCGCGCCACCCGATATTCCACCCATTTCCGTTCAAGGAATTGCGGCTGGTAATACATGGGTTTGGGAGCACGGTCGAAGCGGCGGACAAGCTCGTCCGTATGGGCATCCGACCCCTCGATCCAGATCATCAGGTTATGGGCGGCCAGTTCCGACAGGATCGGATCTTTCGGGTCTTCGGGGTCCACGACCTCGCAGATGGACCCGCCGGTGTCACAGATGAAATGCGGGATGTCATAGATGGCGCGGGCGCGGCGGATGAAATGGGTCGTATCCAGAAGGGCTGCGGTCTCGGCGCGACGATGCTGGTCCTGACGCAGCATATATTCCTCGAAGGGCAGGCCGCCTTTCTGGCTGGAGCCGGGCTTGCCGAGATAGGTGGACAGCGGCGCGAGATTGTCGAAGGTGATGTTGGACGCGATATAGACCGCATCTTGCAGCAAAAGCTCGCGCAGGAAGGGCACCTTCATCGCCTCGCTTTTGAAGTTATCGGCAATATATTCGCCCATGTATCGGGTGCCGATGCGGTAATCGATGGAATAGTGGAACCATCTCCCCCCAGCGCGCAGCATGGAGGAAAGGTAGGTTTTGCCCAAACCCGACATTGCAAAAAGCAGGACATGTCTGTTTTTGGCCGCCAGCCAGTCTGCCCGTGTCTTGTAAATCGGTGTTCCGTAGCTCATCGGCGCGCCTCAACCCTCTGTCTTCAGCCGCAGCTTTAGCGGGTCGGGCGGCCAAGGTCACGGGGTTTCATCGCATGGCGGCGATCTGAGCGATGTGATCCGTGGGGAAGAACCGGACCGGTTTTTAAAACCGATAGCCGAGCCGCAGCCCGACGCCCCAGCCGGAATTGTCGTCAAATTCGGCAATCCGTGTTTTTGCGCCACCGATCTCGATATAACGCAGCCCTAACGTGGCCGAAAGCGCGCCATCGGTCCATGTGGCGGCCAGCGCGAGGCTCCGGTAGCCATCGGTCGGACCGAGATTGCCGACGATATCGCCGCTGGAGGGCTCGTAGGTTGCAATCACCGCTCCCGACCACATCGCGTTGAAGCGATGCCCGACACCGAGCGTGTAGGTCATCGTATCGGCCACCGGATCAACAAGATCGCTGCCCTCTACGCTGAAAGGCGTCTGGCGGTAGAGATCCGGTCCGATGGAGAAACTGCTCCAGTCCGTCCAGCGGATAGAGCCGAAGAGAAGCGTGTCGGGGGCGATCCCCGTCTGGGCTTCCAGCAGAATGGATTGCGGTGTCTTGGTGGTCCAGTGGCTGCGCGCCTGCAGGCCCATTGTGGTTTCCCTGCCGCTGAAGTCATGGGTAATCGAGGAAAGATAACTGAGTGTCACACGTGCCGCGATTTCTGGCTTCTCCCATGCCACGCCGATGATATAGCCCGGATCGGCTTCCCGACTGGCCGCCAGATCATAGGTCAGCACGGCCGGTCCCATATGCAGCTGCAATGCGGCATCGCCCGTCATCTGCTCGATACGTATCCCCGCCAGCGCCGAGATCGAGGGAGTGAGCCTGTACCGCAACAGGCCGGTCAGCGCCTGACTTTCCAGTTTGGCGACCGATCCGGCAAGCGGATAGCCATCTGTCGAGGAAGGATAGGCAACATTTGCCCCGAAGGGATGGTCGACACTCAGTACAAGATCCGTTTTCTCGGATAGCGGCAGTTTGACACCCAAGGTCCAAGTGCCGAAGCCCGTCGACATATCGCCGGATTTCAGTCCGGGCGGGAAGACGGTGCCGGAGCGCAATTTCCCCGAGACCTCCGGCTGGAAGCCGCCCAGCTCGAACTGGACGATGCGACCGGGTTCAAACAGTAACCCCGTGCTGAAAGGGGTACGGTCGATTCCGCCCGCATGGACGGGACCGCAGAGACAGAGGGTGACGGCACAGGCCATGACGGCTTTGCAGGAAACGCACATAGAGGATCCGTTTTCGCAATGAGTGGGGGCAGGCTACGGATAGTCCGTCGCTGTCAGGTGATCAGACGGACGCAGACAAACAGGCCAAGCCAGAGGATCGACAGGCCGGATGCAAGGCATCCTGCGGCCCAGAGCGTATAGCGCGGCGCGGCAATTCTGGGCAGAGATGAATGATCGGACATGGACTATCCTTTAGCCGTGAATTCGATCGCCATTAAGCACGCGTTAGGTGAATTTGTGCTTAACAGAGACCATGAACAAAATAACGGTTACAGAATCGCGCTTGGACGCTGCGGGATGGGATGCTGCCCTGCTGGCCTTCAATGCGGCTTACCCTCCGGCGTTCCAGCAATTCGGGGCCTATGGCGAAATTGCGCGGGCTGGCGGGCGGCGTGTGGCGCGGCTTGTGCTGTCACATGCAGGGGAACGGATCGCGCTGGCGCAGGTGATCGGCCGGCGTGGTCTTTGGTGGCTGGGGCGGGGGCCTGTCTTTGCCAAGGGCGTGTCTGATGCGGATCAGGCGCGGGTCTTGCGTAAACTGGCGCGCAGATTTGCGCCGGGTCTTCTGCTTGTAACGCCCGAAACGCCGCTGTCAGGGCGTGGCCTTATTCCGATTGTAACGGCACGACATGAAGCGGTTTGGGCCCTGGGCCCCGAGATTGCCAATCTGCGCAGCTCGCTGGACCCGAAATGGCGCAATCGCCTGGCCTCTGCCGAGCGCAAGGGGATGCGGATCACGCTGGAGGAAGATCCGGCATGGCTTCTGGAGGCCGAGCACGCCCAAAGAAAACAGCGTGGTTACAAGGCACTGCCACGTGATTTTATCACGGCGTGGGAGATGGCGATGCCCGGGTCGGTGATCTCTCTCGGGGTGCAGTCCGAGAGCGGCGCGCGTTTGGCCGGGATGGTGCTGATGTGTCACGGGCGGGTTGCGACCTATCATCTTGGCTGGTCCGGTGAGGAAGGTCGCAAGGCGGGGGCGCATAATTTCCTGCTCTGGCAGGTCTCGATCGCGCTGCGCGCTCAGGGAATCCGATGGATCGATCTGGGGGATGTGAACTCGGAAGAGGGGGCGGGGCTCATGCGCTTCAAGATGGGAACGGGGGCACAGCTGCAATCGCTTGGTGCGACAGTCTGGGTGCTGCCGATCTAGAGAATGTCTGCCAGCCTTTGCGGTGTTTCTTCTTTGGACAGAGGGGCTGGAGCCATGATGATCCGCGCGACGGAGAGGTCATGGGGCGCACTCGTCTCGTCCAGACAAGTGGGAGGGGCAAGAAAGGCGGTGCGCGTTCCTCCCTTGGTTCTGCGCATGCCGATATCGACGTTCGGGACTTGCGCATGATGCCGAAGGGCGCGAGCGAGCCGAACAAGCGTGACAGTGATGTGAAGCGGGCCAGCAGCCATCCTCTGCAGGGCCGTTGTTTTCTCCCAGACCCGCCGCTGGCGTTTATTCCTTTTTCGGAATGGTTCCAAACATTTCTGTATCCGCCATCTGGTTGATACTCTGCCCGGTTCGCCTTGTGGTCATGAAAAAAGGCCGGGGCGATTTCTCGCCCCAGCCCCATAAAGCCCAGTAAAATATGGGGTCAGCCGATCCGATAGTTCGGCGACTCCCGCGTGATCTGCACGTCGTGGACATGGCTTTCTTTGAGGCCCGCGCCGGTGATGCGGACAAATTCGCAGCCGCCGCGCATGTCGGCGATCGTGGCCGAGCCGGTATAGCCCATAGCTGCGCGCAGGCCGCCAACCATCTGGTGGATCACGGCACCGGCGGCACCTTTATAGGGCACCTGACCTTCGATCCCTTCGGGGACCAGCTTGTCGGACGCGGCATCTTTCTGGAAGTAACGGTCTGCCGAGCCGCGGGCCATTGCCCCCAGAGACCCCATCCCGCGATAGGACTTATAGGAGCGACCTTGGTAAAGGATCACTTCGCCCGGCGATTCATCGGTGCCAGCAATGGCCGAGCCGACCATTGCGCAGCTTGCGCCCGCCGCAATCGCCTTTGCGAAATCGCCCGACATCTTGATCCCGCCATCGGCGATGATCGGGGTGTCACCCGCGCCCGAGACGCAGTCCATGATCGCCGAAAGCTGCGGAACACCGACGCCTGCCACGATACGGGTGGTGCAGATCGAGCCCGGGCCGATCCCGACCTTGATGGCATCCGCGCCCGCCGCGATCAGGGCTTGGGTGGCTGCTGCTGTCGCAACGTTCCCCGCCACGACCTGAACGTCGGAGCGATAGGCCTTGATGGCCTCGACCGCTTTGGCCACGCCGGCGCTATGGCCGTGGGCGGTGTCGATCACGATCAGATCGCAGCCTGCATCGACAAGCGCGGTCGAGCGTTCATAGCCCGCGTCACCTACGGTGGAGGCCGCCGCCACGCGCAACCGCCCCTTGTCGTCTTTGCACGCGAGCGGATTCAGTACGGCCTTGTCGCTGTCTTTCAAGGTCAGCAGACCCGTCAGATGGCCATTGGCATCGGTCACCAGCAGTTTCTCGATCCGGCGCTCTTTCATCAGCTTGCGTGCTTCGTCGCGGTCGGCAGGCTCTTGCAGAATGGCCAGATTGTCTTTGGTCATCATCGCCGAGACCGGCGTTTTCGCATCGGAGGCAAACCGCATGTCGCGGTTGGTCACGATGCCGACCAGACGGTTATCGGCATCCACAACGGGGAAGCCAGAGACGTTGTAGCGCGTCACCAGATCCTGTGCATCGGCCAATGTCTGGTCGGGGCGCAGGGTGATCGGGTTATAGACGATGCCGGATTCGAACCGCTTCACACGGCTGACTTCCTCGGCTTGCTCGGCAACGGTGAGGTTGCGGTGGATCACGCCCATCCCGCCAGCCTGCGCCATAGCAATCGCCATACGGCTTTCGGTCACAGTATCCATGGCCGAAGAAAGAAGGGGGATGTTCAGACGGATCGATTTCGTGACGAAGGTCGAAACATCGGCCGTCGATGGCAGCACCGTGGATGCTGCTGGAACTAATAGGACATCGTCGAAGGTAAGCGCCTCGCGAATCTGCATGACCGGGTCTCCGTGGCAGGGTTCGTTTGACGCTTCCTCATTTCACTACTTTTCGGGAAAGGCAACCCCAAGAGCATGTTGATTCGTGCATAGTCGATGTGCGTCTGGTGGGAAAACTGTCCTGAGAGCCTCTGGCACGGGGTTGTGGGTCTGGCGCAACGCCTGTGCTCCGTTTGCACCCGCCAACGGGTGAAAGCGGCAACACCTCTGGCAAGTGTGGCGGTCTTTGCGTAGCACTAGGAAAAACGAAGAGGTTCTTATGACCCCGGCAGCGCGGGTCGCGGCAGCGATCGAGATTTTGGATTTGGTACTGTCGGGCGAGCCGGCAGAGCGGTGTCTGACGACATGGGCGCGCAATAACCGCTTTGCAGGGTCCAAGGACCGTGCGGCGATCCGCGATCATGTCTATGATGCCTTGCGGTGCCGCGAGAGTTTTGCCCGTCTGGGCGGGGCGAAAAGCGGGCGCGGTCTGATGATCGGTGCGTGCCGGAGCCAGAATGTCACCCTTGGCGAGGTGTTCTCGGGGGTGGGGCATGCGCCTGCGCCATTGACCGCGACGGAAGAGGCCGCGCTTCTGGCGCCTGTGCCCGAGGGGCTGGAGCTTCTGGACTGGCCGGACTGGCTCTTGCCGCAGCTCAAGGCCGATCTGGGAGAGGCTTTCGTGGCGGTCAGCCTGGCCCAGCGGGAGCGGGCGCCGCTTTTCCTGCGGGTCAATCTGGCAAAGACCACGCGCGAGAAAGCGATGGCGATGCTCCGGCGCGACGATATCGATGCAGAGCCGCATCCTGCCGCTTCAACGGCGCTGAAGGTCGTGCAGGGCGCGCGCAAGCTGCGTCTGGCGCAGGCCTATCTGGACGGGTCGGTCGAGTTGCAGGACCTGGCCTCGCAGATTGCCATCGAGGCCTTGCCGCTTGACGGGGTGGCATCGGCGCTTGATTTCTGCGCGGGTGGCGGAGGCAAGGCGCTGGCTTTGGCCGCACGGGCCCCGAAGCTGCGTCTCAGTGCACATGACATAGATGCCGGACGTATGAAGGATTTGCCCCTGCGGGCCGAGCGGGCAGGCGCGTGGATCAACCTGCTCCCCCCGGGGGCCGTGACGGGGCAGTGGGATATGGTTCTTGTGGATGCGCCCTGTTCCGGTTCGGGCACGTGGCGGCGGACGCCGGATGCCAAATGGCAGCTGCTTCCGGAGCGGCTGGACGCGCTTGTGGCGCTGCAATCGGAGATTCTGCAGGCGGCCTCTCGGTATGTCGCGCCGGAGGGCTATCTGGTCTATATGACCTGTTCGCTATTGCATTGCGAGAATATCGCGCAGGCGGAGCAATTTGCTGTTAACCCAGAATGGCAATGGGTCGAACATCGCCAACTGACGACGCAAGACGGATCGGATGGGTTTTTCTATTCTGTTTTCAAAAGGATGAATGCGGAATGATGCCAGAATACCGGTTGCCACACTATCTGTAATGGTCTCAATTCGAGGTTGTGCTTTGATGCCTGTTAATTCGCCCTTAACTGATTTGATGCTTCATGCCTGAGAACGAAGACAAGAATGAGGTCCAGAAGGTGGTCCATCCCGATCAGCCCGTGCACAGCATCGGCCGCAATGTTGGTGTGATGACCCCTGGCGCGATGTATCTGCTGCTTGCGGCTCTTGGCGCGATTGTCGCGGGGCTGGTGGTGCAGGACCGGCTTATGATGATCGTGCTCTTTGCCGTGGCGGCGACATTTGTGGCGATCTCCGCAGGGATGAAACTGTCGCAGCTTTGGGCGCGTCACCAGCGGCGCCAGATGCATCTGCAGATTGCCAATTTCGTGGCACAGGATGCGTCTCCCTCCTTTACGACGGATGCCGAGGGCGAGATCGGCTACCAGAACCGTGCGGCGCTGGAACGGTTCGGGGCGCGGGGCCAGCAAAGCCTGACCCACGCCCTCGGGGAGCTTTTTGCCAATCCTGGGTCGGTCCTGAACCGTCTGCAAGCCAAAGCAACCGCTCTGGGGGCCGCGCGCGAGGATCTTGTGACGCGGCGCGGGCATGTGCGCCTATCGGTCCATCAGATCGGGGATGGCGATTTTCTCTGGCGTCTCGAAGATATGGCCGAACGCCCGTCTGGCGGTCGTGGGGCCGAAACGATCAGCCTGCCCATGCTGACGGCGTCGAAAAACGGCACGATCCTGTTTATGAACGAGGCATTGCGCCGCCTGACCGGCGAGCGCTATCGCACGTTGGATCGTATCTTCAATGACCTGCCGCTGCGTTCGGGCGAAGAACACGAGATCGGCACGCCCAACGGGCCGATCCGCTGTCTGGTGTCCGAAATCGAGGCGCGTGCCGGTCGCCGGGAGATCTATCTGTTGCCGGTGGCCGAGACGCGTCCGCTGCAGCATGATCCGGCCTCGTTCGAGGCGCTGCCTGTGGCTTTGCTGCGGGTTGACGGGCATGGGCGCATCATTGCGTCCAACCGCGCCAGCCGTGCCTTGCTGGGCATGCTGCCGCCCCATCCCACTATGGTCGATATGTTCGAAGGTCTGGGACGTCCGGTCAATGACTGGGTCGTGGATGCATTGGCCGGGCGTGCGGAGCATCGTCCCGAGGTTTTGCGTACACGGCATGGCGAAAAGGAAACCTATCTGCAAATCACGCTGAGCCGTGTGGTCGAGGAAGGGCGCCCCGGACTGGTGGCGGTGCTGTCCGATGCCACGCAACTCAAAACGCTTGAGGCGCAATTCGTGCAAAGCCAGAAGATGCAGGCAATCGGTCAGTTGGCGGGCGGCGTTGCGCATGATTTCAACAACTTGTTGACGGCGATCTCGGGGCATTGCGATTTGTTGATGCTGCGCCACGACAAGGGGGATCCCGACTTTGCCGATCTTGACCAGATCTCACAAAACGCCAATCGCGCCGCTTCGCTGGTGGGTCAGCTTCTGGCCTTTTCGCGCAAGCAAACGCTCAAGCCGCAGGTGCTGGATCTGCGCGATACGCTGTCTGATCTGACACATCTGCTCAATCGTCTGGTCGGTGAGAAGGTCCTGCTGACACTCCAGCATCCGCTTGACCTGCGCCAGATCCGTGCTGACAAACGCCAGCTTGAACAGGTCTTGATGAATCTGGTCGTGAATTCCCGCGATGCGATGCCGGAGGGGGGCGAGATCCGGATCGAGACGGAAAATCTGTATCTCAAAGAGGACTTCAAGCGTGATCGGGTGTCCGTTCCGAAGGGCGATTATGTCTCGGTCAAGGTGATTGACGAGGGAACAGGGATCGCGCCGGACAAATTGACGAAGATTTTCGAGCCTTTCTACACCACCAAACGCACTGGGGAAGGCACCGGTCTGGGGTTGTCGACGGCCTATGGGATCATCAAGCAGACGGGCGGCTATATTTTCTGTGATTCCGTTTTGGGGTCGGGCACCTGTTTCACTATTTACCTTCCGGCTCATGATAAGGCGCAGGGCGATGACGACGAGGTGGCCAAGCCCATTGTCACTCAGGAACTGGCCCAGAGCGAGCGGACCGCAACCGTGTTACTGGTCGAGGATGAGGCACCGGTGCGTGCCTTTGCCTCCCGCGCGTTGAAACTGCGTGGCTATACTGTTTTCGAGGCGGAGAATGCCGAGGAAGCCCTTGAAATACTGGAAGATGAAGGGCTTGCTGTCGATATTTTCGTGACAGATGTGATCATGCCCGGCATGGATGGACCGACATGGGTTGTCGAAGCGTTGAAGAAACGACCGGGGACGGCGGTGGTCTTCATGTCGGGCTATGCCGAAGATGTCTTCCTTGACGGCAAGCCGCCGATCAAAGGGTCGGCTTTCTTGCCGAAACCCTTCTCGTTAAGCGAACTGACCGCTACGGTGCAAAATCAGTTGGGCTGAGAAGAGAGAGCCTGATCATAAAGCCGGAAATCGTCTTTCATAAAGGCGACCAAGCGCGCCTCGACGGGCGCGCTTAATTTTGTGTCCACGGTTGGGGGGACATTTATGCGCGGTAGAGAGATTTCGAATCTTAACCGGTCTTCCAGAAATTGTAGAAAATTTCCGATATCCTCGTAACGGTACAGTCGATCCACCAGTAGATTTCCGGCTGTATCTGTCAGGAAGTCCGATTGTTTCTGCAACTTTGCATGCGGGGGACAAGGCGCCTGCATATAGTCCAAAGCAAATTCCTCGAAACTGCGATTGTGGAGCGGATGGTCGGGCAGATCAAACCCGTCCCGCAACAAGAATCGGTACCACGAGCGCAGCCATTCTACCGGATGCCGGATAAGAGCGACCGTGGTGAAGGGGCTTGATGAATTGGCGCAAAGATAGGGCTTCAGGTGTTTCTGAAAATCCATTGCAGTCATGTGCTTGAGCACATCCGGCCGTTGCATCGAGACCGAGGCCAGTGGTTCGAGGGCCGTTTCGATCGCGGTCGAACCCGCCTTCGGTGTTGCAAGAAAGACCAGTTTTTGATCCCAGAAAATCAGCATAATTCGCCCAGAATTCTATTATTTTGGTGTCAGGCCGCAGAGCCCGGTTTTGTTGTAAACTATTGATTAACTATACGGGCGCAAGCTTTGTTAGGCCGATATGTTGAATTGTTCTTGTTTTGGTCTCAATTTCGGCTTAACGAACATTACTAGAACATTCACCATGTCCGGGTAATTGTGATCCGGCGTGCACTGTGAAATAAGGAGATGATCCTAATGGTAACGGCGGGCCTTTTCGATATGGCGGACAAGATGAAAGCAGATAAGCAGAAGGCGTTGGAATCGGCGCTTTCGCAAATTGAGCGGCAATTTGGCAAAGGCTCGATCATGAAGCTTGGCGAAGGGGCCAAGATTGATATCGAAGCAACCTCAACCGGTTCCTTGGGGCTTGATATTGCCTTGGGTATCGGTGGGCTGCCGAAAGGGCGGATTGTCGAGATCTATGGTCCGGAAAGCTCGGGGAAGACCACGCTGACGCTGCATACGGTTGCTGAAGAGCAGAAAAAGGGTGGCGTCTGTGCCTTTGTCGATGCAGAGCACGCCCTTGATCCGGCCTATGCACGCAAGCTGGGCGTTAATCTTGATGAACTGCTGATTTCCCAACCCGACACGGGCGAGCAGGCTCTGGAGATTGTCGATACGCTGGTACGTTCGGGGGCGGTTAGCCTTGTCGTGGTCGACTCCGTGGCTGCGTTGACCCCTAAGGCCGAGATCGAAGGCGATATGGGCGATGCGACGGTCGGGGCGCAGGCGCGGCTTATGTCTCAGGCGATGCGCAAGCTGACCGCGTCAATCGGGCGGTCGAATTGCATGGTGATCTTCATTAACCAGATCCGCATGAAAATCGGCGTGATGTTCGGCAATCCGGAAACCACGTCGGGCGGCAACGCGCTGAAATTCTATGCTTCTGTCCGTCTGGATATCCGCCGCACCGGTGCGGTCAAGGATCGTGATGAGGTGGTGGGCAACGCGACCCGTGTGAAGGTCGTCAAAAACAAGGTGGCTCCGCCCTTCAAACAGGTCGAGTTTGACATCATGTATGGCGAGGGCATCTCGAAGGTCGGTGAATTGATCGATCTTGGTGTCAAGGCAGGTGTCGTCGAGAAATCGGGGGCTTGGTATTCCTATGGGGATGAACGCATTGGCCAAGGGCGTGAAAACGCGAAGCAATTCATGCGTGACCATCCCGATATCGCGAATGCGATCGAAGAGAAGATCCGGTCGAGTCATGGGTTGAACCTTGATTCGAACGATGAGGATAACGCGCTGACCGAAGACGAGTAAGCGCGCGGCGCAGAACGCGCCAATAAGGTGCAGAATGCACTGAAATCTGGCCGGGCCCGTTGTGGCCCGGTTTTTCTTGTCTTGAGGCTTTTGTCTGACTAAAGTCAGTGAAAACATCGGATCGGAGTCAGTATATGGCACGTGAGGCAGAGCCGGCGGTCAAGCGTTTGAGGCGGTTCAATCGGGTTGTGACGCTCGAATTGGGAGCGCTTGATCAGAGTTTTCTGGGGCGCGGGCGTCCTCTGCTTGAGGCGCGCGTGCTGCATGCGGTCGGGTCCGGTGTTTCGGATGTGGGGGATCTGCGTGAGCGGCTGAACCTCGATTCCGGGCTGATGAGCCGCCTGTTGCGCAAGCTTGAGGCCGAAGAACTCATCGTTCTCTCGCCCGATCCGAAGGATGGCCGTCGTAAGCGCATTCTGCGGACCCGCAAAGGGGAACGGGAATTTGACGCCTATGAGGCGCTGTCCGATCAGGCCGCCCAAACCGTGTTAAACCGCGTGAAGGACAAAGAGGAATTTCTCAAAGCCGTGGATCTTGTGGCCTCTGTCATCGGGCGCGAGCGGATCGAGATTGTCGAGGTTGATCCAGATGACGCGCGCGCGATTGCCTGCGTGAATGCCTATGTGGCCGAACTCTCGCGCCGTTTTGGCGAGGATTTCGACCGCGCGCGCTCGGGGGAGCCCGAGGCCGATGCGATGCGTCCGCCGCGCGGCACCTTCCTTCTGGCGCTATCGGAAGGGCTGGCGATGGGCTGTGTCGCGGTGAAAGACATGGGGGAACGTGCTGAAATAAAACGCCTTTGGGTCGATCCTTCGGCGCGCGGCATGCGCCTGGCCCATCGTCTGATGCGCGAGGCCGAAACCCGCGCCTATGATCTGGGGCACCGCGAGCTGGTGCTGGATACCTCGGCCAGATTGCCGGAGGCGCGGGCTTTTTACCTCAAGACGGGCTGGGGCGAAATCGCGCGGTATAACGACAATCCCTATGCCGATCATTTCTTTGGCAAGGAATTATAAGCCTCGATTGGTCACAACACCCGTGCTTTGCTGGACAGCCAGCCCGCACGGCGCTAAACGGAAGCAAATCCCCAAGAAGGGCGCAAGATATGGTCTCTCTGAACGAAATCCGGTCCACCTACCTCAACTTCTTCGAGCGGAACGGGCACCGGATCGTGCCCAGCTCGCCGCTGGTGCCGCGCAACGACCCCACGCTGATGTTCACGAACTCCGGCATGGTGCAGTTCAAGAACTGCTTCACCGGTGTCGAGAAGCGTGATTACACCCGCGCGACCACCGCGCAGAAATGTGTGCGCGCAGGCGGCAAGCATAATGACCTCGACAATGTGGGCTATACCGCGCGCCACCATACTTTCTTTGAAATGATGGGGAATTTCTCCTTCGGCGATTACTTCAAGGAAGGCGCGATCAATTTCGCATGGGAGCTGCTGACCAAGGATTTCGATATCCCGAAGGACAAGCTCTTGGTCACTGTCTATCACACCGATGACGAGGCGGCCGATATCTGGAAAAAGGTCACGGGCTTTACCGATGACCGCATCATCCGCATCCCCACGAAGGATAACTTCTGGCAGATGGGCCCGACCGGCCCCTGTGGTCCCTGTACCGAGATCTTCTTTGACCACGGCGAACATATTGCCGGTGGCCCTCCGGGTAGCCCCGATGAGGATGGCGACCGTTTCATCGAGATCTGGAACAACGTCTTCATGCAGAACGAGCAGTTCGAGGACGGCTCGATGCGCGAACTCGACATGCAGTCGATCGACACCGGCATGGGGCTGGAACGGATCGGCGCGCTCTTGCAGGGCAAGCATGACAATTACGACACCGATCTGATGCGCCATCTGATCGAGGCCTCGGCCCATGCCACCTCGACCGACCCTGATGGGGCGGGCAATGTGCATCACCGCGTGATTGCCGACCACCTGCGCTCGACCTCCTTCCTGATTGCCGATGGGGTGATGCCCTCGAATGACGGTCGCGGCTATGTGCTGCGCCGCATCCTGCGTCGTGCCGCTCGCCATGCGCATATGCTGGGTGCGAAGGATCCGGTGATGTTCAAGCTGGTGCCGGCGCTGGTGCGCGAGATGGGCGCGGCTTACCCCGAGCTTGGTCAGGCGCAGGCGCTGATCGAAGAGACGCTGAAGCTGGAAGAGACCCGCTTCAAGGTCACGCTGGACCGTGGCTTGAAGCTGCTGGATGATGAGCTTTCGGGCCTGCCCGAGGGGGCGGCCCTTCCGGGTGAGGCGGCGTTCAAGCTTTATGATACATATGGCTTCCCGCTGGATCTGACGCAGGATGCGCTGCGCGAGAAGAACCTGACCGTGGATGTGGACGGCTTTGACGCCGCGATGGCCGAGCAGAAGGCCAAGGCGCGTGCGGCTTGGGCAGGCTCGGGCGAGGCCGCCGATGGCAAGATCTGGTTCGAACTGGCCGACAAGCTGGGCGTGACCGAATTCCTTGGTTACGACTCCGAAGTGGCGGAAGGCCAGATCACCGCGCTGGTGTCTGATGGTGCGGAAGTGGCCGAAAGTGATGCGACCTGCATGATCGTGGTCAACCAGACGCCGTTCTACGGTGAATCCGGTGGTCAGGTTGGCGATACCGGCGTGATCGAGACCGAAACGGGTAAGGCGCGCATCACCGACACCAAAAAGGTTGCGGGCGTCTTCATCCACATGGCTGAGGTGACCGAGGGCAAGATTGCCCGTGGGCAGGGCGCGCGTCTGGTGGTGGATCATGCCCGTCGTTCGGCGATCCGTGCGAACCACTCGGCCACGCACCTGCTGCATGAGGCGCTGCGCCGTGCGCTTGGCGATCACGTGGCGCAGAAGGGCTCGCTTAATGCCGAGGACCGCCTGCGGTTTGACTTCAGCCATGCCAAGGCGCTTTCGACTGAGGAAATGCGCCAAGTCGAGGCCGAGGTGAATGAGTTCATCCGCCAGAACACCGCCGTTGATACCCGTATCATGACCCCCGATGATGCCCGCGCGCTTGGCGCTCAGGCGCTGTTTGGTGAGAAATACGGCGATGAGGTGCGCGTTGTGTCGATGGGCAAGCTGGCGGGCTCGGGCAAAGGCACGGCGGGCGATGTCTATTCGCTGGAACTTTGCGGCGGCACCCATGTGACCCGCACCGGCGATATCGGGGCCTTTGTGGCTTTGGGCGATAGCGCGTCCTCGGCAGGTGTGCGCCGTTTCGAGGCGCTGACCGGTCAGGCCGCGATCGATTACCTCAAGGCGCAGGAAGCGCATCTGGTCGAGGCCGCCCATGTTCTCAAGGCAGCACCTGCCGATCTGGCAGATCGCGTGAAGGCGTTGTCGGACGAGCGTAAGGCATTGGCCAATGAGGTGGCCCAGCTGCGCCGCGAATTGGCGATGTCGGGCGGCGCGACCGGCGGCAATGAAGCCGAAGAGATCAACGGGATCAGGGTTGTGGCCCAGTTCCTGACCGGCGTCACCGGCAAGGATCTGCCGCCGCTCGTCGATGAGTATAAGGCCAAGCTTGGCTCGGGGGCCGTGCTTCTGGTGGCCGATGCCGGTGGTAAGGCCGCTGTGGCCGCTGGCGTCACCGAAGACCTGACCGCGCGTCTGTCGGCGGTGGATATGGTCCGTGCGGCTGCTGGCGCGCTGGGGGGCAAGGGCGGCGGTGGCCGTCCGGATATGGCGCAGGCCGGTGGGGCCGATCCGTCGAAATCGGATGAGGCGATTGCCGCCGTCAAGGCATTGATCGAAAGCAAATAAGCAAAACGGGGCCGCAGTCAAAATGCGGCCCCTTTCAACAGGAGAGAGCGGATGCCGGGTGCGTATTGGATTGCCCATGTGACGGTGACGGATGCCGAGGCCTATGGCAAATATGCCGAGTTGGCAGGCCCTGCCATCGCCGCAGCGGGCGGCAAGTTTCTGGCCCGTGGGGCGCGGTTCGTGCAGCTTGAGGGCAGGGAACGCCCGCGCAATGTTCTGGCGTGGTTCCCGAGTCTGGAGGCCGCCGTCGCGTGCTATAACGGGCCTGCCTATCAGGCGGCGCTTGCGCATGCCAAAGGGGCTGCAGAGCGCGAGTTGCTGGTCGTCGAGGCGATGGAGTAAGACCCCGCCTTTGCATCGCGAAGTGCCCCCCAAGGGGCGCTTTTTATGGAAGCGTGGCCTGTCTTGCGTCACGCCGCCCGATGCGCAGGGCTTTGCGCATCTGCTTCAGCTTCCAATGCTGTTCGTGCTGCAAGGCCAGATCGGCGGCCCATAACCCCATCTGGTAGTGTCCGCGTTCTTTCGCATTTTTCAGCATCAACTCGTTATAGAGTACGGATTTATGGCGTACCCGTAGCGCCTGTGCCAGCCATTGGTCGCTGATATCGCCACGCAGCGCGCGCAGGGAGACCTCGGTCAAAAGCCGCAATTTCAGCAGGACCGGCGGCACCTTATGGCCGAAATGGCGCAGGCGGTGCAGCTGGACAGTGGGGCCGGACAAGCGCGCGGCATGGGCTTTGTCCTGCGGCTCGAACGGATCGAAGAAAAGATGCGCGGAGGCCAGGTCTCCGACCGCTTCTGCCGCATCGCCATAGGGCAGGGTCCAGTCGGTGATCTTGCGCGCGTAACGGTAGCGGGTCTCGAAAGGGGCAATGCTTGTGTCCAATGTCGATTGCGGCGCAAAGGCCACCACATGCGCGCCGGGCGAGAGCCGCGAAAAGGTAAACGCCCCGAAGCCCCCCATCGACGCCCCGTAGAATGTGACGCGCTCGAAGCGGCGGAAAAGCCCCTCGGCGCGCAGCGTTTCCAGCGCGGCGATCAGGTCGGGATCGCGATACCAGTCGTTGCGTTTGTTGATCAGGCCAAGGATCGACCATCCCTGTTTGCGCAGCAGGTGATGGCCCCAGGGGTGCTGCTCGCCTTCAATCCGGTTGGTCGAGAGATTACCGAAACTGACCACCAGATGCTGACCTTCGACGCCTGATTGCGGCAGATAGGCCAGCGCGTGATGGGCCAGCTCATGGCAGAACCCGCCCTGCTGTTCCGCTTCGGCGGTGATATCGGTGAAAGAGCGATGGATGGGTGTGACGTCGTTCATAGGCAGGTCCTGTCTGTTGGCCTCAGGATAACGCAAGACGGCGGGAAGGTAAGGCATGTTTTTTCGCCCTGCGATATGGGGGCGGGCGGTCTCGTGCGGCGGGCAGTTTGTGCTTCACAAGCTCTGTCGGACAGGATATGAGAACCTCCATGACCCAGACCGCAACCATCACGATCTGCTGCATTATCGGCTGACATTCGTCGGGCGGTCCGGTCTTGCTTTCCCAAAGCTGAAATCCCGAACCCGCCCGAGCGGTGGCCGTTCCATGCCGTGGGGGAGAGACTTCAGATGACCCAGATTCGCTTGCGCAACACGATGTCCCGTCAGGTGCAGGATTTCGCGCCGATTGATCCGAAGAATGTGCGGATCTATCTCTGTGGGCCGACGGTTTATGATCGGGCGCATCTGGGCAATGCCCGCCCTGTGGTGGTGTTTGATGTGCTGCAACGGCTGCTGCGCCATGTCTATGGCGAGAGCCATGTGACCTATGTGCGCAACTTCACGGATGTGGATGACAAGATCAACGCCACCGCCGTGAAGCGCCGTGAAGAGGGAGCGGAAGGGACGCTTGAGGATCTGATCCGCGCCCGTACCGAGGAAACCATCGCGTGGTATCATGCGGATATGGATGCTCTGGGAGCGGCGCGCCCCGACCACGAGCCGCGCGCCACCGATTACATCAATGCGATGATCGCGATGATCGAGCGGCTGATCGAGGGCGGGCATGCCTATGCCGCCGAAGGGCACGCGCTGTTTCGGGTGCGGTCGTATAAGGACTATGGCCGCCTTTCTGGGCGCTCGGTTGATGATATGATCGCGGGCGCGCGGGTCGAGGTGGCGCCCTATAAGGAAGACCCGATGGATTTCGTGCTGTGGAAGCCCTCGGATGATGGTTTGCCCGGTTGGGACAGCCCTTGGGGCCGCGGACGTCCGGGCTGGCATATCGAATGCTCGGCCATGAGCTATGAGCTGTTCGGGGATAGCTTCGATATTCATGGCGGGGGCATCGACCTGCAATTCCCGCATCACGAGAATGAGGTGGCGCAAAGCTGCTGCGCCCATCCGCATGGCGAGTTTGCCCGTTTCTGGCTGCATAACGAGATGCTGCAGGTCGAGGGGAAGAAGATGTCCAAATCCTTGGGCAATTTCTTCACCGTGCGGGATTTGCTGGACGAGGGCATTCCGGGCGAGGTGATCCGCTTTGTGTTTTTGCAGACGCATTATTCGAAGCCGATGGATTGGACTGCCGAGAAGGCGCGCCAAGCCGAAGCCACGTTGCGCAAGTGGCGGGCGGCCGTCGCGGGCATCGAACCCGCGCCGGCCGCAGCGCCCTCGGTGATCGCTGCGCTGGCGGATGACTTGAACACGGCGGGCGCTATTGCGGCATTGCATGCGTTGAGCGATCCGGCGGAGTTGAAGGCTTCGGCGCAGATGCTGGGGCTGTTGCTGGAGGATATGGGAGAGTGGGCCGAGGCGCCCGCGGTGGATCTCTCGGCCTATGCAGAGCATCTTGCCGACCTGCGCGCGCGCGCGATGGAGACAAAGGATTTCGCCCCTGTGGATGCGATGAAGCAGGCGTTGGCGGCAGCGGGTGTTGAGGTGCGGATGTCGAAGGCGGGGGTGGAGCTTAGTCTAAAAAGACTCGACTCAGTGAAGACGATACTTGCAAGAGAGTTGAATGCTCGTGTCCGCGAAGATTTTCATGAAGCGGAGGCTTGGGGAGCGATTGCAAGAGCTATGTTAGCTGGTGAGCAGGCGTCGCAAGAAAACCAAACTGAGATGCTGACAAAAATTCAACAGGATTTCCTGCAATGATGAAAGAACGTCTTTATCTATACGACACGACGTTGCGGGATGGCCAGCAGACGCAGGGTGTGCAGTTTTCGGTTTCCGAGAAGGTGCAGATTGCGCAGGCTTTGGACCGGATCGGGGTGGATTACATCGAGGGTGGTTGGCCCGGCGCCAATCCGACCGATAGCGATTTCTTTGAGGCGCGGCCCCAGACGCGCGCGACATTCACCGCCTTTGGTATGACCAAGCGGGCAGGGCGGTCGGCGGCCAATGACGAGGTTCTGGCGGGGGTGATGAATGCCGCAACGCCTGCCGTTTGTCTGGTTGGCAAGACGCATGATTATCATGTGACGGCGGCGCTGGGGATCTCGCTTGAGGAGAACCTCGAGAATATCGGGGCGAGTGTCGCGCATATGGTCTCCGAGGGGCGCGAGGCTTTGTTTGACGCCGAGCATTTCTTTGACGGCTATAAGGCCAATCCCGATTATGCGCTGTCTTCTGTGCGGGCGGCCTATGAGGCGGGGGCGCGTTGGGTGGTGCTATGTGACACCAATGGCGGCACGCTGCCTGCCGAGATTTCCGCTATTGTGGCCGATGTGATTGCGGCGGGCATTCCGGGGGATCATCTGGGCATCCATTGCCATGATGATACCGGCATGGCTGTGGCCTGTTCGCTGGCGGCGGTGGATGCGGGGGTGCGCCAGATTCAGGGCACTCTGAACGGGCTGGGCGAGCGCTGTGGCAATGCCAATCTGACGGCTCTGATCCCGACGCTTTTGCTCAAAGAGCCCTATCGCAGCCACTATGACACTGGCGTGCCGGAGAGCGCGCTTGCAGGCATCACGCGGCTGTCGCGCAAGCTGGACGATATTCTGAACCGCGTGCCCTTGCGCAGCGCGCCCTATGTCGGCGCTTCGGCCTTTACCCATAAGGCGGGGCTGCATGCCAGCGCGATCCTGAAGGACCCTGCGACCTACGAGCATATCCCGCCCGAGACGGTGGGCAATACGCGCCAGATCCCGATGTCCAATCAGGCGGGGCAGTCGAACCTGCGTGCGCGGCTGGCGGATATGGGGCTCGAGATCGCCAAGGGCGACGCGCGGCTGTCCGAGATCCTTGACGAGATCAAGCGCCGCGAGGATCACGGCTATGCCTATGACGGGGCGCAGGCGAGTTTCGAGCTGGTCGCGCGGCGGGTGCTGGGCGAGTTGCCGCGTTATTTCAAGGTGGAACGCTATCGCGTGGTGATCGAGCGTCGCCATAACGGGCGCGAGATGGCCAATTCCTCCGAGGCGGTCGTGGTTCTGGATGTGGGCGGCGAGCGGATGCTGTCGGTGTCGGAAAGCTGGGATAGCGAAGGTTATGATCAGGGGCCGGTGAACGCTTTGTGGCAGGCTCTGGCGAAGGATCTGGGGCCGTATCAATGCCATATCGAGGATATGAAGCTGGTCGATTTCCGCGTGCGGATTACCGGCGGCGGCACGGCGGCGGTGACGCGGGTGGTCATTGATTCCGAGGATGGTAATGGCAACCGCTGGTCGACGGTCGGGGTGAATGCCAACCTTGTGGATGCCTCTTTCGAGGCGCTGCTTGAGGCGATCCAGTGGAAGTTCCTGCGTGACGGGGTGCGCCCGCTATGAGTGACCTGACCGAGGCCGAGGCCCATTGTGCGCAGATGGTCGAGCAGAGCGACCCCGAGCGGTTCCGTGCCTTGATGGCGACACCCGAGGCGGATCGCCGCAAACTCTGGCCGCTTTATGCGGTGAACTTCGAACTGGCGCGGGCGCCTTGGGCCTCGAAAGAGCCGATGATTGCCGAGATGCGCGTGCAATGGTGGGTCGATGCGCTGGAGGCCTTGCGGGCAGAGGGCACGGCGCCACCATCCGAGATCGGTCCGGCATTGGCGGGGCTGCGGCCTGTGGCGGGGCTTTTGCTGGAACTGGCCGAAACACGGCGACAGGATTGCTGGCCCGATGGCTTCGAGGATCACGAGGCGCTCTGGCGGTATCTGGATGGCACCGCCGGGGCGCTCTATCTGGCGGCGGCGCAGCTTCTGGGGGTTGATGCGCGCGAATGGTCCGTGCTGCGTGGGCAGGCACAAGGGGTCGGTCTGGCGGCCTATCTTTGTGCGGTTCCCGAGATCGAGCGGCGCGGACGTCACCCTTTGCCAGATGGCCGCAGCGCCGCTATCGCCGGTCTGGCGCAGGCCGGTCTGGCGCGGCTTGCGCATGGAAATCTGTCGCGGCAGGCGCGGCGGGCGCTACTTCCGGGATGGGAAAGTCGTGCGATTTTGACAGAAATATCGCGCAATCCTGCCTGTGTTAGCCAAGATATTCCTAGGAAAAACGGCCTCAAACGCCAATTTTCTTTCCTGAGGCATGCGCTCGCGGCGTAAGCTGCTTTTGGCTTAAATGAATCTTCAGCACTTCACAGCATGTTTATGACCTAACGCGGGGGCAGAATCCCGCTTTGGGTTGGGACACCGCGTCGTGTCCGAGTGGAGGCTGCTGTATGAGAGTTCTGGATAATGTGAAGATCGGGGTAAAGTTGCCCCTGATTCTTTTTACGATTGCTTTGGTTGCACTTTCCGTCATGGCCCTGACCGCCTATCGGGATTCCCGGCATTTGCTGGAACAGGCCGCGACGGAACGTCTTATGCATGTTGCACAGGTGCAGGCTGACCGTGTGAATGAATGGGAAGCCGATTTCCGGACCGAGGTAAAAGACAGCATCGCATCCGATTTCATGCGCGATACGCTGCGGGATTTCCAGAATTCGTGGACGCGTCTTGGGGAGGGCGCCGCAGATCAGGTGCGGAGCGCCTATGTCGAGGGCAATGCCTATCGGGCGGAGGATCGCTGGAAGCTGACTGCGGCGGCGGACGGATCCTTGTATTCGAAGCGCCATGAAAAATACCATCCGATGATTTTGCAGCAGGCGAAGCGTGCGGGCTTTTCCGACATCTATCTGATTAGTGCGGAGGGGGATGTCCTGTATTCGATCGAGAAGGCGGATGACTTCGGCACGAATTTCGTGACGGGCCCCTTTGCCGATAGCAAACTCGGTCAACTGGTGCAAAAGGCGCTGAAGGCCAGCACCGAAAATCCGCAGATCTCCGAAGCGACGATCCATGAAACGGATCATGCGGGTGTTCTGTCCTATTTTATGGCCGCTCCGATCCTGGATCATGCCGGCAACCCCAAAGGTGCGCTTGCATTTGAAATTCCGCTTTCGGGGTTGAATGCCATTCTGGCGGACGGGCGCGGATTGCAGGAGACCGGTCAAAGCTATCTTGTTGACCAGAATATGAAATATCAGAATAATCTGCGCCTGTCGCAAGTGCCGACGGTCATGCAGGCTGCGCCCGAAAATCCGGCGATCACGCGTGCTCTGGCGGGAGAAAGTGGCACGGTGGATGCCGCTGGTGTACTGGATGGCAGTGATGCGACTGCTGCGTTCCTGCCGATCAGTTTCATGAACCATCCGGCGGCGCTGATCGTCGAACAATCCGACAAGGAACTGTTCTCGCCGATTATTGCGCTAGCGAAATCGATGAGCCTGCATGGAGCAATCGTTCTGGTCGCTTTGGTCCTGCTGGCCACCCTTATGGCGCGCAGTATTTCTAAGCCGCTGGTACGGCTGAAAGACACGATGGATCGGCTGGCGGCTAAGGATTACGATCTTGTCGTGCCCTTTACCCGCCGCAAGGACGAGGTCGGGCGGATGGCTGTGGCACTCGAAGACTTCCAGATTGCGCTGGCGACGGCAGAGGCGGCGTCGAAGGATGTGGCGCTGAAAGGGGCGGCCTTCAATGCCGGATCGTCCTCGATGATGATGGCCGATACGAATTTCAATATCAGCTATGTCAATCCCGCGATGACGCATCTGATCGAAAATCGTCTGGAAGATTTCCAGGTGCTCGATCAGACCATCGAAGCAGATACCATGGTTGGCCGTTCGATCGATACGTTCCACAAAAATCCGCAGCGTATCCGTGATTTCCTTGCCGATAGCGCCAACCTGCCTTACTCGGCCAATCTCAAAATCGGTCAGGCCCAGTTTGCGCTTGGCATCTCCGAAGTTGTCATGCCGGGCGAGGGGCGCATCGGTTATGTGGTGGAATGGCGCGATATTACGGAAATCGGTATGTCGCGTGCCATGCTGAAAGCGCTTGATTCCGCACAGATGCTGGGCGAGGCCGATCTGAACGGTCGTATCAGCAGCGTGAACGAGAATTATTGTAAGGCTGTCGGCATCTCCGCCGAAGAGTTTATCGGTCGTCCCGTTGTGGATGTCACCAGCACCGTGGACAGCGAATTCACGATTGAGGATGTTGCGCAACGGGTGATGAGCGAAGGTGTATCCGTGACCGGTACGTGGAAAATTTCTGCGGGCGACGGGCGCGAAGCGATCTCGGAGGGGATTATCGCACCGGTTCACGACGAGATGGGGGATGTGGTCAAGGTTGTCTTTATCGGCAGCGACGTAACGACGTCCCGTAAGGAAATCGCGCGTGCAGCAGAACAAACGCAAGAGACATCCCGCCGGCAGGCCAAGGTTGTCGAGACCTTGCGCGTGGGGCTAAGTGCGCTCTCCGATGGTAATCTCACGGCTAAGATTGCGGAGCATCTGGGCGATGAATACGAGGAGCTTCGGGCGGATTTCAACACGGCTGTCGACCGTCTGGCAGAGGCAATGCGGGTCGTGATCGACAATGCGGTTGCCATTGATAACGAAGCGCGCGAAATCTCGAATGCGGCAGAAGATCTGAGCCGTCGCACCGAGCAGCAGGCGGCTACGCTTGAAGAGACCGCAGCAGCGCTTGATGAGTTGACTTCTTCTGTGGCCAGCGCGTCCGACGGGATCAATGAAGCCGATCGCATCGTTATGCAGGCTCGCAAAGACGCGGAAAGCTCCGGCCAAGTTGTGCAGCAAGCTGTTGAAGCAATGGGTGAAATCTCGGAAAGCTCGCAAAAGATTTCCAAGATTATCAGTGTGATTGACGATATCGCCTTCCAGACCAACCTCCTTGCCTTGAATGCGGGTGTCGAAGCGGCACGGGCAGGAGAAGCGGGGCGCGGTTTTGCTGTGGTGGCATCGGAAGTGCGGGCGCTTGCGCAACGATCTTCGGAAGCGGCGCGCGAGATCGACGGTCTGATCACGGCATCTTCCGATCAGGTCAGTCGCGGCGTCGGGCTGGTCGGGCAGGCCGGAAATGCTTTGGAGACGATCCTTCATTCCGTAACGGATATCGCCGAGCGGGTGGGACGTATCGCGACATCGGCAAAAGAGCAGGCCTCCGGCTTGTCCGAGATCAATACTTCGGTCAATCAGCTCGATCAGGTGACTCAACATAACGCAGCAATGTTTGAGGAAACGACGGCGGCAAGCCAATCCCTGAGTCAAAGTGCGAATGCTCTCAACGAGACAACGCGACGCTTCTCCATCGACAATCACGCAAAACCGGCGGCGGCTTCAGCCAAGCCTGCACCCAAGGCTGTCGCGTCCAAAGCGACAGGAGCGCCTGGGACGGCTGCTAAGCCTGCGTCTAAGCCCGCTATGCCTAAAGCTTCGGTGCCAGTGGTTGAAGGAAATCTCGCCCGTCAGGTGCCGCCGGCACCGAGCAGCGATGATTGGGAAGACTTTTAAAACAGGTTTGGGGATCGCCCAAACCCTATTCAAAAAGACTTAGAACGTCACTTTTTGACGGCAAGAAAGGCAAGAAATGAGTGCCAAACGTGTTTTGATTGTCGATGATTCTCCCACAATTCGACAGCTGATTCGAGCTCAGCTGCAGGGAGATTCACGTCTGGTGGTGGTGGGTGAGGCCTCTGATCCCTATGACGCTAGAGAAAAGATCAAAGCTCTAGCGCCTGACGTGCTGACACTGGATGTCGAAATGCCCCGTATGAACGGTTTGGAGTTTCTTGAGAAGATCATGCGTCTGCGTCCGATGCCTGTCATTATGGTATCAACGCTGACGCAACGTGGATCGACAAAGGCGATGGAGGCTCTGTCTTTGGGCGCTGTCGATTGCATCGGCAAGCCGAAATACGGCAACCCTATCGAGGCTTTCGGCATCCTGCCGGACCTGCTGGTCGCGGCCGCAGACGCGCGCCTGCGTTCTGGCCCGCGCAAAAAAGTCGAACCTGCAAGTGGATTTACTTGGAACGGTAAGGTCATCTTGATCGGTTCGTCGACGGGCGGCGTCGATGCTCTGGAAACGGTTCTGTCGGGTTTCCCTGCGAATTGTCCACCGACCCTGATTACGCAGCATATGCCGGAAAGTTTTCTGGCAAGTTTTGCCCGTCGTTTGCAGGGATGTATCGCGCCGAATATGGGCTTGGCCCGAGATGGCCTGCCTTTGACACAGGGCAATGTCTATCTTGCGCCAGGAGGGGAGTATCATCTTGCGGTAAAACCCGGTGAACCGGCCCGTTGCCAGCTTGAGGCAAGCGAGAAACGGAATGGTCATCGTCCTTCGGTCGAGGTTCTGTTCGATTCAGCTGTGCCTATGGCCTCAAAGGTCGTTTCTGTCATGCTGACCGGCATGGGGCGCGATGGTGCGGACGCGATGCTGCGCCTGCGGCAGGCTGGTGCACGGTGCTTTGCGCAGGATTCCGCAACGAGCGTGGTCTATGGCATGCCGCGCGCTGCGGTTGAAAATGGTGCGGCAGAAAAGGCTGTTCCCTTGGGGCGGATTGCGTCGACAGTTCTAGCACAATGCGGGCGACAAACGGCCGCCGTCGAAAGAGGGGGGCGTTTCGCATGACGATGATGGGGATCGGTCGCCCGAAGCACATCTCTCAGGGCGAGTTCGCTGTTGGGCGGGTCGAGGGCATGTCTATCACGACAATTCTCGGCTCCTGCGTTGCGACCTGCCTCTATGATGAACATAGCGGTGTTGGAGGCATGAACCATTTTCTTTTGCCGGAAGGGACTGGCTCTACCGCCAGTTTCGGCGTGAATGCGATGGAATTGCTGATCAACGAGATCATCAAGAACGGCGGACAACGGACCACCTTGAAAGCGAAGGTTTTTGGCGGTGCGCGGATGATCGCAGGGCTTTCTGATGTTGGCGCGAAAAATGGTAGCTTCGTTTTGGACTTCCTGCGGCGGGAAGGGATTCAATGCCTTGGGCAAAGTCTTGGTGGTACGCAGGCTCGCCGGGTCGAATTCTGGCCGAATGGTGGGCGCGCGCGCCAGCGCCTTCTGGGCGAGGCGCAGGTGATCGAAACGCCGCCGCCGCCGCCGCCGAGCAATGATGTTGAACTGTTCTGAGCGAAATGGCCCCATTATGAGTTCACGTGAAGCCGGACATTCCATAGATTACAGGCGTGAAATTGATCGTCTGATGCGTTTGGAGTTCGGCTCGCGCAGTGAACTCGTTTTGCGATATCTTGCTGTGTTTAATGGTGGTTTGACACTGCACTTCTATTTGCAGTGGACCTCTGCTCTACTATGGATGCCGGTCTATTTCGCATTGCAGGCGCTTTATTACGTTTTCTTGCGTAGTCGTGCGCCGGTATGCACGGCCAGAGACACAACGATTGCTTCTATCTTGTTTCTGGTCTTGCTCGGCTGGTTCAGCTGGCTTCCTGCGCTGATGCTGCTTGAGCAGGATACGGCCTTGCGGATCAGTGCGGCGGCAGGGCTGGGATGCCTGATGGTGTTTCTTATCCGGCGGAGCGACCGTCTGAAACTGATGATCTATGGCGAAATCGTTATGATCACCCTGATTCTTGGGGCTGTTGCGTTTCTGGTGTTGCCGCAGGTTCCGTCGCTGAGTGCCAAATCGGCCATGCTGGTCTGTTGTGCTGCGTTGATTGTCTATTTTGCGAATGCTTTGTTGGAAGGCCGGAAAATGCGCCTTGACGCAGAGCGAGCATCCGAGCGGACTTTACAGGCTCAGAAGATGGAAGCTGTCGGCCAGTTGGCTGGGGGGGTCGCACATGATTTTAACAATATCCTCACTGCGATCATCGGGAATCTCGATCTGTACGAGCTGACCGAAGATCGCCCCGAGCGGGATGATATGGTGCACAATGCGCGAGAAGCGGCACAACGTGCTGCAACTTTGGTGCAGCAACTGCTGGCCTATTCGCGCAAGTCCAACCTGCAAGCGGAGCCGCGCGATATCGAAGTCATGCTGGAGCGTGTGCGGGTTCTGGGCGCGCGGCTTATACCGGCGTCCATCTCGTTGGAGGTGATCAATTCTCCTCGGCGTAACTGGGTAAAGGTCGATGAGACCCTATTGATGACGGCGTTGATCAACCTGATCGTGAATGCCCGCGATGCTATGCCGAAGGGTGGTCGGATCCGGATTTCTGCCGATCATAGATGTTTCGAGAGCCCCGAATTGATGGCAGACGGCTATGTTCTGCCTGCGGGAAATTATGTGGAGCTAACCGTTGCCGACACCGGGACCGGCATTCCTGAAACCGTGCTGGATCATGTGCTGGAGCCGTTTTTCACGACAAAGCCCGTGGGCAAAGGTTCAGGGCTTGGCTTGCCGATGGTGTTGGGATTCGCGCGTCAATCTGGCGGGGGGTTGAGTTTGCGCAGCTCTGCCGCCGGGACCCATGTCTCGGTCTATCTGAAAGAAGTGGAAGCGCCGCTTAATCTGGTTGCCAATCGGGCCGCATAGGCGCGACGCCCGTATGATCATGCAGTGCGTTTGAGGTGACGTAAAGATGCTCCGTCGGTTGTTTTCAATCGGCTGAAAATCAGGATGGCCAAAGGCCCGGTGGTGGCCACAATCGCGAAGCCTAGAGTAAAGGCGTGCAATGGTATGGCACTATTGCTAATTTCGGCACCGGTTGCGAAGGCAGAAAGTTCCAAAGCACCACCGGCCAGCGCGATCCCCAAAGTCAGCGAGACCTGTTGGGCGACCGCTGCAAGCGAGGAGCCGCGGCTCATTTCTTGCGGATCCAGATCGGCAAAAGTAATGGCATTGATCGCGGTGAAGGTCAGTGCTTGTGCGACGCCTCCGATTAAAAGCAATGGTACAAGATACCAGTCATAGGGGTTGGTGACGGTTCCAAACCCCAACAGGCTCGCGGCACGGACGCAGGTGCCAAGGATCAGCATGCTGCGAAATCCGAACCGGTCGACAACCTTGCCGGAAAATCCCCTGATGGAGAGTGCGCCGACGGCGGTCAAACCGGCAAGCGCCCCCGAGGCGAGAATGGACATTCCCAGGCCAAGCTGGAATAGCAGAGGCAGCAAAAGCGCAATGGCGCCGTTGCTCAGGCGGAAGGCCGTGCCGCCCCAGATGCCAATGCTGAACGTCCGGTGCCGGAAGAGGTTCGGGTCGAGAAGAGCGTCGTTGCGGTGACGGGCGCGCAAGGCATAGGCCACCATTAAACCCAAACCGGTCAGGCTCAGCCCAAGGGCGACGGGCATGGGCATGATATGCTCGCCCAAGGCGCTTAGTCCTGCCATAAGGGAGCCCAAGCCGATGGCCGAGATAAAAAAACCCAGTATGTCGAACCGCTTCGGGGGGGCGGGGGTGTCATGCGGCAGGTGGCGGAATGCCAGAGCCAGCGCGAAAGACCCGAGCGGGATGTTGATCAGGAAAATCCAGCGCCAGCCAAGTGTTTGGGTTACTACCGCGCCAACCAGCGGTCCGAGGGCTGGACCGATCAGCGCGGGGACCGTCAGATAGACCATCGCTTTGACCAGTTCCTGCCTGTCGGTATTGCGCAGTACGATCAGGCGACCGACAGGGGTCATCATCGCGGCCCCTGCGCCCTGCAAGGCGCGCGCCAGAACCAGGCCAAGTAAGGTGGATTGATCTGCGCAGAGTGCGGAGGCGCCGATGAACAGAAGCATGGCAAGGATGAAGGTGCGGCGCGCTCCGAACTTATCGGCGATCCAGCCTGAAATCGGCACCAATGCTGCAAAGGCAATGAGATAGGTGGTCATCGCCATTTTCAGCGATAGCACCGCAACATCGAGGTCCCGCGCCATCACCGGAAGGGCGGTCGAGAGCACTGTCGCGTCGATCAGCTCCATTAGAAGAGCGAAGGCAATGGTCAGGGGGAGAATGTTTTCGCGGAGTTTTTGCATGATCGGGCTTTCGTCAACATCGCGATCCTAGCGCCCGAACCCCTCCTGTCCATGACAGGGCTGCACAGGAGGGTGTGCTTTGACGATTTTGGGCCCCGTTACCGGCCCTTCCAGATCCAACCGCCGCCGAAGATCCGGCTGTCATCATTGGAGTAGAAGACGCAGGCCTGACCGGGCGAGACGCCTTCTTCCGGTACGATCAGCTCGACCTCCGCTTCGGTCGCTGAAATCGGGCGAATGATGGCAGCACGCGGTGGACGGGTCGAACGGACCTTGACCGAAACATGCCATTCCTTGCGCGACGTGAAGGGCTCGTCGCCGAGCCAGTTGATCTCGCGCACCGGAATCGTGCGGGTGGCCAAGGCCTCTTTCGGTCCCACGATCACACGGCGATGATCGGGGTCGAGTTTGACCACGTAGAGCGGGTCGGCCATGCCACCAATTCCAAGACCGCGTCGCTGGCCGATCGTGTAATGGATCACGCCGCGATGTTCGCCCAGAATATTGCCGTCCATATCGACAATCTCGCCCGGATCGGCGGCACCCGGACGCAGTTTTTCGATTACACTGGCATAATTGCCGTTCGGAACGAAGCAAATGTCCTGACTGTCGGGCTTGTCGGCAACCGGCAGGCCGTGTTTTGCAGCCAAAGCACGGGTTTCGGCCTTGGAATGCAAATGTCCAAGCGGGAATCGCAGGAAAGAAAGCTGTTCGGGTGTGGTCGAGAACAGGAAGTAACTCTGGTCACGATTCGAATCGGCTGCCGAATGCAACTCGGGACCATTCGGCCCCATTTTGCGCTGGATATAATGCCCCGTCGCCATACAATCGGCATCCAGATCCTTCGCGGTTTCCAGAAGATCCTTGAATTTGACGCGTTCGTTACAACGGATACAGGGGACAGGGGTTGCTCCGCCAAGATAGGCATCGGCAAATTCGTCGATCACCGCTTCTTGGAAGATGTTTTCATAATCAAGCACATAATGCGGGAACCCCATCGTTTCCGCCACGCGCCGCGCGTCATGGATATCACGTCCGGCACAGCAGGCGCCCTTTTTGGCAAGCGCGGCCCCGTGATCGTATAGCTGCAACGTCACCCCCACGACATCATAGCCCTGTTGTGCCAATTCCGCGGCCACGACAGAGCTATCGACGCCGCCAGACATGGCGACAACGACTCGCGTGTCTTCGGGGCGCTTGGCAAAACCAAGCGAATTGAGTGGCATATCCTTGCTCATGGAAAACGTCCCTTAACCAGGTCCGCAGAAATATAGGAAAATCCTACCTATTCTCAAGGGTTAGTTTCACCCGTCGTTAAGACCCATCCGTCACATTCTAGAGCATCGAAGTGAAGGGGTGTGCCCATGTATCTGAAAAAAGTCGATGGTCCGCGGTCTATCACACTGCCTGATGGTACGATTTTGACCCGTGCGGACCTGCCACCTGCCGAAACGCGCCGTTGGGTGGCGTCGCGTAAGGCTATTATTGTTAATGCGGTCTCTCATGGTCTGATCACGCGCAGTGAAGTGTTGGAGCGCTACGATCTGTCCGATGAGGAACTCGATATCTGGACCCATGCCGTGCAAAAACACGGTCTGGCGGGGTTGAAGGTGACTGCTATCCAGAAATTCAGACAACCCTAGGAGGAATTGAATAAATTAACGTTCTAGGGTAATAGTGTGTTAACCATTTGGTGCGAGGGTTCCAATAACCAAGGAATTAATGCGGAGAACCGAATATGCGGATTTTGTTGGTGGAGGACGATCCCACGACGTCGCGAAGCATTGAGTTGATGCTGACTCATGCCAATCTCAACGTCTATTGCACTGATCTTGGTGAAGAAGGGATCGATCTCGCCAAGCTGTATGACTACGACCTGATCCTGCTTGACCTGAATCTGCCCGATATGAACGGGCATGAGGTTCTGCGGCAGTTGC
Organism: Thioclava litoralis; assembly: GCF_045278885.1. NCBI lineage: Bacteria > Pseudomonadati > Pseudomonadota > Alphaproteobacteria > Rhodobacterales > Paracoccaceae > Thioclava > Thioclava litoralis. The sequence goes on from NZ_CP135443.1 coordinate 2,352,473, forward strand.
GCATGTCGAAGGTCGATACCCCGATCCTGATCCTGACCGGTGCTGATGATACCGAGAACAAGATCAAGGGGTTCGGGTTCGGTGCGGATGACTACATGACCAAACCCTTCCATCGCGAAGAGTTGGTCGCCCGCATCCATGCGATCATCCGTCGCTCGAAAGGGCATTCGCAATCGGTGATCCGCACGGGTAAGGTCTCTGTCAATCTCGACGCCAAAACCGTGGAGGTCGAGAATAAGCCGGTCCATCTGACTGGCAAAGAGTATCAGATGCTCGAACTTCTGAGTCTTCGTAAGGGGACGACGCTGACCAAAGAGATGTTCCTGAACCATCTCTACGGTGGCATGGACGAGCCGGAATTGAAGATTATCGACGTTTTCATCTGTAAGCTTCGTAAGAAGTTGGCGGATGCAACTGGCGGGGAGAATTACATCGAGACCGTCTGGGGCCGTGGCTATGTGTTGCGCGATCCCGATCCGGGCGAGATGGAGCGCCGCGTCGCCGTCTAAAATCGACTCAGTGTCGCGTATTCCTTGTTTGATCTGAGAAGCCGCATGAAAATGCGGCTTTTTCATTTTGTTAGCGGCATTTTTTAATCTGTAACATGAAGTTCGTATCTGTGTATTTCACGGCTGTTTGGGTGCTGTGGCTGGACGTGCGGCGGAGAAGGCCATATTTGTGACGCGCGCGATGTAGCAAGATAGAGAGCCCGCCATGAATTCTTCCGCCATTCCCCCCGGTGATATGACAAAAGATACGGCGGCACGCGAGATTGCGGACCTATCGGTGCGGCTTGAACGGGCGAATACGGCGTATCACACGCAGGATGCGCCGGAGATTTCTGACGCCGAATATGATGCGTTTAAACGCCGCCTTCTTGCATTGGAGGCGCAATTCCCGGATCTGCAACGTGGCGACAGCCCGTCCCAGAAAGTAGGCGCGGCCCCGGCGGAAGGGTTTGCGAAGGTCCGGCATGAACAACGGATGATGAGCTTGGGCAATGCCTTCGAGGATGAAGATGTCGAGGATTTTGTCCGTGGCATCCGGAAATATCTCGGATTGGCAGCGGATACGCCCTTGTCTTTTACCGCAGAGCCAAAAATTGACGGGCTATCGCTTTCGTTGCGTTATGAAAAAGGTGTGCTTGTTTACGCTGCAACGCGTGGCGATGGGGAAACGGGTGAAAACGTTACAGAAAATGCGCGGACGATTCCCGATATTCCGCAGCATTTGAAAGATGCGCCGGATCTCCTTGAGGTGCGCGGCGAGGTGTATATGGCGCATGACGATTTTGCGGCGCTCAATATCTCGCAAGATGAACGGGGCGAGAAACGTTTTGCCAATCCGCGGAATGCCGCCGCAGGGTCGTTGCGCCAGCTGGATCCGCGGGTCACCGCACGCAGACCATTGAAGTTTTTTGCCTATGCTTGGGGGGTGCTGTCGGCTCCTCTTGCAGATACCCAAAGCGGAGCGATCAAGCGTTTGGCCGAACTTGGTTTTTCGACGAATCCGCTGACCAAGACCTGTTCCGGATCGGCGCAGATGATTGCCCAGTATCATGCGATCGAAGCAGATCGGGCGATGCTCGGCTATGATATTGACGGTGTCGTCTATAAGGTCAACGACCTTGCGTTGCAGGCTCGGCTAGGCTTTCGTTCGACAACGCCGCGTTGGGCGATCGCACATAAATTCCCTGCCGAACTGGCATGGACCCAACTTGAGAAGATCGAGATTCAGGTGGGGCGGACTGGTGCACTCAGTCCCGTGGCGCGTCTGACACCGGTCACGGTTGGAGGTGTGGTTGTCTCCAACGCGACCTTGCATAACGAAGACTATATTGCAGGGCGCGATTCGAAAGGCGAAGAGATCCGTGGCGGGCGCGACATCCGCGAGGGGGATTGGGTGCAGGTTTATCGCGCAGGCGATGTGATCCCGAAAATTGCGGATGTGGATCTTGCGCGTCGCGCGGAAGGTCTGCAACCCTATGAATTTCCTTCGAAATGCCCTGAATGTGGTTCGGACGCCATTCGCGAGGAAGGGGATGCGGTGCGTCGGTGCACCGGCGGATTGATCTGTCCGGCGCAGCAAGTTGAAAAGCTCAAGCATTTTGTCTCGCGCGCTGCGTTCGATATTGACGGGCTTGGCGCCAAACAGGTTGAGGCGTTTTATGAAGATGGCTGGGTCAGGGAACCTGTCGACATTTTCACTCTGCGGGACAGATATGGGCCGGGTCAGGTGCGGCAATTGAAAAATCGCGATGGTTGGGGGGAGAAATCCGCGCTCAAACTGTTTGACGCGATTGACCAGCGGCGTGATATCGCGCTTGCGCGTGTGATCTTTGCTTTGGGGATCCGTCATGTGGGAGAACAGACCGCGACGTTGCTGGCGCGCCATTATGGCACATGGCCGTCTTTCGAAGCCGCAATGACGCAGGCCGATCCGAAAGGCAATGCAGCCTGGGAGGATCTGCTTGGCATTGACGGTGTTGGCAAGGTTCTTGCCGAAAGTCTGGTGAGCACCTTCCATCAGGAAGCCGAGCGCGGGTCGATTGACCGTCTGATCGCGCAGCTTCGGGTGCAAGAGGCCGAAAAGCCGAAAAATGATAGCGAAATCGCAGGGTTGACGATCGTATTTACCGGAACGCTTGAAAAGATGACACGTTCGGAAGCCAAGGCGCGGGCCGAGGCGCTGGGGGCAAAAGTGGCGGGGTCCGTGTCGAAGAAGACCGATATCCTTGTGGCCGGTCCGGGGGCCGGATCCAAGGCAACCAAAGCGGCAGATCTTGGTGTGCGGGTGATTGATGAGGATGCGTGGCTGGTTATGGCCGGGCAAGGCTGATGGCAGGTCGGCCCGAGAGTCTTTTCCCGCTATTCGGTAAGCTTGAAAGCTTGCCCGGTATCGGCCCGAAGCTGGCACAGACATTGACACAGGCTGGCCTCGAAAAGCCGCGTGATCTGCTGCTCACTCTGCCTTACAGCCTGGTCGATCGCCGTCCGGTGCCCACGGTGGCGGGGGTGCCGCACGGGCAGGTCGTGACGACCGAGGTAACGGTTCTGCGCCATGTGAAGGCCGCGCGGGCGGGGGCACCTTCGCGGGTGATCGTTGAAGATGCGCAGGCCGAGATCACGCTGGTCTTTTTTCGGGGCAATGACCAATGGTTCCAGAAGCAGCTTCCTTTGGGCGAGCGGCGGATCGTTTCGGGGAAGGTCGAAATCTACGAGGGCCGCGCGCAAATCGTACATCCGGATTTTATCCTTCTGCCTGAGCAACTTGAAGAGATTCCGCGCTTCGAGCCGATTTACGCTCTCTCTGCGGGGATCACGCAGAAGGTCATGGGCAAGGCCGCCGAAGGAGCGCTGGCCTTGTTGCCCGAGCTTCCCGAATGGATCGATCCCAACCTGAAAAAGCGTGAAGATTGGCCGGATTGGCACGTGGCCATGCAGGCGGCGCATCATCCGGAAGATCTTGCGCACTGTATGCCGCAGTCGCCGGCGCGTATGCGGCTGGCGTATGACGAGTTGTTCGCGCATCAGCTGACCTTGGCTTTGGCGCGACGTAACGCCAAACGCAAACCGGGGCGGGTGACGCGCGGTGATGGCCGTTTCTCCGCGCGCATTTTGCAAAATCTGCCCTATGCGCCAACTGGCGCGCAGACCCGTGCGGTTGCCGAAATTCGGGGCGATATGGCCTCTGATCGCCGCATGAACCGTTTGCTTCAGGGGGATGTCGGGGCGGGGAAAACGCTGGTGGCATTGCTGGCCTTGGTCACAGCGGTCGAGGCGGGAGGCCAATCCGTTATGATGGCCCCGACCGAGATTCTGGCGCGCCAGCATATGGAGGGGATTGCGCCTCTTGCCCGCGATGCGGGGGTGCGGGTCGAGCTTTTGACGGGGCGCGATAAGGGTGCGGATCGTGCGGCCAAGCTGGAAGATCTTGCCGCAGGGCGCATTGATATCTTGCTCGGTACCCATGCCGTTTTCCAGAAAGATGTGCATTTTCATGACCTTCGCTTTGTGGTCATAGACGAGCAGCATCGCTTTGGCGTGGCGCAGCGGATGGAATTGGGGGCTAAGGGGCAGGCGGTCGATATTTTGGTCATGACGGCGACGCCGATCCCGCGCTCTTTGGCACTGACCCAATATGGCGATATGGATGTTTCGGTTCTGGACGAAAAGCCCCCTGGCCGGACGCCGGTCAAGACCGCGTTGATCGCGGATGAGCGTCTGGCAGAGGTCGTCGCGCATCTGACGCGTGCGGTAGACGAGGGGCGTCAGGCCTATTGGGTATGCCCGTTGGTCGAAGAAAGCGAGAAATCGGATCTGCAATCGGCTGAAGAACGGTTCAAACATCTGCGGGCGGCCTTGGGGGATGAGGTGGTAACCTTGGTGCACGGGCAGATGTCTCCGTCCGAAAAGGACGCGGCGATGGCAGAATTTCTATCGGGGACGAAACGTGTTCTGGTGGCGACCACTGTGATCGAGGTGGGGGTCAATGTGCCCAATGCCTCGATCATGGTGATCGAGCGCGCCGAGAGTTTCGGGCTTGCGCAATTGCACCAGTTGCGCGGACGGGTCGGGCGCGGGGCTGCGGCCTCAACCTGTCTTCTGATGTATCGCGCGCCCCTGACAGAGACCGGCGAGCGGCGACTGAAGGTGTTGCGCGATAGCGAGGATGGCTTCCGGATTGCCGAGGAAGATCTCGCGTTGCGTGGTGCGGGCGATATGATCGGCACCGCGCAATCGGGGCTTCCACGGTTTCGCGTGGCCGATCTGGAACGTCAGGCGGGGTTGATGGCGACCGCGCAAACCGATGCGCGCGCGCTTCTGGAAGGGGACCCCAAGCTTGAAAGCGAGAGGGGACGCGCAGCCAGAACGCTGCTTTGGTTGATGGAGCAGGATCGCGCAATCAAACTGATTTCCGTTGGGTAACCCTAAGCTCGGTAAAAATGTTCTTTACTTGTTCTCTTTTTAATGGGAACAAAAGAGCAACAGAAGCAAGGAGGTTACATCGATGTTGCGAAAAATTGGAACGGTTATCGAAGGCGATAGCCTTTTGTCCGACGTGCTTGGCGCCGCGTCGATCTGTGTAACCTGCTTGGGGCTTCTGTGTTTGCCGGGGCTTTTTTAAAGCCCGGTCTGCCTCGCACTGCGCCGCACTGTCCCCGCGGCGCGCGCCCATCGTCCTGCCCGGACGAGCCTCTTGATCACACCGGGCGCGTAGAAAGTGCCTTACTCGCCGCCATCCTCGGGATGGCGGTTTTTTCATTCAAGGTCCGTTTCGAGGATGCTGTGGAGCGCCGTTTCAGGCCCTCATCATCGGCTTGGCATGCATTGGAACGATCCGTTCCCTCCGGAAAGGCAGGGCCATATAGGTTTTTCGATCAGAAGGCATAGGCAATGCGCAACCCGCCCCAGTGCCGTCCGTTCACGGTGATAGGGGCCGAGAGGTCTTTCATCAGAACGAAATGCCCGTCTCCCATGTCGCGACGATAGATCTGCAGGACAAAAGGCGCGGTCGAGCGGCCTGCACGCAACCCGACCCGATCATCGAAAATCCGCCGATTGCGGCAGTTTGCGGTATTCCATGCAGGATCGGCTCCCTGCGGTTTCGAGAACTTTCTGTTATGCGTGGGCAGATATCCGTTTTCATCCACCGCTGCGCAGAACACGATCTTGCCGTCCAGCTCCAATGCCGCTTCCTGAATGGGGGGCAGAACCTTATCGGTAAATAGCGTAAATCGCGCCATGACCTGTTGCGGGTTCGTGCCCTCGATCGGTTCGTAGCGCCGGTCAAAAAGAGCCGCAGTTTCGATCTGCCCCGAAGCAACTGCCTGCGTGAAAATCTCGCTGATCTTGGCGGCTTCCTGCTGCACGAAGTCGATAAGGGCCGCATCCTCCAGCGCGCCGCCAAGCTGGACAGAGTTTTGCACGATGGTCTCGCCGACGGTGATTAGGGCGGTTGTGCGTTTTTGCGCCTGCGTAACCTGTGTTCCGGTCTGCTTCATCGCCTGCGTCATCGCCCCGAAAGCCGGTGCGAAACGGCTATTGGCTTCGCGCACTTCATTCGCCCGCTGCGCAATCTCGCCCACGGCTTGACGGGTCTCGTCAACAGAGGCCGTCATGCGCGACATGGCCTGATCCGTTTCAACGGTGCCACTAAGCACGCGGGATGCGTTATCCGTGATGTTCTCGGCCTCTTTGCGCAAGGTCTGGATGCCGCTGTCCAGACCTTCAATGGCCTGACTGATCCCGCCCGCCGCATTTGCCGTTTTGCGCGACAGCTCGTTAATGGCCTCGGCGACCACCGCAAAGCCGCGCCCCGCATCTCCCGCCCGTACCGCCTCGATCTTGGCGTTGATGGCCAGAATATTGACCTGCGAGGCGATCTGCCGGATCTCGCTGTTTTCCGATTGCACCTGCGCCAGGGTCTTGCCGACATCCGACATGCGCTGCGCGACCGATGTGACCCAGCTGGCGATCTTCTGCGCATGCTGGGCCGTTTCGCGCATCTGGGTGGTGGTTTCGGCCACATGATCCTGCGTGCGCTGCGCGGCGCCGGCCACGGCCTCGATGCCGGTGATGACCCGTTCATTCGCACTCTGGATAATGGTTGCGGCACGATCGGCATGGGTCAGATGGCCCATCTGTTCCGTCGCGTTCTGGGCCAGAAGATCCAGAGCGGCTGCAATTTCGACGATTTCGCGACCTAATGTGATCGCCTGTTTGGCGATCTGGTCCAGTCCGGTTCCATTAGTCCCGGCCCCGGGATGAAAAGAAAGATCGTTCATGCAGCCTCCACCTCAGACTTTGGGAGGCTCGCATGGAAGGTTTTACATCCCGTTAAATCTGGTCGAAAGCCAGCAGGGTCGCATCCGGTGCCAGCAGGATAGATCCGTGGCGATTGGGATAGTCCTGTGCGGCCTGCAGGATCTCGTATTCCGCAAAAGGGGCCGTGGGGACGGGGCCTTGGCCCGCCAGCATCCGCGCCAGTGCATCGCGCAGCGCCTGCACCTCCTCGCGCGACCGACCGATGATATTATGCCCGAAAATCGCAGCCGAGGCCTGCCCCAGCGCGCAGGCACGCACGGTCTGGCTATAGCCGGTGATGCGCCCGTTTTCGACAGTCAGCGCCACCTCGACGGTCGAGCCGCAAAGCGGCGCGCGTTTTTTGGCCGTGGCATCGGGTGCGGGCAGGGGGTCGCTATGCGGAATATCCGCCGCCAGCGCCAGAATGCGTTGCGAATAAAGCCGGAACAGATCGCCGTCGCTCATGGTCTTTTCCCCTATCTCGGTTTGCGATAGATAGGGCCTTCACCTTGCAGAGGAAACCCCTATGTCTTTCGATCTTTCCAGCCTGAAATATGATGCCAACGGCTTGATCCCCGCCATCGCCCAAGATGCCGAGAATGGCGAGGTTCTGATGATGGCCTGGATGAATGCCGAAAGCCTCGCAAAGACGCTGGAGACGGGCCATGTCACCTATTGGTCGCGCTCGCGTCAAAGCCTCTGGGCCAAGGGGGCGACCTCGGGCCATATGCAACATCTGGTCGAATTGCGCATCGATTGCGACCGTGACTGCCTGCTGCTGAAAGTGACGCAGAAGGGGCCGGCCTGCCATACCAACCGCCGCAGCTGTTTCTATACGCTGGTCGAGGATGGCAAAGAGGTGATCACCGCAGAGCCTATGACTTAAGGCCAACCATCGCGCGGATATCGGCGGGCGAGGCACCTTCGCTGCGGTAAAGCGAGATCGCCCGCGCATCATTGCGTTTGGCCAGCCGCTTGCCGTTCTCGTCACGGATCAGCCGGTGGTGATGATAACGCGGCGTGGGCAGGTCCAGCACGGCCTGCAAAAGGCGGTGCAGCATGGTGGCCTCTGCCAGATCGGCCCCGCGAATGACGTCGGTGATGCCCTGTTCGGCATCATCGACCACGACCGACAGGTGATAGGCCGCCGTGCCGATATCCTTGCGCATCAGCACAATGTCCCCATGATCCTGCAACAGGCAGGCAGGGTCCAGATGGTGCAGCCCCGCCTCAAGCCCCGTTTCTTCCCATGTCAGAGCCTGCTGCGGCAAGCTGGCCAAAGCCGCCGCCATATCCAGCCGCACCGCATCACCCGCCTGCGGATAGTGCCCCTTCCGGTGACGACAGGTGCCCGGATAAAGATGCGGCGCGCTGACCCCCTCTTGCGGGGCGGACATCGCCGCCTGAATATCGCGCCGCGTGCAGGAACAGGGGTAGGCCAGGCTACGGTCGATAAGATCATGGATCACTGCCAGATAGACCTCACGCCGGTCCGACAGGCGCATCACCGGCTCGGGCCATGACAGCCCCAGCCAGCGCAGATCCTCATAACAGCCCGCCTCATATTCGGGACGGCACCGCTGGGTGTCATTATCCTCGATCCGCAGCAGAAACTCCCCGTCCGCCGCCATATCCCACGCAAGACAGGCGGAATAGGCATGGCCCAGATGCAGCGGGCCGGTGGGCGAAGGAGCAAAGCGCGTCCGCATCCGTCTTTATTTCGGCTGGGCGTCAAGCCACGCGGTGAACTGCTCTTTCGCGCGGTCGGTATACAGCTTGTAACGGTCCTTGCGGCCGCGCCGCCCGCCACGGGCCTCGACCGGCGGGAATAGCCCGAAGTTGACGTTCATCGGCTGGAAGGTCTTCGCCTCGGCACCGCCAGTGATATGGTTCACAAGGCTGCCCATCGCGGTCTCATAGGAGGGCGGAGGCAGGTCGCGGCCAAGGATCTCGGCGGCAGCCATACGGCCCGCTAGAAGTCCCATCGCCGAGGATTCCACATAGCCCTCGACACCGGTGATCTGGCCCGCAAAACGGATATTGGGGCGCGATTTCAACCGCATCTGATTGTCCAGAAGCGTGGGCGAGTTGATAAACGTATTGCGGTGGATGCCGCCCAGACGCGCGAAACTCGCGTTCTGAAGGCCCGGGATCATCCGCAGCACTTCCGTTTGCGCGCCATATTTCATCTTGGTCTGGAAACCCACGATGTTATAGAGCGTCCCCAAAGCGTTATCGCGGCGCAGCTGCACCACGGCATAGGCTTTCTCTTCGGGCTTATGGCGGTTGGTCAGGCCGATGGGCTTCATCGGACCGTGGCGCAGAGTCTCGCGCCCGCGCTCGGCCATCACCTCGATCGGCAGACAGCCGTCGAAATATTTCGCCGTCTCACCCTCGTGGAACTCGGTCTTATCGGCGGCCAGAAGCGCATCGATGAAAGCCTCATATTCGGGCTTGGTCATCGGGCAGTTGATATAGGCCGTGCGCTCTTCCTCGGTCTCGCCCTTGTCATAGCGCGATTGCAGCCAGGCTACATCCATGTCGATGGACTCGAAATAGACGATGGGCGCAATGGCATCAAAGAAGGCCAAAGCATCGGCGCCGGTCTCGCTGCGAATGCTCTCGGCCAAAGCGCCAGAGGTCAGCGGCCCCGTCGCCACAATCCAATGCCCGTCTTTGGGCAGTTCGGTGATCTCGCCATAGCGCGTCTCGATCAGCGGATGATCCTTGATCGCGCGGGTGACACCGGCAGAAAACGCATCGCGATCCACCGCCAAAGCGCCACCGGCAGGCAGGCTGTGCTTGTCGGCCATCGCCATGATCAGCCCATCTGCCGCCCGCATCTCCCAATGCAATAGCCCCACGGCATTCTGCTCGTCATCATCCGAGCGGAAGGAATTCGAGCACACCATCTCGGCGAAATCGCCGGTGCGATGGGCAAAGGTCTCAACAGTCGGGCGCATCTCATGCAGCACAACGCGCACGCCTGCATTCGCGGCCTGCCACGCAGCTTCGGAACCGGCCATGCCGCCGCCAAGGATATGGAGTGTATCTGTCATGGCGTTCGTCTAGGCCAAAGCCGTGGTTTTGAAAAGAGCCATTCTCAAGGGACAATCGGCGGTTTGTGCAAGAAATCGGCTCGGTCGTTTGTTCTACGGGGCGGGCCGTAAGGCCCGAACCCGCGCAGCCCAAGGGGCTCGATGCCCCGCAGGGCTGCGGCCCTGCGCATAAGGATGCGCGGCCCTTGGCCGGCAGGAAGCGGCATAATCGGGGCCGTCAGATCAGGGCGATACGCTCGCGCCGTTCGGGATCTGGAAATTCACGGTAAAGCCCGACGCTGGAGGTCGCGATCATCGCATGCATCTGGTCGTAATGGCGGGCCAGTTCATCGTCACTCTGGCCTACAGCCCGAAACGCGTTTTCCAGCATGGCCATGTCGGCCACCTCGATTTCTAACAGAAAATCCGCCTGACCCTCGGCGCCCAAGCCCAGCTTGCGCCGCATCAGCCGCCACGAACTGATCAGTCCGCGCTTTTGCAACCCGCCATACCAGATCTCAGCCGCTGCCGCGAAGGCCAGCGCTTTGGTGCCCGATGTCAATTCAATCATACAGTGATACAAATTCATATCCAACCTCCCGGCCCATCTACCACCCCGTTCTTGCGGGCTGTCCCTCAGGCGCGTGGTCGGGATTTCAGCACAAAGGATTTGATATTCGATTAAAACCCTTTTGCACCGGTCGATAGGCAAACGGCCACCCGATTACCGGATGGCCGCATCATCGTATGTCGGTAAAGATCAGTGCCCGACGATCAGATCCGACAGGCTGTGGTCGCTGAAGCTGACGCCACCCTGGCCCAGATCGGCACGCAGGCCGATCCCCACATAGCTTTCCGCATCGTCGTGGTTGGGATCATTGAAGCCCAGCTCGCCCGTCATGGCATAGCCGTTGCCCATCTTGTATTCGCCGGTTGCGGCAATACGACGGCCGGTCACATTATCGGTGTCGTAATAATCCACACGGCCCCCCACCGAGACCTGCGAATTCAGCGGCATTGAGGCGGACACATTGTACAGATTGCCCTGCAGGTCGGCATCGTGGTTCTTCACGTGGTTATACGCCGCCTCAACCGAGAACAGCCCGTAATCCGCACCATATTCCACGCCCAGCGTGGTGATGTCATCGCTGTCGAGGCGCTCATAGCCCGCACGTGCACCGAATTTCATGGTGTCGTTCATGTTATAGATCGCATGCAGGGCGGTGGATGCGCCGTCCCAGCTATCGTCCCAATAACGGTTCAGTGCCATGTCACCCTGCACCGAGAATTGCGGCGCAAAGCCGATTTCCATCTGGCCACCGATGCTGGTGCGCGAATTGTCCCGCGAATCCGCATCAAGGAAGTTGTAATGCGAAAGGCCGACATTGGCACCGACGACATCGGCAGCATGGCCAGCCAAGGGCGCAAATCCGGCCAGAAGGGCGAGGATAGCTGTCTTTTTCATTGTCTCTACTCTGCTCGTTGGTCTGTGATCTTGCGCCACAGAATTTTTAGGGCAGGTCACATCTACATGTGCCTGCCCGTGATTTTACTCTTGTTCCGATGCGCCGTCAGCGGGTGGCGTATCATCCGTCTGTGACGTTTGCGTGATCGGCTGATCTTCGCCGTCCTCGTCGCCCTGATCCGCGATGCGCGCGACAGAGACCACCGTCTCGCCCTCGGCCGTATTGAAGACCCTCACACCGCCTGCACCGCGCGAGCGGAAGGAGATCCCGTCCACCGGACAGCGGATCGACTGGCCGGTCGAGGTGGCCAGCATGATCTGGTCGCCCATCTCGATAGGGAAGGAGGCCACAAGGTCGCCGCCGCGCATCTTCTTGTCAAACGCGGTCACACCTTGGCCGCCACGCCCGCGCACGGGGTAGTCATGGCTGGACGAGGTCTTGCCAAGGCCCTTGGCGGTGATCGTCAGGATCAGATCCTCGGCGGCAGACATCTCGGCGTAACGCTCGGGCGAGAGCTGCCCGCCTTCTACCGCGTCCTCATCCTCGTCGGCCTCGTCCTCTTCGGTGATACCGGCCATCAGACGGCGCTGCTTGAGGTAAGCCGTGCGCTCTTCCGACGTTGCATCGAAATGACGGATGACCGACATCGACACGACCTCGTCATCGCCCAGAAGCTTCACGCCGCGCACACCGACCGAATTGCGCGAGTTGAACACCCGCACTTCCGGCACGGGGAAGCGGATGGCGCGGCCCTTGGCGGTGACCAGCATCACATCGTCCTCCTCGGAACAGATGCGCGCATTGATCAGACGCATGCCCGCATTCTCTTCGTCGAATTTCATCGCGATCTTGCCGTTACGCATGACATTGGTGAAATCCGACAGGCGGTTGCGGCGCACGGTGCCTGCCGAGGTGGCAAAGACCATCTGCAGATCAGCCCATTCGGCCTCGTCGCGATCGACCGGCGTGATGGCGGCGATGGAAACGCCCGTGGGGATCGGCAGGATATTGACGATCGCCTTGCCCTTGGAGGCACGCGAACCGGCAGGCAACTGCCACGTCTTCATCTTGTAGACCATGCCTTCGGTCGTGAAGAACAGAAGCTGCGTATGGGTATTGGCCACGAACATCGTGGTCACCGCATCATCATCTTTCAGACCTCCGCCCGAAAGCCCCTTGCCACCGCGTTTCTGCGCGCGGAAATCGGCCAGCGGCGTGCGCTTGATCCAGCCCGACTGGGTGACCGTCACGACCATGTCTTCGCGCTCGATCAGGTCCTCGTCGTCGATATCGCCGACAAAATCGGCAATCTCGGTGCGGCGCGGCACGGCGAAGAGTTCGCGCACCTCGCGCAGCTCGTCCGAGATGATCGCCATGATCCGGTCGCGCGAGGCAAGGATGGCAAGGTAGTCCTTGATCTTCTCGGCCAGTTCCGCCAGCTCGTCGGTGACTTCCTTCACCCCGATCTGGGTCAGGCGCTGCAGGCGCAGATCGAGGATCGCGCGGGCCTGAACTTCGGACAGGTTATAGGTGCCATCGTCATTGACCGGATGCAGCGGGTCGTCGATTAGCTTGAGATATTCGACGATGTCATGCGCGGGCCAGCGACGGGTCATCAGGCGCTCGCGGGCCTCGGCGGCATCTGCCGAGGACCGGATCGTGGCGACGACCTCATCCACATTCGACACCGCCACAGCCAGACCACAGAGGATATGGCTGCGTTCACGCGCCTTGCGCAGCTCGAACGCGGTGCGCCGTGCCACCACTTCCTCGCGGAAGGTGATGAAATGCGTGAGGAAATCGCGTAGGGTCAGCTGCTCGGGGCGGCCACCATTCAGCGCCAGCATGTTGCAGCCGAAGGAGGTCTGCAAAGGCGTCAGACGGTAAAGCTGGTTCAGCACCACATCCGGCGTCGCATCGCGCTTGAGCTCGATCACCACGCGCACGCCGACACGGTCGGATTCATCGGCAATGTTGGAGATGCCTTCCAGACGCTTGTCGCGCACCAGCTCGGCTATCTTCTCGATCATCGCGGCCTTGTTGACCTGATAGGGGATCTCGTCGACCACAATCGCATGACGGTCTTTGCGGACCTCCTCGATACGGGTCTTGGCGCGGATCACGACAGAGCCGCGGCCCTCCAGATAGGCTTTGCGCGCACCGCCACGACCAAGGATCAGACCGCCCGTCGGGAAATCGGGGCCGGGGATGATCTGCATGATCGCCTCGGTCGACATATCGGGGTTGTCGATCAGCGCAAGGGTGGCATCGACCACTTCGCCCAAGTTATGCGGCGGGATATTGGTGGCCATACCGACGGCAATACCGCCCGCACCATTGACCAGCATATTCGGGAACCGCGCGGGCAGAACGACCGGCTCGCGGTCCTTGCCATCGTAGTTGTCCTGAAAATCGACAGTGTCTTTTTCGATATCGGCGAGCAGGAAGGCGGCGGCCTTCTGCATCCGGACCTCGGTATAGCGCATGGCGGCGGCGCTATCGCCATCCATCGACCCGAAGTTGCCCTGACCATCCAGAAGCGGCAGCGACATCGAGAACGGCTGGGCCATACGGACCAAAGCGTCATAGATCGCGGCATCGCCATGAGGGTGGTATTTGCCCATCACATCGCCCACCGGACGTGCCGATTTGCGATAGGGTTTGTCATGCGTATTGCCCGTTTCATGCATCGCATAAAGAATGCGGCGGTGCACGGGCTTGAGGCCGTCACGCAGATCGGGGATCGCGCGCGAGACGATCACGCTCATCGCGTAATCGAGATAGGCCGTCTTCATCTCGGACGCGATGGAGACAATGGGAAACTGCTCGGAAGAGGGGCGTCCCGGCCCTTTATCTTCCGTGTCCGGCGTATCGGGAGTATCGTTCACGCGCGCCTCTATTCTTCTAGATCTTGTTGGGGCTTCTTATAGCCCGCCCGACGGTTAGTATGCAACTTCCATTCCCCGTCTTGTCGGGGAAAGGCCGCGCTCGGGGCGATGCATTTTCGATAGGGGCGCGATTGGGCGCGGTTCAGCTGCGCGCGCCGGACCTTGCCGCCAGCATCCAGAGCACCCAAAGCACCAAAGAGAAAACAACGTTCAGATTGGCCATTGTGACGCCGAACATCTCCCAGGAGATCTGGTCGCATTGGACCAGCGGTGCGCGGTTGATCTGGTCCAGCAGGTCATCGACAGAGCCAAGCCCCGGCCCGCCGGAGGTGCAGCTTGTGGGGCCCGCGATGATATGACGCTCGACGAGCGAGTGATAGATGCCGATTCCCGCCGTGGTCAGCGCCGCCAGCCCCCCGAGATAGGCGAAGGGGCTGCGCAGGTGGAAAACCAGCATCGCGGCACCGATGATCACCGCCACCAGATGCGGCCAGCGTTGCAACAGGCACAGATGGCAGGGCGCATAGCCCGCCGCCTGAAACAGGAAGGCCGCGGCCAGAAGAGTCGCCGAACCGACGCTTGCAAGAAGGATATAGGCGCGGGATTGGGTCATAGATATTTCACCAGATAAAGACCGCCCAACAGTAAGGCGACGAAAAGCGTAAACACAAGCCCGAGCCGCTTCTCGATGAAATCACGCATCGGTGCGCCGAATTTCCACAAAAGCGCGGCGACTACGAAAAAGCGCAAGGCCCGTGCAAAGACCGCGGATCCCAGAAAAATCGGCAGGGAAAGGTGGGTGACCCCCGAGAAGATGGTGATGACCTTGAACGGGAAGGGGGTGACACCGGCGATGATCACCGCCCAGGGTCCGTATTCGTTGAAACGGGTGGCCAGCTCGTCGAATTTGTCGGATTTGCCGTAGAATTCCAGAATGGGCTTGCCCACGCTATCCATCAGCCCGTAGCCGATGCCGTATCCCACGATGCCGCCGATGACAGAGGCCAATGTGGCGATAAAAGCGATCCGGAAGGCCCGGTGCGGTGCCGCGATGATCATCGGAATCATCAGGACATCCGGCGGGATCGGGAAAACCGAGCTTTCCAGAAATGCGATGAACGCCAACGCCCAAGTGGCGTGACGATGTCCCGCCAGACGCATGGTCCAGTCATAGAGTCGGCGGATCATGTCGCCCCCTGTTTTGTGTTTGTAAGGGATGCCCTGACCCGCAGGAAGGGTCAAGCATCCTCAACCTCAAAACAGGCCCTGTCGCGACAGTCTGCCGTGAGGTCTCTGGCGGATGCGCGGTTTTTCCACAATTTTGCCCGCACCGCAGGGATTTATGCGGTAGCGACATTGACTAGCGATTTGAAGCCCAGTAAGAGACCAAGGCACATTGCATTGCGGGCGTGGTGGAATGGTAGACGCGGCGGATTCAAAATCCGCTTCCGAGAGGAGTGCCGGTTCAAGTCCGGCCGCCCGTACCAATCTGAAATTCAATGAAAAACAGGTTGGTTTGCAATAGGGTCGAGCGCCTCGCTCCCCGCCGTTCCCAATCCGGTTCTCACTTTCATCTGCCGTCCCTGTTCTGTTCCGCAAGCTTGTAGGCCGCTTTCGGCAGTCGCTTCCGGGCGAGGTCGGCGTGGCCGGTGCTGAGGAGCGCAAGCTTGTGGGCCGCTTCCAAATCCACGATTCGCTTTGGGCCGTGAACCGCGTGATCAATCCTCTTTTTCCAGCGGCACTGTTTCTGATTGGAGGGAATGCGTTAACTTCGATCGCGACTTATTTGCGTTGATTTGACGGCATTTCGCCCATGCGTCGATATGTTGAATTGTTTCTAATGTGGCGAAGATTGGGCGCGTCTATTGGTGCAAACCCACGGTTTCCGCAATCATGGCGGGGTATTGTTTCGTTAAGGGAAACGGGATTTTGGCAACAATAAGATGGTTCGCGTCCAGATTGTGGTAAATGTGGTGAGTGACGCTTATGAACTTCGTAAGAGAATAAAAATATTGCTTTTTATATTCTCAAGCTTTCGTTATTTCAGGCAATAACGCGACGGAAAGGCGAGCTATGGGGGTAGCGCGCGGTGGCGGGGATCAGGAGGCGCAGCCTTCAGTCCGTTTTCCGGTCCTGCTGGCCCGAAAGGGTCGGGTTCGGTCTGCTTTCATGTCGCCATCTGCCCCTGAAGGGGTGGGCTGAGAGGCGCAGGCATGCGCCATAGGTTGGCTGCTACCGGAGTGAAGGCCGGTTTTGGGTAAGGTTGAGTAGACGTGACAAATACTTATACACTTCAAGCGTGGGATCTTTCCGATATTGCTGCGTCCTCGTCCTGTGTGTTCCCCGATAGCGAAACCAGTTCGAAAAGCGCCGTCGGCCAGTCGTTCACGATCAGCTCCGACGCATGGGTTCAGTCGATCTCGCTGAGCGATTGCGATGACCGCTTCAGCGATAATGACAGCAACCAGCACATCACCCAGACCACCACACTGGAAGGCAGCACCTATAGCGCGTCCTCTTCGATCACGCCCGAATACCGCTATGTGGTGACCGATAGCAGCGGCAACAGCATCAATGTTTATGTCTTTGATATCGGTCGCGGAACCGATGAATCCGGCTTGGTTTCCGATGCACCGCTGGTGCCGGGCGAGACCTATACGATTACCAAATATGAAAGCTGCAACAGCAGCTACGAGACGCCTTCGGTCCATTACAGCGATCTGGCGACCTATCCTGACGAGGCCCCCGATCTGAGCGACGGGGTCGTCTATGGCACGGATGGCAATGACCTGATCGACACCGCCTATACCGGCGATAATGACGGCGACATGATCGACAATAATGATGGTCATCTTGACGGGTATACCGGCGACGCCGATGTGGTCGTGGCGGGCGCGGGCGATGATACGGTCTTTTCGGGCGCGGGCGATGACGCCGTCTGGGGCGGCGATGGCGATGATTTCCTCGATGGCGGCGCGGGCAATGATTACCTGTCGGGCGGCGCGGGCGATGACACGCTGGTCAGCGGTGCCGAAGTCGATACGCTTTCGGGCGGCACCGGGCTGGATATGGTCGATTATTCGGCGTCATCCGCAGGGGTGAATGTCGATCTGGTGTCGATGACCGGCAGCGCGGGGGATGCGGCGGGGGACCAGTATGACGGGATCGACGGCGCGTTCGGCTCTGCCTATGATGACACGCTGACCGGCTACGACCAGCAGAGCACGGCGGGCGATGACAGCTATACCAACGTCTTTTATGGCAATGCTGGCGATGATCTGATTGATGGCAAGGGCGGGGATGACTCGCTCTATGGCGGGGCCGATAACGACACGCTGATCGGTGGCGCGGGCAATGACTATATCGAGGGGAATGCGGGCAACGATTCCCTGACCGGCGATGACGGGAATGACACGCTGATCGGCGATGGCGGCACCGGCACGACCTCGGGCAGCGATGTGAGCGTGGACTGGACGCAGTTCGGCAGCGCGGGCTGTACGCTGGCCTCTGGCTCCTCGTTCGATATGGGCGATGTGAAGGTGACCTTCGGCTTTACCGCGCAGGAGCGTGGTGCCTATGCCAAAGTGACCAATACCAGCGAATATACCGAAAGCGGCGATGGTCTGGACGCGAATAGCGGGTTGATGCTTTACGGGGCTGGCGGCGATTGCAAGGCGGGGGATACCTCGACCACCACGCTCGATTTCTCCTCGGATGCCGAGGGTGTGGCCGATGCGGTGACCAATGTCAGCTTCCGTATCAATGATATCGATTACGCCAATGACACGGCCGGATATCACAAGGATATCGTCACGGTTCATGCCTATGACGCCGATGGCAACGAGCTGGATGTGACCATCACGCCCGCGGGCGGCGCCACGGTGGATGGCAATACCGTCTCGGGCGGGGTGCAGGATACGGGCAGCCTGAACGCCAGCAGCGCGCAGGGCTCTGCCCTGGTGACGGTTGACGGGAATGTGGCCAAGATCGTGATCGATTACGACAATGGCGGCGATTCCGATCAGGCGATCTACCTGAGCGATATCAATGCCACCACGATCGTGGACGAGACCGAAGGCGATGACACTATTGAGGGTGGCGCCGGTGATGATGTCATCGAAGGAAACGGCGGCAACGACCTGCTGAGCGGTGGCGACGGTGCCGACAGCATCTCGGGCGGCGATGACCGCGATACGATCATGGGCGGCGCGGGCGATACCGTTGATGGGGGCGCGGGCGGCGACGATTGGGATACGCTGGATCTGACGGGGCAGGGTGCCTATCGTCTGACCGATGTGACCGAAGACGAAAACGGCAACGGCACCAATGGCACCGTCGAGTTTCTGGATGATGACGGCAATGTCACCGGCTCGCTGAACTATACCGAGATCGAAGAGATCAAGGGAGATGGCATCAACCTCTCGCCGGATGCGGAAAACGACACCGCCACCGTGGCCGAGGATGACAGCGTTATCATCGATGTTCTGGGCAATGACAGCGATCCGCAGGGCGATACGCTGACCGTTACCTCGGCCAGCGCCGAACATGGCAGCGTGACGGTGAATGATGACGGCACGCTGACCTACACGCCGGATGCCGATTATAACGGCGACGACAAGATCACCTATACGATCGACGACGGCAACGGGAACACCGACAGCGCCGAAGTGGCTGTCAGCGTGACGCCCGTCAATGATGATCCGGTTGCGCAGGATGATACGGCAAGCACGGGCTATAACACTCCGGTGACGGTCGATGTGCTGGCCAATGACACCGATATCGATGGCGATGCGCTGTCGATCTCGGGCACGCCGGTTTCGGAGGATGGCTCTGTAAGCGTCAATAGCGATGGCACGCTGACCTTCACCCCCAACGAGGGGTTCTCGGGGGAAGCGACCGTGACCTATCAGGTCAGCGATGGTCAGGGCGGGCTGGATGACGCGACCCTCACGGTCACCGTCGGGGCCAATCCCAAGGACGGGATCGTGCAGGGCACCGATGGGAATGACACCATCGATTATGCCTATACCGGCGACCCGCAGGGCGACATGATCGATCATGGCGATGCTCTGCTTCCCGGAGAGGTCGGCGATGATGATATCGTCAAGGCAGGCGCGGGCGATGACACGGTCAAGGCTGGTGCGGGCAACGACGAGGTGTATGGCGGCGACGGCAATGACAACCTTCAGGGCAATGCGGGCGATGATGCGCTGTATGGCGAGTCCGGAAATGACGTTCTGGATGGCGGCGCGGGCGATGACACGCTGCTGGGCGGCGATGGCAATGACACGCTGAAAGGTGGCGCGGGCAACGACCTTCTCGAAGGAGGTGCGGGCGATGACAGTCTTGTGGGCGGGTCGGAAAATGACACGCTCTGGGGCGGTGATGGCAATGACACCCTGCAAGGGGCCGATGGCGATGATGAATTGCATGGTGGTGCCGGTAATGACTCGCTCAATGGCGGGATCGACAACGACACGCTCTGGGGCGATGACGGTCAGGACAGCCTGAACGGCGCTGACGGTGATGACGAGTTGCATGGCGGGGCCGATGACGACCTGCTGCGTGGCAATTCGGGCAATGACACCGTTTATGGTGATGCGGGCAATGACGAATTGCATGGCGGCACCGGCGATGACCGCCTGTTCGGCGGCGAGGGCAATGACACGATCTATGCCGATGAGGGCAGCGATTATGTCGAAGGCGGCGACGGGGATGATTATATCGATACCGGCAAGCCGCTTGTCGATGCGCTTCCCGACCGTGGCTATGAGGGGCTCTGGTCTGCTGATAGCGACCCCTATGACGATCGCGATACCGTTCTGGGTGGGGCCGGAAACGACACCATCTTCACCGGTGACGATAACGACTATATCGAAGGCGGCGATGGCGACGATTCCATCAATGCGGGCTATGACGATGACACCGTTCTGGGTGGTGCGGGCAATGACAGCATCATCGCGGGCGAAGGCAGCGATTATGTCGAAGGCGGCGATGGCGATGACACGATTTATGGTGGCATCGGTCCGACCAGCGGTCTGGATGTCAACCTGCCTGACACCGCAGGCGACAAGGTCACCGACAATGGCATGGACACGCTGATCGGCGGTGCCGGCAATGACGTGATCTATGGCGAGGATGACGACGATTCGATCGAGGGCGGCATCGGGGATGATTATCTGGATGGCGGCGTTGATGATGACACTCTCAAGGGCGATGAGGGCAATGACACGCTGATTGGCGGTCAGGGCAATGATCTGCTGGAGGGTGGCGCGGGCGATGACCTGCTGGAAGGCGGCACCGGCACCGATACGGTTTCGGGCGGTGATGGCAATGACACCATCATCGGCGGCGGCGATAATGATGTGCTGCAGGGCAATGCGGGCCGCGACCTGTTCAAGATCACCCCGATCAGCACGACCGGAAACTACAATATCACCGTCGATGGCGGTTCGGATGGCGACGACTGGGATACGCTCGATTATTCGGGGATGATCGCGGCGGGCTATGAAGTCCAGAGCATAGTCAAAAATCCGGAATATAACGGTAATCCGGGCTTTAATGGCCAGATCACCTTCTACAACCCCACCACCCATTCCTATGCGAATGTCAATTTCTACGACATCGAGGAACTGGTGCCCTGCTTCACGCCGGGCACGCTGATCGCGACCCCGCGTGGCGAAAAGCTGGTGGAAGAGCTGGTGGTCGGTGACAAGGTCATTACCCGCGACAACGGCATTCAGGAAATCCGTTGGGTCGGGCGTCGCGATCTGACCAAAGCCGAACTGGATGCAGCAGCCCATCTCAAGCCGGTTCTGATCCGTGCCGGAGCCTTGGGGCCGAACCTGCCCGAACGGGATATGATGGTGTCGCCCAATCACCGTATGCTGGTGGCCAATGCGAAAACGAGCCTGTTCTTCGAAGAGCACGAGGTCTTCGTTTCGGCCAAGCATATGGCGGGGATGGAGGGGGTGGCCACGGTCGAGACCTTGGGCACCAGCTATCTGCACTTCATGTTCGACCGCCATGAGGTGGTTCTGGGCAACGGGGCATGGACCGAAAGCTTCCAGCCCGGGGATCAGACCTTGGGCAGCATGGGCAATGCACAGCGCGACGAGATCTTCGAGATCTTCCCCGAACTGAAAACGCATAAAGGCCTTGAAGACTATCAATCGGCGCGGAAATCGCTCAAGCGCCACGAGGCAGAGCTTCTGAAACGCGCGTGAAAGAAAGGCCGGTTCCCCTGAAGGGAGCCGGCCTTTCCCGTTTCGGGCTTCGGTCAGTCGTATTGCGCCCGATCCCATTGATGTTCTGCGCGTAATAGCTCTTTTTTTGCGCAGTTTTATGTTTTATCGCTGTGTCGTAAGAGCTTCACTTTTCACAAAGCTAACCTTAGGGTAACGTTTCTTTAATGGTTCAGAGCCGGGCCGAGCAGAATCCTGGCCGTTTTCTCGTTAATGAGGGGAATAAGATGACGGAGAGTCTTCTCGGCGCGTGGTATGACGCGGACGGCTACGATAAAGATGGCTATGATAAAGACGGATATGACCGTAGCGGTTGCGACAAGGATGGTCATTGCAGGCCAATCACCGGCACCAATCGCTCGGACGTGCTCGTCGGCTCGGATGGTTGTGACGATGTGATCAACGGCTTGGGCGGGAATGACCTTCTTAAAGGGCTCGGCGGGGATGACCTTCTGGATGGCGGCGCTGGCTGCGACACCCTTTTGGGCGGCAGCGGCAATGACACGCTCATCGGCAGCGGCGGCGACAAGCTGTTCGGAGAGCGTGACGCGGACACATTCATCCTCACCGGAGACTCGGCGGGCGACATTTATGTGGATGGCGGTTGGACCGGCAAGGATTGCGATACGCTGCAATATGGTCAGATCCTGAAAGCAGGCTATGAATTGCAAACGGATTGGCATTATCCCGAATTCTGCGGAAATTGGGGGCAATCCGGTGTTCTGAAATTCTATAATTGCGACACCGGAAAATATATCACGGTGCATTACTGTGATATCGAGCATGTCGTGCCCTGCTTTACGCCCGGATCAATGGTGGCCACGCCCTATGGGGAAGTGCTCGTTGAGGAGCTGAAAGCCGGTGACAAGATTCTGACCCGTGACAATGGCGTGCAGGAGCTTGTCTGGAGCGGGCGTTGCGAGTTGGGACGCGAGACGCTGCTGCGCAAGCCCGAGCAGGCGCCGGTGATGATTGGTGCGGGCGCTTTGGGCAATGGCCTGCCCGAGCGGGACATGTTTGTGTCGCCCAATCACCGTATGCTGGTCACCGGCGAACGCGCCCAGCTTTATTTCGAAGAATATGAAGTGCTTGTGGCGGCAAAATATCTGGTAGGCCTGCCCGGGATCGTGAGCGCGGTTGTGCCGTCGGTGAGCTATATCCACTTCATGTGCGAGCGCCACGAGATCGCCTTGGTCGATGGGGCATGGACCGAAAGCTTCCAGCCCGGTGAGGTGACGCTGACCACGATGGGCGAGGCGCAAAAGACAGAGATCTTTGCGCTTTTCCCCGAGTTGCAGACAGCAGCCAATCTGACGAATTTCACCTCGGCGCGGCGGAGCTTGCGCCGTCACGAGGCGGCATTGCTGCTTTACGCCTGAGCAATCCCCGCAATCGGTTGCCCCGTTCAAGGAAACGGGGCAATTTTAGATTTTATTAAACTTGCATCCGCATAGTCATCCCCGAACCGCTGTATCAATGGCGCTATCTGGATGGGATGATGGGCTTGCCGAACCTCAACGCGTTTTCCGCCCTTTCGCTCGGGGCCGAGCCTTGTTCGGACGATGTGCTTGTTCTGTCTACGATCGAGCAGGCGACAGAGGCGCGCTTCGCATTTTCCGATTATGACGAGAAGGCGGGAGAGTTTTCTTTTGCAGACCCGGAGGACGGACCGGCGGCGTCCGGCCCTCTCCACGCGCTTTATGCGCTGGGGACGGGGATCGAGGGAGGCTGCCGTGTTTTAACGGCGGACGGGCTACGACGCTGTGACGAGCTTCGGAATGGCGATCTGGTGATGACGCGGAACGGGTTGCAGCCGGTTCTCTGGGTTGGCCACCGGCATTTGCAATGGCGTGTTCTGGGCCTTGCGCCGCAATTACGACCCAGCCGGATTGCGGCGGGGACATTGGGTGGTGGCCTGCCGGAGGCAGATCTGAGCCTTGCGCCGATGCAAAGGATTGTAGCCGATCCGTCACTGTCCGAGATATGTGGGAAAGATCTTGCCACGCGTTCGGCGGGGCTAGAGCCGGTGAGCGCCTGTAACTATGTGCAGATCCTTTTTGCGGACACCGAGGCAATGCTTGTCGAGGGGGTCTGGCTGCAAAGCTATGTGCCGACCCGTCAGAATATCGGCCTGTTGGCAGATGATGACCGGATGGAAATTCTGTTTCATAAACGGCATCTTCTGGGCTGAACTTTATCTATCGGATGAAGACCGGTAAGCCAAAAAAGGCCGGGCATTTGCCCGGCCAGTACAGCAGAACCGACAGGGGTAGACGGTTCTCACTGGGGTTCGTTATGGTCTGCGATTAGCGCCAGAACGGGCGTTCCGCCTCGCGTTCGGCGTCATATGTCGACAGACCGATATCCTTCAGAATATAGGGGGGCAGCTCTGCCAAGGCGCGGCGGCTGCGGGCGCGGAACATCCAGAGCATGACCGTTTTCATGATCGACGGTTTCGCAATGTGCTGCGCGGGATGTCTGAAGATGAAAAGGCTTTGCATGGGGCACCTGAGTATTTTGTATTGATACAATCCGATCCTTTCGGTAAAATACTGGTACAATGAGCCTGCTACCGTCAGCCAGTGAAATATTGTACCCGATACAAGAGAGGTGCCCATGCCCGATCAGGCCCTGCAGTGGAAGCCGCAGCTTTCCAACCAGAAAGGTCCGAAATATCTGGCGCTCGTCAGGGCTTTGCGGGAAGGAATTCGCGAAGGAAAACTGATGCCTGGGCAGAAGTTACCAACGGTTCGGGATCTCGCTTGGCGGCTGGGGGTGACCCCTGGCACCGTGGCGCGTGGTTATCAGATTGCGACGCAGGAAGGCCTGCTTCAGGCCGAGGTGGGGCGCGGCACGTTTGTATCGATACAATCTGCCCGACTCGGCCCGACAGAGCCGCTCTATTCCAATAGCAGCTACGAATATAGAGAGGGGCAGAATGACGGCGTGGTCGATTTCCGCTCGCCCATTCTGCCGGATGTCGGGCAGGCGGCGGCATTGTCGCGCGCGATGGCCGAAGCTGCGCGCGAAGTGAATGACCAGTACCTGAAATATCCGGGGCTGCGGCGCGATGCCTATTGCCGCGAGGCCGTGCTGGAATGGTTTCCGCCGGGATTCAGTCTACGGTCTCTGGTGACGGTCGAGGATGTCGTGCTGACGCTAGGCGGGCAGAACGGGCTGTCGCTTGTCATGCAATGTTGCCTGCGCGGGGATCGTCCTGTCGTTTTTGCCGAAGAACTTGCCTATCCGGGCTTCCGGCATGCGGCGCGCCTGCATCGTGCGGAGATCCAGCCGATTGCACTGGATGACGAGGGTATGATCCCCGAGGCACTGGACCATGCCGCGCGGCGCTATAATGGCCAGCTTGTCTTCATCACTCCGGATGCCCAGAACCCGACAGCCGTGCGCATGGGCACCGCGCGTCGTATCGCGATTGCCGAGGTGGCGCGGCGGCATAATCTGCAGATCGTCGAGGATGACTGTTACACCGCGCCGGTGACCAATCTGCCCGCGATGCGCACGGTTGCCCCCGAGCGGTCTTGGTATGTGACCTCGCTTTCCAAGACGATTTCGGCGGGCATGCGTTTCGGAATCGTTGTCGCTCCCGATGGCATGGGCGAGGCGGGGCGTCTGACTGCGCAGCATAGCTATTTTGGCCTGCCGCGTCCGGTGACCGATATGGTCACGCGGCTGTTCACCTCCGGTGATGCGATGCGCCTGCGATTTGCCGCGCAGGCCGAGATGGACCGGCGTCTGAAGATGGCGATCAATATATTGGGCGCACAGGAGATCACGTGGCAGGAGGGGCTGTCCTTCCTGTGGATGCGTCTGCCGCTGGGCTGGCGCAGCTCGACATTCGTGCGGATGGCCGAGGCCGAGGGCGTGCTGCTGCGCTCGGCCGATGAATATGTCCTGCAAGACGGTCACGCCCCGAATGCGGTGCGCATCGCGCTTTCGGGCGGCGTTTCGGAAGAGCTGATGTGTCAGGCCTTGACGCGATTGACAGTACTTTTGCAGAACCAGCCCAACGATCTTCCGGTATGATTGGCGGATAAAGAGGGGTTTGTGTTTAATATTTAGGCGTCTGCCGTCAGATAGGGCTTAAAATACTGTGCTAGGGCTTTCCTCCGCTTAATCGCTATGCTTTCGTCAAGGAAAGCGCGTCAGATTTTGGGAGATTCATATGGCGTCATCCTCGTGGAGGCGGAGCGAGACCGCCCAGGGATATTTTACGCTCAGCCCGGTTTTGCTCTATGCTCTGGTGATGCTGGCTGCACCGTTGCTGACCATCTTTGCCTATTCCTTCTTCAAGGACGGGTATCTGACGATCATCCATGAATTCACGTTGCAGAACTATATCGACGTCTGGAAAGACCCGATCTTCCGCGCGATCCTCCTGCGTTCGGTCATTGTGGCGCTGATCGTCACGGCGCTTACCGTGGGCACGGCCTTCCCCATCGCCTATTTCATTTCGTTCAAGGTCGCCCCCTCGCGCAAGAGCTTCTGGCTTTTTCTCATCACCATCCCGTTCTGGACGTCCTACCTGATCCGCATCTTCGCGTGGAAGGTGATCATCGGCTATAATGGTGTGATCAATTCGGGCCTTGAAATGCTGGGTCTTATGGGGCCGGGCCATCTGTTCGAAGAGCCGTTCCGCATGATGGGCACGGTTCCGGCGATTGCGGTAGCGCTGGCCCATGCCTATGCGCCCTTTGCCATTCTGCCGATCTTCGTGGCGCTGGAAAAAATTGACCGCTCGCTTCTGGAAGCCGGGCGGGATCTGGGCGAGAGCTATTTCAACAGTTTCCGCCGGATCACCCTGCCGCTGGCCATGCCGGGGGTGGTCGGGGCCGTCCTGGTGGTCTTCATTCCGGTGATCGGCGATTACGTCGCGCCGGAACTGATCGGCGGCGGCAAGATGCCGATGGTCGCCAATCTCATTCAGGCACAGATGCTGCCTCTGGATAACAAGCCGATGGGATCTGCCATCACCATCTCGGCTATGGCCGTCGTGGCGCTGATCGCGGCGCTCTTTGTTCTGGCAAACCGGAAATATCTGCGAGGCCCCAAATGAAACTCTCGGGTCTGAAACTCTATACGGTTCTCTATCTGGTCTTTCTCTACGCGCCGATCATCCTTTTGCCGGTCTTCGCGTTCAACAATGGCACTATTGTTGCTTTCCCACTGACGGGATGGACCACCCAATGGTTCGCCGCAATGGCCGAAAACGATACCCTGCGCCGTGCTTTGGGCAATTCACTGGTCATCGGCCTGTCCACCGCGATCCTGTCGACCGTGCTGGGGCTCTTTGCGGCCCGCGCGACC
This sequence comes from Thioclava litoralis, assembly GCF_045278885.1. NCBI lineage: Bacteria > Pseudomonadati > Pseudomonadota > Alphaproteobacteria > Rhodobacterales > Paracoccaceae > Thioclava > Thioclava litoralis. The sequence continues at coordinate 2,379,240 of NZ_CP135443.1, forward strand.
ACGCGGTTCAAGTTCAAAGGCAAGGGGCCGGTGATGGGCTTCATCATGCTGCCTCTGGTGCTTCCGGAGATCATGATTGGCGGCTCGCTTCTGATCGTGCTTCTGGGGATGGGGGTGAAGCTCTCGATCCTGACGGTGATCTTCGGCCATGTGCTGATTGCCACGCCCTACGCGGTCACCATCCTCTCGACGGCATTCGCCTCTCTCGATCCGTCCTATGAAGAGGCCGCCTATGATCTTGGCGAAACCAGATGGTCGACCTTCCGTCTGGTGACCCTGCCTCTGGTGCTGCCCGGGATCATCTCTTCGATGCTGATCAGCTTCACCATCTCGATGGATGAATTCATCATCGCCTTCTTCCTCGCGGGCAACGAACCCACATTGCCCACTTATATCTTCTCGCAGCTGCGCTTCCCCAAGGCCGTGCCGGTAATCCTTGCCCTTGGCACCTGCCTTGTGGCGGCCTCGATCGTGCTGCTGACCATTGCCGAATATTTCCGACGCCGCGGGATCGCCAAGACCGGTGGTAAGGATCAGGGAGGTTTCCTGTGAACAAAGTCAAAACCGATGCGAAACCGATGATCGAGTTTCGCGATGTGCAGAAATACTATGGCGATTACCATGCCCTGCGCGGCATCAACGCCACCATCCGCGAAGGCGAGTTCTTCTCGCTGCTCGGTCCCTCGGGCTGCGGCAAAACCACGCTTTTGCGTACCATTGCGGGCTTCGAGGATATTTCCTCGGGGGTGGTCCTGATTGACCGCAAGGATATGGGCTCCGTGCCGGCCAATCGCCGCCCCACCAATATGGTGTTCCAGTCCTATGCCATCTTCCCGCATCTGACCGTGGCCGAAAATGTGGCCTTCGGTCTGCGCCGTGACCCGCGGACCAAGTTGGAAAAAGCCAAGCTCGTCGAGGAGGCGCTCGAAATGGTCGGGCTTGGCGGCTATGGCAAACGCGCAGCCCATGCGCTTTCGGGCGGCCAGCGCCAACGTGTGGCTCTGGCCCGCGCGCTGATCCTCAAACCCAAGGTGCTGCTGCTGGATGAACCCATGTCGGCGCTCGACCGCAAGATCCGCGAGCAGATGCAGGTCGAGCTGATCAAACTCCAGCGCGAATTGGGCATCACCTTCGTGCTCGTGACCCATGATCAGGAAGAAGCACTGGTGATGTCGGACCGGATTGCCGTGATGTTCGAAGGCGAGATCGCCCAGCTCGACGATCCCGAAGAACTCTACCGCCGCCCCAAATCCCGCCGTGTGGCCGAGTTCATCGGCGCGATGAACTTCCTTCCGGCCCATATCGAGGACGAAACGGAGGGTCGGATCGGGGTCATGGTCGCAGGGCTTGGCGCCTGTCACCTGCGCCCCGATCAGGTCTCGCATGCCCATGACGGGCAGGTCTCTGTGGGGTTCCGCCCCGAAACCATGACAATTCTCTTCGGCGACCAACCCGCGTCAGGCCGCGAAGCCCCCGCAACCATCGAAGAAGTCGTCTATTATGGCGACATGACCTATTACGATGTCCGCCTCGATGGCGTCGAACAGACCGTGCGCCTGTCGATGCGCAATGTCTTCGGACGGCCGGTGCTGGATGTGGGCGCGCGGACCCGTATCGCATGGAACGAGGGCGCGCTGATCCTGTTCCGCTAAACCATCATCCTATCACAAGGAAAAACGGCGCGAAGCTCTGCCTTTCGCGCCGTTTCCATATCCAGCTGCCGGAAATATCCTCGGGGGGAATTTTTCGTCGCAGACGAAAAAGGGGGGCAGACAGCCCCCCTTCCTCGATCGTCAGTGCCACGCCTGAAATCAGGCCTCGCGCGAGGCGCGCTTGCGTTCGTGGGGGTCCAGATGGACCTTGCGCAGACGGATGGCTTTCGGGGTCACTTCCACCAGCTCGTCATCATCGATATAGGCGATCGCCTCTTCCAGCGACATGCGCACCGGCGGGGTCAGGCGGACGGCTTCATCGGTGCCCGAGGCACGGACGTTGGTCAGTTTCTTGCCCTTGAGCGGGTTCACTTCCAGATCGTTGTCACGCGAATGCTCGCCGATGATCATGCCGGTATAGACCGCTTCCTGCGCGCCGATGAACAGCTTGCCGCGCTCTTCGAGGTTCCACAGGGCATAAGCGACCGAGGTGCCGTTCTCCATCGAGATCAGAACGCCCTGACGGCGGCCTTCGATGGCGCCTTTATAGGGGGTCCAGCTATGGAACAGACGGTTCAGCACGCCCGAGCCACGGGTGTCGGTCAGGAACTCGCCCTGATAGCCGATCATGCCGCGCGAGGGCACATGGGCCACAACGCGGGTCTTGCCGCCTTCTGCCGGACGCATCTCGACCAGCTCGCCCTTGCGGTAGCCGGTAAGCTTCTCGATCACGACGCCGGAATATTCGTCATCCACATCGATGATGACTTCTTCCACCGGCTCCATGCGCACGCCATCTTCCTCGCGGAAAATCACTTTCGGGCGCGAGATCGACAGTTCGAACCCTTCGCGGCGCATGTTCTCGATGAGAACACCCATCTGGAGTTCACCCCGACCCGACACGATGAAGGCTTCCCCGCCGGGCGTATCCTCGACACGGATTGCCACATTGGTTTCGGCTTCTTTCATCAGGCGGTCACGGATGACACGCGACTGGACCTTCGAGCCGTCTTTACCCGCCAGCGGGCTGTCATTGATGCCGAAGGTCACCGAGATGGTCGGCGGGTCGATCGGCTTGGCCTGAATGGCCTCTTCGACTTCCAGCGCGCAGAGCGTGTCGGCCACGGTGGCTTTGGTCATGCCTGCTACGGTGACGATATCACCGGCCTGCGCTTCGTCAATGGGCTGCTGGCTCAGGCCGCGGAAGGCAAGGATCTTGGTGCAGCGGAACTGCTCGATCTTGTCGCCCTTGCGCGACAGGGCCTTGAGGCTATCGCCCACTTTCAGGGTGCCGGATTCGATACGGCCGGTCAGGATGCGGCCGATGAAGTTATCGGCGGCCAGCGTGGTGGCCAGCATCGCGAAGGGCTCGTCTTTTTTCTCGACCTGTTTCGGGGCCTCGACATGCTTCACGATCAGGCGGAACAGCGCGCTCAGATCCTCGCGCGGCCCGTCCAGTTCGTCATCGGCCCAGCCGCCGATGCCCGAAGCGTAGACATGCGGGAAATCAAGCTGTTCTTCGGTCGCGCCGAGGTTGGCGAAGAGGTCGAACACCTCGTCCAGCGCGCGATCGGGATCGGCGGCCGGCTTGTCGACCTTGTTGAGCACCACGATCGGCTTCAGGCCGAGCGCCAGTGCCTTCGAGGTCACGAATTTGGTTTGCGGCATCGGGCCTTCGGCCGCGTCGACCAGAAGGCAGACACCGTCCACCATCGACAGGATGCGCTCCACCTCGCCACCGAAATCGGCGTGGCCGGGGGTGTCGACGATATTGATGCGGGTGCCTTCCCACTCGACCGAGGTACATTTTGCAAGGATGGTGATCCCGCGTTCCCGTTCGATGTCGTTGCTGTCCATGGCGCGTTCTGCAACGGCCTGGTTTTCGCGGAATGCACCGGATTGTTTCAGAAGCTGGTCGACCAGAGTTGTCTTGCCGTGGTCAACGTGCGCGATGATCGCGATATTGCGAAGTTCCATGAGAAATCTTGCCTGCTAGGGAGGATTGCCCCAGCGCATAGTGCATTTGGGCCGGTCATTCTAGCCCTCAACTCAATGAACAGCGGATTTAGACCAGAGATTGATCACAAATACGCCCGCAAGGATCAAGATAATGCCGCAAATCCCCGCAAAGTCGAGCCTCTGTTTGAAAATCACAAGGCCGATCAGACTCGTAAGCACGATCCCGATCCCCGACCAGAGCGCATAGGTAATTCCCAGCGGTAAGGTCTTGAGCACCTGTGTGAACAGATAGAAGGCCCCTGCAAAACCGGCGAGAACCCCGAGGCTGGGCCAGAGCCTGCTGAATTGCTGGCTGGCTTGCAGGCAGCTTGTGCCGAACACCTCGAACAGGACAGCGAGCGTCAGCAGCAGATAGGTTTTCATGCGGGAGATACTCCAATCGGGCCAGCTGTGCTCGGTGTCCTGCCGAGCCTGCCAGATCAGGTCACAACATACCAGTCCCGTCGGTGATTGAAGGCAATCACCGCATTCAGGACAACCGCGCCCAGAAGGGACCAGCCTACATTGCCAAGCGGCAGCACCCAGAAAGCGATCAGGAACAGGCCAAGATCATGGATCGTCTGGGTCCAGCCTGCCTTGAAGCCGAAGCGGTCCTGCAGCACCAGCGCGACGATCGACACGCCGCCCAGACTGCCCGAATGGCGGAATAGCCCCAGCAGCCCGACCCCCGCACTGACCCCAAACAGAAGGGCGGCGACAGCGGGGTGGATCTGGTCGACATGCAGGAAGGGTTTGAGAGCCTCGGCCATCAGCGAGACCAGCGTCACGGAGGCAAGGCTTTTCAGGCAGAAGCCGATCCCGCGTGCTTTGTAGGCGAAAGCATAGAAGGGGATATTGATGGCAAAGAAAATCCCCCCGAAGGTCAGGTGGATGCCGTGATCTTGCGCGATATAGGTCAGCAAAAGCGCAAGCCCCGCCGTTCCTCCGGTCATCAGACCCGCCGCACGTAACAGGTGGATGCCAAGCGCGGCCTGCGCACAGGCAATCAGCAACCCTTGGGCATCTTCGAGGCGGGTATAATGTTTGTCATCAGGATGGCGCAGGCCAGGTCTGGCAACCAAACGTTTGCGGCGTCCGGTCGGTGGGGGGCAGCGCAGTTTGAGATCGGCATTAATGTCAGCACACATGACCTAACTATGCGCCGATCTGGCAAAAAATCAAGGGCCGCAGCACGCGGCCCTGACAGAATAGCTAAGGATGCTTAATAAATACTCAGGTTGCGATATAGCGGTCGCGCCGATGGTTGATGCCGATAACCATATTCATCACGACAGCGCCAAGGAAGGACCATGCCACGGTCTCGAGGTCGCGCAGGGTCAGGGCCAGCGCGAAAACGGCCACGTCAAAGCCCATCTGCGTCCAGCCTGCGCGAAAGCCGGTCTTGTCCTGCAGGTAAAGCGCGACGATGCCGATTCCGCCAAGGCTGGAGCCGTGCCGGAACAGCGCCAGCAGCGCCGAGCCGGTGATCAGTCCGAACAGCACCGCCCCCGCTGCCGGATGCAGCAGGTCGAAATGGACGTAGCGGGGAAGGACGGCGGTGGTCAGTGACAGCAGGCTGACTGCGGCCAGAGATTTCCACACGAAGGCGGGGCCGATCCGTTTCCAGCCCAGCCAGTAGAAGGGGATATTGATCACGAAGAAGACGGCCCCGAAGGACCATCCGGTTGCATAGGAGATCAGCACCGCCATTCCGGCGGTCTGGCCGGTGACGAAACCGAGCGAGGTCAGGATCAGCAGGCCGAACCCTGCGATGATGCCGCCATAGGCGATGCCCTGAGCATCATCGAGCGTGCTGTGGGAAGGGGGGAGAAGATGTGTCATGCGGCCATGATTTATCGCGGGCAGGGCCAAGTGCAAGATGTTGTGTCATTTGACGTGTGTAATCCATTTTCACGCCACAATTTCGCCACGGGTTAACTTTAGTGAACAAAATGTTAACTAGTGGCTGGGGAATTAATGTCTGACTTATCAGTGTTTTGCCTAGGGATCGTGCTGTCTTGTCTGACGGTTGCGATGGTAATTGTTCATTTTCGCCTTGCGCTGGTGGATCGCATGGCGAAGCTCCGATTTTCTCAGGCGCAGCGGGCGCATGAGCGGCACGGGATCATCCAGATGGAGCAGGAAAAGCGTTTCCTGCGTCATTACGCGCTTCTGACCGTGCTGGAAGAGCAAGGGGTGAATTTGCGGGGGCCTGTGCCGCAATGGGAGGCGTTGAGCGAAGATATGCGCGAGGCGCTTCGGATCATGATCTTCGTGATCTATTTCGAAGGCCCCGGCCAGCTTTACCTACAGCTTCTGGCCCGTCGGCAGGACCGCGCGGCCCTCACCGAAATGCGTCATTATTGGCAGGATCTGCAGCTTATCGCTGCCTGAAGGTTGCAGGATTTGCCAATGAAAAAGGCCGGGCGTGATGCCCGGCCTTTTTAGGATGTTCAGAACGCTTTGTTGAGGTTCTCGTCGACTTTTTCGAGGAAGCCCATCGTGGTGAGCCATTTCTGGTCGGGGCCGACCAGCAGGGCAAGGTCCTTCGTCATGAAGCCCGATTCCACGGTTTCGACAACCACGCGTTCCAGCGTTTCCGCGAAATTCATCAGCTGGCTGTTGTTGTCGAGTTTCGCGCGGTGCTTCAGGCCACCGGTCCAAGCGTAGATCGAGGCGATCGAGTTGGTCGAGGTCTGTTCGCCGCGCTGGTGCTGGCGGTAGTGGCGCGTCACGGTGCCGTGGGCAGCTTCGGCCTCGACGATCTTGCCGTCGGGCGTCATCAGCTGCGAGGTCATCAGGCCCAGCGAGCCGAAGCCCTGTGCCACTGTATCCGATTGCACATCGCCATCGTAGTTCTTGCAGGCCCAGACGAATTTGCCCGACCATTTCATGGCCGACGCCACCATATCGTCGATCAGACGGTGTTCGTACCAGATGCCGCGCTTCTTGAATTCTTCTTCGAATTCATTGGCGTAAACTTCGGCAAAGATATCCTTGAAGCGGCCGTCATAGGCTTTCAGGATGGTGTTCTTGGTCGACAGATAGACCGGCCAGTTCAGCGACAGACCGTAGTTGAACGAGGCGCGGGCGAAGTCATAGATCGAGCTGTCAAGGTTATACATCGCCTGATAGACGCCCGCCGAGGGCGCATCATAGACGACCTTCTCGATTACGGTGCCATCATCGCCCACGAATTTCATCGTCAGCTGGCCTTTGCCCGGGAAGGTGAAATCGGTCGCCTTATACTGGTCACCGAAAGCGTGGCGGCCCACAACGATGGGGTCGGTCCAGCCCGGCACAAGGCGCGGCACGTTGCGGCAGATGATCGGCTGACGGAAGACCACACCGCCCAGAATATTGCGGATCGTGCCGTTGGGCGATTTCCACATCTTCTTGAGGCCGAATTCCTCGACGCGCGCTTCATCGGGGGTGATGGTCGCACATTTCACACCAACGCCGATCTCTTTGATCTTGTTGGCGGCATCGATGGTGATCTGGTCATCGGTGCGGTCACGTTCTTCGATGCCGAGATCGTAATACAGCAGATCGACATCCAGATAGGGTTCGATCAGTTTCTTCTTGATAAAATCCCAGATGATCCGGGTCATCTCGTCGCCGTCGAGTTCGACGATCGGATTCTCCACCTTGATCTTGGACATATGAACCCCTTCCTAGGCTTATATATATGAGTCGGGACAGGCCCCATTTAGCGCAAACTTATGGGAATAGCCAGAGTTTGTATGCCGTAGTATACGACGGTATTCTACAATTCGACATATTCGTCCGGTTTTATGTTAGCGCAGCATGAAATCCGGTTGTGCCGAAAGGTAGGGGCTGTTTGCAAAGATATCGTTGCGAAGATGAGCCTGCTTGAAAAATAGGCGCAGCTTGCCGCAGGCCCGCACCGTATCGCGTCAAAACGGTGCCGGTCGGGCCCGCATGGAGGGCGGGGCGGCTCAGAGGCGGCGGTTGTCTTCGAACCACGGAAAGATCCGCGCCTTGATCGCGGACCAGAGCGCGGGAAGGCCGCGATTGATCTTGCAGCCCACGCGCTCTTGTAACTGGTCCCACGTCACCTTGTATTCGCGCCATGATCCGCCGCCCGATTGCAGGTTCAGCATCACCGGCTGCGCGCGGTCGAGCGATTTGGCATAGATGGCGGTCGGGGTCTCGTTGGCTTCGAATTCCTGCCAAGTGCTCAGGAAATCCTGCGCCATATCCGTCGGGAGCAGTCCGAAGATGCGCTCTGCCGCGCGGGCTTCGGCGGCACAGGTCTCGGCGCTGTCATGCGCCTTACCGCCCTTCGAATGGATCGGCACATCGCCCACATCGATTTCGACCATATCATGCAGCAACAGCATCTTGATCGCGCGCACCGGATCGACTGCGGGATCGGCCTGATCGGCCAGTACCAGCGCCCAAAGCGCCAGAGACCAGCTATGTTCGGCAGAATTCTCGAAGCGGGAATCGTCCATGACGGGGGTCGCGCGGATGACCCCTTTAAGCTTCTCGGCCTCGGCCAGAAAGGCCAGTTGCCGATCAAGCCGTTGGGTGGCTGGGTCTGCTGCGGTGGTCATGGGCCTTATCCTTTTCACCCCGGCGGGAAAAGACGGGCACCTGAACGCTGCGCCAGGATCAGCCCACGGCCCCGCAAGCGGAGCGGGCAGGTGCGGCGGTCCTTGCGCCATGCGAGACGGACGAAAGGCCTGCTTCCGACCTAACGGGTTTGCACGCCCAGAGCCAGTGCCAGATACCAGCTAAATGCGCATAGCCGCCGGTCACGTGCTGCACAGCTTTATTTGCCGGATTTCAGGGCAGAGATGCGCCGCGCCATGAAGTCTTCGGCGCGCAGGGCGGCCATATGCAGGCGGCAGGCGGTCAGAAAGGCCTCTTCGAGAGAGGGCGAGGCGGTGCCGATATGGGTGGCAACGTCTTGGTAGAGGCGATCGGCCGTGGGGCCGATCTCCTTTTGGGCTTGCATGCAGTCGAAGGCCAGCTTTTCGGCCAGGTCTTCGAGCAGTGCCATTAGCGGGTGTTCTCCGTCAGGCGGCGCTTCACATAGGATTGGACCGTATCGATCATCGGCTTCATATGCGCCTCGTCATCCTTGAAGAAGTGATCGGCACCGCTGATCTCTTCATGGGTGACGGTAATCCCTTTCTGCTCGCCCAGCTTGCTGACCAGCGTGGCGGTATCTTTCGGCGGCGCGACGCGGTCGGCGGTGCCGTTGATGATCAGACCCGACGAGGGGCAGGGCGCGAGGAAGCTGAAGTCATACATATTCGCCGGCGGAGCCACCGAGACGAAACCGGTGATCTCGGGGCGGCGCATCAGAAGCTGCATCCCGATCCAAGCGCCAAAGCTGAACCCCGCAACCCAGCAGTGTTTGGAATTGGGGTTCTGCGATTGCAGGTAATCCAGCGCCGAGGCGGCATCCGACAATTCGCCGATCCCCTGATCATATTCCCCTTGGCTGCGGCCCACACCACGGAAGTTGAAGCGCAGCACGGTGAAGCCCAGCTTGTGGAACGCGTAATGCAGGTTGTAGACGACGCGGTTGTTCATCGTGCCACCGAATTGCGGATCGGGATGCAGGATGATGGCAATCGGCGCGTCGGGGGCGGCTTGCGGGTGATAGCGGCCTTCTAGGCGACCTTCGGGACCGGGAAAAATGACTTCGGGCATCGGTTCTCGTCTGCTCTTGCATGGGCCCGGATCCAAGGGTGCAGGGTTGCTTGACGCAGGGTCTGCATCCCCCTAGGGAGGGCCATCCCCGGCACAATGCCGGATCTACGGGTGGAAACGAGTTAAGGGGGCCAGCGCGCAAGGTCAATGGTTCTTGCGCCATTCTCTCTGTATTGATGATCGACATCGGGGCATTCTAGCGTAAATTTGCCGCGATTCGGAGGTGGCATGGCATGATCGCCTCTCGGGGAGGTCAGAGCCCGTCCTTTTCGGCGCGGGTGATTAAGCGGAGGATACTGTATGAAACTATCGACCAAAGGGCGTTACGCGATGGTGGCCTTGTCAAGCCTGGCCTTGTCGGGACCGAATGGCCGGGTTTCATTATCGCAGCTTTCCGAAGGCGAGGATATTTCGCTGGCCTATCTCGAACAGATCTTCGTGCGGCTGCGTCGTGCGGGGCTGGTGCAGTCGGTGCGCGGTCCGGGTGGTGGGTACCAACTGGCACGTCCGCCCGCCGAAATCCGCGTGAGCGAGGTGTTCGAGGCGGTGGACGAGAAAGTCTCGGCCATGCATGTGGGGGCAGGAGCCTCGGGCGGGAAATCCGGCACGCGGGCGCAGTCTCTGTCGAACCGTCTGTGGGAAAGCCTTTCGGCGCAGGTCTTCGTCTTTTTGCACCAGACCACGCTGCAGGATGTCATCGGCAACGGGCTCAAACCCTGTCCGGCCGTGCCGTCGCTGTTCTCGGTGGTGGATGATTAAGCGATTTGCGCACACCCCCCTTGCTAACCTGAGTCATAGACTCGGGTTATTGTCTTTTATCCGTTCTGCGCCTATGTCCAAAGCCAGATAACGGCCCATGTTACGGGCGCAGAAGGACATCGTGTCATGGAACGGCTCTATCTCGACTGGAACGCAACCACGCCTCTGCGGGCAGAGGCGAAGGCGGCGATGGTCGAGGCGATGGACCTGCTGGGCAATCCGTCTTCGGTTCATGCCGAGGGGCGGGCCGCGAAATCGCTGATGGAACGTTGCCGTGCGCAGATTGCCCATGCGATTGGTGCCGATGGTCAGGATGTTGTGTTTACCTCCGGCACGACCGAGGCATCGGCGCTGGTGCATGCGGGGCGCGGTATCCATTGCGCCGAGGTCGAGCATGACGCGGTGAAAGCATGGTGCGAGGCCGATCTTGCGGTGGATGGCTATGGTCGTGTGACCGTAGCGGACCCCGCGCGCTCCAGTCTGCAGATTGCCAATTCGGAAACCGGTGTGATTCAGGATCTGCCCGAGGGGCTGTGGTCGACCGACCTGACGCAGGGCTTTGGCAAGATCCCTCTGGCCTTCAACTGGATGGGCGCGACCTGTGGTCTTGTGTCGGCCCATAAGCTGGGCGGGCCCAAAGGGGTGGGGGCGGTGATCCTGAAACAGGGCACCGATCTGGCAGCGGGCCTGAAGGGCGGCGGGCAAGAGATGGGGCGCCGCGCAGGAACGGAAAATCTGATCGGTATCGCCGGATTTGCTGCGGCATCCGAGGCTGCGATGCGCGATCTGGCCAATGGTGTCTGGGAAGAAGTGGCCGAACTTAGAAATATTCTAAAAAAGGCACTGGAAGAGGCTGTCGAAGACGTTTACTTTCCCGGATGGAACGCACCCGCAGACGGGCAGGGTCAGGCAGCAGCGCCTGCGCTTCTGCCCAATACATTGTCGGTGATCAGCCCCGGCTGGAAAGGCGAGACGCAGGTGATGCGGATGGACCTTGCAGGGGTTGCGGTCTCTGCCGGATCGGCCTGCTCGTCGGGTAAGGTTCGGGCCTCTGGCGTGTTGCGCGCTATGGGGTGGGGCGAAGATCTTGCGGGATGTGCGATGCGCGTCTCGCTTGGGCCGGGCATCACGCGCGAGGCGATCGACCGTTTCGTGGAGGCTTGGTCCAAAGCTCGGCGCAAGCATGGCGACAAGCTTCGGGAGCGTATGTGATAGGTCCGCAAGCCAGAGCTTGGTGCGGCGGATTTGGGGAAACGGTCGGCCATGAGCGCGACCAGCAAGATAGGGAATGACACGTGGCAGACGATTTGCAAATCCGCGAGGGCGTCGACCGCGAGACGGTTGAAACGGTCCAGAATATGGGGTCGTATAAATACGGCTGGAATACCGAGATCGAGATGGAATACGCCCCCAAGGGCGTAAACGAGGATATCGTCCGCCTGATTTCTGAAAAGAACGAAGAGCCGGAATGGATGACCGAATGGCGTCTTCAGGCTTTCGCGCGCTGGAAAGAGATGGAAGAGCCCGATTGGGCGCTGCTCAACGTGCCGGAAATCGATTTTCAGGACCAGTATTACTATGCGCGTCCGAAATCGATGGAAACCAAGCCCAAATCGCTCGATGAGGTCGATCCCAAGCTTTTGGCGACCTATGAGAAACTGGGCATCCCGCTGAAAGAACAGATGATCCTTGCCGGTGTGGAAGGTGCCGAAGACTATGACCCGAGCAAGCGTCAGGTCGCCGTGGATGCGGTGTTCGACTCGGTCTCGGTCGGCACGACCTTCAAGGACAAGCTGCGCGAGGCGGGTGTGATCTTCTGCTCGATCTCGGAAGCGATCAAGGAACACCCCGAGCTGGTCAAGAAATATATCGGCTCGGTCGTACCGCAGTCGGATAACTACTATGCCACGCTGAACTCTGCGGTCTTCTCGGATGGGTCCTTCGTGTATATCCCGCCGGGGGTCCGCTGCCCGATGGAGCTGTCGACCTATTTCCGTATCAACGCGGAAAATACGGGGCAGTTCGAGCGCACGCTGATCGTGGCCGACAAGGGCGCCTATGTGTCCTATCTTGAAGGCTGCACCGCGCCGAAACGGGACACCGCCCAGCTGCACGCGGCTGTTGTGGAGATCGTCATCGAGGAAGATGCCGAGGTCAAATATTCGACCGTTCAGAACTGGTTCCCCGGTGACGAGGACGGCAAGGGCGGCATCTATAACTTCGTGACCAAACGCGCCGATTGTCGTGGCGACCGTGCCAAGGTGATGTGGACGCAGGTGGAAACCGGCTCGGCCATCACGTGGAAATACCCGTCCTGCATCCTGCGCGGCGAGGAATCCTCGGGCGAGTTTTACTCGATCGCCATCGCCAATAACTACCAGCAGGCCGATACCGGCACCAAGATGGTCCATCTGGGCAAGAATTCGCGCTCGCGGATCGTGTCCAAGGGGATCTCGGCGGGCAAGGCGCAGAACACCTATCGGGGGCTGGTCTCGATGCACCCGAAAGCGTCCAACTCGCGCAACTACACGCAATGTGACAGCCTGCTGATCGGGTCGGAATGCGGGGCGCATACCGTGCCCTATATCGAGGTCAAGAACAACACGAGCCGCGTTGAACACGAGGCCACCACCTCGAAGGTCGATGACGACCAGCTGTTCTACTGCCGTGCCCGCGGCATGGACGAGGAAGAGGCGGTCGCTCTGGTGGTGAACGGCTTCTGCCGCGAGGTGCTGCAGGCGCTGCCGATGGAGTTCGCGATGGAAGCGCAGTCGCTGGTGGCGATCTCGCTGGAAGGCTCTGTGGGCTAGGGGCGTTGGGCGTTCATGAGCGCATATCTCCTTCCGGTCGTGCTGCTGATCGCGTCCAACGTTTTTATGACGGTGGCGTGGTACGGGCACCTGAAATATTCCACGGCACCGCTTTGGGCCGTGGTGATCATCAGCTGGTCGATTGCCTTTATCGAATACTGGATGGCCGTTCCGGCCAACCGGATCGGGCATCAGGTCTATTCGACGGCACAGCTCAAGACGATCCAGGAGGTCATCACGCTGGTGGTCTTTGTGGGGTTTTCGACCTTCTATCTGAAGGAGCCGCCCAGCCTGACGACCGTCGCGGGATTTGTGCTGATCGGGTTGGGGGCCATGCTGGTCTTCAAGGGATGAGGAGCGCGTCATGATCGTCACCACCACAGCCACGATCGAAGGTCACAAGATCACCGCCTATCACGGCATTGTCGTGGGCGGCCGTTCGGGCGCCTATGAGGCCAAACTTGCCGATGCGCGCGAGGTGGCCTTCAAAGAACTGGAAGAGCGCGCCCGGGCCAAGGGCGCAAACGCAATCGTTGGCGTCGATCTTGATTACGAGGTCGTCGCGGATTCGATGTTGATGGTGTCGGCATCCGGCACGGCTGTCACCATCGACTGAACAGGAAAAAGACTATGCTAGAGATCAAAAACCTGCACGCAGAACTCGAAGAGGGTGGCAAGAAGATCCTCAAGGGTGTGAATCTGACCATCGAAACCGGCAAGGTCCATGCGATCATGGGGCCGAACGGTTCGGGTAAATCGACGCTGTCCTATGTGCTTTCGGGCCGTGACGGCTATGCCGTGACCGAAGGCTCGGCCACGCTTGATGGCGAGAACCTGCTGGAGCAGGAGCCCGAAGAGCGCGCCGCCGAAGGTCTGTTCCTTGCATTCCAGTATCCGGTCGAGATCCCGGGCGTGGGCAATATGACCTTCCTGCGCACGGCCGTGAACGCCCAGCGTAAAGCGCGTGGCGAGGAAGAGTATTCGGCAGGCGAATTCCTGAAGATCGTGCGCGAAAAAGCGAAATCGCTGAAGATCGACGCCGAGATGCTGAAGCGTCCGGTCAATGTGGGCTTCTCGGGCGGTGAGAAAAAGCGCAACGAGATCCTGCAAATGGCGATGCTGGAACCGAAGATGTGCATCCTTGACGAGACCGACTCGGGTCTGGATGTGGACGCTATGAAACTGGTGTCGGACGGCGTGAATGCGCTGCGCTCGGAAGGCCGGTCCTTCCTTGTGATCACCCACTACCAGCGCTTGCTGGACCATATCAAACCCGATGTCGTGCATATCATGGCGGCGGGCCGTATCATCAAGACCGGTGGCCCCGAGCTGGCACTGGAAGTCGAGAAGAACGGCTATTCCGACCTGCTGAAAGAACACGGGATCAGCGAGGTGATGGCCTGATGGCAAGCGCAAAACTCCGCAATCAGGCGCTCAAGGCCGAAGCCTTGACCGCCCGCTTGGCCGCGCTGGATCTGCCCGAAGGCGGGTTCACCGCAGCCGCCCGTGCCGATGCGCTGCAACGGCTGACCGCGATGGGTCTGCCGGGCCGTCGTGATGAATACTGGCGCTGGACCAACCCGACGGGGCTGAACGCGCCGGAGGCACCGAAAGCCGCGCTGTTCAACCCCAAGGACGAGCCCGCGAATTTCGACACGTTCGAGCGCGTGCGTCTGGTCTTTGTCGATGGCGTCTTCAACGAGGATCTGTCGGACGACCTGATCAATGCCGGTGTCGAGATCTCGCGTCTGGCCGAGGCGGATGCCGCCGATATCCATTGGGCGCAGTCGCTTTATGGCAAGCTGGAAGCCGATGGCCAGAAACCGGTCGACCGTCCCTATGCCGCGCTCAATACCGCTGCGGCCAAGGACGGGCTGCTGATCAGGGTCACGGGGCAGGCGGCGAAACCCGTGCATATCGACTACCTGCACGAGGATGACGGCTCCGACGTGATGCTGCACCATGTCGTCAAGCTGGAAGAAGGCTCCGAGATCACCTTGCTGGAAAGCGGTCCTGCGGGCGCGCGTTTCAATATCGTGACCGAGGTCGATGTGGCCAAGGGCGCGAAGTTCCACCATCTGCGCATTCAGGGCCGTTCGCAGGAACGTCTGGCCAATACCCATATCTTCACCCGCGTGGCCGAAGAGGGGCTTTTCAAGTCTTTCACCATGACCTCGAACGGGCAGCTGACGCGCAATGAATGCGTGATCGATATGGTGGGCGACGATGCTGTGGCACATGTGGCGGGTGCCGCTTTGGGCGACGGTCACAAAGGTCCGTTCCACCATGATGATACCGTCTTCATCACGCATGGCGCTCTGCGCGGCGAAAGCCGTCAGGTCTTCAAGAAAGTGCTGAAAAACGGCGCGCATGGCATTTTCCAGGGCAAGATCCTGGTGAAAGAGGGCGCGCAGAAGACCGATGGCTACCAGATCAGCCAGTCGCTTCTTCTGGACGAGGACAGCCAGTTCCTCGCCAAGCCCGAGCTTGAGATCTATGCCGATGACGTAGCCTGTTCGCATGGCTCGACCACCGGTGCGATTGACGAGACCGCACTCTTCTACCTGCGCTCGCGCGGTGTGCCGAAGGCGGTTGCGGTCAATCTGCTGGTCCTGAGCTTCGTGGCCGATGCGGTCGAGGAGATCGAGGACGAGGCCTTGCGCGAAGACGTGCTGTCGCGTCTTGAGGGCTGGCTGGCCCGTCACCGCTCCTGAGCCTGTCGGATGTCGGCTCTTTCGGATATCCTTCGCAGCTATCGCGCACCCCGTCAGGTGGTGCGCGATCACCTGTCGCACGCGCCGTCCGAACCTCGGGCGCTGACCTTTCTGTTGTCGGCGCTGGTGCTGGTTTACATCGCACAATGGCCGGGACTGTCCCGGTTTGCCTTTGAAAACCCCGCTACCCCTTTGCCTGCCCTGATGTTGGGACAGGCGCTGGGGCTGTTGGTGGCCGTGCCGCTTTTCTATCTGGTGGCGCTGATCGCCAGGGGGGTGGCAAAGCTTCTGGGCGGGAAGGGCAGCGGATATGGCGCGCGGATCGCGCTCTTCTGGGCGCTATTGGCGGCCTCGCCGCTGCTGCTCTTGCGCGGGCTGGTCTCTGGCTTTATTGGCGTAGGGCATCAGGCGAATATGGTGGGGGTCGCGACCTTTCTCGTGTTCGTCATATTCTGGATCTCGGGAATGCGCGTCGCCTTCTTCGAGACCACCGCAAAGCGGGGATGATCTTGGAACAGTTTACTTTCAGACAGGCAATTTTAGGCACGATTACCCAGCCGCAATCCGTCGCACGGGCGCTGATTGACTGGAACCCGCCAACGCAGGCGCGCTGGCTGGGGCTGGCGGTTGTGGTGGTGCTCTCCGCCTGTCTTGGCCTGTTCGGTCAGGTGCTGGCCAGCACAATGGTCCCCGATACCGAGCGACTGAGCCTGAACCCCATTCCGATGATCCTGATTCAGGCCGCGATCCTGATCTATGCGGCAGGGGCCATGACCTTTGTCGGGCGGATGGGCAATGGCCACGGTGCTTTCCGCGATGCGCTTTTGCTGATGACATGGGCCGAATTTGTCATGGTCATCCTGCAGGTGGTGCAGCTTGCGCTGATCATGATCCTGCCCTCCGGCCTTGGGGCCACAACCGTTATCCTGCTGACGCTGATGTTCTATTTCATCGTCAATTTCGTGGCGGCTTTGCACGGGTTCCGCAACCTTGCTGTGGTTGCGATCGGCACGATTGTCACGTTCTTTGCCTCGGCCTTCGCGACCGGTCTGGTCCTGATGCTGCTGGGGGTCATGCCGTCGCCCTCGCCATAAGCCAAATCGTTCCGGACGGGTCCCGCTGGGGCCCGTTCCATCTGTTCTATATCCCGTCAGGGGGGCTCCCATGTTCGATGTTCAAACCATCCGCGCCGATTTTCCGATCCTGTCGCGTGAAGTGAACGGCAAACCGCTGGTCTATCTCGATAACGGTGCCTCGGCGCAGAAGCCGCGGGTGGTGATCGATGCGATGACGCGGATGTATGAGGAGGACTATGCCAATGTCCACCGTGGCTTGCATACGCTTTCCAATCTTTCGACCGAGAAATACGAGGGCGTTCGTGGCATCATTGCCCGCTTCCTGAACGCGCCTGACGAGCACGAGATCATCTTTACCACCGGCTCGACCGAGGGGATCAATCTGGTCTCTTATGCATGGGCCGCCCCGCGCCTTCAGGCGGGCGACGAGATCGTGCTGTCGGTTCTGGAACATCACGCCAATATCGTGCCGTGGCATTTCCTGCGCGAACGTCAGGGCGTGGTGCTGAAATGGGTCGAGCCGGAACCCGATGGTTCGCTGCCTGCCGAGAAAGTGCTGGAGGCCGTGGGGCCGCGCACCAAGCTGATTGCCGTCACCCATATGTCGAATGTGCTGGGCACGCTGGTCGATGTGGCCGCCATTTCGAAAGGCGCGCGCGAGAAGGGCGTGCCGGTGCTGGTCGACGGCTCGCAGGCGGCGGTGCATATGCCGGTGGACGTGGCGGCGATCGGCTGCGATTTCTACGCGATCACGGGGCACAAGCTTTACGGGCCCTCGGGGTCTGGCGCGATCTGGATTGCGAAGGACCGTCAGGCCGAGATGCGTCCCTTCCTTGGCGGGGGCGACATGATCGACACGGTGACCCGCGATACGGTGACCTATCACACACCGCCGATGAAATTCGAGGCCGGGACGCCGGGGATCGTGCAGCAATACGGGCTGGGTGTCGCGCTGGACTATCTGATGTCGATCGGCATGAAGACGATCGAGGCGCATGAGCAGGATCTGCGCCGCTACACCGCCGAGAAGCTGCAGGGGTTGAACTGGCTCAACCTGCAAGGCGTGCCCCCAGAGGGCGGTGCCATTTTCTCGATGACGTTGAACGGTCCGGCCCATCCGCATGATATGTCGACGATTCTCGACAAGCGCGGCGTGGCTGTGCGGGCGGGCAGCCATTGTGCCATGCCGCTGATGCAGCATCTGGGGGTCACGGCGACGGCGCGCGCGTCCTTTGCGATGTATAACACCAAAGCCGAAGCCGATGCGCTTGTTTCGGCCCTTGAGCTTTGCCACGATCTTCTGGGGTGAGGCGATTTAATGCAGCGGGCAGGGTGATTTGCCCGTTGCGAAGGTCTTCCGGCTCGGATATACGGACGACAGCACGCACCCATAGCTCAGCTGGATAGAGCGCTGCCCTCCGAAGGCAGAGGCCAGAGGTTCGAATCCTCTTGGGTGCGCCATTAAATCAATCACTTACCAAAATCGTTCTTCGCGCCAAGTCCGTTATAAGTCCGGATTTTGCTAAATTATGCCCGTTTATCGATGGCATCCAGCGCAGATTCTTGGAAGTGCGGGCTGTGATGGCCATAGGTTTTCTCAATGGTCTGGACGCTCGTTCCGAAGTATCCGGCGGTGTCCCAGATGGATGCGCCTTTCTGCAACGTCCATGTGATCGCGGTATGCTTCAGGGTGTGCGGGGTGATGTCAGATAGGTTGATTCGCACTCCACAGTTCCAAGCCATCTTCTGGCCAAGTTCACAGGCGCCCCGATCTCGGTGGGCAGGAGGGCTGGCGGGCTGGGCCTCGCCTCCTTTTCATTTCGCGTCTGGTCCCCGACAGACACAAAGGACGCCTTTGGGTTGAGGATGGTCTTTATTCGGGGCGCTTACGATGGGGGTGGCTCTGTTTTTCGATCTGCGGAACCGGGTGGCAGGGTGAGAAGGGTGAGGCATCCCACCACCAGTGCCACGCCGACCCAGCCCAAGGGAGGGAGGTGTTCGCCGACGACGAGAATGGCCAGAATGGCGGCGATGACGGGTTCGAGGAGGGTGATGGTCGTGGCTGTGCTGGCCTCGACATGGGCGAGGCCGTAGCCGAAGCAGAGATAGCCCAGAAACATGGGCACGGCGGCCATATAAAGCCCTACAGCGGCATTCGACCAAGACATAAGAAACGCGCCGCCCGTGCCCAGAAGGACCGGCATCAGAAGCACCCCGCCCAAGCCGAACGTGGCGCCCATCGCGACAGAGGAGGGCAGCCCCCGCAGCATCATACGACGTGCGGTCCAGGCATAAAGCCCGTAAGTCAGCCCTCCCAAGATGCCCAGCAGGATGCCGATGATCGTGTCATGCCCTTTGTCCAGCGGGGTATCGGGCAGTTGTTCTGCCAGACAAATCAACGTCATGCCGAGCAATCCGACCGCGGCGCTGATGCCCCAGCGCAGGCTCAGCCGTGTTTTGTCGAACGCATATTCGATCAGCGCGGAGAGCAGCGGGGCCGAGCCGATCGTGACCACCGTGCCCACTGTGACACCGGCAAGCCGCATCGCGCCGTAAAAGGCCAGCGGATAGATGGCCACCGCCAGAGCGCCTGCCACAAGCAGGGTCCGGTCTGCCCAGAGGGCGGGGGCGGCGCGGTTGATCCCGCGCACGGCCAGAAGGGCCTGTGCAATGCCGCCGATCCCCATTGCGGCCGCGCCGATTGCGGCGGCGCTGACATCGGGGGCGAAGGTTGCAGCGGTGCCGGTGGTGCCCCATACACAGGCCGCAAAGAGAATGGCCGCGACGCCCTTGCCATAGCTTGCGCTCATCTCACAGCCTCTCCAGCAGGTCGGTGATCAGGGCTTTGGCGCGTATCATCTGCGCATTGTGGCCTTCAAGGCCTGCCCGCATCATCGCGCCCTCCAGCAGAAAGGCGATATGGGCGGTCAGTGCGGCGGCCCGATCCGGCGTTTCGGGCAGCATGGCCTGAAGATGCTGCGCCAGAATGGCTTCGACCTGTTCTTTATGGCGGCGCACGGCGTCCCGTGCAGGGTCGCCAGCCTCCAGTTCGGCGGCGGCATTCAGCAATCCGCAGCCGCGAAAACCGCGCTCATAGGCCTGTTCGGCATGATCCTGATAGGCCTCGAACACGGCCAGAACCCGCGCGCGCGGATCTACGGCCTGCGCCAGTCGCCGATCGTAAAGGGCCAGCCATTCGGCGTGGCGGGCCTCGATATACTGGCCGACAAGATCCGCTTTCGAGGTGAAGTTGTTGTAGAGGCTTTTCTTTGCGACGCCTGCGCGGGTGATGATCGCGTCGATCCCCGTGCCGTTGATGCCGTGACTGTAAAAGAGCTCCATCGCCGCCTGCAGGAGGCGGTCATGGGCGGTGTGTCCGGTTCGGGGGTGGGGCATCACGCGGCGACCTCCTTGAAGGTAGGTCGATTGGTATACCTGCTTCCGGTCCGCCGCAAGACGCAAAGCCTTCCCCCGCGACAAGGGGCGCCTGTCACAAGACAGGGGCTTGGCCGTAGGCAGGCCGTGTATCAGGCGATGTCAGGAAAAGGGGGGGGCGAATGGGCGCGGGGCTGTTACGACGGTGTGAACCCCGCGCCCGAAACTCGTTACATCATCAATATGGGCCGGGGTCGGCGATCTTTCAATCGCGACATTGGTCGATTTCACAAGCCCCCCGAAACCTGGTGCGGCCTTGCCGGTGCCAGGTTTCGGAGCCGGTCCTGATGGCCTGCAAGCAGAGCGGCTGCGGAATGGGCCTTCCGGAGATCAGCCGTCAGATCTTGCAGGAAAACAAGGTAAGGGCAGGCGCGGTCTGGGCCGCACCCGATACTCGTTATGCAAAACACGTTACCCGCTTATAATATACAGATGAAATATATAAATCAATAATTGGATTGAATGCGCCAATTTATTTGATTGATGTTTTGTATATGCATCTTTATTGCCGGTTCTGGAACAGAATGGGCATGCCATATTGTGCGTCTCGGAGGGAGCTCGCCATCATGCAGGTTGCATATACATTTGTTTGTCTTGATGCCTCGGGGAACCGCTACACGGTTCAGGCATGGCGGGCGCGCGTGATGCGGACATTGCCCTCTGGCCGAGATCTCAGTCTGGGCGGTCCGGTCAAATACACGCTCGAAGATGGCACGAAGGTTATCCAGAAGGCCGATGGGGCCTATCTTGTCGAGCGCGTGCCCACCATCGAGATTTTCCGCGACCGGAGGGCAGTCTAGCACCGCGCAGCCGATCCCGCACCGGTCGCGAGAGGGCGGGCTTCATGCAGGCCGCGCGCCAACGGGGAAGGGGCTTGCCGGCTTGGGAATGCCCCGTTATGAGACGGCGCTGCCCTCCGGCATGGTCCGCCGGATGTCCTGACTGTCCCGCGCCTTGCCGCGCCTTTCTGCGAGAGAGCGAATGTCCTATTCCCACGCGCCCTATACCCGCCCCGGCTTTTACGCGGATATGCTGGCCAAAGGCATGCATCGCGATATCGTCGGTGGGCGCTGGGAAGAGACCGGCGAGCGGCAGATGGAGATTATCGAAGAGGCCGGAGTGCTGCCGCATCACCACCTGCTGGATATCGGGGCGGGGCCGCTGCGTCTGGGCTGCAAGGTGGTCGAGTATCTCGACCCCGGCCATTACTGGGCAACGGATGCCTCACGCGCGCTGATGCTGGTCGGGCATGGGCGTGAACTGGTCGATCCGGCGCGTCTGGACCCTGCGCAACTGGTCGAGGATAGCGGTTTCGAATTTCCGGATATCCCCGAACGCATCACCCATGCGATCGCCTTCGGGGTGTTTCCGCATCTGCCGCCCGAAAATCTGGCCATATGCCTGCGCAATCTGCAGCGGCTCCCGCAGCTCGAACTGTTCATGTTCACGGTGTTTCTGCGTCCCGACGAGATAGAGGCGGAGCTGCCCTATCGTCAGCGGGACGGGGTGGTGACCCATGCAGCGCGTGCTCCCCATGACATGCGGGCCGGGACCGTTCACGGGATGGCCCGCGACACCGGCTGGTCGCTGCGCGAGGACCCGAAGAAGCTGCCGCGCGGGCAGATCCTGTTTCACGCCCGTCGTGTTGGCTAAAGTCGTATTGGCTCAAAGAGCGGGCTGGCTGGACGGCTGGGCTGGTTGAAAGGCGCAGCCCCGCGCCGTTGCGCAGCCCCGCGCCGTTGCGGCGCCCTGTGGCCCCTGCACAGGGTCTGCGCGCCTGTGCCTGTTTCATTTGCGCCCGAAGCTGCCACATTTCTCCCCAGCAAATGATGCCATGATGGAGCGCCAAGATGAGCTGGAACCCGATTCTCGATGCCGATATCCCGATTGGCGATGCCGTGGATCTGGTCGATATGGAGATCGTGCCACGGGCGCGTGATCTTGGGTCTTTCGAGGTGCGGCGCGCGCTGCCTTCGGCCAAGCGGCAGATGGTGGGACCGTTCATCTTCTTTGACGAGATCGGGCCGGTCGAATTCCTGTCGGGTCAGAAGGGGGTGGATATCCGTCCGCACCCGCATATCGGTCTGGGCACGGTCACCTATCTGCTGCAGGGGCGGCTGCATCATCGCGATTCCCTCGGGACCGATCAGTGGATTACCCCCGGTGCGGTGAACTGGATGAATGCGGGCCACGGGATCACCCATTCCGAACGCACAGATGAAGACCTGCGTGTGACCGGAGATACGATGTTCGGCATCCAGACCTGGGTCGCGCTTCCCAAGGATGCAGAGGATCACGCGCCGGAATTCGTGCATTCGGAGGCGGGGACGCTGCCCGAGCTGGAGGCCGAAGGCAAGAGAGTGACGCTGGTGCTGGGCGAGGCTTGGGGCGCGAAAGCGCCGCTGAAGATGCCGTCGGAACTGTTTTACGCCGATGCCGAGCTTGCCGCAGGGGCGGCCTTGCCCTTGCCCGACAATCACGAGGATCGCGGCGTCTATGTGCTGCGCGGGCAGGTGCGCGTGGGCGATGCGACCTATGAGGCGGGGCGGATGCTGATTTTCCGTCCCGGGGACCGGATCTCGCTGCGGGCGGGGACGCAGGGCGCGCGGCTTATGGTGCTGGGGGGTGCGACGCTGGAAGGTCCGCGCTATATCTGGTGGAATTTCGTGGCCTCCTCGAAAGAACGGATCGAGGCCGCCAAAGAGGCTTGGCGGGCGGGCGACTGGATGCATGGGCGATTCCGCCTGCCGCCGACGGATCGCGACGAGTTTATCCCGCTGCCGGAGTGATCCGGTTATGAAGGGGGCGGGCACCGGACAGATTTCTGGCGGAAATCTCTTCTGATTCCCGCAGGGTCAGTGCCGCGCTGGCCCCCATGAAGGGGCGGCAACGCCTTGAACACGCGTTGTTTTCAAAGGTTTCCAACGGCGCGCGGCGGGGATTTCGTGTTTTTTTGAAAAGAATGCGAAACCGTGCTTGACGGGCGCGATACTGGCCCGTATTACCCACCCCACGCTCCGGGCGATGCCGGAGAGGATGAGAGCGGTTGTAGCTCAGTTGGTTAGAGTATCGGCCTGTCACGCCGAGGGTCGCGGGTTCGAGCCCCGTCAACCGCGCCATCATCCTCACTCAAGTCGCCCAAAGCCGAAACATATGCGCGGTTGTAGCTCAGTTGGTTAGAGTATCGGCCTGTCACGCCGAGGGTCGCGGGTTCGAGCCCCGTCAACCGCGCCACTGTTTCGGAATTGGAGTTTGGAGATGCTGTGCGGTTGTAGCTCAGTTGGTTAGAGTATCGGCCTGTCACGCCGAGGGTCGCGGGTTCGAGCCCCGTCAACCGCGCCACCATCTTCCCGTCATCAGGCACCCTTCGGGGTGCCTTTGTCGTTTTAGGCTTCTTTTGCACCGGACGGGCCGCTATATGCGGAGTGTCACAAAAGGAGTAGACGGATGAAAGATGCGTTGGATGCAAAGCAGCTGATCGACACCCTCGGTGCCGCTGCCCGTGAGGCCGCAAGAGAGCTGGCCTTCGCACCAGCGCCTCAGAAGACCCAAGCCCTTGAAGCCGCCGCCGATACTGTCTGGGCACGCCGCGCCGAGATCATCGCGGCCAATGCCGAGGATCTGGCCTATGGCGCGGCCAAAGGTCTGACGCCGGCCATGATGGACCGCCTCAAGCTGGACGAGGCGGGGATCGAGGGGATCTGCAAGGGCCTGCGCACCATTGCCGCGCAGGACGATCCCGTGGGCGCCGTGATCACCGAATGGGACCGCCCCACAGGGTTGCATATCCAGCGCGTGCGCACGCCTCTGGGGGTGATCGGGGTCATCTATGAATCGCGCCCCAATGTGACGGCCGATGCGGGCGCGCTCTGCCTCAAATCCGGCAATGCCGTGATTTTGCGTGGCGGGTCCGAAAGCTTCCATTCCTCGCGCGCGATCCATGCCTGTCTGGTCGAGGGGCTGAAGGCCGCAGGCCTGCCCGAAGCCGCGATCCAGCTTGTGCCCACCCGCGACCGTGACGCCGTGGCCGCCATGCTGCAGGCGGTCGAGTATATCGACGTGATCGTGCCGCGCGGCGGCAAGGGGCTGGTGGGGCTGGTGCAACGCGAGGCGCGCGTGCCGGTTTTTGCGCATCTGGAGGGCATCTGCCACATCTATGTCGATGGTAGCGCCGATCTGGAGAAAGCCCGCCGTGTGGTCCTCAATGCCAAGACCCGCCGCACCGGTATCTGCGGCGCGATGGAATGTCTGCTGATCGATCAGGGTTTCTGGGCAAAACATGGCGATGTGCTGATCCGCGATCTTCTGGCCAAAGGCGTAGAAGTGCGCGGGCAGGGGGATCTTCTGGCGACCGAGGGGGTGGTGGAAGCCGCCGATGACGATTACGGGCGCGAGTTCCTTGACATGATCTGCGCCGCGAAAATCGTGGACGGGGTGGATGGCGCGATTGCCCATATCCGCCGCTACGGCTCGAACCATACCGAGGCCATCATCGCCGAGGATCCGGCCCCCGTCGCGCGCTTTTTCCAGCGGCTCGATAGCGCGATCCTGATGCATAATGCCTCGACCCAGTTTGCCGATGGTGGCGAATTCGGGATGGGGGCCGAGATCGGGATTGCCACCGGCAAGATGCATGCGCGCGGGCCTGTGGGGGCCGAACAGCTGACCTCGTTCAAATATCTTGTGACGGGCGACGGCACGATCCGCGCCTAGGCAAAGGGGTGGCCCCGGGAAAACGGCAGGTATCGGAGAACGCCTGACGGATGCGCCGCGCCATTCGGCTCGCACGGGTCAGGCGGATCGCACGGGGCAGGTATCGTGCGGCCGGATATGCCCCCCGTTTTTATGGCAGCACTCTCCTACGGTGCTGGCAGGCAGCCGGAGGCCGCGCTTGCGGGCAGGTGACATGAGAGAGATATATCGCTTCGACCATCTATGGGACGGGATCGTGGAAATCGGTCCCGAAGGGTTGGTCTATGAACTGCCCGTGGCGTCGGGGCATGTCGACAAGATCTTCAGGTTTGCGATCTCGGAGGCGGCTTTCGCACGGATGAAGGCCGACCCCGAGCGACGGATCTTTCTGCAGGCGTTTTTGCACAGCCTCTACCAGATGCGTCCCGTGACGCAGCAGGTGACTGTGGATCACCATATCGACCTGATCCTGTCGGGCGATCCGGCGCGGGTGGAGGAGGTGCTGAACCGGCAGGAGGCGCGGGATTGCGGCGCGGTGTCCAATATGGTGCGGATCCTCACAGGCCGTGATCCGGCACCAATGCGGCAGGGAACGTGGTTTGCGCAGGGCCGCGGCACGGCACGGCCCTGTAGCTCGGGCGGCTGATCAGAAGCTCATCCGTGCTTCGGTCTCGTTGATCTGCCAGTCGATATGGCGGCCATATGTCTCGGCTTCGCGCGGCAGCAGGATGAACTGCACCTGCGCAGGGCGCAGATCTGCCGGAGCGTGGCCCGCAAGCGCCTGCCAGAGCGCGTCATCGGGTTTGGTGCGCCGCGTTTCCGCAACCAGATGCCATTCGCCATTATGTTCGGTAATCACCAGACGCCCGCCGAAGGGCAGCGCGGTTTCCATACACAGAATCGCCAGATAGGCCATTTTGACCAGATGGCGCGGCTGGTCCCCGTCAACCTGCCAGTCGAATTTCGTGCGCCCGGTCGCCGACATCTCGGACAGAAGGCTGCGGATTTCGTTCTGGCTGACGCGCTGTTCGGTATTGGCCTGCCCGAAGGCCACACGGAAGAATTTCACGCGCGCATTCGCGGCACTGACGCTTTCGGCGATCAGTTGCATTTCCGGACTCATCGCGCCGCCCGACATGGCCAGCAATTCTACCCCATTGCTGATTGCGCCCAAAGGGCTGATAAGGTCATGACACAGGCGCGACCCGACAAGGGCCACAAGATCGGCCTCGGAAGGTTCGGCGCTGGCGTCAGAGGGAAGCAACGGAGAAGACAGGGCAGTCATGAACGAATTCCTTGAGCCGGGGATGTTGGTCCGGAACCCGAAAGCGCCGGAATGGGGTGTGGGTCAGGTGCAATCGCGCATAGGCGACAAGATCACTGTCAATTTCCGCGAAGCGGGTAAACAGGTGATTGACGGGCGCTTCATTGCTTTGACTCTCGTTATTGAAGATTAAAGTTGATGAAAGGTTAACGTGAAAGGGGGCCGCTTGGGTATTCTTTCTTTGCCAGCCGTCCTTGCCGGACTTGCCTTTTGGCGGGTGGCTCGCCACAACAGGCGCAAGGCGTGACCCTGCTGAGAAGTGACCGGAAGAAAACATGATGGAAAGCAGTCGTTTAGAGATCCGTCTTGCGGCCAGTCAGGAGGATCTTCTTGCGTCGCAACGACTACGCTATCAGGTCTTTGTAACCGAATTGGGGGGCGGGGGCGAGATGGTGGACCATGCCCGCCAGCTGGAATGCGATGCTTTCGACCCCGTTTACGATCATTTGCTTTTGGTGGACCCCGAGAGGGATCCGGCCAGTCTGGCGCATGTGGTGGGGGTCTACCGGTTGCTGCGGTCGGAGCGGGCAGAGGCGTTCGGGCGCTATTATTGCGATGCCGAATACGACCTGACGCCGCTCAGGGCTTTGGGGCGGCCGATGCTGGAGCTGGGGCGCTCCTGCGTGCATCCCGATCACCGCGGGGGGGCGGCCATGTTTCTGCTGTGGAACGGTCTGGCGGAATATGTGCTCACGCATGGGATCGAGATCCTGTTCGGTGTGGCGTCTTTTCATGGCACCGATATCGCGGCGCTCAGGATGCCTCTGGCGTGGTTGCACCATCATCACCTTGCGCCCGCCGGATTACGGGCACGGGCGCAGGAGCGGGCTTTCCAGCCTATGAATCTGGTCCCGCCCGACGCGCTTGACCGGCGGCAGGCCATGACGGCCATGCCCAATCTGATCAAATCCTATCTCAAGCTTGGCGGCTATGTCGGCGAGGGGGCGTTTGTGGATCATGCGTTCAATACGACCGATGTGCTGGTGATGATGGATACCAAAGCCATGAGCGGGAAACATCGCAGCTTCTATACCCGCAGGGCGCCTCTATGAGCCCGCCGTCTCCGACATGGGAGGGCGGACCGCCGCCCGCATTGCCGCCCGCGCGGGCCGGAGACCGCTGGCGCCTGGTCGGGCGGCTGCTGGCTTTGGGCCTGTGCCTTGCGACCGGTCTGCTTGTGCTGGGGCTGGTTTCTGCGGCGGAGCGGCTCTGCGGCAGGCGCGACAGGCGCTGGTCAGCCCATGTGCCGCGTCTGGTGTCGCGGGCGGCGGTGGCGATACTGGGGATTGCCTATCACGTCGAAGGGCGGCCCATGACCCATCCGGGCGCGGTGGTGGCCAATCACGGATCATGGCTGGATATTCTGGCACTGAATGCGGCGGTGAATGTGTTCTTTGTGGCAAAGGCCGAGGTGGCGGGCTGGCCGGGCATTGGCGGACTGGCGCGGGCGGCAGGCACCGTCTTTATCCGCCGCGACCGTCGCGAGGCGGCCCAGCAGGCGCAGCTTTTTGAAGACCGTATCCGCGCGGGCCATCGCCTACTGTTTTTCCCAGAAGGCACTTCCACCGACACACAACGAATTCTTCCTTTCAAATCAACGCTTTTTCAGGCGTTCTTTACCGAGGATCTGAAAGAGCGCATGTGGGTCCAGCCCGTGACCCTGCGCTATATCGCCCCCGAGGGGGAGGATCCGCGGTTTTATGGCTGGTGGGGCGATATGCCCTTGGGGCCGCATCTGCGCAAAGTGCTGGTGGCAAAACGTGGCGGGCGGATCGTGCTGGATTTCCATCCGGCGCTGCGCGTCAGGGATCAGGCCAATCGCAAAAGCCTCGCGGCCGCCTGCGAGGAGGCCGTGCGGCATGGCGGCCTAGCCCTCTGAGGCCGGAGCCGCCTTCGGCCCAGCGTTCTCTGCCTGCGCACGGTAATGACGCAGCACGAACAGCCGGATAGCGGTGGCCAGCCCCATCTCCATGCCACGGGCCACATCAATCTCGGCGGCCAGCGCGTTGATCCCCTGATCCCTGTCGCGCGCAATGTCGCGGAATGCCTGCCAGAACTCTTCTTCCAGCGTCACCGATGTGCGGTGTCGGCCCAGGGTCAGCGAATGCTTGCGCGGGCGGCTCATGGGGTGGGGTCCGCCTTGGGCGGTGTGATCTTGTGGCCATCCAGATGGCGCGAGGCGGCGCTTTCGCTGGCCTCGTCACGGGCGCGCTCGGCTTTGCTGCGCCCGAATTTCACCGCATTGGCATCCGCCTGTGCGCGCTTTTCGGCACGGGCCTTGGCTTTGCGGAACTGGTTGAGATTGGTGACATTGCTCATGGGGTGATTTTGCCATGCTTCGGCAGCGCTGAAAAGGCCCAACCCATAGCGCCCGCTTCCGCCGCTCTTGCAGCGGGCAAACATATATTGCGCCTGCGCTTTTTGCCGTTGAAATGATGCAGATCAAATGGACTTTTGCGGATTGCCGTTAAAGCCGGACGCAACAAAGCGAGGACGGGGTGCACAGGATGGGCCACTCACAGAGCGAACCGGGGCGCGAACCGGGGCGCGAGCTCACGGGCGAACCAAGGGGCGAACCAAGGGGCGAGGCGGGCGAGGCAAGCGGGGCATCCCCCGCAGCGGACGAGGCGCTGATCCGTGCGCGGCGCGGGCGCAAGCTGCTGCGGTCGTTGATGATGCCGGAACAGCGGCAGCTGCGGACGGCGTCAGGCCTGTCGGTGTTGGCCGCGCTGGTCTGGCCGCTTCAGGCGCTGCTTGTGGCGCATGTGCTGGGAGGGCTGCTGCTGGGTAGGCCGTCCGATCCGCTGCGCGCCGCTTTGGTGTTTCTGGCATTGGGGGCTCTGCGTGCTGGGCTGGGATGGGCCGCCGAGCATATGGCGCAGCGGGCGGCCAATCAGGTGCTGCACCGGTTGCGCCTGCAGATCGTGGCGCAGGAAGCGTCCTGCGGCGAAGAAAGCGCGTTTGGTGGTGCGGGGGCGATTGCGGCGCTGGCCGCAGAGAAAACGGACCTGCTCAAGCCCTATATCACCCGCTACATGCCCGCGCAGTTTCGGGTGGCCGTGGTGCCTTTGCTGTTTCTGGCACTGGCGCTGTGGCCCTCTTGGGCGGTGGCGGTGATCTTTGCGATCTCGGGCCCGCTTATTCCGGTGTTCATGGCGCTGGTAGGCATGGCTGCAAAGGAAGCCTCGATGCGCCAGCTCGACGAGGTCGGCAGCCTGAACGACCTGCTGGTCGAACGGCTGGGCGCGGTGCTCGATATCCGCGTGCTCGGAGCGCAAAAGCAGGTGATGGCGGGGTTCGAGGCCCAGACAGGCCGCCTGCGCCAGCGCACGATGGCGGTGCTGCGGGTGGCCTTCCTGTCCTCGACCGTGCTCGAACTCTTCTCGGCGATCGGTGTGGCGATGGTGGCGGTGTTTGTCGGCTTCTCGCTTTTGGGCGAGATCGGCTTTGGCACATGGGGACGAACGCTGAGCCCCGAGGCGGGGATTTTCCTGCTGTTGATTGCGCCCGAATTCTACCAGCCGCTGCGTGACCTGTCGGCGGCATGGCATGACCGCGCCTCGGCCGAGGCGGTCGGGGCCGAGATCGAGGACTGGATGCAGGCCCGTCCGGCCCCGCTGATCGGGTCGGGGGGGCAGGCCACCCCTGTGGCGGGGCGCTGCCAGATTGCGGCGACGGGGCTGGTGGTGCATGGGCGCGCCTTGCCCGATCTGCACCTGTCCCCGGGCGAGAGTGTGGCGCTGGTGGGGCCGTCCGGTTCTGGAAAAACCACGTTGCTGCGGCTGGTGGCGGGGATCTTGCAGCCCGATGCAGGCCGGATCGATGTGGCCGGACAGGCCCTTGTGCCCGAGCGGGCCGATGGCTGGCGGGCGCGGCTGGGCTGGATGCCGCAAACTCCGCATTTCCTGTCGGGAAGCCTGCGCGACAGCCTGATGCTGCCGGAAGGAGCCGACCCTTGGCCGGCGCTGGAACGGGCGGGCGTGGCCCATGTGGTGCGCGCGCTGCCGGAAGGGCTCGAGACCACGCTGGGGGAAACCGGTGGCGGTTTGTCCGGCGGGGAGGCGCGGCGGATCATGCTGGCGCGTGCATTGGCGCGCACCCCCGATCTGCTTCTGGCCGACGAGCCGACCGCCGATCTTGACGAAGAGACGGCGCGACTGGTCAGCGACGGGATTCTGGCCGCCCATGCCGGGGGGATGGGGGTGCTGGTGGCCACCCATGATATGGCGCTTGCGCAGCGTATGGACCGGATCATCCGGTTGGAGGACGGGCTATGAAAGATCTCTTGGCCATTTTCTGGCGTCTGTTGCGGGCGCATCGCTGGGCGATGATCCGTGGGGGGGGGCTGAGCTTTGTGGTGCTGTTCATGGGGGCGGCGCTATTGGGTCTGTCGGGCTGGTTCATCGTGGCGGCGGCAGCAGCAGGACTTGCCGGTGTGGGGGCGATGTTCGACGTGTTCCGCCCTTCGGCACTGGTGCGGTTTCTGGCTCTCGGACGAGCGGCGGGGCGCTATGGGGAACGGCTGCTGACCCATGATGCGACGCTGCGCGGGCTGGAGCATCTGCGGGCCGATATCCTGCGCAGCTTTCTGGGGGCCTCCTTTGGCCGGATGACGCGGATCAGGGGGGCGCAGGCGCTCAACCGGCTGACGGCGGATGTCGATGCGCTGGACGGGGTATCGTTGCGGCTGTTCCTGCCGGTCATGGCGGCGCTGGCGACGCATCTGGTGGTCTATCTGGGGCTGCACTGGCTGCTGGGCGGGCAGATCGCGGCATGGATTTCACTGGGCTATGTGCTGGGGGGCGGGCTGATCCTGAGTGTGGCGGCGCGTCTGGCCGCGCAGGGGGCCACCGCGCGCGAGAGGGCCAGTCAGGACTTTCGCAGCGCGCTGATCGATATGATCCGCGCAAGGCGCGATCTGGCGGTCTATGGGCGGTTGCCCGAACAGGCCGCGCGCGTTGGCGGGGCCGAGATCCGTCAGGCGGCGGGCGCACAGGGGCAGGATGCGGCAGAGCGTCGGGTCGGGGTGCTGCTCAACCTTCTGACACAGGGCATTGCGGCAGGGGCGCTGGGGCTGGGCGTGGCGGCGGTCAGTGCCGGAGACTTCGCGCCCGCCTTTGCCTCGCTTGGATTTTTCGCCGCGCTGGGACTGGCCGAGACTCTGGCCCCGCTGCGTCGTCTGGCCCCCGATCTGGGGCGGATGCGGATGGCTGCACATCGGGTGCGTGTCCAGATTGGCGTTCCGGCGGCGGATCCGGTGCGGCCTGCGGGGGGGGCGCCTGTTGCACGGACCGGCCCGCGAGTGGTGCTGGAGCGGGTGTCGATCGCGCGTCCGGGCACCCGTCTGCCGGTGGTTCGCGACCTTTCCCTGACGGCGGCGCAGGGCGAGACGGTGGCGCTGACGGCTCCGAGCGGCGGCGGCAAGAGCACCGTCCTTCTTGCGCTGGCCGGTTTGTTGCCGGTGGCGTCGGGGGAGATGCGGCTGAACGGCACTGCGATTGCCACATTGGACGAGGCCGCGCTGCGGGCATCGGTGGTGCTGGTGCCACAGCGTAGCGCGCTGATTGCGGGCACTCTGGAAGACAATCTGCGGCTGGGCTGCGAGACGATCACCCCCGAGGATATGCAGGCCGCGCTGCGGGCCTGCGCGCTCGAGCGGGTGAGTGTCGCGCGGGGCGGGTTGCAGATGCGGATCGGGGCGCGGGGCGAGGGGCTTTCGGGGGGCGAGGCGCGGCGCGTGGCGCTTGCCCGCGCGATTCTGCGCAGGCCGGAGGTGCTCTTGCTGGACGAACCCACCGAAGGGCTGGACCAGAAGACCGCCGCCGAGGTTTTAAAAGGCATTCGTGATTACCTTTTACACTCTACCATCATAATGGCTTCTCATAGGCAATCTGAGGTTGTTTTCGCCGATAAAACCGTAAAAATCGAAACAGGCATTTGATTTCTACTTTTTGACGCAGATCAAGGAGCGCCCTCCGCAACAGGCGTAGGTCGCTCATATCGAAAAACGCGAATGGGAAACTCATCTTTCCCGCTAGGAGCTGAGGATATGGATTTCGGTATCGTCGAGCTGTCACGGTTTCAATTTGCCATGACTGCGATGTATCACTTCCTCTTCGTGCCGCTGACGCTGGGTCTGTCGATCCTCGTGGCGATCATGGAGACGGTCTATGTGATGACCAACCGCCCGATCTGGCGCCAGATGACCAAATTCTGGGGCCTTTTGTTCGGGATCAACTTTGCCCTTGGGGTTGCCACCGGCATCACCATGGAATTCCAGTTCGGTATGAACTGGAGCTATTACAGCCATTATGTGGGCGATATTTTCGGCGCCCCGCTGGCCATTGAAGGCCTGATGGCGTTCTTCCTCGAAGCCACTTTCGTCGGCCTGTTCTTCTTTGGCTGGAACAAGATGTCGAAGATCGCGCATTGCGTCGTGGCATGGCTTGTCGCCATCGGGTCGAACTTCTCGGCGCTGTGGATCCTGATCGCCAATGGCTGGATGCAGAACCCCGTGGGCGCGGAATTCAACCCGATGACCATGCGCATGGAGATGGTGAATTTCTTCGAGGTGCTGTTCAACGAGGTGGCTCAGGCGAAATTCGTCCATACCGTTTCGGCGGGCTATGTGACGGCGTCGGTCTTCGTGATCGGTGTCTCGGCATGGTATCTGCTGCGCGGGCGCCATACCGAGCTTGCCCGCCGGTCGATCACCGTGGCTGCGGCCTTCGGTCTGGCTTCGGCGCTGTCGGTCGTGCTTCTGGGCGACGAGTCGGGCTATAACGCCACCCATACCCAGCGGATGAAACTGGCCGCGATCGAGGGGATGTGGGAAACCGAACCGGCACCCGCACCGTTCACCGCCTTCGGCTTCCCCGACCAGACTGCGCGCGAAACCCATTACGCCATCCATA
Source organism: Thioclava litoralis (assembly GCF_045278885.1). Lineage (NCBI taxonomy): Bacteria > Pseudomonadati > Pseudomonadota > Alphaproteobacteria > Rhodobacterales > Paracoccaceae > Thioclava > Thioclava litoralis. The sequence goes on from NZ_CP135443.1 coordinate 2,412,302, forward strand.
TTCCCTATGTGATGGGCCTGATCGGTACACGCTCGCTGAATACGCCGATCCCCGGTATCGCGGATCTGGTGAAAACCTCGGAAGAACGCATCCGCAACGGTCTGATCGCCTATGACGCGCTGATGACGGTCCGTCAGGACCGCGCCGCCACAGCGCCCGAGGTGATGAAAACCTTCGAGGATCACTCCGCCGATCTGGGCTATGCCTTCCTGCTGAAGAAATATATCGACGATCCGCGTCAGGCGACCGACGCGCAGATCAAGCAGGCCGCCAATGATACCGTTCCCACCGTCTGGCCGCTTTTCTGGGCCTTCCGTGTGATGGCAGCGCTTGGCTTCCTGTTCATCGGCACGATGGCCTATATGTTCTACCGCGCGTCCTTCAAGGGGATGAACTATCCGCGCCCGATGCTGCATGTCGCCGTCTGGATGATCCCCGCGCCGTGGATTGCCGCCGAAATGGGGTGGTTCGTGGCCGAGTTCGGGCGTCAGCCGTGGACTGTGGACGGTATCCTGCCCACCGCGCTTTCGGTCTCGTCGCTTTCGGCCACCGAACTGCTGATGACCATTGCCGGGTTCATCCTTTTCTACACGGTGCTGTTCATCATCGAGATGGGTCTGATGCTGAAATATATCCGCAAAGGCCCGCATGAGGATGTCGCGGAAACCGAAAGCTGGATGGAGGCCCATCGGGCACGTCTGAGCGGCAGAGGCCATGCCGATGCCATCGCGGAACCTGCGGAGTAAATTGCTATGATCCTTCATGATTTAATCAGCTATGACATCTTGCGGGTGATCTGGTGGGTGCTGCTGGGCATCTTGCTGATCGGCTTCGCGGCCACTGACGGGTTCGATATGGGAACGGCTGCGATGATCCCCTTCATCGCCCGCACCGATACCGAGCGCCGCGTGGTGATCAACACCGTAGGCCCCGTCTGGGAAGGCAACCAGGTCTGGTTCATTCTGGGCGGTGGGGCGATCTTCGCCGCTTGGCCGCCGCTTTATGCGGTCAGCTTCTCGGGCTTCTATCTGGCGATGTTCGTGGTGCTTGCCTCCTTCATCGTGCGCCCCGTGGCCTTCAAATACCGCTCCAAACGCGACAGCGTGACATGGCGCCGTAACTGGGACTGGGCGCTGTGCATCTCGGGTGCTGTTCCGGCCCTGCTCTTCGGTGTGGCCGTGGGCAACGTGATCCAGGGCGTGCCGTTCCACCTGACCGATGACCTGCACACCGTCTATGAAGGCGCGTGGTATACCAAGTTCATCGGTCTGCTGGATCCCTTCTCGCTTCTGGCAGGGGTGGTCTCGCTGTCCATGCTGATCATGCATGGCGGTGCATGGGTGAACCTCAAGGCCGAAGGCGATGTGGCCGCCCGTGCGCGTGCCATCGGGTCCAAAGCCGCGCTGGTGGCTGTGGCAGCCTATGTGCTGGCCGGTATCTGGCTGGCCTTCATTCCGGGCTTCACCTTTGCCGGAGATGTGGTCACCGACGGTCCGTCCAATCCGCTCTACTTCACCGTCGAACGCTCCTCGACCTGGCTGACCGCCTATGGCGAGCGTCCGTGGATCGTGATTGCACCGGCTTTGGGGATCGTTTGCGCCTTGCTCACCTATCTGGGGCTGAAAGCGGGGCGTGAGGTGTCGACCATGCTGCTATCGGGCGTGTCGGTGCTGGGCGTGATCTCTTCGGTCGGCCTGACGATGTTCCCCTTCATCATGCCCTCGAGCAGCGCGCTGAATTCGTCGCTGGCGGTGTGGAACTCGTCCTCCTCGCATCTGACCCTCTTCATCATGCTGGTTTGTGCGGTGATCTTCGTGCCGATCATCATCGCCTATACGAGCTGGGTCTATAAGGTGCTCTGGGGTAAGGTCACCGAAGACGAGATCACCAATAACTCGCATTCGGTCTACTGAGAAAAGGAACAGACAGATGTGGTATTTCGCATGGATCTTGGGCCTGCCGCTGGCCGCCATTTTCGCCGTCATGAATGCGATGTGGCTGGAGCTGAAGGAAGACCAGAAACAGATCGACAATAAGTAAACCCTGGTCACTGGAGACAGGGTTGGAAGAGGCGGCAGAAATGCCGCCTCTTTTAGTGTCGCCCGATAGGAAAGATCCAGAAGGCCAAAGCGGGGGCTGGCCATAGGATGGAAAGGCATCTGAAAAGGAGGAAGGCGGGGGACTGTGCCGGAGTTTGCCGCAGGGCCAGCACCGTCACACATATCACAAACCCCGCTGTTCCGGCCAGCACCGTCACCGCACGCGGGTTGCGGAAATAGGGATAGTAATGGCGCAGCGCATAATAGAGCCAGAGTTCCGGTAGCAGGAAAAAGGGCCGCAGGCACAGCCAGAGCAGCGCCTGTGCCATCAGGGTCTCACTGACGCTGTTCATGCCCATGAAAGCCGCAAGCAGTGTGATATGGTCCATATTCTGGCCCATATTCTGGCCCATATTCTGGTAAGCCGCGACTGCAAAGCTGACGGCCCCCCAGAAAAGTTGCGCCAAAAACAGTAGCCCCCAGAAGGCCGGATAGCGCCATGTGCGAAACAGTGGCGCGATCATGGCTGTGGCCGGTGCGCTGCCACGACCCGATCTGTCGCGGCATCCGATAGCACGACCCGCGTGCCATTCGGCACCAGGGACCAGATCTCCTCCATCTGGGCATTGGTCACTGCAACGCAGCCATCCGTCCAGTTCCACAACCTATGCAACCGCCCCAAAGCGCCCCATCCATTGGGCAGCCCGTGGATCATGATATTGCCGCCCGGATCATGGCCCGCCGCAGCCGCCCGCGCGCGATCTGTCGCATCGGGATAAGAGATATGCAGGCTGAGATGGGCCATTGATTGAGAGTTGCGCCAGTCGATGTGATAGCTGCCTTCGGGCGTGCGCTCGTCGCCCTCGACCTGTTTCGGGCCATCCTGCCAATGCGCGCCGAAGGTGACCGGATAGCGTTTGAGGATCTGCCCCTGTCGCATCAGCACCATCTGCCGGTCGGGCTTCGAGACCACCACCAGATCGGCCTGTTGCGCTGTTGCGGCCATTGCGGGCGGGGTGCCGGAGCCTATGCGGGCCATGATCTTCGTATAGGCGGGCAGGGCGATCGCACAGCCTATCGCCAGGACAAGCTTCGGGATAAGCCTCGGGACAGGTCCCGGAACAGGCGGGGGGTTGGTCATGGAAATCAGTATCGGAAAGGGAATACGCAAAAGGGCGGCCCGAAAGCCGCCCTTCAAAGATCAGACTGCCGGTGGCCGATCAGTCATGCGGGCCGATCATCAGCTCGGGACGGACAACCTCGTCAAAGGTCTTCTCGTCCACGAAGCCGAGCGCGATGGCTTCGTGCTTCAGCGTGGTGCCGTTCTTATGCGCGGTTTTGGCAACTTTGGTGGCGTTGTCATAACCGATGGTCGGCGCAAGCGCGGTGACCAGCATCAGCGATTCATGCAGAAGCTTCTCGATGCGCGGCTCGTTGGCTTCGATACCGGCGACCATATTATCGGTGAAGGCCGAGGCCGAGTCGCCCAGAAGCTGCATGGATTGCAGCACGTTATAGGACATCATCGGGTTGTAGACGTTCAGCTCGAAGTGACCCTGAGAGCCCGCAAAACCAACAGCGGCATTATTGCCCATGACATGGGCGCAAACCATGGTCAGCGCTTCGGCCTGCGTCGGGTTCACTTTGCCCGGCATGATCGAGGAGCCCGGCTCGTTTTCCGGCAGGATCAGCTCGCCCAGACCGCAACGCGGACCCGAGCCCAGCAGACGGATGTCATTGGCGATCTTGAAGAGCGAGGCCGCAACCGTGTTGAGCGCGCCCGAGAACATGACCATCGCATCATGGGCTGCCAGAGCTTCGAATTTATTCGGAGCCGTCACGAAGGGCAGGCCGGTGATTTCGGCCATATTCGCCGCAACCGCTTCGCCCCAGCCTTTCTTGGTGTTCAGACCGGTGCCAACAGCGGTGCCGCCCTGCGCCAGTTCGTAGATGTCACCAAGGCAGGCCTCGACACGTGCAATGCCCTTGCGGACCTGATGCGCATAGCCCGAGAACTCCTGACCAAGGGTCAGAGGGGTCGCATCCTGCGTATGGGTGCGGCCGATCTTGATGATATCCTTGAAGGCTGCGGATTTCGCCTCCAGCGCTTCGGCCAGCTTCGTCAGGCCGGGCAGCAGCACATCACGCGCCGACATGGCGATACCGACATGCATCGCGGTCGGGAAGGTGTCGTTGGAGGATTGCCCCATATTGCAGTGGTCATTGGGGTGGACAGGCTTTTTCGAACCCATCTCGCCGCCCAGCATCTCGATCGCGCGGTTCGAGATGACCTCGTTGGCGTTCATGTTCGACTGGGTGCCCGAGCCGGTCTGCCAGACGACCAGCGGGAAGTTGTCGTCGAACTTGCCGTCAATCACTTCGCTGGCGGCGGCGATGATCGCATCGGCGATTTTCGCATCCATCGAACCATTGGCCTTATTGGCCATCGCGCAGGCTTTCTTGATCACACCAAGCGCGCGGATGATCGGCACGGGCTGCTTTTCCCAGCCAATCGGGAAATTCATGATCGAGCGCTGCGTCTGCGCGCCCCAGTATTTATCTGCGGGAACTTCCAGCGGACCGAAGCTATCGGTCTCGGTACGGGTCGCGGTCATAGTGGGCCTCCGTAATAACCAGCTCTGGCCATGAAACCGGCCAGCCGTCAACGCCGTTTTGTCTAAGGGCTGGAACGGGGGAATGCAAACGGTATGCGCCTGTATACGGGCGCTAACATAACAAAAGAGCCGCCCCCTGAAGGGCGGCCTGTGACCTGCGCCGGACGGTCATGCCGATCCGCGCCCGCTCAGGACTTGCGGAACTTGTCGAGGCTGACAACTTCGGCCTCGGGGCGGTCGCCTGCGGGCGGCGGATCGTCATCGCCATCCTCTTCCGGCGCTTCCTCTTCCTCGGAGTCCTGGGTTTCGAATCTCAGGCCGAATTCGACACTGGGATCGACGAAGGTCTGGATCGCGTCATAGGGAATATAGAGCGGCTCGGGATTGTTGCCGAAATTCAGCGTCACGCCGAAACCGTCATCATCGACATTGAGATTGTCGAACCAGTGCTGGATGACCACCGTCATTTCTTCAGGATAACGCGAATGCAGCCAATCCGCCATTTCAACGCCATCCGCCCGCGTGTCGAAGGTGATGAAAAAATGGTGCGCGCCCGGAAGGCCGTTTTCGGCCACATCCGAAAGCACCTCCTGTATCAGGCTTCGCATTGCGCGATGCATCAGGTTGCCATAATCGATGCTGCGGGTCATTCCTTGTCCTTCCATACCTTGGCAGGTGTTCCCTCACCATAGGGGTTTTACGACCGTTGGAAAGGGGCACTCTTGCGTCCAAGGTGCTTTAGACGCGAGAAATCTTACGAAATCTTCTCGCTGGAGAGACAGAGTTCGACAGTGTCCTTGGGTAAGAAGCCGAGTTGGCTGAACAACCCGATCAGATCGTAGTGATCCTGTGATCCGGCAATCTTGTCCCCGTCGAATTCGATCAGGGACTGGCCGGTAAAGGCGACCGTCTCACCGGAGGATTTCGAAAGCCCGCTGACGCGCATCATCACATGTAAAAAACGGCCGTTTTCATAGGAGTACAGAATGTCGTGCTGGATCGCGTCAAGCAGGGCGCGCAGGGCGGGCACCAGATCCTCGAGATCGCCGCGGGTCATGCAGACATCGGTGATGAGGCCGTGTGATTCTGTGGCATCCGTCACGAAGGCGGGCAGGCGCTCGACGCGCCCGTTCGCCCAGACTTCTTCCAGAAACTGCCGGTACAGATCGAGTTTGTCTGCCATATCTTCCCCAAACGTTCTCATGGAAAGAGTTACATCAGCTACAACTTGAAGCTGGGTTAACAACACACCCCTCAAGCATAATATATGCTACATCCTACAATTTATGGCTGCGTTGTCCAAAATAAACCGTCGATGCAATGTGCGACGATGCCATGTGTGAGGATGGCAGGAAGGGCAGGGCCAAAACGCGATTTTGGGGGAGAGGTGCAGGATTCTGTTGCCAGGCTCCTGCGGGCCCCGCCTTACGTCGCTAAACGCAAGGAGTTAGGTTTCGGTACCCGAGCTGCTTACGCAGCCAGAGCCACCGGAGCACGATTGTCGTTTGCAATTGTACTTTGTGAACCGATAACGGTGGTATCTCACCGAGACAAAGCTACATCTTTAGACGTTCGTCGATCCTATTTCGGCCCCGTGATCCCAAACGAAAGGATATATGGTGGAGCCGCCGGGTACCGCCCCCGGGTCCGAGCCGTGTATTACATGCGCGTTTATGTCCATAGTCCGGAGCAAGCCCCGAACATTGATCGATATAAGGCGCTGTCTGGCGGGTTTCAAGCCGCCGTAATGCGCCGTCTTCAGAAAACGTCACGTTTTCGGGTCGGGAAGCGGGGCAAGAGCAGTTGCCGGGGCTTTTCAAGCGCGGATGCCCATGATAGCAGGCAGGCGATATTCTCAATCGCCCCCGGTCTCCCCGCGCGGGCAAGATGCAATGGAAAGAGCTGACTATGGCTATCGAACGCACGCTGTCGATCATCAAACCCGACGCAACCCGCCGCAACCTGACCGGCAAAATCAACGCCAAGTTCGAAGAAGCGGGTCTCCGCATCGTCGCACAAAAGCGCATCAAACTGTCGATGGGCCAAGCCGGCAAGTTCTATGAAGTCCACAAAGAGCGCCCCTTCTACGGCGAACTGTGCGAATTCATGGCATCCGAGCCGGTTGTTGTTCAGGTTCTCGAAGGCGAAGGTGCCATCCTGAAAAACCGCGAAGTCATGGGCGCAACCAATCCCGCGGATGCGGCAGAAGGCACCATCCGTAAGGAATACGCCCTGTCGGTCGGCGAGAACTCGGTGCACGGTTCGGACGCGCCCGAAACCGCAGCGCAAGAAATCTCGTTCTTCTTCTCCGGCCTCGAGCTGGTGGGCTGATTTCTTCCGCCATCACATGAAAAAGCCGCCTCGGTCGAGGCGGCTTTTTTTATGGGCCCGGCTCTTCCTTCCAGGGGACATGCGCGAAGGACTCGCGGGGGAGGCCTGTGGAGCAGGGGGGAGCCTGCTCCGCAAGACAGACTTAGTGCAGCGCCGAGATCCGCGGGCTGCAGGCGGTGACATGGGGCATCGCATTGGGCAGCAGCAGGATCTTTTCAAGCTTGTCGTTGTTTTCGACAAGGTCGGCCAGATTGTAGCGATCCAGCTCGGCGAAGAAGGCTTCGAGTGCCTTGCTCAGCGCGTTGCGCAGCATGCAGCCGTCGCGCAGCGGGCAGGTGTTCGAGCCTTCATCAAAACATTCGGCAAAGGGCAGGCCGCCCTCGAAGCTGCGGAAGACCTCGCCGACCGAGATTTCGGCTGCCGGACGCGCAAGCTGCATGCCGCCGGCACGCCCGCGCCGCGTCTCGATAAAGCCGCGCTGCGACAAGGTGTTGATCACTTGAGCGAGATGGTTTTCGGAGGCGTTGCAATTCTCCGCAATTTCCGATTTTCGCACGGTCCGACCGGCATTGATGGCACAGAACATCAAGGTGCGCATTGCCAGATTGGTACGGATTGTAAGTCGCATATTCCCTCCTAAGTTGCGCGGACCTTAACCTGTTTCTGATTTGTGCGATTTGACATAGATCATATAACCGAAACCCATCTTTACGCACGGGCTTGGCTGTGCGGATTATGGCCGGATGGGGCTTGACCCGTGCGTGACATAGCGTCACGCCTTGAAGGCGTGGTTGAAACAGGGAGGCACGGATGGCGCTAGAGGATGCCAAGACACAGGTCGATGAGGCCTTTACCAGACAGAAGCGGCGTGGCCTGAGCTACGAGAACGCCTTTGGCGGCGCGACCAGCTTTCTGCGCAGGCGCTATAGCAAGGATCTTGTCGGGGTCGATGTGGCGGTGACCGGCATTCCCTTCGATCAGGCGGTGACCAACCGGCCGGGGGCGCGGTTCGGGCCGCGGGCCATCCGCGAGGCCTCGACGCTGCAGGCCTTCGATGCGCCCTATGGCTGGGGCTATGACCCGTTCTCTACCCTGAGTATAGTCGATTATGGCGATCTGGCGTTCGATTATGCCAATGTCGCACAGACGCCTGCACGGATCACCGATCATCTGCGCGGCATTCTTGCGGCGGGGGTGACGCCACTGTCGATGGGCGGCGACCATTATGTGACCCTGCCGATCCTGCGCGCCGTGGCCGAGATCTATGGCCCGATTGCGCTGATCCAGTTCGATGCGCATAGCGACACATGGGTCGATGACGATCCGGCACGGATTGATCACGGCACGTTTCTGTATAAGGCGATCAAGGAAAAGCTGGTGGACCCGAAGGCTTCGGTCTCTGTCGGGATCCGCACCGACAATCCCGATACACTGGGGGTGACGATCCTCGACGCGCCTTTCGTGCATCGTAAAGGGGTGGAGGCGGTGATCACCAAGATCAAGCAGGTCGTGGGCAAGCGTCCGTGCTATATCACCTTCGATATCGACTGCCTTGATCCGGCCTTTGCACCGGGGACGGGGACGCCGGTCTGGGGCGGGCTGGCAAGCTGGCAGGCGGCCGAGATCCTGCGCGGCCTACGCGGGCTGATGCTGGTTGGCGGGGATGTGGTCGAGGTCTCGCCCCCCTATGACACCACGGGGGCCACCGCGATTGCCGGTGCCCATGTCCTGACCGAGCTGATTGCCTTGCGCGGGCTTGTGCCTTCGGGAACCAGTTTGTGATCCGTTGTGTCGGTAAGTTTCCGGTTACACTCCCATATTAAACTCGGCTATAGCCCCAAGAAATGCGCTTTACAGGAGAGCAAGCCATGCATTCGAGAGATGTCAGCCGCTTTACACCGATGATTGTTTGCGGTGCCCTTGCGCTGTTATCGCTGTTCGGGGTGCCTTTTCACGGGATTTTCTGGTTGCCCCTCGTGATCTTCGGCGCGCTTTTCCTTGTGGGCTGCTATGACGTGCGCCAGACACGCCATGCGGTGCTGCGCAATTACCCGATCATGGGGCATATGCGCTATCTGCTGGAAAGTATCCGTCCCGAGATCCGGCAATATCTGATCGAGGCGGATCAGGACGAAGAGCCCTTTTCGCGCGAGGAACGGTCGCTTGTCTATCAGCGTTCCAAGAATGTCGAAGATGCGCGGCCTTTCGGCACCAAGCAGCGGGTCTATGATTCCGGCTATCAGTGGATCACCCACTCGGTGCAGCCGCGCCATATCCAGAGCCATGATTTCCGTGTGACAATCGGCGGGCCGGATTGCACGCAGCCCTATTCGTCCTCGATCTACAATATCTCCGCCATGTCTTTCGGGGCCCTGTCTGCCAATGCCATTCAGGCGCTCAATACCGGTGCGAAGCTGGGGGGCTTTGCCCATGACACCGGTGAGGGGTCGATTTCGCGCTATCACCGTGCGGGCGGCGGCGATCTGATTTGGGAGATCGGCTCGGGCTATTTCGGTTGCCGCAATCATGATGGCAGCTTCAATCCCGAGACCTTCGCGCAGCGTGCGCAGGACCCGCAGGTCAAGATGATCGAGATCAAGCTCAGCCAGGGTGCCAAGCCCGGTCATGGCGGGATGTTGCCGGCGGCGAAAATCTCGCCCGAGATTGCCGAGGCACGTGATATCCCGATGGATCAGGATTGTGTCTCGCCTGCCTCGCATTCGGCGTTCTCGACGCCGATCGAGCTGTGCGAATTTATCAAGACGCTGCGCGATCTTTCGGGCGGAAAACCTGTGGGCTTCAAACTCTGTGTTGGTCACCGCCGCGAATTCATGTGCATGATCAAGGCGATGATCGAAACCGGCATTACCCCCGATTTCATCGTGGTCGATGGCAAGGAAGGCGGCACCGGGGCGGCACCGCTGGAGTTTGCCAACCGTCTGGGCATGCCGCTTGTCGAAGGGCTGACATTTGTCCACAACGCGCTGCGCGGTGCGGGGCTGCGTGACAAGATCCGGATCGGGGCCTCTGCCAAGATCATTTCCAGCTTTGATATTGCCCGCACGCTGGCGCTCGGGGCGGATTGGTGCAACTCGGCACGGGGCTTCATGTTCGCGATTGGCTGTATTCAGGCGCAGGCCTGCCATACCAACCGCTGTCCGGTCGGGGTGGCCACGCAGGACGCCCGTCGCCAGAAGGCGCTTGTGGTTGAAGATAAGGCGACGCGGGTCGCGAATTTCCATCGCAACACGATGAAAGCCCTCAAGGAAATGACTGGCGCTGCGGGGCTGGACCATCCGTCGAAATTCCTGCCCCATCACCTGATGATGCGCGAGAAGGACCGGCAGATGGTGGTGGGCAGCGAGGTGTATCCCTATATGCCCGAAGGCTTCCTGCTGCGCGAGGAAGAGGATAAATTCGGCTATCTGTCGCGCTGGCACCGCGCGCGCTCCGATAGTTTCTTCCCGATCGATGACGGTGTGTGATCTCGCAGGTCCTGGCCTGCCTGACTGGGGGGCTGCAAACTGACCTTGCAGAACGGCGGTTTCCGGACCGCCGTTTTTTTGTGCCGAACCCGTCTTTGCGCCCGATTGCAAGCGGGCTTGCAATGAGCGCATACATAAAATCATGTCGGTCGCTTGTTCTTTTTCCACATGCTCCATACTAGGCACATAAAGGCCCGCTGGCTTCTCCCTCCAATGCTAGGACCCATCTCATGAGCATCGAACACTCTTCAACGGCTGGCCCGCTGCAGGGGGCCGAACCGCCCGTCTTCAAGGCGTCGCCGAGATTGATTATTCTGGCCTTGGCGCTCGGGGGCTTTGCCATTGGTACGACGGAATTCGCCTCGATGGCGCTGCTGCCCTATTTCTCGAAGGAACTCGGGGTGAATGCCTCGCGTGCGGCGGATGCCATCAGCGCCTATGCGCTGGGAGTGGTGATCGGTGCGCCGACGCTGGCAGTGATCGGGGCCAAGGTGCGGCGGCGTCTGATGCTGACATGGCTGATGGTTGCTTTTGCGGTGTTCAATATGCTCTCGGCCCTTGCTCCCAATTTCGGCAGCTTCATGGCGATGCGGTTTCTGTCAGGGCTTCCGCACGGGGCCTATTTCGGCGTGGGCGCGCTGGTGATCGCGGCGGCCGTCCCCAAAGAAAAACGTGCGGCGGCTGTGTCCAAGATGTTTCTGGGGCTGACCATCGCCACTACGCTTGGCGTGCCGATGGCCAATATATTGGGGCAGACGGTGGGCTGGCGCTGGAGCTTCCTGCTGGTCGGCGCGATTTCGTTGATGACCGCGATCTCGGTCTTTCTGGCGGCCCCGCGCGTGCCCGTGGACCCGAATGCCAGCCCGCTCAAGGAGTTGGGGGCGCTGAAAAACACGCAGGTCTGGCTGACATTGGCGACCGGCGCTATCGGGTTTGGCGGGTTTTTCTCGGTCTATACCTATCTCGCCTCCACCACGACGGACAGCATGCATCTTCCGGCCACTTACGTGCCCTTCATTCTGGCGCTGGCGGGGATCGGGATGACGATTTTCACGATGATCTATGGCTGGGCGTCTGACCGCAGCCACACCGCGACCGCCTTTTTCAGCCTGACGGTGGGGACGCTTCTGTTGCTGGCCTATCCGTCGGCCACCAGCCATCTGGGCAGCTATGCGGTCTGTGTGCTGCTGTTGGGCCTTCTTAGCGGGGTCTCTATGCCGTTGCAGATCCGCCTGATGGATGTGGCGCGTGACTCCCAGCAACTTGCCGCGGCCCTCCATCACGCGGCCTTCAATCTGGCCAATGCGCTGGGGCCGTTTCTTGCCGCCAAAGCCTTGACGGCGGGCTATGATTATCCGGTTTCGGGCTATGTGGGGGCTGCGCTGAGTTTTGGCGGGCTGCTTCTGTTCTGTGTCACGGTCTTCGACTGGCGTCGCCGCGCGCGCTTCGGCTATATCTGAACGCCGGCCTCTGAACGCGGGACAGCGCGCGCAACCACCTCGTAGCAAAAGGGTTTAAAATGGCAAAACTGGTCCACTCCATGATCCGCGTGACGGATGAGAGGAAATCGCGTGACTTCTACCATCGGGCTTTCGGGCTTGAACTGGTGGAGCGGCTCGAGTTTCCGGAATTCACGCTGGTCTATCTGTCGAATTCCGAAACGGAATTCGAACTGGAATTGACGGTGAACAAGGGGCAGGGCACGCCCTATGATCTGGGGACCGGCTATGGCCATCTGGCGGTGACGGTGGCCGATCTCGATGCGGAACACGCGCGTTTCGAGGCCGAAGGTTTTGCCCCCCGCAACATCGTTGATTTCGCACCGGCGGGCACGTCGATTGCGCGGTTCTTCTTTGTGGCCGATCCCGATGGATACCAGATCGAGGTGCTGGCGCGTTCGGGGCGCTTTGCCTGAGGCTGTGATCGGCAAAACCGAGCCGGTCGGCCTTGCGCGGATGCAATCCCCCTTGGCGGCTGGGCGGATCGGGGATAGACCCCTTCTTCCGAGAAGACTGCCTAAGACGCATGGAGGAAGCCTTGGACCCCGAACTCCGCATATCCCGCCAGATTGCCAGTGATATTTCTGCCCGCCCCGAACAGGTGGTGGCCGCGGTCAAGCTGCTGGACGAGGGCGCGACCGTGCCTTTTGTCGCGCGGTATCGTAAAGAGGCGACGGGGGGACTGGATGATACTCAGCTGCGTCTGCTGTCCGACCGGCTGATCTACCTGCGCGATATGGAAACGCGGCGTGCGGCGATTGTGAAATCCATCGCGGAACAGGGGAAGCTTGGCGATGATCTGGCACTGCAGATCGCGCGCGCCCAGACCAAGGCAGAGCTGGAAGATCTTTACCTCCCCTATAAGAAAAAACGCCGCACCAAGGCGATGATTGCGCGCGAGAACGGGCTTGAACCCTTGCTTGATGCGATTTTGGCCGATCATGGCGCGGACCCCGAGACAGTGGCGGCCGCGTATCTCAACGAGGCTGTGCCAACTGTCAAAGAGGCTTTGACCGGCGCGCGTGACATTCTGGGCGAGCGTCTGACGGAGGATGCCGCGCTTCTGGGACGGTTGCGCGACTGGATGCATCAGAACGCGGTCTTGCGGGCGAAGCTTGTGGACGGGCAGGCCGACAAGGGCGCGAAGTTTTCGGATTATTTCGATCACAGCGAGAAATGGCAGACGGCGCCGTCGCATCGCGCTCTGGCTATGTTGCGGGCCTCGAATGAGGGGGTGATCACGCTTGATATCCTGCCCGAAGAAGCCGTGGCCGACCGGCCCGCAGAGATGATTGCCGCGTCGCTCAATCTGCGGGGGCATGGCGCGGGGGCGCATTGGTTGCGTCAGGCCGCTGCATGGACATGGCGGGTCAAGTTGTCCCTGTCGATGATGCTGGACCTTCTGGGGGATTTGCGGACGCGGGCGCAAGAGGAGGCGATCTCGGTATTTGCCCGCAATCTCAAGGATCTGCTTCTGGCGGCTCCTGCTGGGGCGCGCGCGACATTGGGGCTGGACCCGGGGATTCGCACAGGCGTGAAAGTGGCCGCTATTGATGCCACCGGCAAACTGCTCGAGAGCGCAACGATTTACCCGTTCCAGCCGAAAAATGATCTGCGGGGGGCGGAAGCCGCGCTCTTGGCCCTGATGATGAAACATAAGATCGAATTGATCGCGATTGGCAATGGCACCGCCTCGCGCGAGACCGAGCGGTTGGTGCTGGATGTTCTCAAACGTCTGCCCAAGGGGCAGCCTGTTCCGACAAAGGTTATTGTCTCCGAGGCAGGCGCTTCCGTCTATTCCGCCTCGGAACTGGCTGCGCGGGAGTTTCCGGATCTGGATGTGAGCCTGCGGGGAGCAGTTTCTATTGCGCGACGCCTGCAGGATCCGCTGGCCGAGCTGGTCAAGATCGAACCCAAAAGTATCGGCGTCGGGCAGTATCAGCATGATGTGGACCAGCACCGTTTGGGGCGCTCGCTGGAAGGGGTCGTGGAAGATGCCGTGAACGCGGTGGGCGTTGACCTGAACACGGCGTCGGCGGCGCTTTTGTCGCATGTGTCGGGGCTCGGGCCCGCTTTGGCCGAGGCGATTGTGTCCCATAGGGAAACAAACGGGGCATTTTCCGCACGTAAAGACCTTTTGAAAGTCGCCCGACTGGGGCCGCGCGCTTTCGAGCAAGCCGCCGGTTTCTTGCGCATTCGCGACGGGAAAGAGCCTCTGGACGCCTCGGCGGTGCACCCGGAAGCCTATGACATCGCGCGCGATATCGTAAAAGCCTGCGGGCGCGATCTGCGTTCGGTCATGGGCAATGAGGCCGCTTTGCGTATGATCAGGGCCGAAGATTTCCTGCGTGACGGGTTCGGCCTTCCAACTATCCACGATATTCTGGCAGAGCTACAAAAGCCAGGGCGTGATCCGCGTCCGGATTTCAAGACCGCGAGTTTTGCAGACGGGGTTGAAGAAATTTCGGACCTGCGCCCCGGAATGCGCCTTGAGGGGACCGTGACCAATGTCGCCGCTTTCGGAGCCTTTGTGGATATCGGCGTTCATCAGGATGGGCTTGTGCATGTCAGCCAGTTGGCAGACCGCTTCGTTAAGGACCCGCATGAAGTGGTGAAAGCGGGTGATGTGGTCAAGGTCATGGTGACCGAAGTTGATATTGCCCGTAAACGTATCGGGTTGAGTATGCGTCGGGATGCCAAGCCCGCAGCCGCCGCCGCGAAAGAGGGCAAGCCTGCGCGCGATCAACAGAACGCATATCGATCCCGCAAAGGGACCGGGGATTCTCCCAAAACCGGTTCCACTGGGGCTTTAGGGTCTGCCTTGGCCGAAGCGTTTGGCAAACGGAAATAATCCAGAGATCGTTCTAAGCGGGTTGCTCCGCTTAGAACCACTCGATTTCGCCATCGGCCTCTTCATGGCTGAGCACGATCCGGTCCTGGGATGGATTGAGATTTGTGATCAGCTCGTGAAGTCGCAGACGGGACAGGATCGGAACGGCGTGAAGTTTCACGCCCTCCGGCATTTCCCCCGAGACCGCCGCCATCAGGCGACCAAGATCTTCGAGCGATTGTGTGATCCGGTCGATGCCTTGCATCCCCCGGATCGCCTCGGCCCGCGTATGTTCGGAAAATTCGCATTCCGAAATCGCTTTCTGAACATCGGCGGAAAGACGTGCCAGAGTTTCCAGCTCGTCGCCAACACGGGCTGCCAACGCATCAAGAGGCAGGTCTTGATGCTTTGGCGGAATGGTTTCCTGTGCGGTGCTGGTGATCATAGGCGCCCCACAACGGCCTCGATGCAGTTGCGAAGATCTTGCGGCTGGAACGGCTTCTTGATGAAGTTGTTCATGCCAAGCTTCTTGCCGTTCTCGATGATCTCTTTATCCGCACGACCCGTGATCAGAATGAACCCGCTACGCTGGGTCTTCGGATTTTTACGGATCGCATGAAGCAGCTGCAGCCCGTCCATTCCCGGCATGTTATAGTCCGAGATGACAAGGTGCACCGGAGTTTTCTCCAGAATGCTCAATGCGCCCGGGCCATCGACTGCATAGCCCACCTGGCGAATACCCATAGCGTCCAGCGCCTGTAGGATCAGGCCGCGGCTTGTGGACATATCATCGACCACCATGACTTTAAGTTGGTCTCGCAATGCCATTTGTGGCCTCCTTCATTAACCCGTTTCGGGGAGTCGATAAGTGGTGATTCCGGCCGGCAGGAGTTTGCTGCCCGTGTCCAGCGGAACCCGCTCGGAATGGCCAACAAAAAGCCAGCCGCCCGGAGCAAGGATTTTTTCAAAACGTTTCCACAGAAGGTTTTGGGCTTCTGGAGAAAAATAGATCATCATGTTCCGACAGAAGATGATGTCAAACTGGCCTTTCATTGGCCAATCCGAATGGATATTCAGCTCGCGGAAGGCTGCGCGATTGCGCAACCTGTCTAGAACCTGAAAATCTTCCCCGTGCTTCTGAAAGTACTTTTTCTGAAGAGGGCCGGGAACGGCTTCTAGAATAGTCTCAGAATAGACGCCCGCAGTGCCACGTCGGACCATGACCGGATCGATATCGGTTGCCAGAAGCCGGATATCGGACTGGTCGAAATCTCGGACGGATTCTGCCGCAGTCATCAAGATCGAATAGGCTTCCTGACCATTGGAGCAGCCCGCCGACCAGATACGGAGCCTTTTGCCGCGCGAGGCCAACAACTGAGGCAGGGCCGTTGTCTTCAACGTTTCGAAATGATGATTTTCTCGGAAGAAATTCGTCACATTCGTGGTCAGGGCAGAAATCATCTCCTGACGTTCGCTCAGGCCGTCCTGACTGCTGACGAGGTCGATATAGCTACGGTAGGAGTTCAGCCCCAGAGCACGAAGCCGTTTCTGTAGCCGGGATTGGACCATCGAGCCCTTTCCCGGTGCCAGGACGATTCCCGCATGCGCCATAAGAATCGCGGCAATTTCTGCCAGTTCTTTCTCGCTAGGGGTCGTCTGGGGAATATTGGGGGTTAGTGCGTTCATGCGGCTTCCGCGGTATCTTCGGGCAGAACCGTGGCGAGATCCAAGACGCGGATCATACGTCCTTCCACAATGGTCAGTGCCGAAATGAAGCTATGCGACATATCTGCAGCAAGATCCGGCGGCGGTTGCAACTCTTCGCGCGGGATCGAGAGAATATCCGATACGGCATGGACAAGCAGCCCTGCGGTCTGGTTGCCGAACTGGACCACAATGATCACGTTACGCGCATCGCCTTCTACCGGGCTCATGCCCAAACGGACGGACAAATCCACCACCGGCAGAACTGTGCCGCGCAGGTTGATGACACCACGCACATGCGGCGGGGCATGCGGCAGAGGGGTTGCACGCGTCCATCCACGGATCTCGCGCACAGACATGATATCGACGCTATATTCTTCGTCTGCCAAGCGGAAAGACAGAAGTTCGATCTCGGACGAGGTTTGGCTCGATGCTGTTTCAGTCATCTTAATCATCCTGCTAGGGCAAAGTCGGACCGGGTGTGGCCGGTTGCGTTTTGAACAAGGTCGGCGGGGTCAAGGATCAGAGCGATCTGACCATCGCCAAGAATAGTGGCTGCGGCGATGCCGGGGATGTGCCCGTAGGCTTGCTGCAGACCTTTGATCACGACCTGACGTTGTTCCATGATCTGGTCGACAATCAGGGCATTCCGGCGGCCATCTTCCTGCGCGGTGAGCAAGACGATGCATCCCTCATAGTTGCTTTTCGCGCCGCGATATCCAAGCTCGGCCCCAAGATCGTAAAGGGGAACGAACTCGCCACGGACATGGATGACATTGGTCGTCGGCCCCAGTTTCCGTAGATCTTCCGCCGTAAGGGTCTGCGTTTCCAGAATGGCGTTCAAAGGCACGACCAGCGTTTCTCCGGCGACATTCACGACCATACCATCCAGCACGGCCAGGGTAAGCGGCAGAGAAATCGAGAAGATCGTTCCCTTGCCGGGTTCTGAATGGATGGTGATCCGCCCGCCCAGAGACTGGATAGAGCTACGCACGACATCCATACCGACACCACGACCGGACAAGGCCGAGACCTGATCTGCTGTAGAGAAACCCGGCAAGAACAGCAGGTTGTCGATCTCTGCATCCGTCAGTTGCGCCTCGGGCGCGACAAGACCTTTTTCGATGGCCTTTGCCAGGACTTTCGGCCGGTTGATCCCTGCACCATCATCTTCGATTTCGATAACCACACGTCCCGAGCGATGCTGCGCCGAGAGTGTGATGACGCCTTCTTCGGGTTTTCCTGCCGCGCGACGCTTATCGGGCGTCTCGAGACCGTGGTCGACCGAGTTCCGGATCATATGGGTCAAAGGATCTGCAAGGCGTTCGATGACGGTCTTGTCGACCTCGGTCGTTTCGCCTTCGACCTTCAACCGGACATCCTTGCCAACTGCGGCCGACGCCTCGCGCACAATCCGCCCCATCCGCTGGAAGAGCGGTTTGACAGGCTGTGCCCGGATCATCATGACCGAGTCCTGAATATCCCGGGTCAGCATCATGAAGGCTTCAAGCCCGGTCATGACGGCAGAGTTCGGTGGCAAACCGGCCTCGGCCACGCTTTGTGCGAGCATTGCCTGGTTGATGACCAGCTCCCCGACAAGGTTCACAAGACGGTCGATCCGGTCCAGATCCACACGCACGGTGGGGGACGGGTCATTGCCATGTTTCGCTTGCGCCGCAGCAGCCCCCGCCTCCGTCTCTTTCGGAGCCGCCCGTTCGGGCACAGGTGTCGCCTCCACAGGAGCGGGCATTACTGCCGTGGGCTCGGGTTGCGGAGCAGGTGATGACGGGGCATCCATGAATTCTGCATCCATGACGGCATCAGTCGATGCTTCTGCGCCGTCATTGGCAAAAGGGAGAAAACTGTTTTCGACGCCGTTATCCTGTTTGATTTCAAGCGTGCTGACATCTTCCACGAAATCGAAGACTTCGCGGATATCCATCTCGTTGACATCGCCTGTCAGAACAACATTCCAGGACAGATAGGGGATCTCTGGATTGAGGTCGTCGAGCGGGGGGATGGCATCCAGATCAAGGGTCGCCACCATTTCCGGACATAGCTCGTGCAAGGCACGGAACAGATGCAGCGGCTCATTGCCCGAGGTGAACAATTCGGCCTTGGGCACGAAGTCCACTTCAATCCGGGTTTCGCTGACCTCGTCAGCTGCTCCCAGATCAAGATCAAAACTCAATCCCATCGGCTGGAAATCGTCAGAGGAGACTTCCTCTTCCTCGACAGCCCCGCCAGGGGCCATGCCCATCAGGGATTCCAGCTCGCACAGGGCTTCCTCGGCCCCTTGTGGCGGAGGATCACCAGCTTGTGCTGCACGGACGTGATCCGACAGGAAATCGGCGCATTGGAAAAAATGCTTTACGGCATCGGGCGAAAGCTGAAGTTTGCCGGAGCGCACCTCATCCATCACCGTTTCATACCGGTGGGCAAATGCGACGAGCGCGTCCAGTCCGAAGGCTCCAGCCCCACCTTTGATGGAGTGCACGGCCCGGAAGACGACGTTGATCGTCTCGTTATCATAGGCGCCTTCATCCATCTCGATGAGTGCGTCCTGAAGACTTTCAAGCAGTTCTTCGCATTCAACAAAGAAACTGGCCCGAATTTCTGCCATCGGATCAGACATGGATCCCTCCCTTAGCCTGCCACCATCTGAAGTGCCTTAACCAGCTTGGGCGGGTCGAAAGGCTTCACGATCCAGCCGCTTGCACCTGCCGCACGGGCACGTGCCTTCAGTTCAGGGGCGGATTCTGTCGTGAGGACGAGGATCGGGGTTGCCCGATGCTTTTCCTGACCGCGGACGGCTTCGATGAAGCCAAAGCCGTCGAGGCGCGGCATGTTGATATCGGAGATGATCGCGTCGGGTTCGATGCCCTCAAGCACCTCAAGCCCGTGCACGCCATCTTCGGCGACGTGAAGTTCAATGCCCGCATCTTTCAAAGCGAGTTTGAGCATGTCGCGGATGGTACGGCTGTCGTCGACGGCCAGAACTGTCAGGCTCATGCGGCCTCCGTGGATTGTAAATCATCAAGGGAAACCCCAAAGATCCCAAGCGCTTCGTCGAAGGCTTCGGAACGGGGAGAAATTGTCAGCGAGTGACCGCTGTCACGCCAGGTCTTCGCGGCGGAAACAAGAACCTGCAGGCCCAAAGCCCCCAGATGGCTTACCTCTGCGGCATCGATAACCAGATCGCTACCCTTATGAGAGCGAAGTGTATCCGTTAGTCCTGCGACCTTGGTTAGGTCTAGCTTTGGGTCCAGGGGAAGCGTCGTCATGTGCGACCCCCAGGGATGTCTGAGTGAGAAAACTGCACCTAGTTCCCCTTTCATTCGGTAATGAAATGGGTTTAGCGCAGGTCTGTTAACATAGACTTGACGACACAGGGGTCGGCGTCGCTTTACAGCAATCCCAGCTTATGGGCGGCAAGATAATTTGCGCAGCCTGCCAGCGCGGCATAATCATCTTCCACTACATGGATCGAAAACCGCTCCATGTAGTCTGAAAAAGACCCTTTGTCTTTAAAGGCTTGCTGGAAATTGAACCGTTCCAGCCAGGGTTCTATCGCGCGGGCGGCCCCGCCAATCAGATAAATGCCACCAAAGGGCAGGTGGGTCAGTGCGAGATCGCCCAGCACACCTCCAAGGAGAGTCGTGAAGATTTCGGCAGCCTTTAAGGCGTCACGGTCTTCACTTTGCATGAGGGAAAGAATCTCTTTTCCGTCGACCGTGGCGTCCTCCTGTCCCGTCACGAAGGCGTAGATTCGTTCCAGACCACGTCCGGCGCAGGCATGTTCGACACTGGCAAAGCGGTGCTTGCGTTCGAAATAGCGTTTGATCTCGATATGCAATTCGCTGCGCAGGGGCAGGGTGATATGGCCGCATTCCGACGCGGGCACCACGACATAGCCCTGCGGTGCGTGATGCACGGGTGCGGCATTGAAGCCGGTGCCGATGCCCACGACAAGCTGCGCGGCCCCCTTGGGCGCGGGGGCACCGGGCAGAACCATCCGCAGCGCCTCGGGGGCCAGCCCCGAAAGCGCATGGCCCTGAGCTTGAAGATCGTTCAGGATGGACACATGCGCGGCCCCTGTCGTGGCCTGCAGGGCACTGGCGCGGATTGTCCAGTCCAGATTGGTCATTCGTGCGTCCTGACCATCAACCGATACCGGCCCGGCCACCGCGACACAGACGCCCGCCAGATTGGATACCCGCTCGGCCACCATATATTCTGTCAGGATCTCTTCCAGAGCGGCCCGCCCTTTATTGGGAAACCGCGCGACCGAGGCGGGCACCAGCGTCGAGCCCTGCGCCAGGGCCACCCGCGTATTGGTGCCGCCGATATCGGCCAGAAGCGTGTAACGGGGGGCGGTAGCTGTGTGCATCTCGGTCTCCTCAGCGATCCTCGCCCTTTGATAGAGGCCCTGACAGGGCCAAGCAAGGGTGCGTTTGGGCGCTAACAGCGGCGCCCCCGCGCCTTGGCTGATCGGCGCCGGTCAGCCGTTCCATGCGCCGATGGAATGGCCCATCAGCAAGGCAGGCTCGATCAGCAGGGGCGACTGGGCGATCTCGGGGGTCTCGATCCGGTCAATCAGCATCTGCGCGGCGCGCTGTCCGGCCTCGCGGATCGGGGATTTCATCGTGGTATAAAGCGGGTTCAGGCCACGATTGCTGACAAAGGACAGCTCGTCATCCCATGTCACCACCGAAATATCGCGCCCCAAGACATGTCCCGTATCCTCGACGGCCCGCCGCACCCCCATCGCGGCCATCAGCGAGGCGGTCACAAAAGCGCTGGGGCGCTGTTCCCAACTGAGCATTTCAGCCGCCGCGTCGCGGCCGGTTTCATCGGAAACCTCCCCCGCGACCATATAGAGCCGTGGCACCTCCAGCCCGCGGGCCAGAAAGGCGCGCTCGAACCCCGTGCGGCGATAGGCCGAGCTTTGCAGGGGATCGGGGCTATTGATAAAGGCGATCTGCCTATGCCCCTGATCCAGCAGCAGAGCGGTCAGCTGCTCGAAGGCGGCTTCATGATGGGCATCGACCCAGAGATCGGTCTCGGACGATGCGGGCGGTCGGCCATGCGTGACAAACGGCAGGCCCAGGCTGCGCAAAAGCGCGGGGCGGGGGTCATTCTGGCGCGCCCCATGCAGGATCACCCCATCGACATTATGTTTGGCGGCCATCGCGCGATAGGCGGCCTCTTCGTCCTGAGCGGGCACGAGGGTCATCACCAGATCATAGCCGCGCAATGCATAGATCTCGCCGGCTCCGGCGATGAAGTCGGCAAAGACCGGATTGACCAGATCATGCTCGGGTGCCATCGGCAGGATATGGCCAATGGCCATCGCGCGGCCCGTGGCAAGGCGGCGGGCCTGCATGTTGGGATGGTAGCCGCTTTCGCGCGCGGCTTCGCATACGCGCAGGCGCGTGGCCTCGGCCACTTCGGGAAACCCGTTGAGCGCGCGGCTGACAGTCGTGGGCGAAAGCCCGAGTTGACGGGCGAGGTCTTTCAGCGTCATTTCAAACCCCGAGATATCTGGTCCTTTGAAAGGAAACGCTAAAACGGTTTGAAATGGTTCCAAACTGATTTTGCCGTCTCTTTCGTCAAAGACGGGCGGTGTTGCATGCAGGTGTCGCTTCAGGGCCGCAGCATGGGCCCGCGCGACATATTCCACCTCAGTTTTTTGTCATAGGGGTTCATCTCGTTTGCAGGGCTTTCTATCCTTTGAACGCGACGAGGACCGGAGAGTGACAAAAGGAGACAGCTGGTATGAGTGTGATGCGCAAGGATCCCGACTGGTGGCGTGGTGCGGTGATCTACCAGATCTATCCGCGCAGTTACCAAGACAGCAACGGGGACGGGATCGGCGATCTACTGGGGATCGTGCGTCGCCTGCCGCATATCGCGCGGCTCGGGGCGGATGCGATCTGGATCTCGCCGTTCTTCACCTCTCCGATGAAGGATTTCGGGTATGATGTCGCCGATTACTGCGATATCGATCCGATGTTCGGCACGCTGGCCGATTTCGATCAGGTGATCGAGACAGCCCATGCTCTGGGCATCAAGGTGCTGATCGATCTTGTCTTCTCGCATACTTCCGACCAGCATCCCTGGTTCAAGGAAAGCCGTTCCAGCCGCGATAATCCGAAATCCGACTGGTATGTCTGGGCCGAGCCGAAACCCGATGGCACGGTGCCCAATAACTGGCTGGGGATGTTCGGCGGTTCGGCATGGCATTGGGACAGCCGCCGCGAGCAATATTATCTGCATAACTTCCTGACCCAGCAGCCCGATCTCAACCATCACTGCGCCGAGGTGCAGCAGGCATTGCTGGATGTGTCGAAATTCTGGCTGGACCGCGGGGTGGATGGGTTCCGTCTGGATGTGGTCAATTATTACATGCATGACGAGAAGCTGCGCGACAATCCGCCCCTGCCGCCGGAGCAGCGCAATGATTCCACCGCCCCCAAGGTCAATCCCTATAATCACCAGCTCCATCTTTACGACAAGAACCATCCGCGCAATCTTGAGTTCCTGCGCAAGCTGCGCACCTTGATGAACGGCTATAATGCGGCTGCGGTGGGCGAGGTCGGAGATGCCCAGCGGGGGCTGGAGCTTCTGGGGGAATATACGTCGGGCAATGACAAGGTGCATATGTCCTATGCTTTCGAGTTCCTCTCGGGCCACGCGCCCCTGCCTGCAAGCAGCTTCAAGGCGGTGTTCGACAAGGTGGCCGAAGTGGTGCCAGATGGCTGGCTCTGCTGGGCCTTTACCAACCATGACGTGGAGCGCCATATCACGCGCTGGGGGCTCGCGCCGCAGGCGGCACGCCTCTATACCACGCTGATGTCCTGTCTGCGCGGCTCCCTTTGTCTCTATCAGGGCGAAGAGCTGGGCCTGCCCGAGGCGGAGCTGGATTACGAAGACCTGCAAGACCCCTATGGCATCGAGTTCTGGCCCGAGTTCAAGGGGCGCGACGGCGCGCGCACGCCGATGGTCTGGGAAGAGGAGGCCCCCTATGCGGGCTTCTCGCAGGCGAAACCGTGGTTGCCGGTGCCGCGTGCCCATGCCCGTCTTGCCGTGGATGCCGCCGATAAGGACCCTTCGGCCCTGCTGCATCACTACCGTCGGGCCTTGGCGTTCCGGCGCAACCATCCGGCCTTGCGCAAGGGGGATATCCGCGATGTCTGGGCAGGCGACGAGGTGCTGGCCTTCCAGCGCGTGCTGGAGGACGAGGTGGTGCAATGCTTTTTCAACCTGTCGGATCATCCGGTCAGTGTGACGGTGCCTGCGGGCAACTGGGTGACGATTGCGGGCGAGCTGGGATCGATCCGGCCCAATCCCGATCACAGCCTGCATCTGGGCCCGTGGCAGGCCAGTCTTCTGCTTTTGCAACAGAGTTGAGCAGGGCGGTTGAACTCCGGCGGGGTTCGGGGGCAAGATCGGGGCCGAACCTGTCTGCCATGAACGGAACCCCGAATGCCCCTGCCGTCCTCCTCGCCACATAGCGCCGTGCAGCCGATGGGCCGTATCCCGCCCTGTGATCTGCTCAGTGAGGCC
The DNA here is from genome assembly GCF_045278885.1 of Thioclava litoralis. NCBI lineage: Bacteria > Pseudomonadati > Pseudomonadota > Alphaproteobacteria > Rhodobacterales > Paracoccaceae > Thioclava > Thioclava litoralis. The sequence goes on from NZ_CP135443.1 coordinate 2,436,374, forward strand.
AAGGCGGCGGAGATCGAGGCCGAGGCCGAGACGATTCTCGCCGAGATCGGGATCAATTTCGCCGATCACCCCGAGGCACTGGCCCGCTGGCAGGCTGTCGGGGCGCAGGTGCAGGGCGAAAGGGTGTATCTGCCGCGTGGTCTTGCCCGCAAATTGTGCCAGACCGCCCCCGCCCGTTTTGTGCAGCATGCCGCCAATCCGGCCCGCGATGTCGAGATCGGCGGCGCGCGGCCGGTGACTGCGCCGGTCTATGGCCCGCCTTTCGTGCAAGATCCGGTGGCTGGACGACGGGATGCGCGTTTTGGCGATTTCCAGCTTCTGATGCGTCTGGCGCAAGCGTGCGACAGCGTTACCCATGCGGGCGGCACGCTGTGCGAACCGACGGACCTGCCGCTGGAAACCCGCCATCTGGATATGTTGCTGGCACATGCGACATTGTCGGACAAGCCGTTCATGGGGGCCTCAACCGACCCTGAACGGGCCCGCGATTCCATCGCCTTCGCGAAGATCCTGTTCGGATATGAAGGGACAGAGTTGCCGGTGCTGCTGAGCGCATTGATCAATATCGGTTCGCCGCTGAGCTTCGATGCGACCATGAGCCGATGTCTGGAACTCTATGCGCAGGCGGGGCAGGCGACGGTGATCTCGGCCTATGCGATCATGGGGGCCACCGCACCGGTCACTGTGGAAGGGGCGCTGGCGCAGGCTCTGGCCGAAGTTATGGCCGGCATCGCCTATGCGCAACTCATACGCTCCGGCGCGCCCGTGATCTTTGGTCTTTACGCCAGTGCGCTGGATCTCAGGACCGGTGCCTCGATTTTCGCCTCTCCGGAAGTCACACAGCTGACCATTGCCGCAGGCCAGCTTGCGCGGCGGTTGGGGGTGCCTTATCGGGCGGGCGGCTGCCTGACGGGGGCGTTCCAGTCCGATGCCCATGCCGGATACGAGGCGGCAGGGTCGCTTTGGGCCAGCCAGCTTGCAGGGGTGGATTTCATGCTGCATGGCTGCGGCTGGCTGGAAAGCGGTCTGGCGACCTCGGCGGAGAAATTCGTGCTGGATGCCGATCAGCTTTCGGCCATGCTGCGCCAGTATGGCGGGATTGCGGCCCCAAGCGGTGCCGCGCTTGCGGCCCTGCGCGAGGTCGGGCCGGGCGGGCATTATCTGGGGGCGCAGGAAACCCTTGCCGAGGGGCAGGCGCGGCTTTGGAAAAGCGAGGTGGTCGAGGACCGGCCATTTGACGCATGGGATCACGCGGGGCGGCCCGATACCGTCTGGCATGCCCATCAGCGGGTGTCGGCGCTTTTGCAGACTTACCAGCCGCCAGCCCTGGCCCCCGAACGGCGCGCCGCGCTTGAGGCTTTCGTGGCCCGCCGCAAAGCGGAAATACAACGCGGCTAGGCAAGAAAAAAACCGGTTTGGATCTTGTCCAAACCGGTTTGGTCGCAGGGTCAGGCCGCCATGTTAGCCCTCTTCTGCCGCCGAGGGCAGGAGCGGGCGTATCTTCAGGCGGGTGATGCGGTTATCCTTGCGGGCCAGTACCTCGAAGCGGAAGCTATGGAAGCTGAACACCTGACCCGGCGTCGGGATGGTCTGGGCCTCGTGGATCACCAGACCGGCAATCGTATGGGCTTCGTCATCGGGCAGGGACCAGTCTGTTTCGCGATTGAGGTCGCGGATGGTCATGCCGCCATCGACAATATAATCGCCAGCCGCATTGGGCAGCAGCCGCGAGGGCGCTGTGGGGTCGTGTTCGTCGGTGATCTCGCCCACGATCTCTTCTAGAATATCCTCCAGCGTCAGCAGGCCGCGAAGGTCGCCATATTCATCCACCACCAGCGCGAAATGGGTGCGGCGCTTGAGGAATTCGCGCATCTGTTCATCCAGCGGCGAGGTTTCGGGGATGAAATAGGGCTTCATCATCACCTGCGTCACATCCAGCTGGCGGATGCTTTGCAAGGTAGACCCATCTTCGCGCAAGAGCTTCTCCACCGCGCGCAGCAGGTCTTTGGAGTGGATGATCCCTACGACATTCTCCCGCTCGCCATCATAAAGCGGCAAACGGGTATAGGGCGAGGACAACACAGCGGTCAGGATCTCGCTCGGTTCGGAATTCACATCGAGCATCTCGATATGGCTGCGGTGCAGCATGATCTCTTCGACCGTCCGGTTGCCCAGATCCAGCGCGCCCAGAAGCCGGTCGCGGTCTTCCTTATCCACGGTGCCTTCGGATTGCCCCAAGGCCAGCGCGCCCGCGATCTCTTCATGGATCGAGAACATATGCGTATCGGCATTGGTTCTCTGGCCGAAAAGCCGCAAGATCCCCCGCACCACAAGGCGGACAATCGCGACAACGGGGGCAAGCAGGATGGTGATCAGCTTGATCGGACGGGCCACCTTGGTGGCCACGGTCTCGGGATTGTTGATCGAATAGGTCTTGGGCAGAACCTCGGCAAAGATCAGCACGAGCACCGTCATGGCTAAAGTGGCCAGCGCCACGCCGGAATCCCCGAAGACCCGTGTCAGAAGGGCGGTGGCCAGCGATGTCGACAGGATATTGACGACGTTATTGCCCAGCAGAATGGCCCCGATCAGCTTTTCGCTGTCTTCGGTGACATTCAGCGCCACATCCGCGCCTTTCTCGCCCTTATCGGCACGTGCACGCAATTTGGCGCGGCTCGCGCCGGTCAATGCGGTCTCGGACCCCGAGAAAAAGGCCGAGAAGGCCAGAAGGATCAGGATGGTTGCAGCCGAGCCAATGAAGGCGGCATCAAGAAAATTGGTGTCCATAGCCGAGTTTTATACTGCTTTTGCCCTGCTTCAAGATCGTTTTGCTAGCGGATGATGCTGCATCACCAGCGTTTTCAGCCGCTCGTCCAACACATGGGTATAGATCTCTGTCGTGGAAAGATCCGCATGCCCCAAAAGCATCTGGATCGCCCGTAAATCTGCGCCGCCTTGCAACAGATGCGTGGCAAAGGCGTGGCGCAGCACATGCGGCGTGACTTTGGCAGGGCTTATCCCCGCCTCGACCGCAAAGTCTTTCAACAACCGGTGGAAAGCCTGCCGCGTCAGATGCCCGTCTTTGCCCGAAGAGGGAAAAAGAAAGCGTGACAAGGGCTTGCGGGCCTTGCGATGGGCGTCATCTTCGGCTTCGTCGCGCAATATGATCCAATCGGCCAGCGCCTGACGCGCATGTTCGGACAGCGGAACCATACGGTCCTTGCCGCCCTTGCCATTGACCATCAGCATCGCCGGATTGCCGCGCGCGCCCGAGACGGGCAGGGTGACCAGCTCGCTGACACGCATGCCGGTGGCATAGAGCATTTCCATCAGGCAGCGATTGCGAGCGCGGTCAATCGGATGGCGCCCATGATCGCGCGCCGCCACAAGCAGGCGGTCAACCTCTTCTATCGATAGGATTTTCGGCAATGCCTTCACCTTGCCGGGGCCGCTGATCCGCAAAGACGGGTTGTCGCTGCGCCAGCCTTCCTCATAGGCAAAACGGAAAAGCTGCCGGATGGCCGACAGTCGGCGCGCGCGGGTGGATTGGGCCAGACCATCGGCCTCGCAGCGGATCAGATAGGTCTCGATATCATCCTGTGCAAGCGTGCCGAAAGACAGCGACTTGGCGCTTGTGAAGGCCAGAAAGTCGTTCAGATCGCGCCCGTAGCTGAGCACGGTATTATGCGCAGCCCCCGCTTCGGCGGCCTGCGCCTCGAGAAAGATCGACAGCCAGTTGAGATCTGTCGGGACAGGATCACTCATCCCCGGCGCTCCAGAATGATCATTTCCAAGGCGGTGCGGCGCGCCACATCCTCTAGCCCGACCAGCCGCAGCAGTGTCAGGCCGTTCACCATACGGGGGTAATCGCCTCTGGCGCCATTAGTGATGTCATCCGCCGCTTCCAGCACCGCCGCACCAAGCTGGTCGGGCAGGAGGCCACGATAGGGCGCGGGGGCCTGTTCGGGCGGGGCGTCGAACACGCGCTTGAGCGCAAGGCCAAGCTGGTCCTGTGCGGGAACGGTTTCGGTATTGCCCAAGGCAAGCGCGATCAGCAGCGCATCATCGGGATCGTCATCCGCCGCATTCTTGGCGACATTCTCGTAATCTTCCGACAGCAGGCCCAGCCGGAAACCGATCTGCTTGGCCGCGCCCTGCAAATCCATCGCCGCCAGTCGCGGCCCGTAAAGCTGGGCCAGAACAGGCTCCAGCTCGACCTGTTCCATCGCTTTATAGGCTTGCGGCAGGATCTCGTTGATTTTGTCGAGATCGTTTTCCTCCACCGCCTTATCCAGTTGCGATACCGCCGAGACTCGATCCCATAGGCTGCCGGAGGCCGCTGCCCGACGTTCGGTATAAAGGCCCAGAAGCTGGTTCGGGTCGATCGCCCCATGCGGTGCCAGCCGTTCGGCCGCCTCGATCTGGGCTTTCCAGCCGTTATTCGAGCGGAGATCGGCATGGGCAAAGGCCAAAGGCAGGCTGGTGGTGGGCAGGGATTGCCCGATGGCCTCCATCATGCGGAAATTCAGCGGGGTGATGCGGGTGGGCGGCGGCAGATCCTCGCTGTCATCGGTCAGTTCGGGTTCCAGAAACCGCTCCATAAGGGTCGCGGTTTCCGGATCGAACTGCCCCAAGGCCTCGCCGCTTTGCAACGACACAGCCGCCGCTTCCCAATCGCCGTTGCGTGCCAGACAGAAGATCCGCGCCCCGAAAGACGGTGCCACATCGGGGGTGGTGTCCATCAGCTTGCAGGCGCTGTCTTCTTCGCCCAACAAAAGCGCCACATCGAAACGGCGGCGGAACACTTCCGGATCGGCGGTCGTATCCTGTTCGAGCATCGCTAAAGCCGGTTCCAAAGCGCCTTGATCCAGCAACTTGTCGATCCGCGCCAGAAACAGGCTGTCTTCGCGATTGGGATTGGAAATCTCGGGCGGGTCCAGCTCGGCCAGCAGCAGTTTTTGCAAGAGCGACTGGATGGCCGGCAGCGCGGTATTGATCTGCTCCTTGCGCACCAGCGCCACCAGATCTGTCTCTGGCGTTTTGCCCCAAAGCGTTTTGGGCAGGCCCGCGCGCGCCGCAGGCAGAAGCCCGATCATATTCGGATCGGGTCCACCCAGAGTGAAAACGGAAATATCTTCCGTTCCCACGCCTTTGCTGATGGGAGGCTCGCCCGGAACCGGTGGCATCACCGATAGGCTTCCGCCGGGAGTGGCGGGCTGTGCGCCCCCCAAGGTCGGGCTGGCGGGCATGGCGGTCGGTGTCACGATCGAGTTGGACAGCCAGTCGATGGCCGAAATCGGCGCATCCTCCTGAGCCTGCGCCCAGCCGACCGTCCCAATCCAGAGAATCGCCGCAGCTGCAAGAGGAGGGGTGGGCACGCCTGATCTCCGGTTATTCTTGCGCGGCCGGTTGGTCCGGCAAGGTAACGTCCACGGATGTCTCTTCCTGCCGCGGCGCCATATCACCGATATAGGCGTAACCGATGACGGCCAGAACGGCCAATATCAACAGGATTACGATTACTTTGAAGATGCGCCCCATCTGTCCCCACGTCTTTCGTCTGTTATGTCTTTTCGCGTTCTGCTCTTGCGATTTCACGGCGTTGATGCGGCAGGTGCAAGGCGGATAACCGTCCCCCGCTGCCGCATCGATCACAAAATCCTGCACATTATAACTGGCATTTTGGGGAAGTTCACGCCATTGAGGAAGGAAATCTTCACGATTGCGCCAAGTAAGAGGCTTGCAGGCCTTTTTGCGATTTCCGGTGCGGTGGTGCACAGAGGCGACTGTAGGGCAAGACAAGAGGGGCGCGTGGGCGGACGAGTGACAAACCGGCTGGAAAGAAGCATCGTGTTGGTGGGCATGATGGGCTGCGGCAAGACCACGATCGGTCAGGCTTTGGCCCAGACGCTCGATGTGCCCTTTCTCGATAGCGACGAGGCCATTGAAGAGGCTGCGCAGATGAGTGTCGCCGAGATCTTCGCCCGCGATGGCGAGCCGTTCTTTCGTGCGCGCGAAACTGAGATCCTCGAACGGTTGTTGCGCGGTGCCCCTGCGGTGATTTCCACCGGCGGCGGGGCGTTTCTGTCCGAAGCCAATCGACGCGTCATCGCCGAACGCGGTGTGTCGGTCTGGCTTCAGGCCGATCTGGAGACCCTGTGGCATCGCGTGCGGCTCAAGACAACGCGCCCGCTTCTGAAAACCGCTGATCCGAAAGGCACCCTGCGCGCCATGCTGGAGGTACGCCTTCCGGTCTATGCCCAAGCGCAGATACATGTGGAAGCCGGTCCTCAAACCGATGTGAGCGCGATGACAGCCAAGGTGCTCGAGGCGCTGCATAAGGTGCCGGACCTATTCAAGACGGAGCGACAGAATGGTTGATATCGTAGCGGTGGAACTGGGCGCGCGCGCCTATCAGGTGCGGATCGGGGCAGGGCTTCTGGCCCGTGCGGGGGCCGAGATCGCGCCGCTCTTGCGCCGTCCCCGCGTGGCGGTCGTCACCGACGAGACCGTGGGCGCACTTCATCTGGCAGCGTTGCGCGCGGGGCTGGGGGATATGGAGATGGTATCCCTGACGCTTCCGGCAGGCGAATCCACCAAAAGCTGGCCGCATTTCACCCATACGGTGGAATGGCTGCTGGAACAGAAGGTCGAACGCAAGGATATCGTCATCGCCTTTGGCGGCGGCGTGATCGGTGACCTCGTGGGCTTTGCGGCTTCGGTCCTGCGGCGCGGTGTGCGCTTCGTGCAGATCCCGACAACGCTTCTGGCACAGGTGGACAGCTCGGTCGGCGGCAAGACGGGGATCAATGCGCCCAGCGGCAAAAATCTGATCGGGGCCTTCCATCAACCCTCCCTGGTGCTGGCCGATATCGACCTGTTGGGCACGCTCACCCCGCGCGATTTCCTTGCAGGCTATGGCGAGGTGGCGAAATACGGTCTGCTTGGCTCGGCGGATTTCTTCGACTGGCTGGAAACCAACGGCCCCGCATTGGCCAAAGGCGATACCGCGCTGCGTCAGGAGGCCGTGCGTCGCTCGGTGCAGATGAAGGCCGATATCGTGGCGCGCGACGAAACCGAAGAAGGCGACCGCGCCCTTCTGAATCTCGGCCATACCTTCGGCCATGCGCTGGAATCAGCCACCGGCTATTCCAGCCGCCTGCTTCACGGCGAGGGCGTCTCTATCGGCTGCGCCCTGGCCTTTGAACTCAGTCAGAAACTGGGCCTTTGCGCACAGGAGGCCCCCTCGCGCGTCCGCGCCCATCTGCGCGCGATGGGCATGAAAACCGACCTTGCCGATATCGAGGGTCCGCTGCCCGATGCCGAAGGCCTCATCGCGCTGATGGCGCAGGACAAGAAGGTTCTCGATGGCAAGCTCCGCTTCATTCTGGCGCGCGGCATAGGCGAGGCCTTTGTCACCTCCGACGTCCCGCGCGACACCCTGAAGACGGTGCTGGAAGAAGCCCTCGGCCGTCGGCGGTAACCCCTGCATCCAGCTGCCCGAAATATCCCGGGGGTGAATGGCGCGGGGCATCCCGCGCCAGAGGGGGCAGAGCCCCCGTCTTCTCCCCATCCACACGCGGCTTTCGCAAAGTTATTGCCTTTGTGAAAAACGCCCCTTAAAGGCTCGCATATGGCACAGCATCAGACCCTCCTTATCATCGACTTCGGTTCCCAGGTGACGCAGCTGATCGCGCGCCGCCTGCGCGAGCTGAATGTCTATTGCGAAATCCGCCCCTATCAATCGGTCACCGAAGAGGTGATCCGCGAGATCGCGCCTCTGGCCGTGATCCTCTCGGGCGGTCCTGACAGCGTGACGCGCGAAGGCTCTCCCCGCGCGCCGCAGGCCCTGTTCGAGATGGGCCTTCCGATCTTTGGCATCTGCTACGGTCAGCAAGTCATGATGGAACAGCTCGGCGGCAAAGTCGAAGCAGGCCATCATGCCGAATATGGCCGCGCCTATGTGACGCCTGCCGAAGGCCACAAGCTCGACGGTATCTTCGCCGGTCTCTTCCTCAATGATGGCCGCGAGCAGGTCTGGATGAGCCACGGTGACCGCGTGACCCAGCTTGCTCCGGGCTTCGAGGTCATCGGCACCTCGCCGAATGCGCCCTATGCGATCACCGCAGACGAAAGCCGCCAGTTCTACGCGGTCCAGTTCCACCCCGAGGTGCATCATACGCCCAACGGCAAGGCGCTGATCGAGAACTTCCTGCGCAAAGCAGGCTTTACCGGCGACTGGACCATGGCGGCCTACCGCGAGGAAGCCATCAAGACCATCCGCGAACAGGTTGGCGACAAGCAGGTCATCTGCGGCCTCTCCGGCGGTGTGGACAGCTCGGTCACCGCGATCCTGCTGCATGAGGCCATCGGCGAGCAGTTGACCTGCGTCTTCGTCGACCACGGGCTTCTGCGTCAAGACGAGGCCGAGCAGGTCGTCGCCATGTTCCGCGACAATTATAACATCAAGCTGATCGCCGCAGATGAATCCGATCTGTTCATCGGCGCACTGGAAGGGGTCTCGGACCCCGAGGTCAAGCGTAAGACCATCGGCAAGCTCTTCATCGACGTGTTCCAGAAATACGCCAATGAGATTGAGGGCGCCGAATTCCTGGCGCAAGGCACGCTCTATCCCGACGTGATCGAATCCGTGTCCTTCTCGGGCGGTCCTTCGGTCACCATCAAGTCGCACCACAATGTTGGCGGCCTGCCCGAAAAGATGGGTCTGAAGCTGGTCGAACCGCTTCGGGAACTCTTCAAGGACGAGGTCCGCGAGCTTGGCCGTGAACTCGGTCTGCCCGATAGCTTCATCGGCCGTCACCCGTTCCCCGGACCGGGTCTGGCGATCCGCTGCCCTGGTGAGATCACCCGTGAGAAGCTAGAGATCCTGCGCAAGGCGGATGCGGTCTATATCGACCAGATCCGCAAGCACGGCCTCTATGACGAGATCTGGCAGGCCTTCGTGGCGATCCTTCCGGTACGGACCGTGGGCGTGATGGGCGACGGTCGCACCTATGACTACGCTTGTGCGCTGCGCGCGGTGACCTCGGTCGATGGGATGACGGCGGATTACTACCCCTTCACCCACGACTTCCTTGGCGAGACAGCCACGCGGATCATCAATGAAGTCAAGGGTATCAACCGCGTGACCTATGACATCACCTCGAAGCCCCCGGGCACGATCGAGTGGGAATGATTTCGGGCGTTGATTCCTGAGAAACTGCATTCAAGCCCGCATTCTTGCGGGCTTTTTTGTGCCCGCCATGCGTCGTCAGAAGGCGACGCCAAAAGTTTCCCTCGCATCGGGCCGCTTTTTTGCCGCGTCTCTTTGCACTCGTGCGGGCTTTGAGGCGTTGGCGTCATACTCTGGCAGGCTTTATTATAAGCATGTTGCATAAAATATGATCGGCCTTCGGGGTCTTGCCCGTATGCAACCTGTGGTTTTGTTTCATCCTCAGGATTTTCTGCCTTATTTCAATCTCTGTTAACCATTCGCCGCCCATCGTGCCTTTAGGATTTCAACCCAAGGAGGATCGCATGGATGGTGATATGAGTAAGCTCGTCGACCTGAACCGGAAGCCTTTGCATCTTTCCGGTATGGTTCTGGGGCTGCGCGCTTTGGAAGAGGCCTATGGCCCGTTGGAGGCGCATTTTCTACGTGATGATGGGGTGTCGGTGCGGCGGGCCTTGCAGCACGGGGCGCAGATCGCCCGTCAGAACGCGGCGGATATGAATCGCGGGTTGATCGGGTGTCTGAACGAGCTGCGCGCCTGCCTGGACTATTATGACCGCTATCTGCACGGGCGCGTGAGGATGGATCACCTGCCGCGCTATATGCCCGCAAGTGATGCCGCCGGCTCTTTGGACCAGATGACCGTCAGACAGGCACCGGTTCTGGTGATGGATGCCTTTCAGGGGCTACGGATGCAGCTTCTGGATGCCGAAGGGCAGAGGGTGTTGCTGTATTACAAACCGGTGCGGGCGGTCCATGCGGATCTGTTCCATGTGCATCGTAACCTGTTTGATGCAACGCGTCTGACCACGCCGCAAACGGGTATCTTGGTGGCTCCGGCGTTTGACGATAAACTTCTGGAACAAGCACATCTGATTCCAAATCTGGTTCTCAGATCCAGTCGTCCGGGAGAAACGCTATGCCGGTCCATGTCTCTGGCCATCTGATTTGTAAAAACCGCGAGGAGGCCGAGCTTATCCGCCTTTATCTGCCGCAACACCGTGCGCTGACACTGGCCGAGCCGGGATGCCTGCTATTCGAGGTGGAGGAAACCGAAGATCCGCTGGTCTGGCGCGTGACCGAAAGCTTTATCGACAGGCGGGCGTTTGAGGCGCATCAATCGCGGCTTGCCCATTCGATCTGGGGCGAAAGGACCCGTGCGATCAAGCGCGACTATGACATCACGCGGAGTTAGGCGCATCCCGTTTGTCACGGGACACGCCAGTTATCATCAGCGCTCGGGCAGAAGCCCGCGTGGCGCAAAGCGCAGCACCAGCAGCAGGACCAGCCCCATCGCCAGATAGCGCATCTGGGCCGCAGATTCCAGAAGATGGTCCTTGAGCGCGCCCGGTGCCATGCCTGCAGTCAGAAGCTGCAGCAGATCCGGCCCCCAAGCCTCGGCCTTGATCCACAGGAACCACACCAGAATACCGCCCAGAACCGCGCCCCAGTTATTGCCCGACCCGCCAAGGATCACCATCACCATGATCAGGAAGGTAAAGCGCAGCGGGTTATAGGTTGCAGGGGTCAACTGGCCGTCCAGCGTCACCATCATGGCCCCTGCGAAACCGCAGATGGCGGAACCGATGATGAAGATCTGCAAATGGCGCTTCGTCACGTTCTTGCCCATAGCCGCGGCTGCCACCTCGTTTTCGCGGATGGCGCGCATCATGCGGCCCCAGGGCGAATGCAGGGCCAGTTGCGCAGCAATCACGAAAACCACCAGCACCACCGAGAAAAGCACAAGATACAGGAGTTTGACGAATACAGTCGAGGCCAGCACCGGATCCATGCCGAATTGCGCGGCATGGGCGACGAACTCGCCCGAGGCCTGCAGGTCTATCTCGCGCGGGATGAAGAAGGGGCGCGGGATGCCGTTGACATTCATCACCCCCCGATCCAGCCAGTTCTCGTTTTTCAGCACGGCCACGATGATTTCCGCGATGCCAAGCGTGGCAATCGCCAGATAGTCCGAGCGCAGGCCCAAAGCGGCCTTGCCGATGGCCCATGCCGCCAGCGCGGCAAACAGCGCCCCGACCGGCCATGCCAACAGCACCGGCAATCCGAGCCCGCCCAGATAGCCCTGTGCGGAGGGGTTGATCGCCTCCACCGCGCTGACGCCGGGATCGAAGACGCCGCGGAACAGGAAGAAACCGATCACCAGCACGAGGCAGGTGGCCAGCCCGCGCAGCCCTTTACGCAGCCGCTTCCACAGTTGCACCGCAATCGCCAGCACCGCAATGGCGATGGCCAGTGCCAGCAGGATGCGCCAACCACCCGCGCTCATCGCGCCTTGGGTGGCAGGCATGGAGATCAGCACAGGCGCAACGCCACCCAAGGCGATAAAGCCCATAGTGCCCGCGTTGAACAGGCCCGCATAGCCCCATTGCAGATTGAGCCCCAGCGCCATGATCGCGCTGATGACGCCCATGTTCAAAATCACCAAAGCCGCATTCCAGCCTGATGTCGCCGCCTCGATTGCGAACAGCGCCAGCAAGGCAAGAAACAGAATGGGGGTGCGCAGTTTGCCGCCCGCTGCGGCATCCGCTTGACGAGAACTCATATCGATTTCCCCTTGAAAAGACCGGTGGGACGGAAGATCAGCACGGCAATCAGGATGGTGAAGCTGACCGCGAATTTATAATCGGTGGAGAGCAGTTGCACGAGGCCCGAGGGCTCCCAACCGGGGATCAGATAGGTCGCGATTTTCTTCCACGCATAGGTTACACCCACCTCCGAGAAGGCGATGATATAGCCGCCGACAATGGCCCCGATCGGATTGCCGATCCCGCCCAGAATGGTGGCGGCGAAAATCGGCAGAAGCAGCTGGAAGTAGTTGAAAGCCTTGAAGGATTTATCAAGCCCGTAAAGCGTGCCTGCGATGGTGGCGAGGGCGGCGGTGATGATCCATGTGATCATCACCACACGTTTGGGGTCGATCCCCGACAAAAGCGCCAGATCCTCGTTATCCGAGAAAGCGCGCATCGATTTGCCCGCCCGCGTCCGGTTCAGAAACCAGAATAGCGCGATCATCACGAGGATTGCGGTGACGAAGGTGATGGCCGAGCTGGCGCGGATGGCCAGCGGCTCCGACAGGCCGCTCCAGTTCTTGAATGCGCGCGCCGAGACCAGAAAGCGTTCGCCATCGGCAAAGCGGATTTCGTCGACGCCCGAGACCGCCTCCTTCGCACCCAGAACAGGCACGGAGAGCACGGAGATCATGATGCGCGTCAGCGCGTTCATCACGAACATCACCCCGACCGAGACCATGACCAGCACCACCGGTGTCGCACGGATCTTGCGGTAATGGGCATAGACAAGGCGGTCGGTCACCAAGGCCAGCGCTGCGGTGACCACGATGCCGATCGGCAGCGCCAGAAGCGCCGTGGGCAAGGGGCCAAGGCCCAGACCGGCATCCTGCAAAAGCCATGTCACAAGAATTGTCACGCCCGTGCCGAAGGCCATCATATCGCCATGCGCGAAATTCGAGAAGCGCAGGATCGAGTAGACAAGGGTCACTCCAAGCGCGCCAAGGGCCAGTTGCGAGCCATAGGACAGCGCGGGGATGAAGACGTAATTGGCGAAGGCCACCAATGCGTTGAGGGCTTCCATTAAACCGGTTCCTCACAAGTGCCGTCGAGAGTGGTCGGCGTCAGCCCCAGTCCCGAACGGGTGAATTTTGCAGGCGTGCCAGCGGGGATGTGGTCCATTGCCGGCAGGGTGATCATGACGGAAAGATCCATCACCAGAGGCGTTGTGATCTGTATGCTGGTGTCGTTGCGTGTCCATGCGGCCATGACGCCGGTGGTATGGTCGCGGTTATCGGTCCAGAGCAATCCGTCGGCGCCATCCTGGGAAAGGATGACCTCGCGGCTGTCGAAGTGACAGGTCAGAAGCGTGTCCTTGCGACCTTCGGCAGCGCAAGATTGCGCGAAAAAAGATATTAGAACAAAGGGATATAGGATGTTTTTCATCTTATCCCCCAAGGAAGGTGCGGCGCACTTCCGGATCAGCCAGAAGCGCGGGGCCGGTATCGGTATAGGCATTTGCGCCCTGCACCAGAACATAGCCGACATCTGCGATTTCAAGGGCTTGGCGCGCGTTCTGTTCCACCATCAGGATCGAGATCCCTGTCCGTGCCACGTCGATGATGCGGTCGAAAAGCTCGTCCATCACAATCGGGCTGACCCCTGCGGTGGGTTCGTCCAGCATCAGCAGCTTGGGTTTCGTCATCAGCGCACGGCCCACGGCCACCTGCTGACGCTGCCCGCCCGACAACTCGCCCGCATTCTGCCGACGTTTCTCGCGCAGGATCGGGAAAAGCTCGTAGACCTGCTCGATAGTATCGCGGAAATCGTCGCGGCGGGTGAATGCGCCCATCTCAAGGTTTTCCTCGACGCTCATCGTCGGGAAGACATTGTTGACCTGCGGCACAAACCCCATTCCGCGGCCAACACGGTCCTGCGGCGTGAGGGAGGTGATGTCGTCGCCATCCAGCGTGACCGAGCCGCTGCGCAGCGGTAACATGCCGAACACGGCCTTCATCGCGGTGGATTTTCCGGCCCCGTTCGGGCCGACGATCACCGCAATCTGGCCTTTCTCGACCGTTAATGTGCAGCCATGCAGGATATCCGCCTTGCCATAGCCGCCAGTCATCTGGGATGCTGAGAGAAAGCTCATTCTGCCTCCGTGGCCACAACGGCCTTGTTCTTCAGTCCGGTGCCCAGATAGGCTTCGATGACCGCTTCGTTTTGCATGATCGTATCGGGAGCCCCCGTGGCCAGCATCTTGCCCTCGGCCATCACGATGACCGGATCGCAGAGCCGCCCGATGAAATCCATGTCATGTTCGATCACGCAGAATGTATAGCCGCGCTCTTTGTTGAGCCGTACGATGGCATCGCCGATCGTGTTCAGCAGGGTGCGGTTGACACCGGCGCCGACCTCGTCAAGGAAGACGATCTTCGCATCGACCATCATCGTGCGTCCCAATTCCAGCAGCTTTTTCTGACCGCCCGACAGGTTGCCGGCCTTTTCATCCTTCAGATGGGAAATCGTAAGGAAATCAAGCACCTCATCGGCTTTCTTCAGAAGCTGTGCTTCTTCCTCGCGGATTTTCTTGCGCTGGAACAAGGCCGACCAGAGCGTTTCGCCGCTCTGGCCTGCGGGCACCATCATCAGGTTTTCGCGCACCGTGAGCGAAGGGAATTCATGCGCAATCTGAAAAGTGCGCAGTAAGCCCTTGTGAAACAAGGAATCCGGTGAAAGGCCGGTGATGTCCTCGCCATCCAGAAAGACCTGACCGGAGGTCGGTTTATGGACGCCTGCGATGACGTTGAACAGGGTGGATTTTCCCGCGCCATTCGGGCCGATCAAGCCGGTGATCGAGCCTTTGGCGATGTTCAATGTGACCCCGTCGACAGCATGGAAGCCGCCGAATTGTTTCTTTAGGTTTTCAACCCTTATCATTTTTTGTCCCGTTTGTTGACCGCGCCGGACCCTTGACCCCTGATCCTTGCGCTACGGAAAACAGCCCGGGGCGCATTGGTCCCGGGCTGTCCACTGCATGTCGGAGAGCTTAGCGGTATTTAACCGTTTCGATCTTGCCATCCTTGATTTCGACTTCGCGGAAAGTGCCTGCGGACTCGCCACCCTTGATCAGATTGACCGAAGAGGCGCCGTCATAATCGATCTTTTTGCCTTCAGCGATCAGGTCAAGCGCATGGCCCAGTTGACCGGGCAGGATCTTTTCGCCCGGACCGTTTGCAATATCCATGATATGGGTCTTGTAGACCTTCGGATCGGTGGATTTCGCCTCGGCCATCGCCAGCATGATCAGGGCCGCTGCATCGTAGGATTCGCCGGAATAGACCTGATTGCCGTCGAAGCCTGCCGCTTGCGCCAGCGCAAGGAATTTGTCCTTGCCTTCGCCTTCCGAAGAGGGGATCTGGCCGAAAGAGCCGTCGAGCTCGTCGCCAAAGTTGTTTTCAAGCGCCGAGGCGATCATGCCATCGGGCAGAACAAAGGTGTCGAACGCACCGGTATCAAGCGCCCCGCGCAGAATGCCCGAACCGCCCTGGTCGACATAGCCCGCAACCACCAGCGCATCGCCGCCCGCCGAGGCCAGCGCGCCGACTTCGGCCGAGTAATCGCCCTTGCCATCCTCATGCGACGCCGAAATCGTGACTGTGCCCCCCTTGGCCTCGTAGGCGCTTTGGAAACTATCCGCGAGCCCCTTGCCATAGTCGTTATTGGTATAGGTCAGGGCGACCGATTTGATGCCATGTTCCAGAATGATATCGGCCATGACATCGCCCTGACGCGCATCGGAGGGCGCGGTGCGGAAGAAGAGCCCGTCATCTTCCATATCCGACAGGGCCGGAGAGGTGGCGGAAGGCGAGATCATGACCATACCATTGGCCATAGCGACGTTTTGCAGAACGGCGCTGGTGGCGCCCGAACACATCGCACCAAAGATGCCTTTCACGCCATCGCTGGTGATCAGGCGCTCTGCGGTGGAGGTTGCCGCACCTGCATCGATGCAGGTGGAATCTCCGCGAACCGGCGTCACGGTCGAGCCATCCATGAACTTGCCGCTATCGCTGACTTCTTTCATCGCCAGTTCCGCACCTTCGGCCATGCCGGGGGCCAGCGATTCAAGAGGGCCGGTAAACCCGAGCAGAACGCCGATTTTCACGTCATCGGCAAGAGCCGCCGTGCCGGTCATGGCAAGAGCGGTGGTTACCAGCAAAAGGTTGCGCATCAGTTATCTCCCCTGATCGTGTTTTGACTTGCCGGTCAGAATAAAAGGGATGCGCATCAAAGGGAAGGTGTGCCACAGCAGGTGCTGGACGAAAATACGGCGAAGGGGCTGGTGGCACAGAAAATAATCGCCCCTTGCGCGAGTTGATCGCCTAGAAGTTCCGCTCATGCGGTCGGCGGGCTGGCGCATTTCCGTCTTCTGGTCCATTTTCTGGCCCATTTTCTGGATCGTCTGCGTCGAAGGCCTCGTTCTCGTCGAAATCGTCCTGCGCGATCTCGATATCCCAAGGCGCGTCGATGGGCAGTTCCTCGACCATCGGCAGGGCTTCCTCGACCAGATCAGGAGCCGGATGCCCGCCCGAGGCACCGCGTTCGCGATAGGGGGTGGTCTGGTAATGCGCGCGGTAGCATTTTGAGAAATGCGAAGGGGAGGCAAAGCCACAAGCCAGTGCCACATTGATCACCGACATCTCTGTCTGCATCAGCAGCGCGCGCGCTTTCTGAAGCCGTAATTCCATATAATAGCGTTTCGGGCTACGGTCGAGATAGCGGCGGAACAGCCGTTCCAGCTGCCGTGTCGACATGCCGACTTCGGTGGCCAGCTTGGCGGGGGAAATCGGTTCTTCGATATTCGCCTCCATCCGCCCGATCACTTGCGAAAGCTTGGGGTGGCGCACCCCGATCCGTGTGGGAATGGAAAGACGCTGGCTGTCTTTTTCTGTGCGAATAGAAGTGTATATCAGCTGATCCGCAACCGTGTTGGCAAGAGCCTCGCTATGATCGCGTGCCACGATGCGCAACATCAGGTCAAGGGCCGCCGTGCCACCTGCCGAGCTCATCCGGTTGCCATCGATCACATAGACCGATTTCGCCAGATCCACCTCGTCGAACTCTTCGGTGAAGGCATCGTGGTTTTCCCAGTGGATCGTGGCGCGGCGTTCATCAAGAAGCCCCGCTTCGGCCAGCGCCCATGCACCCGTGCACAACCCGCCGATCACGCCCCCTTTTCGGGCCTCGCGCCGCAGCCAGCTGATCACCGGCTTGGTGGTGGCCTCGATCACATCGATCCCGCCACAGACAATGATCGTGTCCTCGCGCTGCACCTCGTCCAGCCCCATATCCACCGTGATCTCGACACGGCTGGAGCTTTGCACCTTGGTGCCCCCCTCGGCGGCCAGCGCCCATTCGTAAAGCGGCTGACCCGAGATCTGGTTGGCCAGCCGCAGCGGTTCGAGCGCGCTGGTAAAGGCCATCAATGTGAAACGGTCCAGCAGCAGGAAGACCACACGCTTGGCGCGGTTCTGCACCGGAAGGCGCTGGGAGCCATAGGAAGGGGCTGGCCTGGCCGTGAGTCTTTTGGGGGTGGTTTTGCGCATCCTACACACATCACTCTTTGATGGGCTTCGACCCAATCACCGAATATGGACGCCCGCAAGAGAAAGCACGGCCCCGATGCCCTCGGGCTAGGCAATTCACTGCCACTTCTGTCATCATGGATTAAACTTTATGCAGTCGGGGAAAATATTGTTTATTGCCGCGAAGGTCCGGTCTATAACGCGGGCCTAATTATAAGAAGCCGGAATGGAGGAACTGATGGCTCAGAGTTGGAAAAAGTCGGACTGGCGCGCGAAACCGCGGGTACAGATGCCCGACTATCCCGACGCGGCGGCGCTCAATGCCGTTGAACAGTCGCTCTCGCGAATGCCTCCTCTGGTTTTTGCGGGCGAGGCCCGTAGTTTGCGTGACGAGTTGGCGCGGGCTTGCCGCGGCGAGGCGTTCTTGCTTCAGGGGGGGGATTGCGCCGAAAGCTTTGCAGAATTCGGCGCGGATAATATCCGTGATACATTCAAGGTAATGCTGCAAATGGCCATTGTCCTGACCTGGGGGGCGAAAGTGCCCGTGGTCAAGGTTGGCCGGATGGCAGGCCAGTTCGCCAAGCCGCGTTCGTCGGCGACCGAGGTGGTGGGTGGCGTCGAGCTGCCCAGCTATCGTGGCGATATCATCAACGGGTTCGATTTCACCGAAGCCGCGCGCGTGCCGGACCCGAACCGGATGCTGCAGGCCTATACGCAGGCTGCGGCCTCGCTAAACCTTCTGCGCGCGTTCTCGACCGGCGGTTACGCCGATATCCATCGCGTGCACGGTTGGATCACCAGCTTCACCGACGAGGAAAAAGCCGCGAAATACCGTGTGTTGGCAGATCGCATCACCGAAGCGATGGATTTCATGGCCGCCGCTGGCGTGACATCGGAAACGGCGCCCGAGCTGAAAACGGTCGATTTCTTCACCTCGCATGAAGCGCTGCTTCTGGAATATGAAGAAGCGCTGTGCCGGACCGATACCACGACGGGTCTGCCGGTTGCGGGATCGGGTCATATGATCTGGATCGGCGATCGCACCCGTCAGCCCGATGGCGCGCATGTCGAGTTCTGTCGCGGGGTGCAAAACCCGATCGGCCTCAAATGCGGCCCGTCGACCACGGCGGAAGACCTCAAGGTTCTGATGTCCAAGCTGAACCCGAAAAACGAGGCCGGTCGTCTGACCCTGATCGCGCGCTTCGGCGCGGGCAAGGTGGGCGAGCATCTGCCGCGTCTGATCAAGGCCGTGCAGGAAGAGGGGGCCAATGTTGTGTGGTCCTGTGACCCGATGCATGGCAACACCATCAAATCGGCCAGCGGTTACAAAACCCGTCCGTTTGAAGCGGTGCTGCAAGAGGTGCGGGAATTCTTCGCCGTGCATAATGCCGAAGGCACGATCCCCGGGGGGGTGCATTTCGAGATGACCGGTAAGGATGTGACCGAATGCACCGGTGGTCTGCGCGCCGTGTCCGACGAAGATCTGTCGTCACGTTACCATACCGCCTGCGACCCGCGTCTGAACGCCAATCAGGCGCTGGAACTGGCCTTCCTTGTGGCAGAAGAGTTGCAAAACCGCCGCTCGCAGCAACGCGCTGTCAGTAATCTGTAAGCGGGAAACCTTTGAAAAGGGGGGCTACGGCCCCCTTTTTTATATCCAAAGGGCTTTGAGGCTGTGATATTCCCAAATGGTCGAAGCCCCGCCGCGTTTTGCGTTGGGGCTTCACTTCTTTCTGAAGGCTCTGAGTGACCATGCGCCGATGCGGAAAACCGCAAGGAGGCGCCGTCCTTATGGTTTAGTCGTTATTGCTGACCACGCGGAACATGGCGCGACGTTCCTCGGGGGTGGTCATCTGCGGGGCCGCAGGCATTTCGGGTGCGGCGGGGCGCGGTTTGCGCGGCGCATGGCCGAAGACCGGTGCGTCCTCGGCAAAACCGGCCAGCTCGGGGCGGACGGGCTGGGGCAGCTCGGCAGGGGTCGGCTTGCCTTGCTGGACCTGCGTGATGCGCGCATCGGTCACGGTAAAGCGGCGCGGCGTGCGCCCGATCGACTCGCCCTCGGCCACAAGGCAACCAAGCGCGCGGTTGATATCGCCCAGATCGGATTTCAGCGGCAAAATCAGAAGCTTGGCTTTCAGGGCGGGGCGCCCGATCCCGTCATCGGCGATCAGATCCAGCTCGGCAATCGCGGGGCCGGTAAAACAGGCTTCGGTGGCTTCGGCCACTTTTTTACGGCCAGCGGGTTCGAACATGGCGGTCATCGGCATGCCGCGCACTTCCATTCCCATCAGGTCATTGAGATGCATACCGGCCAGACGGAAACGGCCCATACCCGGTGCGACACGTTCGATGATGAACGCATATTCCAGAGCACGTTCGATACCACGGGGGTCGATATCCGAGCGCGCCGGAACCGTGCGGCCCATGCGAAGCGCTTCCCAATAGGCGCGGAGTTCAGAGGTCACCTGACGGGCTTTGCCAGCGTTAAGGTCCATGCGCACAATCTTCGTATCGTTTTCCATCGTTATCGTTCCTACCATCCGCGGCGGCGTATCGTGCCTGCCAGTCTGATTGCGTTGTGGTCCCCTCGCTTTTGCGGCATGGGCCATTTTGCAGGCCGTGGGATCGAATTGCTTACTGAACTCTTAATACGCCATTTTCTCGTCGAATGGAGAACTAACTTGTTAAATGGTTAAGGCCGGAGCCCTGTGCGCCCTGCCTGCCCTTGAGAAATTTATAGCAGGTTTTCTGCGGCAGGAGGGGCAGAATTTCGGGCCCGTTTTGCGAAAGTTTGCCCCTAGGTCAGGACATGTCGGCGGGCCTGTTAGCGGCGAACATATGGTTGAATCCCTATGTGTCATGCCTTGGATCAACGGGCGGAATATTCTTAAGTATGGCACGCAAGTTTTTGGAATTTATAGGTTATATATTTCATACATAGGGCCTGCATATTATCAGATTTTGCATCTTTAAGATGATTTGAGAAAAATATATGACCAATTTGAAGCTTTGACGCATCCCGGCTTGAGACCTGTCCAAATGGCCAGGTGATTAAAGTAAATAAATCAATGTCTTATGGTTAATATTTCTGAAGAAACCGAGGTTTATTTCTGGGCCTTGGAAAGGATTTGTTAAGACTTGTCGATTTGGACCTGAGTCGCGTCAGATTTTTTCAGCGTCAATCGTAAGAAAGCCCGCCGATATTTTAATGGATTGCCCCGTCGAATCGTAACGAAGAGGGGTTTGTGGCGGGACTGCGGCATGGAAACGGTCCGGTTTTCTGCGGGTGGGGCCACCAAAAAACCGCCTTGTGGCAGATCTTTGCGCCAGATCGGGAGGTGACCGGCCTCGGGCGGGCTCTGTGGCTCGACTTTTTATTGCTAAAGATGCTAGGCGGGGCGGACATGTCTGTTTCTCGTGCGAAAGCCGGATCGTCCGGCTGGTTCGCGGCGGCAGATTCCCCATACACGACCCTAATGTGGAGTGCTGACTGAATGGCCGATCGGCGTGGTATCCTGATTATTCTTTCCTCGCCCTCGGGGGCGGGAAAATCCACTTTGGCGCGCCGGTTGATGAGCTGGGACCCGACCCTGAGCTTCAGCGTGTCCGCAACCACCCGCGAACCGCGACCGGGCGAGCGGGAGGGGGTCGAGTATTTCTTCAAAACCCATGAAGAGTTCGATCATATGGTGGCGCAGGACGAGATGCTCGAACATGCGCGCGTCTTCGGCAATTCCTATGGCACACCGAAAGCGCCGGTCGAGGCCGCGATGGCGGCAGGCCGCGACACGCTGTTCGACATTGATTGGCAGGGCGGGCAGCAGATCCGCAATTCGGCGCTTGGCAAGGATGTGGTGTCGATCTTCATTCTTCCTCCCTCGATTGCCGAACTGGAAAGCCGGTTGCGTACACGTGCGCAAGATAGTGACGAGGTGATTGCGGGGCGGATGGAGAAATCCATGTCCGAGATCAGCCATTGGGCGGAATATGACTATGTGCTGGTCAATCGCGATCTGGATGTTGCGGAGGCCGAGCTGAAAACCATTTTGATGGCCGAACGGGCAAGGCGGGATCGTCAGCCCGGGCTGAATGCGTTCATTCGTTCTTTGGATGAGGAGTTCGAAAACCGATGATCTATGAACTTGACGGGATCAAGCCGCGTCTTGCGGAGAATGTCTGGATTGCCGCAGATGCCAATCTGATCGGGCGCGTGGTGCTGGAAGAGGGGGCCTCGGTCTGGTTCGGCGCAACCCTGCGCGGCGATAACGAGGAAATCTTTATCGGCGCGGGGTCCAATGTGCAGGAAAGCGTGATTATGCATACCGATATGGGGTTCCCGCTTGTGGTCGGGCCGGACTGCACCATCGGTCATCGCGCATTGCTGCATGGGTGCGAAATCTGCGCGGGCACGCTTGTCGGGATGGGCGCAATGATCATGAATGGCGCCAAAGTGGGGAAGGGCTGCCTGATTGGTGCGGGTGCGCTGGTGACCGAAGGCAAGGTCATCCCCGATAATTCGCTGGTTCTGGGGGCTCCGGGCAAGGTCGTGCGTGAATTGCAAGAGGCGGATCGTGCGATGCTGCGCAAGGGGGCTGATCGCTACCGCGCCAATGCGGAGCGGTATCGCAAGGGCCTCAAAGCGCTCTGACCTCCCGAGCCTTGCGTTTACCTTCTGCGTGAAAAGTTTGGAGAGGGCGCGAGATTCGGGATTTCGAATATATCGAAATCACCATTTGGCCAGATCTGGCGCACTTCGCGCCGGATCAGGTCTGCATTGGGCAGGGGCAGGGAATAGGCCCGCAACGGTCCGTTATAGCCATAGCGGATCATCACCCGCGCGAGATCCAGAATATCGAACGCTTCGGAAAGCAGCGGCGAGAGCACAAGATCTGGTGCTGTTCTTTCAATCAGAGCGGCATCTATAGTTGTCAGCCGTGCAATAGTGATGGCCGCGCCCGTTACGCCGCGCAGCGCATGCGGCAGTTCCATTGTCGGTTCTATGACCAAGATCCGTCGGTCGGCAAGCTCTGCTGATTTGCGTTCGACCTCTGATGGAGGGTTATTGGGTCCAAGACGAGAGATCATTTAGCGTCAATCCTTTTCGTTATGATCAGGTTAACTCGCCAACGGGTGGAATGTCACACCCCAAAAACAGCTAGTGGTTAGCAAATGGTAAATGCGAAAATTTCCTGTCATCAACTGTTTACCGTGATCTGATTTAGGTCAATTCTGCAAAAAGGAAAAAGGAGTCCGTTTTGAATAAATCTTCGACGATTGCGGCCTTGGGGGCGGTTCCCTTTCCGATCCTGCTGGTAGGAAAGGACGAGAAAATCGTCTACGCCAACCCCTCGGCGCTTGGATTGTTCGGAGAGGGGCTTACCGGACGCACTTTTGTGACCGTGATCCGTAAACCCGCCATCAATTTCGCCCTCGACGAGGCGCTCAGGCAGGAGCGGGAAGAGCGTGTGCGCGACCGCCTCTCGCTTGGCGCGCGCGAGATGTCGGTGCGGGTGACGGTCTCGCCCATGCCGGCCGAGCCGGGGGGCACCTTGCCGCATGGGGGCGCATTGGTGGTGATCGAGGATATTACCGCTCTGGAAGAGGCGGAAGCGCAGCGCCGCGATTTTGTGGCCAATGTCAGCCATGAATTGCGCACCCCTCTGACCGCGCTTTCGGGATTTATCGAGACTTTACTGCATGCAGCGAAAGATGATCCGGTCGCGCGGACGCGGTTTTTGTCGATCATGGAGCGGGAAGCGGCGCGGATGAACCGGCTGGTGGGGGATCTTCTGTCGCTCAGCCGCGTCGAATCGGAAGAGCGCAGGCGTCCGACGGAAAAGGTGGATATCTCTGCCGTTCTGAACGGTGCGATACAGGCTTTGGCTCCGGTGGCCGAGGCGCGCAATGTGACCTTGCTGCGCGATGGTGAACCCGGACCCAAAAGGGTCTCGGGCGATCCGGACCAGTTGACACAGGTTTTCTCGAATCTCATCGAGAATGCGATCAAATATGGGGCGCGCGATGCGCAGGTGCGCGTGACGCTCGGCTCTGTCGAACATGAGCCTACCCTGCGCGGCCCCGCGCTGCGGGTGGTGGTGGCCGATCAGGGCGAGGGCATCGAGGCGATCCATCTGCCGCGCCTGACCGAACGTTTCTATCGCGTCGATACCCATCGTTCGCGCGAACAGGGGGGGACGGGGCTGGGCTTGGCGATTGTTAAACATATCGTTTCGCGCCATCGGGGACGGCTGAAGGTTGAAAGCGAAAAGGGCAAAGGCTCGCGGTTTATCGTCTATCTGCCGCTGGCATGACGCGTCCGGCTGATGCTTTTTTCACCTTCAGCTTAAGGTTGTGGCATTTGTGACGTGCCGTTCTCAGGACGCGCGTCTCTGGCTGGAATATGTATCCGCTCGCGTTAACTATGCGATGAGAAAGGGGCGCGGAGAGGGGCGCAGCGGTCGCGCGTGACGGAACCGGATGCGCAGTTCCACGCTCATAACCCGCCAAGCACTTGCAAGAAGTCGCAATATGATCAAATCATTAGCCGACCGACTGTCCATGAGGAGAGATCATGACAACGATTCAGACCACCCCGTTCGAGGGCCAGAAGCCCGGCACTTCGGGGTTGCGCAAGAAAACCAAGGTTTTCATGCAGAAGCACTTTTTGGAAAATTTTATTCAATCCACCTTTGACGCGATCGGCGGTGTGGATGGTAAAATTCTGGTTCTGGGCGGTGACGGACGGTATTTCGGCAAAGAAGCGGCGCAGATCATTCTGAAAATGGCGGCGGCCAATGGGGCGGCCAAAGTGTTTGTGGGGCAGGGTGCGTGGCTTTCGACGCCTGCGGCCTCTCATCTGATCCGCACGCTTGAAACCGATGGCGGGATTATCCTGTCGGCCAGCCACAATCCGGGCGGCCCCGAAGAGGATTTCGGCGTTAAATATAACGCGGCCAATGGGGGGCCAGCGCCGGAAAAGATCACCGATGCGATCTTCGAGCGCACGAAAAACATCACCTCCTATCTCAAACTCGACGTGCCGGACGTGGATCTGGGCCATATCGGCACGCAGACGCTGGGGGAAATGGTTGTCGAGGTACTCGATCCTGTGGCGGCCTATGCCGATATGATGGAAGGCATTTTCGACTTTACCGCGTTGAAGGCGCTGTTTGCCAAGGGCTTCCGGATGCGCATGGATTCGATGTGCGCGATCACCGGTCCCTATGCGGTCGAGATCTTCGAGAACCGTCTGGGGGCGCCGAAAGGTACTGTGGTCCACGAGGTGCCGCTGGAGGATTTCGGCGGCATGCATCCCGATCCGAATCCGACCTGGGCGCATGAGCTGATGGCCGAGATGATGGGCGAGAATGCCCCCGATTTCGGCGCGGCTTCCGATGGCGATGGCGACCGCAACATGATTCTGGGCGCGGGCACCTATGTCTCGCCTTCCGATAGTCTGGCGGTGATCGCGGCCAATGCGAAACTGGTGCCGGCCTATGCCGAGGGGCTGAAGGGTGTGGCACGCTCGATGCCGACGTCGGCGGCGGTGGACCGTGTGGCCGAGGCACTGGGACTGGCCTGTTTCGAGACCCCGACCGGTTGGAAGTTTTTCGGCAACCTGATGGATGCGGGGCGCGTGTCGCTCTGCGGCGAGGAAAGCTTCGGGACAGGCTCCGACCATGTGCGCGAGAAGGACGGCCTCTGGGCGGTGCTGATGTGGCTCAACATCATCGCGGCGCGTGGCCAGTCGGTCGGCGAGATCGTTGCGGATCACTTCAAGCGCTTTGGCC
This sequence comes from Thioclava litoralis, assembly GCF_045278885.1. Classification (NCBI taxonomy): domain Bacteria; kingdom Pseudomonadati; phylum Pseudomonadota; class Alphaproteobacteria; order Rhodobacterales; family Paracoccaceae; genus Thioclava; species Thioclava litoralis. The sequence goes on from NZ_CP135443.1 coordinate 2,461,512, forward strand.
GCAACTATTATTCGCGCCATGATTACGAGGCGCTGCCGAAAGAGCTGGCGGAAGGCATGCTGGATGATTTGCGCGCCAAGCTTTCCGACCTTCCCGGCAAGGAATATCAGGGGCTTGTCGTCGGCAATGCCGATGAATTCGCCTATACCGATCCGGTCGACCAATCCGTTTCGCAGCATCAGGGCTTCCGTATCCTGTTTGCGGGCGGGTCGCGTGTTGTGCTGCGCCTGTCGGGCACGGGCACCGAGGGCGCAACCCTGCGGGTCTATCTGGAACGCTATGTTGCAGGTCCCGAAGGTCTGGCTCAGGACCCGCAAGAGGCCTTGGCCCCAATCATCAAGGCGACCGAAGAGATTGTCGGCATTGCCGCGACCACCGGCAAGCAGCAGCCGGATGTGATTACCTGATCTTGGTCAGGTTTTACGGCAGAAGGGGCGGGTCTTTCCGCCCCTTTTCTTTTGCCACTTGCTTGACCTTGCGTGGGGAAGGGCAGAACGTGGGGGCGAAGACGATTACGGAGGGCCCTATGGCTGATTTACCCTTTGATCTTGAAGCCCTTGACCGCTTGGCGAAAGTGGCTGTCCAAACCGGTTTGAACCTGCGGAAGGGGCAGGATCTTGTGGTGACCGCGCCGGTCGAGGCACTGCCGCTTCTGCGTCGTATCGTGGCCGAGGCCTATAAGGCGGGCGCGGGCCTTGTGACGCCGATCCTGTCGGATGGCGAGATGGCAAAGGCGCGCTATGACTATGCTGCGGATGATAGTTTCGACACCGCAGCGGGCTGGCTTTATGAAGGTATGGCCAAGGCTTATGCCAATGGCGCGGCACGTCTGGCGATTGTGGGCGAAGACCCGATGCTGCTTTCGGAATGCGATCCGGCGAAAGTGTCGCGCGCGGGCAAGGCCAATGCCAAAGCCTATAAACCCGCATTGGAGAAAATTTCGAATTTTGAAATCAACTGGTCGATTGTCAGCTATCCGACCGTGGCGTGGGCCAAGCGTATTTTCCCCGATCTCTCGGATCGGGAGGCTCAGGCGAAACTGGCCGAGGCGATTTTTGCGGCTTCCCGTGTAGATCGGGCTGATCCGGTCTCGGCTTGGGCCGACCATAACGCGACGCTTGCGAAAAAATCGGCCTGGCTCAACGAAGAACGGTTTTCGGCGCTGCATTTCACGGGGCCGGGCACTGATCTGGTGGTGGGGCTGGCCGATGATCATGAATGGCATGGCGGGGCCTCGCCCGCGCAGAACGGGATCGTCTGCAATCCGAATATCCCGACCGAAGAGGTTTTCACCACGCCGCATAAGGACCGCATCAATGGCACCGTGCGCGCGACCAAGCCGCTGTCGCATCAGGGCAGCCTGATCGAGAATATCGAGATGGTGTTCAAGGATGGCCGCGCCATCGAGGTCCGCGCGAGCAAGGGCGAGGCGGTTCTGAAAGAGCTTGTCGCGACCGATGATGGCGCGTGCAGTCTGGGCGAGGTGGCGTTGGTGCCCTTCCATTCGCCTATCTCGGAATCCGGTATTCTGTTCTACAACACGCTTTATGACGAGAATGCCGCTTGTCACATCGCTTTGGGGCAGTGCTATTCGAAGTGTTTCCTTGACGGCGCACGCCTGAAGCCCGACGAGATTGCGGCCAAAGGGGGCAATAGCTCGCTGATCCATGTCGACTGGATGATTGGCGGGCCGCAGACCGATATCGATGGTATTCGCGCCGATGGCAGTCGTGTCGCGATTTTCCGCAACGGCGATTGGGCCTGATCCGCAGGGTCTTCGTCCAAGCTGGCGAGCATCCCTGACACAACAAACGGCCCCGCAGGACGGGGCCGTTTTTTAAGTTATTGATCTTCAAACCGGTTTGAAACGGGACGCTTCATGCGGGCCGGAAGTTCGGCCCGTCGAACACCCGCCTCGGGTTCCCGCGCTGGATCTGGCCGTGCAGGTCGTGCAGCGCCATGCGCGCCGCCGCCTCGTTCATGGCCCGATCGGCAGAGATCAGCGCCGAAAGCCGGTCGATTGCGATCTTGCGGTTCTGGTGCTGCGAGCGGCTCTCGCGCACCACAACCGACCAGAGGCGGCCCTGCGGGTCACACCAGCGTGCCCGAATCGCGCTGGAAGTCTTGTTCTGGTGCTGGCCACCCGGACCTCCGGCGCGCAGGCCGTCCATCACCACCTCATCGGGGGCAATGGACAGGCAGGCAGGGCGGGAGGGTAGGCGGAAGATCTGGGCAAACCAGTTCTTGCGCGGATGTGCGGGGCGCAGCCTTGAGGCGCAGCGCCATAGCACCGTGCCTTCCCAGTCGCGCGCCATATCCGTCGCCCCCGAGCCGGTCAGAACGACCACAGCCGAAGACGGGCCATGCAGGGCAGCACGTTCGGATATGTCGATATCCAGCCCGAGGATCCCGGCCTCGTCAGCCAGTGCCTCCAGCAGATATGCGACCGCCTGACGGCATTCTGCCGGTCCGTTGCCCGAGGAGACAAGTAGGGTTTCGCGTGGGCTCATCTTTGGCCTCCTGACGTTTTATAGGTGATCAGCGGCACCATGCGCGCCAGCGGCGTGGCCAGCCCGAAAGCGGTCAGATCCGCCAGCACCGCTTCGGGAGCCTTATAGGCAGGGCCGGCCTCTTCAATCAGCAGGTCGCGGTCATGGCAGATCACGCGGCCCCCGAAACGGGTGCGGGTCAGCGCTTCCAGTTCGGATCTGACCTTGCGGACGCGCCCATGCATCGAGGCGCGGTCGTAGCGCCGTCCTGCACCATGTGACACCGAGGAGAGGGCTTCGGGCACCGTATCCGGCAACGCCAGCAGGAAGCTTGGTGCCTCGCGCGAACCGGCCAGCGGAACCAGACCACGATCGGCCTCGGCGGCCCCCTTGCGATGCAGCCAGTGCCCCTGATGCGCCACCACCGAATTATGGACGCTGTCGCAAAGAGGCGTGACGGTCGTGCCCAGAGCGTCGGCGGCGGTTTCGGCAATCAGACGACGATTGAGGCGCGCCCATGCCACGGCCCGTGCATGCAGGGCCAGATAGGCGTTCCCCGCCGCGCTTTGCGGGTCAAACCCCGCCTTCCAGCTGTCCTCCAGCCCGTCGAAAATCTGTGCCCCGTAACCGCGCGAGCCCGAATGGACCAGCAGACACAGATCACCCTTGTGCAGCCCCGCAGTTCCGTCGGTCTCCTCGACGGTCTGGAGCTCGCAAAAATGGTTGCCGCCGCCGATGGTGCCCAGACCAGCCTCCCCGATCTGCCCCGTCAGCCCTGCGGCTGCCAAGGCATCAGCGGCCTGCGCGGGATCGGTCCCCCGTTCCAGAACCTCAAGTCGTTTCGCGGCTTTGTCGAGTTTCAGTTTGCGGCGTGGCAGGTCCAGCCGCCAGAGCCCCATACCGCAGCCGATATCGGTGCCGACAAGCTGCGGATAGATCCGGTCGGCCAGAAAGGCCGCCCCCACCGGCCCGAATTTTCCGGGATGGAGGTCAGGAAAGCCCGCCACCGATTGCATGCCGGACCAGCCCGCCACTTGCGCAAGCTGGTCTTCCGCGCGGCCGTCAATCCAGCTGTCGCGCGTGTAGAAATGGCGGACGGGCGCGCGGCCTGTCCTGCCTGAAAAGGAAATGCCCATAGGCTGTATGTCTTTCCAAGAAGAAATAGCGATCTGGAATCGCGACTGGACAGACGGGGAAAGGAACGCTTTGGGCCGATCAGAACCGCGCCATGTCCGAAGAAAGGACTGTGGTGATGAATGTCGTCATGTCATGCTCTCCTCGGGCTGGGGTTTCAGAGGGGGGCTGGATAGGCCGATATGCGGCAAAGCACCAGAGCTGAGGGCGGGATCGTTGAGAAATAGTGCTAATTATGCACCGCGTGTGTTGCTTTTATATCCCGCTTTGCGCGGGGCTTTTTCCCTCTTTCGGGGAGGGCAAGGCCTTCGGGGATCATTTTATCGTTTCCTGCGCCATTCTGGCTTATACTTTTTGCCAGTATGAGAAAGGCTAGGGACACCGCTACCCTAGAGCCTATTACAGATGCTTTTGCGTGAAACGATTGCTTCCCTTGTGAACGAGTAGACGCGATGCCTTGCAGGAGATGCTTATGAGCCGAGAGTTTCGCACCGCCCTTATCGTCGAGGATCATCCGCTTTTCGGGGATGCGCTGGCGATGACCTTGCAGACGGTCGCAGGGATCGAAGAGGTCAGCCATGCGGAGCGGATCGGTCTGGCGCTGGAATTTCTGGAAAGCAGGCCCAGCCCCGATGTGATCGTGCTTGATCTCAACCTGCCCGATGTCACGGGGCTTGACGGCCTGATGAAGCTGCGTGCTGCCGCACCGCAACTGCCGATCGTGGTGATTTCCTCGGTGGATGAGCCGCGGGTGATCCGGCAGGCGCTTCTGGCGGGGGCGGCGGGTTTCGTGCCCAAACATTCCAAGCGCGAACTGTTCCGCATCGCCTTCAGCGCGATCGCCCAAGGCGAGGTCTTCGCCCCCGAATGTTCGGGCGACGATCTGACCAAATCCGACGAGGCGTCGTCGCAGGATGAGGCGATCCGCCGTCTCAGCCAGTTGACCCGCCAGCAGGCGCGCATTCTCGACCAGATCTGTGAGGGCAAGATGAACAAGCAGATCGCCTATGATCTGTCGATTGCCGAGACCACGGTGAAAGCGCATGTCACCGCGATCATGCGCAAGCTCGGGGTCTATTCGCGCACGCAGGCCGTGCTTCTGGCGCGCGAAGCCCATTCGCTTTCGTCCTCGCCCGATCCTGCGACCCCGCGCTGATCCCGCCTGACGGAGTTCGCCCATGCTGTCCGCTGCAATAGAACACAGGCGCATCGAAGGCGCTTTGATGCCGCTGACCGCCTCTGTGAGTGCCGATGCAGCGCGCCCGTTACAGGCGCTGTCCGAAGAACTGGGCGCGGGGCCCTTCGCGCTGGTGCTGCTGTTTTGCAGCCCGCAGGCGCAGATCGGCAAGATCGTCGCGGAGGCCGAGGTGCTGTTTTCCGGCTCTGTTGTGGCGGGTTGCACGACAAGCGGAGAGCTGACCCGCCACGGCTATAGCGAGGGGCAGATTCTGGCTTTTGCCTTCCCGCAGGAGGGGTTCGAGGTCGAACCGGTGCTGGTGTCGTCGCTGGCACGCGAAGATGCGCGCCAGATCATCGAACAGATCACCAACCGGCGGCAGGCGATGGCCCTGCGCGAGGGGGCGGGGCCGAATGAATTCGCCCTTTTGCTGGCCGACGGGACCAATGCCCAAGAGGATGCGCTGCTGAACACGCTGTCCGGCGGTCTGGGGCCGGTGCCGGTTTTCGGCGGCTCGGCGGGCGATGGGGGGGCGGCGGGGCAGACCTGCCTGTTCCTGTCGGGCAGGCTCTATCAGGATGCGGCCATCCTGCTTCTGGTGCGCGCCCATGCCAGCTTCCGGATGTTTTCGGTGGACCATCTGGTGCCCACGGGGCGGCGCATGGTGGTCACGCAGGCAGATCCTGCCCGCCGCGCCGTGCTGCGGATCAATGACGAACCTGCCGCTGCCGAATATGCCCGACTGCTCGGGGTTGCCGAGAAAGATCTGTGCCAGTTTCTTTTTTCAATAAACCCTGTGCAGGTGCGTGTGGGCGGGCGCTATTACGTGCGCTCTATCCGTGAATGCAGCGAGGATGGCGGGCTGGTGTTTTTCTCGGCGATTGATCGCGGATTGGTGTTAACGCTTGCGCGTCCGCAGAATATGGTGCGTCATCTGGAAGATGAACTGGAGCGTCTCAGTCAGCCCGCCGCCCCCGGTCTGATTTTGGCCTTCGATTGTATTTTCAGACGTATAGAGGTCGAGGGACGGCAGATTATGCAGCCCGTATCCGATTTGTTGCGGCGCTATAATGTGCAGGGGTTCTCCACCTATGGCGAGCAGTTCGGAGCGATGCATGTTAATCAGACTTTCACCGGCATCGCGTTTTACTCTCCCTTGGGTCGCGGGCCTCGGGGCCAAGGGGAGGAAGAGGAGAGAGTATGACGGACCGGATGCCGGACCAGCTTGCAGCATCCCTGCTTGGGCCCGGTGATGACATTCTGCGACAGAACGAGAAGCTGCTGGCGATTGCCTCGGCATTGATCCGCCATGCGGAATCGTCTCGTGGTGACAGCGAGGCAGGATATGCGCAGTTCGAACGCGCGGCCCTTCTGGAAGATCAGGTACGCGAACGCACGCGGGATCTGGAAAAGGCGCTGGATCTGCTGAACATGTCGAATGCGCGGCTGGCCGAGGCCAATCGCGAAACCGAATCTGCCCGCCAGAATCTGGCCTCGGCCATCGAGACGGTGCAGGAGGGGTTTGCCCTGTTCGATGCGCATGAACAACTGGTGATGTGCAATACCCGTTTCAACGCGCTGCTGATCGATATTCGTGCCGATCTCAAGCCCGGCCTCGGCTTTCTCGACTATCTCGATCTGGTGTCGGCCTCGTCGCATCTGCATTTGCCGGCAGGCATGACGCGGGCGGACTGGGTGGCGATGCGCCGCAAGCGCCATGACGAACATCACTTCATCTTCAATCAGGAGATGGGCGATGATCGCTGGATTCAGGTCAGCGAACACCGGACCCGCGATGGTGGCACGGTGATCTTGCAGACCGAGGTGACCGATCTGATCCGCCGCGAACGCGAAGAGCGCGGGCGGCTTCTGGATGACCAGACACGGATCTTGCAAGCCACGCTGGAACATCTGAAGCTGGGGGCCTGTATCTTTGACGCGCGGTTGCGTCTGTTGGGGTGGAATGAACGGCTGGCAGAGCTTTTGCTGTTGCCGCGCAACCGGTTGCGGCGCGGGATGCAGTTCGATCTTTTGCTGGAACAGGTGCGCGACCAGTTCGTTTTTCCGCATGGTCTGTCGGCTTACCGGCTGGCGGATTGGGTGCGGCGCGCGCGGCGGCGCGACAATTTCCAGATGGAGCTGACGCGCGAGGGCGGGCAGGTCTATGACCTTTACGCGCAGGAACTTCCCGATGGTGGCTTCGTGATGTCGCTGACCGATATCACCGCCGAGCGGCAGGCCATCAGCGAGTTGAGCCGCGCCAAGGATACGCTTGAGGCGCGGGTGATGGAGCGGACGCTCGAGCTTGAAGACGCGCTGTCACGGGCGGAACGGGCCAATGCCTCGCGCGCACGGTTTGTTGCCGCCGCCAGCCATGATCTTTTGCAGCCGCTCTCCGCCGCAAAGCTTTATATGGCCTCGCTCAGCGACGAGACCATGTCCCCGCTCGCGGCAACAACGCTGGAAAAGGCGCAGAATGCGCTGCTATCGGTCGAGGGGATTCTTTCAGCGCTGCTGGATATTTCACGGCTCGAGGCCGGTAAGGCGGCTGTGCATCCCGGTCCGATCCCGCTGGCCCCGATGTTCCGCGCGCTGCGCGACGAATTTACGCCCATTGCCGAGATGAAAGGTTTGCAGCTTTTGATCCGCGACACGGATGCGGTTGTGGTGTCCGACAACACCTATCTGCGCCGTATCCTGCAAAACCTGATCTCCAATGCGATCCGCTATACGCCCAAGGGACGGGTTCTGGTCCGCGCCCGTCACCGGCGTGGCGCGGTGCGGGTGGAGGTGCGTGATAGCGGGCCCGGTATTCCCGATGACGAACAGGAGCTGATCTTCCGCGAATTCCATCGGGTCAATGCCAAGGCCTCTGCCTCGGAGGGGATGGGGCTCGGGCTTGCGATTGTCGAGCGGGCCGCGGCCTTGCTGAGCCATCCGCTGACCCTGCGTTCGCAGTTGGGATGTGGTGCGACGTTCAGCGTCGAGATTCCTCTGGCCCGCAAGGACAGCCTGCCCAAACCGGCGGCCGATCTTCTGGCCTATCATGCCAGCGAACCGGATAGCCGGGAACAGACCGTCCTGCTGGTCGAGAATGACGCGGAACTGTCGCGGGCGATGGTGCAACTGCTTGAAAAATGGGGCATCAATGTGCTTGATGTGTCAAGCGCTGAAGAGGCGTTGGAGCTGATCGCCGATACGGGTGTAGAGCCGGATTTCTGGCTGGTGGATTATCAGCTTGGCGAAGGTATGAACGGGGTCGAGCTGATCCGCATGCTGCGTCAGCAGCAGGGGGATATCAAGGTGCGGCTGGTGACGGCCAATCGCTCCTTGGAACTGATGAAGCAGGCCGAGGCCGAGAAGATCACGATCCTGCCCAAGCCGATTGTCCCTGCCGCTTTGTCGGTGTTTTTCTCGGGGTTGGAGCAAGGGCGCTAGGGTCCCGTGAGGGGCGTGCCCCGTCATCTCCTGCAAAGGCGCGGCGCCAAGCGAGGCGAGGTATGGTGGCAGGGCCCGCAGGAGGCGGGCCCTGTGCGATATTGGATCGGTCGGCTTACACCGTTTCCGGGAATGTGATGACCTGCCGCATATCCGAACCGGTATCGGCCCATGCTTTGCGCAACGCGCTCAGGGGATGGGCCTGTGTCGGTATACGGATCCCCGTGTCTGCGGCAAGCTGTAGCATCTCGCCGATGGCGGCGATGATTTTCGGGGTCGGCACGCTGCCAAGGCCGCTGCCCATCAGCTCGATCGCGCAAGAGCGCAGCCAGCCGCCGGGAAGGCTGATTTCGGCCCCGCTTTGCGAACCGATCTGTACGAAGCGTCGGCGCTTCTCATGAGGGAGCGCATGGCTTGCCGCCTCAAGGAGCGCGCGCGCCGACGGGCCCCAGAGATAATCCAGAATGACATCCGCCCCCGTATCGAGCGCCGCCGAGAAGGTCTTCTGCATCGCAGTGGCATCTTCGGTCAGCTGTATGGTCTCATCCGCCCCAAGCGTTTTGAGATGGGCCAGTTTCTGGACATTGCGCCCTGTCGCGATGATGTGGCTGGCCCCGAGATGTTTGGCAATCTGCACCGCAAGCATCCCCGATGCGCCGGTGGCCCCGTTGATCAGCACGCTTTCGCCCGCATGCAGGCCCGCACGTTCCTTGAGCGCGATCCAGGACGACATACCCGGATTGGCGAGCGCCGCGGCGCTGATATCGTCAAGCCCGTCGGGCAGTGTGACACATTGCAGGCGGGGCACGGCCACCTGTTCGGCCATTGCCCCGAACGGCCCGGCGGGAAAGGCGAAATAGACCCGCGTGCCATCGGGCAGGGTGCCGACCCCGTCGACGCCGGGAATAAACGGGTAATGCCCATCGAAAGAGTAATGCGTGCCGGATGCACGGGCGCGCACAAGCTGGCTGATGGCCGCCGCGCGGACATGTACCAGAACTTCGCCGTCCTTGCAGGAAGGAGCGTCAAACGTCGAGGCTTCAGGGGGCTGGCCCAGTTGGGTGACAATGGCGGCTTTCATGAATCTCTCTTTCGATAGATGAATATATGTGTATTATGCAGGTAATTCACGCAGCCTGAGGGTGTCAATGAAAAACGTGCATAATACACATATGTCGGCAGAAATGCGGCAGCTTCACGGGGCGGTTCTGGATATCGTGGCGGTGATGAACCGCCCGCAGCATGATGGAAAAATGGTCGAGGCCGCAGGGATCAAGCTGGATCGGGCATTGTTTCCTTTGCTGGTGCTGGTCGAGAGGCTGGGGCCGATTGCCTTGGGCGAACTGGCGGACAGGGTCGGGCGTGACCATACGACAATCAGCCGTCAGGCCGCCAAGCTGGAGGCACTGGGGCTGATCCAGCGTCAGGCTTCGCGCGATGACCGGCGGGTACGCGCGGCGGTCATTACCGACGCGGGACGGCAGATGACGGACCGTATCGATGCGGCCCGCGAAGCCATTATGCGCCGCACGTTGACGGGGTGGTCTGGGGAGGAGGTGGCGGCATTGGTGACGTTGACCCGTCGTTATGCGGATGCGATGCTGGAACAAAGTGCGCGGCTCGCCGATCCGCAGGACTAGGGACGGTTTTGCTGGGGGGCTGTCATGCCGGTTCTGCGGCATGGGCCGCGATCCACAAAGGCGCATTGTTGAAGCATGCGGGAGTGCGGGCTTGATCGCCGTTTCACATGGTCCTCAAAGCGCTTTGAAGGCCCGTGCTGCGGGTCATGTTCCCCGCGTTGCGCCAGAATATTTTCTGCACAACGCATTGGAATTAAATGTTTATGTTTTGTGCAAGCGTGATAAGCGGCGCTAGCGCGGCATTGTCCGCATCGCGGCGCGTCTTGAGCACGACGGACAGATGTGGAGGCTGGAAAAGCGGGCGCATCACAACCTCCGCCCCTAGCTGGTCGCAGATGGAGGAGGGCACCAGCGCTACCCCCAGATCGGCAGCGATCAGGCGCAAGACGGTGTTTTGCAGCTTTGGCTCCAGCGTGAAATGCGCTGGAAGTCCTGCGCGAGCCAGAAATTCGGTGATTGCGTGACGCAAAACGGCCACCGTCTGGTCGGGGGCCGCAATCAGCGGCTGCGCCTTGAGGTCTTCGGGATGGATGATCGCGCGCTTGGCCAGCGGATGCGTGGGGCAACACACGAAGCTGAGCGTGTCACGCATCACCTCCACTTCGTGCAGCGCGGGCGTCGTGCGACCGGCGAAGGTAATCCCCGCATCCAGAACTCCTGAAAGCAGCAGATTTTCGATCTCGCCGGGCGTTGTTTCTTCCAGTCGCACACGCACATCGGGGCGGAGCGCGGTGTAGGCGCGCAGCAGGTTCGGCACAAGTCGGTGCGCGGCATGCATCATGAAGCCCAGACGCAACTCTCCTTTCAGCCCTTCGCCGACAAGGCGGGCATCGCGGCAGGCATCCTCGAAACTTGCCAGAACCTTACGGGCATCTTCCAGAAAACGTTGTCCCGCCGCGGTCAGGCGGGTCTGACGGGCGCTGCGATCCACCAACACAGTGCCGATATCCCGTTCGAGATTGGCAATCTGTCGGCTGAATGGCGGCTGCGTCATGTTCATCCGCGCGGCCGCCTGCCCGAAATTCAGGGTTTCACCAAGGGCCACGAAAAGCCGCATATGCCGTGTGTCCATACCTTTTTGGTATCCTGAGCGTATTTGATATGGATTGGATTATATCGGTCAGCCTTTCTAAAAAGAACCCGTTTTTAGTAACGGAGCCCAATCATGTTGGCGAACCTTCTTATCGTGTTGCCTATCTTTGCCCTGATCCTCACCGGATGGGTCGCGCGCAGGAGCGGGGCATTGGGGCCGAATGCCACGCGCGAGGTCAATCGCGTGGTGGTCTATCTCGCGCTGCCCGCCCTGCTTTTCGATATTATGGCCAAGGCGGATCCGGCGCAGATCTGGCAGCCTGGGTTTATCCTCGCCTTTGGCGCGGGCTGTCTTGTGGTGTTTGCTGGGACCGTTTTGTTGCGCAAGTGGCAGGGCACCGCTCTGGCCGATGCCGCGATTGACGGGCTGAATGCCGGTTATGCCAATACCGGATTTATCGGATTTCCCCTGATCGCCGCCGTGATCGGGCAAGATGCTCTTGGGGTGACACTGGTGGCGACGATCATCACCGCCTGCGTGTTATTCGCGATTGCGATCGTGCTGATCGAGGTGAGCACGATGGAGGCGGCGCGCCCGTCGCAAATTGTGTTCCAAACCGTTTTGAAACTGGTGAAAAACCCGCTTCTTATCGCGCCGGTTCTGGGGTTGGTCTTTATGGCGGGGCATCTGCCGATGCCTCATGCGCTTGATACCTATCTCAAGCTGATGGGAGGCGCGGCCTCACCCTGTGCACTGATCGCTTTGGGCCTGTTTCTGGCCGAGAATGCGGGGCGTGCCCCCAAGGCCGGAAAGCCGATGCAGATGATGCTGGTGCTGCTGAAACTGGTAAGCCAGCCTTTGGTCACATGGATTGTCGCGGTGCCGTTGCTGCATTTGCCGCTCCCTATGGCGTCTGCCGCTGTGATTCTGGCGGCTTTACCCACCGGAACCGGCCCGTTCATGCTGGCGGAATTCTATGGCCGCGAAGCGCTATTGACCGGCCGTGTGGTCTTGATCTCTACGGTGCTGTCCATCGTAACCCTCTCGGCCTGTCTCGCGTTGTTCTGATTTGTCACCTCCCACGCAGGGAAGGCATAGAGGCCCGCATCAATCGGGCCTTTTTGCTGCAAAAAGCGCTTTGGCAAGGCGTGACCCAAGCGTTGTAGGGAGCTTCTCCCTTGTTGCCGGTGGTGCGCGTGTTAGTCCGATATGCAAGCTGCCATAGCAGAAAACCGCAATAACAGGACGTTTGCGGTGGGAGGTATATGATATCTGGAAGGGAGGACAGGCAGGGGGGTAAACACCCTCGCCAGAGGCCGATGATGAACAGAATTAATTCTGGCTATCACGGGTAAGGCGGGCGGCCTTGAGCCGCGCCGTCTTCTCGATACGTTCTAACGTCTCTTCATCCATGATGCTGCAGAACGCTGCATCGGTCTTGTCCAAAGCGCTCACAGGCTTGCGTGAAGCATTGCCGGAAAGTGGCTTTTGTACCGATGCCGCGTCTGTTGCATCAGAGATTTTCTTGAAGAGATCGTCAGCGCGACTCAAACGAGTTCAAGATTAACAGCAGATTCGCGACCGTCGCGACCGGCTTGCAGTTCGAAGGTCACTTTCTGACCGTCTTTCAGGCCTTGCAGACCCGAGCGCTCCACTGCCGAGATATGCACGAAAACGTCTTTCGCGCCACCTTCGGGCTCGATGAAACCGAAACCTTTAGTGCTGTTGAACCATTTTACGGTGCCGTTGGCCATATCCGTAGTCTCCAATTTTAAAATGCTGCCCGCGATATGCGGCAACCCGGCGAAAGTCGATCCAAGTCGATCAGCCGAGACCGCGAAACCGCGGGGGCAGAATTTCGAAGAGAAAAGCAATAGCCGCCCAAACATGAAGCGCGCGATTGGAATTGGCAAGTAAAATTTTTGATGGCGTGCGAAATCGGTACGGGTTTGACATGTTCGCGCCTGTCCATGTTTTGCCATATGGCAGGGGCGCATTGCGACAGTGTCGGCGGTTCCGGCCTTGCAGGAAGAATTTCCCATGTTTTCAAGAAATGGTCGTGTTTTGCCGAGGCCCTTTACGCGGCCTTGGCCGTTCAAAACCGAAAGAAACGCAACACTCTTGCCGTCTCGCATTATTCGGACTTGTGCGGTATAGACCGCTGACCCATCGCGGCAGCGCCGTTGTGAATGGGGGCCATTTGCTGAAACCCCGTGCTGCAATTTGCTGAAATTCAGCAGATGCAAAACGGATATCAACAAGACCTACTGTAAATAAACGAAAATCTTGCGGGATGATATGACAGAACAAGGCCTGAACAAACCTGATTTTATTCATAAAAACAGTAGCTTTAGGCTCTCTGTGGCACCGATGATGGATTGGGGAGCATTTTTATAATTTGCGATTGAATTCAGTACATTAATATTTGAAACATTGAGTCAGTTGGACTTTTGCAGTCCAACTTTTCACTTTGCGAGAGCTTTTGCTTCTTTCCGAGCGGCTTCTGCGGCTTTGTCGATGTACTCTGCCAAGTCTTTCAGGTGGACCATTTTAGCCCCCTTTTGGCTCGACGTCATCCTGACCAAGGGCAGAGGTATTTCCCCATCGTTGATTTTCCGCAGGAAGACCTGCAATGTCATGGGGGGGAAGAAGTCTTGGCATACCAATTCTGCGGGTATCATCGCGCGCCCCTCATATTGCGCCATTAGCAGCCACATGGTGCTAAAACCTTGCTTCCCCATCTATTCCTCCATCCTATAATCTTCGTTCCGCTCCAGCCGCTTCCGGCAGGGCGCGATCCAGTGAAAGCGCGCGGGCTCGCCCGCCGCGTCCTTGCGCCAGACGATCCAGCAGTAGGCCGTCGCGGTGCTACCGTTCTCGGACAGCTTGCCCTTGTGCATCACGACCCGCTCGGTGAACTGCAGAATGTCCGTGGGCGGATGCAGCGCGAACAGGCGCGTGTGGCGTCCGATTCCCTCAAGGAAGGCGCTGCGCACGATCACGGCCACGCCTGCGCGGCTCTGGGCGAGTGCTTTCAGAATGAACTGTTCGGCCAGCCGGAAGGGCGGGTTAGTGATCGTCCAATCGAAGCTGTCAGGATTCGCCGGATAGAACAGGTAATCCTCGATCGGGAAGCCCGCGCCATAGTCGTGAACGTCGCTGCCTGTGACGCCCCCGAACGTCTCGCGAAGGGGGCGCACCATGTGGCCACGGTTCGCGGCGGGTTCGTGACAGGCCATGCTGGCCAGATCCTGACCGATCGACAAAAGCCAGTCGCAAAGGGCGCGGGTGGCCCACGGCGGGGTCGGGAAATCGTCCAGGCTATCGTGTGGCTCGATGCGCTGCTGCATGACGGCGCTGCTGGTGTTGCGGGTCATTGGCTCCCCTTCCTCGCGACCCGATTGGCGGGCGCGCTGTCCTCGTGGTGGCCGGTGGCGCGCTGGCGCTCGGCCTGTTCGTCTTTGGCGTTGGCTTCGGCGGGGGTGAGGGTCATTGGTCTCTCTTTCAGCAGGGGAGCCGCTTGGGGCGGCGGATCTCGATCTCCACGCCGAAGCGGGTGGCCAGTGCGATCGCGCCATAGCGGTCGCGCGCGCCGAGCTTCCGGGCAATCTGGCGGATGTGCATCTTGATGCAGGGCTCCGAGAGGTTCAGGCGGTGGGCGGCCTCTTTGTAGGGCAGCGCGATCAGCGGCAGGACACGGCTCTCGGCGGGGGATAGCAGGGTGATCGTGGTCATCTGAAAGTCCATTCGTGATAAAAGAGGATTGCGAGGCAGGCGGTGAACGCCGCGCCTGCGATAATGGCGATCAGCATGTGGCCTCCTGAATGACTGGATCTGTGGGGGTGCGTCGGACAGCATTGCCCCCGCAGATCATCCGGGCGACCGCCGCGCGAATTCCTGTTCTTCGGGATGCCGCCCCGGCACGGGGGCGGGCACCGGAAGATCAGGTGCTTGGCAGAAGCTTGGGGCGGGCGGGCAGGGCGGCGGTGCCCGAGGGTTTGTGTCCCTTGCACTTGCCGGGGGCGCAGGCCCCGATATGCGGGCAGAGATCGTCCATCGTCAGATTATGCGCGCGGGCGGCGAGGTGCAGCGCGCCTATCCGGTCGGCACGGCTCGGCAGGCCCATCAGGAAGAAGGGCCGGTTTTTCGCCAGATGGTCGAGATAGGTGATTTTCGCGGCGCGGATGGCGTTGGATTTGCGGCGGGATGTGAACATGGCAACCTCTTCGGGGGAAGGGCGCAGCCCGCGCGTGAGGCGGGCGGACGCCGGAGGATCAGGCGGCGGGCTTTTCGAGGGCGGCCCGTACCAGGCAATCCTTCGCCTCCAGCAGCTTGCGCAGGCCCGCGCTCTTCTCGGGGCCGTCTGGCAGCGTGCCGTCCATAGCTTCGGCCAGAATGCCGAACGGGCGGCTGACCTCCTGCAGATGCGCCGGCAGGTGCTTGTAGGTGAAATATTTCATGATGGGGCTGGTCATAGGGGTGTCCTTTCAGATGACAATTTAGGTGGGGTCGTGCGCGTCGCGCGGGCGGCGGAAGCTGCGATGCACAAACAGGGCACGGGTTACGCGCGGCTTCCGCCTATCATCCGAGTGGGATCGGACGAATTCGGGTCTCGGGGCGGCGCGGGGTGAATTTGCGCCGCCCCATATCTGGCCCCCGAAACAGGGAGGATGGGGCCAAATCTCGCTATTCCATGCCGAGCGCTTCCTTGTAGATCGCCATGATGGCCTCTTCCTCGGCCACGTCGTTCTTGTCGCGCTTGCGTAGGGCGATGATCTTCCGGATCACCTTGGTGTCGTAGCCGCGGGCTTTGGCCTCGGCCATCACGTCCTTCTGCTGTTCGGCGATATCGGCCTTTTCAGCGGCAAGGCTTTCGAACTGTTCGATGAACTGGCGCAGCTCGTCGGCAGTGACCTGATAGGCTTTGTCCTCGGCCACCTTGAAGTCGGCATCCTCTTTCATCGGCGGCTTGCCAGCCTTTGTGCGGCTGATGTTATGGGCCGAGCGTGCAAGGAAATCCGGCGTCTCGGTGTCTTGGCTGATGTTTGTCATGGCGTTCACGGCATCCGTTTCCTTATCAGGCGCGCTTGGGCATAATGATTTGGGTGAAGGCGGGATCTTCGGTGATGATGTGAAACGGATCGCCCTGATTATTGGATTGCAGGCGGACGATCTTGTCCTTCTGCAGGAAGGCTTTGACGTAGCTGAGGTTGAACGCGCAAAGCTCGCCACGCCCTGTCACCGGAGCCGAAACTTCGGTTTCCTTGCCGAGATCGCTCAGCCACATGCGGCCCTCGTCGGCATGTATGCGCAGGGTCGCCCCGCGCTCGCTCTGGTGCATGCAGTCGACCGCACCTTTCGACAGCGTGAAGGCGATGGCAGGCTTCTCTGGTTGGGTCGGAATGACGCGCTGGTAATCGGGATAAGTGCCGTCGATGGTTTTCGCGCGGAAGTTCCAGCCGTCGCCTTGAATGGCGATGCTGGGCGCTTTGTCCTTCGCGCTGGTCGTCATCATGACGGCTTTGTTGCCGCGCTCTGCCAGTTGCTGAAGAATGATTGGCACGGTCTCGCGCGGCACAATCACCGGCAGGAAGGGCCAATCCAGATCGGATTGATACAGGGCGAGACGATGCCCATCGGTCGCTGCCGTGGCTAGCTTTCCCGCCTTTTCGTGCATGTAGATCCCGTTCAGGTAATAACGGGTCTCTTCCATGCTGATGCAGTGGCACACTTTGCTCAGGGCCTTGTGCAGCGCGCTTTCGGGCATTTCGACCGCATTGAGAGGATAGTCATCAGCCCAGACGGTCGGAAAATCCTCGGCGGGGCAGACCTGCCGGATCTTCGCGGTGATGTCGCCTGCGATGATCGTGGCCATGTCGCCTTCAAGGCTGATCGTAACGGTGCCCTTTGCATTGCGCAGGATAGGCAGAATGGTCTCGGGTTTCACCGTCACGCTAAAGGGCAAGGCCGGTGCCTCGGTTTCGACCTCAAGCTCGAGGCGCATGTCCAGATCGGTAGCGGTGACGGTCAGGGTTTCGCCATCGAAGGCCAGCAGAAGCATGCCGATGATCGGGATTGTATTGTGGCGGTTGATCACCGCCTTGGCCGATTTCACGGCCTTATGCAGATCCGCCGCATCACAGCGCAGGCGCGTGGCCTGTTCTACGGGCGGTTTGGGGTCGTGAAACACGGGCAATCCTCCGGTGGAAAGAAAAGGCCGGGCGGCGGCGAGCAGCTCACCGCCCGGCAGTTGGGTTGCGAGCAGTCATCAGGCAACCGATCTCAGAAAGCGGGGTGCTCGACCTGCCAATGTGCGTGGGAAATCTGCGCGACGGGGTCGAGGTGGATCATCAGGGCAAGGAGAGCCGCGCCAATGCCGACGGCGGCCCAGAGGGGCATCCGTGAGTTGGTGGTTCGTGACATCGTCTGCATTGCGCGGCTCCATCCTGAGGGGGCGGCAGGCTCATATGTCGCTGCCGATGGGATAGACGTTAGCTCTAGGCTAATATATTTGCAATGAGAAAATTAGCCACAGGCTAACTTACGATTTCTGGTAGCTAGTAATCCGCAAGTATGCTCAAGCTAAAGGTGGCTTTTGGATCGCTCTTCAGGGTGAAAACAAAATAAGAACATCCAGCTTGACCCGTGGGATCGATAAGATATGATTTTGCTTATAGAACTAGCAAGAATTCAGCGAAGGTGCTGGTTTATTAGCCGCGTAAGTGTGAGATTGTTCTTTGGACGACGATGAATTTTCACTCGAGCTGCGCCATGCGTTATTATGCATGGACACGGAAGTGCAGCGAAATTTTTGGCGAGATGTTAATGCCTGGAGGCGAGTGCCTGAGCGTGCCGTATTACAGCCATACGCTCTTCGTCGCTCATTGAGCGAAGAAGTTCCGCATGGTCTCGGATTTGCTCGTCGACGGAACTAAGTGGTGTGTCGTCTAAAAGCTCGTTGGGGCTAACGCCATAGATTTCTGCTAGACGACTAATCATTTCGACGGATGGATTGCGTTTGCCATTTTCGGCATTGCCCAGTGTTGGGCCAGCATAACCAGACAGCTTTCCTAGCTGTTGGAGCGTATATCCGCGCTTTTGCCGATAATATTTCAATTTGTTACCCATGCTATTTTTTCGCATTGGGGATGAAAACTGGCAATTAGCTGAAAGAAGATACGCGCTTGCTATCATATTAGCTCTCAGCTAATGATGAGGAATGGAAAAACTTCGCGCGTACATCACTGGTCGCAGTCTGACCCTTGAAGCCTTCGCTAAAAGTGTGGGCTGCAGCACGGTTCACATTAGTACGATCCTGCGGGGGAAAAAACGTCCCAGTTTGGATCTGGCCATTGCCATTGAGGATGCAACCTCGGGCGAGGTTAGAGCGACCGATTTCAAGCGCGGTGATCAGTGATGGTGCCGGTTTTTCCATGCTCTCTTTGTGACGCGGCTTGCGTCCAGATCCTAGCGAACAGTTTTTCCGGAGGTTCACATGCGCCCTGTTGAGGCCGGTTCGATCCAAGATGTGGTGTCAGATGTTTATGATGTGTTTGGCGGGGTGCGGAAAGCCTCGGCGGCGACGGGGCTTGCGCCTTCGGTCCTGAGCTACGGCACCGAGATGCGCGAGGATCGCCCCGGCGGTTTGGGAGTGAACTACCTCGACCGCATGGCGCGAATGGATGTGGAGGCGGCTGCCGTGCTGGCGCGGCATTTCGCGGCGCTGGCGGGCGGTGTGTTTCAGCCGATCAAGCTGGTCGCTATGGAAGAGCTTACGAGCGCCTGCGCCGATGCCATCAAGGAAAACGGCGAGGCGATTTTCTTTGCCTTGCAGGCGGCAAAATCGGGCCGCTGGGAAGATGCGCGGGCGGCATTGCCGGAAGTGGACGAGTCGATCACCGAGATGACCGGCCTTCGCGCGATCCTGATGCAAACAATCCAGACGAAAGGGGCCAAGTGATGACTTCTAAATCTGCTCGCTCCAGAGCGATCCGGCCCGATGAAGATATGATGATGCGGAAGATATGCGGCGTCTTCTGGTCCCCTTCGCGCAAAGACTGGGTGCAGTTGACGGAAGCCGAGATTGCCGTTCGGGCGAATATCACACAGAAAGAGCTTCATCCCTATCTGTGTCTGGCAATTTTTGGCGGCGAGATCGCGCATTATCCGTATTCGGGTGTGTCGTCTGCTGCTCGCTATGACCTTTCGATCATAGGCAAGCGTCTTGTGGTGCGTTCTGTGACGGGGATGGACGCCGAGGCGCTTAGACAAAAGGTGGGATCTTCAAGCGACCGGTCTAATGGCCAGATGGGGGCAGCATGACTGCCTTCAACGCGATCCTCATGCAAACAATCCAGACGAAAGGGGCCATGTGATGAGCGACGGAATGATGACGCTGGAAGAGCTTCACCGTAGCGTGCAGGCGCAGCGCAAGAGCTTGAGCAATCTGGCTTCGCTGGTGGATATTGGCGATGCGATGTCGAAAGAGGGCTGGGACGTAGCGTTCCAGCTTTCGGGCGTTACGGGGGCCTCGATCCATGTGGCTTTCGAGGGGCCGCGCGAGGATGCGTCATCTGTTTTTCAGAGGGCGGTGGAGGATGTAGGCCGGTGCCTGCCTGAGGCGCTTGGTGCTTTTGCGCGGGCCGTTGTAGAACAACGCGGCCCCGAGATTGTCGATCTGCCTGCCGCGCCTGTGGCTGATGGGGGTGAGGCAGAAGAGGCTGCGCCCGTGTCTGCTGTCGAGGCGATCCCAGTCGATGCTAAGGATTACCGGACTGGCGCTTATACGGATGGCGAGCTGGAGAAGCTGCGCCAGCTTTATGGCGCGGGCAAGACGGTGCCGGAGATCGCCAATGTGTTGGGTCGGCGCAATCAGTCTGTCGGCGCGAAGATCAAATACATGATCGCGAACGGTCAGTTGGTGGAGCGCGAGGCGGCACCCGCGCCCGCGCCCGCGTCTGTCGTGTCCGAGGCCAAGCCGGATCTTTCGCCTATCGCGGCCAAGTGTTTCGGGCATGTGCGAGGCCTCCGGCCCGATCCGGCGTTTGACCCTGCGACCGAGGCGGCCATGTGCAAGGCGCTGCTGGACGGCCAGTTGCAGAACATGGTTGCCGCTGACCTTGGTGTTGATGGCAAGGCCATGATGAAACGGTTCCGCCTGATCTGCGGGCCGGTGATCGGCATGGGCAAGGAGATGACCGATGCCATGATCGAGGCGCTGCAATACCGCGCGGATGTGGCCAAGTCGGGCGGGGTGGCGTGATGGTCGAAAGAACAGTTGGCCCGCCGCCCCGCCCGCAGAAACTCGTCCTTTCGACGCGGCTGGATGGCCTGAGAGGTGGTAAGGCGGTCGAGGTGGTGGCGCAGGGTGGTTGCAGCCTGTCACTGCGGGTTATCGAGGCGGGCGGCGCGGTTGACGCGGTGGTCGATCTCAGCCCCGCACTGGCGCGGTTAGTTGCGCAGAGTATCCTGAATTTTGTGGGGGATGAATGATGGGGGCGATGGTCTCAGCGGTGCGTCTCCTTAGGTTTTGCCATGTTAAATTCCTTTCTGTGGCAAAGCGCGCGGCACTTCTTTTGAGTGGTGGGTGTCGTGCAAGTGCTTCCCGGCTATTGGGCGTGGTCGGGCGGCGCTATGGGGCGGTTTGTTGGCGCAAACCGTCCCGCATCTTTCTTCGCTCGCAATATTGCAAGGCGGTGATGTCTTGACCTCTACATTTGAAAACTGGGCCGCACTGTCGCGTTCGGCCAAGCCGCTGGATTGGTCCGGCCCGATTGTCTTCGGGGTCGGGCCTGCGGATGTGGTGGGCCATGCGGGCGGGAAGCCTGTTTATGTCAGTTCGCCCGTCCGTCTCAAGCTGTGCCAAGTGCCGGAAGCGGTCACGCTTTTCGCCGCACGGGCATGTGCGGAGCTGTCGCGCGTAGGCATCTGGGCGGCTTCGCCCGTAATCCTCGGGGCTGCGATGCTTGAGGTCGATATGCATCTCAAAATCAATGAGCCGGTCGGGTGGGCCAAGCAGGTCGCAGGTCTCCGCAATGCGGCTGGCGCGATCTGGGTTCCTGCCTGCCGTGGCTGGGCAAGCTGCCCGCAAATCTGGGCCGATGTGCAATGGGCCGTCTCGCATGGGGTGCCCGTCATGGTCGAAGCGAAAGGGGTAATGTGATGGGTGCGGAACGCAGCTTTACGGTGGTGGGCGATAACAGCATGCCATTCTATCCGATCTCTGCCGAAGAACGGCTCGACAGCCACTTCTTCATCCAGTGGAACCTCAAGCGCTGGCGCAAAAGCGAGTTCCGCCAGCTGGCCGAGCCCGATGTGGGCTGGTATGGCTTCCAGCTCTTCTGTGAGGCGCATGACGAAACGCCGGTCGGTACTTTGCCCACGAATGAGCGGCTGCTGGCCAAGGCTCTGGGGATCACGCTTGAACGTTGGCAGCAGCTTTGCGAGCGCGATATCACGCCGCTTCATGGCTGGTACAAGGTGCGCTGCGATAATGGCGAGGTGCGCTATGCCCATAACGTGGTGACCGAGGTGGCCGAAGAGGCGCTAAAGTCGAAGCGCCGCAACGCTGTGGATGCCGAGAACCGGAAGGTTGCAAAGCAGCTCAAGGATCTCGAGGCGATGATCAAGGATCGGATCGGGGCAGGGCAGTTGCTGAATAACCCGATGTTCCTCGACCGGTTCAACGAGTTTCTGGAAGATCGCTACACCGGCAAGCAGCGGCGCGAGGCGTTGGTGCGCCAAGCTCTTAACGAGTTCATGGAGGTTCACGGGTGATGCGAGGCTTCTGTGTAATCAGTGATATTCTGTTACGGTTACAGAATATTCCGGAATGGTTACGGAAAAACACAGATCAAAACGGAAATGACACGGAATTTTCCGTGAATATCCGCCTGTCTTCCCTTTTTTTGCGCGGTTTCTGTAACCGCCGAAAGGAAAAGAGAAGAGATGAAAAGAAAAGAGAAATACCGGATCGCACCGCCCTGAGCCTCTTGCTTGCGGCGGGCTTCGGCCATTGCTGAGAAAGGAGCGGTGACATGGACAGTGCAGAACAGGCCAATGGCGAGAAGCGTGTGCAGGCGATGCTGATCGAGCCGCTTTTGCGGCAGGGGCTGGCCAAGCCCTCGACCCTGACCAAGGCGGGGTTCGAGGAGATGCAGGGGGGGCTGCGCGAGCGGCTGGCCTATATGAGCGAGCTGTCGCTTTCGGCGCTGGCCGAACAGGTGGCGGCCAATCCGGGCGGCAAGGCGGGGGACCGGTTCCCGATCGCGGTGAAGATCCTCGAATGGGCCGCCGAGATCCAGCCGCCCTCCGATGATGGCAGCCCGCTTCTGCGCGCGGTCTTTGCCAACGGGATCGGGCAGGAGGCGCTGCGCGATGGCTGGGCCCCCGAGCTGCGCTTCTGGCTGAAACAGAATCGGCGCTGGCCGAATGCCTTTGTGGCCAGCCAGTTGCGCGAACAGGCGCGCGAGAACCTGCGCCGCCTGACGGTGATCGAAGAAAACCTCGCGGCGGACCGGATGGTCAGCGACGCGGATCTGGCCTTCCGCCAGCGGCGGCGGGCGGCAATGGGCAAATGCGAGACAATCGCGCGGTTGGCAGAGGCAGAGCAATGATGATGGCGGATGTGCGGCGGGACCGGATCGTGGCGGCGGGGCCTCGGGTGATGAGCGTGCGCTCGGCGCTGGAATGGGCCTTCGGGCCGGAGAACGCGCGGATGGACTTCGATCATAGCGGGGCGCATGAGTTCGATCGCGTGGGCGTCTCGCCGGAGTGGCGGATGATGCAGCAGGCCAAGCTGGGCTGCCGGATTGATGGCGGCGGCGCTGGCCCCGCGCCACAGATCCACCCCGATGCGGCGATGATTGCGGCGGCGGTCGAGGCGCTGGAGATGAACCCGATGTTCGGGCGCGAGATGGCGGTGCTGGTGGCCACGCATGCGCGGGCAGGGACTGCGCCGGATTGGCGGGGATCGGTGCGGCGGCATGTGGTGCCGGTCGGTTGGGACTTCGATGACGAAGGCAGATCGATTGCACTCGAGGCGAAAGGTGATGTCTGGTCCTATCGCTCGGATCGGTCGCGTAACCTGCGAAAGGTTGGCAGTCGATGCTGTCCGATCTCTTTCGTTGGTGGTGGCTCGGAGACGGCCAAGCGCCGTCGAGCCTATCTTGACTGGTGTGGTGCGCTTCTGGAGGTGGCTTCCCAGCTTCGTGTGCCTGGCTACCTCGACACGATCATTGTCACCAGTACGCAGCCTGTGCTTTCTCCGTGGCAAAATATCAGTTGACTGCATCAGTCCGATTTGACATTTTGCAGTCACCACACGAGCGCCCGAAGGTTGAAAGACCTTGCGGGCGTTTTGCATTTCCAGACATCGGTGCCCCTCATGCCCCAGCCCATCCTCGACGTGTCGGGCTTCACCGCCGCGCTTGATACGCTGGCCACGCGGGATGTGGTGATCGCCTCGACCTGGGCGCTCAATGACACGGTGGAGGAGGCGCGGGCGCAGGTGGCCGACCGGATGACGGTGGTCTTCGACCGGCCCACGCGGTTCACGCAGAACGCCTTTCGGGTGAAGAAGGCGCGGGCCTCGGATCTGGAAGCGGCGGTGGAGGAGCGGGCGACGATTGGCCGGCGCCATTACCTGAAGGTGCAGGAAGAGGGCGGGCCGCGCGGCCAGACGGGCTTCGAGAAGCTGCTGGCGCAGAACCTCGCCTTCGAGGGCATCATCCAGTCGGTGATCCCCGCCGAGGGCGCGCGGCTCGATGCCTATGGCAACTGGTCGACGGGCGAGCGCAATCAGGTGCTCTCGGCGCTGAATGCCCAGCGGGACCGGATCGCCAATGAGACCACGGCCTCGCGCAAGCGCCGCCCCAAGCGGGCGCGCTACTTCGTGCCCAAGGCGGGGCTGACGCAGGACATCTACAAGCGCGGGCCGTCGGGCATTGCCGAGCGGGTGGCGATCCTGTCGGACAAGGTGCCAGTCTATCAAAAGCGCTTGGGCTTCTTTGCCGAGGCCGAACGGATCTACGAGACGCGGCTGCCCGCGCATCTGGGCCGGACGCTGGCCAAGATGATCGCCAAGCGGTTCGGCTGAGCCCGCCATCCGCGTCGGATCGGCCACGGGTCCTTCCGGGGGCCTGCCCGCATGCGGGTAATTCGCACCCCGTGCCTCGGACATGATGTTTTTTTGTCGGGGGTATCGGTTTGGGTTGTTGTTGTTTTTAAGGGAGTTGGCCTCATGGAGTTCGATCTGGAGGCGGCACTGGCGCGCTATCCTCTGCCCGACACGGTCGAGGACCAGATCGTCAACCGCACACAGCTGGCACGGGCCTTGAACAAGACCGAGCCGATCATCAGCAAATATCTCGATCAGGGCATGCCGGTGGTGGCGCGCGGCTCGAACGGGCAGTCCTACGAGTTCCGGCTCTCGGAATGCTATGCGTGGAAGATGTGGCGCGACGGGGAGACGCAGCGCCGTTTCGAAGCCAGCGAACGCGCCTCGGCGCAGATGTCGCTTCTGTTCCGCAATGACGAGGATGCCGATCCCAACGAGCAGGTGCTGACGGCGGCGCAGATCGCCGAAGAGGCCGATGCCGATTACAAACGCTCGCGCGCCGCCGAGGCGCGGGGCGATCTGGTGCGCCGCGCCCGGATGCAGGCGCTGGTCGATGACGTGCTGACCATCTTCCGCAATTCGATGATGTCGCTGCCCGATTACGCCGAGGTCGAGTTCGGCCTCGAACCGCTTCAGGTCGACAAGCTGCAGCGCCGCTGTGACGAGGTGCTGGTGCAGGCCGCCGTGCGCATCCGCAAGGACATGTTCGAAACACCCGCCGTCGTGCGGCAGCTGAGGGGAGGCGATCCCGTTCAGCAGGAGGACGCCTGATGATCGAGATCGAGACCACCCGTATGGGCGCGCATTCGGTGCGGCTGCGCGAGCCGCTGCCGCCCTATACGCGGCCCGAGGAGATCCTCGCCGATTCCATGCCGATTCTCGAGACGGTGAACCGGATGAGCGTGACCGATGCCGCCGAACGCTATGTGCGGGTCGAGACGCAGGGCACCTGGCAATCCATCGACCGGATGCTGACGCCCTATATGGTCGAGCCCGCCGACATGACCGGCTCGCGCCGCTTCAAGGTGGTGGCCTTCGTGGGCCCCTCGCAATCGGGCAAGACGGTGATGTTGCAGACCAGCTGCCTGCACCGCGTGATGTGCGATCCGATGCCGGTGCAGGTGATCCATATGTCGCGCCCCGAGCGCGATAAATGGGTCGAGCACAAGCTTGATCCGATCGTGCGCAACAGCCCGCGCATCCATGACCTTCTGGGCAAGGGCCGCGATGACAGCACCTTCTCGCGCAAGCGGTTCCGCGGCACACGGGTCGAGATCGGCTATCCGACCGCGCAGCAGCTTTCGGGCGGGACCTATGGTCTGGTGGCGATGACGGATTTCGACCACTTTCCGGTGATGATGGGCACCAAGGACAGCCCCGAAGGCACGCCCTACCGCATGGCGCGCCAGCGCATCCGGACCTATCTCAGCCGCGGTTGCGTGCTGGTGGAAAGCACGCCCGCCCACCCTTGGGAGGATCCGAGCTGGCATAACGGGATCGATAGCCCGCATATGCTGCCGCCGACCACGGCGGGGATCGTGAACATCTATAACGAGGGCACCCGTGGGCGGTGGTACTGGCAATGCCCCGATTGCGACGGCCTCTTCGAGCCGCGCTTCGACCGGCTGGTCTATGATGGCGCACTCGATCCGGGCGAGGCGGGGGCTGTGGCAGAGATGGGCTGCCCGCATTGCGGCGCGCTGATCGCGCATCGCCACAAGGTCGAGCTGAACCGTCGGGCTCTGGCGGGGCATGGCGGGTGGCTGCATGAAGGGCAGGCGGTGGACGGGATCGGGCAGCGCGTGCTGGTGCCGATCGATGACAGCGCGGTCCGCCGCACCGATGTGGCGAGCTATTCGCTCGACGGGGCGGCGGCCACCTTCGCCAACTGGGCGGAGCTCGTGGCAAACTACGAGGCGGCGCGGCGCAAGGCGGAAGATCTGAACGATGACAGCGAGCTGTCGGGGGTGTTCTACACCGAGATCGGTAAGCCCTATCGGGGCAGTCTGGCCAAGGATGCCGAGATCGGCCTGCAATTCCTCAAGGATCACGCGCAGGCCACACCGCGCGGGGTGCTTCCCGAATGGGTGCGCTTTGTCACCGTCTCGGTCGATGTGCAGGACAACCGCTTTCCGGTGCAGGTCACCGCCTGGGGCGAGGGCGGACGGGCGCAGGTGGTGGATCGCTACGATCTGGTCACCCCGCCCGCGGGTGCGCCCAACACCGAGGCCGAACGCTCGGTGCAGCCGCCGCGCTATGGCGAGGATTGGGCGGTGCTCGAGGCGCTTGGCGAACAGGTCTGGCCGGTGGCGGGCGCGGCATACGGGCTGCGGGCGATTGCGTTGGTTGTCGATTTCCAGGGCTCGGCGGGGGTGTCCGATAATGCGGAGGCCTTCTGGCGCGGCCGGCGGGCGGCGGGCCTCGGCAAACGCTGGTTTGTCAGCCGGGGGCGGGGCGGGTTCAAACTGCCCGGGCGCGTCTGGCTCGACACGCCCGAACGGGGCTCGAAAGGCAAGAAGGCACGCTCGATCAAGATCCTCAATATCGCGACCGATCGGGTCAAGGACACGATCAGCGCGGCCATCGGCAAGGTGAATGGCGATGCCGCGGGCGCGTTCTACACCGCGCTGTGGATGAGCGATGACCAGCACTCGGAACTGCTTGCCGAAGAACGCGGCAAGGATGGCTGGGAGAAGCGGCGCGGCCAGATCCGCAACGAGAGCTTCGATCTTTCGGTGCAGGCGCGGGCCCTGGCCGAATATCTCGGCCTCCTGCGCATCACGGATTGGGACGCGGCCCCCGGCTGGGCGGCGGCGGGCCCGCTCAATTCTATGGCGGTGGCCCTGTCGGAGACGGCAGCTCCGGCCACCGCTGCAAAGCCCGCGCGCCGCCGGCGCAGGGTCCAGACACTCACTTATCTGCGGAGATGATCGCATGGCCTATACGCAGGACCAGATCGAGAGCTTGAAGGCTGCGATGGCCAAGGGCGTGACCAGCGTCGAGATGAATGGCGAGCGGGTGCAGTTCCGCAGCCTCGACGAGATGCAGCGCCAGCTGGGCCGGATGCAGGCCGAGGTGGCAGGGGCGCGGCGCGTCTCGACCTTGCGCCAGCTGCGCCCGCGTCTGAGCCGGGGGCTGTGATGGCGGACCGGATCAAATCCCCCGGCCTGCTGGACCGGATGATCGGCTATCTCGCCCCCGAGGCGGGGCTGGCGCGGATGGTGGCCCGCCAGCGGCTTGGTATGCTGATGCATTATGACGCCGCCTCGCGCTCGTCGCGCACCAGCAGCTGGCATGGCAGCGCCAGTTCGGCGGATCGGGCGGGGATGGCGCAGGGCGCGCGGGCGCGGCTGCGCGGGGTGACCCGCGATTTTGTCCGTAACCGCCCCTATGCGGCGCGCGGGATCTCGG
Source organism: Thioclava litoralis (assembly GCF_045278885.1). Classification (NCBI taxonomy): domain Bacteria; kingdom Pseudomonadati; phylum Pseudomonadota; class Alphaproteobacteria; order Rhodobacterales; family Paracoccaceae; genus Thioclava; species Thioclava litoralis. The sequence goes on from NZ_CP135443.1 coordinate 2,488,951, forward strand.
TGATCACCGGCAATGTGGTGGGCACGGGGATCATTCCCTCGGTCAAGGCCGGTGCCGATCGCACCCGCATGAAGGCCGAAGAGATCGTGCTCGGGCATCTGGGCAGCACCGATCTCGATGCGATGGGGGTGCTGCATCTGGCAGGGCTGCAGCGGGCGGCGATGAATGCGGTGGTCGAGGATGGCGAGGTGCTGGTGCGCCGGCGCTGGCGGCAGGGCGCGCAGGCACGCCGCCTGAAGCTGCCCTTCCAGATCGAGCTTCTCGAGACCGATTATCTCTGCCCCTGGGTGACATCGCATGGCGATAACGAGGTGATCGACGGGCTGGAGATCGGGCCCGAGGGCAGGGTGGTGGCCTATCACCTCTTCCGCCAGCATCCCGGCACCGCCTCCACCCGGACCGATCTGTCGGTGATCCGCGTGCCGGCGGAGGACATTCTGCATATCCGCCGCATCGATCGCCCGGGCCAGTTGCGCGGGATCAGCTGGTTTGCGCCGGTACTGCTGACGCTCGGCGATCTGTCGGATTATCAGGAGGGCGAGATCCTCAAGCAGAAGATGGCCGCACTCATGGCGGGCTTTATCGAGCGCGAGGATAATGACGGGCCTGCGTCTTCGTCGGATGCCGAGGAAGAGGCCGAGGCGATGGGGCTCAGCAATGTGGCCCCCGGCACGCTGACCGAGCTGCCGCCCGGCACGAAAATCTCGTGGAGCACGCCGCCTAAGGTCGATGGCTATGATCTGTTCATGCGCCAGACGCTGGCGGCGGTCGCGATGGGGCTGGGCATCACCTACGAGGCGCTGGCGGGTGATCTGAGCCATGTGAACTTCTCCTCGGGCCGGATGGGCCGGATGGAGATGGACCGCAATGTCGAGACCTGGCAGCAGCAGGTGATGATCGGCCAGCTCTGCGAGGGTCTGGGGCGCTGGACGCTCGAGGCGTGGCAGATGGCATTCCTGCGTGCACCGGGCTTCACCCTTGGCTGGACGGCCCCGCGCCGTCCGGTGATCGACCCGACCCGCGAGATCCCCGCGAAGATCCGCGAGATCGAGGCGGGTCTGACCAGCCGCCAGCGGGCGCAGCGCGAGATGGGGCTCGATCCGGCGGTGATCCGGCGCGAGCGGATCGAGGATGCGGCGCAGGACGATACGGAGGGCGGCGGGCCGGTTGTGCCCGCCCCGAAGACGACGCCGGGCGCGCCCGTTGCGGCCCCGACCGGCCCCAAACCCTAAGGACAGTTCCATGCCACAGCCTTTGCTACAGGGCGCAGAGATCGTGCTGACCGGCGCGATCCTGCCGGACCCTTATGTCTATCCCGAAGACGAGGGCGTCTTCAGCCCCGCGATGGTGCGCCGCGCGCTCGATGCCTGCGCGGGGCAAAACGCGATCACCTTGCGGGTCAATTCGCCGGGCGGGGACCCCTCGGCGGCGGAAGATGTGCGGATGATGCTGTCCGAGGCCGCCGCCCATATCACGGTGCGCATCATCGGCGAGGCCTGCTCTGCGGCCTCGCTTCTGGTGATGGGGGCGGACCGGATCGAGATGAGCGCGGGCTCGGTGATGATGATCCATGACCCTTCCGTGCTGGCGATGGGCAATGCCGCCGATCACCTGAAGGCCGCCGAGCGGCTTGAAAGTGCAGCCCAGGGCTATGCCGCAATCTATGCCGCCCGCGCGAAGATCCCTGCGCAGGAGGCCCGTGCGCTGATGGTGGCCGAGACCTGGATGACCGCCGAGGAGGCGGTGGATCGGGGCTTTGCCGATGCGGTGATCGCGGGCGAGGCGCGCGCCAGCCCCGATGGGGCAGGCCCCGTGCCCGAGGTGGCGCCCGAGATGATGGCCGAGAGCATTGCCGCCGCGCAGCGCCACTATTCCGAGACCTGCCTGCGGATGTCCGCGCTGACGGCCCGCAGGCCCAATCAATCCCAACCGGCCCAGATGGCCACCAAGGAGGTATCCATGCCCACCCCCACGACCCAGACGACCCAGACCACCCGCGCGCCCGAGGATGACGCGGGCACGCCCGCAGCGATGCCCACCCCCGGCACCCCGACCCCCGAGGCCGGCACGGCGCCGGTCCCCCAGCCGTCTGCCACGATGCAGATGAACTCGGATCAGGCGGTGGCCAATGAACGCCGCCGCGCCCGCGCCATCCTTTCGGCGGCGCGCCCGCATATGAGCGCGGGCAGCCTCAGCGAGAGCTTCGTCGAGGCGCTGATCGACGAGGGCGTGAGCATCGAGACCGCCTCGCATCGCATGTTGCAGGAGATCTCGGCGGCCCAGCCCGATATCTCGATGGCCCGCTCCGAGCGGGGCGCGCGCCATCCTGCCCGTGTGGGCCGCGAGGATCGCGACACGCGCCGCGAGGGTCTGGCAATGGCGCTGACCGCGCGGATCTCGGGGGCGGCCCCCGAAGATGACCGTGCGCGGCCCTATATGGAGATGTCGATCCACGAGATGGCCGCCGCCGCGACAGGCGCGCGGGCACCGGGCTTTGGCTCCTATGCCTCGCGCGAGGATGTCATCATGAGCGCGATGCAGAGCGGGTCCGATTTCCCGAATATCCTGTCGCTCTCGGTGAACCGGGTGCTGGAACAGGGCTATGACCTGATCGGTCGCACCTTCACCGAGATCTCCCGCGAGATGGAGTTCAACGATTTCCGCGAGCATACCGTGGTGCGCCCCGATGAATTCCCCGGCCTGCGCAAGGTCAACGAGACGGGCGAGATCAAGTTCGGCTCGATCGGCGACAGCTCCGAGATGCTGGCGCTTGGCTCCTATGCCACGGGGCTGTCCATCAGCCGTCAGGCGCTGGTCAATGACGATATGGGGGCGATCCAGTCGGTGATCGACAATGCGGGCGCGATCGTGCCCGAGTTCGAGGAAAGCCTGTTCTGGCAGATCTTCCTGTCCAATCCCAAGCTGCGCGACGGGGTCGAGGTGTTCCATGCCGATCACGGCAACCTTGCCGCGGCGGGCACGGGGATCTCGGTCACCTCGCTTTCGGCGGGGCGCAAGGCGCTGCGCCAGATGAAGGCGGCGGATGGGAAACGGGTGATCGCGATGAACGCCCCGGCGATCCTGCTGGTGGGGCCGGAGAACGAAACGCTTGCCGAACAGTATCTGGCGCAGAACGTGCAGCCCACCAAGGCGGCGGATGTGAACACCTTCTCCGGCAAGCTGCGTCCGGTTGTCGTGGAGGCCATCGAAGGCAAGGAATGGTATCTGTTCGTGGATCCCTCCAAGCGCTCGCATGTGTTCAAGCACGGCTATCTGCGCGGGCGCAAAGCCCCGCGGGTGCGCGTTGACGAGCCGTTCGGCGTGCAGGGCATGCGGATGACCCTCGAGCATGATTTTGGCGCGGGCGCGGTCAATTTCCGCGGGGCCTACAAGAACCCCGGCCAATAACCGGCCTGCGGGATCGATGATCTGACGAAAGAGCGCCCGCTGTGGCGCTCTTCGTCGTTCTGGATTTCTGGTGAAAGGAACGAGCCATGAAAGGCTATTACCACAAGGGCGACAGCGTCGCCGTTATCGCGCCCTATGACGTGAATGCCTCCGAGCCTGTGCGGGTGGGGGTCGTGTTCGGGTTGACCGGCTATGCCGCCGCGCAGGGGACCGAGGTGGAGATCACCCGGCAGATCGCGTGTGACCTGCCCAAACCCCAGGCTCTGGCGATCGCGCAGGGGGATGCGCTTTATTGGGACGAGACGGACCGGGTTCTGACGACCGATCCCGGCACGGAGAACCGTCTGGTCGGGGCGGCATTGGCGGATGCAGCGGCGGAAAGCACGGTTGTCTACGGCCTGCTGGACGGCGTGATCCGGTGACGGGGGTCTTCGAGGGCATGGCGGGGGTGCTGGCGGATGTGCTGGGCGGGCCGGTGCTCTATACGCCCAAGGGCGGGGCCCCGCGCGAGATCCGCTCGATCTTCCGCACCGAACCGATCGAGGCGGAAGATCAGGACGGCCACCCGATCGTCATCATCGCCCCCAGCTGGCGGGTGGGCCGCGATCTGGTGCCGGAGCTGGCCAGGGGCGACCGGATCGATCCGCAGACGGGGACGCTTTACACCGTCGAGCTGATCCGCCCCTCGGGCTCGCCCGCAGGGGATGCCTTTGTCATCTGCGAGCTGCGCAAGGTGCAGCCATGAGCCGCGCCCTCTATCGCGCGCGGGCCAAGGCCGCTCTTGCCAGCGCCCCCGATCTTGCGGGGGTCACGCTGGTCTCGGCCTGGGCGGGCAACTTCTCGGCCAGTGACCTGCCGGTGATGGGGGTCGCCACCCCGCGCGAGCGGGGGAGGCCCGGCACGCTCAATGCCTTCGAGCGCGAGGTGCTGTTGCAGGTGGTGATCAAACGCCTCGGCGGCGCGGAGATCGAGGATCAGCTCGACCGCGATGCGGCGGCGATCGAGGCGGCGGTGATGGGGGCCTTCGGGGCCGAGCGGCTGACGCTGACCCCCGAAGAGGTCACCACCACGCTCAATGGCGAGGGCGAGGCGGTGATCGGCACCGCCGTGGTCAGCTTCACCCTCAACTATCTCAAACCCCTGCGCGGCTAAGGCGCGGGGATCTTTCCTCATAGCAAAGGAGCTTCGCGATGCCGAAGGTCAAGAATACCGGGGCCAGTGATCTGACCCTGCCCAGCGGTCACATCCTGCCTGCGGGCAAAGAGACCGAGATCGCGCAATCGGTGCTCGATCTGATCGACAACCGCAATGTGCTGGGCGGGCGGATCCGCTCCGGCGCGATCACCCTTGCGGCGGAGGCCAAACCCGCCACCACCACCCCCGAGAAGAAAGGCTAAGCGATGACCCAACGCACCTATATCGGCGCCACCGTGGAAGTGGCCGAAGGCAAGCCGGCCACGCTGGATGCGGCGGGCTTCGGCGCGATGACCGGCTTTGCCGAGGTGGGCGAGATCCTCGAGTTCGGGGAGATCGGCGACACCTCGGAAGACACCACCGAGACCACGCTCAAGGGCCGCACGCTCCACGTCAACGGCGCGCTCGATGGCGGCACCTGCGATTTTACCTTCCTCGTGACCGGCAACACGGATGCGGGGCAGGAGATCCTGAAGGCCAAATCGAACAGCAATGACGACGTGTCGGTGAAGATCACCGATCCCGATGGCGAGGTGGTCTATCTGCACGCCAAGGTCGCCAATGTTCGCGACCGTTCGCGCACGGCCTCCACCGCCAAGGGCATGACCGGCCAGTTCCGCATCAACTCGGCGCTGGTGCGCGTGGCGCCCTAACCCCTGATCCACGCCGGGAGACCGGCGTGGCTGTACGGCCCGGGGCGCGCGTGGTTCACGCGTTCCGGGCCGTTTCATCTGAACCGGAACCGCAGGGATTTACCTCATGGACTTTACCAAATTCGACAGCCGCTCTGCTGCGGACACCCCCGCCCGCCTGCATCTGAAAGACCCCGCCAATGGCGAGCCGCTCTTTGCCGATGCCGGGCGCACCAAGCCCTGCATCGTGCTGGTGCGCGGCACCGAAAGCCGCAGCGTGCAGGCGGCGCTGCGGGCGCTGCAGCGCGCCAAGCTGAAGGACAAGCCCAAGAAGGACGAGGAGGTCCGCTCGCTCGAGGATCTGCACGGCCAGATGGTCGATAGCGCCGTGCCGCTGGTCACCGGCTTCGAGAATATCGCGCGGGGCGAAGCGGCGCTGACCACCTCCGAGGATGATCTGCGCTGGTTTTTGAACCTGCAGATGCTCAACGGGCAGGAGGGCGAGAAGAGCTTTGTCGAACAGGTGCTGGCCTTCGCCTCCACCCGCGAGAGCTATCTGGGAAACGCAAACGCGCGCTGATCCGCTATGCCCGCCAGCTGGGCCATCTCCATTCCACGCCCCGCTCGTGGAAGGAGACCCGGCTGGCCTTTGCGCGCCGGATGGGGCGGCCTCTGGGCCTGCCCGATCTGGATGCGGGGGCCTATCTGGTCGAGGCGATGATCCGCCTCGATCCGGTGCGCTCCACGGGGCTGGATCTGCGCGCGACCGACTGGCCCGAACTCTGCGCCTTCATGCAGGCCACGGGCCGGATCAGCGAGGGCTGGGAGGCGGAACTCCTGTTCGACATGTGCGCGGGGTATTTCGAGGCAAGGCAGGCAGGGGAGGATCCGCTGGCGTTGGGGGATTTTGAGATAGAGATTATCAATGAGACGTAACGTCTTGGTTCTATTCGTAAAGTGCATCCTTAGGTTGCGATCTATTCGTTGGAACTACGAACGATTTCGAAACTACAAGGTCCGTTTGAGAGGAACTGAAATTGAATACCCAAACAAATAACGTATCAGAAGCTACACCTGAAAATGCGGCTCCGTCCGGCGGTGTGGCCGCATTTGTCCGCGAATGGAAAACCCAATTGTTGGCGATTGCTGGAGCGCCGTTTGTTGCAATCGGTTACTTGCTGAACGTCTCTGCACAATCGCAAGACTATCCGCTATTTGCTAATGCTTTGTGGGGTATAATCGGTTTTCTGATATGCGTTCTCATTTTTGCACTTAGCCTTTTGGTTTGTGGAATGATCGCAACAATCGCAAGCCCGCAGGCGAATTCCAGCTCCGAAAAATGGTATCGAAAATTAGGGCGCCGGCTGTTTAACTTGCTTCTTGTAGTAGGCGGAATCTTCATTCTTATACTCGGATGGTATTCTCTACAGATTGGCACGCAGGCATTCGGGCGCGTTAAGCCTTACTCCCAAGAGTTGCATCGTGCAGTTCAAGAGCATAATGCCGTTTCCGATGATGACCAAAACGTTGGTTCGGAACACTAGCGCCTCGGCCTGATTACCCAACAAACATGAATTTCCCCTAGGGGCGGACCTCACGGTCTGCCCCTTTTTCTATGCGAATGAGGTGCGTTATGGCGATGGGCCAAGCGGGAGCGATGCAGGCGAAGCTGGGGCTGGACCTGAGCCAGTTTCAGTCCGGGGCGCGGGCGGCGAGTGCCGAGGCGCAGAAGATGGCGGGCAATATCAATCAGGCCTGGGCGGGGGTGCGCGCCTCGGTCGAGGGGAAGGCGGCGCGGTCCTTCGACCAGCTGCGCGCCTCGATCGATCCGGCCTTTGCGGCCAGCCAGCGCTATGCCGATATCCAGCGTCAGGTGGCGGGTTTTGTCGAAAGCGGCGTGGCCAGCCAGCGCGCGGCCAATCAGGTGCTCGAACAGGCGGCGGCCAAATATCTGGGCGTGGCGACCGCTGCCGATCGCGCGGCGCAGGCAGTGCGGGCGGGGGAGGCGGCGCAGGCCGAACAGGCCCGCAGCGCGGCCAGTGCGGCGCGCGCCTATGAGAGCCTGCGCGCCTCGGTCGATCCGCTCTATGCCAGCTCGCAGCGCTACAAGCAAGCGGTCGAGGTGCTCAATGCGGCGCAGGCGGCAGGGGTCATCGATGACCGCGCGCGGGCCAATACGCTGAAGCTTCTGGGCCAGCAGCTTTCGGCCACCAATGGCGTGATGCAGAAGGCGGGCGGGATTTCGGGGCGGATGTCCTCGGCCTTCTCGAACGCCTCGTTCCAGGTGCAGGACTTCTTCGTGCAGATCGCGGGCGGCACCGATGCGATGCGCGCCTTCGCGATGCAGGCGCCGCAGCTTCTGGGCGCGCTGGGGTTCTCGGGCAAGCTCGCGATGATTGGCTCGGCGCTTGGCACACTGGTGGCCGTGGGGGCGGTCGTGCTGCCGATGCTCGTGGATTTTGGCAAGAAGGCCAAAAGCATGGATGACGCTGTTGATGACCTCGAAAGCTCGCTCGGCGATCTGCGGTCCGCCCTTGATGTGGCGGCGATCCCGCTGGCGGCGCTGCGCAAGGAATTCGGGCTCAATGCCGAGGCTGCGCGCGAGATGAACCTTGCGATGCTGGATCTGGCCAAGCTCGAGGCGATGAACAATCTCGAGGCCTCGACCGAGGCGCTGCGCACCTGCTTTGCCGATCTGGTGGCGCAGGTCGACCAGTTCGATGCCGCGACCCGTCAGGCCAGTGGCGCGATGCGTGACGATTTTCTGGCGATGGCGCAGACCAGCATCCGCCAGCTGCAAAGCCAGTTCGGCCTGACCATCGTCGAGGCGCGCGGCGTGGCCGATGCGCTGGCGAAGATCAATTCGGGCGATGTCGATCAGGTGGCGGTCGGAGCCAAAGACCTGACGCGGGCCCTGATGGCGGTGCAGGATAGTAGCGGGCGCATTCCGCCCGATCTGCAGGAAGCGGCCAAAGCGGCGGCCCAGACCGCGCTCGAGGCGCTGCGCCTTGCGGGCTATACCGATCAGGCCGAGAAGATCGCAGCCAATCTGCCGGTGGGGCTGAACAGCGCCGCCGATGCCGCCCAGCGTCTGGCTTCGGCGATGGCAGCGGCTTCGGGGTTCTCGGCCAATCTCGACAACCAGATCGCCATGCTCGACGTGCAGATCGAAGCCACGCGCAACAAGCAGAACGTGGCCAATGCCACGCGGGTTGCGGGGCTGCGTCTCGAGGCGCAGGCGCTGCGCGACAAGGCGGTGGCGGAAGGGGTGGATCTGGCTTTGGCCGATGCGCAACTTCTGAGCCAGAACCAGAAGATCGACACGATGGAGAAGGATCTGGCCACGCTCGACCAGCTGACGGCGGCGCAGAAGGCCGCGACCAAGGCGGGCACGGCAGGCGCGAAGGCCGCCGAGCGGCTCGAGAAGGCGCAGGCGAAAGAGGCCGAACGCTGGCGCGATCTGATCGATCCGCTCAACAAATACCGCCGCGAGCTGGCCGAGCTGAATACGCTGGCCACGAAGGGCCTGCTGACCCCGCAAGAGGTGCACAAGGCAATGGCGCAGCTCAATGCCGGGCTGGCCGATAGCCTGCCGCTGGCGGGCGAGCTGACCGACACGCTGGTCGACGGGCTGTTTGCGGGCTTCCGCGGCACATTGGGAGATATCGGGGATATGTTCAAAACCTGGCTCAAACAGATGATCGCCACGGCGGCCAAGAACCGCATCATGGTGGCGATGGGGCTGACCGGCTCGCTCACCGGCGTGGCCGGAACGGCGGCGGCGGGCTCTGGTGCGGCGGCTGCGGCGGGCGGGGCGGCCTCGGCCAACGGGCTGGGGCTTGCGGGCACGGTCGGCGGTCTGGGGTCGTCCGCGCTTTCGGGGGCGGCGGGGCTCTGGACCAGCCTCACCGGCGCAGGCGGCGGCTTCGGGGCGGCGGGCACCTATCTCAGCTCGGTGCTGGGCGGGGCCACCTCCAGCCTGTCGGGCTTTGCCGCGGCGGTCGGGGCGATTGCCCTGCCGGTTGCCGCTGTCAGCCTGCTGATCTCGGGGCTGATCGGCAAGACCAAGGTGCTCGATACCGGCATCCGCGCGCTGATCTCGGGCAGCGATGTCACCGTGCAGACCTACCAGCTGATCGAGAAATCCAGATTCTGGGGGCTGTCCAAGTCCACGAAGACCAAATATAGCGCGGCCTCTGCCGATCTGGCCGATCCGGTCACCCGCGCGGTCTATGACGTGCAGGCCTCGATCGTGGCGGCGGCGGACAGTCTCGAGATCGGGGCCGAGGCCTTTGACGGCTTCACCTATGCGCTGAAGTTCTCGACCAAGGGCCTGTCGAAAGACGAGGCGCTCGAGGTGCTGGAAGAGAAGCTGACCGGTCTGGGCGATGCCTATGCCGGCCAGATCGAGGGGCTGGCGGCGTTCCAGGCGGAAGGCGAGGGTGCGATGGCCACGATCACCCGTCTGGCCTCGGCGCTGGCCACGGTCAATGCGGCGATGGACACTCTGGGCAATACGTTCCGCGCCACGGGGCTGGTGGGGGCCGATATGGCCAGCCAGCTGACCCAGCTTCTGGGCGGCGACGAGGCGTTCGGCACGGCGGTCAGCAGCTATTATCAGGCCGTCTATTCCGAGAGCGAACGGCTGGCCACCACCACGCGCCAGACCACCGAGGCGCTGGCGGAACTGGGGCTGAGCATGCCCGCCTCGCGCGCGCAATACCGCGCGCTGGTCGAGGCGCTGGATCTTGGCACGGCGGGCGGGCGCAGCCTCTGGGCGGCGCTGGTCGGCATGGCGGGGGTGTTTGACGAGATCCTGCCGCAGGTCGCCAGTTTCACCGCGCAGATCGAGGCGCTGTCGGGCACGGTCTCGACCTCGCTCGACAGCTCGATCTCGGCCTATACCGCCGCCCAGCAGGCCTCGGCGCAGGCCGCCACCAACTGGTACAAGGCCGCCGATACAATCGCGGCCTTTATCGCCGAGATGCGCGGCACCTCCTCGGCGATGACCTCGCCCGGGGCGGCGCTGTCCTATGCGCAGGGGCGCTACCAGATGACGCTGGCCGCCGCTCAGGCGGGGGATCTGGACGCGGTCACCGGCCTGACGCAGGTGGCGCAGACCTATCTCGACCGGATGGGCGATCAGGCGGGCACGGCGCTCGATCTGGCGCGGGCACAGGCGCAGGTGGCCGCCGATCTGGGCCAGACGCAGGGCATCGCGCAGATCGAGGGCGCGCGCGCCGAGGCGATGGCCAGCCTGAGCCAGAGCCAGGTCGATCTGCTGACCGAGGCCCGCGATTATCTGGCGGCGGGCAATGCGCTGAGCGATGCGCAGATCGGGGTGCTCGAGACGCAGCTGGGCGCGCTGGACGAGGCGATCACCGCCGCTGCCGCGCTCAATTATGCGGGGCTGCGCAAGCAGATCGATCTGGCCATCGATGTGGTCGAGGACGCGCAGATCCCCGCCTATCTCAAGGCGATGCTGGCCGATAGTGCCACGGGGGTGAGCCGCTATGTGGATTTCATCACCCGCTCGGATCTGAGCGCCGAGCAGAAATGGCTGGCGCTGACGGGGGCCTCGGAACATGTGAAGACGGTCACCTATCTGGCGCAGAACGATCTGGGCGCGGATCTGACCGCGCTGGCACTGGCGACCACTTCGAGCCTGCAGAAACAGGTGCGGCTCTGGGCGGTCAACAGCCTCGATGCGCAGGAGATGGCGCTGGCGCTTGCGGGCAATTCGACGCTGGCGCGCGGGGTGCGGGTCTATCTGGCGCAGGGGCTCGAGGCCGATCTGCGCGCAGCCCTTCTGGCCACCGACCGCGCGATGACCCGCACGGTGGCGGTGGCGGTCGATCAGTCGGGGCTGAGCGCGGCGCAAAAGACGCTGGTGGCGGCGCTTTCGGGCGGGGCCTCGGCCACGATCCGGCTGGGCGGCAGCTTCAGCTTCGATCCGGGCGCGGCCTTTGCCAGCCTGCTGGGCAGCACGGTCGAGGTGCCGCTAGAGGCCGCGCGCGAGACGATGGTGCAGCTGCGCAACCATCTCAACGCGCTGCGGGTCGCGGTGCAGGCGCAGACCGCCTTCGCCCAGGCCCAGGCGCAGGAGGTGAAGCTGGCGCAGGCGCAGGCCAGCTATGCGGCGCTGGCCGAAGAGCTGGCCGCGTTCTCGCCCGCGCAGGCGGTGGCGCTGCCGGTCTATAGCGCGGTGACGCAGCTGATGAAGCTGGGCTCCTATGTCAGCACGGGGCTGCAAAGCTATGTGGTGGCGGGCCAGACCTTCAAGGCCAGCGCCAGCGACCCCTCGCTGGCCGGTCTCAGCCGCTCCGATGGCAGCGAGGCCTATCTGACGGCGGTCAATGCGCTCAACCGCTCGGCCTATGAGAAAGCGCTGGCCTATGCGCAGACGCTCAATGCCGATGCCGCCGCCGAACAGCTCAAGCAATCGGGGCTGCAGGAGGCGCTGGTGGCGGCGGCGCAGGAGCTTCAGGCGATGGGGGTCGATATCGAGATCCCGCAATTCGCGCGCGGCGGGCTGCATGGCGGCGGGCTGCGGCTGGTGGGCGAGAACGGCCCCGAGCTGGAGGCCACCGGTGCCAGCCGGATCTGGACGGCGGACCAGACCCGCAGGATGCTTTCGGGCGGGGAGGGCGCGCAGGACGGGCTTCTGCGCGAGGTGATCGCCGAGCTGAAGAGCCTGCGGCAGGAGAACCGCCAGCTGCAGCTCAATGGCAATAGCGATCTGCGCAAGATCCGCACCCTTGAAGAACGGCGGGAGGCCGAGGCGCAATGACCCAAGCTCTGATGATCATCCCCGTGGCGATTGGCGCGGGGGCGATGCAGGCCACGAATGTGACCGAGGAAGACCATCCCGAATGGGACGCCGCTGCGGTCTACCAGACAGGCGAGCGGGTCATTCTGGCCGCCCGTCACCAGATCTACGAAAGTCTGGCGGACGACAACTCCGGTATTGCCCCCGAGGGCGCGGATCTGTCGGCGCAATATTGGGTGGCGGCGGGCTCGACCAATCGCTGGCGGGCCTTTGACGCGACGCTCGGGCTGGTCACCAGCTGGCCCGAGGCGATCACCTATCGCATCGGCCTGCCGGCGCGGGTCGATGCGGTGGCCTTTATCGGGCTGGTGGCGGTGTCGCTGCAGCTGGTGATCCGCGACAGTGGCGGCAGTGTGGTCTATGACCGCACCGCCAATCTGCTGGACACGGGCGCGATCCAGAGCTGGCTGGATTTCTTCACCTATGAGGACAGCTTCGACCCCGAACAGATCTTTGCCGATCTGGGCGCGCTGTCGGGCTTCACGCTCGAGATCACCATCGCCAATCCCGGCGGCACGGCCTCGGTCTCCGAGATCGTGATGGGGCGGGGCGAATTGCTGGGCGAGGTGCTGGAAGGGTCCAAATCGGGCTTCACCGATTACTCGCGCCGCGAGGTGGATGATTTCGGCAATATCTCGATCGTCAAACGCGCCACCGCCCGCAAGGCCGAATGGCAGCTCTCGTTCGAGGCCACCGCCAACCGCCGCATCCAGCGCGCGCTCGAACAGGCACGCGGGGCGCCGGCCTATTTCTACCCGGGCGATGACATGACGCCCTTCGCCCTCGCCGTCTATGGCGTGGCCGATGACTTCTTCCCCGCGCTTTCGGGCGGCGGGCATACGATTGCAACCCTTTCCCTGACAGGAGTCGCCTGATGGCAAAACCCACCCTCACCCCCGCGCCCAATGACCCGCCGATCCTTGGCAGCCCGACCTTCGCCGCTGATGCGCAAGGCTTTCTCGGCTGGTTTCCGGTGATGGGCCAGTACATGCAGGACATGGGCGACTGGATCGAGACCATGATCGGCGATGTGCCCTCCGAGAATATCGCAGCCTTCGCCCATCTGACCGGCGCCGCCAACAAGCTGCCCTATTTCACCGGCGCGGGCGCAATGGCGATGGCGGATCTGACGGCGGACGGGCGGTCCCTTCTGAGCCAGTCCGGCGCGCTGAAGGTGGCCGGTGGTCTGGCAAGCGGTACGGCGGTCACGCAGAACCAGTTTGATGTGACGTCCGGTCGTTTGATGAAAGTAGGTGATGGAGGGTTGGGAGGCAGCATACCTGTCACGCAGGATTTTGACCTGAATACGCTGAGCCAAACCCGGTTCTTCGGGGCGGAACAGACCTCTATCAATCGTCCGGCCAGAAATGCGTCGAACTGGATTGGCATACATATGAGCCGCGTCGCAGATGATATCGCCGTACAGCTGGCCGTGTCGCGGTCTGGCGGCGTCGTGCCACATTTGGCATGGCGAAAAAGAGCAGGCGGCTCCGAGGGCTGGGATGCCGATTGGTGCTATGCTTATAGCCAGAAAAATGTCGTTGGCTCTGTTTCGCATGACGGCTCATACCCGACAGGTGCTGTTATCGAACACGGGTCAAATGCCAACGGTAACTATGTGCGTCTTGCGAATGGTACGCAGGTTTGTACGGCCCGCATCGGTATGGCCTCGGATGCTTGGGATACGCCGATTGGTCCATTCTACACGCGATCGGCAGGTGCGATCTGGTCGTATCCAGCTGCGTTTGCCTCTGTTCCCACTGGTTTTTCAGGTTCTGTCGAAATCGGTGGCGCCATTCCGGCAGGAGTTTCCTTCAGCGCCCTCGGGCAATCGACGGTTAACTTCCGCCCGTGGGTCGCGAATGCGAGCGCCTCGGGGGCAAACAAATACGTTTACCTGCATGCAATAGGCACTTGGAGATAAGGGAAGCAATATGGAAATCACGTTCTCACCCGTCGTGCGCCTTCCGGGCGCAGAAGCCGAATTGGTTTCGCTCTCGGTTTCCGGCTCCACGCTGACCCTCAACGGTCAGGCGCAGGATCTCGCCGCGCTGGCCGTGGATCCCGAGACGGGCCTTGCGCTCGATGCCGGCTACATCCAGAGCGCCGTCCACGATGGCGATAGCTGGACCGTCACCCTCCTCCTGCCGATCGGGGACAGCGCCTCCGAGGCGCAGCGCTTCCCCGTGCCGGTGACGGTGGACAGCGGGCCGGTGCCCTTGCCCGAGCCGCCCGAGGCTCCGCCCGAAGATCCCGCCCCTGAAGACACGCTCTGACCCGCCCCCGAGGCGGGCTTTTTTATGAGGAAACCTGCGCATCCCGATATGCGCGGCCAACCGGAAAGACGAAACAATGCCCGAAAAAGATCCCAGCCTCTGGGAAAATATCTGGCTCTACCTGTCATTGATCATCACATGGGCGACCGGCGCGGCGGGTCAGATCTATGTGTCGGGCGGGGTCGGCGGCGCGGTGCGCTGGATCATGGAGATCAAGGGCAAGAGCCCGATCAGCTTTCTGCGGATCCTCCTCGACGGGGTCACCGCCGTGATCACGGGGGCGATTTTCGCCCGCTATCTGGGGCCGGTCATCGCGAACTGGCTGGCGGGCGTCGGCATGTGGCCCGATGCCGGAGACGCCACCACGGCGGGGTTTCTGGCGGGGGTGGGCGGCATGTCGGTCGCCAAGGTCGTGATCGCCATGATCGACGCGCAAAGCCATAAGTTCACGGGGAAGAAGTGATGTTCGAGGCGCTATGGCGGCAGCTTCTGCGGGAGCGCGAGATCTGGTTCCGGCTGGTTGTGGGCTATCTGGTCTTCGTGACGGTGCCGCCCTGGGTGGAAAGCCAGCTCTGGCCGGTCTCGGGGCCGTTGCATATCACGCAGGTCACGCAGACCGAAGAGGGCGTGCGGATCAGGGGCTGGGCCGAGCGCTACCGCTCGGGCTGCGATTTCCTCGGCCTTGTCTGGTGGCTGGGCGATCGCCACGGTCAGGCGGTGCGGGTGCCCGCGCGGTTCGATGACAAGCCGCAGATCCGCGCGGTCGGGCGTATGGAGTTCGAGGCGCTGGTGGTCGGCCTGACCGAGGCCCAGCTGGCCGAGAGCTACGCCGATGTGCGCCACGCCTGCCACGGGCGGATCGGCGAGAAAGCCTTCCTCTGGGCCACAGCGTCCAAATTCTGGAACTGACACACCCCGCCCTTTGGGCGGGGTTTTTTCATGGAGAAACCACATGCTGAGCACAGCACATCTGGCGGCTATCGCGGGCCGTCGGGAAACCCCGCTTATGCGGTCGGTGGTGGCCGGTCTGGCCGATCCCCGCGCGCGGGATATGGCCCCGCCGCACCGGCTGGCGCAGTTTGTCGCGCAGATCGCGCATGAAAGCGCGCGCTTCCGCTATGCCGCCGAGGCCTGGGGGCCGACCCGCGCGCAGCGCCGCTATGAGGGGCGGCGCGATCTGGGCAATCTGCAGGCGGGCGATGGCTACCGCTTTCGCGGGCGCGGGCCGATCCAGATCACGGGGCGGGCGAATTATGCCCGCTTCACCGCCTGGGCCGAGGGGCCGGATTTCGAGGCGGTGCCCGATGCGGTCATGGGCGATCCGTGGCTCGGGCTGTCGGCGGTCTGGTTCTGGCAGGCGGGGGCGGGGCGCAGCCTCAATGCCTATGCCGATAAAGGCGATATCGAGATGATCACCCGCCGCATCAATGGCGGGCTGAACGGCTATGCCGACCGGCTGGCCCTCTATACCCGCGCGGGGCTGGTGCTGCTGGGGCAGGGCCCGAACGATGTGCGGGCCTTCCAGCGGCTGGCCGGTCTGACGGTCGACGGCCTAGCAGGCCCCGCCACGCGCGGCGCGCTCCATTCCCATCTTCTCAAGCTCTGAAAGGATCTCCCATGCTTGATGCCCTCATGGCCGCACTGGCCCCCTATCTTCTGCAACTGCTGGCGCTGGCGGTCACCGCGCTGGTCGGCTGGATCGCCGCCGAGGTCAAACGCCGCTTCGGTATCGAGATCGAGGCCCGCCACCGCGAGGCGCTGCATTCGGCGTTGATGACCGGCGCGCAGCTTGCGCTGGCGCGGCTGGGGGCAGGGGCGGGCCCCACGGCGCTGACACAGGCCGCCGTCGATTACGCCAGAACCTCGGTGCCCGACGCGATCACCAGGCTCGGCCCTTCGGCGCAGGTGCTGCAGGATCTGGCCGAGGCCAAGATCGCGGCGCTGGCCGCGTGACCTTCTGCCGGCGCGCGGGCGGATCGCGCGCCGGCTCTATCCGTTTCAGAACAGGAGACCGTTATGGTCAGCTATACCTTCCCGCTGCCTGCGGGTGAATTTGTCGCGCTGATGCGGGCCGATGCGCAGGCGGCACGGGTGCAGAACTCGGGCGGCTTCGACATCTACCTGCTGGCCGGCGTGGGCGATGCGGCACCGCGCAGCCTTGCGGGGGCGCAGCGGCTTCCGGCAGGGGCGCTGCGCGATGTGGAGATCGCCACGCTGTTTCCCGGCATCGCGGGGGCCGATACGCTTTGGGCCTGGGGGCTGATGGGCGGGGCGGCCAGCGTCTCGCATGCGGGGGTGCTGTTGCCACAGCCGGTGCGCGAGGCACGGCTTGCGCCGGGGGCGGGCGAGGGCGAGGTGACGCTCGATCTGGTCGCGCCCTATGATGGCGGCAGCCCGCTGACCGCGCTGGAATACAGCCTCGATCAGGGGATCAGCTGGACCGCGCTGCCCGATGTGGCGGGCGGCAGCTACACGCTGGCGCTTGGCACCGGCAGCCACCTGCTGCAGCTGCGGGCGGTGAACGCGCTCGGGGCGGGTCCGGTGTCGCGTCCGCTGCGGGCGTTGGGCGGGCGTCCGGCGGGGCGCAAGCGTTTCAAGCGGCTCGTCTTTGTCGGGGCCTCGATCATGAACCGCACCTTCGGCGGGGCCAGCCTTACCGAGGATTCCTCGGGCGGCTCCTGGGCCGATATGGAGGCCAAGCTGGCGGCCAATGGCGCGCCGGGGGTCGAGGTGCGCTGCCGCGCGGTGGGCGGCTATACGGTGGCGCAGATCCAGCCGCTGTTGCAGGAGGCGCTGGACGCCTATCCCGGCGATGACACGCTGTTCTGCCTGCATGCGGGCGGCAACAATGCGACCAATGGGCAGGATCAGGCGACTTTCGAGGCCGAGGTCGATGCCATGCTCGCGGTCATCGCCACGCGCCCGGGGCAGGTGCTCTGGTCCGATATCAGCTGGCGCACGCCCTATGTCACCACCAAGGCCGATGCGGTCTCGACCGCGGCCAATTACAACAGCTGGCTCAAGGCGAAACTGCTGGCGGCCAAGAGCACGCTGTTTGCCGACGGCTACTACGATGACATGACCGCCGTGACCTGTTTCAATGATTGGGTCTATGCGCATCGGGCGCATTTCTTCGAGACCGATGACATCGTGCATCCGGACGCGGACGGGCAGGAGCGGCTGCGCGGCTGGTTTGCCGAGCGTCTGGCGCCGCTGGTCAGGGGCAGCCGGAAGGCGGTCCGCTTCGGCTGGGCGGATTTCGCCCCAGAGGTCACCGCGCCCGCGATCAACGCCTTCGTGCTGATCTCGCCGCAGATCGTGCATGGCTGTCACCGGCTGAGCTTCACCGAAACGGGGGCCTATTTTGACGGGCCTGCCGACAAGGTGCTGAACTACGACGGCAGCTATGGGGGCCTGACGGCCAAGGGCACCTATACCGGCGCGGCGGTGCTTTATAACTCGACGGGCCGTGCGGACGGGAACGCCGAGTGGCAGGGCACTCTGGATTACATCGAGTTCACGCGCCGGTCCTGTTCGTGGAACACCGCGCAGGCGGTGAAGATCGAGCTGCATGCGGCCCCGAACACGGTGCTCGATATCGACTTCACGGCCTCGCGCAAATCGACCAGCGTGACCAATGCGCTCTGGACGGGCTCGGACGGCACCAGTGTCGAGCATAGCGGCACGGCAGACCCGACCTCGATCGTCTCGGCGCAGTTCACGACGGACGGGAATGGCCGGTTGGAGCTCGTGCAGACGCTCCTGTCGGGCTACGCCTATGACGGTGTGCTCTGGGTGCGCAACGCCGCCTGATGGGAAAGGAAAAGGGGAGCCGTGTGGCTCCCCGCACTCTGCACGCCTTAGGACATGTTAGCACCATCTTGATAGCGCGGGCAGGTTAAGGGCTGCCTAATTCGTGGGGGTGGGCTTTGGCCCTTATCGGACCTTTGAATAGATGACGCAATCGCGGGGCGCTTCAGAGATATTGGGGTGTCGGAAGTAACGCCGCAGGATACCCTCGCGCTCCATACCTGCTTTTTCCATCACTCGGGCCGACGCAGGGTGCTCCACGTCACAGAAAGCCTCGGCCCTGTGTATTTCGGGGTGGGCTAGTGCATGCTCTAGAAGCCATCGCATTACCTCTGTTGCGCAGCCTTTTCCCCATGCCGCTTTTTGCAAAACATAGCCATAATTCACCCTATGGCCGATCAGCTTGGGATGGAACATTCCGATGAAATCGCCGTTTTTTCGGTCGAATGCCACAATGGGAAAGCCATTCCCTCGGATCCATTCCGCCGCGGCTCTTTCTAAAAACGCAGACGTGTCTGCGATGTTGCGATGTGGTTTCCAGCCGAGAAAGCGCGTGACATCCGCATCGGTGGCATAGCTATCGAATATAACCTTTGCATCGTTCACCTCCACACGGCGAAGGTGGTAGCGGGCGGTCTCGAACTCAGCTGGCAGAAGATAATGCCTACTCATTCTTCCACCCTACCTGTGAAATAGCAAACGGCAAGCTGTAGAATGGCCGGATCGTCCCGCATTGCAGACGAAGTGAACTTTCTCTCCGGTTACCCCAACGTCTGCTATCAGCGTTCTTCACGAACCTCCTTTACTTGTCGAATAATTCGCCTTGGTCCGCGATCTTAAGCGCAATCTGAGACAGGTCTCCAGAGCGAGACCTTCAGTACGCCACCCAGCCCTCAGCCAGGCAGCTGAGTGCCTCTTCCCGCCTTGATCGTTATTTCTCCACCATGCGGAATATGTTCTTGAGCTCGCGGGTAGGCTTTGACCGATAATCTCTTCGATGTCGGTAAAGCTCATTCTCACTGTTGTGACATGCAGGGACGAAAGGCGTTCGTGCAAAGGATCATAGATGCTCAAGAATTCACTCCAGTCCAGATGGATAAGAATAAGACTGAACATCGACGCGATCGTCAATGTTTGCTCCGGATGCGAAGGAGTCATACGGCGATGCGACAGTCGCTCCGCCGTGTAATATCACTATGGCAAGGGCTTCCGGCCCACTCCGGGGGGGAGGCCCTCTATCAAAATGCTGCGGGTCGGTCTATCAAAGCTACCATCCGCAGTATGTGACAATTACCTTGTGCCCGCTAAGTGAAAAGGAAGGAGGGGGAGTCAATCATAAACACCTAACAAGCCGAGAATACTGGCGCTATTTCTTCTCCAAGCATCTTCGAAGGTTATCCATTCAATAGAGTTCCGTTCGGGGTGCTCAATTTTTTTGATATGCATTCTCTGAGTTTGCATGGAAAGATGCCCGTCTCCGGATGCTGGTGGAATAAGAAAAATAGATCCAGTCAGAGAAGCGTCTTCGTCGACCCGTTCAACTGCGACGCCTATCAATTGTTCATTATACGTCCCTATGAGTGCAACCTCCATCTTTTGAAACTCCACGAGCATGAAGTCTCTTTCACGGAAAGCAGCCCGATTTCCCGCCCAATCTCCAAGCAAGGAAGTGCCGGTTATCAAAATGATAGCGAGAAGGAAAACACCGCCAAAGCTGCTATCGGCAATTGCGGTTCCAAGAAGATGGGGGCGAATTTTTTCATCATTATCAACGGATTCTCGGAGAATTTCTCGCCATAGAGTCCCGCTTCGTAACTTGCGGCGAAGCCGGATCCCAGTCCAGGGCCCAACAATCAGGAGATACGCTGCTATAGCTTGAGAGAAGTAAGAATACCCAGAAATCCACATCGAAAACATCAAAATAAATAGTGGAAAAGATATGTGTGGGAATACATAGCTAGCTTCCACAAATCTTTTGAGAGCTGGTAGTGGCAACAATGATGCTATTTGGTAGATTGAAAATGAAAGAAAAATCACACCAATTGCGGAGACGATAACTTTCGACAACGCCAAATCCACAAATATTTTAGCGACGCCAAAGTAGCTCAGATATGATGATTGGAAACTATAGGTCAAATAATAGCTAATTCCCGTAACCAAGGCGACATAAACAGCTTCCTTCTTTATGAATTCGGCAAGAGTATCCGGAAGCAAGCCCTGCAGCGGATTCGTTTTTTTCTGGGCGTCGAAATCGTTGTCCTGCTTCACAGTGATCTATCCTCGCGACTCAATCTTCATCCGACATTCCCCGAAT
Source organism: Thioclava litoralis (assembly GCF_045278885.1). Classification (NCBI taxonomy): domain Bacteria; kingdom Pseudomonadati; phylum Pseudomonadota; class Alphaproteobacteria; order Rhodobacterales; family Paracoccaceae; genus Thioclava; species Thioclava litoralis. The sequence goes on from NZ_CP135443.1 coordinate 2,509,414, forward strand.
GGCACAGCTTTTGTCGACAAGATCTCTTGATCGGATCAGTCGATCAAGTTTTTTCTATCCGTTGCAAGCGGTTGCGAAAAAACTCGTACTTAGCCAGATTAGCCCACTATTATCGCGGCGCGCTTCACTGCCACTGCGAACTCGCTTTGCCTGACCAAAGCTTGTATGGCCACGGTAATGTCATGCGCCTTTGCAGCACAGACCTCGATTCTGTTCCGTTCTGAATGTCGGCTTCTATTTCTGTTGGGTGATCCGATAACCCGCGCAGCCAAAGTCGGCTATCCGCCCTCCGCTTCGGACCGGCGACCGACGCGTCCGGCCCTTTGCCGACATTTATCAGGTCAGGCCCCACTGCAGTGCAGCTTTCGCGTTGCAGTCGTTCATGCACGGTGCAACATTTTTTGAGGAGGCCAACCGACGTAATTCGGTGGAGAACGACCGCACAGGCGAGAAACGCGAAAGTGGAGTAGATGGAAGAGCACGTATCCTTCGAGGAACTGAAAGGTGCACTGGCATCATTGTTGCTGTTGTGGTCGAAAATCGAAAAAGTGACGCGTGCCGAGATCGCAAGGACTTACGACGGACAAGTTCCCAAGTCGGCATATGGTATTGCTAATTCCCTTAACGCTTGGGTGGCGACCATAGAAAATGCGGAAAATACATCACCGTTTAGCAAGTTTCTGGCCCTTAAACTTCGGGAACAACTTCAGCATCCGCTCAATATTCGGAACGGACTATGTCATGGCTTGGCGGGCGTCTCGGCCTCTCAGGACAATAAGCCCGCCTCTTTAACTTGGGAAATGAACGACGAAACGGGCAGTGTCACTTGGCAGGAGTTACAGATAATTTTCGCATGGCTCTCAAAGATACCAATCGCCATTAGAATTATCTCCAGCCATCGTCACGCCAAGGTCGGAAGTAGATTGGTTGATAATTCTGAGAACCGCGATTGGTGGAATTCAGAGTTTGGATTGAAAGGTCTTGAAACGAGGTGAAGAGCCCCCTGTGTCTTTGCTTTCGGCCCTTTGCCGCAGTTCACCAAACTGCTGATTGCTGCAATGCAGCTTTACCGGAGCGGACTTTGAAGCCAACACGATGCAACGAGAGGACATCCACTCTCTGAGCTGGGTCTTAAGTATCGAGACACACCCAAACTGAAGAGGATCGACCGCAGGATGAAAATCATTCGTCTTCAATTGCTTATTAATGCGTCGATCCAAACGCCACATTTGCCATGCGGCTCAAAGGCGTGTAGAACTTTGTTCAACGCCCCCTCATCGGGCCAAATTGAGGCAGACCCGTGATCACAGAAATCGAAATTGAGCGCTTTAAGTCAATCCGCGCGCTAAAGCTTGAGCTTGGTAGGGTCAACATTTTTATTGGTGGCAACGGTAGTGGGAAATCTAACTTCCTTGAGGCAATAGGTATCATCTCGGCAGCTCTAAGTAGAGGTCTCTCAGATAGCGATTTTCGTCGAAAAGGCGTTAGAATCACACCGCCCGCCTTGATGAAGTCGGCCTTTAAGTACCAAGATCTCCCGCGAACATTTACTTTGAAGGCTAAAGCCTCCTGTGATGTGCAGTATTCATGTACTTTGAGTTCATCCGAGACCGACACCGCGCTTTCATTCTCGCACGAAAACTTCCAGCAGTCAGGAGAAAAGCTTTTCGCGAGAAGCCCGAATGGTGCGACCGCAATGGGCAGCCGTTTGAAGCGCGGAATGGACAAGTACAGAGGCATTTGGGACCAAACGAGAAGTATCTTTGATTACCCGGAACAGGCTTCTGAGGAAATTGAGAAAATCTCCAAATACGCCATTTACTCGCCTCAAACAGAATTTTTGAGAGGGCGCAGAGTAGGTTCGGTAGATACTCCTCCGATTGGATTGCATGGTGAGGGCCTGCCAAGTGCGGTAAGGACTTTTCTTCATGATTTTCCTATTTCAAACCGATCAAGAAAAAAAGGTGATAGAAGTGATCCGGAGGTGACCCTTGTCAACCGAGCGGCACATTTGCCGTTTGCTCCTGGCTGGGCCTCCTCGTTCCAAGTCGGTAAGCTTTCCGAATTGACCACTTCCAGCGATATGGAGTTGGCCAATGAAGATATGGTATACTTTGTTGACAGCTTTATGCATGCCAAGCGCAACAAGCTCTCCGTGTACGATAGCAGTGAGGGAACACTATTCCTATTGTTTGCTGCGATGCTCATCGCACACAAACAATCCCCAAAAATTTTCGCGATGGATAATGTCGATAGCGCCCTAAACCCAAGATTGACGCGCCTTCTTCTGGATGAAATAATATATTCTACTGAGGCGAAATCTAAATACTCGCTCAATCGAGGTCCGGAACAGGTTTTCCTAACAAGTCACAATCCGACGTCTTTGGATGCGTTTGACATTTTTGACGACTCGACCCGCATTTTTGTAGTTTCGAGATCCGAAGATGGTGAAACCATGATCGAAAGGCTGCAGCCTCCAAGCGGCATGTCGCCATCTGACTGGCTTGAAGTAAGCCAAGGGCGCCGATTGTCTGAGATGTGGATCGATGGTGAAATCGAGGGCGCATTAGGGAGAGAAATTTGATGCGCTTTGGTCTCGTGTGCGAGGGTGCTACGGATTTCATTACCGTGGCAAGCTTCCTATCAAAAGCGTTGTCCGACATGGGGGTGGCTGCAGATTTTATTGACCTGCAACCGGGGCTTGACAAAACGAGCGAGATAAATTGCGGGTGGTCGAATGCGCTTCTCTGGCTCAAAAACAATAATCTCAAGCAAAGGCAGGTGTCTATTTTGGGTCGGGGGCTTTTTAGTGGCAGGCTCGCCTCCAAAAAGTGCGATGCTATAATAATCTTATTGGATTCTGATTGTGCGGCGGATGAAGGATTTCTGAATTTTTGCAGAAAGCATGCCAGAGAAGTTCCCGAGGGACTTACCTACATCGACACCGTGAAGCGAGCGATTGAGAATTTTAGCGAGCTATCTTTGGAAGGCGCTAAAGCCGAAAATCACGTGATTTGTGCTGCTGCACATAACTCTGAGTCATGGTGCGTGGGTGTCCTGTCCGATGATCCAGAAAATGTCGAGGAAATTCCAATCGAAGAAACCAACGCATTGCTTCTCGCGGCGCTCTCAGCGCTGCCGGATGCAGCTCTCGTCGATGAGAGGCGAAGGTTGAAAGATAGAGCTTTGCGACATGTTTTTTGTCAGACAAACCTTGGAAAGACAGATCGCTTGATAAGCAGGAGCGGTAGTTTCAATCAGCTGCTCGTTGATGCCTGTGAAGTTGCTGTAGGTTAGTGGCGCCGCAACAAATCTGCTCAACACTGATCATAAAGTCTCCTAGATTCAAGTTTTAACCACCGGTAATGTCTTAGCGCGGAGAAGAGCAATCTCGGGATTTTTAGCTTTGGATCGTGGCTTTGATAGAGAAACAGAATTTGCGCATTACTTGATGATTTTCCGTAAAAGTCTCAGGCACCGTGTTCAAGTGCCTCGAATTCAAGATTGATCACGAGGTAGTCTGCACCAGAAGGGAACATCAGTATTTTCTATTCAGGTCGCGCTTGGCTCTGAGGGCTAATATTGGCCGAACGTCTGCTTTCATGATATGGCAGAGTTCGGTTCGCCCGTGCAGAGAATGTCGGCTTGCCGCCCTTATGGCGCAATATTTGCAGGATTTGTACAGGGTCAACGGACGATAGGCAGGTCGGTGATGCGCGTGGTCCATTTGGGGCTGCGATGACTTGCTTGGGCTGTTCCGCTATTGCGGATGCCTTCAGCCGCTAGTACCAGCGTCTTCTTTCCGAAGCGCGCGTTCACGCTATCCAACGCTCGCATCAGCGCGCTGGAGGCGGGGTTGGGCGCGTCAAACAGGGTGCGCGGTTGATCTTCCGCACGAAGCAAGTCTCCTACGATAATTCCGGCTTTGGTGAAGGCATACCCCTTATCCGCGTGATCGCGCGGCCATGCGGCTTTGGCGCAGCGGTTGGCCATCGCGACCAGCTCCAAAGTGCTGTTGGTCATGGGGGCAAGTTCAGCTGTGCGGCTGGTGCTGAATTGCGGCCTGTCCTGGCGGTGCGGGTTGGTGTGAAACATGACCGTTAATTGTCCCGCAACCAAGCCGTGGTAACGCAGTTTTTCACCCACGCGCGTGGCGTGGGCTGCAAGCGCTTCGCAAAGCGTCTCCAGATCGCGCATGGGGGTGCCCGCAGATCTGGTGACGGCCATTCCCTGTCGCTGGGGCTCGACTTCCTCAAAGTCGATACAGGCTTCGCCCTGCAGTTCAAGCACTGTGCGCTCGAGTGTTACAGTGCCGATCTGGCGGGCCAGCCGTGAGGGCATGTCTCGCAGATCGGCGGCGGTGTGGATGCCGATCTGCGCGAGTTTGGCTTGTGTCCTGCGACCGATGCCCCATACATCTTTCACAGCCATTTTGGACAGCATGTGCTCAGCGATGCTTTGATCGCTGATATCCATTACCTTGTCGAAGATCGGATTGCGCTTGGCCAGCTCGTTGGCCACTTTGGCGAGCGTTTTGGTGGGGCCGATGCCGACCCGAACCGGAATACCGATGCGCTGCTGTACAGCAGCGATCAGTGACCTGGCATGCGCTTCAAGGCCACGTATGCCTGAGAAATCAAGGAAGCATTCGTCGATCGAATAGATCTCCACCGCAGGGCTGAAGTCGCGATAGACTTCGACCACCCGCCGCGAGATATCGCCGTAAAGTGTGTAATTCGAGCTGAAGACCCTGATGCCATGCCGTTCAACCTTGTCGCGGATCAGGTGCAGCGGCGCTCCCATTTTGATGCCCAGCGCTTTTGCCTCGTCCGATCGCGCGATTGCGCATCCGTCATTGTTGGACAGCACTATGACCGGCACCCCTGTAAGCGTCGGGTCGAAGATGCGTTCTGCCGAGACATAGAAATTTGCGCTGTCGGAAAGCGCGATGAGATTGGGGCGGCGCATCGCTTAGTCGACAGGTAGCTTGCGCACGACGCCAGCGATGACGCCCCAGATCTGGCTGTTTTCGGTAAGCTCGATATCTTGGTAGGACTGGCGCGCGTTGGCTGTTGTCAGGTATACGGACCCGTCTTTGCGGCGCTGGATGATTTTGGCGACGATTGCATCCTCTACAATCGCCAGCACAACGCGCCCGGGGCGGCACTTCGCTGCGCGATCCACTGCGATGAGGTCACCATCCCGTATTCCCACATCCCACAGACACTCGCCCTCCACGCGCCACCAGAAGGTCGAGGACGGGCGGCGCACGACCCACGCGATTGGATCGATTTCGTCCTCGATGTCATCACCCGCAGGCGAGGGGAAGCCTGCGCTGACCAAAGGTTCGGCGAGGGGGACAGAATGCGGTTGCAGCTGAATAGGTTCATTCGAACAGGGAATGACAGGCATATGGCCCTCCGTTTGTTCTTGTAATGTTCCTGTTAGCCTTGGCGATGGGATTCGGTCAAGTAAGATGGCAGCGCGCTATAGGATGCGGCGTTGTCGCTGGCTATTTTGTGGGCGCGGGGCCCATTCGCTCTAATCTGTATTCGCATAGACCGAATGACGCGATGGGAGAGAGCGATGAGCAAGCGAGATGATTTCCTTTGGATCGTGCAGGCGATCATGATTAAGCATAACGATAATATCGTCGGCTGGTCGGGCGTTGCCGGTGATGCGGTCGCCGCAAGCTACTGCATTCCCGCGAACATGACGGCCCGCGATGCCGCGCTCGGTTTCTGTGGAGCGAAGATCCGGGGATTTGGCGCTACGCAAGAGGTGCCGGAATGGATGGCTGACCTGCAAGACCCGCTATGACGTTTCGCAGACACGATCATATTGTGAAAAGGCGAGCCGGTTGGCTCCCCCGCTTCCAGTCCGGTTGCAGTCCGGAAACATCCGGTCTGACTAAGGCTGACTGGGGTTTAAACCAAGCCTAAAAGGCGAACGAGGCGCAAACAAAGCCACGCGCGCTGCCCTCCGAACGCAGCGCTCAATCCAAGATCCATTTCCATTCGGCCCACCGATCGCCGCTCTGTCGCAGATGTGAGTAGCGCTGTAGGTTCGTCCAGGAGCGGTGTCCCGACACACTTGCTGCTTGAGGGATGCTCTTCCCCATTTCGAATTGACGTGAAACGCCTTCGTGCCGGAGGTCGTGGAATCGCAGATCTTCGATGTGCAGAAACTTGCAGGCTCGGGTAAATGCAGCGCTGACCGTGTCCGATTTGAAGGGGAATATTCTATCATCCACGCGGGGCATTGAGCGTGCAACGACTTCTGCCTCAATCGGCAGATCGCACCAGATATTGTTTCCGACCTTATCGCCTGGGTTCTTCATGTCGCGTACAAGAACGCGCCCGTGCTCCAAATCGTCCCAACGTAGCCGGACGATCTCCTCCTGTCGGCGTGTCGAGAAGAGGGCAAATATCAGGATCTTCGTCATGGGTATCGACTTTGGACGTCTGATCTGCTTGTCCGCGAAGTGCGCCATGATCTTGTCCATTTCATCGACTGTAGGGCGTCGTTCTCGTTTCTTGCTTTTGGATGTCAGTTTCATGCGTTTGCACGCGTCCATAGCATCACGCATAACCTGCTGATCAATATCGACGTTCCAGGCGGGTCTCGCTACCCGGAAAATACCAGATAGGTGCGAGAGGTAGTTGAGGACGGTCTGGGGCTGTTTGTCTTTTCCAAGATCGGCCGCAAGCTCGATGATTTGCGAAGATCGAAGGCCGTTGGCAGGTGCAGTTGCAATCTCATGTGACAGGAGGGACCTGAGAACCTGCGTCTTGGTGCGACCGATCTCGCCCCCATAAAGCGCAGTATATCTTTCGATCAGGTCGCCAACTGTCGTGGCATCTGCTTCCTTAGCAACGGCTTGAGCAAGACCGGCAGGCGTTGCCAGCTCGGCTTCTTTCTTTTTGATCCATGCATTGGCTGCTGCTTTTCGGTCAAACGTCTGAGACTTTCGATAGATAATCTTACCGTCTTTTTTCTTTGTGACCTGCGCTGTATAGCTTACCGAGCCATCGGCGCGGCGGCGTTCCATGATGTTTCCCACGTCGAGTCCAACTGATGCCTATGAAAATCCAACTGTGTTGGATTTCGACAGCAAAAACGGACAAAAATCAACTAAAACCGGACAAGACTAGCAAGGCCGATGATTGAACAGAGTCCAGAAATAAAAGAGAAATCCTTGGTTATAAGGGCTTCACGTCTCTCCATCGCACCGATGATGGATTGGACGGACCGGCATTGTCGTTTCTTTCATCGCCAGATCTCCCGTCACGCCTTGCTCTATACCGAGATGGTGACGGCTCCGGCGATTGTGCATGGGGACCGGCGCAAGCTTCTGGAGTATAACGCCCCCGAGCACCCCGTGGCTTTGCAACTTGGCGGCTCCGATCCGGCGGAATTGCGTGCGGCAAGCGCGATTGCCAATGACTGGGGGTATGACGAGATCAACCTGAATTGCGGCTGTCCGTCTGATCGGGTGCAATCGGGGGCGTTCGGAGCGGTGTTGATGAAAACGCCCGAGCTGGTGGCGGAATGCGTGTCAGAGATGGGCGCGGTCAGCACGGCGGAGGTTACCGTGAAATGCCGGATCGGGGTGGATGATCAGGACCCGCAGGAGGTGCTGCCGCGCTTTCTGGAAACCGTTTCGGCGGCAGGGGTGAACCGCTTTACCATCCATGCGCGCAAGGCTTGGTTGCAGGGGCTTTCGCCTAAAGACAATCGCGAGATCCCGCCGCTGGATTACGAACTCGTGGATCGGATGAAGCTGGAGTTCCCGCATCTGAACCTGTCGCTGAATGGCGGGCTGGCGGATCTGTCTGCTGCCGAGGCCGCTTTATCGCGCGGCTTGGACGGGGCGATGATCGGGCGGGCGGCCTATCATGAACCGATGGCGATCCTTGGAGAGGCCGATCTGCGGATCTGGCAAGAGGGGAGCCCGCGCGATCCCTTTGAAATTGCCGAAAATATGATCGCCTATATCGAGTCACATCTTGCTCAGGGCGGGCGCTTGCACCAGATTACCCGTCACATGCTCGGCCTGTTCCATGCCCGTCCGGGGGCGCGGCGATACCGGCAGATCCTGTCCGAAGGGGCGACGCGCTCCGGGGCTGGGGTTTCGCTGTTCCGTCAGGCGGTTGCCGCCGTATCCGAGGCGATGGCGGCGCAGGCAGAGCAAGATCCATGAGCCCTTGCGGGCTCTCCACATTTTCGGGGATGTCCGTATGACGACTGACGCTGCCACTTTAGGGCCGCTTATTCTTATCCTGATTGCAACCGGTGCCGTTGCGGGTGTCCTGGCAGGGCTTTTGGGCGTTGGGGGCGGCATCGTGCTTGTGCCCGCGTTCCTCTACCTGTTCTCGGCTCTGGGCTATGCGTCCGATGATCTGATGCAGATCTGCGTGGCAACCTCGCTTGCCACGATCATCGTAACCTCCTGCCGCTCGCTGCTGGCGCATAACAAGCGCGGCGCGGTCGACTGGTCGATCCTGCGGTCATGGGCGGTGTTCATTGCCATTGGCGCGCTGGCTGGGGTTTTGGTGGTCCACCATCTCAGCACCACGATATTGCAGGCATTTTTTGCGGTGATGGTGTTTGTGATTGCAATGTATATGCTGTTTGGAAAACCCACTTGGCGGCTGGCCGAAACGATGCCCGGTCTTGCGCGGCGGGCGATCTATGCGCCGCTGACGGGGTTGGTGTCCGTGCTTCTGGGGATCGGGGGAGGGTCCATCGGAACGCCGCTGATGACCCTGCATGGCGTTCCGATCCATCGCGCGGTCGCGACGGCCTCGGGCTTCGGGGTGATTATCGCGGTGCCTTCCGCTATCGGATTCTTGCTGACTTCGGTCAGCAATCCGCCGCCTTACACTGTCGGGGCGGTGAATATTCCGGCCTTCCTGATCGTGATCGCCACCACCACGCTGACCGCACCCATAGGCGCCACGCTGGCGCATAAGCTGGATCCGAAAGTGCTCAAACGCGTTTTTGCGCTCTTTCTGGCGCTGGTCGCGCTGAATATGGCGCGGAAGGTTTTCTTTTAAGGCTCGGACCGATAAGGCAGGGATTATTTGATCCCTGCCGCTTTTGCCGCGTTCCAAAGCGCATCCATTTCCTCCAAATCGCTTTGATCTGGCGTTTTGCCCCGTTTGCGCAGGGCGTCTTCTATATAGGCGAACCGGCGGGTAAACTTGCTATTGGCCGCCCGTAGGCAGGCTTCGGGGTCAAGATCCAGATGCCGCCCCAGATTCACCATGACAAACAGCAGATCGCCATATTCTTCGGCAATCTCGTCTGCGCCCAGCATGGCGCGCGCCTCGACCAGCTCTTCGGATTCCTCCGAGATCTTGGCCAGAACATCCCCGATATCGGTCCAGTCGAACCCGACCCGCGCAGCACGCTTCTGCAGCTTGAGGGCGCGGGTGAGCGCGGGCAGGGCCAGAGCCACATCGTCCAGCACGCCCGTCGGCGTCTCGCGTTTTCCCTTGGTCGCGCGCTCTGCGGCCTTGATCTTTTCCCAGTCCGCGCTCTGCTGTTGCGCCGTTTTGTCACGATTTTCCGTGCCGAAGACATGGGGATGGCGATGCACCATCTTGTTATTGATCGCGCGCAGCACATCCGTCACGTCGAACAGGCCGCGATCCTTGGCGATCTGCGCATGGAACACCACCTGCAACGCGAGATCGCCCAGTTCGGCAGGCAGCTCGTCCCATGCCGCGCGCTCGATCGCATCGGCCACCTCATGCGCCTCTTCCAGAGTATAGGGCGCAATGGTGCCGAAATCCTGTTCGATATCCCACGGGCAGCCCGTATCCGGGTTGCGCAGATTGGACATGATCGCCAGCAGGCGCTGGAACTGGTGGCCGGCCTCGGGCTGGTCGTCGAAGATGATCGGATCATCGGGAGATGTCATGTCTGAACCCTTCCTGCAGTCTGTGCGCCCATATGGGGGTCTTTATCAAACCGCGCCGCCCCAAAGTCCAGAGCGGGTGGCGGAGAAAAGTGATCAAAAGGGGAACAAATTCACCTTGCGTTAAGCGTGCTGCACTAACGTCAACCGTGAAGACCGCGCCAGCCAGGCGGGGCTGCAAGCAGGAGCTTGTGGAATATGTACGGCAAAAATTGCCGTCTCTTCGCTTGGCGCAGTTGTCCGGATGTCCTCGAACGGGGCGTGCTCGGGCCGTGGTGTTTCGGGCTGCCGTATTTCGGGGCTCTATGGCGAAAGCCGGAAACGATTGCGCACCAAGAAGGGATGACGGGTGATGTTTGCAGAAGTGAAGACCGAGACCGGATCGGGCAGTAGCCCCGCAGGACGGCTACCGATGACAGAGCTCGTGGCCCGCCACAGCTATCTTCGCGATCTTAGCGACAAGATGATCGGGGAACAGGATGCGCTGGCGCGCACCGTATCGGCAGGGCAGGGTCGTTTTGCGCCCGATGCGATGCCTGCAGAAATGTCGGCGCTTGCCGATAAGCTTCTTGCCGAGATTGACGAGCTGGAACAGGAGATCCGCATTCTCGGATACCAGATGGAACTGATCGAGGATGTGATCTTCGAGACGCCTCCGCGCGATCCGGCAGAGGCTCTGGCCAAACTGCGCTTTCTCTCGGGGCAGATGCAGGATGGCTATGAATTCTCTCCCGACTATTTCGCGAATGTCATGGAAGAATGTTCCGAGCTTCTGGATCATGGCGCGGTTCAGGGCTGCGAGAGTCTGATGGCGTTCCATCATTAGCGCCATCATTAGTGGCCCCCTCAGCCGCAGGGCCGGGGGCGTATCTGACGAAAGGCGCTTTCGGGCGCCTTTCATCTGCCTGCGGTGTATCGGCCCGTTATCCGCCCTGTCATGCGCTTGGCTGCCGCGATGCAGGGGGTGATTCTGCTCCGATGGGGAATCACCGGCAAATCACGATTGTTGCCAAGATCGAACCACTGTCCAAATCTGCCCTGATCGCCTGTGAAATAGGGCAAAGCCTGCCTGATTGGTAAATAAAGGGTAAAGATTCACGGCGCCCCGACGCACCAGATTTTCTGCCTTATTTTCGCCTTCAAACCTAACCTTACAAGTTTATGAAAAATAACAAAAAATCTTCCATGCCTTCGTGTTAACCAAATTTAACCATCTTCCCGCCTTCGTTAAGGAATTGGTAACCAAGTGGGAAACAATGCCTTGGTTCCTCCCTCATTTGGTCAAGCCTACTCGCAATTATGTGTTCATCGGCAGCAGACAGGGCTGACTGCCCAAGGCGAACAGAAGGACGAACACAATGCAGAACGCAGTTGAATTCCAAACCATCGGTGCTCCCAAAGCAGAGCGTGCAGACAGCAAGACCTTGATCGAACTGATCCGTCGTTATGACTATATCGAAGGGCTGTGCGATCGCGTCCTGACCGAACAGCAGGCCAAGATGTCGCGCTATCACCAGATGATCAGCGAAGAGCGTATCAAGCAGGCTCTGCGTGGCACCACCGACATTCCGGAACGTCCTCCCGTCCATACCCGCGAGACCGCCGAGATCGAAGAACTCGAGACCGAGGTCCGCATCTACCGCTACCAGCTCAACACGCTTGAGAGCGTAATTTACGAAACCGAACCGTCGAACCTGAAAGAAGCTCTTGCCAAGCTGCGCTTCATCGCCCGCCTTGTGGTGGATGGTGTCGAATTCGAAAGCGATTTCTTTGCCTTCATGATCGAGGAATGCACCGATATCGCCGAGATGAGCGCGCAGGATATGGTCGGCGCAGAACGCGCCAAGCTGCAAACGCTGATCGACGCCCAGACCCTGTGATCCCTCCCGCAGGTGGTCAACTCCCCTGTGGCCACCTTCCTGCCACGTGATCTTCCGCAGCCTTGCGGGCGATCGCACGTCTTTCGCCAATGATCCTGTCCGGGTCACCCCGACCGGGGAGCAGCTCCCCCGGTCTCACCCCTCCCGGACAGGATCACGGCCGATGCCCCAGAACGGGGGCAGATCCCCAGAATTTCCTGACATTTTCGTGTGACCGTCGGATGCGTCGTGTATTCCGGCGTTCTGTTCGTTACTAGGGCGGCAGAAACTTGCCATCGTCCCAAGGCCCATATAGGGTGCGCGCCGAATTCAAGGCGTTTTTGCGCTCTCTGGCCCTCAGGAAAGGACCCAAAGTCAATGTTCGTGACCCCCGCATATGCTCAGGCAGCCGGTGCAGCAGCACCCGGTGGTATGGCTGCTCTCGGCCAGTTCTTGCCGCTGATCCTGATCTTCATCATCATGTATTTCCTGCTGATCCGTCCGCAGCAGAAAAAGGCGAAACAGCATCGCCAGATGGTGGAAGCCCTGCGTCGCGGTGACGAGGTTGTCACCCAAGGCGGCATTCTGGGGAAAGTCACCAATGTGCGCGAAGATGGCATGGTCGAAGTGGAAATCGCTCAGGGCGTCAAAGTGCGCGTGGTGAAATCGACCATCGGTCAAGTGGTTTCGAAAACCGAACCTGCTGCTGAATCCAAATAAGAACGAAAGCGTCGGCCATGCTGCATATCCCGCTTTGGAAGCGTATTCTCATTATCGCCCTCTGTGTTATCGGGCTGGCAATGGCCGCGCCAAATATCTTTTACGCCAAGGTCGAGGGGCATAATGATGCCGCCTCGACTTTCGCCAAAACCAAGACCCTGACGACCGAACAGCAAGCTGCGCTGGACGCCTGGCCCGCTTGGCTGCCCAACGGGCTGGTCAATCTCGGGCTCGACCTGCGGGGCGGTGCCCATCTTCTGGCCGAAGTCCAGCTTTCGGATGTCTATGCGGCGCGGATGAAATCGCTCTGGCCGGAAATGCGCAGCGCGCTGGCCAAAGAGCGTTCCACCATCGGTGCGATCCGCCGCGTCTCTTCGCCCGAGGACGAGCTACGGATCCAGATCGGCAATGCCGACCAGATCCAGAAGGCGGTCGAAATTGCCAAAACTCTCGCTTCGCCGATTGTGACGCTGACTGGCGTCGGTCAGGATGATCTGCAGATCACGGGGCAGGGCGATACCATCACCATCAAGCTGTCGGATGCGGAAAAACAGGCCACTGACGACCGTACCATGCAGCAATCGCTTGAAATCGTGCGCCGCCGGATCGATGCCGCAGGCACCCGCGAGCCGACGATTGCCCGTCAGGGCTCGGACCGGATCCTGATCGAGGTTCCCGGCATCGGCTCGGCTCAGGAGCTGAAGGATCTGATCGGCACGACCGCGCAGCTGAACTTCATGCAGGTGAATGGCAGCACGCAGGACGAGAACGCCAATCCCGGCGCGGGCAACGTGCTGGTCCCCGATGCCAACCGCAAGGGCCTTTACTACATTCTGGGGGATGTGCCGGTTGTGTCGGGGGATGCCCTGACCGATGCGAAAGCCGCCACCGACCAGAACGGCTATCCGGCAGTCAGCTTCCGTTTCAATACTACCGGCGCGCGCCAGTTCGGGGATTTCACCGCCTCGCATATCGGCGAACCCTTCGCCATCGTGCTGGATAACGAGGTGATCTCGGCCCCCACCATCCAGAGCCATATCGCGGGCGGTTCGGGCATTATCACCGGCAATTTCTCCATTCAGGAATCCACCGATCTGGCCCTTCTGCTGCGTTCGGGCGCGCTTCCGGCCAAGCTGGACTTCCTTGAAGAACGCACGATCGGGCCGGAGCTGGGCGCGGATTCCATCCGTGCCGGAGCGATTGCCGCCGTGGTCGGGCTGTTCCTCGTGATTGCCTATATGATTGCCAGCTACGGGCTGTTCGGGACGTTCGCAGCGATTGCGCTGCTGATCAATATCGGCCTGCTCTTCGGGATCATGTCGATGATCGGCGGCACGCTGACATTGCCGGGGATTGCGGGGATCGTGCTGACGATGGGCACCGCCGTGGATGCCAATGTGCTGATCTACGAGCGTATCCGCGAGGAACTCAAGCGCGTCAAAGGCCCTGCGCGGGCGATCGAGATCGGCTATGAAAAGGCGATGTCGGCCATTATCGACGCCAATGTCACCACCTTCCTGACAGCCCTTATCCTGTTTGTGCTGGGGGCAGGGCCGGTGCGCGGCTTTGCCGTGACCCTGATCATCGGGATTGTGACTTCGGTGTTTACCGCAATCTGGGTGACCCGCCTGATGGTGGTGACCTGGTACGACCGCCGTCGTCCGAAAACGCTAGACCTCTGAAGGAGCGAAACACATGGCATTCCGTCTCAAGCTCGTTCCGGACGAGACCAAATTCGACTTTTTCCGTCACCAGTTCCTGACCTTCGGGTTTTCGGTGGTTCTGGTCATTGCCTCGATTATCGCCACCGCGGTGATGGGGCTGAATTTCGGCATCGACTTCCGCGGCGGGACCACCATCCGCGCGGAAAGCAGCCAGTCGATCGATGTGGGGGCCTGGCGCTCGGCGCTCCAGCCGCTTGATCTGGGCGATGTGGTGATTACCGAGGTGTTCGACCCCTCCTTCGGCCCCGACCAGAATGTGGCCGAGGTGCGCATTCAGGCGCAAAATGACGAAGGGTCGATCACGCCGCAGACCGTCGATGCAATCAATGCCGCGCTGAAAGAGGTAACGCCGGATGTCAAATTCACGGCTACGGAATCCGTCGGTCCGAAGGTTTCGGGCGAGCTGATCAAAACGGCGATCCTGTCGGTTCTGGCGGCAACCGCCGCGATCCTCGTCTATATCTGGCTGCGCTTCGAATGGCAGTTTGCCGTGGGCGCTGTGGCCGCGCTGGTGCATGATCTTGTGATCACCGTCGGCATTTTCGCCGTGGCGCAGATCAAGTTTGATCTGACGATCATCGCAGCGCTGCTGACCATTCTGGGCTATTCGATCAACGACACCGTGGTGGTGTTTGACCGGTTGCGTGAAAATCTGGTCAAATACAAAACCATGCCGCTGCGCGAGGTAATGAATATCTCGGTCAACGAGACCCTGTCGCGGACGGTGATGACCTCTGGCACCACGCTGATTGCGCTGATCTCGCTTCTGGTGCTTGGGGGCGACGTGATCCGTGGTTTCGTGTTCGCGATGACCTTCGGTGTGGTGGTCGGGACCTATTCCTCGGTCTTTGTTGCGAAAAACATCGTTCTGATGATCGGTCTCAACCGTTCTGAAAAGAAAGACCCCGCCGAGAAGTTCTTTGACAAGAACACCGGTAGCGAAGCCAAATAACGACCCAAGGGGACCGCGATGCAGATGACCGAAGCCAGTTTTTCCGGACAGACGCCCATTGACGGCTATGGGCCGGGGTTTTTCCGGATTGCTGGTGCGGTGCGTCGCGGTGCGCAACTGGTATATGGGGCAGGGGCTGTCGATTGGGGCGGCTTCGAGGATCTCGCCGCGATCCGTGCGCTGGTCGGGCGCATTGATGTGCTGTTTGTCGGCATGGGGGCAGATATCGCCTTTCCGCCTGCCGATTTCATCGCGGCGGTCGAGGAAATGGGCCTGATGCCCGAACCGATGTCCAGCCCCTCTGCCGCGCGCAGCTACAATGTCCTGCTGACCGAAGGCCGCCGTGTGGCCGTGGCGCTGCTGCCGATGCCGGGCGACCTGCCGCCCGAGCTGGCGCGTGACTGAGGGCAGCCCGATGCCCCTTCTGACGATCACCGATCTCAGTGTCGCGCGTGCGGGGCTTCCGATCCTCTCCGCGCTTTCCTTCTGCGTGGATCATGGCGAGGCACTTGTGCTGCGCGGGCCGAATGGCATTGGCAAGACCACCCTTTTGCGCACCATTGCCGGCCTGCAACCAGCCTTGGCCGGAGAGATGTCCCTGGCCGCCGAATCTATGGCCTATGCCGGCCATTCGGACGGGTTGAAGGCCACGCTGAGCGTTGTCGAAAATCTCAGATTCTGGGCCGATATCTATGCGACAAAGGATATCGCGCCTGCCCTTGCGCAGATGAATCTCGACGCTTTGGCGGATCGCGCGGCGCATAGTCTTTCGGCCGGACAGAAACGGCGCTTGGGGTTGGCGCGTCTGCTGGTGACGGGGCGACCGATCTGGGTTCTGGACGAACCGACCGTGTCGCTGGATCAGGCGTCGGTGCAGCTGTTTGCCGAGGCCATCCGCAGCCACCTTGCGCAAGGCGGGGCGGCCCTGATGGCGACCCATATCGACCTCGGTCTCCCCGAGGCACGCGTGCTGGACCTTGGCCCCTATCGCGCCGATCCGCTGGCCCCCACAGGCGGCTCCGCCGGTGCTTTCGACGAGGCCTTCCTATGAGAGCCCTCTTGCTGCGCGATCTCAAACTGGCGGTCAGGGCTGGTGGTGGCTTCGGTCTTGGGCTGGCCTTCTTTCTGATCGTGGTAACACTTGTGCCCTTCGGTGTTGGCCCGCAGGCAGAGATTCTGGCCCGTATCGCGCCGGGAATCCTGCTGGTGGGGGCGCTGCTGGCCTGCCTGCTGTCGCTGGACCGGATCTTTGCGCTCGATTACGAAGACGGCTCGCTCGACCTTCTGGCAACGGCCCCCGTTCCGATGGAGGCGGTGGTCTCGATGAAGGCGCTGGCGCATTGGCTGGTGACGGGCCTGCCGCTGACGCTCGCCTCGCCGCTTTTCGGCCTGCTGCTGCATCTGGACCCCAAGGGCTATATCTGGCTGGTAAGCGCGCTTTTGCTGGCAACGCCCGCGCTTTCGGTGCTGGGGACATTCGGCGCGGCCCTTACGGTGGGCATCAAACGTGGCGGGTTGCTGCTTTCGTTGCTGGTGCTGCCGCTCTATGTGCCCACGCTGATTTTTGCCGCCGAGCTGGTGCGCCGCGGGGCGGAGGGTGCAAATGTCGAGGCGCCCGCTCTGGTGCTGGCAGGGATCACCCTTGCCTGTGCCGCTTTGGTCCCATTTGCATCCGCAGCCGCAATCCGGATAAATCTGAGATAGATCAGAGACTCTCACGCCCGTGGCGGGCATGGGTCATCTGCGACGTTCGTTGAAAGGTGCCGCCACTGATGTCCATTTGGGAATACGCCAATCCGGTCAAGTTCATGCGAACGACCGATAAGCTGCTGCCATTCGTGGTGGTCCTGACTGTCCTTACCCTCGTGCCGGGGCTGGTCTGGGGGTTCTTCTTCACGCCTGCCGCCGATAATTTCGGCTCCAGCGTCAAGGTCATCTATGTGCATGTGCCCGCAGCGATGATGGCGATCAATATCTGGATCATGATGCTGGTCACCTCGCTGATCTGGATTATCCGCCGCCACCATGTCTCCGCGCTTGCGGCCAAGGCCGCTGCCCCCGTTGGCATGGTTATGACGGTCATCGCCCTGATCACCGGTGCGGTCTGGGGCGAGCCTATGTGGGGGACGTGGTGGGCATGGGATCCGCGTCTGACCTCGTTCCTGATCCTGTTCCTTTTCTATCTCGGCTATATGGCGCTTTGGGCCGCTATCGATAATCCCGATACCGCCGCCGATCTGACGGGCGTGCTGTGTCTTGTGGGGTCCGTGTTTGCGCTGCTGTCGCGCTATGCGGTGAATTTCTGGAATCAGGGGCTGCATCAGGGGGCGACGCTGTCGATGGACCGCGAACAGCATATCGCCAATGTCTACTGGTTCCCGCTTCTGCTGTGTCTGGTGGGGTTCGGCCTTTTTTTCGTGACGCTGGTTCTGCTGCGGACCCGCACCGAGATCCGGCGTCGTCGCTTGCATGCGCTTGAACAACGGGAGCGGATGGCATGATGATCGATCTGGGGAAATACGAATATACGGTGCTGATCAGCTGGGGGGCCTGTCTGTTTCTGCTGCTGGTGCTTGTGGCTGTCACGCTTTGGCAGGGGCGCCGCGTGAAGGCGGCCCTGGCGCGGCAGGAGGCCCGTATGCATGACATCCGTCGGCAAAACACGCCGATGCAGGACAGCCGTGAGGAGAGCCACAATGGTTAAGCCTCTGATGCTGGCACCGCCGCTGGTTTTCGCGGGATTGGCGATCCTGTTCGTCTGGGGGATGTGGCGGCAGGATCCAAGCCAGTTGCCCACGGCCTTTGCCGGAAAGGACGCGCCCGCCGTGGCCCTGTCGCCGCTGGGCAGCCTGCCGGAGTTCAACGATAGCGATCTGCGCGACGGTCAGGTGAAGCTGGTGAATTTCTGGGCGTCATGGTGCGCGCCCTGTCGGGTCGAGCATCCAAATCTTGAGGCGCTCTCTGGGCAAGGGGTGGAAATTCTTGGTGTAAACTATAAAGATACCCCTGATAAGGCGCTGAAATTCCTCAATAGTCTTGGGAATCCCTTTGCGCGGGCTGGTCAGGATCCGCAAGGTCAGATGGCGTTAAACTGGGGCGTTTACGGGGTGCCGGAAACTTTCGTCGTGGATGGGCAGGGCAAGGT
Source organism: Thioclava litoralis (assembly GCF_045278885.1). Taxonomy (NCBI): domain Bacteria; kingdom Pseudomonadati; phylum Pseudomonadota; class Alphaproteobacteria; order Rhodobacterales; family Paracoccaceae; genus Thioclava; species Thioclava litoralis. The sequence goes on from NZ_CP135443.1 coordinate 2,527,739, forward strand.
TTTGATGCGGTATGCAGGGCCTCTGACCGAGGATGTGATTGCCCAGAAAATCCGGCCTCTGCTGCCGAAAGCGTCGCAATAGAGCCTGTCGATCATCGGATGCCACGCGATGGACGGCTGGCCTGATCATGAACATGCTGCCGGAGGACGAAGGCCCTTTGCGGGCCTTGGCATGATGTTTACGCCCGCCAGTTTGAGAGCCTGCGACACTGGGGAGCCCTGTCCGACATGTGGTTCATGGCCGGTTGTGCTCCGTTCTCTCAGATGCGCCCATGATGACGTGTTTTTTTGAGTTCAAACCGCTTTAAAAATCATCCAAAGCGGTTTGGTTGTTCAATAAATCCTCTGCCGGTTCTGTGGCGTGCTCTTGGCCCAATCCGGCCATAGTCCCAGCCAATCCAGCCCCAGAACAAGGAGGACGCAGGCCGCAACCACCAGCATGATCCGCACCTGTCGTTTTGAGGGCGGATGACGTACCCATTTCGCCATCCGCAGGAGCCAGATCAGGTTCACTTTTTGTCATCCAGAAATTTGACTGTGCCGATATAAGGCAGGTTGCGATGACTCTGTGCAAAATCAAGCCCGTAGCCGATGACAAACTCGTCGGGAATCGAAAAGCCGCACCAGTCGGCTTTAACGTCGACTTCCCGTCGCGAAGGTTTATCAAGCATGGCGCAGCAGGCGATTTTGCGCGGACCACGCGCCCGAAGCATCTCCATGATCTTCGAGATCGTGTGGCCGGTGTCGACAATATCTTCGACCACAAGTACATCCCGCCCGCCAATATTTCCGCGCAAGTCCTTGAGAATGCGGACTTCCCGCGAAGATGTCGTTTCGTTGCCATAGCTTGATGCCTCAAGGAAATCGACCTCGCAGGGCAGATGGATCTCGCGGATCAGATCGGCGATGAACACGAATGACCCGCGCAGCAGGCCGATGACCACCAGCTTGTCGGTTCCGGCGAAATGTTCGGTGATTTCGGCGGCCAATGTCTCGACACGCGCGGCGATTTGCTTGGCAGAAATGAACGTTTCGATTTCATAGGGACGGTCGGTCATCGGCTTTGGCTCCTTGGGAGAGCCGCTTTGCGTGATCGGCTCTTGAATCTCGTTCCGTTTATCGCAAGTAAAGGGGCGGCGAAACAAGGGTAATGGGAAGAAGGCCGGGTATGCCAAAACAGTCTGACAGTCGCGTGCTACCGTATAGCGCACGCCAAATGTATGATCTGGTGGCAGATGTGCAGAATTATCCGAAATTCCTGCCGTGGAATTCTGCGGCGCGTATCCGTTCGACCGAGCTTCAGGCCGATGGCTCTACGGTCATGCTCGCGGATCTGGTGATTTCGTTTAAAGTTTTCCGCGAACGCTTTGGATCGCGTGTGACGCTTTGGCCCGACCGCTACCATATCGATACCGAATATCTTGACGGGCCGTTCAAATATCTCAAAAGCACATGGGATTTCGAAGACCTTCCCGAGGGCGGCTGCAAGGTTCAGTTCTTTGTGGATTTTGAATTTAAAAACATGATCTTGCAAGGCGTTATTGGCACGGTTTTCAACGAGGCCATGCGCCGTATCGTGAAGGCGTTCGAGGATCGCGCTCACGCACTTTACGGCAATGCCTGAGGCGGCCGGAATGCCTGAGGGCCGTCCCTAGATGCTGTCAAAAAAAGCCGCCCCAAGAGGCGGCTTTTTTAATGGCTCAGGACGTATGGTCATAGGCGCGCTCGCCATGCGAGCTGAGATCGAGGCCGTTATTCTCGTCTTCTTTTGAGACCCGCATCGGGAAGACCCGTGCGACGAGTTTCGCGATCAGCCAGCTGACGCCAAGTGTGTAAAGCCCGACCACCACCAGTGCGCCCAGCTGTGCCAGCCACGCACCGTGGCCGAGGGCTGCAATCATGATGGTGCCGAAAATGCCACCGATTCCGTGCACGGCAAAGACATCCAACGAGTCGTCGATGCGGATTTTGTCGCGCAGAAGGATCACGGCTTCCTGACACAGGATCCCCGCGATGACGCCGATGGCCAAGGCTTCGAGCGGGCCGACAAAGCCTGCCGCTGGAGTGATCGAGGCCAGCCCTGCAATGGTGCCGGTGACAAGGCCGATCAGGCTGGATTTGCCGAATTTGATGCGTTCCCACAAGGCCCAAGACAGCGAGGCCGCCGAGGCCGAGATATGCGTGACGGTGATTGCCATTGCCGCCCCGCCATCGGCGGCCAGTTGCGATCCGCCGTTGAAGCCGAACCAGCCGACCCAGAGCATCCCCGCACCGATGGCCACCAGCACGGGGCTATGCGGCGGCGTGTGGCGTTTGGCGCGCGGCCCGACCATGACTGCCAGAAGCAGCGCGGCAAGAGCTGCGGTCTCATGCACCACGATTCCGCCGGCGAAATCTTTGGTGCCGGTCGCGCCGAAAATCCCGCCATCGGCCATCATGCCGCCGCCCCAGATCCAGTGGGTGACGGGCGCATAGACCGCCAGCATCCACAGGGCACAGAAGGCCAGCACGAAGGAGAAATTGATCCGCTCGACGAAGGCCCCGATAATGAGGGCGGGCGTGATGATGGCGAAGGTCATCTGGAACGCGAAGAAGGCGATTTCGGGAATCGTGCCCCAAAGCGTTTCGGGTGTAAGCCCGATCAGCGCGATTTTCCCGAAGCCGCCCCAGAAGCCGTTCGCATGACCAAAGGCGAGCGAGTAGCCGAAGACAAGCCACAAAACGCTCATCAGGGCGGCGACGGCAAAACATTGCATGAAGACCGACAGGACGTTGCGCGCCCGCACCAGCCCGCCATAGAACAGGGCCAGCCCCGGCAAGGTCATGAATAGAACAAGGGCCGTGGCAACCATAACCCATGCGGTATCTGCTCCGCTCATCCGACGTCCTCCGTAAAAAGATAGCGCGCAGGCGGCATATCTCTTCTTGAGGGCCTTGAAAGAGGCAAATCGGACCTTGAACGGGTTAATATCTGCGCATTTTATGAAATGCTGCAAAAATGGCGTATATTTTGGGGTGTGTGATTAAATACTGGCCGTTATGAGAATTTTTCCGGCGCTTATTTTAGCGCCGACAGGATTAAATCCAGAGCATGTTCGCGGGTATGCAGGCGCACCAGTTCGCGCCCGATGGCGCCGAATTCGCAGGTGCTCGTGACGGGGGGCGCCCAGTCACAGGCCAGTCCGAAACAGACGCGCCCTTCGGGTTTATGCTCCGATCCGCCGGGGCCTGCGATGCCGGTGACCGAAACGGCAAGCGTGGCACGGCTGTTGCGCAGGGCGCCGGTGGCCATTGCGCGGGCGACCTCTTCCGAGACCGCGCCGTAGCGGGCGATCATCTCGGCAGGCACGCCCAGCATTTCGGTTTTGGCGGCGTTGGAATAGGTGACGAAACCACGCTCGAAGACGGCGGAGGACCCCGCCAGATCGGTGAGGGCGGCTGCAATCAGCCCCGCCGTGCAGCTTTCCGCGGTGGCAATCATGATCGCGCGGGCTTTGGCTTCGGCAATGACGCGGGGGGCGAGGTCGGACATGACGGGACTCCGGATCAGGACATCAGGATCAGCGGGATATGGTAGAGCGCGGCCAGCACGATGGTGCCGATGCCCGCGAAGATCCCCGCGAAGAGGTCGTCCAGCATCACGCCTTGCGGGGTGTGCAGCCGGTCAGCCCAGCCGACAATCGAGGGTTTCCATATGTCGAACAGACGGAACAGCAGGAAGGCCGCAACGGGGCCGGGCCAGACCATCGACATATCGCGCATGTAAAAGCCCACAGCAGGAAACAGCATGGCGAGCCAGAGCCCCGCGACCTCGTCGATCACGATCTCGGAGGGATCATCGCCGGGGCGGTCTTTCAGTTCGGCAGGCACCGTGATGAAGCCCACAACGGTTGCAATGACGAAGGCCAGAACCAGCGGCCAGAAGCCCAGCCAGTGCTCGATCGACCATCCCACGGCCAGCGCCGCCAGCGACCCCCAGGTGCCGGAGGCCGGTTTCAGCTTGCCCGACCAGAAGAAGGTATTGATGAAATTCAGCATGGGCGTCTCCTCAAGGCGCAGATAGGGCGGTCGGGTCAGTCGGCAATCAGGGTGACGGTGGCGATGGCGGCGATGCCTTCTTCGCGGCCCGTAAAGCCCAGCTTCTCCGAAGTGGTGGCCTTGACCGAGACACGGCTTGCCTCGCAGCCCATGATGCGGGCCAGTTCGGCCATCATCGCGGGCGCGTGGGGGCCGATCTTGGGGCGCTCGCAGATGAGTGTGACATCGGCATTGCCGATCCGGTAGCCCATCTCGCCCGCGAGCTTGGCGGCATGATCAAGGAAAATCCAGCTGGCCGCGCCTTTCCATTGCGGGTCCGATGGCGGGAAATGGCGGCCGATATCGCCCTGCGCCAACGCGCCATAGATCGCGTCGGTCAGCGCATGCATGCCGACATCGGCATCCGAATGGCCTAAAAGCGCTTTGGAGTGCGGAATCTCCACCCCGCAGAGAATGACGTGATCGCCCTCGGTGAACGCATGCACGTCATATCCGTTGCCCAGTCTTACATCCATTCTGGCGTCCTTTCTTGCCCGCAGGATCGCCTCGGCGCGGGCGAAATCTGCGGGATAGGTGATCTTGAGATTGTCTTCATGCCCAAGAGTGATCGCAACGTCCATCCCTGCGCTACGCGCAATTTCGACATCATCGGGGGCAGGGCCCTGATGGCACCGATGGGCTGCCAGAATGGCATCGTAGTGGAAACCCTGCGGGGTTTGCGCGCGATAGAGGCCGCTACGGTCGCGGGTGCCCGCCACGCGGGCCCTGTCTCCCAGCCAGAGCGCATCCGAAACGGGCAGGGCCGGTGCGGCGGCGGGCAGGGTCTGGAGCGCGTCCAGCACGCCTGTCAGAACAGTTTCGGGCAGGAAGGGGCGCGCGCCGTCATGGATCAGCACCTTGTCGATATTCTGGTGCTCCAAGGCTTCCAAAGCGTTTCGAACCGAGGCGTCACGGCTTTCGCCCCCCGCAATCAGCGTGACGGTGCCGCCGGTCAGTTCCAGTCCGCGCGCCATATCATCGGGATGCAGCACCAGAAGCAGCCGCGCATCCCTGCCCGCGCTGCGCAGAGCCGTCTGGCAACTGTCGATCGTATGGGCCAGCACCGGTTTTCCGGCCAGCATCTGCCATTGTTTGGGCTGCGTCCCTCCGGCGCGGGTGCCACGCCCTGCGGCAACGATGATCAATGCAATCGACATCCGAACCTCTTGCCTGTCGAAATCTGTGCCAAGGACTTAGGCGAAGCGCAAGTTCTGTGCAATCAGAACAGGCTTTTATTGAAATGCGACCAATTTCCGCGTTATGATGCCTAAATAATGTGCGGATGCATATTTTTCCTGCCTTTCTGCCCATAGAATCGCCCGAGGGGATTTGTGAATCGCGGTTCAAGGCGGTAGCAGAAAACCAGAGTTACTTCGGGAAGTTCCGTGTCCATCCAGCTTGATAATGTCTTGATCGATCCGCCGGTGCTGTTGGCACCGATGGCCGGTATTACCGACAGGCCGTTCCGCAGCCTTGTCGGCGGGTTCGGCGCGGGGCTTGTGGTGTCCGAAATGGTGGCCTCCGGCGAGATGCTGACGGCAAAGCCTTCCGTGCGGGCGAAGGCCCGTACCGATATGTCGTTGGACATGCCGTCTTCGGTGCAGCTTGCGGGGCGCGAGGCGCAGCCGATGGGCGAGGCGGCCAAACTGGTGGCGGGGATGGGCGCACGTGTCATCGACATCAATATGGGCTGCCCCGCGAAGAAAGTCACAGGCGGGGCCTCCGGCTCGGCGCTGATGCGCAATCCCGACCATGCGCTGACCTTGATCGAGGCCGTGGTGGCGGCGGTCGAGGTGCCGGTGACGCTCAAGATGCGCCTTGGCTGGTGTGACGAAAGCCGGAATGCCGCCGAGATCGCGCGTCGGGCCGAAAATGCGGGCGTGCAGATGATTGTCGTGCACGGGCGCACGCGGATGCAGTTCTATAAGGGCGAGGCCGATTGGGCTGCCATCCGCGAGGTGGTCGAGGCGGTGCGCATTCCGGTGGTGGCCAATGGCGACATCACCGATGCTGCAAGCGCGCGCGAGGCCCTGCGCCAGAGCGGCGCGGCGGGGGTGATGGTCGGGCGGGGCATTCAGGGCCGCCCGTGGCTTCTGGCCCAGATTGCCCATGAGATCTACGGCACGCCCGCGCCGGAGATCCCGCAAGGGGTGGATCTGGCCGAGCTGATCCTTGGACATTACGAAGAGATTTTGCGCTTTTACGGCGCTGAGCTGGGGCTTCGGCTCGCGCGCAAGCATCTTGGCTGGTATGCCGAGGCGGCGGGTGCGCCCCTGCGTGACGAGATGGTTCGTGCCCAGACGCCAGAGGCCACGCGCGCTCTGATCCGGGCCGCATTCGGTGAAAGGATGGCCGCGTGACCCTGCCTGCTCCTGGTGTAATCTGGAACTCCCTGCCTATTCCGGCCCTGTTGATTGACCGCTATGATTGCGTAAGCGAGGTCAATCCCGCAGCCGAGCAGTTCCTCAATCTGTCGGCCCGTGCAATGCAGGGCAAATCCGTCTCCGAGCGGCTGGCCATCAATGCCCCGCTCGAAGAAATCTTTGCGCGGACCCGCTCCGGCCAGACCACGGTTTTCGTGAATGATGTCGAGGTGACCACGGGCGAGAAGGCGCCGGTGCAATGCAACCTGCAAACTGCCACGCTGGGCTCCGATCCCGACCAGATCCTGTTTCTCATCACCCCGCGCGAGCTGTCGGACCGCCTTGGCCGCGCCAATATGGCAAAGACCGCGGCGCGTTCGGCGATTGGCATGGCCGAAATGCTGGCCCATGAGATCAAGAACCCGCTGGCGGGGATTGCAGGGGCGGCGCAGCTTTTGTCGATGGGGCTGACGGGCGAGGATCTGGAACTGACGGATCTGATCGTTGACGAGACGCGGCGGGTGGTCAAGCTGCTTGAGCAGGTCGAGCAGTTCGGCAATGTCCGTCCGCCGGAGAAGAAGCCTGTCAACATCCATGACGTGCTGGACCGTGCGCGCAAATCGGCAGAGGTCGGCTTTGGCGGGCATATGGTCATCCGCGATGATTACGACCCGTCGCTGCCGTTGACGCTGGGCGATGCCGATCAGCTGACGCAGGTCTTCCTGAACCTTCTGAAGAACGCAAGCCAAGCCGCTAAAACAGAAGGCACAATCACGATTCACACCTTCTACGAACACAAGCTGCGTATCCGCACGGCGGATGGGCGCGGGAAGGCGCTGCCGCTGCAGATCGAGATCATCGATGACGGCCCCGGCATCCCTGCAGATATCGCGGCGAATGTGTTCGAACCCTTCGTCTCCGGACGCGAGAACGGCACGGGGCTTGGTCTCGCGCTCGTCTCCAAGATCATTTCCGACCATGATGGATGGATCAATCTCGATTCCGTTCCCGGTCGGACCGTATTCCGTATTTCCCTGCCAGTCGCCCGAGAAGAGGAGTAACGCCCATGGACGGTACAGTCCTTGTTGCTGATGACGATCGCACCATCCGAACCGTTTTGACCCAAGCTTTGACGCGGGCAGGGTGCCGCGTGCATGCGACCGCCTCCCTGACCACGCTGATGCGCTGGGTCGAGGAGGGCAAAGGCGATCTGGTGATCTCGGATGTGATGATGCCCGACGGAAACGGGTTGCAGCAGCTTCCGAAAATTGCCGAATTGCGCCCCGGCCTGCCGGTCATCGTGATTTCGGCGCAGAACACTATCATGACGGCCGTGCAGGCTGCCGAGGCCGATGCCTATGACTATCTGCCCAAGCCGTTCGATCTGCCCGATCTGATGAAGCGCGCGCAGAAGGCGCTCGAGCAGAAACGCAAGCATCAGGTCTCGCCGCCGAAGCCCGTCGAGATCGAGCCGCGCGAGCAGAAAAGCGACCTGCCGCTGGTCGGGCGCACCCAGTCGATGCAGGCGCTCTATCGCCTTGTCGCGCGGGTGATGAATGCCGATCTGCCGGTGCTGATCTTGGGGGAATCCGGTACAGGAAAGTCGCTTATCGCACGGGCAATCCACGATTTTTCTGATCGTCGGACATTGCCCTTCGTGGTCGCGCAGGCCTCGGATCTGCAAGGCAGCGAAGGGGCGGCCTCGCTGATCACGCGGGCCAAGGGCGGCAGTCTCGTGTTTGACGAGGTGGGCGATTATGACGACGAGACGCAGGCGAAAATCGTGCGCTTGCTGGATGCGCTGCCGGACCCCGCGCCGCGGATCATGGCAACAACGCAGGTCGATCTGGCGGCGCTGATGGAGGCGGACAAGTTCCGTCAGGACCTCTATTACCGCCTCGGGGGGGTGACCTTGGCGGTTCCGCCGCTGCGTGAAAGGGTGGAGGATATCCCGCTGCTGGCCGAACATTTCCTTGGCCGCTCGGAGAATGAGGGCTTGGGGCTGCGGCATTTCTCGGCGGATGCGATGTCCTTGGTGCGGGCTTACGCCTGGCCGGGCAATGTGCGCCAGCTGGAAAACACCATCCGGCGGCTGGTTGTGACCTCCTCGGAGGAAGAGATCTCGCGGCTTGAGGTTGAGGCCGTTCTGGGCAATCAACCGGCTGTCGAACCGCTTCGACCCGGCGGGGAAGGCGAAAAACTCTCGGCGTCGATTGCCCGTCACCTGCGCCGGTATTTCGATCTTCACGGGGGCAACCTGCCAGCTCCGGGGCTCTATGACCGGATCCTGAAAGAGATGGAAGCGCCGTTGATTGAAATCGCTTTGGATGCCACCGGTGGCAATCAGGCCCGCTGCGCCGACCTTCTGGGCATCAACCGAAATACCTTGCGGAAGAAAATCACCGATCTCGATATTCAGGTGACACGCCGCCGGAAACTGACCTGAAATCCTACCGCCCGGAGGTTTCTCCGGGCGGCTTTTCATTGCAAAGCCATATTTAAATTTTCGTTTCTGTGACTTATTTAGCGTGACACTCCTGCCGCGCTGATGTAATCTGGCAACAGAAGCGAGAGATGCGCCCAAAAGAAGGACATCCGGCTTTTTCCGGTATTCGGGGGCGGCAGTGAAATCGGTCAATCGACATCGAGGGGCGTGGTGGGATCGGCTCGTGCGTTTGCGTAGGCAGCGTCGGGTCCAGAACATGATGACCCTAAGTCTTGTTATCCTCGGGCCGATTCTGGCGATTGCCACATTCGTGGTTCTGGGGCCGCTGGCACAGGGGAGCGATAGCGGTTCCCTGCGTCTTATTCTGCTTGCCGATTTCATTTATTTCATGGGCTTGGCAGGGCTTATTACCACGCGACTTGCACAGATGCTTGCCGCGCGACGAAAGCGCTCTGTCGGGTCCCGACTGACATTGCGCCTGACGGGGATCTTTGCCTTTGTCGCGCTTGTCCCGACAGTTCTGGTGGCGCTATTTGCCGGTTTGACGGTCAATATCGGCATGGAAGGCTGGTTTTCGGATCGGGTCCGGCAGGTGGTTGGCACGTCTTTGCAAGCAGCCGAAGCCTATCAGGATGAACATCGTCGTGATCTTCTGGAAGATGCCAATGCGCTTGCAGGGTTTCTGAATCTGCGCCGACAGGCCGCGACCTTCATGTCGAATGGGGAGCTGCGCGAACTGCTGGTGGCGGGGCAAAGCGGTATTCAACGCGGTTTGAAAGAAGCCTATGTTATTGACGGAACCGGCGAGATTGTCGCGCGTGGCGATCGCAGCTATCTGTTCGATTTCGAGAAGCCAGCGCCAGAGAAAATTGTTCAGGCGCAATCGGGTAAAACTGTCCTGATCGAGGATTGGGATGACAACGAATTCCGTGCGCTCAAGCAGTTAGACGCCTTTGCTGACAGATACCTTTACGTGTCACGCAAAGTGGATGGCTCGATTTTGTCGCTGTTGGACGACACGCGCACCACGGTGACGCTGTATCAGCAACTGGAAGCCACGCGCGGACGGGTTCTGTTTGAATTCGGGCTTGTTTACATGGGCTTCGCGCTCATTCTCATTCTCGCCGCTGTCTGGCTTGGGTTGTGGTTCGCCGAGAGGCTCTCGTTGCCGATCGGGCGTATGGCGGTGGCCGCTGAAAAGGTCGGTGCGGGGGATCTGGATGCGCGCGTGCTCGAGGCCGAGGGCGATGACGAGATTGCCATGCTCGGGCGGAGCTTCAACCGGATGACCGGCCAGCTTAAGGACCAGCGAGTGGCTCTGATGGCCAGCCATTCGATCACCGAAGAACAGCGCCGCCTGTTTGACTCGGTTCTGGGGTCGGTGACATCGGGTGTGATCGGACTGGATGCCGAAGGGCGCATCGATTTCATCAACCGCTCCGCTGCCAAGCTCCTTGATCTGGATAATATCAAGGATCACCAACGGATGATCGCTGATGCCGTTCCGGAATTTCTGGATATTTTCAGCCGTTTGCACGGTGCTGTTCAGGACGTGCTTCAAGAAGAGGTTCGGGTTTCGCGCTATGGCAAGCTGGAAAGCCTTCTTGTGCGTGTGGCGCTGCGTCTGCGCGAGGACGGGTTGCGCGAAGGCTATGTGATCGCCTTCGAGGATGTGACCGAGCTTGTGTCTGCACAACGAATGGCGGCTTGGGGGGATGTGGCCCGCCGTATCGCGCATGAAATCAAGAACCCGCTGACCCCGATCCAGCTTTCTGCTGAAAGGATCAAGCGCAAATTCCGCAAACATGTGGGCGATGAGGAGCCGGCCCTTGAGCAGCTGACGGGCGTTATCATTCGCCAGACCAATGACTTGCGGCGTATTGTTGACGAGTTCTCTAAATTCGCGCGTATGCCTGAGCCGGACCGGCGCGAGGTGGATCTGGTGCAGTTGCTGCGGGATGCCATTACCATTCAGGAAGGTGCGCTGCATGGCGCTGTCTTGAATGCCGATCTGCCGGAGGGCCCGCTTCTGGTCGAGCTTGATCAGACCATGATCGGGCAGGCGGTAACAAACCTTATCAAGAATGCCGGTGAAGCGGTTGAATCGCTTTATGAAAAAGGCGCTGAAGAGGGGTATGCGCCGGAAGTGCGCGTTGTGATGCAGGTGCAGCCCGAATTCGTGACGCTGCGCATTATGGATAACGGGATAGGTCTGCCCGAAGACCGGTCGCGTCTGTTTGAGCCCTATGTGACGACCCGCTCTAAAGGAACAGGTCTAGGGCTTTCTATTGTAAAGAAAATCATTGAAGAGCATGGCGGCACTTTGATGCTTCGGGATGCGCCGCCATTTCACCCCGGTGCCCATTGCGGTGCCCTTGCCGAAATCCGCCTGCCTCGTGCCCATGCGGCAGTGCGCGCCATCAAGGATAGTGAGCTGACATGAGCGATATTCTGATTGTCGACGATGAAAAGGATATTCGGGAACTGATTTCCGAGATCCTGCAAGACGAAGGTTATTCGACCCGCATGGCGTCGAATTCCGATGAATGTATGGATGCGGTCAATGCAGAGCCACCGGCGCTGATGATCCTTGATATCTGGCTCAAGGATAGCCGGATGGACGGGATCGACATCCTGAAGACGACAAAGCGTGACAATCCCGATATTCCGATCATCATCATTTCGGGGCATGGCAATGTCGAGATCGCGGTGGCCGCGATCAAGCAGGGTGCCTATGACTTCATCGAAAAACCGTTTAATATCGACCAGTTACTTGTGGTCATTTCACGTGCTATGGAAACATCGCGTTTGCGGCGCGAAAATTCTACGCTGAAGCGCCGTGATATGCAGACGGGCGAGATGCTGGGCGAGAGTGCGGCGTTCAAGAAGCTCCGCGATCAGCTTGATAAGGTTACGAAATCCAACGGTCGTGTCATGCTGACCGGCGAGCCCGGTTCGGGCAAGGAGACTGCTGCGCGGTATATCCACCAGCTTTCGACCCGCGCCACTGCGCCTTTTATCACCGTCAATTCCGCCTCGATCGAACCCGACCGTATGGAAGAGGTGCTGTTCGGGCGCGAAACGCCGGAGCGCGGCATCGAGAAAGGCCTTCTGGAACAGGCACATGGCGGCGTTGTTTACTTTGACGAAGTCGCCGAGATGCCGCTGGGCACGCAATCGAAGATCCTGCGCGTCCTGACGGAACAGCAATTCCTGCGTGTGGGCGGTGCGGATAAGGTGCGGGTGGATCTGCGCGTCATCAGCTCGACCACGCGCGACCTGACCGCCGAGATCGCGGCGGGCCGGTTCCGGCAGGAATTGTATGACCGGTTGAATGTGGTGCCGATTGCCGTGCCGGGCCTTGCGGAGCGGCGCGAGGATCTGGCGCTGCTGGCCGAGTATTTCCTTGCGCAGTTCAACGAGACCCAGGGTCTGCCGCTCCGCAAGCTGTCCGCCGACGCCTTGGCGATGATGCAGACGATGGAATGGCCGGGCAATATCCGCCAGTTGCGCAATGTGATCGAACGTCTTCTGATCCTCGGGGATGGCACGGGCGAGATCGAGGCGCGCGAGCTTGAGGGGGATCAGCCGGCAGAATCCGAATCCAGCCGCATCGTGCTGTCGGGGCAGTTGGCGACTTTGCCGCTGCGCGAGGCGCGCGAATTGTTCGAGCGGGAATATCTGCTGACCCAGATCAACCGTTTTGGCGGCAATATCTCCCGCACAGCGAATTTCGTCGGCATGGAGCGTTCGGCCCTGCATCGCAAACTGAAGTCTCTTGGTGTTGTGACCGGGGCGAAAACGGGCGGTCGTATGGCGCGGATTGAAGAGGATGCGGATTAAGGCACGGGCGCGGGTGATTGACCCCTGCCGCGCTGCCGCATAGAACCGGAGCCAGTGAGTTGCGGAGGGTCGCATGAAGGTGATCATTTGTGGGGCCGGACAGGTTGGCTGGCAGATTGCACGCCATCTTTCGGGCGAGCGCAATGATGTGACAGTGGTCGATAGCAACCCCGAGCTGGTGCGCCGTGCCTCGGATATGCTGGATGTGCAGGGGACGGTGGGCTTTGCCTCGCATCCCGATGTGCTGGAGGCCGCGGGCGCGCGCGATTGCGACCTGATCATCGCCGCGACTCATTCCGACGAGGTCAATATGGTGACCTGTCAGGTTGCGCAATCTGTCTTCGGCGTGACCCGCAAGATTGCGCGGTTGCGCTCGCAGAGCTATCTCAACGAGGAATATCGCGACATCTACCGCCGCGACCAGCTGCCCATTGATGTGATCATCAGCCCCGAGCGTGAGGTGGCCGAGGCGGCGATGCGGCGGCTGCTGGCCCCTGCGACATTCGATACCGAAAGTTTCATGGAAGACCAGTTGCGGCTGATGGGCATATCGCTTCAGCCCGATTGTCCGGTGCTGTCCACGCCTTTGCGGCAGTTGACGGATCTGTTTTCGACCCTGCGGGCGATTGTGGTGGGCGTGCGCCGCGAGGGGCGTCTGTTTGCGCCCGAGCCCAATGACCAGCTTTTTGCCGGCGACCAGATCTATCTCTGCACCCATCGCGATGATGTATCGCGCACGCTCGAAATTTTCGGCAAGAACACCCATAAGCAGGAGCGGATCCTGATTGTCGGGGGCGGGAATGTCGGGCTGGCTGTGGCCAAGAAACTGGAAGCCCGTAGCGACAGGACGCGCGCCAAGATCATCGAGATGTCGCGCGAGAAAGCCGAACGGGCTGCGGATTCGCTTGAGCGCACCATTGTGCTGCATGGTGACGGGATGTCGCAGGAGCTGCTGGAGGAGGCCAATGTCTCGGCCACCGATGCGCTTTTGGCGGTGACCGATGATGACAAGACCAATCTTCTGGTTGCGGTGCGCGCGAAACAGGCGGGCTGCAAGATGGCGATCACGCTGGTCAACGACCCGACGCTGATCCCGATGATGGAGCCGCTGGGGATCGATGCCCAGATCAATCCGCGCGCTACGACCGTGTCCTCGATCCTGCGCCATATCCGGCACGGGCGGGTGCGCCAGATCTATTCGATCGGCGATGCCGAGGCCGAGGTGATCGAGGCGCAGGTGCTTGGAACCTCACCTTTGTCTGGCAAGTTGTTGCGTGACATAGATTTTCCCGAGGGCGTCCTGCTTGGCGGGTTGAAAAAAGGCGACAAGATCGTGGTGCGCCCGCGTGCCGATACCCGCATCGAGGAAGGCGATGTCGTCGTTCTTTTCGCGCTGGCCGATGACGTGGCCGAGGTGGAGCGCCTGCTGCAGGTCTCCATCGACTATTTCTGAAGCGCGTCCGATGGGAGCCAATCTGCGCAATCTGCCGCTCTTCGTGATTCTGGTCGCGGTGTCGGGTCTGCTGATGTATCTGCCCGCGATACATGCGCTGACCCTGCATCAGCACGCGGTGGCACGACCGTTTTTCTATACCGGCTCGCTGTTGCTTTTTGTTTTCGTGCTGCTGGCGCTGGCCACGGGGGCAAACCGGCGCGGCCCGCGCGAGCGGTCTTCGCTGTTGACGATGGTCGGGGCCTTCACGCTGCTGCCGCTGGTTCTGGCGATCCCTTTCCACGAGGTCATGCGCGACACCTCGCTGTTCAATGCGTGGTGGGAGATGGTCTCGGCGCTGACAACGACGGGCGGCACGCTATATGCGCCCGCGCGCCTGCCGCCGTCGCTACATCTGTGGCGCGCGCTTGTGGGCTGGAGCGGCGGCTATTTCATGCTGGTGATGACGATTGCCGTATTGGCCCCGCTGCGGGTCGGCGGCTTCGAGATCTTCTTTGCTGGCGGGCCGGGCGGCGAGGTGAAGGATGTCAATCTGCGCGGCACCCAGCGCGGGGTTGTCACCCGTGACAAGATGATCGGATATGCGCTTGAATTGCTTCCGGTTTATACGGGGCTGACCGGCATTCTCTGGGTGCTTTTGCGGATTTCGGGCGAAGATAATCTGGTGGCGCTTTGTGCGGCAATGTCCACCTTGGCAACCTCGGGGATCTTGCCGACCAGCAGCCTGGCCTCGGGGCAAAGCTCCGTGCTGACCGAGGTCATCATCTTCGTTTTCTTCCTGCCCGCCCTGTCGCGCCGGTTCTGGCCCGGTGACGGAGAAATGCGCGCGACCAAGCGGTTGCGCGACGATCCTGAATTGCGGCTGGCGGCGATGATCGTATTGCTGACGGTGATCTTGCTCTTTTTCCGCCACTGGCTTGCGGCGCTGGATACGGATTCCCATCCCGGTCCGGGGGTGATCTTGCGCACGCTTTGGGGCGGGCTGTTCACGACATTGTCCTTTCTGACCACCACCGGCTTTGAATCAAGCGGCTGGGAGGATGCGCGGGCATGGGCGGGGCTGGGGACGCCGGGTCTGATCCTGTCGGGACTGGCGATCATTGGCGGCGGCATCGCCACCACCGCCGGCGGTGTGCGACTGCTGCGGGTCTATGCGCTGATCCGGCATGGCGAGCGCGAACTGGACCTGCTTGTCTATCCCAGCTCGGTTGGCGGCGGAGGCTCTGCGGCGCGCCGTCTGCGCCGTCAGGGGGCATTCGTGGCATGGATTTTCTTCATGCTCTTCGCGCTCTCGATTTCGGTGGTCATGATCGCGATTTCCTATACAGGCCTCGATTTCGAACCCGCCATGATCTTCACGGTTGCGGCCCTGTCCAATACCGGCCCGCTGACCGCTGTGGCAGGAGATTTTCCGCTGGCTTGGGGGGATCTGAGCACCGCCGCCAAGGCCATTCTGGCGGCTGCTATGGTGCTGGGGCGGCTGGAAACTTTGGCGATCATTGCGCTCTTCAATCCCGAACTGTGGCGAAAATGAGTGCTTTAATGGCACGATTTGTCGCGTCATGTGGGGCCAGCGCTTTTTGGGGGTGGTAACTCCCGTTGACTTGCGCATACTCAAGCCAGAGTGGGACGAGCCAACGTCCCCGAAATGCTAAGAGAAAAGGCAAAATATAATGGCTGCCGATAAACAGAACCTGCAGGACGCGTTTCTGAACCACGTACGGAAAACGAAAATTCCGGTGACGATCTTTTTGATCAATGGTGTGAAACTGCAGGGGGTTATTACTTGGTTCGATAACTTCTGCGTCCTCTTGCGCCGCGACGGCCAGTCCCAGCTTGTCTACAAGCACGCGATTTCGACGATCATGCCGGGTCAGCCGATTTCGCTTTATGAAGGCGACGACTGAGTTTCCTTTGAGCGAGAGCGTTTCCCACGATAAGGCTCCCACGCGGGCCTATGTGCTGCATCCCGACCTCAAGATCGGGGACGGGATGCGACTGCCCGAACATGGGCTGGCAGAAGCCGTGGCGCTGGCTGCGGCTTTGCCCGACCTCGAGGTTGTGGGCTCGGAGATTGTGCGCCTGCCCAAGCCGCATGCCGGACATCTGTTCGGAACCGGCAAGATGGAGGAGTTGGGCGCCAGGCTTCAGGAGCTGGAGATTGAACTGGTGCTGGTAGACGGGCCGGTGACGCCTGTGCAGCAGCGCAATCTGGAAAAGGAATGGAAGGTTAAACTTCTTGACCGAACCGGTTTGATTCTCGAGATTTTTGCTGATCGGGCGCGAACCCGTGAAGGGGTGCTGCAGGTTGAACTTGCCGCGCTCAGCTATCAACGCACGCGGCTTGTGCGGGCCTGGACACACCTTGAACGCCAACGCGGCGGACTTGGCTTTGTCGGGGGCCCCGGCGAGACGCAGATCGAAGCGGACCGCCGGGCGATTGACGAACAGATGGTCCGTATCCGTCGCCAGCTGGCGAAGGTGGTTAAAACCCGCGAGTTGCATCGGGCGTCGCGGCGCAAGGTGCCGTTTCCGATTGTCGCGCTTGTCGGCTATACCAATGCCGGAAAATCCACGCTGTTCAATAAGGTGACCGGCGCGGATGTGCTGGCCAAGGATATGCTTTTTGCCACGCTTGACCCGACGATGCGGGGGGTGACGCTGCCTTCAGGGCGCAAGGTGATCCTGTCGGATACGGTGGGCTTCATCTCGGAATTGCCGCACCAGTTGGTTGCCGCTTTCCGTGCGACGCTGGAAGAGGTGCTTGAAGCCGATCTGATCTTGCATGTGCGTGACATTTCCCATCCGCAAAGTGACGCGCAAGCGGCTGATGTAGAAGACATTCTCGACAAACTTAAAGTGGATGATGATGTTCCTTTCATCGAGGTCTGGAACAAGCTCGATCTGTTGTCGGAAGAAAATCATGCGGCGACCGCCTTGCAGGCCGAGCGGCGGGATGATGTCTGTGCGATTTCTGCGCTGACGGGGGAAGGCTTCGAGGCGCTCCTGCTTGAAATCGAGCAGCGTCTGGGGGAAGAGCGTCTGAACGAGGAGCTGCATCTGCCCTTTGCCGATGGCCGACGCCATGCATGGCTTCATGCCGAGAATGTTGTGCGTGACGAGGCGCAGTCGAAAGAGGGCTGGGTCTTGCAGGTCGAGTGGACGGCCTCCCAGAAGGGGCGTTTTAACGCCCTTTGACGCTGTTCTGTGAACGATGGTGATGAATTTCCTCGGCGTAGCAAGTGGTTACGCCGAGGTTTTCATGTTCCGTGTCATAGTCCTGCGTCGCTTGCCTCAGGTCTTCTTGAAACGCTTTGATACCTGCGTATTAGCGGTTGGTCTTCATCTATGCTCTTAAGAGGCAGGCACCAGCTTGGTAATGCCTGCCGCTGCCGCGCGCGCCAGTTCCGGGTCAAGGGACATCGGAATATATTCGCCGCGACGCCAGAGTTCGGCCAGATCGTCATAATGGCGCGAGAAGAGATGCCCCGATTGTCCTGTGGCGATGATAAAGACAGAGCTATCGGGATCGGCTAGATCATAGACACCACGATAGCCTGCCGCCTGCACATTGGCGAAGGGGGCGTCGGGCGTGCCGAGGGTCTTGCCGCGCATCAGGGTGAAATCTCCGCCCGAAGATGATTGCCGGATATCTGCGAACCAGCTGATCAGCGGCATGTTCTTCAGAACAGGATGGTCGTGGCGGGCCTCATGCGCATCGCCCCAGCGCCAGCTCTCGACATTCGGGCCGTATTTCTCTTTCAGCGACAGCAAGGCCGCATCCAGCGAGATCCGCGCGATATCGGTGCAGCTTTCCTGCGCATCGGACTGGATGACATTGCACCAATGGGCCGCCCCTTGGGTATTGCGGAAAACACGTTCGATAAAGAGCGGGTCTAGCGCGGTAAATTTACTGGCCAGCGGCCCCAGTTCGTCGCGGATCAGACGGTTTTGCAGCTCGCGCATCCATGCGGCATAGATCAGCGGCTCCGGCAGATGCTCGGACATTTCGCCATCCCATGCCGCCAGAAGCTCAAGCGCGCGTTGCCGCAGCCGTTCGGGAGTACCATCGGGGGCAGGCGTGCCGGTATACCACAGATCCGCGCCCACCAATGGCAGCAGGTTGCGCGCGGCGGGGCTGACCGTATCCAACTGGGCCGAAATGAAGCTCTCGCGGGAATGCACCTCGCGTTCGCTCAGAAGCTTGCTCAGCCGCTGGATGCGCTGGCTGTCTCCCCAGTCAAAGGTGACATTGTTCGGAAAATTGGCATCGGTTGTTTTATTGTTCGTATTCAGCACGATACCATCGGCAGGATTAACCTCGCGCGGGTTGCTGTCATAGGGCAGGCGTCCCATCCAGCGGTTTTGTGCCAGCCAGCCCGCCGAGGGCATGCGCCCCTCGGTCTGATTGGTCGGATCGCGTTTCGGGATGGCTCCGACAAGCACACGCGCCACCTCTTTCTGATCCGCGAGAATCAGATTTTGCGCCGGAGTGATATAGTCGCGGCCGGCCTCGATTGCAGCGGTGACATCCTTGGCCTCCATCAGCTTCATCGCCGCGCTCATGGTGGTATCATGCGGGTCGAGTGCCGTCCAATCGACAGAAATCACCGATCCGGGCGGCGTGATCGTGCCCAGATCGAAATGCGTCCCCGGCAGGACCGGTCCGTTTTCGGTGCTGCGCAGGGTCAGGGTCAGCGGCTGTGCATCCTTGACCTTGAGAATGGTGCGCTTGGTGATGAATTTCTGCCAGCCATCGGGGGTGCGATAGGTTTCGCGGTCCTTGGGATTGATCTGTTCGACATGCAGATCCATGTCATCGACATAGGCGGCGGTCACGCCCCAGGCCATATGTTCGTTACGGCCCGTGATCACCAGCGGAATGCCGGGGATAGTACCGCCAATAACGCCGCCCGATGACAGTTGCAGCCGCGCCAGATACCAAAGGGCAGGGGCGGTCAGCCCGAGTTGCGGGTCATTGGCCAGAAGCGCCCCGCCTGCGGCCGATCGGTCAGGCGCTGCCGCCCAACCGTTCGAGCCTGCCTCAAGGCCTGCGGCGGGAAAGGGCGAAAGCGGCTCGGGCGCGCTTTCCTGCTGTAAGGCGCGCGGCACATCGGGGAAGAGGTCGTGATAGGCGGGCAGGGTATCTGTCACGCTCCCCGGCATATCGGGCAGCAGATCGCGCACCCAAGACGGGTCCAGCAGCGACACACGGGCCCGCAGCACTTCGCGGCTGAACTGGTTGTTCTGTTCGACAGCCATCAGCTTCAGGATCGCGAGGGAATCCGCAGGTGTCCAATAGGATATTGAATTATCGAACAAAAAGAACTCTGGCGCGCCACGCCCCTTGGCCCCTTTATTGACCTGCGCGATCCATTGGTTCACGCCTGCCGAATAGGCTTCAAGGGCGGCTTTGGTCTGCGGGTCCTGCGCATCGACCGAAGCCAGAGCCGCGTCATAGAGGCCCAGCCTGCGCATCAGCTCGTCGGTTTTGACCGTGCTTTGCCCGAAGACTTCCGAAAGCCGCCCCTGAACGGTGCGGCGCAGCATGACCATTTGCCATAGCCGGTCTTGCGCATGGGCGAGACCGAGGCCGAAAAAGACGTCCGGATCGTTCTTGCCGAAGATATGGGGGACATCCTCTGTCGAGCGCACGATCTCGACCGGTGCGGAAATGCCCGAAACGCGATAGGTTGCATTGTAATCAGGCAGGGAGCGCGAGGCAAAATACCACACGCCGATTGCGCCAAGCACCACCAATGCGATTGCGACTGCGGTCAATCGCACCATCCAGCGGAAGAGTTTGTACATGCGCGCTCCGGGTAGGTCTGCAAAAGTTGAGCCGGATGTGACCAGCAGGGGTTGCGGCTTAGTAAGTCAGGTATGACAAAGGATCAACGCGCGTTTGCGCGAGTTTGCCGATCTGATGAGGGAGTTTGCCGATGACAAAAATCGCATTTCTGGGGCTTGGCGTAATGGGCTATCCGATGGCGGCCCATCTGAAGGCCGCAGGCCATGACGTCACGGTGTATAACCGCACTACTTCTAAAGCCGAAAAATGGGTTGCTGACCACGGCGGTGCGCTTGGAAAAACGCCTGCCGAAGCGGTTCGGGACGCGGATATGGTGATGACCTGCGTCGGGAATGATGATGATCTGCGCATGGTCTGTGCTGGTGCCGATGGCGCGTTTTCCGCCATGAAGAGCGGCGCCATTCTGGTGGACCATACGACCGTGTCTGCGATGGTCACGCGCGAATTGGCGGCTTTGGCTGACGGAAAAGGTCTGGGCTTTGTCGATGCGCCGATTTCAGGCGGTCAGGCGGGTGCGGAAAATGGCGCGCTGTCCATCATGTGCGGTGGGACCCAAGCCCATTATGACGCGGTCGAGCCCGTGTTGGCGGCCTATGGCAAGATCTGCCGCCGTCTGGGCGAAAGCGGTGCCGGGCAATTATGTAAATCGGCCAACCAGATCGCGATTGCGGGCGTGGTGCAAGGCCTGTCCGAGGCGCTTCTTTTTGCGGAAAAGGCAGGTTTGTCGATTGCGGATGTCGTCGAGGTGATCAGTCAGGGCGCGGCCGGTAGCTGGCAGATGTCCAACCGGTCAGAGACAATGGCCAAGGGGGAATATGCGTTCGGATTTGCCGTAGACTGGATGCGGAAAGACCTTGGTATCTGCCTGACCACAGCGGATGAAATCAAGGCACCATTGCCGCTGACAGCTTTGGTGGACCAGTTTTACAAGGATGTCCAAGCCTTGGGTGGTGGCCGTTGGGATACATCCTCGCTTATCGCGCGGTTGCGTAAATTGTCGGAAAATGCGGGCTGACTGTTCCGAAATCTCCCATCGGCATCACGATGTCGGCGGGAGATATAAAAATGCATATATTACAATGAGTAATGTGGCTTATTTGATCTGCTATATAAAATGCGAATAATCAGGATTATGTAAAATACTTGGTTCTATCTCATATCATTCAGGACAGTTTTCCGATTGTTTGCTGGACCTGAGCCACGCAACCCACTAAAGCATCGGTAATTCCCTTTAAATCGCAGGACACTGAGCCATGAGCTTTGACCGCAGCATCAAAATTGCCCCCTCGATCCTTTCGGCGGATTTCGCGGATTTCGGTCGTGAAATTCAGGCCATTGAGGCGCAAGGCGCCGATTGGGTCCATGTCGATGTTATGGACGGCCATTTCGTTCCGAACCTGACCTTCGGGCCGCCGCTGTGCAAGGCGATCCGCCCGCATATCAAGACGGTCATGGATGTCCATCTGATGATCTCGCCGGTGGATCAATATATCGATGCCTATGCCGAGGCTGGTGCCGATGTCATCACCGCGCATCTTGAAGCCGGTCCGCATATCCACCGCACGCTGCAAGCGATCCGTGGCGCAGGCTGCAAAGCCGGTCTGGCGCTGAACCCCGGTACCGGTATCGAGCAGATCGACTATCTTCTCGACCAGCTCGACCTGATCTGCGTCATGACCGTAAATCCCGGTTTTGGCGGTCAGAAATTCATCCATAGCCAGATCGACAAGGTCCGCAAGCTGCGTGCCATGATCGGAGACCGTCCGATCCATATCGAGATTGATGGTGGGATCACGCCCGAGACCGCGCCGCTGATGGCGGCAGCCGGTGCCGATGTTCTGGTGGCCGGGTCTGCTGTCTTCAAAGGCGGTTCGGTGACAAATCCCGATGTCTACGGGCGCAATATCACGGCGATCCGCACGGCGGCCGAAGCGGCACGTGTGAAAGAATGACCGCGATCGCCGCAGCAGCTCCGCCGCTTTCCGTTATATTCGATCTTGATGGAACGCTGGTTGAAAGCGCTGCGGCGATCCAGCTTGCCCTGAATCAGGCGCTTGCGGCGCAGCACCTGCCCGAACTTCCGGTTGCGACCGTGCGCGGGTTCATCGGGCATGGGGTGCCGCATCTGATGAACTGCGTCGCGGATCATCTTGAAATACCTCGAAGTTCATCCAAACTCTCGCAGCTTTTCCATGCGTTTTCGGCCCAATACGAGGTCCAGCGCGAGGGGAATACGCTCTTTGAGGGCGCACGTTCGGCGCTGCAGGCGCTACGCCTTCAGGGTGTGGCGCTCGGCCTTTGCACGAACAAACCGATGCAGCCTGCGAAGACTGTCTTGCAGCACCTTAATATTGAAGAGTTTTTTGACTATATTATTGCGGGTGACAGCTTGTCTGTCCGCAAACCCGATCCGCAGATGCTGTTGGTCGCCAGGGCCGCGTTATCTGCCGAGCATTGCCTTTATGTCGGGGATTCCGAGGTGGATGCCGAGACGGCCCATGCGGCGGGCGTGCCGTTCTTGCTGTTCACACGCGGTTATCGCAAAAGCACGATCGACAGCCTTGCACCTTGGGCGAGTTTCGATGACTTCGCGCAGTTTCCTGACTATGTCGCGAAGTTTCTGCGCGAAATCCCCGAGGCTTGAACAGATCGCTCTTGCGGCCACCCTGCCCTATGGGCTCTATAAACTCCGAATACTGCCGGTTTTCCGGAAAGGAGCATGTTATGGATATTCGCCCGCTTTCATCTGAATTTGCCGTCTCGCCGCAGATTTCTCTGGAGGATGTCTCGACGCTGGCCGAACAGGGTTTCCGTTCGCTCATCATCAATCGCCCCGATGAGGAGAATCCGCCCGAACTCGCGCATGAACATTTTGTGAAAGCGGCTGCGGAGAATGGTATGACTGCGCATTACCTGCCGTTCTATCCGGGGGAAATGACGCTTGAACTTGTGCAGGCGTTCGAAGCCTGTCTGAACGATGCCGAGAAACCCTGTTTCGCCTATTGCCGCTCTGGCACGCGCAGCTCGCATCTGTGGGCGATGGCACAGGCGGGCCGCATGGACATTGCCGAGATCGTGTCGGCGGCGGCCTCTGCGGGCTATGACCATCGTCCGCTTATTACAACTTTGGCATCATATGCGGAACAAAAGGCCTGATCATTCCGTGTATTCGGATATTTCCTTCAAAGGTCAACGCGTGTTGAGGTATTGATATTTTTAGCAGTTGCAGACTACTCCTTGCGAGAAAGAGTGGTGACTTGCGTATGCTGGAATATATCGAAACTCTCCTGAGTTTGACCTCGGTCGAAGAGATCTGGGCGCATCACTGCCGGTTTATGGACGATTACGGGTTCGATCGCCTGCTTTATGGTTACACTCGCTTTCAGACCCAGCCGAATCTGCTGGATCTGGATGAGACCATCGTTCTGTCCAATCACGAAAAATGCTACATAAAGGCGCTGCTGGACGGTCGCCTTTATGCCGATGCGCCGATGATCCAATGGGCCTGGGAGAACGAGGGCTGGGAAAGCTGGGGACTGGTTGCCCAGAAGCTCCAGTCGGGGACTCTGGATGACGCCTCTTTGAAGGTGCTCGAACTCAATCGCCGCTATGACATTCTGGCCGGTATCTCGATCGGCTTTCCGCAATCGAATACGCGGGCGCGCGGTGGCATTGGCCTCTGCGCGCGCAAGGGGCTGTCGCAGGCCGAGGTGGACCAGATCTGGTGCGAACATCAGCGGACGCTTCTTGTGGCCTGCCAGCTGATGCATATGCGCCTGTCCAGCCTGCCCTATATCCCCCCGAAACGCCATCTCTCGCCCCGCCAGCGCGAAGTGCTGGAATGGATCGCAGATGGCAAAACCGCGCAGGATGTGGCCTGTCTGATGGGGCTTACCGTCACCACGGTCGAGAAACATCTGCGGCTGGCCCGCGAATCCCTGAATGTCGAGACAACGGCGCAGGCTGTTTTGAAAGCCGCCGTCATGAACCAGATCTTCCAGCCGCAACACGGGGCAATCGCTGCGGGCGCAGATCTTAAAAATCATCCAAGAGTTTAACACCGTATCTTCTATTTTCTTGATCGATGAGCAAGGTATGGTTTTCCTTACTTCTCAAGCAGGATGAATTTACGTTAGATTAAATCTGTTCCGTGAGTGGTGGCTTTGGCCAGGAACATGGGGATCTTGAGGCGTGCGAGCATTCATCCGCGTTGTTTCGAGGTCTTGCCGGGGTACCGGTTTCGGGTCTGACATACGCATTTTCGTATGTCAGGCCTTTTTGGTTTTGGTCCCCTAGCGCCTGTTCTTTGCATCCGGCCCCTCAGGGAACCCGCCTGCCCTATGCGCGTCTCCTAGCTTGAAATCCTGCTGTGCCTGTCGGGCGTTCATAAAAAAACGAGCGCCCCGCAGGACGCTCGTTTCAAATCGTTCAGATCGAAGAGATCAGTTGCCAGCCGCCGTCTTTGCGACTTCTGCTGCGAAATCTTCTTCTTTCTTCTCGATGCCTTCACCGACTTCGACGCGGGCGAATGCAACGATTTCAACACCTGCGTCTTTGGCGGCTTGGCCAACGGTCACATCGGGGTTGATAACGAAAGCTTGGTTCACGAGGGTGATCTCTTGCAGGAACTTCTGCATACGACCCACGATCATCTTCTCGATCACGGCTTCGGGCTTGCCCGATTCACGTGCGATATCGATCTGAACCTGCTTCTCTTTCTCGACGATTGCCGGATCCAGATCCGCTTCCGACAGCGACGCCGGATTGGTTGCTGCGATATGCATCGCGATTTGCTTACCGATGGTTTCGTTGTCGCCTTTCAGCGCAACCAGAACACCGATTTTGCCCATGCCTTCAGCTGCGGCATTGTGGACGTAGGAGACAACGGTCTCGCCTTCCACTTTCACCATGCGGCGCAGGGTCAGGTTCTCGCCGATTTTCGCGATTGCGTCGGTGAGGACTTCCGAAACCGGCTTGCCGTCAACGGGAGCGTTTGCCAGCTCTTCGGTGCTGTCAACGGTCAGTGCAGCTGCCGAGATTTTCGCAACGATCGCTTGGAATTCGGCGTTCTTACCAACAAAGTCGGTTTCCGAGTTCACTTCGACAGCCACACCTTTGCCACCGTTCACAGCCACGGCCACCAGGCCTTCTGCTGCAACGCGGCCCGATTTCTTGGCGGCTTTTGCAAGACCTTTGGTGCGCAGCCAGTCAACCGCGGCTTCCATGTCGCCATCGGTTTCGGTCAGCGCTTTTTTCGCGTCCATCATGCCTGCGCCGGTGCTTTCGCGCAGTTCTTTCACCATTGCTGCGGTGATCGCCATGCTCGGATCTCCTGTCAAATATAATTGGGAGGGGTCATAGCCCCCTCCCGTGTCATTGGGATGACGGTGAAGCGATTACGCTTCTTCTGCCTCGACGGCTTCTTCAACCGGTGCGTCTTCCAGAGCGCCAAGGTCAACGCCTGCAGCGCCCATCTGAGCGGTCATGCCGTCAAGTGCTGCGCGTGCTGCCAGATCGCAATAGAGCGAGATGGCGCGTGCGGCGTCGTCGTTGCCCGGGATCACGTAGTCAACGCCTTTGGGCGAGCAGTTGGTATCGACAACAGCCACAACCGGGATACCCAGCTTGTTGGCTTCTGCGATGGCCAGATCTTCTTTCTTGACGTCGATGACGAACAGCAGGTCCGGCAGGCCGCCCATTTCGGCGATACCACCGAGCGACGCGGTCAGCTTCTCGTGGTCACGCTCCATGCCGAGGCGCTCTTTTTTGGTCAGGCCTTCTGCGCCTGCTTCAAGCTTCTCGGTGATGGTTTTCATGCGCGAGATCGACTGGGAAACGGTTTTCCAGTTGGTCAGCGTACCACCGAGCCAGCGGTGGTTCATGTAGTATTGTGCGGATTTCTCTGCAGCTTCTGCGATCGGCTTGGCTGCCTGACGCTTGGTACCAACGAAGAGAACGCGGCCGCCTTTTGCAACGGTGTCACGCACGACTTGCAGAGCCTTGTCCAGCATCGGGACGGTCTGGGTCAGGTCGAGGATGTGGATGCCGTTACGGTCGCCGTAGATGTATTGTTGCATCTGCGGGTTCCAGCGTTGCGTCTGGTGACCGAAGTGAACGCCAGCTTCAAGCAGCTGACGCATGGTGAAATCGGGAAGCGCCATGGTCTTTTCCTTTTCCGGTTTGCGCCTGGGCGAAGGTTTTGAGAACCACCGTGCTAGGTGGCCCCAACCGGTGGACCTTCGAGGATGTCTCCCCCGAGAGGCCCGCCTTCGCCTGTGAAGTGCGCGCCTGTTACCGTGGTTTTTCCAGCGTGACAAGCGAAATATGCCATGAACGGGCATAGAAACGACTTTAGGGCGCAGATTTCAGCGCAAACCCAGCTCGTAGCCACGCGCCACGGCCTCCGGCAGGGTTTTGGCCCCCAGTTTGCGCCGCAATCCGGTCATATGCAGATCGATGGTTGCCAGCGAGATCGACAGCTCAAACGCGATCTGGTCGCGGCGCATCCCGTCGGCAATCATATGGAATATCTGCAATTCCCGCTTGCTCAGCAATGTCGAGAAGGCAGGCTCCGGTGTCATATTGGCCGCCCAGAAATAGACCAGCGCCGTATTTTTAAGCCCCTTATGCGCAAAGATATGGCAGGTGATCCGCCCCAGCTTGCTGTCGCTCACATCCAGCCGCACAGGCACCAGCGATTGCGACAGGATCACCTCATCCAGTGCCCGTAAGACCGGCGCATCGGCGCAGAACTGGCCGTTGCATTCTGCAAAGCTGTCCGAGGCGTTCAGCAATTCTGTTGCGGCCTCGGTCTGGCTGGAAATTCTGCCATCACCGCCGACCAGAAGATAGGCACCCTCGAAGGGGCGGCGCTGGGGGCGTTCATATGCGGGCGGTGTAAAGGCAGGCGCAAGCGGTTCGGGCGTCTGGAGGAAAGGGTCTTGTGGCTTGGGACGTCTCATAAACGTGCCTCGGCTCCCGAATTGTCTAACATCAACATCGCCGGTCCGTGATAATGTTCACGGCCGATTTTACCTGACTTGTCCCACCATTTTCCAGTTTACGCAGCGTTTACCGCAGATCGCAACCTATAAGAATTCCTAGGTTGCGGTGCGGTATCACATCACCTCAACTTCCCGTTACCTAAGGGCGTGACGATGTTGCGCAGGCATATCAAAGGAAGAATTTCATGCGTATTCAACTTTCCGGCTTTGCACTTTTGGCCTGTACGGCGCTGGTTGCCTGTGGTGGCAGCAGCGGCGGTGGCAGCAACGGCACGGGTGGCGGTGCCCGCCTGAGCGCGTCCGAGGCGGCGACGGTGATGACGCAATATGACGAGGCTATTGCCGCCGTGGAGAACGGCGATGCCACCGTGGCCACCGATGCCTCGGGCGCTGTGTCCATGTCGGGCTATATGGGCTTCAGCATCGAGGAAGAGGAGGACGAGATTGATGCGCTCGGCAAGCTGAGCATGGATGTCGATTTCGATAATGGCACCGTCAGCGGCACGGCGGATAATTTCGCGCTCTTCGATACGTCCGATGAAGCCAATCCGGTGAAAGTCAGCAATGTTTCCGGCGCGTTGACGGTGGATGGCACCGTGACCTCCGCGGCTATTGACGCAAGTGCGACGGGGCATCTGTCGGATGGCGATGGTGGGGCCGATTTCGACCTGACGATGACCGGGAATGTCTACGAGCAGGACGATGCGTTGATGGCGCTTGGCGATGTCGAGGGCACGTTCACCACCGATGAGGGCGTGACCGAAACCACGGGCGGTGGTTTTGTGGCTTATGAAGACTGACTTTATCGCTTATGATGACTGATAGGATGCGCCAGCATTGGCGCATCTTTTTACGTTTTGAAATCGGATATCCCACGTGCTGTCTTTTGCCCGCTCTGTTCTGATGCGTTTTGTTTGGTTCTTCCTGTTTGTGGGGCTTTGCACCCTGCCCCTGCGCGCCGAGCAGACGCGGACGATTGCACAGTGGATGGCGCTGGCCGCGCAGCTGGAGATGTCGGGGCAGCCGCTCAAGGCGTTGAAAGTCTATGGCGAGATTGCCGCACAGCGCCCTGATTACCGGCCTGCGGCCAGCGCGATTGACAGGGTTCTGGCGCAGATGGGCAGGCCGCAGCGGGCCGAGGCCGTTCTGCGCTATGTGCTGCGGCATGAAACGCGCAACCGTCCCGCCTATCTTGCGGCGCTTCGGCAGCTCGATCGCGCGCATCCGTTCCGATTTTCCGGATCGTTCGGTCTGCTGCCCTCGACCAATATCGCGCGCAGTTCCTCGCAGACCTATCTGGTGACCGATTACGGCACCTTTCTGATCGAGAATGGCGGTGATGAAAAAACCGGCATCGGCGCGGAGTTTTCGGTCAGTGGCGACTGGATCTTCCACCCTGCGCCCGGCCACAGGCTGCGTCTGTCCTCTGTGCTTTCGGGCGAGTGGTATGCGCAGCGCGATCTGCGCTATCTCCAGCCGTCGGTGACGCTGGCCTATGAAAACCTCCTCACACCGGATGACTGGGGGGTAAGTGCCTATGGCCGGTATCGGGCCTATGACGGGCTGGCGGATCAGAAGACTTCGGATTATCGCGCCTATGGGGTTGTGGCCCGCAAGCGCTGGTGGCTGGACGCCGCGTCGGTGCCGCAAGCCAGCCTCAGCGGATCACTCCTGGCGGAATATCGGGATTATCTTGATAAACAAGGCTATGACGGGCGTTTTTACCAAGCTGCTGGAAGTTTCTCACATCAGGCGGGGGCGTCCCAGCTAAGTTACGGGCTGCGGCTCGGGCGCTCGGATGTGCGGCTGGACTATCATCGGTATCGCGCGCTGGGTCTTTCGGCGGGGATCGTCCGTCCGCTGGGGCGCAAGGTGACGGCGGGGGCCACGCTGCGCTATGACTGGCGCCGCTACGATGCCGATTTCCCGCTATTGGGCGAGGTGCGTCATGACGAGACGGCCGAGCTTTCGGTCTTTGCCAGCTTCCGCCAGATCCGCATTGGCAACAGTGTTCCGAAGCTGCGCTGCAGCTACACCAATAACCGCTCGAATGTCGCGCTTTACCGGTATGACAGTTTCGATTGCGGGCTGGATCTTGATTTGACCTTCTGATCAGGTTTCTCTTGCGCCGTGTTCTGCCGCGCGGCAAGGAGGGCTTATGACAGAGATGCGTGACATAGTATGTATCGGCTCGGTGCTGTGGGACATTATCGGCCGGACGCCCGCTCCGATGCGGTTCGGGGCGGATATGCCCGGACGGATCACCCGCTTGCCGGGGGGCGTTGCAATGAATATCGCGATGACCCTGACGCGCTTCGGTATGCGCCCTATCCTGCTATCCGCCGTCGGGCGCGACAGTCAGGGGGTGGAGCTTCTGGCGCAGGCCGGGCGGCTGGGGATTGATGCGGGCCATGTCTACCGTTCGGCTGACCTGCCGACGGATCGCTATATGGCGATAGAATGCGCGACGGGCCTTGTGGCCGCGCTTGCCGACGCGCATTCGCTGGAGGCCGCGGGCGACAAGATCCTGCAGCCGCTGGCGGATGGCCGTCTGGGCTCTGCCGACGCGCCTTGGCACGGGCCTGTGGCGCTGGACGGAAATCTGACGACCGACCTTCTGGCACAGATCGCCCGATCCCCGCTTTTCGCGCGCGCCGATTTGCGCGTGGCCCCGGCCAGCCCTGGCAAGGCCGAGCGGCTTTTGCCATTACTCGCCCATCCCCGCGTCACGTTTTATGTCAATCTCGAAGAGGCGAGCATTCTGTGCCAGAGCCAGTTCCGCTCGGCGCGCGAGGCCGCCGAGGGGCTGGCCCGTCGTGGTGCGCGGCGCGCCTTGGTGACCGATGGCGGGCGCGATGCGGCCGATATGTCGGCAGGGGGCGTCCTGACCGCCTGCCCGCCCGAGGTTCTGGTTTCCCGCGTGACTGGCGCGGGCGACACGTTCATGGCTGCCCATCTGGTGGCCGAATATGCTGGTTGCCCGCGCGAAGAGGCTTTGTCGCGCGCCCTTCTGGCTGCTGCCCGTTATGTTTCCGGAGATATTGCGACATGACCGATCTACTTGTCTTCACCCCCGAGGTCTCTGCCGCGCTCGCGGCAGGACAGCCCGTTGTGGCGCTAGAATCCACCATCATCACCCACGGTATGCCCTATCCGCAAAATATCGAGACAGCGCGCCGTGTCGAGGCCGCGATCCGTGCCGAAGGGGCCGTGCCCGCAACGATTGCCCTGATGCGGGGCCGTATCCATATCGGTTTGAGCGATCCGCAACTCGAGGAACTGGCACAGGCCGAAGGGGTGATGAAGGTCTCGCGGGCCGATCTGGCGGTCTGTTTGTCGCGCGGGGCCTATGGGGCCACCACGGTGGCGGCCACCATGATCTGTGCGCAGCGGGCGGGTATCTCGGTTTTTGCGACGGGCGGGATCGGGGGCGTGCATCGCGGTGCCGGAGAAAGCTTCGATATCTCCGCCGATCTGGCAGAGCTGGGCCAGACCGCCGTAACCGTGGTCTGTGCTGGTGCCAAAGCCATTCTGGATCTGCCGAAGACCTTCGAGGTGCTGGAAACCGATGGTGTGCCGGTCTTCGCTTATGGGCAGGATACCCTGCCCGCCTTCTGGTCGCGCGATTCAGGGCTTGCGGCACCGTTGCGGGCGGATCACCCTGCCGAGATTGCGAAAGCGGCGCTGATGCGGGCAGCGTTGGGTCTGCCGGGGGGGCAGCTTGTGGCCAATCCGGTGCCGCCCGAGGCAGAGATCCCGCGCGAGGTCATCCTACCGGTGATCGAACAGGCTCTGGCCGAGGCGGACGCGCGCAATATCAAGGCCAAAGCGGTCACACCCTTCCTGTTGCAACGCATCTTCGAGTTGACCGAGGGGCGTTCACTTGCCGCCAATATCGCGCTGGTTCTGAACAATGCGCGACTGGCGGCGCAAATTGCGAAAGAAATCGTCACTTTGCGCTAAGCAAATGTTGCTAAAGCGGTAGGGCTCTCCCATCTAGGGCGGGTTGCCCCCGGCAGGCGGGGGATTCGTGATTGCAGGACATGGTATGACCCTTCCCCCGACCGACCAGAAACCCAAGCCCCGCCGGCGCTTCGCCGCGATCAGGGCGTCTTTCCTGACCGGTCTTGTGGTCATTGCCCCTATCGGCCTGACAGCATGGCTGATCTGGACGGTGGCAGGATGGGTTGATGGCTGGGTGCTGCCGCTGGTGCCGCACGAGCTGCGCCCCGAACATTATATCGGGGTCAATCTGCGCGGGATCGGGGTGCTGATCTTCCTGATCTTCACGCTGGTTGTCGGCTGGCTGGCCAAAGGGTTCTTCGGGCGCGCGCTGATCCGTTCGGGGGAGGCGATTGTAGACCGCACCCCCGTCGTGCGCTCCGTCTATTCCGGTATCAAGCAGATTGCGGAAACGGTTTTCAGCCAAGGCGAAGAAAAATTCGACCGCGCCTGTATCATCGAATATCCGCGCCCCGGTATCAAGGCGATGGCGTTCGTTTCCTCCACCGCCAAGGGCGAGGTCGCGCGGCTGGCCGATACCCCCGAAGATCCGCTGATTTCGGTCTTCATGCCGACCACACCGAACCCGACCTCGGGATTTCTGATGTTTGTGCCGCGTTCGCAGATCACCTATCTCGACATGTCGATCGAAGATGCTGCCAAGCTGATCATCTCTGCCGGATTGGTCTATCCCACGGAAAAAGACGCGCCCAAACCGCGTTGAGCCGCGTTTTCGCAAGGGTTAGCCGAAAAGCTCCGCCAGATTGACCGAAGGCTCCTTACCGATTTTGTCGGCATGCTGGTCCAGAAACCGGTCTGCCGCCTGCTGACCGGCCGTTTTCAGCCGCCCCAGCGTGCCATAGCTGGGAGAGACCTTGGAACTTTGGCTGAGCGACAGCATCGTGTCGTCATCGGCAATCAGATGGATCAGCACGTCTTTCATCGCGCGTTCGGGCAGGTGCTTCTCGGCGATGACCCGACGGGCGAAATTGATCGCGCGCAATTCCCGCAGCAGCGAGGTGTTGAACGAGATTTCCGTGATCCGCTCCTCGATCTGCTGTGGCGTGGTCGGAATGCCCTCGCGCGCCAGTGGATTGATATTCACGATCATGATGTCGCGCGGGAATTGCGGCTCGAAAAGCGGAAACAGTGCCGGATTGCCGGTGTAACCGCCATCCCAATAGGCTTCGCGCCGTCCGGTCACGGGATCGTCGATTTCGACCGCGCGAAACAGGTTGGGCAGGCAGGCCGATGCCAGCAGCGCATCGGGCGTGACCTCATCGCCCGAAAAAATACGGATCTTGCCATTGCGCACATTGGTGGCCGACACAAAAAATGCCGGTCCTTCTTTGGCGCAGACATTCTCGAATTCCAGATCCTGAACCACCCGAGCGAGCGGGTTGATATAGAACGGGCCGGAATCATAGGGAGAAAGCAGCCTCAGCCAGTTTTCGATATAGAAGGCAGGGGTGAACAGGTCGAACCAGCGCGTCACCGTGTCCGGATAGGGAAACAGTGCCGAGACCCAGCGATCCGTGCGGAAATCATTGCCTTCGGCCACCTGCGACCACAGCCAGTTCAACGCCTCGCGGGCGGCCTCGCGCCCTTTCGTGCCGCTTGCCTGCGCCAGTCCGGATTTCAGCGCGGCACCGTTCAGCGCGCCCGCAGAGGTGCCGGAGATGGCGGCGATCTCGATCCAGTCCTCATCAAGGAGGCGGTCCAGAACGCCCCATGTGAAGGCCCCATGTGCGCCGCCGCCCTGAAGCGCGAGATTGATCCTTTTGGTGTCCATCCGTGATACTCCCGCAGCCGTTTCAAACCGCTTTGAATTACAAATCCATCATGGTGTAGCCGCAATCGGGCGACCAATCGTGCCCGTCGGAACGGTGCCGGTAAAATCGGAGGGGGCCTGCGCCCCCTTCGGTAGCGATCTTACAAGGCGGTCCAGCCACCATCGACCGAAATCGTGGTGCCTGTGATCTGTTCCGCTGCGTCCGAACAAAGAAATACCGCCGTGCCGCCGATCTGTTCGACGGTGGCAAACTGTTTCGAAGGCTGACGGTCCAGAATGATCTTCTCCACCGCCTCTTCTTCGGTCATGTTGTATTTCTTGGCCGTATCGGGGATCTGCGCCTCGACCAGAGGCGTGTGCACATAGCCCGGGCAGATCGCATTGGCGGTGATCGGCTCTTTCGCGGTTTCCAGGGCCACAACCTTCGTCATGCCCACCACGCCATGTTTGGCGGAGACATAGGCCGATTTGTAGGGCGAGGCGGTCAGGCCATGGGCCGAGGCGATATTGACCACCCGTCCCCAGCCTGCCTTGCGCATCATCGGCAGTGCGACAGCCGTGGTGTGGAACGCCGAGCTGAGCATGATGGCAATAATGGTGTCCCATTTATCGACGGGAAATTCGTCGATCGGGGCCACATGCTGGATACCGGCATTATTGACCAGAATATCGCAGGTGCCAGCCTGCTCGATCAGGCCACGCGCCTCGGCCCCTTTGGAAAGGTCGCCTTTGATATAGCGCGCCTCGACGCCGAATTCCTGTGCAATGCTCTTCGCCAGTTCATGATCTTCGGGACGGTCCGTGAAAGAATTCAGAACAACATTCGCCCCCGCGCGGGCCAGTTCGCGGGCGACGCCCAATCCGATTCCCGAATTAGATCCGGTAATAACTGCAGTTTTTCCGTTTAGGCTCATGAGGTCCTCCTTTGGATTATGCCTGCGATCATCATCCTAGGGCCGAATCTGGCAAGGTCCAATCACGTGAAAAATCGCTTATTCACGCAGCCGTGCGGTTTTTTCGCTTGCGTTCACGAATCGCATCAAGCAAAAGCGCCCTATTATCTGAAACCGCTTCGTCGAGGTGCCGCCGGATCTTTCCGGGCTGGTGCCTTTCTGATTTGGACCTAAAAAACCTGCGCGTTCAAAACGTTAATGGATGCAACTGCAGCGGGAAACTGGCTAAGAACTGCCGTTAGAACCAAAAAAAACGCCCGCACAAGGCGGGCGCTAAGTCATGAGGCAGGTTTCATACAGGCAAGAAACCTATCGAGCAGTGAGTTTGTTATAGGCCGAACTGCGCGTAGTTTCAAAGGGAAAATTGCGTAAGCCCTAATGCTCCGTTAGATTTCCTTCAAATACCACGAGCAGAAACGGGATCATCGCGATGCAACGAACCGCCTTTAGACGCATGCTTATAGGTGCCATGCTTGCAGCAAGCCCTTTATTGATTGGCTCAAAAGGCTTTGCGGCACCGCAGCATGCTCTGGCGATGACCGGTGCGCCTGCCCTGCCCGACGGGTTTGACCACCTGCCTTATGCAAATCCCGACGCGCCCAAGGGCGGTGCGCTGAAACTGGGCGAAGTCGGCACGTTTGATTCTCTTAATCCGTGGATTCTGCTTGGCCGGCCTGCGACGGGAATCAGCCAATATGTGACCGAGTCGCTGATGGCGCGCTCGATCAACGAACCCTTCACCCTTTATGGTCTTCTGGCGGAAAGCGTCGATACCGATGCGGCGCGCAGCTATGTCGAATACACGCTCCGTCCCGAAGCGCATTTTTCCGACGGCAAGCCGGTGACCGTCGAGGATGTGATCTGGTCCTACAAGACGCTTGGCGAACACGGGCATCCGCGCTACCGCAACGCCTGGGCCAAGGTGAAAGACATCCGCCAGACCGGTCCGCGCTCCGTGCGTATCACCTTCAACGCCCCCGACCGCGAGCTGGCCTTGCTGATGGGGATGCGCCCTATTCTGGAAAAAGCGCAATGGGCGGGCAAGGATTTCGAGGCGACCACCGACATGGTTCCGGTCGGTTCTGGCCCTTATGTGGTGGATCAGGTTTCCAACGGACGGTTCATCAGCTTCAAGCGCGATCCCGACTGGTGGGGCAAGGATGTGAATTTCAATCACGGCCTTTGGAATTTCGACACGATCCGCCATGAATATTTCAAGGATGGCAATGTGATATTCGAAGCTTTTAAAGCTGGGGATGTCGATGCATGGCGCGAGATGAGCGATGCGCGCTGGCAGAATAACTACAATTTTGCCGCCGCTCAATCCGGCGAGATCGTCAAGGACGAGATCCCGCATGCCCGTCCTTCGGGAATTGACGGTCTGGTGATGAATACCCGCAACCCCTTGTTCAAGGACTGGCGGGTTCGCGAGGCGCTGACCGAGGTTTTCAATTTCGAATTCATCAACAAGACTCTCAACAATGGCGCCGAACCCCGCGTTATATCGTTCTTTTCCAACTCTGAGCTAGGCATGCAGCCCGGCCCTGCCAGCGGCAAGGTCAAGGCTCTGCTGGCCCCCTTTGCCGACCAGCTTGCCCCGGGCACGCTGGAGGGCACGCCCCTGCCCGTCTCGGACGGTCGGGAGATGAATCGAAAGAACACGCGCAAGGCGTTGAAACTTCTGGAAGACGCAGGCTGGACTGTGGCGCGTGACGGGGTGCTGCGCAATGCGTCGGGCCAGCCGTTCCAGTTCGAGATCCTGCTGCGTCAGGGCGGCGGCTATGGCAGCGGCCCCTATGATCCGCAATCGGTGGTCGATATCTATGTGCAGGCGCTTGAACGGATCGGCGTCAAGGCCCGCGTGACCACGATCGACGATGCGCAATATGTCCAGCGCGCGCGCAACTACCAGTTCGATATGACATGGTACTGGCGCGCCCTCTCGCTGAGCCCGGGCAACGAGCAGATGCTCTATTGGGGCTCTGCCGGTGTGGCGCAGCCGGGAAGCTGGAACTACATGGGCATGGCAAGCCCCGCCGCCGAAGCGATGATCCGCCATATGCTGGCAGCCACTGATCACGATGATTACGTGGCCGCAGTGCGGGCCTTGGACAGGATCCTGACCCAGGGGCGCTATGTGATCCCCGCATGGTATTCCAAAAGCACGAGGCTTGCACATAAATCCAGCCTTCATTATCCCGAAACCTTGCCGGTCTATGGTGACTGGCCGGGCTTCATGCCCGACACTTGGTGGTATGAGGCAGACAAATGAAAAAGCTCGTTTTGCTTGGCCTTCTGATGGTGTCGCTGAGCGCGTGCAACACGATTGCAGGCGTCGGGGATGACGTGTCCGATGGCGCGCGCACCGTGCAGGGCTGGATGAACTGAACGCGTCTGTGGCGGGCCTTGCGGGCCCTGCTATATGCCGCATTGAAAGAAGGGCCGATGTGCAAGCAACGGCCCTTTTGTTTTGTGCGTTTTCCGGTTCTTGGACCGGAGGCTGCCCGTCTTTGCCGTGCTTTGCCTCCTTGCCTGCGGGGTGGCAGATAGTTGGGAACAAATGACGATGGGCGGGCTTTCTCTCCACAGGATGACGATGCCCCGTCATGAGGGGCTGCTACTCAGGAGGACGCCATGAAATGGAGCCATGTCGAGCAGAACTGGACCGCGTTTTACGAGGCGATCACCGATCGCTGGCCCGACTTGACCGAGGATGACCTCGAAGAGATCGATGGCGACCGGCGCGCTTTCATCAAGGCTGTGTGCGACGCCACCGGCGATGAGGCCGAAGATGTTGCTGAAGAGTTGCGCGAATGGCTGGCGGGCGAGCTGCCCTCGGATGTGGTGATGGACCCGACCCATGATGACCACTCGATCCGCAATTCCGCAAAATATGTCGGCGATGGCGAAGACGAATATGACGAGGATGAAAACTTCGGCGATGACGAGGAGGAAGATGGCGCCGCGTGAGCTTGCGTCTTGACGCCAGAGGTCGGGCCTGAAACACAGACGTTCTGAACGTCTTGCCCCCTCTGGAGAAAGCCCATGATCGCGCTTGATATCCTTGCCGACCCGGTCTGCCCCTTCTGCCTGATCGGCTATGAACGGCTGCGCCGCGCGCTCGCAGAGCGGCCCGGCCATCCTTTCCAACTGGCATGGCACCCCTTCCAGCTCAACCCTTCCATGCCCCGCGAGGGCATGGCGCGCGCGGATTACCTGCAGGCCAAATTCGGGCAGGACGGAGCGGTGAAGATGCATCAGCAGCTGCTGGAGATCGCCGCCTCCGATGCCCTGCCGCTTGACCCGCTGAAAGTGCTGCGCCAGCCAAACACGCTGGATGCGCTGCGTCTGGTCTATTGGGCCGGTCTGGAAGAGAAAGCAACCGCTGTGATGGAGGGCGTGATGGCGGCGCATTGGTATGAGGGGCGCGATATCGGCGATCCGCGCGAACTGGTGCGCATTGCGCAGGCGGCGGGGCTTGATGGCACGATGATTGGCCGCCTTCTGGCCAGCGATGCCGATTGCGACACGATTGCCAGCCGTGATGCCCATGCCCGCGAGCGCGGCATCACCGCTGTGCCGACCTTCATCGTGGCCAACACCCATGCCATCACCGGCGCCCAGCCGAAAGAGCTGTGGCTGAAAGTGATCGACGAGCTGTCTGGCGCGCCTTCGGATGCCATTCTGAACTGAGGCTTTCAGGCGCTGCACATCTGATATTGCCGGTTGTGCTTTTTTGCGCGTCCTAAAAGGTGGACGCGCTAAGGCTGCTTATTATAGTCAGGCTCAAACATTCCTTCTTCGAGATATACATGACCCATATGGACCATAGCCTCGAGCAGACGGCTAGGACGTTGTCGCTGCGCGAGTTCACCGTCATGCTGGCGTCTCTGATCGCCACAGTCGCGTTTTCGATTGACGCCATGCTTCCGGCCTTGAGCGATATCGCCGCAGCCCTCACCCCCGAGGATGTGAACAAGGCCCAGCTGATCCTGACCTCCTTCGTCTTCGGGATGGGGGCCGGAACCTTTTTTGTCGGCCCGATTTCCGATGCGATTGGGCGCCGTGTCACAATCGCGCTTGGGATCGTCATCTATATGACCGGTGCCATTATCGCGATCTCTGCCAATTCGCTCGAGGCGCTGCTTGTCGCCCGTTTCATTCAGGGGTTCGGGGCCTCCAGCCCGCGTCTGGTGCCGATGGCACTGGTGCGTGATCTCTATCGCGGGCGGGAAATGGCGCAGGTGACTTCGATCATCATGATGATCTTCATTATCGTGCCGGCGCTCGCGCCTTCGATCGGGGCGGCCATCATCGCCTTTTCCGACTGGCGTGGCATCTTCTATGTCTTCTGTCTGTTCGGGACGATCGGCGTAACATGGCTGTTCCTGCGTCAGCCCGAAACCCTCCCGCCCGAGCGCCGTCGTCCCCTGCGGCTGGGCGCGCTTGTGGCCGGTGCCAGCGAAGTGCTGCGCGACCGGCAGGTCTGCCTTTACATTGTCATCATGACCCTTGGCTTTTCTCAGATGTTCGCAGCCGTCAGTTCGGCGGAACAGCTTTATAAAGCCTATGGCGTCACCGATCATTTCCCGCGGTGGTTCGCGCTTGGGGCGTTGATGGCGGGCAGTTTCTCTTTCCTCAATTCGCGCCTTGTCGTGCGGCTGGGGATGCGCCGGATCGTGTCGGTGGCGTATCGCACGCAGGTGGTGATTTCGCTGGTCATGCTGGCTTTGCAGATTGCGGGCATGCCGCAAAGCGGCTGGGGCTTTGCGGTGTTCTTCCTTTACTTCACCTCGGTCTTTGCAATGGCGGGGGTCACCTTTGGCAATCTCAACGCTCTGGCGATGCAGAATGTGGGGCATCTGGCGGGAATGGCGGCCTCGGTGATCACCGCGCTGTCGACCGTGGGATCGGTGATGATTGCGGCGCCTATCGGGCTGGCCTTCAACGGCACCGTCCTGCCGCTGGTGATCGCGACCTTTGTCTGCTCGGGGCTGGCCATGCTGCTGATGACACGCACGCAGGGTGAAGGATGAAGCGTAAAGGCCGGGAAATCCCGGCCTTTTTTATTTCGCTCCCTTTTCGGCCTCGCGCACTTTTGCGGCCAGATCACGGGCAATCGCGAAGCTGCCCTTGATCTTCTCGGCGTCATTGGACCAGTCGCGACGGATGATCAGCTTGTTGTCGCGCAGCTTCGCCAGATCACGTTCTGTGGTAAGATAATCCACCAACCCCGCGGGATTGGGGAATTTATCATTGTGGAACTGGAGTGTGACCCCTTTCGGCCCCGCATCCAGCTTGCCGATATGGGCCCGCTTGCACATGCCCTTGATGCGGATCACCAGTAGCAGCGTGTTGACTTCCTTCGGCAGCGGGCCAAAACGGTCAATCAGCTCGGCGGCAAAGCCCTCCATTTCGACCTTGGTGGTGATCTGGCTCAGACGGCGATACAGCCCCAACCGCACATCCAGATCGGGGATATAGTTTTCCGGAATGGTGACAGGCACACCCAGATTGATCGTGGGCGACCATTCGCCATCGGCTACATCTTCCCCCAGCTCGCCCGATTTCAGCTTCGAAATCGTTTCTTCCAGCATGGACTGGTAAAGCTCGTAGCCGACTTCCTTGATATGCCCCGATTGCTCTTCACCCAAAATGTTACCTGCGCCGCGCAAGTCCAAGTCTTGGCTAGCTAAATTAAACCCTGCCCCAAGGCTGTCCAGCGATCCGAGAAGCCGCAGCCGCTTTGTGGCCTGCGGGGTCAGCGGCATCCGCGGCTTGGTTGTCAGATAGCAATAGGCCCGCATTTTCGAGCGCCCGACCCGCCCGCGGATCTGGTAGAGCTGACTGAGGCCGAACATATCGGCGCGGTGGATCACCATCGTATTGGCGGTCGGAATATCCAGCCCCGATTCCACGATGGTCGTGGCCAGAAGCACGTCATATTTGCCATCATAAAACGCATTCATCCGCTCATCCAACTCGCCCGCCGCCATCTGCCCATGCGCGGTGATGAAGGTGACTTCGGGCACCTCATTGCGCAGGAACTCCTCGATTTCAGCCAGATCGGTGATGCGTGGCACGACATAAAAGCTTTGCCCGCCACGGAAACGTTCGCGCAAAAGCGCCTCGCGGATGGTCACCGTGTCGAATTCCGAGACATAGGTGCGAATGGCCAGACGGTCGACAGGCGGTGTGCCGATCACGGATAGATCCCTGACTCCGGTCAGGGAAAGTTGCAGCGTCCGTGGAATGGGGGTCGCGGTGAGTGTCAGCACATGGATATCCGAG
Organism: Thioclava litoralis; assembly: GCF_045278885.1. Lineage (NCBI taxonomy): Bacteria > Pseudomonadati > Pseudomonadota > Alphaproteobacteria > Rhodobacterales > Paracoccaceae > Thioclava > Thioclava litoralis. The sequence continues at coordinate 2,567,775 of NZ_CP135443.1, forward strand.
CGCATCTCTTTCAGACGCTCTTTATGCTGGACGCCAAAATGTTGTTCTTCATCAATGACAAGCAGGCCAAGGTTCATAAACCGAACCGCTTTGGCCAGCACCGCATGGGTGCCGATCACGATATCGACGCTGCCATCTGCCAAGCCCGCGCGGGTTGCCGCGGCCTCTTTTGCGGTCACGAAGCGCGATAAGGGGCGGACATTGATCGCGGTATTCCGGAAACGTTCGGCAAAGGTTTTGTAATGCTGGCGCGCGAGCAGCGTGGTGGGGGCGATCACCGCAACCTGTACCCCTGCACTGGCGGCGACAAAGGCTGCGCGCATGGCAACCTCGGTCTTGCCAAAACCGACATCGCCGACCACCAGCCTGTCCATCGGTGTGCCCGATTTCAGATCCTCCACCACATCCTCGATCGCCGCAAGCTGGTCATCGGTCTCGCTATAGGGGAAACGCGCGGCGAAGGCCTCCCATTCGTGATGCGGAACCTCCAGAACCGAGGCCTTGCGCAGGTAACGCTCGGCGGCAATGCGCATCAGCTTGTCGGCGATCTCGCGGATACGCTCTTTCAGGCGGGCTTTCTTGGCCTGCCATGCCCCACCGCCCAGTTTGTCAAGAAGTCCGTCTTCATGCCCGAAACGGCTGAGCAATTCGATATTGACGACCGGCAGAAACAGCCTGTCGCCGCCCGCATATTCCAGCAAGATGCAATCCAGCGGCGCCCCAAGCGCCGAAACGGTTTCCAGCCCCTTATAGCGCCCGACCCCATGATCGACATGCACGACCAGATCACCTTGAGACAACGACTGAGCTTCGGTCAGGAAGTTATCCGCTTTACGCTTCTTTTTCGGTTTGCGGATGAGCCGGTCTCCCAGCACGTCCTGTTCCGAAATCACGGTTAGTGCCGGATCATCCCCCTTGGGCGGTGCTTCGAACCCCTGATCAAGCGTCCAGACCGTCAGGTTGACCCCCGGCCCGATCTGGCGCGCATCCGAAATCAGCCGCGCGATATGTAGCCCTTCATCTTCCATCAGCCCCTTGAGCCGCTCGCGCGCGCCGTCCGACCAGGAGGCGATCACTACGGGCCCCTGTTTGAGCTGTGTCTGAACATGGTCACGTAACGCACCGAAAAGACTGACATCTTCCATCTGTCGTTCGGGGGCAAAACTGCGCCCGATCCGCGCCTCGGCATCCAGAATCCCTGGTCCCGGCGGTGCAGAGAGCACTTGCAGGGCAAGCACACGGCGCGGCTTCAGGATGCTGTCCCACGCCGTTTCATCAAGATAGAGAAGTTGCGGTGCGGCGGGTTTGTAGACGCTATCCACCCTGTCGCGCCGTGTCATCGCCTCGCGACGGGTGTCATACTGGTCGGAAATCTGTTCCCAACGCGCCTCGCGCAAGACCGGAATTTGATCGTCCAGCAAGATGGAGGCCTCTGGAATATAGTCAAAAATCGTTTCCATCCGGTCATGGAAAAACCCCAGCCAATGTTCCATGCCCGCATGTTTGCGACCGGCGGAGACGGCCTCGTAGAGCGGATCTTCGGCACCACCCGCACCGAATTCCACGCGATAATTCTGTCGGAAACGGGCGATCGAGGCCTCGTCGAGGATGACCTCGGAGACAGGTGCCAGTTCGATCCGAGTGAGCTTTTCCGTCGTGCGCTGGGTTGCCGGATCAAACCGGCGCACCCCGTCAAGCACATCGCCCCACAGATCCAGACGCACGGGACCGCTTTCTCCGGGGGGATAGATGTCTATGATACCGCCACGCAGGGCAAATTCGCCCGCTTCCGACACCGTGGGCACAGGCGAAAATCCCATGCGTGTCAGGAAACCGCGCAGCGCCTCATCCTTAAGGTGCCCACCAACCTTGGCCACAAACGAATTGTCTGCAAGTACCTGACGCGCAGGTATTTTCTGCATTGCCGCCGAAAGCGTCGTCAGCAGGACAAAAGGTCCGGGCACCCCCGATTGAAGGGCTGCCAGGGTCGCCATGCGGGCTGCCGAGATTTCGGGATTTGGCGAGACGCGGTCATATGGCAGGCAGTCCCATGCCGGAAAACTGAGCACCGTCACCTGAGGGGCAAAAAATCCCAGCGCCAGACGCATCGCCTCAAGCCGCCTGTCGTCGCGGGCGATATGGATCACGCTTTGACCACGCTCCAGCTCGCGGACCAGAAGTTTCGCGTCATACCCTTCGGGTGCGCCGGAAAGAACGAAATGCGTCATCACTTGGGGCCTTTGTCTATGCGCGTCTCGGGCGCGGTCCGCAGGGTTAGATAGGTGCCGCGCCTACCAAAGTCGAATGGTCTGTGACAGCAGATTGCTCAGCATCCCCCAGAGTGCAGTGACAAAGATCACGGACATTCCAAGAAGTTGCACCCGAAATCTCGCACCATGTACAAAGTTGGCAATCGCCTCGGCCTGCCCGTTCTCGCTCAGGCTCAACAAGAGCTTTGCGTTGTAAAGGGTCATGATTGTTACAAAACTGAGAGGCACGCCCAAAAGAAAGGCGGCCTGTGCCAGTTCGGCGCCATAGCCAAACCCGGTGACCAGAAGGAAGCTTGTCAGGAAAAACCACCCCGCCGTCAGCGCCGCCTTGGCCTGACTGAAACGGATCAGGCGGCGCGCGCTCAGCCCAGCGGCCAGAACCAGATCGTCCGCCGTCTCGGCATTGCGCCGGTACTGGGTGACCAGATCATAGGGGATGCCCATCGCGAAATGGGCGGCAAAAGACCAGCAGACCGCCAGCATGATCCAGTACCAGAGGCTGGAAAAGGAGTGCATGTCGATCAGGGCGAATATGGTGTTGGTGAAGTCCACTCTTTATCTTCTTTTGGCTTGATCGCGTGGATGTGTTCTTTTTCTAGCCGATTCAAAGGCTAGAGGGAAGCATCCCCGCGGTCAAAAGGCTTGAGTTTCTGGCCGCTGCGTGGCACCCCGTTTGTAATAACGGAGACATAGAATGACACCGCTTTTTCCTGCTTTTCCTCATAACCGTATGCGGCGTTTGCGCCGGACGGCGGCTTTGCGCGATCTGGTGCAAGAAAACCGTCTGAGCGTGAAAGACCTCATCTGGCCGATTTTCATCACCGATGTCGCGGGGGCCGATGTCGAGGTGCCTTCGATGCCCGGTGTGTTCCGCAAGACGATCGAGGGCGCGGTGCGTGCGGCGGAAGAAGCGGCAGAGCTTGGCATTCCGGCGCTATGTCTGTTCCCTTATACCGATCCGGCGGTCAAGACGGAGCTGTGCGAAGAGGCGTGGAACCCCGAAAACATTACCAATCGGGTGATCCGCGAAATCAAGAAACATGTGCCGGAAATCGCGATTATGACCGATATCGCGCTGGATCCCTATAATTCGCTCGGCCATGACGGTCTGGTGAAGGATGGCGTGATCCTGAATGATGAAACGGTTGAGGCACTTGTGAAAATGGCTTTGGCTCAGGCCGAGGCCGGTGCCGATATTCTGGGGCCTTCCGATATGATGGATGGGCGCATCGCGGCAATGCGCAAGGCGATCGAGGATGCGGGCTACGGGCGCGATGTCTCGATTTTGAGCTACTCGGCCAAATTCGCCAGTGTCTATTACAGTCCTTTCCGTGATGCGGTCGGTGCGTCGGGCGCCCTGAAGGGCGACAAGAAGACCTATCAGATGAATCCGGGCAATTCCGACGAGGCGCTGCGTCTGGTGGCGCGCGATCTGGCCGAGGGGGCGGATATGGTTATGGTCAAACCGGGCCAGCCCTATCTGGATGTCTGCCGACGCGTGAAAGACGAGTTTGGCGTGCCGACCTTCGCCTATCAGGTCTCGGGGGAATATGCGATGGCGATGGCCGCGATCCGCAATGGCTGGCTGGATCATGACAAGGTGATGCTGGAAAGCCTTCTGGGGTTCAAACGGGCCGGTTGTGACGGGGTGCTGACCTATTTCGCCCCCGCCGCCGCGCGGGCTTTGGCCAACAGGGCCTGATCAAGGCTTGGCCCGAGGCCGACGGCCCCTTACAGGAAGTGACAGGCCCGATTTTTCGGGCTAGTCTTTCAAACAAAGGGGTGCGCCCCACCTAGGCGGGCGGTCAAGCCCGATGTGAAATCGAGCGAGAGGCAGTGAGATGATTTCCAGACGTAACCTTCTGGCTATGGGCGGCGCCGCATGCGGTCTTGCAGCCTGTGGCAACGGGATCGGGTCCAATGGCGGGCCGCAGATCGATGCGCGGGTCGACGCGACGCGTGATTATTTGCTGAACCGCTATCCGGGGACGCAGGAATTGATGGGCAAAGCGGTCGGTGTTCTCTACATGCCGCTGGTGACCGAGGCGGGCTTCGGCATTGGCGGCTCTTACGGGCGCGGTGCGCTGCGGATCAATGGCGCCACGGTTGATTATTACGCCGTGACCTCGGCGTCTTTCGGGTTCCAGATCGGGGCGCAGCAATATGCGCATGCACTGTTCTTCATGACCCCCGAAGCCTTGTCGGGGTTCCGCCGTGCGGATGGCTGGCAGATTGGCGCGGATGCCAAATATGCGCTGCCCGATCGGGGCGGCTCGCTTGGCACCGACACCACCACCTCGCGCGCGCCGGTCATTGCGCTGGTCTTCGGTCAGGCCGGTCTGATTGCGGGGGCGTCGCTTGCGGGCAGCAAATACACCCGCATTATTCCGTAATAAATGGCGGCATAACAAAGACAAAGCACGCGAACTTCGCGTGCTTTCTTATGTCTGGTCTTTGGCCTGTGCCTCAGCTGCCCAGAATGACCTTCACATAATTCATCGTTTCCTGATACGGCGGAATACCGTTATATTTGGCAACAGCTTCCGGACCCGCATTATAGGCGGCAAGCGCATGGCGCCAATTCCCGAAGCGGTCATACATCATGCGCAGATATCGCGCCCCGCCATCAAGATTCTCTTCCGGATTGGAAATATCGACATTCAGTTTGGCCGCCGTGGCGGGCATCAACTGGGCCAGCCCGCGCGCGCCTGCATGCGAGACCGCCTGCGGATTCCAACCGCTTTCCTGCTGGATCAGACGCAGGAACAGATCGGGCGGAACGCCGTGTTTCTGGGCCGCAGCACGCGCAATGGGCATGTATTTCCCGCGATATTTTCCGGTATAGCTGGGAATGACCGCCGCCGTGATGGTCTTGCCATCGGGCCGCAGGCGCGAGCTGTGTTCATATTGTCCGGCAGCACGGGAATCCAGAAGCTGGGTCTGGTTGCGGAAAAGCTGGGTACGGTTCGAGCTGGAGGCGCCTGAAAGGCGCAGACCTTCTGCAATCGCAGGGCTGCTGGCCACCGAGATGGCACAAGTGATCAAAGCAAGGAGCGTCCCCGCAGCCTTTATCCGCATCATCCTCTGTCCCCAGCTTTTTTGGTTGCGGCTGAATATACCCAAAAACGTCGTGTTGAAAACCCTTTGAATCTGCCGTTGGGGCAAGCGTGCGGGCGCGCGGATTTGGCGGGGTGACCCGCCATGCAGGCGCATTCGTGCTTTGCATGCCGTGCCGGTCTGGTATACCCGGCGCAATCACTTGAATCGCGGCATGCGTCGCATGTCAGCCAGCCAGCGGAGGTTTTTTGATGGCAGGATCGGTCAATAAGGTCATTATCGTGGGTAACCTCGGCCGTGATCCGGAAGTTCGCAGCTTTTCGAATGGTGGCAAGGTCTGCAACCTGCGGATCGCGACCTCGGAAAACTGGCGTGACCGTAATAGTGGCGAGCGCAAGGAACGCACCGAGTGGCATTCGGTCGCGATTTTCAGCGAGCCTCTTGCGAAAATCGCGGAACAATATCTGCGTAAAGGGTCGAAGGTCTATATCGAAGGCCAGCTTGAAACCCGTAAATGGCAGGATCAATCCGGTCAGGACCGTTACACGACCGAAGTCGTGCTGCGCCCCTATCGCGGCGAACTGACTTTGCTGGATGGGCGCAATGACGGCGGCCAAGGTGGCGGCGGTTACGGTGGAGGTCAGGGCGGCGGCTATGGCGGGCCCTCTTCGGGCGGCTATGATGACGGCCCGTCCTCGGGCGGCTATGGCGGCCCGTCGCAAAGCGGTGGCGGCAGCAGTCGTCCCGATTTTGACGACGAGATCCCGTTCTGACGGTCATACCTCCATATCGCACGTTTCGAGATGAAACATCCCTTACCATTTAAGTGGTAAGGGATGTTTTTGGAACGGGTGCGGGATGCGACAGTGGCGATGGCTGTCCGGATGGCGCAGCCGTCTTATGACCGCGGAGACGTAATTGCGGCTCGGGCTTGTGCCGGGGGCAACCGGATGGACCATGCGGTTGCCCGTTGTCTTGCAAGGGGTGTCAGCGCAGGATGAAATCGACGGCTTCGGGCATCTGCGGCAGATCCGTCTCGCCCAAGGCGCGTTTCAGCGAGATTTCGATGGCGGTCGCAAAAGCTGTCAGCGGCAATGCGTTGACGCGGTCCGAGAAAGGCTGTTCCAGCTCTTCGGCCAGCGCATCAAGTCCGAAGAACGCATAGGCCACAAGCCCCGCCACCAAGGGGGCCACCGCCCCGAGCGTGTCGACAAAGCCGAAAGGCAGGATGACACAATAGATATAGGCGGTGCGGTGGAGCAAAAGCGAATAGGCAAAGGGCACCGGCGTATTGGCCAGCCGTTCGCAGGCAAGAAGCGACTGCGACAGGCGGGTCAGGCTTTCATGCAGTACAAGCGCCTCGACATGGGTCAGCTTGCCCTCGCGTTCGGCCTGCCCCACGATCCGCGCGGCCTGCGCCAGAGCCTCGTCGCTCTGCCAGTTCTGGCTGCGTCCGCGCAACTGCGTCTCTACCAGATGCGCAAAGCGGATCAGGCTGTGAAGAAGGGCGCTCCGTTCGGGCAGGTCTTCCAGCATGGTGGTCTGGCGGATCACATCGCGTGAGGACTGGATCAGCACGCCCCAATGTTTGCGCGCCTCCCACCAGCGATCATAACAGGCGCCGTTACGGAAGCTGAGAAAGATCGACAGCGCAATCCCGATCAGTGCGAAGGGCGAGGGATCAAGGCCCTTGATATAATCGGGGAAATGATCATGCCCCAGAACGACGGCAATCCCGATGCCGAATACCACCAGAATCTGGGGCCAGATGATCTGGACGACCGAGCCTTGCAGGATAAAGAACAGCCCCAGAATTGTGGGGCGTTTGCGGATGATCACGATGATCCCCTTTTGGCTGAAGAAAGCGACTCTCACCGCTGGCGATGAACGCTAGCATGCTTCGCCTACGCAGATGAAGATCTCCCCACAAGCGCCATGATGCAGGCAACGTAAGGGCAAATTGTCTCAGGTGACAGGCTGGGCCATCGCCCGCCAGCGCCGGAGATGTTCGGGGGTCACCATTTTGCGTGCGAGCACAGGGGCGATCTGCGGCCCGTAGAGGCTTTGCACGGGCCAGTTGCCCAGTAGCGCGGGCGCAAGCTGCGGACAGGTGCGCAGCAACGAGATCTGGTCCTGCCGCGACAGCGCCTGAAACCCCACAGGGCCGGGCCAGAAGCTTTCGACCCAGAGACCGTTGATCCGAACGGCGGAATGCGTTTCGAGCAGCAGGTGGATATAGCTGATCTGGCGTTTGCCGCGCATGATCCTTGCCCCCTGCCAGCCGCAATCGGCCAGATGTCTGGCACGGATAAGACGCGGACCGGTCTCGGTCCTGAGCCAGACGCAATGCTGGCCCGACAGCACGATCCTTTCATGCGCCCCCAGTGATCCGGCCCGAATCTCTATCGGCAGCAGACGGGGGGTCTTCAGGTCTTGCTCCCCGAGATCGCGACGCCCGACCCAGAGCACGCGCGCGGCTTTGTCCAGCGTCTGCACGAAATCGCCCGCGCGCAGGGTCTCGATGGCACGCGGCCCTTCGGGGGTGGCAATCTGCATCCCCGCCGCGATACAGGGAATGCCGATGGAATAGAGCTGCGGCGCGGTGGATAGCAGGCTCGGGTCCACATTCTGCAATGTGAGCGTCTCGCCATTTGGGAAAGACAGAACCGAGCCGCCTGCCCCGTCCGAGCTGATCACCACATCCCATGCATTCACCGGATCGCCATTGGTATCGGTGAGTGCGGACACGTCGAGCTGGTCGACCGTATGCCCGTCGCCGCTATCGGTCATGTCGAAATCGGTGACGATGTCAGAGCCGAAATCATCGGCCAGACCCAGCGTATCCGCACCGTCGCCTGTCGTGATCAGGTCGTCGCCAGTGCCACCATAAATAAGATTGGCCCCCTGACCGGCAAGGATCGTGTCATTGCCCTCACCGCCATCCAGCGTGTCCTGTCCGGTGGTGGTCGAGCCGACGAGGGAATCGTTGCCCGCGCCGCCCGACAGGGAATTGGCACCGGTTCCGGCGATCAGCGTGTCGTTGCCATCGCCCCCGTCAAGCGTCGTATTGCCGGCACCGCCATGAAGGTAATCATCGCCCGCCTCGCCATAAACGACATCATTGCCGTGATCGGTATAGACGATGTCATCGCCAGCACCGGCATAGACGGTATCATCCCCCGTACCTGTATTGATTGTGTCCGCATAGGCGCTGCCATCGATCTTGTCGGCCCCTGCGCCCGCATCGATATTGACGCCACTGCCGGCCAGACCGGCATCGAACTGGTCATCATAGCTGGTACCGTCGATTTTCTCGACATCCCAGAAATAGGTCAGAGTGCTGCCGCCATCATAGCTGATGGTGCCGACACCATTGGGGTCGGAGGTCCAGCTGACCTCTGCGGCCCCGCCCGAGAGCGAGACCGTATCGAAATCCGCCCCGCCATAGATGCTGCTCGCCCCGTCGGTTGCGCGCAGATCGAACAGGTCGTCTCCGGCATCGCCATAAAGCTGGTTCTGGCCGGTGCCGCCCCAAAGCGTGTCATTGCCCGCGCCGCCGCGCAGGGTGTCATTTCCGGCCCCGCCATCCACATAGTCATTGCCCGCACCGGCATCGATGCTGTCATTGCCATCGCCACCAAAGAGCGTGTCGTCCCCCGCACCCGCCTGAACGGTATCGTCCCCCGCCTCCATATTGGCGTAAAAGCCCGACCCATCGAGGGTGCCGTCCAGCGAATCCGCATAATTCGAGCCGACATAGCCTTCGATATTGTCATAGGTCAGGCTGCTGGTGCCATCGGTGGCGGAGCCATCCTCGAAATCGCTGGAGGTGATGGTGACCCCATGCCCCAGACTGTAGAAATTGAGGATGTCATTATCCGAACCGGTGGTGGTCGTGCCGCCGCCCAGCACCGTGTCGATGCCCCAGCCATCGCTGAAGAAGAAGACATCGGCATCGGCCCCGCCATCAAGGGAATCATTGCCGCTGCCGCCCGTGATCGCATCCGCGCCGTCGCCGCCGTAGATGGTGTCGTTGCCTTCATCCCCGAGCAGCGTATCATTGCCCGCATCGCCATAAAGCAGATCATTGCCCGTTCCGCCGCTGATGAAGTCATTGCCATCGCCGCCGTGGAGGGTGTCATTGTCTCCTTCGCCGTAGATCACATCATTGCCGGTCCCCCCGAGGACCGAATCCGCACCGGCATTGGCCCAGATGGTGTCGTTGCCCGCACCGCCATCGATCGTATCGTTATAGGCCCAGTTATTGGTTCCGCTGATGTCGTCGATGATATCGTCGCCATCGCCGCCTCTGACACTGTCGCCATCAAGCGAGCTGGCCCCGCCTTGGCCGTAATAGATGGTGTCATTGCCCGCGCCGCCGTCAATAGTATCGGCACCAGCATTGGAGGTGATGGAATCATCTCCGGTGCCACCCGCGAGCGAGTCGCCATTGGACGCGCCGATGATCGTGTTATTGCCGGTAGAGCTGTAGCTTGCCGAATGTATCGCCGAATAGTTGACGCCCGAGGTGTTGGTGGTTGACGAGGGCGACATAACGACGCCCGGCTGGATCTCGGAGCTGGCGAGATAGCCGACGATCGTGTTGCCGATCTTGACGGTATAGAAGACCTGCGGATTGCCGCTAGGATCGGTATAGTTGAACGCATCCTCGATATAGGCGGTGCCCGAGGTGATCAACGTGCCGCTGGAATCGCGGATCTCCAGATGCTGGAAGTTGTCATTGCTGACGTTATCGGTGGCCGTATCGCCCGATAGCTGGCTGTCATCATCGGTGAAGGTATAGGTCAGCCCGTTGGTTGACGCCTCCCAGTCCGGCCGGAGCCGGTACCCCCCGCTGACAAGCTGGAAGTCGCTGGTGCTGTAACCAACAAAGGTATAGGTGGTCGACATACAAACTCACAGATGAAACACGTGGCCAGAGAGATGAGGCCATCCTGTCTCAAATGTTCGAATGTCTGGTTAATGCCATATATGGTTTTTTAAATAGAATCAGGATTTTGTCGCTTTGCGTCCGCAGAGCCAGGGGCAAAGCCCATCTCGCGATCCACCCATGCAATCACTATGGCGACAAGACGTTGCTGCACCGTAGGGGTTAGCGCCTGTCCCTGCGGGATATGGTGCCACGTTTCCAGACAGCTACGGCAACAACAGGCGGTGGCATGTTGTGCAATAAACACCGGATGGCCCCGCATCGGGGTCTGTTTGCCGTCCTTATGCGGGTATGCAGGGGCCAGCCGCATAGCGATGAAATCCTGCGCATGGCGTATAATCACCGACCGGCCCTTTGCATCGCAATAGGCCCGCTCGCGCGGGCCCAGATGAAAGCGGGATCTGAATCTGGATCGGGACAGGCGCGCGAAAAGCTCTGCCTGTGCCATCGCGCTCAGGCGCGACCGAGTTTCGCCAGACGGGCCGAACGCAGCTGGGCGAAATCATCGCCCGCATGGTAGCTCGAACGGGTCAGCGGCGTTGCCGAAACCATCAGGAAGCTCTTGGAATAGGCCGCCTTTTCGTAGGCTTTGAATTCTTCCGGCGTCACGAATTTTGCCACGGCATGGTGTTTGGGCGTCGGCTGCAGATACTGACCGATCGTCAGGAAATCGATATCGGCAGAGCGCATGTCGTCCATGACCTGACGGACCTCATGGGCCTCTTCGCCAAGGCCGACCATGATCCCCGATTTGGTAAACATGGCCGGATCCAGTTCTTTCACGCGTTGCAACAGACGCAGCGAGTGGAAATAGCGCGCACCGGGACGCACTGTCGGGTAAAGCGACGGCACGGTTTCGAGATTGTGGTTGAATACATCGGGACGCGCCTCGACGACCTTCTCGAGCACTTCCGGCCCGCATTTCAGGAAGTCCGGCGTCAGGATCTCGATCGTGGTCGACGGGCTGCGATGGCGGATCGCACGGATGGTCTGGGCGAAATGCTCTGCCCCGCCATCTTCCAGATCGTCACGGTCCACCGAGGTGATCACCACATGCTTCAGGCCGAGCTTTTCAACGGCATGGGCCACACGACCCGGCTCGAACACATCCAGCGCGTCGGGCTTGCCGGTGGCCACATTGCAGAAAGAACAGCCGCGCGTGCAGATCTCGCCCATGATCATCATGGTGGCGTGCCCCTGCGACCAGCATTCGCCCACATTGGGGCAACCGGCTTCTTCGCACACGGTCACAAGCTTGTTCTCGCGCATCAGATCGCGCGTCTGCTTGTAGCCTGCCGAGGTGGGCGCCTTGACCCTGATCCAGTCCGGCTTCTTGGGCTGGGCATTATCGGGGCGGTGTGCCTTTTCCGGGTGGCGCTGGTCGGGGATTTTGAGATCGCGCATGGGATGGGTATCCTTTCGGCTTTGAACCAGCACATAGGCCCAAATTCCGACGAATGCAACGGAGAGTGCGACAGATCGTCCCGCCTGACAGCTTGCGCATATCAGCCTTTCGGTCTGCGCACACCCTGCACCCGTTCTTATTGCGCCGCTTGCAGGCGCGGACGACGGTAACTTCCGGCGACGGGGAATTCGCTACGCGCCTTGTCGATCACGGACTGCCCCGCCTCGCGCAGGATATTGGCCACGTTTTCGAACCATTCGCCATCATCAACCGCATCGGCACGGCGCACAAGGCGCAAGACCCGACCGGGTTGCTCGCCAAAGCGCGAGAGCGCCAGATCGGGGCTGGAGTTCTTTTCGGCCATCGCGGCGATCTCGGGGATCAGGGTCACGCCCATGCCGCTGGCCGCCAAGGCGCAGAGCGTCGAGAGCGACGAAGCCCCCAGATCGACCGATTGTGCCTCGCGGTTCACATTGCAGACCTTGAGCGCCTGATCGGCCAGGCAATGCCCCTCTTCCAGCAGCAAAAGCTCGCCCGGATCCAGCGCATCCGGAGCCAGACCGGCCATGCGCTCCAGTGCTTCGGGCAGACCTGCCAGCAGGAAATGATCCTCGAACAGCTCGATCTCTTCGGTCTCGGGAGCGGGCGTGGCAATCACGGCGGCATCCAGACGCCCCTTGCGCAGATCTTCCAGAAGCTCTGCCGTCTGGGCCTCGCGCAGTCTGAACCCCGATTGGACAGATTGCAGTCTGGGCAGCGCCGAGGGCATCAGATACGGCGCAACCGTCGGAATGACACCAAGGTTCACCTGCCCCTGCCCGCGCCGCAGATCGGCCTCGAGCGATTTCAGCTCGGCATCGATCCGGAGTGCGTGATCAATCACCATGCGCCCTGCCCGCGTCAGTCGGATATCGCGCGGACGGCGTTCCACCAATGTAAGCCCGAGTGATTGTTCCAGCTCGCGGACCTGCATCGACAACGCCGGCTGGGTGACATGGACTGACTCCGCTGCCCTGGAAAAATTCCTAAATTTTTCAAGAGCTAGCATGTATTGCAACTGGCGCAGGGTGATATTCATAAGACTACCTTATTGCTAATCTAAGTATTACCGATTTCCCTTTATCACGTATCTGCCGGATAGTTCCGTCGTAAGGAATAAGGCTAAATTTGCAAAGCGGAGGAACAAATGACCGATAAGTGCAAATTAACAACGAGTGCGGGTGCCCCTTGGGTGTCGAACGAAACCTCCGAAACCGCAGGTGCGCGCGGGCCGGTTTTGATGCAAGACTATCAATTGATTGAAAAACTTGCACATCAAAATCGCGAGCGTATCCCGGAACGTACCGTCCATGCCAAGGGTTGGGGCGCACAAGGCACATTTACTGTTACACATGACATTACACGATATAGTTGTGCCAAACTCTTCTCGGAGATCGGCAAACAGACCGAAGTCCTGTCGCGTTGGTCTACCGTCGCCGGAGAGGCCGGAGCCGCCGATGCAGAGCGCGATGTGCGTGGATTCTCGTTGAAATTCTACACAGAGGACGGAAATTGGGACATGGTGGGCAATAATACGCCCGTCTTCTTCGTGCGCGATGCCTATAAGTTTCCCGACTTCATCCACACCCAGAAGCGCCATCCCCGCACCAATATGCGTTCTCCGGAAGCAATGTTCGATTTCTGGGGACGAAGCCCCGAATGTGTGCATCAGGTGACGATCCTGATGTCCGATCGCGGCATTCCGAAAAACCCCGCCCATATGAATGGCTATGGGTCGCATACCTACTCCATGTGGAATGCGGCGGGCGAGCGGTTCTGGGTCAAGTTCCACTTCCGCACCATGCAGGGACATGCCCATTACACCAATGCCGAAGCCGGAGCGTTGATCGGCAAAACCCGCGAGAGTTATCAGGAAGATCTCTTCGGGATGATCGAGGCGGGCAATTACCCCAAATGGCGTTTCATGATCCAGGTGATGCCCGAGAAAGAGGCCGAGACTCTGGCGTTCAATCCGTTCGATCTGACCAAGGTCTGGTCACATAAGGAATATCCGTTGATCGAAGTGGGTATTCTGGAAATGAACCGCAATCCGGACAACTACTTCCAGATGGTGGAAAATGCGGCTTATTCGCCCTCGAACAAGGTGCCGGGCATTGGCTATAGCCCTGATAAGATGCTGCAGGCGCGCGTATTTTCCTATGCCGACGCCCATCGCTACCGCCTTGGCACGCATTACGAGGCCCTGCCCGCGAATGCGCCGAAATGTCCGGTGCATCACTATCACAAAGACGGTGCGATGCGGTTTTTCCCGCAGCAGACCGGTCATCCGGACGCCTATTATTCGCCCAACCAGTATGAGGAAGCGGCCGTTGCGGACCCTGCGGCTCAGGAACCGCCGCTGCGGATTGACGGCAATGCCGATCGCTATGTGCAAGAAGATGCGGATGCCGATTATATCCAGCCGCGCGCGCTTTATCTGGAGGTCATGAATGATGCCGAACGCGACCGCCTGCATCACAATATGGCCGAAGCGATGGCGTCCTGTTCCACGCCGGTCACGGAACGCTGGCTGTCCGTTCTGAACCGTGTGCATCCGGATTATGCGGCGGGTGTGCGCAAGGCGCTTCAGGGATAAGATGCCGCAAGAGCCTTTCGGGCCTTTTTCCCTTGGCGCGTAGCGGAGTGTGTAAGACCTGAAAAAGGCCCGGGAGATGGAGATCTCTCGGGCCTTCAACATGGCGCGCGCCCCAAGGTTCGGGCGCCGGATCAACCGATCAACGGGCTTTTGCCGCCATAGCGTTCCTCGTAATGGCGGTGCAGCCGGATCAGAGCGATGCGTAAAACGATTTTGCCAGAGCGCGCCGACCAGCCCATATCCCGCTCGGTCGTCTCCAGCCCTTCCAGAAAACAGCAGCAACGAAGCACGATGTCGCCCAGTCCGGGCCCCAGATCCTGCAAGGCCGCGCCGACCCGCAGTTTGGCTGCCTCGGATCCGGATTCGAGATTGCCCTGCACCGAAAGCCCCCCCGAAATACCCGCTGTCAGGAAGCGGTCCCAGTTCTGCGTCACGCGCGGCCCCATTTGCGCCAGTTCGAAATCCTCGCGCAGCCGCTCGCCCGCGGCAACAAGCTCGGCCCCCAGAAACGGCTTGCCATCCCTGTCACGCCGCCGCGCAAGAATGCCCAACGGGCTTTCGGAAGTGTTGATGCTGGGGCGACGTGCGGTTGTCTCGCATTCCGGATCTTCAGGATGTGCGCCCGGCTTGCTGCCCTGCTTGGACGCCGCCGCCAACCGTAAGGCATCGCGACCACCCCGCGTGATCTCGTAACTGGTCACACGTCCCTGATGCTTGACGGCAATCCAGTTGCGCAACGCAAGGGATTCCGCCAGCCCGACCTCGACCACCATCAACCGCACGGTGCCGCGCAGCACAACAGCCTTGTCCATATTGGAGGCCATCACAAGCAAGGCGCCGAATTCGGTCAGACGTTGCAAAACGCGACGGGACTCATAGGAGAAATCGACAATATCGTCTTTCTTCGGAGGCGTGTCATCTTGGAGCGCAAGGCACGCACCGCCATCGCGCAGATGTTCCAGAGCCGCATCCACCAGAGGATCTTCGCGACGTTCTTCGATGCGACGGATACGCCGCAGAATGGTCGAGGCGTGACAGCCCTCTTGGCGGGCCAGTTGCCGAATCGAGATCCCGTCTTCGACATGGTTGAGATACAGTTTCGCGTAGCTTGTTAACCAATTAGGAACGGAGCCATGACGCAAGTCAGAATGCATTTCGGTTCTCCCAAAAAGGTGGCGGCACGCAAAGGTTGAATAAGTGTCATTCACAGAATTGTGCCGTCTATTTGTTAACCATGTTTGGAAGGGAATGTTCGGGCGGAATCTGATAAAGATTACCAATACCTGCGCACGGTCCTTTGCAAAAACACGCAACACACCCAGAGGTTGATTAGCATTTGTCTTCGGGAAAAATGGAGGCAAAAGTGACAGTATCGGACTCTCTCGCAATCGATATCCGCCGTCCCCGCCTGCTTCTTCAGGCGGCACGTTACAGCGCAAAACACTATCGTCGCGACCGCGATCTGCGGCGTATTTCGGGGATCACGCCTCTCGGGAGCTCAGGGGATGTTTTGAAAACCCTGCTGGTGCAGGAGGCCGAACTGGACGCGCTCAGGCGGGGCTCGCCGTTGCAGGCAGGCCGGTACAGCATCGCGCGGCATATCGATGTGCTGGCCGCTATTCTGTGTGAATTGCCGCGCTGCGGGCCGCACGCGGTATAGCGGCACGGCGAATGATGACATTCGGGCCGCCTATCCCTGGGATGGGCGGCTTTGCTATTTGCGGAAAAGAGATCCCAATAGGCCCCGCACCAATGCCTGACCGCTACGGCTTCCTAATTGGCGCGCAAAACTTTTTCCAAATGTTTCCAGAATTGTATCAGAGCTTCTTCTTGCGCTGCCCGAGCTGGATTTGGAATGGGTTCCGCTATAGCGGCGGGCATGGCTATGCGCTTTTTCCTCGCTGGGTTGGGCGCTTTCCTGACTCTGGCCCGCGCGGCGTTGCAAAATCTCGTAGGCAGAGTCGGGGTTGACCGGTTGCCGGTATTTTTCAAAAAGATCGCAGGACCGGATGAGCGCCTGCCGATCGACATCCGCTATCGGCCCAAGCTTTGACATGGGCGGGCGGATCAATGTGCGTTCGGCGATGCCCGGAATGCCCTTCCGATCCAGAAACGAGGTCAAAGCCTCGCCTGTCCCGACATCCCGAAGTGTATCGAGGATCGAAAAGCGCGGATTGTCGCGATATGTCTCGGCAGCGCGTTCCAGATTTTTCTGGTCTTTTGCGGTGAACGCGCGCAGCGCATGTTGCACCCGATTCCCAAGCTGCGAGAGAACATCATCCGGAATATCCGTCGGATTTTGCGTCACAAAATAGATGCCTACCCCTTTGGAGCGGATTAGACGCGCGACCTGTTCGATTTTTTCCAGCAAGGGTTTGGGGGCGTCGTCAAAAAGCAGATGGGCCTCGTCAAAGAAAAAGGCGCAAACAGGTTTCTCGGGGTTGCCAACCTCTGGAAGCGTTTCAAACAGCTCGGAGAGAATCCATAGTAAGAATGTCGCGTAAACCTTTGGCGAATTTATAAGTTTATCTGCAGCCAGAATGTTGATCTGGCCGCGCCCGTCAGGTGCGCTCCGCAGCATGTCGGGAAGCGATAGCGCGGGTTCGCCAAAAAAAACTCCGGCCCCCTCCGTTTCGAGAATAAGCAACTGGCGTTGAATCGCGCCGATGGAACGGGCATCGACATTGCCATAGCGTGCCTGAATTTCATCCGCTTTTTCAGATACGTACAGAAGCAGCGCCCGCAGGTCATCAAGGTCGAGAAGGGCCAGGCCTTCTTGGTCCGCCAGATGGAAGGCAATATGCAATACGCCTTCTTGCGCCGGCGACAGTCCAAGAAGCTGTGTCAGAAGAACCGGCCCCATTTCCGAGATCGTCGTGCGTACCGGAATGCCCTGCTGGCCGAAAACATCCCAGAAAACAGTTGGATAGGCGCGATACCGGATGTCAAACCCAATGGTTTCGGCGCGCGCTTGAAAAGCCTTGTGAAGCTTGGCTGTCTCACTGCCGGCCTGGGCCAATCCGGAGAGATCGCCTTTGACATCCGCCATGAAAACCGGCACGCCAGCGTCGCTGAAACCCTCTGCAAGAACCTGTAAGGTAACGGTTTTTCCTGTTCCTGTCGCACCTGCGATCAGGCCGTGGCGGTTGCCGTGGTCAAGGCGCAGGGACTGGACGTCTTGATAATCGATACCGCCGCCGCCGACGAAAATCCCTGTTTCTGTCAGCGTATTGGGCCGTGTCGGGCGGGAAAGATCACTCATGCTGGACTCTCGAACTCTGGCAGTTGAGTGAGGGTAAAATCTACGTTCAATGACGGCAACGAAAAATTAAGTATCTTCCCCTAGTCTTCTAGATATCAGGACGGCGAATTGAGCATCGCTTTTTCTGATTTTTCCTCCCTGTCAGACTGGCCGCATCTAGGTGCGGCTTTTTTTTGTGCAATCGCTTGAAAATTCACTGTGTCACACAGGTTTCATGCGCAAAGCCTGTTGACGAGTTTCCAAGAGGCTTCTAGCGTCGCCTTAAATGACGACGTCGGCCAAGTCCGACAGGGGGAACCTCTTGAAAAGGGCACCGAAAAATCGGGCCCTTTTCTTACTTCAGACCATCCTGTTCCGTTTTCACGACCTGCCTCGCTTGGTTTTGATCACAAGGATTTTGCCCTGACACTCTCTTATCTCCGTGCTATGCCTGACCGCGACGGCCATGATTGGCCCGAATGAAGGATTGAAAGGCATTATGACCAATCTGAATAAGACATTGATGCTCGCCTGCGCGCTGAGCATGTCCGCCTCGTTCGCAATGGCGCAAGATGCAGCGCCGGCAACCGACACCCCCGCCGCACCCGCGCAAGCCGCACCGGCGGCAGAGGCGCCCGCAGCTTCCGGTGACGCTGCTGCAGACGCTAAAGAGCCTGCCAAAGACGGCCCCGGCACGACCTATATCGCTTCGACTCATGGCGATTGGAAAGTGCAATGCGTGCATACCGAAGACGGTTCGGATCCCTGCCAGCTTTATCAGCTGCTGAAAGATCAGACTGGCAATAACGTTGCCGATATCTCGATGTTCCCGCTGCCCGATAATTCGCGCGCAGCTGTTGGTGCCACCATCATGGTGCCGCTGGAAACGCTGCTGACCCAGAATGTAGTCATGAAGCTCGATGGGAACGAGCCGAAGGTCTATCCCTTTACCTTCTGTGCTCAGGCGGGCTGTTTTGCGCGCATCGGTCTGACCCCCGAAGAGCTGAACCAGTATAAAAAAGGCAACAAGGTTGAGATGACCATTGTTCCGGTGGCCGCACCGACCCAGAAGGTTAATGTGACGATCTCGCTGTCTGGCTTTACGGCTGCCTTTGACGAAGTCAAAGCGTCCAACGCAAAAATCCAAGCCGAGAAAAAACCGGCAGACAACAAGTAAGTTGTTGATAAAGAAAGAAAAAGCCGCCTTTGGGGGCGGCTTTTTGCGTTCAGGCCCTCTTCAATGCCAGCACGGCATTCATGCCACCAAAGGCGAAGGCATTGGATAAGGCGATATCCACCCTGCTTTGCCGCGCGGTATTCACCACGATATCAAGGGCGCATTCAGGATCGGCTTCGTCATAATTGATCGTCGGGGCAAGCGTATCCTCGTTCAGTGCCAGAAGGCAGGCCAAAAGCTCCACCGCCCCTGTGCCGCCGATGCAATGACCATGCATAGCCTTCGTCGAACTGATCGGAACGCGGGATGCATGCGGTCCCAAAGCGCTTTGGATCGCGGCGCATTCGGTTTTGTCATTGGCTGTTGTGCCGGTCCCGTGGGCGTTGATATAGCCCACCCGACCAGCCTCGATCCGGCCATCCTCCAAAGCGCCACGGATCGCACGGGCAGCCCCATCCTGTGACGGCATCACAATATCACTCGCGTCCGAACACATTGCAAAACCACAGATTTCGGCAAGAATTTGCGCGCCTCGCGCCCGCGCATGCTCAAGGCTTTCCAGAACGAAAACACCGGCACCCTCGCCCTGCACCATCCCGTCACGGCTTTTGGCAAAAGGACGACATCCGGTCTTTGACATTACCCGCAAGCCTTCCCATGCCTTGAGCCCGCCAAAATTCAGCATCGCTTCCGAACCGCCCGCCAGCATACCATCGGCAAGACCCGCGCGGATCATCTGATAGGCCAGACCGATTGCATGGTTCGAACTGGCGCAGGCTGTCGCGACCGAAAAGCTTGGTCCCTGAAGCTGCCATCGCATAGAAAGATGGGAGGCGGCGGCATTGTTCATCAACCGCGGTACGGTAAACGGATGAACGCGGGATTTGGCTTCTGCATAAACGGCATGAAACGCATCATTGACAGTGCCGTTCCCGCCACCTGCCGTTCCCATGATACATCCCCATCTCAATGGGTTATCAGGCGTTTCTAATCCGGCTTGTGACATCGCCTCGGCCCCGGCCACAAGCGCAAATTGCGTAAAGCGGTCGTAAAGGCCCAGTTCTGTGCGGGTGAAGCGCGCCTCGGGCTGCCACCCTTTTACCTGCCCCCCGATCCGGATCTGTAACCGGTCAAGATCGGGGATATCCAATGTGCCGATCCCGCAACGGCCTTCACGCATGGCTTCGAACGTGCCGCGCACATCCTGCGCGAGCGCATTAACGGTTCCGGCTCCGGTGATAACGACGCGCTGCATGGCTCAGGCGAGCGCCCCGCCTTTTTGACCGCAAATCATTCGCTCGACCGCGCCGACAATCGCACCGACCGAAGAGATGTCGAAATCCGACTGGCTCGGCTCGTTTGCGTTGAACGGCACGGAGATATCGAACGCTTCCTCGATGGCAAAAATCATTTCAACCAGACCAAGGCTGTCCAGCCCCAGATCCTCAAGCGTCATATCCGGTTGCACATCTGCGGGCGCCATAACAGCTTCCCGCGCAATGATGGAGATGATTTGCTCTTGCACGTCAGACCTCATGAGGTGATTACTCGGTGCCCTTGTTTTCTCTCAGATCTGCAACAGTTTTACGAAGATCTGCGAATTGTGCAAACAATCTCGGCAAGCGGCGCAGGGATTTCTGGATTTCAACCTGTGTTTCCATCTTCACGGCCGGCGAGCCAAGAAGCACCCGCCCGGCCGGTGCATTTGTGAAGATTTTGGTTGAACCACCGGCGATAACGTCATCACCAATAAAGATATTATCCGAAACGCCGGTCTGGCCGCCCAGCACGACACGGTTGCCGATCTTGGTGGAACCGGCAATCCCGACCTGACCACAGAGCATGCAGTCCTCGCCGATCTGGACATTATGACCGACACAGACAAGATTATCGAGCTTCGTGCCATTCCCGATTTTCGTCGCACGGATAGTGCCCCGATCTACCGTGCTATTGGCGCCGATTTCCACATCATGTCCAATTTCGACCGTGCCCAGAGAATGGATGCGCGTCCAATGCTGCTCGCGGATTTCCGCCCGCTTGCCAACGGTATCGCGGATCTCTTCCACACCGGACTTTTCAGGCGTCACGAAAGAAAATCCGTCTCCGCCCAGCACGGCATTGGGGTTGCAGATGAAACGGTCGCCGATCTTCACATAGCCCATGATCCGGACGCCAGAATGGATTAGCGCCTGCGCACCGATCTGCGCACCCTCTGCGATATAAACCTGTGCAGCGATACGGGCTTGCGGCCCGATCTTTACACCGCGTCCGATATAGGTGAACGGCCCGATCGCCGCGCCCTCGCCGATTTCGGCGCTCGGATCGATCACGGTAGAAGGATGGATGCCAGGGGCAATTTCCGGACCCGGATCGAAGACGCGCGACAGGCCGGCCATCGCCAGACGCGGACGGGGCACGAAAATGGCCGCCTCGAGCGGGAAATCTGCAAGTGATGCGCCTTCCCACAACATCGCAGCACGTGCCTGACCCTCTTGCAGACCGGCGGCATATTTCGGGTCCATTGCCAAGGCGATCTGATTGGCGCTGGCAGTCGCGGGCTCGGAGGCGCCGGTAACGCAGATCGCGCCATCCCCCTCGAACCGAGCGCCAAGAGCTTTTGCAATCGTATCAATGCGATGTGCCATCGAACTGCCTTTCTTTCGGATGGGTCCGAAGATCGGGCCCTTTCCAAATGACTTAATTCGTCAGGGCTGCAGATTCCACCCCAGCCTTATGCAGCGCTGCGTAAATACGCGCATCGCGACCATACACATCCTTGCGATATTCGATCCCGCCCTTCGCATTGGGCCATGCGGTAAAATAGACCAGATGGACCGGCACCGGCGGCGTAATCTTGACCGTTGTCTCCCGACCGCTGTCGAGGATACGCTGGAAATAGGACTTGGGATCGGTCACCTGCGGCGCAAGCAAAGTATAGGCCAGTTCGAAAGGCTGGCCCACCCGCACGCAGCCATGACTGAAAGCACGCTGCTCCTTCGAGAACAGAGATTTGGACGGCGTATCATGGAGATAGATGTTATACTTGTTCGGGAACAAGAACTTTACCAGCCCGAGTGCATTTGACCGCGATGGGGCTTGCCGCATGGCGAATGGGAAGGTCTTTGTGGTGTATTGCGCAAAATTGATCGCGTTGCGTGGAATAACCTGACCGCGGGAATCGACCACCTGAATCTGCGCCGCCGCATTGGGGTTACGCTGCATCATCGGCAGATATTCCTTGGTCACGATCGACCGCGGCACATGCCATGCCGGATTGATCACCATCCGATCCATGCTGTCTGAAAATTCCGGTGTCTGCCTGTCGGGGCGGTTTTGTCCAACAACTGTAACAGATTGGAAGGTGACCTTATCATCATCTATCACCTTAACGGAGAAGTCTGCGATATTGACCCAGATCCGGCGCTTGCCAAGATCCATGCCATTCATCCAGCGCAGCCGTTCCAAGGCGACAAGAAGTGACTTCAGCCGCTCTTCCGGCGCGACATTCAGTGCTTCAAGGGTTGATGCACCGGCGATACCATCCGCGCTCAGCCCCTGATCCGCCTGATATTGCTGCACCGCTTTCTGGATCTGCGCATCATAGCGGGCCGTCGCCGTGCGCGAGAGATAGCCCATGCGCTGCAAGCGGTCCCGTAGAGCCAGAACCGCATGGCCTGTATCTCCGGGGCGGAGCACGCTGGATGGAACCTGCGGCCCCCAGCCGCCCGTTTCAATTTCATGTTCCAGATCAAGTTTGGCTTTTAACAGTTTGGCATAGGCCGGATCTTGCGGTGCGAGGCCATGCAGCCATGCAAGCGGGCTGTCGCTTTGCGAGAACTCACGCAGCAGGGTCAGGTTATCGGGTCGTTCCACCACACGGACGATCGTCGGGTCGACCTTTGACGGTGTCAGCACGCCGCGTGACGCATCCTGTGCATAGCGCAGAAAAGCTTCGGACATTCTCACTTCAAGCTGGCCGCGTTGCCGCTCGGATTTCAGATCGAAAAACGCCTGTTGCAATGCGCGGGCGTGGTAGCTTTCTGCCGGTAGGCCTTGCGCCTGTGCCTGCCCTAGGGCGCGGAAAAACGCAGCCCTGCGGGGGGCATCTTCACCACTGGTCCAGAGCGGACGATAGTCACGGGCCGCATAGAATTGCGACAAAGCGGGATGGTCCGCCGTCTCTTCCGAAATCGCCTGCATAAAACCCGACATCGCCAGAGCGGGCATCTGTATCGCCCCGACCGCTGCCTGCGATACATCGCTTTGGGCAAACGCGGCGGACCCCAGAATGGTCGCGACCAAACCCGCCATGCCTGCATATTTGAGAGAATCGATCATCGGCCAGCCTGTCGGAACTTAATAAAAACTCTAAAACAGGGATCGCGCGACAGCGGCTAAATGTCCAGTATCAAGCATTTGTTAACCATTTTATTGGCAACTATGTCGCATAACATCAACAAACGCCCCTTCATGACCCTTGAATTGGCGAGATTTCGCCCAAATTTCAGTTAACGTTCGGTTAACCAGAAAATTCACAGTTGATCGCGATGCCGTGGGCAACCTAACGTGATCGCGATCTGACGAGAGGCATGCGCCAAGCCGCAGATAAGCGGCGCGCAATTAACTTAGGCAGGCAAAGAAATGGCAAGCAATCAGTTGTTCACGCGTCGCGGGCTCCTTGGGGCTTTTGCAGCCACGGCAGTCGTCGCTGCACCGACCATGTCCAATGCGTTCGGGTTCCTGCGCGGTGCAGGCGATGTCCGTCGGATCCGCATGTATTCGGGGCGAACCGGCGAAAGCATCGACACGGTCTATTGGATCGATGGCGAATATATCGACGAAGCGTTGAACGAGATTACCCATTTCATGCGCGACTGGCGCACCGGCACAAAAAAGACGATTGACCGCCGCACGATCGATATTGCAGCAGCGTCCCATAACCTGATGGGCATTAACGAACCCTATATCATGCTTTCCGGATACCGTTCGCCCAAAACCAATGCGATGTTGCGTTCCCGCTCGGGCGGTGTTGCCAAGAATTCGCTGCATATGCGCGGTCAAGCCGCCGACCTTCGCCTGAAATCCCGCTCTGTCAACCAGATGTATAAGGCGGCAATGGCTTGCCATGCAGGGGGCGTTGGAAAGTATAGCAATTCCAACTTTGTCCATATGGATTGCGGTCCGGTGCGCACTTGGGGTGCCTAAGCTGAAAAAGGCGCCTACGGGCGCCATTTTTATTGGCGGATCGGGAAACGCTGCAGAAGATGAAAGCGCTTGGACATGGCGTCTTCCCCGACAAGGCAAAGCGATCTCAGGATGACAGGATCGTGCAAGACGCTTGAAAACCAATGGGTTGCCGCCTGCTCTACTATCGGCATCTGAGCTTTGGAAAGTGTGTCCGTAAGTGTTATATGAAAGCGGAACCGCTGCATCACATGCGGATAGCCCCAGTCCACCAGGTTTTGTCGTCCTTCATCCGGAAAGGCTCTGGGCAGGCGTTTTGTGATTTCGTCATCGCTCAAGGGACGACGCAGCGGATTACTCTGCCTGACAATATAGGAAGCGAAATCTTCGATCTGCGTGTTATGTTCTGGGATAAGCGCAAGAAAACGCCCCAAGCGCGCCAGTCGTAGCTCCCCTAAGGGTAATGGGCGCAGAGTCAGGGATAGCTCTTCGCATAAGTTTTCAAGATCGGTTGGCAAAGCATTGGCATTCAATGCGAAAGGCGCGCGGAGTGTGGCGTGAAGCCCGTAACGCGCAGGTTTTTCTGTGACGGATGCCCAGTCAAATCCCAATGCAGGCTGCACAGCCGCTGCTCCGCGTGAAAGATCCCAGCCCAGCCATGCCGTGCCACGGGCAAAAAGTTCGCCCTCGGGCACAGCATAGATGGCATAGCGGGAAAATTCCATTAGGCTTCAGCGGCTTTGGGCGTGTAGTTAAGAATTGGTGCCAGCCAACGCTCCGCCTCGCGAAGCGGCATCTCCTTCCGCGCGGCATAATCTTCAACCTGATCCTTCTCGACCCGCGCCACACCGAAGTAATAGGCTTCGGGATGACCAAGATACAGCCCCGAGACCGATGATCCCGGCCACATCGCATAGCTTTCCGTTAGCTCGACCCCTGTCTGAGAAGTAGCATCCAACAGTTTGAACAATGTGTCTTTTTCGGTGTGATCAGGCTGTGCCGGATAACCGGGGGCCGGACGAATACCGTCATATCTGTCGGCAATCAGATCCTCGTTGTTGCAGGCCTCGTCGGGCGCATATCCCCAAAGCTCTTTACGGACATATTCATGCAGTCGCTCGGCAAAGGCTTCGGCAAACCGGTCCGCCAAGGCCTTTACAAGGATCGAGTTGTAATCATCATGCGCGGCTTCGAACTTCTCGGCAATGGACTGCTCCTCGGGGCCAGCGGTCACCACAAAGCCGCCCAGATAATCCGCCTTGCCGCCCTCGGGCGCGATGAAGTCGGACAGCGCCACATTCGGACGCCCCTCGCGTTTGGTCACTTGCTGGCGCAGGGTGTGCATCGTCGCCAATTCGGTGCTGCGATCTTCGCCGGTATAAAGCCGGATGTCATCGCCCACCGCATTCGCCGGCCAGAAGCCGACAACCGCCTTGGGCGTAAACCATTTCTCGTCAATGATCTTGGCCAGCATCGCCTGCGCATCGGCAAAAAGCGCACGCGCCGCCTCGCCCTGCTTTTCATCCTCGAGGATCTTCGGATAAACGCCTTTCAGCTCCCATGTCTGGAAGAACGGCGTCCAGTCGATATAGCGCGCAAGCTCGGCCAGATCCCAAGTGTCAAAGGTCTTGGTACCAAGGAAGCTGGGCGTTTTCGGCGTATAGCCCGTAAAATCGGCCCTATAGGCATTGGCGCGCGCGTCTTCTAGGGGCAGACGCTTTTTCGCCAGTTCCGCGCGGGCGTGCTTTTCCGCCGTTTCGGCATAATCGGACTGAATTTCAGCCACATAGCCGGGTTTCTGCGTCTTCGATAGCAGCTGCGACACAACCCCCACCGCACGCGAGGCATCGGTCACATAGATCGCCTGCCCCTTGTTATAGCGCGGGTTGATCTTCACCGCCGTATGCACCTTGGAGGTCGTCGCCCCGCCAATCAGCAGCGGCAGATCCATCCCTAGACGCTCCATCTCCGAGGCCACATGCACCATCTCGTCCAGCGAGGGCGTGATCAGACCCGACAGGCCAATCACATCCACCTTCTCGCGTTTGGCGGTTTCAAGGATCTTCTCGGCGGGCACCATCACGCCAAGGTCGATGATCTCGTAGTTGTTGCACGCCAGCACGACGCCCACGATATTCTTACCGATATCATGCACATCGCCCTTCACGGTCGCCATCAAAATCTTGCCAGCCGCCTCGCTATCGGCCGTGCCGTTCTGGCGCTTCTCTTCTTCCATATAAGGCAGCAGCACGGCCACGGCCTGTTTCATCACGCGCGCCGATTTCACCACCTGCGGCAGGAACATCTTGCCCGCGCCAAAGAGGTCGCCCACCACATTCATCCCCGCCATCAGCGGGCCTTCGATCACATGCAACGGGCGCTCGGCCGCCTGACGGGCCTCTTCGGTGTCATCCTCGATGAATTCCGTGATGCCATTGACCAGCGCATGCTCAAGGCGTTTTTCCACGCCCCAAGTCCGCCAGGTCATATCCTTCTCGCGGCCTTTCGCACCGCCCTGCCCGCGATATTTCTCGGCAATTTCCAACATGTTTTCAGTGGCTACGCCGCCGTTCTTCGGAGAACGGTTCAAAACAACATCTTCGCAGGCCTCGCGCAGGTCGGCATCGATCTGATCATAGACCGCAAGCTGGCCCGCATTGACGATCCCCATATCCATCCCGTTTTGGATGGCATGATACAGGAAGACGGCATGCATCGCCTCGCGCACGGGCTCGTTGCCGCGGAACGAGAAAGACAGGTTCGACACACCGCCCGAGATATGCACATGCGGGCAGGTTTCGGTGATGATCTTCGTCGCCTGGATGAAGTCCACCCCGTAATTGTCATGCTCTTCGATGCCGGTCGCCACGGCAAAGACGTTCGGGTCAAAGATGATATCCTCGGGCGCAAAGCCCACATCCTCGGTGAGGATCTTATAGGCGCGCTGGCATATCTCGACCTTGCGGGCGCAGGTATCGGCCTGACCTTCCTCGTCAAAGGCCATCACGACCACGGCGGCCCCATAGGCCTTGCACAGGCGTGCGTGATGGACAAAGGCCTCGACGCCCTCTTTCATCGAGATCGAGTTTACGATCGCTTTGCCTTGCACGCATTTCAGACCGGCCTCGATCACCTCCCATTTAGAGCTGTCGATCATGATCGGCACGCGGGCGATATCGGGCTCGGCGGCGATCAGGTTCAGGAACTCGACCATCGCGGCTTTTGAATCAATCAGACCCTCGTCCATATTGATATCGATGATCTGCGCGCCGTTCTCGACCTGCTGACGGGCCACATCCAAAGCGGTTGCATAATCGCCTGCGGTGATCAATTTCCGGAATTTGGCCGAGCCCGTGACATTGGTCCGCTCGCCCACATTCACGAAAGGAATGTCCGAGGTCAGGGTAAAGGGCTCCAGCCCCGACAGGCGCATCAGAACCGGCGGCTGGGGGATTTCCCGCGGCGCGATGTCTTTCACAGCTTCGGCAATCGCGCGGATATGTTCGAAGGTCGAGCCACAGCAGCCGCCGACGATATTGACCAGCCCGTCGCGCGCAAAACCCGCCACCTGCTCGGCCATATGTTCGGGCGACTCGTCATATTCGCCCATCTCGTTGGGCAGACCGGCATTGGGATAGGCGCAGATCAGCGTGTCGGCCACCCCCGCCAGTTCCGAGATATGGGCGCGCATGGCTTCGGCGCCAAGGGCGCAGTTCAGGCCAACGGTCAGCGGGCTGGCATGGCGCACCGAATACCAGAAGGCGGTCGGCGTCTGCCCCGAAAGCGTGCGGCCCGACAGGTCGGTGATGGTGCCCGAGATCATCACCGGCAGCTCGATCCCGCGGGCGTCGAAAACCTCCTGACAGGCGAAGATCGCGGCCTTGGCATTGAGCGTATCGAAGATCGTCTCGATCAGCAGGATATCCACGCCGCCATCAATCAGCGCGTTGATCTGCTGGGTATAGGCGATGCGCAAATCATCAAAGGTAACAGCGCGGTAGCCGGGATTGTTCACATCGGGGCTGATCGAGGCCGTACGGTTGGTCGGGCCAAGCGCGCCCGCCACAAACCGCTTGCGACCATCCTCGGCTTCGGCACGATCCATAGCGCGGCGGGCCAGCTGCGCGCCCTGATAGTTCAGGTCGTAGACCGCGCCTTCCAGCGCATAATCCGCCTGCGCGATGGTGGTCGAGGAGAAGGTGTTGGTTTCTGCAATATCGGCCCCCGCCATCGCATAGCGATAATGGATCTCCTCGATCGCCTCGGGCAGCGTCAGGTTCAGCAGGTCATTATTCCCCTGCTGGGGGTGGCTATTGCCCTTCAGATGCGCCTCGAAGGGGCCGCTTTTTGTGGAGATCTGGAAATCGGCCTCGCCCAGTCCCAGTTTCTGGATCTGCGTGCCCATCGCCCCGTCAAGGATCAGGATGCGGTCTTTTGCGGCATGTGCGATGTGATCAAAGACAGCGGAACGGGTCAAAGTCGTACGGGACACGGCAGAATTTACTCCTGTGGTTTCAAGATGCGTTACATAGCTCGCTGAAAAAAGTAAATCCAACTCATATTGGTCATGAACAACATGAACAAAATTCAAGGCCCCGTCCAGTTACGGACGAGGCCTTCAAAAGGGTACGCTCGGGGCGCGGATCAGCCGCGATTGATGTTCTGGATAAAGCCATAGACCGGATAGTTGCGACCATAGGCGGCGCTGCTGGAGCGCACGCGCACTTCGCTCCAGTCATTTTTGGCAGAAACGTCAATGACTTCCATGCCAAGCGAGACCTGGTTGCGTTTCCAGTTCGCATGATCCACCAGAACCTTGCGGCTATCGACGATCTTGGAGACCACGGCCACATGCCCCATCGGCATGGATTTGGTGCCCTTGAACACCATCACAGCGCCCGGTGCGGGGCTGTGGCGGCGAAGGTAGCTGCCCTCGGCCTGCCCCCACCAAGTGCGCGCATTGCCGCGCAGCTCGATTCCACTTGCATTGCGGGCGAAGGGCACGCACCAGACGCGCTGGCCCTTGGCTCGCATTGCCGCTGCGATCTCGACCGCAGCATCCCGGCGCGCGGGGTCCAGACCGAATGTGGCCTGATGGTCCATACGCGCGGAGGCGAAATTCATCGAACTCATCTGGCTCAGATCGCCCTTGGACGAGCAAGCCGTAAGAGAAAGCAGGGCTACGGCTGCCAAAGCCGGCCCACGTAAAGTGGAAAGAACGCCTGTCACGCTCGGGACCTCGAAAATTATTATGGGCACCCCGCGCAGTCGTCAGATCCACTTGGAGCACGACAGTTTTTTGCGCGAAAACGCGGTTAAGGGAAAGTGACTTGCTGTGAGCTCGGCGGGATTTTGCTCATAGTTAAGAATGTGATGGAACCGCCTTCATGGCGGGTCTGAGA
Source organism: Thioclava litoralis (assembly GCF_045278885.1). Lineage (NCBI taxonomy): Bacteria > Pseudomonadati > Pseudomonadota > Alphaproteobacteria > Rhodobacterales > Paracoccaceae > Thioclava > Thioclava litoralis. The sequence continues at coordinate 2,597,097 of NZ_CP135443.1, forward strand.
TACGCCCTGTAACAATATGATTCAGCTTGTGAAAAAATACCGTGTTGCTTTTGTGCAAATGGTTTATGGCAAAATGGTCGCAGCTCTTGTGGCCAGATTTCGCCTTAGGATTTTATTAGGAATTGGAACGTTTTTAGAACATTATCTGCCGCCGCCCCCGGTCCGGCCTTAATCCGGCAACCCCTCGCGCGAGAGAAGAATCGCCAGCGGGCGCAGCGTCGGGGAATGGGCGCAGGAAATCATCAGCGCCACCATGATCGGTACTGCCAGAAACATTCCCGGCAGGCCCCAGATCGCGCCCCAGAATGCCAGCGATATGATGATGCCGAAGCTCGACAGGCGCAGCGTATGGCCCATCAGCATCGGGTCGATGATGTTGCCGATGATGAACTGTACGCCACCGGCGATGGCAAATACCACAAAAGCCGAGGTCAGATCGCCCGTCAGGATATAGGCGGCAAGCCCTGCAATGACGGTCGCGATAATCGAGCCGATCGACGGAATGAAGTTGAGAAAGAAGGTCAGAATGGCCACCGGCAGCGCCAGCTCCAGCCCGCCGAAGAAAAAGACCGCATAGATCGCGATTGCCGTTGCCAGCGACACGATGGCTTTTACCAGCAGGTAGTGGTTCACCAGCTGCATGATCCGCTCCACCATCGCCGAGATACGGTCGGCGCGGGCGGTCTCGCCGCCGAAGAGGCTGAGCAGCTTCGAGCGGAACCAGATCCGCTCCACAAAGAGGAAGCCGACAAACAGAATGATGAGGATCGCCCCCGAAAGCAGCGAGGATGCCTGCCCCGCCAAGGCCGTCAGGTAGCCTCCGATGCGGATATTCTGCATATATTGTAGCACGGCGGCCTCGACATCGCTGCCCATCCAGCCGAAAATCTGGGCAATGGCGCGCTGTGCGGGTTCGGTATAGGTCAGCGCCAGCGTCACCACCTGATTGGCCTGTGCCAGAATGAAGGCCGAGGCGGAAAGCAGTCCCGTTGCAATCAGGATCATCGCGAAGATCGATGCCAGCCACATCGGAATCCGCACCGGCCCGATTTTCAGGCGCGCGATCGCGTTGATCGCTTCGGAGGTCAGCGAGAACAGGATGATCGCGATGGCCAGAGAAATCAGCACGAACCGCGCCTGTGTCAGTAAAAAGAGCACCAGCACGAAGGCAATGAGGCCAAGCAGGGTATTCGTAAGCTGGCGTGGTTCCCGTCGAGAGGGCGCGCGCTGCGTCGGGAGGTTCTGATCTGACATGGTATTCCTGCTGGCTGAAGGGCGGCGTCATGCAGCAGGGCCAAGATTTTCCTGCTGTTCTGTTCCAACCTAATTTCGCCCGCGCGCCAAAACAAGAACAGCCCGAAAGAGGGTTTCTGACGGCTTGAAAAATAAATGACATTTCAGCCAAAAAGCTGCTTGCACCCATTTGCGGTTTTGAATAGACACCCCCTCGGACAGGTGGCCGAGTGGTCGAAGGCGCACGCCTGGAAAGTGTGTAGGCGGGGAACCGTCTCGAGGGTTCGAATCCCTTCCTGTCCGCCACACCACCCACGCAAGCACATGAATACATTAGCAAATTAAGCGTGGTGCATTAGCTCTCCCCCCTTTAATTCCCCCAATTCATCTCGGCACATGCCAGAACGTGCTGGTATATAAATTCGTCATGCTTGCTGCATGGGATACCGCTCAGTGTTTAAGAACCAAAACTAAGCGGCGCTGCCAACTCAGCTTAGTGCATTGCGCCCATCAAAATAGCCGGTAGAATTTCTGGAAATTGATAAGTGGCCAATATGCGAAAAAGAGATTTCACCGAGCGCGATGTCTGCAGCAAGCTGATAACACCAGCTTTGCGAAGTGCGGGCTGGGATTTATTAACACAGGTCTCTGAAGAGAAAACGCTTACAGATGGCAGGATAACCGTAAGGGGACGCGTCACAACGCGGGGAGTGCGCAAGCGCGCGGATTACGTTCTCTATGTAAAGCCGAATATACCGATCGCTATCATAGAGGCTAAAGATAACCGACACGCCATCGGCGACGGCATGCAGCAGGCCCTCACATATGCGCAAATGCTACAAGTGCCATTCGCTTTTTGATCTAACGGTGACGGTTTTCTTTTTCACGACGCGACCGGCCAGGCTCCATTAGTGGAGACCACGCTTGGTCTTGATAACTTTCCTTCCCCTGCTGAATTGTTGTCTAAATATGAAGCTTGGAAAGGCCTGTCGCCAGAAGCCTCAAAAATTGCGTTCCATGATTACCGCGACATGGGGAAGACGCCGCGCTACTACCAGATCAACGCAATCAACTCAGCCGTCGAAGCCATTGCAAAGGGACAACAGCGGCTGCTCTTGGTCATGGCGACAGGCACGGGTAAGACCTTTACAGCGTTCCAGCTCATCTGGCGTTTATGGAAATCTGGCGCCAAGAAGCGGATCCTGTTCCTCGCGGATCGCAATGTTCTCGTCGATCAGACAATGGTCAACGACTTCCGGCCATTCACAGGAGCTATGGCAAAGCTGTCGACCCATGCGAAGACCATCGAACGTGCTGATGGCACGCGAGAAAGCTTGACACTGGCCATTGATAAAAAGCGCCGGATCAATGCCGCCTATGAAATCTACCTTGGCCTTTATCAGGCGCTGACCGGTCCTCAAGAGCATCAGAAAATCTTCAAGGAACTCTCACCGGATTTCTTTGACCTGATCATCATCGACGAATGCCATCGCGGCAGCGCCGCCGAGGATTCCGCTTGGCGGGAGATTCTCGAACATTTTTCTACCGCGACCCAGATCGGCATGACTGCCACGCCTAAGGAGACCGAATACGCCTCCAACATGGATTACTTCGGGCAACCGATGTACACCTATTCCCTAAAGGAAGGGATCAGCGACGGCTTCCTTGCTCCCTATAAGGTCATCAGGAGCCATATCGACAGGGATGTGGAAGGGTATCGACCGACGCCCGGCCAATTGGACCGTGAGGGCAACGAGGTCGAAGACCGCCAATATAACATCAAGGATTTCGACCGTACGCTGGTCTTGGATGACCGGACGAAGCTAGTCGCCAGACGCGTCACGCAGTTCCTAAAGGAAAGCGGCGACCGTATGCAGAAGACAATCGTCTTTTGCGTGGATCAGGAGCACGCCGCACGGATGCGGCAGGCACTCATCAACGAAAACGCTGACCTCGTGGCAAAGGACCATCGCTATGTCATGAGGATCACCGGCGGGGACAAGGATGGGCTGAACGAACTGCCCAACTTCATTGATCCGGAATCCGATTACCCAGTCATCGTCACCACATCGCGCCTTCTCAGCACTGGGGTTGATGCCCAGACCTGCCGCTTGATCGTCATCGACCGCGAGATCGGCTCAATGACCGAATTCAAGCAGATCGTTGGTCGCGGCACCCGCGTGCATCAGGACAGCGGCAAGAAATTTTTCACACTGATCGATTTCCGTGGGGCGACCAACCATTTCTCGGATCCAGAATTCGATGGCGATCCGGTTCAGATTTACGTCCCACCGGATGACGGAACGATGACACCACCTAAGGATGGCACCGATACAGCATCGACAGTCGATGACGACGAGACGGGCCCCGAAACACTGCCTGCCATGCCCCCAGACACGCCCGGCACAAACGGCCCGATCCGGAAGATCTACGTCGATGGCGTCGGCGCCACTATCCTGAAGGAGCGTGTCGAATACCTCGATGCCGACGGCAAGCTCATCACCGAAAGCCTGCAGGACTTCACCCGAAAGCACCTCACCCGCCGGTTCGCGACGTTGGACGATTTCCTGCGCCGCTGGAATGCCTAAGACCGCAAACAGGCGATTGTGGATGAACTGGCCGAAGAAGGGCTCGACCTTGATCTCATCGGCAAGGAATTGGATGCCGAGCTCGACCCATTCGATCTGGTCTGCCATGTGGCCTTCGGTGCCAAGCCGCTGACCCGCAAGGAACGGGCGAACAACGTCAGAAAGCGCGACATCTTCAACCAACATGGGGACAAGGCACGCGCCGTCCTTGATGCGCTTCTCGACAAATACGCGGACGAAGGCGTCCTGAACCTCGACGACTCCAACATTCTTCAGATCAATCCGTTCTCCCACATGGTAACGCCCATTGAACTTATGCGCGCCTTCGGCAAGAAAGCTGATTATCAGCAGGCCATCCACGACCTGCAGAAAGCCCTTTATGAAGAAAGCGCCTAAAACCGATGCCTAGAGCAAAGCAACAAGGTGAGCTTGACGGTCTCTGTGGGATCTATGCAATCGTAAATGCGCTCAGCAAGACAGCGCAATTCGACGAAGAATTGGTTTTTCGAACTTGTTGCAACAGCCTGACCGCTCAACGCTGGCCGAGCACCTTGTGGGAAGGAACCACCCTTCGCGATTTAGAAACTATGATTAAAGAGTGTCGCCACAGACTGAAGGGTTTAGACCGCATCACGGTCACCTATCCCTTTAGAAGCACTGAGCCTAAATCAAACGATGAATTTTGGAATAAATTCGATGGTTTGTTTGCTGAAAACGGAACAGGCAAATGCGCCATCATTGGCTTAACCGAGCCATCGCTACACTGGCTGGTGTGTTACCCCAATAAGGGCGGTCTTACCTTTATCGATTCAGGCGCTAGGAAAAATCAAACGGTTCCCCGCGCTGAGATCTACGCAGGTGTTCGGCGCACAGGACAGCAAACCTATAGGATCGTCCGCAAGGAAGTCATCCTCTTTGAAAGGACACACTGAAACATGTCCATGAGAAATCTTGTAAAATCCATCCAAGACATCATGCGCAAGGACGTGGGCGTGGACGGTGACCCGTCTCGGCGCCGACAGCTGGACGCAGGATCAGGTCGGCTCCGGCACCATCGTCGCCAAGGTCATCGATGCAATCGAAATCCAGGCGACGCATGGTGACCTGAACAACAACATGGTGTTCAGGCAGAACCGCTTTGGCCACGCCAACCGCGACCACCGCGCCCTGATCGAAGCGGCGACAACGGGCACCGGCCTGCAAACCCTCGAACGCCTGTTGTTCCAGCTCTATTGCACCGATGAAGACAAAGGCGCGCTGTTCGACGAGTTGAGCGAGGCGACCGGCGCGAAATATCCGCTGATGGCCTACCTGTTCTTCCTAAAGGACATGGATCGCTTCATGCCGATCCAGCCCACCGGATTCGACCGTGTCTTTGGCGAGATCGGCCTGAATTTCCGCACCCTGCGAAATTGCACCTGGGAGAACTACAGCCAGTTCAACGGGATCCTGAATGCCCTGCGCGAGCCGATCGCGGATCTGGCCAACTTAGACCACGTCCGCCTGATCGACGCACATTCCCTGTTGTGGCTAATCTCGACTCTGTTGCGCGAGGAAGCCGAGGGCGCCTTGGACAAGGGCGAAAAGGGCGATGAGCGCTACCTGCATATTGTCATGAGATCGCCGCGATCCGGTCTTTAACTTCGCCGCGCAAATTTAATAACTTTAGACGGCAACCAAAATGAACAATCGATTCTCACCACTTCTTTGGTCTCGTTTGTGTCATGCGCGGAACCAGCCCCAGCCCGCTCTCATTCAAAAGGGCTGTAGGGATGGGGCTGGTGGCCCCACCACCCTATTGAGCGATATGGTCGATCTACTTTCTTTTATTGTAGGAAAGGGCGGATGTTGTTGAAAAAGTCAGTTGGCACTGAAATCACATACCAAATGCGCCGCCTGGCATCTCTGAAAGTCAATATATAGTGCCGAAAATGCGCTGCATTGGAGTTTTTCAACAATATCGGCGGGAAGTCGTCATTCGCTGCGCCCTGAATGAACGGCGCCTCAGCGCAGGAAGCGGGCTTTGCGAAGTTTGAGACTCAGAGCGAAGATCAGGGTGAGCCCGTCCCATTGCCAACCCTGGCGCAGATCTCATCGAATGACAGCCCTTGGCCCAATAGGAGGGCGGCGTCCAACCAGAAGGGGGCGCCGAGGTCATCACTCTGCATACTGAGACGCAAAACAAGCTAAGTGAGGTAAATCAATGCATCCCGAACCTAAGAATGCCGCTATATTCGAGGAAACAAGAAATAAGGCGTCTGCAGTTATATGAACAATTTTTCATTAGACCAAGTTCGTGACATTGCCGCTAGAGCAATTTCACCCATCGAGTTGCCTCCTGAAGCTCAGGGAAGTGAGGCAAGATACAAAATCTTCAAAGGCATTCCACATCATGAATACTATTTGATATTTCTTCTTTTAGTCGATCTTTTGGGGTTCAAATATTCGGGCCCCTTCGAAAAAGTCGCGTACATCATTCCGTTGGGGTACAAAGGGATTCGATACACTGTCGCTTACGCAAAGTTCGGAATGCGCATTGAATGTCCGGAAGATGGAAGTCCGGAGGATGTATATGAAGCCTTAAGACGAGGCATGAAAGCGGCAAAATCCTACTATCTTTGGAGGGCAGCCGAGGCCTCCGCGACCTCTAATCTCAATCTTATATCCAAGTGCCCAGAGCTTTGGGATAAGTACGTATTCCTGAAGGAGCAAAGTCAGAATCTTTTAGAAAAATTCGAGGCTGACAAAGACCAAAGCGTTGTAGAGAGGGGTTACAATGAAGATGGCTCTGTCAAATGGAGCTCAATTTCGTTCCCCGCGTATGAGTTCCGAACACAGTCGGTCTGGCTCCATGAGGCAGCAGTAGATGCCTTCTTCGCTTGGAGTGAGCAGGCTTTGGTTCATTTAGCCGTCTTAATGGGTAGGTTAAAGACGGGCAGCGAAATAGCAGATCTTTTGAAAAAAGAATTCGGGGAAAAGTGCAAACGTGTTATGGATCTATCCGAGCCCAAAGAAAAGGCATCCTATGATGACATTTTGAAGTTGCGAGTTGAATTGCGAAACTATGTTGCTCACGGTTCGTTTGGCAAAGATGGCTCGACATTTCAGTTTCACTCGCGGGTCGGCGCTGTGCCGCTAAAGATTTTAGATGGCGGAGATCAATCTGATTTCGCGTTTGGCTATTCGCCGCGAAGAGACTGGGAGACTGATTACTCAAGAATTGATCGCTTTTTGGAGACGATATGGTCAGGTGATAGAAGCCCTGCTAAACAATATTTAGAGACTGGATTTCCTTGTGTTCTAACTTACGCGTGCGATGGCACATACCAGAGAGCGATGCAGAGCGAGGGGGAAATGTCGTCCTTTATCGATTTTTTGGCTTATCAAATGGATAATGCAGCTAATATGGATTTTTAGGTCCAGAATTTATCGGCTAAACTGGCACGTCAGGACCTCTTGATCATCGATGATTTCGCGCTGAGCCCGATGAGCAAGCAGGAACTGACGGATATTTTTGAGATCATCGAAGACCGCTCGACCCAAAGTTCGACAATCATGATCGCGCAGCGGTCCCCACAAGAGTGGTACGACTATATAAACGACCCACTTCTGGCGGATGCATTCATGGATCGTGTACGCAGCCGAGCTCACCTGTTGCCACTGGAAGGTAAGTCTCTTCGTTAAACTTGGCCGCGCAAAGTTAATAACATTGCGCGGCTAAATGTTTGACTTTGCGGTGGCGGAAAGACTGACATTTTGCACTAACTCGGTGCCCGTGAAAAATCCATCGCTGACATCAAGTATTCGGTGGGCAAGACGGTCTTCAGCTTCAACGGGCAAGTAGTCCCGACGACCGTCAAGAACAGGGAACTACACATGTCCTACGTAGAGTTGGACAAGCTGATCCGGGACCTGCTCACCATTCAGGAAGACCGCTGCGCCATCACCGGCCTGCCGTTCCAGTTTCGGGGCGCACAGACGGACGATGACATGCTGCCCTCCTTGGACCGCATCGACAGCAGTGGGCATTATGCCAAGGGCAAACGCCCGCCTGCCCCGTCAGAGAGACTTAGGGCCGGTGTGCGGGTGTTGTGGTGCGCAGGGCAGAAGCACAGCCCATAAGAGCCGTGCCAGCGCCCACGCAGGGCTTGTGTGATGCCTCGTGCGTCCATGCTCATTGACCACCCTGCCCTAAGATAAGAGCGGCGATGACTTGTGCATGCGCCTCATTGATCCCGTAGCGGCGCATCAGGAAGGCAATCTGCATTGACAAGCGGCTCATGCGGCACCCCCTTCCTTCAAGGGCGTCACTCTCGAGCGCAGGACATATCGCGCATGCGTTCCCTTATAGACGCAGATGCCCGCCGACGAAGTCCACCGCCATCGCTTAAGTGTCCTCGGGCTAATTCTCCATCGGGCAGCCAGATCGATTTGAATGAGACAAATTTCTCGCATCTTCGTTTCCTTTCGAACGACCTCCGTGGTCGCACAACAACGAATGCGTAGAAGGAAAACGTAATAAATTCAGTATTTTGGTGGAATGTGTGCGTTGCGGGCTGCGTCCCTCGGACATTGGGCGCAGCGGCGAATTGCCCCGTGAACCGGCGTCAAATTGCGAAATGTTCCCTAGAAGTCCGTAGGACACGTAATCCTGCCGGAGCTTCCTCAGCGGTCACAGGATACGGTCCGGTTGGAAGCGCACTTCCTCCGCCACTTACCTGAATTTTGTGTTTTTTGTCAGCTTCCTGCGGGGCGAATTGTCTGGCTCTATTGCACGGTTTGACAGGTAACAGTCCCCCATCGTTTCGTTCGAGCGCGAGCATTCGCTCCACCGCGAGTTCTTTTCGGTCGGTTTGAACCGTGTAACGGGTCACTTCGGCAAGGGATTCATGGCCCGAGAATGACATGATTTGATGCGGCGCACCTCCGGCTTGCCTAACCGGATGGGGTGTCGAGCGGCAACCTATCAAGGATCACCTGCAATCTGCTATGGAGCAATAACGCCAATGCGATATGCGGGTTACCACACAAGGCTCTGATCGCCACCCAGTTTGGAATTGCTCAGCCCGGGAAATTCCGAGACAATCTCGCTGAGTTCGCTGGAATCCTCGTATTTCAGATAGGCGGCCCCCCAAGCGAAATCGTAGCTTTTCAGATCGTCGTCCATTTTCTGTGCCACGCCGGTTCGGGTCTCGATGGCGCTGGGGTCCTCGAGGCCCGCAAGCGTGTAATTGACGATTTTCGAGATGGCCCCCTCACAGGCGTCGAAAGGTTTGAGGGGCGTGTTTTCGGTCAGAAGCGCCGCCGTGACCACCAAGGGGGTAACGGCATGCATCTGGTAATGCAGAGACAATTCGCCCCGCTCCATTTCCAGCGGCAGCGCCCCATCGGGGTCGGCATGGCAGGCCGTGTAGTCGACAGTCTCGTTGGCCCAGGCGATCATGGCCTCGTCTTCGGTCGTCAGCCCGACCAGCGCCACCGCAAGTCCCGCCCATTGGCGCAGATTGTTGCGTGAGGCCCGTTCGGGGGCGTCCGTGTCGAAATAGGTCATATGGGCCTGTGCCCGTGCTTTCAGCCAGTTATCGATATGGTCTTTCTGCACGGGATCGGGCGTGGCGACCTCGAGTGCGTTGCGATAGGCAAAGACAATCCCGCCCAGACGGCTTGGCACGGAGATCTGCGCATTCATGCTGCCAAGATCGGACAGGGCGTCGGCCTGCGCCCATGTTTCCAGCCGGTCGAAGACACAATGGGCCGAGGCCTCGCCGCGTTCGCCCTTCCGGCTGAGTGCACGGTTGCTTTCGCGCGCCAGCTTCGAGATGAACATGTCCACCGGCTTCAGGGCCTCGTTTACCTCCCTGTTCGAGGCCTCGTCAAACTCTGACCGTGTCTCGCTGTCTTCGGTATAGCGGCTGCCATAGGAGAGGCTGACAACGGGTGCGATTTCGTCAAAGCAGGTCTCGGCCTGTTGCGCCTTCGGGTCGGAAGTTTCGGTATCGGGGGCCGTATCAGGGGCCGTATCGGGGGAATCCGCCGTATCCGTACCGGTTTGAGCGCCTGTCTGGCTGTCTGGCGCGACCGGCATTGCCGGAGCGGTTTCGGCCAGTATCGCTGTGGCGGGGAAAAGCGTCAGCAGCAGACAGCCTGCGGGAAGGGTCAAAGCGGTCTTCATTGCATCGGCACCTTTCCCAGTTGCATGGAATTCAACAACCCGCTGGCCTCTTCGTTGCCCAGTGCCGCCGCCTTGACCAACCAGCCACGCGCGGCGTCGGGGTCCGGTGTTCCGGTGATGCCGAAGGCCAGCGAGCGTGCCTGATCAATCATCGCATCCACATTGCCCCCTTCTGCCGCGCGCCCAAGCCAGAGTTCCGCATCCGCAATATCGGCTGGCGTGCGCGCCTTGTCACGCGTCAGGGCGGCATATTGATACATCGCGAAGGTATCGCCCGCCTCGGCTGCCCGTAAATATAGCGCCCGAGGGTCAATCCGGTCACCAATGGCGCGTTTTACGGCAGGCTCGGCCCCGTTGATCCGCGCGACGACATCCGAAAGCCCTGCCCCGTCGCTGCGCTGCGCCAAAGCCACATAAAGCTCTGCCGCCCGTGCCGGATCAAAGCCCGGCTTGCCCGGTTTCTCGACTTTGGGCAGCAGGCGCATGATCGCGGTGCGGTCGCCGGCCTCATAGGCGGCCAGATACATCTGTTGCGCGGTCAGGGCCGCATCCTCGCCAAGCTGGTCTTTGAAAATGGCGTAGAGGTCGGCAATCTGGGTACGGGCCCACGGTTTTTCATGACGAGCCAGCGCCTCGCTGACGGCGATCCAATGCTTGAGGGCTGCGGTATTGTGCACCCGCCCCGCCACCATCGCCAGTTCGCGGGCCTGCGGAAAGATACAGGCCATTTCGGATTTGGCGTGACGCAGCCAGAGGGCCTGATCCTCGGGGGCCGCATGGGCCAGCGCCAGAAGGCTTGCGTCGAAATCCCCCCTGTCGCGGATCACATCGTCAAAGGCGGCAAGGACCGAGGCCTCATCGGGATAATGTGCGGGATCGGCGGTCATCAGGGCCTCCATCGCGACGCCATTGCCCTGCTGCGCCAGAGCCAGCAAGAGGGCGGGCGTATCGGCGCTTGCCGGATAGAGCTGCGCGAATTGCATCAGAAGGCGCGGTTGCAGCAGCGTCACATAATCCTGAACCGATTGCGGTGCGGCCACCTGCAAAAGCCCCGCCACGCGCGTCCAATAGGCCTGTTCCGCATCTGACAGCGCGGGATTGGTGGCAAGCGTCGCGAGATCCGCAAGCTGTGGGCTTGCCGGAAGCACGTCCTGCGCATGTGCCATCACCTTGCGCGCTATCTCGCGCGGCAGATCGGGCACCTGCGCCTCTTCCACGCGTCCAAGCACCGCCGTCAGGGTTTCGCTGGCACCAAGCGCGGCAGGATCGGCCATCGAGGACCAGTAATCGGCCTGTTCGGGCAAAGGCCCCTGCGGCGCAAGGCAGAGATGGGCGTCGACCAGTTCCCGAACCGCGCCGGTCTTGCCCATCTGTTCAACGGCAAAGATCAGGTCATCCACGCCGGAATAGAACGTGTCCATCTTGTCATTCAGGCTCATTGCCACTCTGGCGCGCCCGCGAATGGCCTCGGCATCTCCCAAGGCGACCCCCTTCTCCCACATCGCCAGAGCCTCGTCCTGCCCTGCCCAGCGGCCCTTGCGCTCGAGCGCCATCTGACCCGCCCGCGCATAGGCCCAACCGGGGGCGTCATCGCGCGCCAGAAGGTGGGTCAGGGCAGCCTCGAACCGCGGCTTGTAGCCGGGATTCACATCGGCACGTTTTTCCAGAAACAGCGCCTGACGCACCAGCGCCCCGCGCGCCCCGCTGGCGGCTGCCTGATCATAGAGCGCCTCGGCCTTGCCGAGATCCTGCCCGATCAGCGCGCCCTCTTCATAAAGCCGCCCCAAGGCAATCAGCACCGAAGGCGAACCGTTCTTGGCAGCCTGATGCAGGTATTTCAGCATGACCTCGTTGTTCTTCTTGATCTTTTCAGACCGCAAATGCATCTCGGCCACCGCATAGGCGGCATTCCCATCCCCGAGATCGGCGGCAAAGCGATACCATTTCTCCGCCAGAGCATAATCGGGCTGGACCAGTTCGCCATTGTTATAGGCACGGGCGATATTGATGACGCGGTCACAGATCGTGGGGTTCATCGCCCCGACCTGCGCGGCAAAGCCCAGCATGATTGTCATCTGCGGATCCACCGTCCAGTTGGGCAGCGCGACACCACGGTTCTGGAAATCGGCAAGGGTCAACAGCGCCTGTGCGTCACCGCCGCGCGCGGCCTCGACAAGCAGGCCGATGCCGCGCATGCGATCTTTGTCGATCCCCTGTCCCGATACCAGATACTCGCCCAGACGCCGCTGGTTATGCGGCAGCTTCGCACCGGGCGTGTCCAGCGCCTTGCGCACCAGCCCTTCCGATTTCACCGCAGCCGCCTCTCCGGCCGCCACCCGCATCGCGATAGTCTCGAAAAGCTGCTTATCCGCGTCGAAGCTGGGGTCGATTTGCGGCAGCAGCGCGATCACACGTGCATAGACAGGCTTCCATTCGGCGGCATCGACCTCCATCAGCCGCCGCATATCGCCCCGCACCTCCTCGGCATTTCTGCCCGCCAATGTCTTGCGGTCCCAGCTTTTCCAGCGATCCTCGATCTGCTCGTCGCTCAGGCGCGGGGCGCAGACCGATTGCATTTCGATCACCGGCGGCTCGAAATCCACAGCAACGAGATCTTTGGCCGAGGCCGTCTGCGCAAGTCCCCAGAGCGTCCCGACAGCCAGCGCGCGCAGACCGTATCTGGCCCATGACCGGCCATGCAGGAAACCGGCCCTTGGAGAGGGTCCTGACAGGCCAGCGGACGAAGGCTGAAATCGCAAGGAGGCGGCAAGAGAATGGACGCGATATGTCATGGAAACCCTCGTTCTGTTCAGTTGGCTTTGGTCGCGGCTTTCAGGGCCACCAATTCGTAGCGGCCGGACTGGCCACGGAAGACCAGCGTGGTTCCCTCGCGCCGCACCAGCGCGACATCGGCCACCGAGGCCAGAACGTCTTCCCCGTGTCGTACCTGAAACTCCAGCGATAACGGGGCCTTGAGGGCAATCCATTCGCCGGTGCCGGTATCGATATCGGTCATGGCCGCGCGTTTGGCGGCTGGCACGTAAAGATCGACATCATCCAGATCGGAGATGTTGTAGAAGGTGACATCGGCCTGTGCGGGGCTATGGGTCAGCGGATCGGTCACCATATGCCCTTCGCCGCTGGCAGTGATCAGATAGGTGTTCCAGCTGCCCTTGCCGACCTCGGCCTCGCCCTGCGCGGCCCCCGCGCTGACGGCAATCGTGCCGGGCGTGTCGATCATCACATAGGGCGAGACCCCGTCATCCAGCTCCGAGAAACTGTCGCCCGCCACGATGGCCGAGGATTTTCCGGGCATGATCACCCGCAGATAGCCCGCATCGGGATTGACGGCATCGGCATAAAGCTTGGCATCCTGCGCAAAGCCTGCGGCAGGCAGGCCCAGCATGGCCAGACCAAGGATCGCGATGGCCAAAGGTCTGTGCCGCGCCATCGAAGCGGTTTGAGCCAGAGCGGCTTGGGGCAAAGCGGCTTGGGAAAGCATAATCTTGCGCATGGTCATTCTCCGATATCGAAGCACAGGGATAGGGACGAGCCGTTATTGACGGGGCGGTCAAAGGTGACCCGCACCGAATTGAGCGGGGTTTGCGAATAGGGAGCGAGGCTGAGCCAGAAATTTCCGGTGGCCCGCAGGCGGTCGCCGCGCCGGAAATGGTATTGCCGTTCGATGCCGCTTTCGGTGCGCAGCACGAAGGTTGCCTTGCGCGGGCCCTCATCACCGAAGCGGGCGAAAATGGCATCGGATGTGCCGAAGGTGGACCCGTTCAGCTGGGCCTCAAGCGTGCCGTCGACATCGTGCAAGACCAGCTTGTGGCTGCAGGATTTGGCATCCGCTGCTGCCACCAGTTCCTCCATCGGGCCGGAGCCGAACTGCATGATATCGGCATAGATCGGGCTTTCCCACACGATGAAGGCGGGACGCTGGCGGGCATAGTCATCGCTGGTCAGGTAAGATAGCAGCGCGCCGAACTGCCCGCCGCCGGTGACGGCATAATTCAGCACCTCAAGATCGCTATACTGTTCGATCCAGCCTGCGAAATTATTGGTGGGATTGTCCGAAAAAGAGGTGCCCAGCAGCACGACCGGTACCTGCTCGTCGGCATCGGCGAAAATATCCAGAGGCTCGTCGGCCGTTTGCGACGGGTCGGCCACGGGGGTGGTGTCAAACCCCATCGTCTCGACCTCGGGCAGCGCCTGACGGCAGCGCATCTGCATGGTGCGGCGCATGGTCGAGAACCCCTCGCGCGCGCCGATCGACACGGTCTCGAAAGTGGTTTTCGGCAGGGCGTCATAGTTGGCTTGCTGGCGCATCTGGCCAGCAATCTGGCGGGCCGCGCGGCGCGCACCTTCGGATGTCCAGTGATAATCGGAGCGGAAGAAAAGCGGCACCTGCCCCGTGCCATATCGCGCCACATCCTCGGGGCCGATATCCTCCAGCATCCCGTGCAGCAGATCGGCGGTGATCACCCCCCGCGCCCGTAGCGCGCGGATCGACTGGCGGTATTCCTGCTGCGCGCTGGCCCAATCGTATTCCAAGGCGCTCAGATCATCGGGAAGGGCTTCGGGCATGGCCTCAGCCTTGGTCGGCACAGGCGCGAAAATCAGCGTCGTGCCCGCCTCTTCGAGAGCGGCGGACAGACGCGCCACGGCCTCGACGGCGGCGGGCGAAAGATCCTGCCCCAAGGTCAGATCCGTGGCCAGACGGTAGAACACCCCGTCCTTGCCCTCCATCGCGGGTACAACGGCCTCTTCCTTCAGCCCGTAGCATCCGAATTCGGAAACATCGCGGGCTAAAGCCGGTGCCGCCCAGACCGCAAGCGCCACAGCCAGTCCCCATCTGCATCCGCTGGTCTTTCTGTCAGCCTTCATGCGTGTTGCCTCTCAATTCCTGTCAGTTTCCAAGCGCACAACATTTTGCCCCAAGGCAAGCATTCCAATATTTGCATTCTGACCAACCAACTCGAGAACCTGTTGTAACCCGTCGCTATCCTTGGCTTTTGCCCTCTCGACGATCATCTGGGACGCCAGATTGAGGTTGCCATTGGCAATCGCGAGCTGCCCAAATTCGGTGGCTTTTTCCGCATCCTGCGTGCCGAAGAGATCGCCTGTCCGCCACGCCTCCGCCACGCGCGAGGCGGCATTGGCATTGCCATGAACCGCGGCAAATTCCAGCGCCTGCCCGATCTGTCTCAGCCGCGTCGCCGCTCCCTCGAAGGCCCCCTCGGCCAGACCGCGATCGGTGGTCTCGATCAGGCGGTTGACTGCAAAAACGCGCCCCGTATGCACCGCAATCGCGTAGTAATGCGCGATATCTGCGCGCAGGTCGGTCCGGTCCTCGGCTTCGAGGATCTTGGCAAAGTTGAAGGCCGCCAGCCCGTCGCCCGCATCCGCCAGCGCACGCAGGCGGTTGATGGTCACCGGACGGTCCTCGATCATCGCGCGGCGGGTATGGCGCAACTGCGCGCTGGGCAACTGGCGCGTGGCGGAGACCCCGAACGGGGATCGAATGCTCTCCCCGCCAGCCGGTGCAAGGCCGAGGCCCAGCACCGCACCGACGAGGAGAAGCACCATACCCGACGGTGAGCGAAGACCATACGGATACCTCCGTGGCTTTAGCCGGGCATGTTCCATCTGCACTGACGGGCAGTCCTGTCCATGAGTGGTCACTTCGGGATGCAGACGGGGATTATTTGTCATTGAATATCGGTCCTTTCGGCAGGTCCGGCCCCGCGCCCAGATCGGCGAAACGGGCAGGATAGGTCAGCGCGAGATCGGCACTGCGCACGGGCGACTGGTCGGCCCCGATATGCGCCAGCACCATCGCGGCGCGCTGGCCGGCCAGAAGCGGCGCGTCCTGCAGGTTTTCGGGGGCGGTCCAGATGTCGGGGTCGGCCAGATAGCGCACGGGCACTTCCCAGATCACCTGTTTGGGGGGCGAAAGCTGGAAGGCCTGATCGGCCAGCATTTCCAGGAAGGGTTTGACGGGCCCCTGTCCCTCTTTGGCGTAATTCAGCACATCCTGATGCAGATCCAGCTTGAGGCTTTCCGCGAAGGACCAATTGGGATTGGCCGAATAGGACGTGCCAACCAGCACCGTCTCGACAGAGGCAGGCCCCAGCAGCGTGTCGAACAGATCGTCCCCGTTCTCCGCGACCTGCGTCACGAAGGGCCTTGCGGTTTCCTCCGGCAGCCCGACCCGCTGGGTCCATTCCGCCGAGGTGATGAATTTCGTCAGATCGCCGTGGAATTGCTGCAAGGGTTCCTCTTGTGCGCTCACGCTGGCCGATCCTTGTGGCACCACCTGCGCGACGGCCTCGGCCACTGCGGCGGCGCCTGCACGTGTCCAATGGGTGTCGGAGCTATAGAACACCTGCGCGTGGCGGGCGGCATCCAGCAAGGCGCTGCGGCTGTCGACCACTTTGATGCCCATCGCCTGAAGCCCTGCGAAGAAGGTCGCGTAGCGTTCTTCCAGATCGCGGGCCATTCCGCTGCCGCCCAGTTCGTTGCGATAGATATCGGCCTTGCCCGCCAGCGGCACCACCACCAGATCGATGCCCTTATCGGCCAGAGTCTCGCGCAGGATCTCGGTGCGGGCAAAGACGGCCTCCATCGGCTCGTCCATCTTGCGGGCTTCTTCTTGCGTGAACAGCCAGCCATTGCGGCCCGAAACCACGCCCTTGCGCCCTTCTTTCAGCGCAAGCCAGCGTCCGGCCCCCACGACCCCTGCGGCAAAATCGTGATGCGGCAGCGCGGCGCGCCATGTGTCGTTGATGGTGGCGCTGGCGCGGCCCTGCATCCAGTCGGCCAGCGTCCAGCGGTGGTCCTGTGTGGTTCTGTCCAGCGCCGGAAGGGCACCGACAATACCATAGGCGGCATAGGCCAGAACAGCTGCGGGAAAGACAAGGCGGATGGTGGTGGAGATCATGGCACCCTCTTAGAACTGGAAATACAGGAAGGGCGTGAAGGCGGCCTCGGAGATCCGCAAAACACAGGCGGTGAACAACAGCGCCAGTGCCAGAGACCCCGCCAGAGAGCTCGCTGCCGCCGTGGCGCTGCGTGTGGGGGCCATGACGGAGGCCATACCGGAGGCCCCGCTATCTGTCCCCGCAAGACCCGCGGCGGTGCCGCTTGAGATGTCCTGTGCCCGCCACTGGCGAACCAGATCCTTCAGGCGGGGTTCGAGGGCTGCGACCATGATGGCCAGGGCAAGGAAAACCAGTGCCTCGTTGCGGATCTGCACGGCGATGTCGAACGGAATGGCGGTGCCGTTCAGCCCTGCCATGCCCGCCAGCACCCCGAGCGCCTGATCGAGATCGGCGGCACGGAAGAAGACCCAGCCGACCAGCACCGTCAGCAGTGTGCGCAGCACCGACAGCGCCCCGTTGCCCTGCGGCACGATTTTTGCCCGCTCCAGCGCCAGCCATGTGCCATGCCATGCGCCCCAGATCACGAAGGTCCAGTTTGCCCCGTGCCACAACCCGCCCAGCACCATGACGATCCAGAGGTTGAAATAGGTCCGCGCCGTACCAAAGCGGTTTCCGCCCAGCGGGATATAGAGATAATCGCGCAGCCAGACCGAAAGCGAGATATGCCAGCGCCGCCAGAATTCGGTGATCGAGCGCGAGACATAGGGGGTGTTGAAGTTCTCGGTAAAGCGGAACCCCATGATCATGCCCAGACCGATGGCCATATCGGAATAGCCCGAGAAGTCGAAATAAAGCTGCAGCATATAGGCAACCGCCCCAAGCCACGCCACGGGGCTCGCCGGATCGGCAGTGGTGAAGGCCAGATCGGCCAGAGGCGCGATGGCATCGGCCAGCAGCACTTTTTTCGCCAGCCCGATGGTAAAGCGGGCAAAGCCGTCGGCCACCATTTCGGGCGTCGAGCGACGGTCGCGGAACTGGTCGGCCAGATCCTTGAAGCGCAGGATCGGTCCGGCGATCAGCTGCGGGAACAACGCGATGAAGGCGGCAAAATCGATCAGTCCGGTATCGGCGGGCGCATCCTTGCGCCAGACATCGACAAGATAGGAAATCGACTGGAAGACATAGAAGCTGACGCCGATGGGCAGGATGATCTGCCAGTGAAAGCCGAGTTGGTCGGGCGTGGTACCGAAGGCGGCGGCAAGGCTGTCCATGAAGAAGCCCAGATATTTGAACGTGCCCAGCACCGCGAGATTGCCGCCAAGCCCCGCCACCAGCCATGCTTTGCCGCGCCGACGGCCCAGATGCGCCGCGATGCCACGGCCACAGACCCATGTGAACACGGTGGTTGCCACGAGAAGGCCCAGAAAATCGATCCGCCACCATGCGTAGAACAGATAGCTGCCCAGCAGGATGGTCAGGTTCTTGCCGCGGCGCGGTGTCAGGAAATAGGCCAGCAGGAACAGCGGCAGAAACAGAAACAGAAACGTTTCGGAGGCAAAGACCATAGATCAGATCCCTTCGCAGCTGGGCGCGACAGATGGCGCCGCTGTCGGCGTGGTGAGAGAAAGTGCGGTATGGGCCTTTTGCGCCGCCAGCCACGCGGGCTGCTGGCTGGCAACGGGGCCGCTCATCAGGCGGGGAAATTGCGCCGCCAGCCGGTTGCCCTGCAGATGCAGGCGCGCAGGCCGATCCCCGCGCAGGCCCTCGCGGTTATGAGCCATCAGATTGTCCGAAAGCGACAGCCCCCCCGCCGCCATATCCACCAGCTCGACCGCTGCGGTGCGGGCCTGCAGGAAACCGTTCTGGTGGATTGTGACCGCATCGGCATGGTTGAGGCGCAGGGCCGTGGTTCCGGCCCCTACCACCAGATTTTGCTCGACCAGCACACAGCGGCTGTCGCGGATTTCAAGGCCGGTGGCGAGGGGCTTCAACAGCATGTTCTGGCGCAGCCGTAGGGCCTGTGATCCGCCGCTGACCAGAATCCCCCCCGATCCGGCGGCAAAGCTGTTCTGCTCGATCCGGCTCTGGCGCAGCCCCGCAAGCTCCAGCGCCGAGGCGCTGCCGGTGGTGCGGAACGCGACATTGCGGATCTCTGCCTTGGCCAGATTGCGCAAAACGACCCCTTCGCGGGTGCGGCCTTCGAACTGGCTATCGGTCAGGGAAAACCCGTCCACCCCTTCGACGCGCAATTCCGCGACATCCAGAAACTGGCTCTCGCTGATGCGCGAGGTCTCTTCGGCATGGTAGAGAAGGCCGGAGCTGATCGACAGGCCGGCCATCGCGCCCATGCCCGTTGTGCCAACGCTGCCTGTGCCATTGGTGCTGCCCTGCGCCCCCAGCCCGATAAAGGCCGCATGCTCGGCCAGCAGCACACCCTGCCCTGCAACCGTCACGAAGGGTTCATAGCTGGCCAGATGGGGATTGACCGGTCGGGTGCTGGCAATGGTGGCGCCCTGCAATTCCAGCGTTCCGAAGGCCAGCACGAAGGCTCCGGCTGCGCGTGACAGATAAAGCGTCTCGCCCGGTTCCATCCGCAGCGCGGCGTCGTTCCACAACACCAGCGGACGTTCGACAACCACCCCGTCCTCGACCGCGTAAAGCCCCGGCAGGCCCGCTTTGGCAAGCGTTGCCAGATCGGCCGTGCCGCCAGTGATATAGATCGCCGTATCCTCTCCCGCGCGGGCGGCCATGATCGGGGCGAAATTCGACGGCCCTGCCATCACGGCAAGCCATGTCAAAGCGGTGTTCAGCGAGCCTTCGCTCAGCTCCGCTTTCGCGGAGGGCCGTTGGAGCGCCACAGCCGGGGCTGGAACGGCCTCTGCCTGTGAGGCGGCCTCTGCCTGCGGAATGAGGGGTGCGCCGATCTCCTTGCGGAAGGCGGCATAAAGAAGGGTCGGGTCTGCGTCTTGGGCCGCCTGCCCAAGCCCGCCAAGCCCGCCAAGCCCGTCATGGCTGTCCAGCGACAGCCCCGCGCGCCCGCGCTGCGGGGCGGGCATGGCCGTGGGGGCGTGCCGCAGCAACGAGCTTGGTGCGGCCAGCCCCCCGAGCCGTAAGGCCCCCTTGCCGACCGTCATATCCTGAGCGGAGAGCTGCGCCCCCCCGAGCCCCCACAAAGCCACGGCAGTGGCCAGCGGCAGGGTCTTGGGCCAGAAGTGCCGGGGCGGACAAGCGGGACGGGCGGATCGCGGGCGCGGGAGGCGGATCATGGATGCAGGCTCCGTTCAGCGGATATCGGCGACATTGGCGGCCAGCGTGACCTGCGCCACCTCTTCCTCCAAGGCGACAAGTTTGCGGATCGCATCCTCGGTGCGGGTTTCGGCCAGTGCCGCCTGCCGGACCTTCTCGAGCTCGGTCAGCTTGACATGCAGCATGATGATCGCACGGCCCGAGATATTGCTGACCGGCATGGCGTAATCGGCATCGATCATGATCGAGCACCCCTCGAACAACGTGCGTTCGCCTTCGGGCAGCGTGCACTCGCCCTGCCCCGAGATCATGGTCAGGATCGAGCGGCCCTCGCCCGTGCCATTCACCGTCAGCTTGGCACCGCTTTCCACCCGCATCATTTCCATCTCGCAATCACCCTGACTGCGCAATGTCTCGCTCTGGCCCCATGTCACATCGCGCAGGCGGTGGCTGATGACCTCGTTGCGCTTGTTTTTCTTGAGCTGTTCGACCACCAGTTTGACATCCTGCGAGCGTTCGCGATTGGCCAGCAGCAGCGCATCGGGCGTGTCCACCACGATCACATCATCCAGACCGATCACCGCCACCAGCCGGTCTTCGGAACGGATCAGCGAATTGGCGGTGTCATGGGTGACAACATCGCCAAAGGTGACATTGCCGTTTTCCTTCTGGTCGGAAATCGAATGGACCGAATTCCAAGCGCCGACATCATTCCAGTCGATCCCCGGCAGCGGCGCCAGCGAGATATGTTCCGAGCGTTCGAAAATCAGCCGCTCGGTCGGCTCGTTGGCGGCTTTGCCAAAGGCGTTTTCCTCCAGCACGCTGGCCCCGAGCTGGTCCTCGGAGGCATGGGCCAGCGCGTCCGATACGGCGGCCAGTGTCTGGGGATCGAATTTGGCAAATTCCTCGACCAGAAGATCGGCGCGCAGCATCGAGATGCCCGAGGCCCAGTAGGATTGCCCGTCCTCGAGCATCTTCAGCGCCACCTCCGCCGGAGGCTTCTCGACGAAGCGCAGCACACGGTGCAGGCCGCTGAAATGGTCATAGGCCCCACCGTCGGTAATATAGCCATAGCCCGTTTCGGCATAGGTGGGGATCACGCCGAAGGTAATGATCTGTCCGGCCTCTGCGGCGGGCAGCATGGCGGTGATGATGGTGTTGATATCGCCCGAGATGATATGATCCGAGGGCAGCACCAGCAGCTTGGCATCCCTGTCGTCGCGCAGGGAATAAAGGGCCGCCGCCAGCACTGCCGGTCCGGTGTTGCGGCCCATCGGTTCCCCGATGATCTGGCCGGTCTTCTGGATGTCGCGCAACTGGCGTTTGACAATCGCGGTCTGGCGCGCGTTGGTCACCACGATCGGGTCGCCGAATTCCTTGCCGGTATGGCGCTGCACGGTTTCCTGAAAGAAGGTGGCCCCTCCGCGCCCGTTGACGGACTGGAACTGTTTGGGCTGTTCGACGCGGGACATCGGCCAAAGACGGGATCCCATGCCGCCACAAAGAACGGTCGGTCGGATTGCATTATACATAATTACTCCTCCGATACAGATTTACGCGTGAACTGATCAACCAGGCTGTCGAGCGGTGTGGCGCGGTGAATGGTCAACTGGGCCAACTGACCTTCGCGGTCAGCAGGCAGCGGTGTCTGGGGCACAAGATCCACGCTAACCTGACGGTTGGCACCAAGGGCGGCCGCCGCAGCCAGAGAGGCGGCATCGGCATGGGTCGCGATGCGCGTCCCGTCCGGAAATTGCGCGGTAATCTCGCGGGCCTGCGCCAGCGCATAAAGCTGGTCGGAGGCGATATTGGCTTTCAGCACAACAGGGGCGTCCGCCTCCGAGAGCTGGAACACCGGCTGGCCTTCCTGCACGGTGGCCCCAAGCTGCGGCCCGACAGAGCGCGCGTTACAGTCGCAGGGCATAGCGACCGCAAGGGTCTGGCCGGTGGTCGAGCGGATCGAGAACGCGACCTCGCCCATCTGCGCGCTGGGGTCGATATAGTCGATCTGGCCTGCGCTGATGGCGTTCAGTTGCGGCCCTGCGGCAAGCGCCTGTGCGGGGGCGGGAATGGCAAGGGTGAACAGGCGCTCGCGCAGGAGCCATGCCCCGCCTCCGACCAGAAGGGCCGTGGCCAGCAGCATCAGCGTGCCATTGACCAGACGCCGCCCGAGGCCCGTCCCGCCGGTTGCGGCGGCATGGCCTTTGGCACCGGCGACCTGCATCGGTTGCAAGGCCACGCCCAGCACCCGCCCGAGCGAGATCACATCCCCCGCGATATAGCTGTTCAGCACATGGCGGAGCTGTGGCAGATGGCTGCCGGAAGGGTCGATGAAATCAACCGCGATGGTGCCCTTTCCGGGGTCGATATCGGTTACCAGCGCAGGGATCGGCAGGGTCAGGTTGAACCCCTCGAAGGGGAAGATCACGCGCAGCAGGCGTTGTTCGCCCACGATATGGGGGTCGGCCAGACCGCCGAGTTTGGCGCGCATCAGCGAGATGGACTGGCCTAGAAACTGGCGTCCGTCGATTTCGGCGGAAAAGGGCAGTTCCAGCAGCGGGTGATCGCCCGGCAGCGCCAGATCGGGGGTGAGGTCGGGGGGCGGAAAGGCGCTTTGGGCGGTTCGGGTGGTCAGGTTGGATCTATGCGGATCGGCCATCGTGGACATCGGGGAAAGGCTCCTTGAGTTGGCGCGAAAAAGGGGGCGTGATCTTCGGGTCGGGCAGATTCTGGCGGGTCACAGAGAACCGGAGGCAATCAGCGTCGCCAGAGCCAGCCAGCCAAGTGCAAGCGCATGGGCATAGGTCGAGGACCATGCGCGCAGTCTCTGTCTGGGGGTGGGTTTGAGTTTGCCTTTCGCACCGCCCGGCTGGCGGGTCCATTTCTGGCGGTCGATGCGGAACAGGATGAAGCTTTTGACCGAGGCCCCGACGATCTGGCTGAAATACAGCAGGAAGGGATAGGTGATCGGAAAGCCCGGTTTGCGGACCAGCGACAGGATCCAGCAGAAGATGTAGCGGGTGAACAGGATCCACGCGATATAGGCGGGCAGCACCATCGGGCTGACGAAGACCGTGCCGAAGAGCACCGAGATCGGCCCCGCAAGCGTTGTCCATATCCCCATGCGCTGGTCGAGAAGCGCCCAGAATGTGTAAAGCCCCGTCACACGCAGCGGCAGTGCCAAGGCGCGGCCATTGGTGCGCAGCATATTGCCGAACCAGCGCGTCATCAGGGTTATCGCGCTGTCCATGAAGCCGGGTTTAGGCTGGCTTTCCATCGAGACAGAGGCGACATCGGGCAGATAGCGCATCAGATAGCCATGCGACAGCAGCCAGAACCAGGTCGATTTGTCATCGCCGGTCAGGAATTTCACGCGCCCCAGCCGCCAGTGCTCGACATGGTCCGATTGCACCTGAGCAATGAAGCTGGGCTCGATCAGAAGATCGGCGCGGAAAACCGACATCCGTCCCGTAAGGGTCAGCACGCGGCCCGCAAGCCCTTGCGAGGACATCATCATCTGACGTTGCGAGAAGCGCAGGTTATACCAGTCACGGAACAGGCCGGGTTCGGGGGTTTCGGCAATCTCGTCGGTGGTGACCGCGCCCACCCGTGGATCGGTGAAAAACGGGGCCGAGGTCTCGACGATATCTTCGGGCACGCAGGTATCGCCATCGACCACCACCACGATATCGTGGCGTGTCGGGTGCTGGCGCGCAATCAGCCGGTACGACCGCGCCAGCGCGTCGCGCTTGCCGGTGCCCGGAATACGGTCGATCAGCAGCGCGACATTGCCCATAGCAACCGGCATCGTGTCGTAGACCCGCTGGATCAGCGCCTGATCGGCCAGATCCACCACCGAAACCACCACCGAGGCGCCGCCGCGCGATGCCGCAGCCGCGCGGAAGATGGAGCGGTAGACCGGCACGGTGACCTCGGGTTCGATCTTGAAGGAGGTCACCAGAAACCATGCATGGGCCGGTGCGGGACGGGCGGCATAGGCCTGCTCGGCACGGGCGCGCAGGCGCGGAAAGGCATAGTTGAGATAGATCGCTGCGCGGGTGAAGTTCAACGCGGCCCAGCTATAGCGCCAGATCCCGATGACGCCGATCACCAGCAGCCCTTTCGAGACGGCCTGAAGGTCGGCGCTGGCCACCAGGGTCATAAGCCAGACCATGACCGCGAGATAAAGAAAATGCGCAGCGATCCGTTGCATGTTACCAGCAGATCCCTTCATAGACGCCATTCGAGCGGGCTTCGGGAGAGATCCGCGTCAGATCGATGATCGGGCGGTCCATCGCGCGGGTCAGCGGTTCGAGCGTCTCGGCATAGCTGTTGCCGACCAAAATCACATCGGTCTCCGCCAGCAGTTCCTCGATCGAGGGCACCAGACGGTCGCGCAATTCGATGCCGTAATCATTGCCCCGCCCTGCGGCGGAATGGTCATTGGAATAGGCTTCGTTGACATAGGGATCATAGACCTTGATCTCGCGGCCCTTTTCGATCAGCCGTGCGGCCAATGTGGCCAGCGGGCTTTCGCGCAGATCATCGGTGCCCGGTTTGAACGAAATCCCGACCATGCCGATCCGGCTATGGCCGCCCTCCTCCAGCATCTTCTCGGCGCGGGCGATCTGTTCGTCATTGGCCACCAGAACCGCGTCCAGAAGCGGGGTCTCGACGGCATGCTGATCGCCCAGTGCGCGCAGTGCACGCACGTCCTTGGGCAGGCAGGACCCGCCAAAGGCAAAGCCCGGACGCATGAAATAGGGCGACATGGCGGCCTTGTTATCCGAGCACAGGATCCGCATCACAAGCTGGCCATCAATCCCCGAGGCCTTGGCGATATTGCCGATCTCGTTGGCATAGGTCACCTTGACGGCGCGCCAGCTGTTCGAGGTGTATTTGACCATCTCTGCGGTGCGCAGATCGACCGAATGGATTTTGCCGATGGTGTTCTTGTTCAGCTCGGTCAGGAAATCGCCGGTCAGCGCATCAAGCGAGCCGAAGACAATCAGACCCGGCTCTTTGTGATCCTCGATAGCGGTAGATTCGCGAAGGAATTCAGGGTAATAGCCAACCCCAAAGGCATCCCCCGCAGTCAGGCCAGAGGCGGATTCCAGCATCGGAATACAGGTGGTTTCCATCGATCCGGGCACAATGGTCGAGCGCATGATCACCGAATACCATTTGCGCTCATGGGCGATGGCCTGCCCGAGCTGGGCACAGGCGGATTTGACGTAATCGAGCCCGATAGAGCCATCCGGCGCCGAGGGGGTGCCCACGCAGACGAAACAGGCCTCGGTTCTGGCGACGGCTTCGGCGATATCGGTGGTCGCGCTCAGCTTACCCTCGGCCACGGTCTGCGCGATGAGTTCGGGCAGGCCCTTTTCGACAATCGGGGACTTGCCTGCATTGATGGCCGCCACCTTGCCCGGATCGACATCCACGGCCACCACAACATGCCCGTCCCGTGCCAGACATGCTGCCGAAACAGCCCCGACATATCCAATTCCGATCACAGCGATATTCGCCATACCCATTCCTTTCATCAAGCTTACAAGCCGTGTCTGCCCTTGGAGGAAAACCGAATGCCATGCCGGTTCCGGTCTTCGGCCAGACAGATCGGCGGGGAGGCCGACCATCAATTTCGTTAATGACAAGTTAAGATTTGCGCCGCTGCGGAAGAAAAAATAGTCCGTAAAAAAGCCTATTCTTGTCAGGAAAAGAGCCGCTGAACTGATCGGTTTCCTACAGGCGGAACCTCGGGGTCGTAGGGGATTTTCCGCTGGGAGACGCGCATTAAAAAAGCAGCCTCTCGGCTGCTCGTTTCGTCATAAAATCAGGTGGATAGTCTTAAACGAGACCGTTGCGCATCGCATAGTCGACGATCTGGCTTCGGGATTTCAGCTGCAGTTTGTTGGCCGCGCGTGCCTTGTAGGTTTCAATGGTTTTCGAGGACAGGTCGAGCTCTCGGGCAATCTCCTTCATGCTCTTGCCCAAGGCGATGGATTGCACGACGAAAGCTTCGCGGTCCGTCAGCCGGTCTTTCATCCTTTCGGCCAGATCGCCCCCGTCTTTCTCAAGTAAGATCGGCTGCGGAGGGTCGGATCTGCCGCCGCGGCCCGATACGGGCGGCCCGACCTCTCGCCCCTTTGCCAGCACCTCGCGGGCAAAGGTCTCTTCCAGATGGATGAAGCCGTGGCAGACCGAGGCCACCGCCACTTTCACGGCTTCCAGATTGAGATGTTTCGAGATGATGCCGCGAAATCCGACATCGAAGAAATTCTCGATCAGATCGTCATCGGGGGCCTCGCAATAGGCAATATAGAGCGGTGGCTTGCCGATGATCGCGTTGAGCCGCCCCACGATGGTGGAGACATCCATTTCAAACTGGGACGGATCAAGAATGACAACATTGGGCAGACAGGGCAGATGCTCGCGCTTCAGCCCTTCCGGTTTTGACCAATCTCCCGGCAAAGACAAAGACCGCGCCTCCAGCCAGCTTTCCTCCGAAAGCAGCATGGAAATTCCTCTTGCAAGAAGCGGGTTACTGTCGATGGCGAGAACGACCTGAACGATATCGTCTCTGAACATATGTGGTCCTTGGCTACCACGATCTGTGGATTTGAAGCTAAAGGGGATTTACCGCGCTCGGCGGTAAATGGACGAAGCATTCGGCAATTTTTCGCCGTAATCGTATTCTGCCTTTATCTAGCTAATTCAAATTATGGAGAGTCGATCCTTGAATGCAACTTTCTTGCCGATGCGACGCGGAGATTTCATTGAAACCCCGACCAATGCTTACGTAGCGTCAATATTAGCGCGATGATTTTCAATAAGAATATCTATGCGTGATTATTTTTTAACAGAATGCGAGTTTTGCCGTGGCCAAGGTAGTGCTGCACGGGGGGATTTCAACCTAAGCGATTATTCGCCGAGTGCAGTCCACCAGACAGTCACCGGATGCTCACGGGCCGGTGGGGAAAAAGGGGCGTGTCCGCCCCTTTGCGTGGCGCCTCACCCGTGGTCATACCACTCCGAGACGACATCCATCGTAATCCCCCTGAATTCGATCGAGGCATCCGGTGTGGCAACGGTCAGGCTGCCATCGTCTTCGACAGAGAAGGAGAAGATGTCGGAGGCCACCCCGTCTTTGGACCAAAGCAGCGCCGCCTTGAAAATCTCGTCGGCTTTGTGACCGTTGAGATAGGCGCTATCGCCTTCCTCGAAGGAAAAATCGAGGATCAGGTTGTCGCCATCGGTCAGGATGAACTTGTCCGCCCCCGTGCCGCCCTCCAAGGTGGCCGAACCGCTTCCGGCGTTCAGCTTGTCATTTCCGGCCCCGCCATAGAGGAGGTCGTCATCATTATTTCCGTACAGCGTATCATTGCCCTCACCGCCCCAAAGGACATCCACACCCTTGTTGCCGCGCAGCACATCATTGCCATCGCCGCCCAGAATGGTGTCATCGCCCGAGGCACCGTTGCCCTTGTCGGCACCGGCCCCGAGATCGATATAGGCCCCCGCATCCGAGGCCTTGACCGTGTCATTGCCCGCAAGCGAGAAACAGATACTGTCGCCTCCGCTCAGAGAGATCGAATCCTTTGAGGCCGTTCCCAGAACATCGGCATCGGCTTGCGTGACATCGGTCTTGGTGCCGGTCTCGGTGCCTGTCTCGGTGCTGGTCTCGGCGGTGACGGGGGCTGCTGGGATCTCTTCTGGCGCGGTGACCAGCGCCGTCAGGGCGGTATCGTCAGCGATGACCGCGTCCACCGGCACCGTGTCCTGCACAACCGCCTGCTGCGGCGCGGGATCTTTGGCGCTGACATCCGCATCGCTTGGGATCTGCGTCGCGCTATACCCCCCTGCCTTCAGCAGATAGTCCAGATCATCGGACAGCGAATAGGTGCCATCGGTGGTTTGCAGCACCTCGACCTTTTCCAGCAGCGAGCGCCCGCCCGCATGGTACAGCCACAGCCCCTCCGTCTCCTGCACCAGTTTGAGATCGGCCAAGCCGCCATTGACCACAAGCGTGTCCGTGCCCGATCCGCCCTGAAGCGTATCCTCGCCCGCCGAAAGCACGATCACATCGGTCCCCGTCCCCATGTCGATATAGTCATTTCCAGCCCCGCCGGTGACGGTATCGGCGCTGCCATACATCTGCACATGCCCGCCCTTGTCCGACAGGGTGATCTCCTCGGCGCGCACGCTGCCCTCGACCGTGGTGAAAAGCACGGTATTGGCTTCGCGCTCGGTCGGCGGGCCATAGCTTGCCCCCTCTTCGTTGACAAAAAGCGTCAAACCGAGCGCCTTCTGTTCGGCCAACGTGTCACGGATGGAATTGTCAACGCTGATGGTATTGTCCTGATCCAGCCCGCCATGAAAGTTGATATCGCGATTGGTATAGCTGACCTGTACCTCATTGCCCGAGGCCGAGGTGTAGGACGCAAACAGGACCGCGTGGCGCGTATCGACAATCGTCAGGTCGGTAAACGAGCTGTCATAGACATCGCGGATCCACAGCCCGTAGCCATTGCCGGAATCGCCTTTGTTATGCGCGCCCGAGACCGACAGCCCGTCGATATCGGCATCGATCGATTTTGCCACAACCAGCCCGTTCGACCCCGGTTCGATCATCGACACATCCTCGAGAGTGAACCCGCGCGAGGTGTTGACGAGGATCATCATCCCGTCATCTTCCGCCGAAATCGTATTGGTGAAATCGGTCGGATCGGAGGTGCCGTAATCGCCCTTCAGTGTCAGGTTCGAGATCGTGACATTATCGACGGTGTCCACAACCTGCGCGGTGGCAGCCTTGCCGAAATCGAATTGCAGGGGGGAATCGAACCCGACGGTCTTGCCGTCAACCGAGGTGACCACCACCATCTGCGTCTGCAGCGGCTTGTCCTTCTGCCACTGCGTGTCGCCGATTTCTGCGAAAAGCGCCGCGGTGTTCGGGGTCTCGATCCAGAGCACATCCCCGACCTGAACCCCGTCGGTCGAGGCAAGTGTTAGGCTCTGGCTTCCTTTTACCCCCGAGGTCACACCGATATCGGGCCCGAGATCTTCTTTGAACAGATCGTCGCCAACCTGAAATGCGGGGTCGCCCTTCATGGAAGCATCAAGGGTGATCACTGTCTGACCATCCGACGCGCCACGCAAAACGACATTATCCGTCTCGATCTTGACGGTCGAGGTGAAGGTATATTCCCCCGCCTCAAGTTCGATCACCGTCCCAGGTTCTGCGCCCGAGACGATTTTCTGAATGTCTTCCGATGAGGTACCGGATTTTATGTATAAGACCATTCCTTGCGTCCTTTTAAGAGAGGAGGTTTAGAAAGTCTTCGCTCGCGGGCACCTTATCGGATTATGGGTTAATGATGCCATAATCGCGCTAGGAAAGATGGATCACAAATGATTCAAAACTGTCATGACTTTGCGTAATGATGGACGGATTTTACGCGTTTTTCTGCCTGTCTGGCGAAAACAACGGCTATGTGACAGGTCTCTTCGGGGGGGGCGCAGCCTTCGGGCGGCTCTGCCGCGCGTGCATGGATGGAGGCGGATCACCTATCGTGCTGAGGACAGGGTTGATCCTTTACCGGACAAGGACGATGATCTGCCCAAATGCATTTGGAGCAGAATTTATGAACCGGTTTTTTCCGCTTTTTGCCATTCTATTACCGATGACTTTCGCCTCTGCGCTTGCTGCGCAAGAAACGGACTGGGCGGCGATTATGGCCGAAACCGCTTGGGACTGGCATCCGGGGGATCTTGTTTTCCGCAATGGGCTCAATGCCTTCGACGACACGTTGCGGCAGGCACAGGGTGCGGAATGGGCTTCGGTCGGCATTATGCGGGCCTCCAGCGGCAGCCCGCGCGTAGTCTATGCCGATGAGGTGGAGGGCGTGACCGAAGTTATGGTCGAGCAGTTTCTCGATGGGTTGGACGAGGGGGATTATGCCGTCTACCGGATAGAGGCGCTCGATCCCAACCGCACGGGCAAGCAAATGGAACAGGGGCCGATTGCGGAATTCGTGCTGCGTAAGGCCTATGAAGCGCCTTTTGACCCGTGGATGCAGTTGGGCAATGGGCGATATTATAATGCCGAACTGCCCTATCGCGCGGCGCTTGCGGCGGGCGTTGACCTTGGTCCGCTTGTGCCGTTGCGGAAAGTCGCGGCCCGAAACGATGCGGTCAAAGCCCTGCTGCTGCAGGACTGGCGCGCAAATCCGGCCTGCCAGCCTGAAAGCGGCATCACCACCAAAGCTGCCTGTTGGGACGCGATTGCGGATGGGGCTGTGATCACAACGGACGGCATACGCAATTCTGCCGCCGTCACCCGCATCTTCCCCAATTAAGGGAACAGGTCACGCCGAAAGCAGGTTTCCATATAGAGGAAGATGGTGGGCGATGAGGGATTTGAACCCCCGACATCATCGATGTGAACGATGCGCTCTACCACTGAGCTAATCGCCCTCCATGAGGCGGTGTTTAGCCTCCCGCGCGCGCAGGTGCAAGAGGCTATATGAAGTTTTTTAAACTTCTTCCTCATCAGCCGTTTCCGGCCCCTGCGCGGCAGAACTGCGTCGCAATTTCAAGACCATAACCTCGCCCTGCCCCTTGGTGTCGCGCCGCGCGACGCGCAGTTTCCCAAGCGGCGGCAAGATCAGCGGCACGTCCTGCGACAGAGCCTCCCCCAGCTCTTCCAGCAACGCATCCATCGCCGCTTTCACCTGCGGTTTTTTCAACCCGCTCCGCGCCACGACCCGTTCGATCAGGTCTTTCTTGCGCAAGGCAATCTGGGCCTGCGGTGGGGTGGCGGCCTCGGTATCGACCGGCATGGCTTCAAGGCCAGCGCCCGGCTCGGGAGTATCAGACGACATGCTCTAACAACCTTTCTTGCGAGATGGTGCGCCCTCAGATTAGCGGCTCTATGGTCGAATCGGAAGGGCCCCACAAAAGAGAACGGGCGCAGGTTTCCCCACGCCCGTTCCAAATAAAGACCATGCCCCTTAATGGGTCACAGCGCCCTGCCCCGATTGGGCCGCTGCCGCCGCTTTGGCCGCTGCGGCGGCCTCTTCGGCCTCTTCATCCCATTCGACCGGCTCGGGTTTGCGCACCAGCGCCTGTTCCAAGACCTCGCGTACATGGGTCACGGGAATGATCTTCAGGCCTTCCTTCACATTCTCCGGAATATCGGCCAGATCCTTCTCGTTCTCCTCGGGGATGAACACCGTCTTGATGCCCCCGCGCAGAGCGGCCAGCAGCTTTTCTTTCAAGCCACCAATCGGCATCGCATTGCCGCGCAAGGAGACCTCGCCCGTCATCGCGATATCCTTGCGGATCGGAATCTGCGTCAACACCGACACAATCGAGGTCACCATGGCAAGGCCAGCCGAAGGCCCGTCCTTCGGGGTTGCCCCATCCGGCACGTGCACGTGGATGTCCCACTTTTCGAAACGCGGCGGCTTGATCCCGATTTCCGGCGCGATCGAGCGGACATAGCTGGAGGCCGCATCAATCGATTCCTTCATCACATCGCCCAGCTTACCAGTGGTCTTCATCCGGCCCTTACCGGGCAGTCGAAGCGCTTCGATATGCAGAAGATCACCGCCCACTTGCGTCCAGGCAAGGCCGGTCACCACGCCCACCTGATCTTCCTTCTCGGCCAGACCATAGCGGAATTTCTTCACGCCCAGATAGTCGCCAAGCTTCGCGCTATCCACGTCAATATGCTTGATCTCGCCCTTGGACTTGATGATCTCGGTCACGGCTTTCCGCGCCACTTTGGCCACTTCGCGTTCAAGGTTCCGCACACCGGCCTCGCGCGTGTAATAGCGCACGATATCGGTGATCGCCTCATCCTCGATCTCGAATTCGGACTTCTTCAGACCATGCGCCTTCACCTGTTTCGGCACGAGGTGACGCTTGGAGATTTCGAGCTTCTCGTCCTCGGTGTAGCCCGAGAGCGAAATGATCTCCATCCGGTCCAGAAGCGGGCCCGGCATATTATAGCTATTGGCCGTGGTCAGGAACATTACATCCGACAGGTCATATTCGACCTCAAGGTAATGGTCGACAAAGGTCGAATTCTGCTCTGGGTCAAGCACTTCCAGCATAGCCGAGGCCGGATCGCCACGGAAGTCCTGCCCCATCTTGTCGATCTCGTCCAAGAGGATCAGCGGGTTCGTGGTCTTGGCCTTTTTCAGCGCCTGAATGATCTTGCCCGGCATCGAGCCGATATAGGTCCGGCGGTGGCCACGAATCTCGGATTCGTCGCGTACGCCCCCCAGCGAGATGCGGATGAACTCGCGCCCCGTCGCCTTGGCAACAGACCGGCCCAGCGAGGTTTTCCCCACGCCCGGAGGGCCGACAAGGCACATGATCGGGCCTTTCAGCTTGGCCGAACGCGCCTGCACGGCGAGATATTCGACGATCCGCTCTTTGACCTTTTCCAGACCGTAGTGATCGGTATCAAGGATCTCTTCGGCGCGGCCCAGATCTTTCTTCACGCGCGATTTGGTGCCCCACGGAATCGACAGCATCCAGTCGAGATAGTTGCGCACGACGGTCGCCTCTGCCGACATCGGGCTCATATTCTTGAGCTTCTTGACCTCGGCATCGGCCTTTTCGCGCGCCTCTTTCGACAGTTTTGTATTGGCGATCTTCTCTTCCAGCTCGGCGATCTCGTTCTGACCGTCCTCGCCATCGCCCAATTCCTTCTGAATGGCCTTCATCTGCTCATTCAGATAGTATTCGCGCTGCGTCTTCTCCATCTGGTTCTTGACGCGGGTCTTGATCTTTTTCTCGACCTGCAGAACCGAAACCTCGCCCTGCATCAGGCCATATACCTTTTCCAGACGCTCGGAGATGTCTAGCGTTTCCAGCAGTTCCTGCTTGCGCCCAACTTCCAGCCCCAGATGACCCGAGACAAGATCGGCCAGCTCTGCCGGCTCGCGCGTGTCGGAGACGGCGGTCAGCGCCTCTTCGGGGATATTCTTCTTGATCTTGGCGTAACGCTCGAATTCTTCGGCGACCGACCCCAGAAGCGCCGAGATGGTTTCCTCGTCGCCGCGCACCTCTTCCAGAAGCTCGGCGCGGACCTCGAAGAAATCCTCATTATCGACAAATTCGGTGATGCGCACGCGCGTCTTGCCCTCGACCAGCACTTTAACGGTGCCATCGGGCAATTTCAGCAGTTGCAGCACATTGGCAAGAACGCCGGTCCGGAAGATACCATCGGTATCGGGCTCATCCACGCTGGGATCTATCTGGCTGGCCAGAAGAATCTGACGATCCTCGGCCATCACCTCTTCCAGCGCACGTACCGATTTTTCGCGGCCCACGAACAGCGGCACGATCATGTGCGGGAACACAACGATATCGCGCAGCGGCAGAACCGGATGGGTTTGCGAGGAGATTTCGGTCATGGTCATTCCTTATATGGCGAAAGAGAACCGGCCCCGTTTCGGCAACCCCGTCTCTTCCCTAGTCCAGCAATAGATAGGCGGCGTCTCGTGCCTGTTCAACCACCTCTGCGTTACGCAAATGTTACGTCAAGCACGGGCGGAAAGCGATATATGGATCGCAAGAGTGCGAAGATATTTTTCAGAATTTTCGTGAAATATTGTTGCGTATGCGAATTGCATTCGGTAATCTTAATTCGTGGATAGGTGAAAATAACCTAAAGGATAAGCGCCATGAATACCCAGCAACGTCCAGCGCAAGCCGCTCTTCGGCAATTCCTCCGCGTCTCTTCGATCAAGGGATGCATGGCGCATGCCGCAACGGTCACCCTGCCTTCGGGATGGTGGGTCCTGCCCAGTGCGGGGTTGGGTCTGGCAAGCTATCTGCTGGTGGCGCTGGCGATCTGGTCGGCCCATTGAGCGCAGCAGGTGCCGCCCCTTAACGGGGCAGCACGATCTCGGCCATCAAACCGCCAAGCGACGGGCTTTCGCGCAAATTGAGATTGCCACCGTGGGCGCGCACGATATCGGATGCGATTGACAGCCCGAGGCCCACGCCCTGCCCCAAATCCTGATTGCGCGCCGGATCAAGGCGCGTGAACGGGCGCAGGGCCTCTTCGCGGCGCTCGGGCGCGATGCCCGGCCCCGGATCCTCGACCGCGATCTTGATGGTCTTTTCTCCCAAAGTCACACCAACCTCGGCCTGCCCGCCATAGCGCAGCGCATTGCCGATCAGATTGTCGAGCGCGCGCCGGATATCGTCGCCGCGCAGTTTCGCAATGACCTCTCCCGCCTCCGGACAATCACCCAGAATCACGGGGCGCCCGCTGCGTTGGGCATAGTGCACCGCCTCGCGGACAAGCTGGCCGATATCGGTGTCATCCGGCGCGGCGGCCTGTGCCTGATTGCGCGAGAATTCGAGGAAAGCGTCGATCAGACGGCCCATCTCGGCCACATCCATCTCCATATCCTCGATATCCTTGGCATCTTCGGGGTCGCGCGGCAGCATCGACAGGCCAAGACGCAACCGCGTCAGGGGGGTGCGCAGGTCATGGCTGATGGCCGACAGCATCATCGTGCGCTGTTCGATATGCCGCTCGATCCGGTTGCGCATATCCAGAAAGGCCGCCCCCGCCGAGCGCACCTCCGTCGCCCCCGAAATCTTGTAGGGCACAGACTGACCACGCCCGAAGGCTTCGGCCATCAACGCCAGATGCCGGATCGGCTTGAGCTGGTTGCGCAGGAACAAGAAGGCCACGACCGTCATCAGCAGCCCGACCACCAGCATCAGCACAAGAAGCTGATGCGGGTTCGACGCAGAGGCCCTCTGACGGGAAAAGTCTATCTTCATCAGACCTTTGTCGGTTGAAACCCACAGCACCACCCGATCCCCGTCCGTCAGATCGATGGCCCGCACCGGACGGACAAGCTGGTGCAGAACGTCCATCACCACCAATCCGGTCAGGTCATAGAACTTGCGATGGTCGCCGCGTGTCTCGTCGAGAATCGCGGGCAGATCGGTGGTCATCTGCAAAGGTGTCCCGAGGCGCTCCACCTCGGCCCGCGCGGCGGACAGATCGGGGGCCTCATCCACGGCATCGATCAGCAGGTCGATTTCCAGCAGCATCGAGCCGGTCATCTGCTCGGTCACACGCTCGAAATGACGCTGGATAAAGACAATAGATACCACAAGCTGGATCGTAACGATCGGCAGCAGGAGGATCAGCGCGCCGCGACCATAGAGCCCGCGCGGCATCATTTGTTTCAGCCACTGGAATTTCATGCCAAAACCGTAGCGAGCAGCCGCAGAAAGGGAAAGCCAAGATGCCGTGTTCCGACGAAAATAATGGCACCACGGGAGCCTATGGCATCCGCCACGTGCTGGCCCCCAATCCCTCGCCGATGACACAGAACGGCACCAACAGCTATCTGCTGGGGCAAGGCGATGTGGCGGTGATCGATCCGGGGCCGCTGGATGAGGCCCATCTTGCGGCGATTCTGGCAGCGCTGGGTCCGGATGAGCGGATCACCCATATTCTGGTGACCCATGCCCATCTTGATCATAGCGCCGGTGCCAAGGCGCTTGCCGCGAAAACGGGCGCGGCCACCTATGGATTCGGGGCGCCCCAAGCGGGTCGAAGCGCTTTGATGCAGCGATTGGCCGAGGAAGGCCAGCTTGGAGGGGGCGAAGGTATCGATCATGACTTCCTACCCGACCACAATCTGGCAGACGGGGCGCAGATCACTGTGGGCGGGGCAAGAATTACCGCCCATCACACACCGGGTCATTTCAGCAACCATCTGAGTTTCGAATTCGGCACGACGGTGTTTAGCGGTGATGTCGTCATGGGCTGGACCTCGACGGTGATCTCCCCCCCCGATGGCGATCTGGCCTCCTATTTCGCCGCGCTCGACCGGCTCGAGTCACTTGCCCCGCACCAGCTTCTGGCCGGGCATGGCGCGCCAATCCTTGCCCCGCGCAAACGGATCGGCCAGTTGCGCGCCCATCGCCTTGCCCGCCATGCCCAGATTGCCGAGGCCACACACATAGCCCCCGTCTGCGCCACAACGCTCGCGCGGCAGATCTATGGCGATCTGCCCCCTCGCATCCTGCAAGCCGCAACCCGGAATTGTCTGGCCCATCTCATTGACATGATGGAAAAAGATGAGCTTTCGGTGGCAGGTCCCATCACCGATCAGGCGATTTTTCAACGAAGATGAATTTCTGCCAAAAAAACGTCATTTAGCCTCTTGCATGCCCGAAAACCCGTCGCTATACAGCGCCACATGTTCCGGCGTAGCTCAGCGGTAGAGCAGTTGACTGTTAATCAATTGGTCGTAGGTTCGATCCCTACCGCCGGAGCCAACATCCCGTCATCTGGGTCAAGATGAAATACCGTGTTCCGGCGTAGCTCAGCGGTAGAGCAGTTGACTGTTAATCAATTGGTCGTAGGTTCGATCCCTACCGCCGGAGCCAATATCAGAAAAACCCATCAAAGTCAGTGACTTGGATGGGATTTTTTGTTTGACAAGGTCATCCTTATCCCTCTGTGCCCCAAAGCGTGGTTTTTACTGCGCCCAAAAAGTCGGAGCCAAAGATGGGACGCATTGCTTACCTGACGAAACGCGGTGCCGTGTGGTGGTATCGCCGCCGCTATCCGGTTATTGTCATACATCCATCACAAAATAACCAAATATCAGTGCCTTGTTACGACAGTGGTACCAGCCTGCAAGCGCGCGGCCATTTGGCGGTCAGCTTGCGCACCCGTTCCAAGAGAGAGGCCCGCATTCTCGGTGCCTTCATATCTGCGGATTTCGAGCGTGCGTGGGCGATGATCGAGGCGGTTATGAACGACCACGAATTTTATACCGACATGATGAACGCCATAGCGCTGACTATGGCTAAGCATTTCCGTTCTCTAATCGAGAAAATCGCCCAGGGGCCAGCGTCCAGCTTCCCCGATGGGGTCAAGCTGCGCGCCTATCGCATCTTGGAACAGGACTTGCGCAAGGCGCTCGGTGTCGAAGGCAAAGTGATCATTGCGGACGAGCATCCAACCCCACAAGTCGAAGATAGCCGGCAGGCGGAAGCAATTTGCCAAGCCGAGCGCAATGCCCTCAAGCGAACCGCGCGTCAGTTTAGCGAAGACGCCGATGAGCACGACACAATCGGGATCAGTGAACTGATCGAGAAGCTTATAACCGGCGACCGCCTGTACGATGTGCGCCGGGACAAGACCTGCTGGCGCAAGGATGGCCAAGGTGATGTGCTCCACTGGGAAGTCGTCGGCCCGGACGGATCATGGGACTGGACCCTTGCGGAACTGTGGAACGGGGCCGAGGGCGTTGCGAAGAAAATCAACGAACGGCCCGGACGCCAGTCCGTGATCGCACTGCCTTATGAATTGTGCGAGGGCGGTCATGAAGCGGCACAGCGTGTCGCGCGCAGCCATTGCCTGTGGCTTCGGGATCAATACGGCATCGCCAGCACATGGGCACTGCACGCGCCTAACCCCGAGGCCTATGGAGAAGGCGCAAAGAACTGGCACATCCACATTGTCGAGACAGACCGGAGAATGACAGTGTGCGGGGCTGGCCGTCCGGTGTTCGGCGCGAAGGTGCGAGAGCTGACCGACGCCAAGCAGGGCAAGGTTGAAATCGAGCGGCGGCGCAAGGACTGGAAAAAGCGCGATAACGCGGAACTCCAACGGGTCAGAGCAAACAACCGTGTCAATCTGGGACGGAAACCGCGGGGAGATGGCCCGGACTACATTCCCGGTGTTCATCGTGGCCCAAAGGTCAATGCGATACTGCGGAAACATCAAGCGGCAACGCGCGGCCATGATCGCGGGTCGCGCCTTGCCGCCGACCCCGAAACGCGTCGCGTCCTACCTTGCCTATGCCGCCGCCCAGAAGACCGCCAATGCAGCACACCGGGCAATCTGGCAGGCCACAGGGAGGGCCGTTTCGCAAATCGCCACGGCCTCTGTCCAGTTCGACGAACCAACTGCCCCGCCCAACACGGCCAAGAATCGTGCGGAGCCGGGACAGTCCAAGGAAGCAGCAACATCCATCGCGCCGCCCAGCGATTTGGCCCACGATGAGGAACAGGCACGTAGACGCGAGGAACGGGATTGGGAGCGCTTTTCGCAGCAGGAAGCCCACAAAGCGCTTTCACAGCGTCAGAGTGATCGTGGTCTCTGACCGTCGCTGGCGAAATTACATGTTATGACCGGCCAGCTCTGTCGCTACGCGGGTGGCCGTGAAAAGAACCGAACTCGTAGATTTTGCCATTGGATTCGTATTGGTCGGTTAGAAGTGTAACTGGCTCAAAGCCGGGTGCATCTATCGTACACATGTCATAGGCTCCGAGAGGGGCGAACGGGAAAAGGCGCGGCGGAGCTGCCGATCCCGCGTTAGAAACAAAATGTGAGTCGAGTAGATGAAGCCTTATACGCGGTCGATTATTGAGCTGTTTGATGGAAAGAAGCGATTTCTAATACCTCTGTATCAAAGGCAGTATGCTTGAAACATCGAAGCTCAAATTCCCCTTCTTTGGGAAGACATCGAGCGCATAGCCAAGCGAATTGACGAAGATCGAATGTCAGTAGTTCCCCATTTCATGGGCGCGATGGTCATTGGCCAGATAAAGACCTTTGGTAAGCAGGTTCAGGCGTTCGAAATTATTGATGGTCAGCAGCGGTTGACAACTTTTCAAATAGTCTTGGCAGCTCTTAGAGATGTCGCTTTGGAAGCGGATTCAAGATATGCATCAGAGCTTCAAAAATACCTTTTGAATGATGGTGTGATGGAGCACCCCGAGATCGAACGGTTCAAACTTTGGCCGTCTTTGATGGATAGAAGGTCATTCACTGGAATAATTGACCCGGAAGCATCAATTGAAGACATTTTGCCGAAGCAACAAGATGTTGGTTTCGTCAAGAAATCAGTGCTCGCACACGAATATCTTAAAGACGCCATTAGAAAGCATGTCGTTGTTGACGGTGTCTTTGATGAGCACCGTTTTGAGAAGATATTCGAAGCCTTGAAGGACGGATTGGCTATTGTGTCAATCGAGCTTGAAGGTGGTGACGACCCTCAGACCATATTCGAAACGTTAAACAGTCGGGGGGTGGAGCTTTCTCCGGGTGACCTGATGCGCAACTTCATCTTCCAGCGCGCGAAAGGTATGGGCCAAGTGGAAGGGTCGCTCAATGTTGACAAGCTTTATGAACAACACTGGTTGCCGCTGGACAGGCCGTTCTGGACTCAGGTTGCATCCAGAGGCCGACAGTCAAGCGCAAGGCTTGATTGGTTGCTCACCGATCACCTGTCGATGAACATCGGAAGTCTTGTGTCCATCGAGAACCTTTACGATAGCTATCGGCGCTGGATCTTGAACCAGAGGCCATTTTCCAGCGTTGTTCCAGAGCTTGAAGTGATTTCCGCATCTGCCAGAGTAGAAGAACACTTGTTCCGACAGGGTAAGTCAGACCCGCTTGGCGACTTCGGTCGCTTCGCGCAAGCATTTGATGTTTCAACCGTTTTGCCGCTAGTGCTGTATTTGGCCACCGAGGCGAACCTTGGTGATCGTCTGCCCGAGGCCCTGTCCATTCTAAAAAGCTATATTTTGCGACGCGACATCTGCCGCCTTACAACGAAAAACTACAATAAACTTTTTGTCGGCCTAATCCCCAAACTGCGCGAGGCACCTGGGGATCAAATCAAGTCCCTGTTCGAAAGCCTGTCAGAGCGTGAAAGCGACATCGATAGATGGCCAGATGATGAGGAATGGAACATCGCTTGGATGACGCGCGATCAGTATAGTCCTGTCCGTCAGAATCGTTTGAACTACCTCTTTGAGTTAATCGAAACTGAGCTGCGAAGCGACCGGAATGAGAACATAGAAATAAAGTCTGCTTTGACAATCGAGCATATCATGCCTCGAAAATGGCAGGAAAAATGGCCGCTTCCGGGCTACGAAGATGCGGATTCGATTGACGATTTCGATATGGAATTCCGATCTAAGACGCTCCGCCGAGGTAAGGTAGTTGATACGATTGGGAATCTGACGCTTTTAACGCAAAAGCTCAATTCTAGTGTTTCCAATGGGCCGTATGCGACCAAGATGCCTGCCATTCGCGCTCATTCAAGTTTGGCTTTGAATCGGGATTTGAACGAATGGAATCATTGGGATGAGGAAACGATAGAGCAGCGCGCTGAGATACTCTTTAAATCGGCCAAACGTATCTGGATTTCTCCAATCCGCGATGAAGGTTTCTCCAAAACAGTTGAAGTAAACAACAGCGGTTCACGATCTGGTTTACCGGAAGATGGAACTCTGTGTGAATTTACTTACAGCGGTGAGGTGTTTAGAGGGATCATCAAGAACGGTCAGCTTGTTGTCGAGGGACAGATCACTCCGTTCAGCACATTTTCCGGTGCATCGCGGACCATTACACGGACAAGTCGGAATGGCTGGAACGATTGGTATCTCGACTTTGGGGATGGACATCTGATTTTGGCAGACAGTTGGCGCAAGTCATAGACGCAAATAGGTCAAAGAGACTGAGACGAATGGTTGAGCGATCACTTTGATTATATCGTCTAGTTGGACTGAGAGTAGGGAGACGGCCCGGCCAGTCGCCTCCCACCCGTAGTAACCCATACCGGTAATCTGTCACACGACGCGCAGATGTTCAGCTCGGTCCTTCGCTTTGAGTTCAATCAGGCCGCGCGTCCCGTTTAGATAGGCTTTGCCGACCTCGTTCAGGCAGGCCCCACGGCGATGGATGTGCTTCTTGGACAGTTCTGGAACTTTAACAATGCCCATACCGTTCAAGCGGCGGCCAAATCTAGCGTTTGTGAAATTCTCGCCTTCATTGACCTCGGCAAAGCGTTGATAGGCCCGAAAGTGGACACCCCGCTGCCATCCGTCGTACACCCGCCCGTGAAACTGTCACCGACAGACATCACCTTGTACTGACAGGCCACCAGTAGTGTACGGTCTTTGCGAGGATGAATTTTACGGGGGGCTTCTTAAGGGGGATTGGGGCAATTCGGGGAAGCGCACAAACCGCCGTCGAGGAGCTCGGAAGCCGAACGGGCTCAAAGCGGATGTTCGCCCTCGGCGGTCAGAGCGCAAAGGACGGCGGGACCTGCACTAGCAGAAGGCGGGGGATCGGCCCTGTTATGGTTAGAAAAAGAAATCCAATATGTTTTGATCAGTATATTGGGTCTATTTATCCCCTTAGCACAAATATGTGTAATTGTCTTATGATATCTCCGCATATCGCCTGCGCGCAAATGCGGATTGTGCGTTAGGCAGATCAATTTATAAAACGGCCTAGCTTACGAAAGTAGGCTGAAAGCGTAACGAGTTTCCTTTTAATCCGGATACTGTTCGAAAATCCGGTTGCTTGGCTTCGGGATCGGCTCCGCTCGTTCCAGAAGTGGATGCCCTTTCGATGACGCGGCCAAGCACAGTGGCGTGTTTTACGAGTGCAGGTTCTCAGGGTTCGTACCGTTGGGCCAGTCGGTCCGCGGTATCGACCTTTTCCTGATCCTTCCGATATGCGTCCTTCAGATATGCGGTGTCGAGCGCGGTTCGAGCGTGGCCCATGCCAGGCAGGGACCATGCGCCTATCGCCCGGGGGCGATAGTTTCCCGCCTTTCTGCCTCAGGCGCTGTGCCGTGTTTTGCGCATCAGATAGATATCCATGATCCAGCCGTGGGTTCTGCGGGCCGCGGCGCGGGTCTTCATGATCTGCGGTGCCATGCGCGAGAGCGGGCCGCTCAAGCGGATTTCTTCTTTCATACCGGCATAGGCGGACCACCAAATCTCGAGACCTTCCGGGTCGAGAGCCTCGAAGGCTCCGCCCTGATCCAGCATCACGACAACCGTCCCGATGCCTTCGGGCCAGCCCTCCTGGCGCAGTTTGCGTCCGGTGGTGATGGCCACGGCCGCACCGATTTCGTTCAGCGGGATCGCGTGGCCCGCAGTCATCGCCTGTATCGCGGTGATCCCGGGCACAACGCTCAGTTCGAGCGGGGTAGCGCGCGCCACCCTTTCGGCAATGCGCAGGGTGCTGTCGTAAAGCGACGGATCGCCCCAGACCAGAAACCCCGCGCGCCCGCCTTTTGGCAAGGCCGCGTGCAATTCGCGCTCCCAGATGCGGGCAATGTCGTCATGCCAGTCATCGACCCTGCGACGGTAATCGGGTTGGGCGGGGTCGCGCACCGGCAACCGGAATTCGCGCAGCTGTGGCCCCTGCGTGCCGATGACCCTAGCACAGATCGCGCGGCGCGCTTCGGCCAGATCGTCTTTCCCGGGGCCCTTGAGCGGGATCAGGATCACATCGCAGGCCCTGATCGCGTCAATGGCCTGCAAGGTCAGATGGTCAGGATTACCGGCCCCGATCCCGATCAGCGACAGATGGAACATCCTACTCCCCCGAAAGATGAAAAGCGCGCCCCTTGCGGAACGCGCCTTGTCTTTAACAGGTTGGAACGGGGCTCACCAGTTCTTCGCCCCGTTTCTTCCGCGAAACCGTCGCGCGGCCTCAGGCGGTATAGACCCGCGAAAGCACGAAACGGTTGCGCCCGATCGCCTTGGCACCGGCCAGAACGGCCAGATCGATCAGCGGCTCCAGCAGGATCACCGACATATAGGCAATGCCGAAGGTCGCCACATTTACCAAAGACGCCGCCGAGACGCCCTCGCCATAAAGGACCCAGAACGCGACCCAGGCGACAACGCCCCCCTGATAGGCGGTCGAAAGTACCAGTGCCTGACGATAGGTGATATCGGCATAGGCCGTGTGAGGCGCGATGAGACGTTTGGCCAGTGCCGAAAGCGCAAAAAGCGGGACCAGCAGCGTGGTAACGTTCATGAAATATTGCGGCAGATCGAAGGGGGCAAAGAACAGCCCCTGCAGCAGCAGCCCCATTGCCAGACCGATGGCCGCCGGCACAAGGCCCAAAGTCAAAAACAGCGTCGAGCCCAGAATCAGGTGGACTTCGGACACGCCGACCGCGTGATGCGGAAAAACTTCGAAAAATACGAAAACGGCAGCGGTGGCCGCAACGGCGCGTGCAAGCGTGACCGGCAGATCGCCAAGATGGAGGGTTTTGATCGCCTCGCGGGTGACATAGGTGGCCGCGCCTGCGGCGGTGGCATAGCTCAGAAACAGTTTGGCGCCCGTAACGACGCCCGGTTCGATATGCATAGCGGTATCTCCCTGCCGTCGACCCCGACGGCGTGATTGATGGAACAGACAGGGCTTGCGCCCCGACGCACGGCAGGTCTCCTGACTTGCGGTTCATCGCCATCGCGCCGCCTTCCCCCGATTTCGGACCGGAGTGGCTGTCAGGCGCGGACTCGCCGCTTACAGTTGCGGGGGCAGTTCCGGATTTGGCGCCTGATGGCTACACCGCACCGGATTCCCTTTTCATCCGGCAACACCTCTTGGCTGCCGGAAACCGTCTCTCCGGTTTTGAATAAGCGAAGGGCTCAGGTCAATAAGACCTAAGCCCCGAGCGGAAGTTTTTCTCTGTAGCTGTCTCGGATTCGCGTCTCAGCCGGGGGCAAGCGCCCCGTAAAAGATCAATGCCGGTTTTTGCGACACGGCTCCGGCGGATAGTTCCGCCGTTATCTTGGCCGCCAGCGCGCGCATCGTGCCGCGCCAGATCACCTCGTCGGGATGGGAAATCGATTCGGCCATCAGCGCCGGAGTGTCCAGATCCAGCCCCGCCTCGGCCAGCCGCTCGGACAGCGCAACAAAGGTCCGGCGTGCCATATAGACCGCCGTAACGGCCTGCGGATCGGCCAGCGCGGCCATATTCATCTCGTCGGGCAGCGCCCCCGTGACATCATGGCCGGTGACAAATTGCAACCGCCGCGCCGTCAACCGCCGTGTCAGCGGGATTTGCGCCGCCGCCGCCGCCGAAGAGGCCGCCGTCACCCCGGGAACGATCTCGAAGGCGATCCCCGCCGCACGGCAGGCGGCCAGTTCTTCTTCCAGCCGCCCGAAAATACCGCAATCGCCGGATTTCAGCCGCACCACCTTGCCGCCGCTGCGGGCATGGTCGACCAGAAGGCGGCTGACATGGTCCTGTTTCGGTGAGGGGCGCCCTGCCCGCTTGCCAACGCCGATCAGGTCACAATCGGGGCGTGCAAGATCAAGGATCGGTCCGGCAGAGAGATCATCGAACAGGATGGCGTCGGCCTGCCGGATACGGTCGGCGGCGCGCAGGGTCAAAAGCTCCGGATCCCCCGGACCCGACGAGACGAAACTGACGAAACCGCTCATGCGACCTCCGAAATCAGGTGAAAGAATGTCCCGCTGACATAGCCCCTGCGCGAGCCGGTTTCCACCACCGATGCACCCGCCGCATCCACCACCTCGGCCAAAGGCAGATCGGGTTGCGCGAGGATGGTCGAGAAATGGAACTCGTGCCCGCGCAGCTTCTGGCCTGCCGCCAGACCGGGGATGGGCGCGGCCAAGGTGGCCAGCCGGTAGCCCAGATGCATCTTGCGCGCCGCATAGGATGTCTCGAGCCCCAGCAATCCTGCCATCTGGTGGCGGTGCCCGTCCTTATCGACAAGCCCTTGCCCCAACACCATATAGCCGCCGCATTCTCCATGCACGGGGCGGGTTCCGGCCAAAGCCGTCAGACCCGCCAGAAAACGCCCGTTCGCAGCCAGACGCCCT
Organism: Thioclava litoralis; assembly: GCF_045278885.1. Taxonomy (NCBI): domain Bacteria; kingdom Pseudomonadati; phylum Pseudomonadota; class Alphaproteobacteria; order Rhodobacterales; family Paracoccaceae; genus Thioclava; species Thioclava litoralis. The sequence continues at coordinate 2,641,899 of NZ_CP135443.1, forward strand.
GCATGCAATTCGGGATAGCCACCGGGCAGCCAGACGCAATCGGCGCTTGGGTCGGGGGCCTCATCCGCCAGCGGCGAGAAGGGCATGATCTCGGCCCCTGCGGCGCGCCATCCTGTTACAAGATGCGGATAGAGAAAGGAAAATGCCTGATCTTGCGCAAGCGCGATGCGTTGTCCGGGCGGGGGAACGGGGCGTCCGTCCCCTGCGGGACATTGCGTCGGTGCGGCCAGTTCACGGATCTGCGCCAGATCCAGATGGGCGGTCACCAGATCAGCCATCGCGTCAATCTGTGTCTCAAGCTCGGAGCGCTCGCTGGCCTGAACCAGCCCCAGATGGCGCGAGGGCATTTCAAGCCCCCTTACCCGCGGCAGGCAGCCCAGACAGGGCACAGCCGCTGCGGCCAGACCCTCGCGCACCATCGCCTCGTGACGCGGGCTGGCCACGCGGTTGACCACCACGCCCGCCACCCGCACATCGGCGCGCAGCCGTGCAAAGCCCAAGGCCACCGCGCCGACCGATTGTGCCTGACCGGATGCATCGATCACCAGCACCACGGGCCAGCCTGTCAGCGCCGACAGATCCGCCGCCGTCCCGCGCGCCGTAGCCCCGATTGCGGCGACCCCGTCAAACAACCCCATCGCGCCTTCCGCGATCACCAGATCGGCCCCCTGCGCAGTGGCGATGATCTGCCCCATCAGCCCCGCCGGCATCGCCCAGCTGTCAAGATTGGCCGAGGCCATGCCTGAGGCCGCATGATGAAAGCCCGGATCGATGTAATCCGGCCCCGCCTTGAACGGGCGGACCACCACGCCCGCCCGCCGGAAGGCGCGGAGTAAGCCCAATGTCAGCGTGGTTTTGCCAGTGCCCGATCCGGTGGCCGAGACGATCAGCCCGTCGGGGATCATTCCTGCCCCTCCGGAAAGCGCGGCGCGGTGCCCACGGGGCGGTAGCGGCGGTCGTAATCGCCCGCGTAAAGGCAGCTCTCGGCAAAGCCTTCCTGCGCAAGGCTCCGCCCCACCAGAATAAGTGCCGTGCGCCCGCGCAGCCCGTCGCTGGCGGCAATCACCTCGCCCAGATGCGAGCGCAGGATCTGCTGGTCGGGCCAGCTTGCGCGCCAGACCACGGCCACCGGACAATCCGCCCCGTAAAACGGGGTCAGCCGCGCGACGACCTCGTCAAGCACATGCACCGACAGATGGATCGCCAAGGTCGCGCCGCTGCGTGCAAAGGTCTCCAGCGTCTCGTTTTCCGGCATGGGCGAGGCGCGGCCCGAGGTGCGCGTCAGCACCAGCGATTGCGCGACACCGGGCAGGGTCAGTTCGGTTTCAAGTGCCGCCGCCGCCGCCGCAAAGCTGGGCACGCCGGGGCAGATCTCGTAGGGGATGGCCTCGGCACGCAGACGGCGCAGCTGTTCGCCCATCGCCGACCAGATCGACAGATCCCCCGAATGAAGCCGCGCCACATCCTGCCCGGCCTGATGCGCCTTACGGAGTTCGGCGATGATCTCGTCCAGTGACAGCGGAGCGGTATTGATGATCCGCGCGCCGCTCGGGCAATGCGCAAGCAGCGCCTCGGGCACCAGCGATCCGGCATAGAGGCAGACCGGACAGGCGGCAATCAGATCGCGCCCGCGCAAGGTAATCAGGTCGGCGGCCCCCGGGCCCGCGCCGATGAAATAAACGGTCATTCCTTCTTCTCTCCCTTCAGGCTGTCGGCAAGGGCGGTCGTCATTGTGCCGCAGGGCGAGATGGCCCTTGGCTGCACGATCCGCGCCTCCGGCCCTGCCGCCACAAGCGCCAGTGCCTCGGCCACCGAGCCGGTGCCGAACCTCTCGGCCACGCGGGCCGAATATGTGGGGGTCGCAACCCCGTTCAAACGGCTGCGCGCAATCAGGCAGACCGGCAAACCAGCGGCTTGCACGGTCTGAAGCGCGGGATGATCGGCCTTATCCGCAAGGATCGCCAGCATGTCGGGCGCAACTTCGCGGGCGGCATCAAGAAGCGCCGCGAGGGCCGCGCTTTCGGCACGCGATTGCAGCCCCACTCCCAGCACCCGCGTCATCTGATGGCACTCCATTGCAGGATCGGTCGTGCCCTGTTCCAGCCACGCATGCGCCCCAGCGGGGCCTCTTCGGCCAGTTCGACCCGCAGCAGATGCCCGCCACATTCGGCCTGAAGCGCCAGATACAGCGCTTCGCTTTCCAGCGTCACCGCATTGCCCACCAGACGTGTGCCTGCGGGTATCCGCGCCCAAAGCGCTTCGAACCCTTCGCGCGACAGCCCGCCACCGATAAAAACGGCATCGGGGGCGGCAGATGGCAGGGTCTGGGGCCACTGCCCTTCATGGATATCGATACGGTGCTCGACACCGAATTGCGCGGCGTTCTGTCCGATCTGCGCCAGCCTGTCTGGGCGCGGCTCCAGCGCGCTGGCCCGCCCGCCTGCCAAAGCCCATTCCACCGAGATAGAGCCGCATCCCGCCCCCAGATCCCAGAGCCTTTCGCCCATACGCGGGGCCAGCGCCGAAAGCGTCAGCGCTCGAACGGGGCGTTTGGTGATCTGGCCGTGATGGGTAAAAAGATCATCGGGCAGGCCGAAGCCACGCGGCAGGCCCTGCCCGCCCGCAACGGCAATCGCCACCAGAACCGGTGCGCCGAAATGACCTGCCACCTGATCGGCGCGCATCCGGTGACGGCGCTCTCTCGGCCCCCCCAGCGCCTCGAAGACCGTCAGCTCCGACGCCCCGAAGCCCAAGCCCGTCAGATAGGCCCCGAGGTCGGGCACCTGTGCACCGCCGCGCAACGTCACGACCAGCTTCGCGCCCTGCTGCAAATCCGCCCGCATGCGGGCCAGCGGGGCGGCATGCAGACCGAAGCTTGTCACCTCTTCCAGCCGCCAGCCCAGCCGCGCCGCAGCCCATGACACCGACGAGACCGCCGGATGGCAGATCCAGTCCTGCGGCGACAGATGGCGCACCAGAGATCCGCCCGCCCCGTGCCAGAACGGATCGCCCGACGCCAGAACCACCACCTCCAGATCTGCAGGCCGTCCCTCGCGCAGCGCCAGAACGGGGGCCAGATCGAAGGGGATCGGCCACGCGCGCCCGCGCGCCCCCGCCCCCACCAACTCCAGATGGCGCGGCCCGCCGAAAATGACGTCCGCGCGTGCCAGAATTTCGCGGCTTGCATCCGACAGTCCCGCTGGTCCATCCTCGCCCAAACCGATTATGTGCAGCCAAGGCTTACCCATGTCCCGTATCCTTCTTCTGGGTGGCACCACCGAAGCCGCTGAAATGGCGCGCCTTCTGGCTGTTTCGGGCCAGAGCGCGGTATATTCCTATGCCGGTCGCACCCGCGCGCCGGTGGCGCAGCCGCTGCCGCTTCGGGTGGGCGGATTTGGCGGTATCGAAGGGCTGCGCCACTATCTGCGGCGCGAGACCATCACCCATGTCATCGACGCGACCCATCCTTTTGCCGCGCAGATGAGCCGCCACGCCCTGCATGCCTGTGCGGCAGAATCTGTGCAACTGTGCAGCTTCGAGCGGCTGCCCTGGCAGGCGGGGCCGCGCGACCGCTGGCGATCCGTGCCCGATATGGAAGCCGCCGCCGCCGCGCTGCCCGCCACGCCCGGCAGCATTTTTCTGGCGATCGGACGGCAGAACCTTGCGGCTTTCGCTGGGGCGCCCCAGCATCATTACCTGCTGCGTCTTGTCGATCCGCCCACCGATCCGCTGCCACTGCCCGATGCGCAGGTCGTGCTGGCACGCGGACCGTTCGAGACGGCGCAGGATCTGGCCCTGATGTCCAAGCATCGCATCACGCTTGTGGTGGCCAAAAACGCCGGAGGACGCGGGGCGGAAGCCAAAATCGAGGCGGCCCGGCAGTTGCAGATTCCGGTGATCATGATCGAACGCCCCATACTTACAGGGCGCCGGATCTTCCATCACGCCGATGACGTTCTGGGCTGGCTTGAAAGCACCGGTGCAGGGGCCGCGGGAGATCATGGCGTTCAGGATGCCTCGGGATAGGAGCGCGGCGTATAGGTGAACCGCCCGACCTGCCGTGTTTCGGCGGTGCCCAGAATCACGACGGTGCGCATATCGGCCATGTCTTCACGGGCCTGCCCCAGAGGCACCGTCACAATCCGTTCGTCAGGGCGCGAGACATTGCGCGCAAACGAAACCGGCACCGTTGCGGGCAACTCTTCGCGCAGGATCGCCAAAGCCTGACCGAACTGGTGCGGGCGCGAGGCCGAACGCGGATTGTAGAAGCCCATCGAAAATCCGGCCTGTGCCGCAAGCCGCAGCCGCTTCTCGATGATCGGCCACGGTTTGAGGTTATCCGACAGGTTGATGGCGCAGAAATCATGCCCCATCGGTGCCCCGATCCGCGCACTGGCCGCCAGCATCGCTGTAATGCCCGGCAGGATACGGATATCGAGATCCTGCCAGCCCTGCGGCCCCGCCTCAAGGGCCTCGAACAGCGCCGAAGCCATTGCAAACACCCCCGGATCGCCGGAGGAGACAATCACCACCCGCGCGCCCTTGGCGGCCAGTTCCAGCGCATGGCGGGCGCGGTCCAGCTCGACCCGATTGTCGCTTTCATGCTTGGTGAGCCCCGCACGGTCGGGCACGCGGCGGACATAGGGAATATAGCCGATGATATCGGTGGCCCCGGACAGCGCGGCCTGCACTTGCGGCGTCACCAGATCCTCGTCACCGGGGCCAAGCCCCGCCACTTGCAACCAGCCGCTCATGGTCTGCGCCCCTGCCCATGCACCACAACAATCGAGAAATAGGGCACCTCGCCGGTGACCTCGTCAAGCCGTCGCACGGTCTGGTTGTCCATCGTGCCATGCGTGACGATCCACGCATCCCCGAATTTACCGGCGCTCTGCAACGCGCGGGTCAGCTTCGGCAGATTGCGTCCGATCTTCATCACCACAAGCGCGTCGGTCTGCGCGATCCGTGCCGCCAGATCGGCCTCGGGCAGGGTCGCCATCGCAACGGTCAACACATCATCGCCCCATGTGATCGGCGCGCCGGTCGCCGTCCAACAGCCCGACATCCCCGTAATTCCGGGCACGACCTCAACGGGAATACGGTCCTTGAGGCGGGTATAGAGATGCATGAACGAGCCGTAGAAGAAGGGGTCGCCCTCGCAGAGCACGATCACATCCTGCCCCTGACACAGCATGGCAAGGCGCTCGGCCCAATCGTCGTAAAATTCCGAAAGCAGGCGGTTATATTCGGGGTCGGTAAAAGGGATCTCGACCGTCACCGGATAATCCATCGGATATTCGGTGACCCCGTCCGGCAACAGGCCCTCGACGATGCGGCGCGCCTGCCCCATCCGCCCCTTCTTGCGGAAATAGGCGACATGACGGGCCGCCCCCACCAGACGATGCGCCCGAACCGACATCAGATCGGGATCGCCGGGGCCCAGCCCCACACAGACAAGCTTGCCCATCTTATTCCTTCCGGCTGGCCAGCGCGTTGACTGCCGCCACGGTAATCGCCGAGCCTCCCAAGCGTCCGCGCACGATGACCGAGGGCACGGGCAGATCCTGCATCAATGCCTCTTTGGATTCCGCCGCCCCCACAAAGCCGACAGGGCAGCCGATAATCGCCGCCGGACGCGGGCAGTCGGGGTCTTCCAGCATATTGAGCAGATGGAACAGGGCCGTGGGCGCATTGCCGATGGCCACCACCGCACCGGCCAGATGCGGGCGCCACAGCTCCAGCGCCGCCGCCGAACGCGTATTGCCCATCGCCTTCGCACGCTCGACGATATCGGGGCTGTGCAAGGTGCAGATCACCTCGTTTTGCGCAGGCAACCGCGCGCGGGTGATGCCTTCCGAGACCATCCGCGCATCACACAGGATCGGGGCCCCCGCCTGAAGGGCGGCGCGGGCAATGCTGGCCATGCCCGGCGAAAATATCACATCGCGTTCCAGCCCCACCAGCCCCGCGGCGTGGATCATCCGCACCACAACCGGTTCTTCATCCGTGTCAAACCGTGCCAGATCGGCCTCGGCACGGATCGTCGCAAAGCTCTCCGCGTAGATTTTGGCCCCGTCGGTTTCGTATAAATGCGGCATTAGTCCCCCGCGCCTTCTCTGATTTCTTTGGTCAATTCGGTTTCACTCAAATGCCCCGCAGCCAGCGCCGAACTCCGGCAGTTCCGGCCAAAGGCCCATCCGCTGGCGGTCGCCACCGCCACCATGTCGCAGTCTTGCGGGTGGGCACAGCCCTTGGTGCAGCCCGAGATATGCAGGTGCCCGCCAGCCGGCAGGCCCTGTCTGGCGATCTTCTGTGCCAGAGGCCGCGTCGGGCTGAGACCTTGCGGGCAGGCAGGCGCGCCCGTGCAGGCAGACATCCGCAGGCGCGGATCATCGGCCCTGGTCACAGCACTGGCAATATGCGGAAATTCACGGGCCTGCTCGACAAGAACCATGCGCCACGGCGTCAGACGCAGCTTGCCATAGCTGGCAATCTCGGCCAGTTCCTCGGCCCTGATCTGCCCGAAGGCCACGCCAAAAAACGCACCCTGTGGCAAAAGCTCCGGAGCGGGGGGCGCCGCCCCCTTCTGTTTGGGGCTTTCGCGCCATGCAGGCGGCAGATCCGCCCCCTGCGCCAGATGCCGGTGCATCCGGCCACGCCCTTCGGTCATGCCGCCGCTGGACAGAAACCATTCGGCCATCTCCAGACAGGCCGCCACAGCCGTTTGCGCGGTCACGGGACGTCCGGCGCTGGCCCCGTCCGCACGGCAGATCAACCCCGCCTGCCCGCGTTCGAGCCGGATATCGGCAGAGGCGTCCTGCAACAGGGGCACCTCGCCGCAATCCACCGCAAAGCCGAATTTCGCCGGAAGCGCGGGGCCGTCCTCACCGGCCAGCGCCGCGCTCAGCGCATCGCCAAGCCGCTGGGTCAGATCGCCCATCTGCCAGAAGGGCTGGGTGATGACATTGCGCCGCGTCTCGGCAGCCAGCGAATGATCAAGCAGCCCCAACGGTGCCAGCGCCTTCAGCACGGCCTCGTGATCTTCGGGCTGGATCCCCCGCAGTTGCAGATTGCCGCGCGAGGACAGGTCGATGAGACCGTTGCCGAATTGCGCGGACAGGCCCGCCAGCGCCCCTGCCTGCCCTTTCGTCAGCCGCCCGTACCAAGGCCGGACCCGCACCACCAGCCCGTCGCCAGACAGCATCGGTCTATGGGCACCGGGGCACCACCCCCTGATCTGCGCTGCATTGCCTTGCGGGGCCTGCGGCTGCCCTGTGGCCTGTGTCATTCATCTGCTCCCAAAGCGGTTTGAGCCAGCGCATCCTGAATCGAATTGCGCCGCGTAACCCAGAGGTTAGCATCAGACAAGGCCCGAAACCTATCCCACATCGCCGCCAGTGCCTGCGGATTGTCCTTTTCAAGGAAATCGACCACCTCGCTGCGGCCCAGAGTGGCCTCGAAATAGAGGTCGAACAGATGGCTCGGCACAGCGCGTGACAGATGCGCGAACGCGGCAAGATGATCCAGTGTCGCGGCAATTTCAGCCCCGCCACGAAAGCCGTGCTGCATCATGCTATCGACCCAATCCGGATTGGCGGCGCGCGCCCGCACCACACGGGCGATTTCTTCCGTCAAGGCACGGGCACGGGGCTGATCGGGACGGGTGGCATCCAGATGGTAGGATTTCGGGGCCGCCTGCCCCAGACGCGCCATTGCCGCCGCAAACCCCGCCTCATGCGCGGCATAATCCGAAGCCACAAGAAGATCCGTCTCGGGCAGATCCTGCAGATGCACGAATGTATCCGCCTCTGCCAGCCGCATCTCGAGTGCCGCACGGGCGGGCATGATATTTCCTTTGGCATCAATCGCATGGGACGAAGCATTCAGCCATGCCTCCCCCGCCATCACACGCCCTTCATCGGAATAATCCTCAAGCGCCTCTCCCATATTCAACCCGTAAAGACCGGGTTTGGGGCCGAAAACGCGCGGGGTTCTGGCCCGATAGGGATTGTCTTCTGCCGCTTCCTCGCGCTGTGCCAAAGCCTCTGCCGCCAGTTCGAAAAGCTGCGCCAGCCCCGGAAACACGTCGCGGAACAACCCTGACACCCGCAAGGTCACATCGATCCGCGGACGGTTGAGCAAGGCCAGCGGCACCAGCTCGAACCCCGAAACCCGTTCGGAATTGCTATCCCAAACCGGTTTGATACCGGCAAGATGCAGCGCCATCGCAAATTCTTCGCCTGCGGTGCGCATCGTGGCCGACCCCCACAGATCGACAACCAGCCCCTGTGGCCAATCCCCGTGATCCTGCAGGTGACGGCGGATCAGCTCTTCGGCCAGCTTGACCCCTTGGGTATAGGCCGCCCGCGACGGTACTGCGCGCGGATCGGTGGTAAAGAGATTGCGCCCCGTCGGCAGCACATCCGCCCGCCCCCGATGCGGACTACCCGAAGGACCGGGCGGCACGAAACGCCCCGCCAGCGCGCGGATCACCCCTTGCGTCTCCGCGGTGCCGCAGGCACCGGTGCCAAACACATGCAGCCCTTCGGCATATTGGCTTTCCTTGATGTCGCAGACGAACGCATCCAGACGGGTGATCGCCTCGGCGGCCGAGGCGGCCTCTGCGATCCCCAGATCGGCCTCTACCCCGCGCCCCTGTGCCTCGGCACGGATATCGGCAATAAGGCGGTCGCGGCGGGCGGGGTCCAACCCGTCGGCGGTGGAATATTCATCCATCAACGCCTCCAGCCGCATCAGGCTTTCAGGCATCGCGGTCTGCGCCAAGGGCGGCGGCACATGGCCAATCGTTACAGCGCCGATGCGACGCTTGGCCTGTGCGGCCTCGCCCGGATCATTCACGATAAACGGATAGATGACAGGACAGGCGGCCAGCAGGGCCTCTGGCCAGCAAGTATCTGATAGGGCAACAGATTTACCGGGGAGCCATTCAACCGTGCCATGTGCGCCCATGTGGAGGACCGCATCGGTCTGGCCACGCAGCCAGAGATAGAAGGCCACATAGGCATGACGTGGCACGCGTGACAGATCGTGATAATCCGTCTCGCGCGAGGCACGATCGGCGCGTTCGGGCTGCAAAGCCACGACCCCCTTACCACAGTGGATCGCCGGAAACTGGAACTGCCCGTTGCGGCAGGCGGGGTCGTCCTCGGGGGCACCCCATGCCTCGGCCAGATCATCGCGCAGACTGTCGGGCAGGTTGGCCAGCGCCAGCCGGTAGTCATCCAGCGAATAGTGCAGCACGGCATGCTGCAAGACGGCGCCCAGATCGCTGACTTTGGTCAGGGGATATCCCTCTTCCGCAAGCGTCGCCACCAGATGTTCCACCGAGGCCAAGGCATCCAGCCCCACCGCATGGGCAATCTGGTAGCTCTTGCCCGGATAGGTCGAAAGCACGAAGGCCAGACGTTTTTGCGCGGCAGGCATCTGACCGAGCCGATACAGCGCCAGAACCCGTTCGGCAACCTGCGCGACCCGCCCCAGATCGGGGCGATGGGCGAAACGGGAATATTGCAGATCCGGATCGCGTTTGCCGGGGCTTTTGAACGAGATCACGCCACCAAACAGGCGGCCATCCACCTCGGGCAGCACAACATGCATCGCCAGATCCGAAGGGGCGAGACCGCGCTCGGAGGCGGCCCAATCGCGGCGCTGCGCGGTGGAAAGCGCCACCTGCACCACCGGCACATCGGCCTGATCCAAGGGCGAGCCACCTTCGGCACCCTGCGCCGAAAACGCGGTGGCATTGACGATTGCAACCGGTTTGAGCCGCGCAATCTCACCGCGCAGCCAATCCGGCACACCCGCCGCTTTCAGGGAGGGCACAAAGACCCCGAAAGCTGCAAACCCCCGCGCCCGAAGCGCTTCGATCAAGGCATCGACAGGGGCGGTATCGGCCGCCGTCAGATAGGACCGGTAGAAGGTCACAAAGGCCACCGGCCCGGTGTCCTCGGGCGGCGCAATAACGCCCTTTTCGGGCAGGTAGAACCCGTAATCGGGCACCGATTTCAGCCCCGCCACCGGCCCCGCATACAGCCCCGCAGCCAGAGCAAGCTGGGCCAGCGCGGCCTGTGCGGCCACCGCCCCGCCCGCATCGCACAGCGCCTGCAAGCGCCGCAATGTCGAGACCGGCAGCGTGGAAAGCGCATCAAGGCGCGCATCCTCGCGCCCATCCGCAGGCAGGACCGCCAGTGCGATGCCCTTGCGCCGCGCCAGATCCTGCAGGCAGGCCAGCCCGTAAGGCCAGTAGCTTTCGCCACCAATCAACCGCACAAGCACGCCCTTCGCCCCCGAAAGGGTCTGTTCGACATAGGTATCGACCGAAAGCGGATGTTTCAGCGCGACCAGATTGGCCAGTCGGCAAGAGGGCAGCGGGCTGCCCCCCTGCGCACGTTTCCAGCCTGCCGCGAACGCGCCCAGATCACTATCGGAAAAGGACAGCACCACCAGATCCGCAGGGGCCTGCGCCAGATCCTGCGGCTGATCGGATTGATCAAGCCCGTGAGTTTCGCGAAAGACGACATGCATGATTTAGGCCGATACCAGTCCCAAAGCGGTTTCGATCGCCGCACGGTCGATATGATCATGCTCGGCAATCACCACCAGCTGCGAGGCACGCGGACGGCTGCCCCAAGGCTGGTCGAACTGGCCGCGCAGGCGGGTGCCCACCGCCTGCACCAGATAGCGCATCGGCTTGCCCTTCACCGCCAGATAGCCTTTCATCCGCAGGATATTGAGATCCCCCGCCATCGCGATCATGCGTGCCTCAAGCCCTGCGATATCCTCGATCTCGCCCAGATCCACGACAATCGTGTCGAAATCGTCATGTTCATGGTCGTGGTGGCCGTCATGATGGGACGGGCGCGCCTCAAGGTCGTCTTCCGCCGCCGCATTCAGCCCCAAGATAACCTGCGGGTCGATTTCGCCTTCGGTCATCGGCAGGATCGGCAGCTTGCGCGGGGCCTCGGCCTCGATGACGGCACGGGCTTTTGCCAGCCCCTCTTCGCCCGCCAGATCGGCTTTGGACAGAAGCACGATATCGGCGCAGGCGATCTGGTCCTCGAAGACCTCCGACAGCGGCGTTTCATGATCAAGCGAGGGATCGGCGGCGCGCTGTGCATCGACCGCTCCCAGATCGGGCGCGAACTGGCCGGAGGCGACAGCCTCGGCATCCGCCAGCGCGATCACCCCGTCCACCGTGATCCGCGAACGGATCGCAGGCCAGTCGAAGGCTTTCAGAAGCGGTTTGGGCAGCGCCAACCCCGAGGTCTCGATCAGGATATGGTCGGGGGTTTCAGGCAGCGCCAGTAGGCGTTCGATGGTGGGAATGAATTCATCGGCCACGGTGCAGCAGATGCAGCCATTGGCCAGTTCGAGGATGTTATTCTCGGGGCAGTTTTCATCGGCGCAGGATTTGAGGATATCCCCATCCACCCCTGCGGTGCCGAATTCATTGACCAGCACGGCCAGACGGCGGCCTTGCGGGTTTTGCATCAGATGGCGGATCAGCGTGGTTTTGCCCGCGCCCAGAAACCCTGTGACAACCGTTACCGGAACCTTTGCGAGATTGGTCATTGATCACTCCTGCGGATCATTTTGCGGCGGAATACGCGCAATGGATTGTTTGCGAAAGATTACCGGGCGTGCGCGCCAAGGCACCAGACCATCGGTGGTGTCCTTATAGGCGCGGATCCCGCTAAGGATATCCTCAAGATGCAGATCGGGATCGAGATCGCCATAGACATAGGTCCAACGCTGCGCCCCTCCGGCCAGAACCATCGAACAGGACCGCGTGCAGGCCGAAAGACATTCGGCAGCCCGCACCTTTACGCCCTGCGGCAGGTCGGCGTGCTGCAGCGCCTGATGCAACCGCGTTCCCGGACGCGGATCGGCCTCGTCCCCTGCGCGGCGGCAGGTGGTGCAGATTGTCACGGTTACATCTGTCATATGCTCTCCCTTACAGGGCGCATAGCACTGGCCGAAAGCCGAAACCACCGGTTTCCCCTTCCGTCCGGCCACGACACACCCCGATCGCCCGTTCTCATCCGCGTCTCAGGCAGGTCTCCCGGCTTGCGAAGTCAGGAAGAGAGTCTCCTCCTGCCGGTCGCGCCTTCCCGGATGGCTCCAGTGGCATGCGGCCTCTTCGGTCACGGTCGCGGGGGCGGCTGCGCTTGGGACCGTGTCGCACCGTCCCTATCGCATTCCCTTTTCACCTGTCATAGACAGGAACCTGAACGCAGGGCTAAAAGACGTGAGTGCCCCGCCTTTGTCAAGGAAGGAGATCCCGATGCCCGAGACATCGCAAACGACCCACTCGCCCGAAGATATGGCCGACCGCCATGCCAGCAAGATGGCCAAGAAGAAGGCCGCCCGTGACAAGATCATGGCCACCAAGGAAGGCGAAAAAGGTCTGATCATCGTCAATACCGGCGCAGGTAAGGGCAAATCCTCTGCCGGTTTCGGGATGATCTTGCGCTGTATCGCCCATGAAATGCCCTGCGCTGTCGTGCAGTTCATCAAGGGCGCATGGGATACGGGCGAACGTCGTCTGATCGAAGAGCATTTCTCCAATATCTGCCAGTTCTACGCGATGGGGGAAGGTTTCACTTGGGAAACGCAGGACCGCGCCCGAGATGTCGCGATGGCCAAGCGCGGGTGGGAAAAAGCGAAAGAGCTGATCCGCAATCCGGAAATCCGTTTCGTGCTGCTGGACGAGATCAATATCGCGCTGCGCTATGACTATCTGGATATCGACGAGGTCGTGACCTTCCTGCGCGACGAGAAACCGCCGATGACCCATGTGGCGCTGACGGGGCGCAATGCCAAGGACGCGCTGATCGAGGTCGCCGATCTGGTCACCGAGATGACCTTGGTCAAGCACCCGTTCCGCTCGGGGATCAAGGGCCAGAAAGGCGTGGAATTCTGAACGATCGCGGGCCGTTTTTGCGAAAAGGCTTGCTTGACGCATCGTCCTTGGGAAGCCCTGCCGGACCAGTTTACATGCGGGGCTTTCGGGATGAGGGAAAACAAGGTTATTTTAACGATGTTACGCCATGATGCTCCTGCCACATTCGGCAGGGTCCCGAAGCTGGCAGAAGGTGGGCGCACCGCATTTCCCGAAGCCAGCTGCCACTGTCTTGGTCGAGATGCGGTGCAGTCCCGCCCGTGCTCGGCGGCTTGGGGACGGGGCTGCCCTGGCGCGGCGCAGCGTGACGTGACAGGCCGGAGGGCTGCGTGATGGTGGCGCTGATGATTCAGGGCGCGGGCTCCAATGTCGGCAAATCGATGCTGGTGGCAGGGCTTTGCAGGGCCGCACGGCGGCGCGGGCTGACGGTGGCCCCGTTCAAGCCGCAGAACATGTCCAATAACGCAGCGGTCACGGCGGATGGTGGCGAAATCGGTCGGGCGCAGGCGCTTCAGGCACTGGCCTGCGGGCTGGAGCCCGTCACCGATATGAACCCTGTCCTGCTCAAGCCCGAAAGCGAGACGGGATCGCAGGTCGTGGTGCAGGGCCAGCGCCTGACCACCGTGCGCGCGCGGGACTATGCCGCGCTGAAACCGTCCCTGATGGGCGCGGTTCTGGACAGTTTCAACCGTTTGCGCGCCCGCCATGATCTGGTGATCGTCGAGGGCGCGGGCAGCCCTGCCGAGGTCAATCTGCGCGCCAATGACATTGCCAATATGGGCTTTGCTTGTGCCGCGGATGTGCCGGTGGTGCTGGCGGGCGATATTGACCGCGGCGGGGTCATCGCGCAGATCGTGGGCACGCAGGCCGTTCTGTCCGCGCAGGATGCGGCGCAGATTGCCGGCTTCCTGATCAACAAGTTCCGCGGAGATCCACGGCTTTTCGATGAGGGCTACCGGCTAATCGAGACACGTACCGGATGGCGCGGGTTCGGCGTTCTGCCGTGGTTTGCCGAGGCCGGTCGCCTCCCTGCCGAGGATGCGCTGGACCTGCCGAAAGTCTCGCAAGGGGCGGGGCTGAAAGTGGTCTGTCTGGGGCTGTCGCGCATTGCCAATTTCGATGATCTCGACCCCCTGATGCAGGAGCCTTCGGTTCAGGTCTCGATCCTGCGGGCCGGTCAGGCCCTGCCCGGAGACACCGATCTGGTGATTCTGCCCGGATCGAAATCGACGCGCGGCGATCTGGCCTTCCTGCGCGCGCAAGGCTGGGATATCGACCTGCAGGCCCATCTGCGGCGCGGCGGGCATATTCTGGGGATTTGCGGGGGATACCAGATGCTTGGCCGCAGCATTCAGGACCCGCACGGGCTGGAAGGGCCTGCGGGCACCGAGGCGGGGCTGGGCTTTCTGGAGGTCGATACGCAGATGGTGGCGCAAAAGCGCCTGACCCGCGTCAGCGCCCGTCATGCCACCTCGGGCGCGATGTTTTCCGGCTATGAAATCCATATCGGGCGCAGTGATGGCCCCGACAGGGCGCGCCCCTTTGCCTATGTCGAGGGCACGCCCGAGGGGGCGATATCGGCGGATGGACGGGTCAGCGGCAGCTATCTGCACGGGATGTTCGGTGATGACGGGTTCCGCAGCGCATGGCTGCGCGCGCTGGGGGCACAGTCTAGCGGCATGAATCACGGCGCGCTGGTCGAGGCGACGCTTGACCGGCTTGCCGACCATCTGGAAGCGCATCTGGATGTGGCGGGGCTACTGGCCCTCGCCCGTTAGGACCGCCTCCAGCCGTGCCCATTCCTGCGCGGAACCGGGCAGGCCCAGCCTGATCCAGCGCGGATGCCACGGGAAAATCCGGCTCCAGATGCGCGCGCGTGCAAGGCGGGTCTGCGCGCCTGTGGCATCGGGGGTCTCGTATAGCCGGAACAGTTCGGCCCCGCCCGCCCGTTGCCAGCCCGCGCGCTGTGCGAGGCTGTCCATACGGATGACATCCTCATGCAGCCGCGCGCAGGTCTGTTGCTGCCAGCGGGTATCGGCCAGCGCCTGCTGCCCGATCGCCAGCGCCGCACCGCAAACCGGCCAAGGACCCGCCATCTGCCGGATCTGCGCAATCTGGGCCTCTGCCCCCAGCACAAAGCCCAGGCGCAGCCCAGCCAGACCGTAGAATTTCCCGAAGGACCGCAGCACGAACAGATCCGGCGCACCAAGATGGGCCACCACTGACAGATCGGGGCGCGGATCGGCAAAGCTTTCATCGACCACCAGCGCGCCGACCTCCTGACGCAGCGCCAGCAATGTCGTGGCGGGATGGCTCTGCCCGTCGGGGTTGTTGGGGTTGACCACAACCGCCAGATCGGCCCCGCGCAGCTCTGCGATCGTGGTGACCTCCTGCACCTCCCAGCCCGCCTGTCGCAGGCTGGCAGCATGTTCGTTATAGGTCGGGCCAAGCACCCGCGCCCGTTTCGGCCCGCCGATGATATGCGGCAGGGTCTGGATGGCGGCCTGCGCACCGGCCAGCGCGGCAATCGCGGCGTCTTTCAGGCCATAGGTCCGGCGCGCCACGGCCAGAAGGCCCTCCATCGCGCTGCGCGTCGGCAGATCGGTATAGGCCCGCGACGGCAGCGCGGGCACGGGATAAGGCACGCGATTGATGCCGGTCGAGAGATCGATCCAGTCATCGCCCCCGAATATGGCCATCGCCTGATCGAGATTTCCGCCGTGATCGCGCATAGGATACCTTTCAGAACAGGGGCCGTTTCAGACAAAGGCCAGAGCAAGAAGACAGAGCCCCATAAGCCCCATCGCCCGCAGATAAAGCCGCAATCCGCGTTGCAGATCCTGCGGCACGGGATCGGGGGCCGCGGCATTCACGAAAGGCTCGTCGGCCATATGGGTGCCATAGATGCGCGGACCGGACAGGCGCACCTGAAGCCCTGCGGCCAAAGCGGCTTCGGGCCAGCCCGCATTGGGCGAACGGTGCAGCCCCGCATCACGGCGCATCACCCGCAGCGCGCGCATCGGCACGGAAACCAGCGCAAAAAGCCCCCCGCTCAGCCGTGCAGGCGCAAGATTGACCAGATCATCCAGCCGTGCCGCAAATTTGCCAAACCACTCATACCGCGCGTTGCGATGGCCGATCATGGAATCCAGCGTATTGATCGCCTTATAGGCCGCAATCCCCGGCAGGCCCAGCACGACACCCCAGAAGACCGGTGCCACAATCCCGTCGGAGGTGTTCTCGGCGAGGCTCTCGAGGGCGGCACGGGCGACCCCCGCCCTGTCCAGACGGGAGGGATCGCGCCCGACGATCATCGACACCGCAATCCGTGCCTGCGGCAGATCGCCCGCACAAAGCGGGCGCGCCACAGCGGCCACATGGCTATACATCGAACGCGCCGCGATCAGCGGCCACGCGCATAGCCCCAGCAAAAGCGTGCCGATCCACGTCTCGGGCAGCATCCATTGCACCAGACAGGCCATGCCCGTGGTGACCCCGATCACCAGAGCAGAGGTCGTCACCCCGCCCCAGAACCGCTGCCGGTCGGACCAGTGGCACCGGTTCAGACGCGGCTCGAGCGCGCTGATCAGGGCCCCGATCCATGTGACCGGATGACCGATGCGGCGGAACACGGCCTGCGGCCAGCCAAAGAGGCCATCCGCCACCAGCCCGATCACCATCAAAAGCGCGCCTGTCATCATTCTCTCCGCCCGTCTTGCGGCGACATGGCCCCAAGGGTGAATTCCATCACCCGCCCATATCCTGCCGCACGCAATTTGTCATGTGCCGCCTGACGTTGCGCAGGCGGCGCCGTCCGCTCGAGGATCAGCCCACGGGCAGAACCGGTATGCGCGCGCAGATAGCCGAGGCAGGAAAGCTGGCTTGCAATCTGTGCGGTAGGATCGGCGGTCGGGCCCCGGATGGCTGCCGTGCGCGCCGCACTCAACGATGCCAGACGGGCAATCTCCGGCAAGTCGCCCCGCTGCGCCGCGCCGTGCCATTGTGGCACCAGATCGCAGAGATCGGCAAAGTGGCTATCTGCCGGATCGGTCCGTTCGGGCCCACCCCAGAGCCCGCCAATGATGCGCATCGGCGGCGGGGCCGGAAGCGGCACCAGCCCCTGCCCTAAGCGCGAGGCCCAAAGCTGCGCTGCGGGTTCGACAAAGGCCAGCGGGTCGGTTGCCCCCTCTATCTGCCAGCAGATCCGCATGACCTCCTGCGGGGCCAGCCAGGGGGCCAGATAGCGAATCACCGCCACCAAGGCCGCAGTCGAGGCCCCCGTCCCCGCGCCGGGCAGCATATTGGTGGCCAGCCTAAGCCGCCCCCGAAGCCTGCCCCCCCGTAGCGCCCCCCCCCGTAGCGCCCCCCCCCGTAGCGGGCCACCCCGTAACGGGCGCAGCAACTGTCCAAGCCGGTGCAGCGCGTCACGTGGCAAAAGCCGCATCGGATCATGCAGCCCGAAGACGCGGGACGGCTGCACCGAAAGCACCGCCTGTAGTGGCGCGCAAGGCACCGACACCAGCGCCACCGGCCCTGAAGGCCCGAGCCGCCCCTGCAGGAATTCCCCGAAATGGCCACTGACCCGAACGGCGGCGTGGCGCGCCATCGGGCGGTCGCTCAGACGCATCGGTTCACGGCGGTAATCACCGCCCCCTCGGGCCGCAGGACTGTCACATGGCTGAGCGACAAAGGGTCGATGCCAAAGCGCAATCCACCCTGCAGCGCGCCTGTGGCCCAGCCCAGAACAGCACGGATACTGCCCGCATGGGCGACCACCGCAATCCGCCCCGGTGACGCCGCGAGCGTGTCGATCGCGCGGATGACCCGCTGCCCCAGATCCAGAAAGCTTTCCCCGTCAGGGGGGCGATGCGCCGCCAGATCCTTTAGCGGCAGCGGCCCCAGATCGGGCAGCTCGGCATAGGCGCGCCCTTCCCATGCCCCCAGATCCTGCTCCCACAGATCGGCGTTCAGGGTGATCGGTTCTGTGGGCCAAAGCGCTTTGGCTGTCTGCTGGCAGCGCAGCGCGGGACTGGCCACGATCCGGTCCACCGCCCCCACCGTCAGGGCGATCCGCGCCAGCTGCTCGGGCGCGGGCAGGCAGGCTGCCAGATCGCGCCGCCCATAGACGCAGCCATCCCCGATAACAGGCGCGTGCCGGATCAGAACCAGCTCGGTCGCCTCTGACGCGGGCGTGATCGACATGAATCTTCCTCTTTGCTTTTCAGCCCTTTTCTGCTTTGTCATCGCTCGATGAGCAAGATCATACTAATGACCGGCGGGGCCCGTTCGGGCAAATCCCGCCTTGCAGAGGAGCAGGCACAGCGCCTTGGCTCCCCCGCGATCTATATTGCCACCGCCCGAATCTGGGACGACGAGACACAGGAGCGTGTCGATGAACACCGTGCCCGCCGCGTGACGGGCTGGCGCGATATCGAAGCCCCGATCGATCTTGCCCGAGCCCTGCGCGAGACAGATGGCACCGCCCCGCGCCTTGTCGATTGCCTGACCATGTGGCTGACCAATCTGATGATGGAAGACCGCGATCTGGCGCAGGAGCTGGACACGCTTCTTGCCACTTTGTCTCGCCTGACATCTCCGGTGGTTTTTGTCACCAACGAGGTTGGTATGGGAATCGTCCCCGAAAACGCTCTTGCGCGCCGTTTCAGAGACGCGCAGGGGCACGTTAATCAAAAAATAGCCGCGCTAGCAGACGAGGTCTATCTGGTCACCTGCGGCTATGCGTTAAAGGTCAAACCGCAATGAGCCTCTTTCCTCTTTCCGCCCTGTCCGAACTGGACGTTCTGGCCGACAAGCTGCCGGTCTTCGATCATGCTGCGGCCGATCTGGCCAAGTCCCGTCAGGACCAGCTGACCAAGCCGCCGGGGTCTTTGGGGCGGCTGGAGGATCTGGCGATCTTCATGGCGGGCTGGCAACGCCGCGAGCGCCCGCATATCCGCAAGGCGCAGGCCCTTGTTTTTGCCGGAAATCATGGGGTTTGTGCCCAAGGGGTGAATCCCTTCCCGCAATCGGTGACCGCGCAGATGGTGGCCAATTACGAACATGGCGGGGCGGCGATCAACCAGCTTTGCCGTGCCAACGGGGCCGAACTTTCGGCTGTGGCGCTGGATCTGGACACGCCCACGGCGGATTTTACGCAAGCGCCCGCCATGACCGAGGCCGAAACGCTGGACGCGCTCAATCGCGGGGCGGCGGCGGTGGACCCCGAAGCGGATGTGCTGATTCTGGGCGAGATGGGGATCGGCAACTCGACCATTGCCGCGGCGCTGGCGGCGGCCCTGTTTGGCGGTGAGGTCGGTGATTGGGTCGGGCGCGGCACCGGATCGGATGATGCGGGCGTGATGCGCAAGATCTCGGCCATCAGCCGCGGGCTGGAGCGCCATAAGGGACTGTCTGCCAAACATATTCTGGCGGCACTGGGCGGGCGTGAACAGGCCGCGATCTGCGGTGCGGTGCTGGCGGCGCGGATGTATCGTATCCCCGTGCTGCTGGACGGGTTTATCTGCACCGCGTCGGCGGCCCCGCTTCACGGCGTAGACCCCGCCCTTCTGGCGCATTGCCTTGTGGGGCATGTCAGCGTCGAGCCGGGCCATCGCAAGCTGCTGGCGGCGCTTGATAAACAACCGATCCTCAATTTCGACATGCGCCTTGGCGAGGGCACGGGCGCGGCCCTTTCGCTGGGGATCCTGCGCTCGGCGCTGGAATGCCATAACGGAATGGCCACCTTTGCCGAAGCGGGGGTCGACGGGGCGGAAGAACCGGCGGTGTCCGCACAATGATCCGCGCACGTCTGGCCGAGCTGCAACTTGCCATCATGCTGTTGTCGCGCCTGCCCGCAGGGCGCCTGCCCGAAGAACGGATCAGTCTGGGACATACGGTCTGGGCCTATCCGATTGCCGGTCTGGTCATCGGGGTTGGCGGTGCGCTCAGCCTCTGGCTATCGGCCCTTCTGGGGCTGCCCGCCTTTGCCGCCGCGCTGATTTGTCTGGTTGCGCTGACCTTTCTTACAGGGGCGCTGCATGAGGACGGGCTGGCCGATCTGGCCGACGGGTTGGGCGGCGGGCGCGACCGCGAGAAGAAGCTGGAGATCATGCGTGACAGCCGGATCGGCAGCTACGGGGTGACCGCGCTGGTGCTGGCCTATGGTCTGCGCGCCTGCGGGATTGCCACGCTTTACACCCACGGGCCGCATCTGGCGGCGGCAGCCCTGATCGCGCTGTCGATGGCCTCGCGGGCACAGATCGCGCTGTGGCAGCATGTCATGCCGGTTGCCCGCACGGACGGGATGGGCCATGCCGCGCATGGGGTGCCACGGTCGGCACTGACACTGGCGCTGCTCTATGGCGCGCTGGGGCTGAGCCTGACCGGCTGGATGGCACCGGTTGTGGCGCTATGCGTTCTGGCAGGCGGCGGGGCTGTCGCCATTTTGGCGCGGCGCCAGATCAGCGGCCAGACCGGCGACGTCTTGGGGGCCAGCCAGCAGGTGGCCGAAATCATGGGCTGGATCGGCCTTATGGCACTGATCTGAATCTGCCTAAAAAATAATCGCACACCGGCGGGCGGCGGGAAACTTCCAGCGGCCCGCCGAAATCGCTGGCCCTTGCGCGCATGGCTTGCCTAGGTTGTCTTAACAGCCTTGGAAGGACAGCGCGTCATGGCGATCTATGCATCCATTCATCACCTTACCCATTACAAATACGACAGAAATGTCATGCTTGGGCCACAGATCATCCGGCTGCGGCCTGCGCCCCATTCGCGTACCAAGGTGATTTCGCATTCGCTCAAAGTGACGCCTGCCGAGCATTTCGTGAACCTCCAGCAGGACCCCTATGGCAATTGGCTGGCGCGTTTCGTCTTCCCTGAGCCCGTGCGCGAATTCAAGATCGAGGTCGATCTTGTGGCCGATATGACGGTCTATAACCCTTTCGATTTCTTCGTCGAGGAATCCGCCGAGCATTGGCCGTTCGACTACCCCGCCGATTATGCCGCCGATCTGGCAGTCTATCGCACGCCCGAAAAAAGCACCAAACTGCTGGACGCTTTCGTCGCTAGCATTCCGCGCCAGAAGACCCGCACGGTGGATTTTCTGGTCGGGCTGAATACGCAGATTTCCGGCCTTGTCGATTACACCATCCGGCTGGAACCGGGCGTGCAGACGCCCGAGGAAACGCTGACGCTGAAGTCGGGCTCCTGTCGTGATAGCAGTTGGCTTCTGGTGCAGGTGCTGCGTCAGCTGGGCTTTGCGGCGCGCTTTGTCTCGGGCTATCTGATCCAGTTGAAACCCGATGTGAAGGCGCTGGATGGCCCCTCGGGGACCGAGCATGATTTCACCGATCTGCATGCTTGGGTCGAGGTCTATCTGCCCGGCGCGGGCTGGATCGGGCTGGACCCGACCTCGGGGTTGATGACGGGCGAAAGCCATATCCCGCTGGCGGCCACCCCTCATTACCGCACCGCCGCGCCGATTGCGGGGGGCTTCACCGCCGATGGCACGCCCAAGGTCGCGTTCGATTTCGACATGCAGGTCACGCGCGTGGCCGAACATCCCCGTATCACCAAGCCGTTTTCCGACGAGGCTTGGGACGCGCTGAATGATCTGGGCAAACAGGTTGACCGCGATCTTGTCGCAAGCGATGTGCGCCTGACGATGGGCGGCGAGCCGACCTTTGTGTCGATTGATGACTTCCAGTCCGAGGAATGGAATACCGCCGCCGTCGGCCCGCAAAAACGCGACCGCGCCGATGTGCTGATCCGCAAGCTACAATCGCGTTTTGCCCCCGGTGGCTTCCTGCATTACGGTCAGGGCAAATGGTATCCGGGCGAGACCCTGCCGCGCTGGACGTTTTCGCTGTATTGGCGCCATGATGGCCAGCCGGTCTGGTCCAATAATGACCTGATCGCCCCCGAAGGCACCTCGCAGGATGCCACGCCCCATCAGGCGCAAGAGCTGATGCGCGAGATCGCCCATCAGCTGGATGTCGATGAAAACTATGTCATCCCCGCCTATGAGGACCCTGCCGAATGGCTGGTGAAAGAAGCCCAGCTGCCCGAGAATGTGACGCCCAAGAATTCGAAACTGGAAGATGCCGAGGCGCGCCATCGGATTGCCCGCGTCTTTGATCGCGGCTTGACCACGCCCACCGCCTTTGTGCTGCCGGTGCAGCGTTGGCAGGCCAAGGCGGGCGGTGCGGGCTGGCGCTCTGAGCAGTGGAAGCTGCGGCGCGGTGCGATGCTGCTGGCCCCCGGTGACAGCCCCGCAGGCTACCGCCTGCCGCTGGCCTCGCTGCCACATCTGAGTGCCGCGCAATACCCCTATCACAACCCCGCCGATCCGACGATTCCGCGCCCGCCCCTGCCCAAGCGCGATCCGGTGAAACCGGCGGAACGGCTCAGCCAGCCGATGGCCTCTTTCATCCCGTCCGAGCCTGTGACGCAGGGCTTTGTTCCGCAGGGCTCGCCCGAGATCGACGGTTTCGTGCGCACCGCCCTTTCGGTCGAGCCGCGCGACGGGCGGCTATGTGTCTTCATGCCGCCTGTGGTCTGGCTGGAGGATTACCTGGACCTTCTGCGGGCCGCCGAAGCCGCCGCCGCCAATCTGGGGCTGAAGGTCCATATCGAGGGCTATGCGCCGCCAAATGACCCGCGTCTCAATGTGATCCGCGTGGCCCCCGATCCGGGCGTGATCGAGGTCAATATCCATCCCGCCCATTCATGGGAGGATTGCGTGGCCACGACCGAAGCGATCTATGAAGAGGCCCGCCTCTCGCGTCTGGGCGCTGACAAGTTCATGATCGACGGGCGTCATACCGGCACGGGTGGCGGCAACCATGTGGTGGTCGGGGGCGAGACCCCCAATGACAGCCCCTTCCTGCGTCGCCCCGATCTGTTGAAATCGCTGATCCTGACGTGGCAGCGCCATCCCTCGCTCAGCTATCTCTTCTCGGGCATGTTCATCGGCCCGACCTCGCAGGCGCCACGGATCGACGAGGCCCGCCATGACAGTCTTTACGAGCTTGAGATCGCGCTCCACCAGATCCAGCCGCATATGTCGGTGCCGCCTTGGCTGACCGACCGCCTCTTGCGCAATATCCTGATTGATGTGACAGGCAATACCCACCGCGCCGAGATCTGCATCGACAAGCTTTACTCCCCCGATGGCCCCACGGGGCGTCTGGGGCTGGTCGAGTTCCGCGGCTTCGAAATGCCGCCCCATCCGCGCATGTCGCTGGCCCAGCAGCTTCTGATCCGCGCGATCATTGCCCGCGCGTGGAAATCGCCCATCGAGGGCCGCCCTGTCCGCTGGGGCACCGTGCTGCATGACCGCTTTATGCTGCCGCATTTTATCTGGCAGGACTTCCTCTCGCTTCTGGAAGACCTCAGCCTGCATGGCTATGACTTCGACCCCGCGTGGTTTGTGGCGCAGGAAGAATTCCGCTTCCCCTTCTGCGGGCAGATCACCGTCGAGGGCGTGCATCTGGAACTCAAACAGGCGCTGGAGCCGTGGCATGTGCTGGGCGAGACCGGCGCGATTGGCGGCACTGTGCGCTATACCGATAGTTCGGTCGAGCGGATGCAGGTCAAGATGACCTCTCTGCACCAAGACCGCTATAAGGTCACCTGTAACGGGCGCTTCCTGCCGATGACCCCCACGGGCACCTCGGGAACGTCGGTCGCGGGGGTGCGCTATAAGGCGTGGAAACCGCCGGAATCGCTGCATCCGACGCTGCCCACCAATGCGCCTCTGGTCTTTGACATCTATGACACTTGGTCGAACCGTGCGATTGGCGGCTGCACCTATAACGTGGCCCATCCGGGCGGGCGCAATTATGACACCTTCCCCGTCAATGCCAATGAGGCCGAGGCGCGGCGTCTCGCGCGCTTCCAGCCCTTCGGCCACACACCCGGCACCTATGTGCCAAAGGTGGAACAGCCCCACCCCGAATTTCCGCTCACGCTTGACCTGCGCCGCCCAGTCGGGCTGATCTAGGCGCAGAACATTTAGGGCGAAGCGATGGCCGATAGACCAAACCCGCCTGCCAGCCCGCTGCTGGCAGGGTATGCACCCGTAAAGGGAGTGGCGGACGAGCTTTTCGACGCGACAGGCCGGATGCGACCGGTCTGGCGCCGCTTTGTCGAGCGGTTCCTGCGGCTCTCGCCCGAGGAGATCGAGGCCCGTTTCGAACGCGCCGATCTGTATCTGCGCGATGCGGGTGTGTTCTACCGGCAATATTCCAATGACCCGCTGACCGAACGTAGCTGGCCGCTCAGCCATATTCCGGTTATCCTGCACGAGGCGGAATGGCGCGGTATCTGCGAGGGGCTGACCCAGCGTGCCGATCTTCTGGAACAGGTGATGGCCGATCTTTACGGGCCTGCCGATCTGGTGACGCAAGGCCACCTGCCCGCAGAACTGATCGCGGGGTCCAGGCAATTCCTGCGCCCGATGGTGGGGGTAAAGCCCAAGGGCGGGCATTACCTGCATTTTCTGGCCTTCGAGATCGGGCGCTCGCCGGACGGGTCGTGGTTTGTGCTGGGCGATCGGACACAGGCGACCTCGGGGGCGGGGTTCGCGCTGGAAAACCGCATGGCCACGGGGCGCGCCTTTCCCGAACGGTTCCCGCGCGCCTATATCCATCGTCATGCCGGATTTTTCGGGGCCTTTCTGCAAGCGTCCGAACGGCTGGCCGAAGATCGCGAGCACCTGCGCGCGACACCGGCAATCCTGACCCCCGGCCCCTCGAACGAAGCCTATTACGAACATACCTATATCGCCCGCTATCTGGGCATCCCGCTGCTGGAGGGGGAAGATATTGTCGTCGAGGACGGGCGGGCCAAAGTGCGCACCATCTCGGGGCCACAGCCGCTCGGGGCGCTCTGGCGGCGGATCGATGCCGGATTTGCCGATCCGATCGAATTGGACGAGACCAGCCAGATCGGCACGCCGGGGCTGATGGAGGCCATCCGGCAGGGCCATCTTGGCATGGCCAATGCGCTGGGATCGGGCATTCTGGAGATGCGCGCCATGCTGGCCTTCCTGCCGCGCATCTGCGAGGTGCTGACCGGCAAACCGCTGACCCTGCCCAATATCGCGACATGGTGGTGCGGGGCCGCCGATGCCCGTGCCTATGTCAACGCCAATGCCAAGCGGATGATGATCGGCTCCGCCTATGCGGTGAACCTGCCCTTTGACCTGAATGCCACCACGGCTCTGGGCGGGCAGTTTCGCGGCTCGGCCCGTGAGTCGGTGACAAAATGGCTTGAAGAGGAAGGCCGCAGCCTTGTGGGACAGGAAGCCGTGACGCTGTCGACCACGCCTGCATGGTCGCGCAATGCCGCAGGAGAGGCGCAGATCACCCCCCGCCCGATGACCGTGCGGGTCTTTGCCGCGCGCACCGAAACCGGCTGGCGCTTCCTGCATGGCGGCTATGCCCGTATCGGACGCTCCGAAGACCCCACGGCGCTGGCCATGCAGCGGGGCGGCTCGGTGGCCGATGTCTGGATCGTGGCCGATCATCCGGTCTCGCAAGAGAGCCTTGCCCCCGAAAAGACCGGCCGTTTCCTGCGCAGCGATCCGGGCATTCTGCCGGCACGCGCTGCCGACAACCTTTATTGGCTGGGCCGCTATATCGAACGGACCGAGGACGCGATCCGCCTGCTTCGCGCCTATCATCTGCGGCTGGCGGCCACCGGAAACAGTGCCGATCCGCGGCTCAAGCTGATGCGCAGCTACCTTGCCTCGGTGGGCTATACATTCGAGAAAGCGATCCCCGACACGCTTCTGGGACGTTTCGAGATGGCGCAGGGCTGTGCGGCCAAGGTGCGAGACCGGTTCTCCACCGATGGCTGGAACGCGCTTGGCGATCTTCTGTCCACGGCGCGGCGCTTGCAGAAAACCGCAAAGCCGGGCGATGATGCCGCCCGCGCCATGTCGGTTTTCCTGCGCAAGATCACCGGTTTTTCGGGGCTGGTGCACGAGAATATGTATCGCTTTTCCGCATGGCATTTCCTGTCCTTCGGGCGGGCGCTGGAACGCGCTGATGCCACGACCACCCTGCTGGAACTCTACGCCGCCCCCGACAGCCCCGAAGGCGGGCTGGATCTGGCGGTCGAGGTCTGTGACAGCGTGATCACCCATCAACGGCGCTTCCGCGTGGAAACCAGCCGCGACACCGTGCTGGACCTGCTGGCGCTGGATGGCGACAACCCGCGCGCGCTGGCCTTTCTGATGACGCGCATGTGCGATCTGGCGCGGCGGATGCCCTATGCGATGGATCATGGCCGCCCCAATGCGCTGATGCGGGCGCTGATGCAGCTTGAAACCGAATTCAGCTGTGCCGAACCCGACGATCTGACCCCCGAGCGCCTGCGCCACCTGCGCCATGAATTGGGACAGGTCTCCGACCTTCTGACCACCGCCTATCTGAGATGACCGATGTTCTATGATCTGAAACTTGTCATCGAATACCATTACGATTACCCCACGGATCGCGCCCGCAATATGCTGCGGCTGATGCCTGCGCGGCTGGCGGGTCTGCAAGAGGTGCAGACCGCCGCCCTTGTCGTTACGCCCCGCCCTGACGAGCGCCATGATCTCACCGATTATTTCGGCACATCCGCCAGTCAGGTGGCATGGGCGCGCCCTGTCTCGGCGCTGCGGTTCGAGGTCACAGCCAAGGTCGAGCGCAAAGAGGATCCGCGCGCGATGGATGTCTCGGCAAGCCTGCAGACCCTCCCGCGCGAGCTGGCGCAGCAGGCGAGCCTTGCCCCCGTCGCGCCGCATCATTTCACCCAACCGTCGGCGCGTATCCTGCGCAGCCCCGCCATTACCGCTTTCGGGCAGGACTGCCTGATCCGCGAGATGAGCACCCTTGAGGCCATCGAGGCGATCGGCCATGCGCTGCACCGCGAGATGGAATTTGATGCAAGCGCCACCACCGTCGACACATCCGCTACCGAAGCCTTCACCGCACGGCGCGGGGTCTGTCAGGATTTCGCCCATATCATGATCACCGCGCTGCGCGGGGTCGGCATTCCGGCAGGCTATGTGTCGGGGTTTCTGCGCACCAATCCCCCGCCCGGACAGGAGCGGCTGGAAGGGGCCGATGCGATGCATGCCTGGGTGCGGGCATGGGCGGGATCGGAAATGGGCTGGGTCGAGTTCGACCCGACCAATAACCAGTTCGCGGGAACCGATTATATCGTGGTGGGCTACGGGCGCGATTATGCCGATGTGGCCCCCGTGCGCGGCGCGCTACGGTCTATGGGCGGGGCCACGACCACGCAAGCGGTCGATGTGATCCCGCGCCCATAGGGAAGAGGGATGCGGGCAAAGCCGAGGACGTTCAGGGGCCGAGACCTTTCCCGTTTGGCAGGTCTATGGCCCAATCAAACCCGGATCCGTTCAGGCGCGGTCCAGAAAGCCCAGCACCGAGCGCGCCGCGCGCAGACCGGGAGGATCGCCCCCCTCGCCCAGACGCTGCATGGTCAGCTCCATCGCCGCGATCTGACCGGCGCGGGCCTCGCGATCTTCCAGCAGCTGCAACAGCTTTTCCGAAATCAGACGCGGCTGACAGTTGGGGCCAAGAAATTCGGGCACCTGACGGGTGTCAGAGACCAGATTGACCAAGGTTACCGTGTCGATTTTCATCATATTCCAGACGATATGCCATGTGATGCGCGAGGCATCATAGGCAATCACCATCGGCGTGCGGTTGGCGGCCAGTTCCAACGAGACCGTGCCCGAGGCCGCCAGCGCCAGATCGGCCGCGGCAAAAGCCGCGCGCTTGTCCTCGCTGGCTTCGACAACGATGGGCGCAACCGGCCAGCGGGCCGTCATCTGCCGCACGAATTTCGAGACCCCCCGCACCGTCGGCACCACCACCCGCAGGCCCGGCTCGCGGTCGCGTAGCTGCATCAGCGCCTCGTCAAACCGTGCCCCCAGACGCGCAACTTCGGATTTGCGCGATCCGGGCAGACACAGCACCAAGGGCTGGTTCGGGCCGATCATATGGGTTTCGCGGAAGGCTGCGGCCTCTTCGGCGGTGGCACGCGGTTCGGTCACCACCGGATGCCCGACAAAATCGCAGCTCATCCCCGCCGCTTCCATATAGGGCGGCTCGAACGGTAAAAGCGCCAGAACATGATCGACGGTCTTCGCCATCTTGGCCGCGCGCCCTGCCCGCCATGCCCAGACCGAGGGCGCGACATAATGCACGACCTTCTGCGCGGGACGCGTCGCTTTGACGATCTTGTGGACGCGCAGGCAGAAATCGGGACTGTCGATCGAAATCACCACATCCGGCGCCTCCGCCAGAATGGCCTCGGCGGTCTCGCGGATCCGGCGCTTGAGTTCGCGGTATTTGGGCAGGATTTCGGCGATCCCCATCACCGAAAGCTCTTCCATCGGGAAGCGGCTCCCGAGCCCCTCTTCTTCCATATGCACCCCGCCGATCCCCGTGAAAGAAATCTCGGGCACCAGCGATTTCAACCCTGCCATCAACGCGCCGCCAAGCTTGTCGCCCGACGGTTCGCCCGCGATGACGAACACCCGCATCAGGGGCGCACCCAGAGGAAGATTCCGGCTTTGGTCGCGGCATCCGCCGTGGCGGCCTGATCCAGCACCATCACACCGCCGGCTTCGATGACAATCCCCGCAAGCCCCGCATTGGCGACCCGCGCCACGGTTTGCGGACCGATCACCGGCAGGTCGATCCGGCGGTCCTGACCCGGCTTCGGCGCCTTGTAGAAGACCCCGCCACCGGGGTTCAGTGCCTTGTGCAGGCTGACAAAATCCAGCATCGCATCGGTGCCCGGCTGGGCCTCAACCGCAAGACAGAGCCCGTTCGACACAACGCAACCCTGCCCCACATCCACAGCGCCCATCGCCGCGACAATCGCCGCCGCCCGCGCGGCGTCTTTCTCGTCGCGTTCGGAAATCGCGCCGAGGCGCAATCCGGCAGGCGGCAGAAGCTGCGGCAGAAGTTCGTGAATGCCCAGCGTCTGGATGTCCCATTCGGCAAACAGCTCGATGACCGCGCGCAGCGTGGCATCATCGCCCTGCTGCATAGCCCCCAGCATCCGCGGCACAAGTTGCGCGGTTTTCAGATCGAACATCTCGGGTTCGATCTTCGGACGGCTCAGCGCGCCCGCGAAGACCACATGGGTGATCCCGCGCCCGACAAGCTCGTCGAGAAAGGGCACCAGCCGCTCGAAGCGGAAGCGGATCACCTCTTCGCCGCCGATCTCGCAGGGGAACCCGTCCATCTCGCAGACTGTCAGCCCCGGCACAGCCTGCGCCAGCAGCTTCGGTGCGGCTCCCTGACCGGCGATCAGCGCAATCGTCTTGGGGTTCATCTGTCCGTCCATCCTCTTTCGGGCCTTATTTATGTTGCGGCGTCAGGAACGAACGATCCGACGGTCCCAGAATAAAATCAAGCACTTCACGCACAAGTTCACTCTCCGGTCCGGCCTCGTTATGTTCGCGGGCCACCTCGCGGAAATTGCCCTCGCCCAACGCCTTATAAAGATCGCGCAAGGCATTGATTTCGGTGCGGTCCGTGCCACGGCGGCGCAGTCCGACAAGGTTCATCCCCTCGACCTGTGCCCGTGGACCGGCAACCAGCGCATTGGGCATGACATCGGCGGCCACCATCGACAGCGCCCCGATCATGGCACCGCGCCCGATCCGCACCCATTGGTGCACCCCCGAAAGCCCGCCGACAATCGCATCGTCATCAATATGGCAATGCCCCGCCACAGCGACCGAATTGACCAAGATCACCCGGTCACCGATGATGCAGTCATGGCCGACATGGCAGGACGACATGAACAGCCCGTCATCGCCCACCTTGGTCAGACCGCCACCGCCTTCGGTGCCGGTATTCATCGTCACATATTCACGGATGCGGTTCCGCTTGCCGATAACCAGCCGCGTTTTCTCGCCCTTGAATTTCAGATCCTGCGGGATCTGTCCCAGAGAGGCGAAAGGAAACACTTCTGTCCCCTCGCCGATCTCGGTCGCACCTGTGACCACGATATGGCTCTTGAGCGTGACATTGGCCGCAAGAACCACTTCGGAGCCGATAAGACAGAAAGGACCGATCTTGCAGCCCGGGCCGATGACGGCCCCCTCTTCCACGATGGAAGATGCGTGGATCTCGGCGGTAGGATCGATCGCCATGCCTGTCTCCTTACTTCGCCGTCGCCATCATGGCGGTCAGCTGCGCCTCGCAGGCCAGCTCGCCATCAACCAGCGCGCGGCCCTCGAACTTCCAGACCTTGCCACCGCCACGCTTGAGCGTCAGCTCCATGCGCAGCACATCACCGGGCACGACCTTGCGGCGGAATTTCACACCATCCATCGACATGAAATACACCGACATATCCTTGTCGATCAGGTTCTTCGAAATGCCCGTGATCACAGCAGCGGTCTGTGCCATCGCTTCCACGATCAGCACCCCGGGCATCACCGGCTCTTGCGGGAAATGGCCTTCGAAATGCGGTTCGTTGGACGTGACGCATTTGATGCCAACGCCGCTTTCCATCGGGACAATGTCAATGACCTTGTCCACCAACAGGAACGGATAGCGATGCGGCAGCATGCGTTTGATGAGCGCCAGATCGGCCTCGGTATAGGGGGCGGCTTCGGTCATTTTCTGTCCCTTTTATCTTTTGCCGACGACATAGTTAGCCAATGAGGCCGGGAGCATGGATTAGCAAGCCAATCAGAACTTTGCAAGAAAAGCGAAAGCGATACCCGCCTCCAGATTGCGGGTGGTCGGCCGTTTATGGCGCGCTCGGACCGGATGGCAGCGGCTCTTCCTCCAGAAGATCGGGCGCGGTGCCGGAATTTGGCGCCGGCGCAGGCTGTGCAGGCGGATCGGGCGCATCCCCGCCCAGCTCTTTCGGCACGGGCTGCGGCTCTCCGGTGCCCAGCTTGCTATCGACGATTTCCAGCATGTCATCGGTCACGTCGATCTGCGCAAGGCCACGGATGATCACCCGCCGGTCGATGACGATCTGCGCGCCCTTCTGCTGCAGCAGATCATCCAGCAATGGCAGCGCCGCCTTCAGGAAGGCCTGTTGCTCGGCCTCGACCTGACGGGCCAGCGCCTCGGCCTTGGCCTTTTGTGCCGCGCGGATGCCGGTGGCCTTTTCGTCAAATGCATCGGCCGCACTTCGGAAAGCCTCGGGGGTCATGGTGGCACGCCGCCGCGTCAGCGTCTTCTCTTCCTCGATCAGATCATCGGCGATGCGCTTGTTTTCGGCCGCGAGCCGCGTCGATTCTTGCGCAAGCTGCTGCTTCACGCGCCGCGCCCAGGCCGATTTCTGGTAAAGCTCTTCCCAGTCAAGCGTCAGGATCGGCATATTGGCCGCCACCGCCCCATCGCGCGAGACGGTGACCCCTTTGGCGTCCTGCGCCATGACAGCAACCGGCAGGATACAGGCGGGCAGGACAAACAGCGCCGCAGCACCGATCATCCGCGAAGCACCCGCCCTATACCACGCCCATCGCATCGGATCAGAACTTCGTCGACACGGTCAGGTCGAAGTTCTGCTCTTCGTCGTAATCCTCTTTGACGATGGCCTTGGAGAAGTTCAGACGCAGCGGGCCGATGAAGCTGTCCCACAGGAGCGAGACACCGATGGCCGAGCGCAGGTGGAACCCGTCATCGACCTCTTCGACACCATCGGTATCGTCCAGACCCCAGACAGAGCCGGCATCAAGGAAGACCGCGCCCCCCAGCTTATATTCCTCGGGCAGACCCAGCGGGAACTGCGCCTCGAGGCGGGCGACTGCGAAATATTTACCGCCAAGCGCGTCTTCGTTGGGCGCGGCCGTATCGCGCGGGCCGATCCCGTTGGATTCGAAGCCGCGGATTTTGCCGTTTCCGGTGAAGCGGTCCAGAATGGTGGTGTTACCGGAGGAGGCAATGATCGCGCCGCCTTCCAGCTCGGCACGCAGCGTCACCTCGTCATTCCAGACCTTGCGCTGTGCGCGGCCCAGAACCGTGGTCGTTACCGCCTCGACATCGCCGCCCAGACCCGCGAATTCCTGATCGAAGCGCAGCAGATAGCTGTAGCGCGGGTCGATATTGGTCTCCGTGGTGTCGAAGGTATAGGTATATCCCACCGCCGATTTGTAGCGGGCCCCCTCTTCGCGCGACAGGATCGGCGACGAGCCGGTTGCCTCGCTTGCATCATAGGTGTCCACATCGGACAGCTCTTCGCGGCTGAACTCGTAGCGCAGTTTCAGGCGCGCATTCTCGGCCACGGGGAACTCGATCGAGGGCTGGATGCCCGCACGCATGGTCGAGTAATCGGAGTTGTCGTTATCGGTGGTGCTATAGAACAGCCGCCCCGTTGCCGCCAGATCGCGCCCGAAGAGATAGGGTTCGGTGAAGCTGATCACCGAGGTCTGGTTATCCGAGGTCGTCCCGATGCCGATCGAAAGCTGCTGTCCACGCCCGAGGAAGTTGCGCTCGTTCAGCGAGGCATTGATCCCGAAACCGGCAGAGGCGCCATAGCTTGCACCGAAGGTCAGCGAGCCGGTCGGCTGCTCGGTCACGTTCACGTCAACGATGACCTGATCATCATTGGTGCCCTTGCGGGTGTTCACATCGGCATTCGAGAAATAGCCCAAGGCGCGGATACGCTCGGCGGAGCGCTTGATCTCGCGCGGGTTATAGGGGTCGCCTTCGACCGAGTGGAATTCACGACGGATCACACGGTCCAGCGTCGCGGTATTGCCCTCGATATCGATGCGCTCGATAAAGATACGCGGGCCCTTGACCAGCGCGAACTGCACATCCAGCGTGCCGGTGCGCGGGTTGCGGGTCACACGCGGATCGACCCGAACGAAGTTCAGACCGGCCTGACGGGCTTTCTCTTCCATCCGCGTCACGGCCAGATCGATGGCGGTGGGCGTGTAGATCGCGCCCGCGCGGATCTTGCTCAGCTTGGAATACTCGTCCGCGCTTACCCCGTTCACTTCGGAGACGGTCGAGATCTTGCCGAATTTGAACTGCTGGCCTTCGCTGATATTGAAAGTCATGAAGAAGGCGTCGCGTTCGCGGGTCATCTCGGAGGAGACACCATTGACCTGCACATCCGGATAGCCGCGCGAGCGGTAGAAATCGGTCAGCAGCTGGCGATCCACATTGACGCGGTCGGCCACGAACGTATCGCGCTGGATGAACGCCCGCAGGATGCCCGCCTGTTTGGTTTGCAGGACCTGACGCAGACGGCGATCCGAGAAGGCATGGTTGCCGGTGAAGGAGATCCGCTCGATCTCGGTGACCTTGCCTTCCTTGATCTCGAAGGCGATATCCACGCGGTTATTGGAGCGGCGGATGACCTTGGGCTCGACGCGGGCATTGACGCGACCGCCCTGAGCATAGGCTTCGGCGATCAGCTGGGCATCGGCCTCGACGGTGGCGGGGCTATACACACGGCGGCTTTGCGACTGGACGATCTTGGCAAGCGCCTCGTCCTTCATCCGCTGGTTGCCCTCGAAGCTGATCACGTTGATCGTCGGATATTCCTGCACAGTGATCTTCAGCGTGCTGCCTTGCGGCTCCAGATCGACCTTCTCGAACAGACCCGAGGATTGCAGCTTCTGATAGGCTTCATTGAGCTGGCCCGCGCTGAGGCTTTCGCCCGCCTTGATGCCTGCGGTGCCCAGAACGGTGGCGTTGTCCACGCGCTCGTTGCCCGAGATCGACACCGACGAGAAGCTGTAGCTTTGCGCCAGAACCGAGTCCGGCAGTGCCACGCTTGTCAGTGCCACAGCAAGCGACAGGGCCGCTGGTGCGAGAATACCGGAAATTTGTCCAAGACCTTGCCGGCCTTCTTGCCTGTTCAACATCGCCCTCTCCACCCTTTCGGCAGCCTTCTTTGTTAATCTGTCGATACCGAGTCTGTGAGGGGTTGTCAAAGCGAAGAACCCCTTTGTCCAGACGGTTTTCATCAATTCGGCGCTTCGGCTGCCCCAGCGCCCGAGCCTTGGCCGGTTCCCGTCAATCAGGGGCAGAAAATGTCGTTGGACAGACCGAAGACCATCAGGCTCAGCACAGCGGCGATCCCGATCGACATCAGCACGTTCATAATGCGGTCTGAGGGCGGTTTGCCGACGATCGCCTCATAGCAATAGAACATCAGATGCCCCCCATCCAGGGCGGGGATCGGGAAGAGGTTCAGAAAGCCCACGGCGGTCGAGAGCACCGCAATGAACCAGATGAAATTCTCCAGCCCCGATTTGGCCGCCGCCGCAGAGCCCTGCGCGATGCCGATGGCCCCTTGCAGGTTGCACGAGGAAATATTGCCCGCCACCATATTGGCCAGCCCCGAGACCGATTGCGTGACGATGCCCCATGTCTGGCTTACCGCTCCGTTCAGCGCCTCGCCCAGCCGCGTCGGGCGGGTTTCGGGGGCAAAGACAAACCCGCCGGTCGCGCCAATCATCCAGCGCGTCTCGAAGCCGCCATCGGGCGCGGGAATATCGGTGCGTTTGGGGGTCAGGGCCACCTCGGTGGTCTCTTTCGTTTCCGGATGCCAGACCGTCAGCTTCAGTGTCCGGCCATTCGAACCCGCGACCGCCTGCCGCAGATCCTCGAAGGTCCAGACCGGCGTGCCGTCAATCGAGGTAACCACATCGCCCTCGCCCAGCCCTGCCGCATAAGAGGCGGATTTGGGGGTCACGCCGGTAAAGCGCGGCGGGAAAAGCTGCGGCCCGTCGAGATCGATCGTCTGGCCGTTACGGTCTACCTGCATCGGCAGCACCGGACCGGTGGGCGCCGTATCCAGCGCCTCGCTGAATGCGGGGTAATCGGGCGTGGCCTTGCCCGCAACCGACAGGATCTGGTCGCCGCTTTGCAGATCGCCCGTGCCTTCAGGCAGCTCGAACAGCGTCCCGATCACCGGCTTATCGGTGGCGGTGCCGGTGTAAAGCATCAGCCCCGCAATCACCGCGATGGACAGGATGAAGTTGAACAGCGGCCCCGCGATCACCGTCGCCGCCCGCGCCCAGAGCGGCGCGCCATGCATGGTGTGACGGCGCTCTTCGGGGCTGAGCTGCGCCATTTCCGCGTCATTGGCCTTGGCCGAGGCCGCATTGGCATCGCCCAGAAACTTGACATAGCCGCCAAAGGGAAGCGCCGCGATCTGCCAGCGTGTGCCATGCTTGTCGGTGCGCGAGATCAGACGCGGCCCGAAGCCCAGCGAGAAC
Organism: Thioclava litoralis; assembly: GCF_045278885.1. NCBI lineage: Bacteria > Pseudomonadati > Pseudomonadota > Alphaproteobacteria > Rhodobacterales > Paracoccaceae > Thioclava > Thioclava litoralis. The sequence continues at coordinate 2,677,064 of NZ_CP135443.1, forward strand.
ACCTCGGCTTTGATCCCCGACCAGCGTCCGATGATATAATGCCCGAATTCATGGATCGTGACGATGATCGACAGGGCGACCACGAAGCTCACGATCGTAAAGACGAAATTCCCCAGATCCGGCAGCAAATCCACGCGATCAATTCCTTGCTTTACGTCAGTTGGTGACTTTGGTCAGGTAATGCGACGCCAGCGCACGGGCCTCGGCATCGGTATAAGCGATGGTATCCAGACTTAGCGCCGAATTGCAAAGCCCCTGACGTGCCGACATCTCGTCCAGCACCTCTTCGACCACGGTGGCCATATCCAGAAAACCGATCCGGCCATCGATAAACCCGTCAAGCGCGATCTCTTTGGCGGCGTTGAAGGCCGCCCCCGCCGTGCCGCCGATCTCCATGACCTCATAGGCCAGCCGCAGCGCCGGATAGCGCGCGGCATCGGGCGCACGGAAGGTCAGCGCACCGAGCTTGGCCAGATCCAGACGCTCGACAGGCAGCTCGGCCCGTTCGGGCCAGTTGAGCGCATAGCCGATGGCATGGCGCATATCGGGCGCGCCCATATGCGCCATCAGCGCCCCGTCGCGAAACCCGACCAGCGCGTGCACCATACTTTCGGGATGGACAAGCACCTCGATCTTCTCGGGAGCCACGCGGAAAAACTCGCGCGTTTCGATGATTTCCAGGGCCTTGTTGAACATCGAGGCGGAATCGATGGTGATCCGCTGCCCCATATTCCAGTTCGGATGGCTGGAGGCCTGCGCCACCGTCGCGGTGGCCAGCTTTTCCATCGGCCAGTCACGGAACGCCCCGCCCGAAGCGGTGATGATAATGCGCTCGACCGCCGAGATATCCTCGCCCACCAGCGCCTGAAACACGGCAGAATGCTCGCTATCGACAGGCAGGATGCGCGCACCGTGACGCTCGGCCTCGGCCAGAAGCAAAGGCCCTGCGGTCACCAGGCTTTCCTTATTGGCCAGCGCAAGCGTGGCCCCCTGTTTCAGGGCGCGGAACCCCGGTGCAAGACCCGCAGCCCCCACGATCGCCGACATCACCCAGTCGGCAGGGCGCTCGGCAGCCTCGATCAGGGCCTGTGTACCTGCGGCGGTCTCGATGCCGGTGCCTGCAAGCGCCTCGCGCAGCGCGGGAAGACAGTCGTCATAGGCGGTCACCGCCAGTTCGGCCTTCAGCGCGATGGCCTGTTCGGCCAGACGCCGCACATTGCGCCCGCCCGTCAGCGCCACGACCTGATGATCGGATCGCTGCAAGAGATCGAAAGTGCTTTCGCCAATAGACCCCGTCGACCCGAAAACTGAAATGCGCATTGTTTAACCGGCTGCCGTCAGCGGCAGCTCTCCGAATTGTGCAAGAAGAAGAAGCACCAGCACCACGCCGATCAGCGCGTCGAAACGGTCCAGCACCCCCCCGTGACCGGGGATCAGCGACGAGCTGTCCTTGACCGCCGAGCGCCGCTTCAGCCAGCTCTCGAAAATATCGCCCAGCTGACCGGCAAAGGCCAGAAGCGGGGACATCCAGATCAGTGCGGCGCCTCCGCCCAGCTGCACAAAGCCGAAGCCGAGAACCAGCGCCCCGACCCAGCCTGCCACGGTGCCGGACCATGTTTTCTTGGGGCTGATCTTGGGCCAGAATTTCGGCCCGCCAACCATGCGGCCCACGAAATAGCCCAACACGTCGGAAACCACGACCACACAGATGATCCAGGTGATCGCCCCCACACCCTGCCCTTCACGCAGAGCCACAAGCCCGTAGCCCGTCAGCATGATCGCCAGCGCATAGCTGGTGAAAAAGCGCCGGTCGCGGCGCGGACGCCAGAGCCCCGCGATGGGCGGCAGGATCAGAAGCGGCAGGTAGAAGGGCGAATGCATGAACAGGATCAGCGCCAGCGTCCCCGCTGCGATCAGCCCCAGAAGGATGGCGCGTGTGGTGCGGTCGGGGGCCGTCATCGCCGACAGCTCCCAGATCATCAGTCCCGTCACGATGCAGCAGACGGTGGCAAAGGCCAGACCGCCCCAGCCCACCGCGACCGCGCCGATCGCCGCCATGACAATCGCGGATGCGACCCGCTTGCGCAGATCCCCCCAGCGTCCAGCCGTCTGGGTCATGCCTTCACCCCGCCAAAGCGCCGGTCGCGATTGCCGAACCGCGCCAAAATCCCTTCCAGCTCTGCCGGTGTGAAATCGGGCCAGAGTGTCTGGGTGAATTCATATTCCGCATAAGCGGCCTGCCAAGGCAGGAAATTCGAGGTACGGGTCTCGCCGGAGGTGCGGATCACCAGATCCGGATCGGGCAGCCCCGCCGTATCGAGGCGGGCCTCAAGCGTGGCCTCTGCGGCGGCTGTCAGCGCCTCCTCGGAAATCAGACCGGCAGCAAAATCCCGCGCCATCTGCGCTGCCGCACGGCCCAGTTCATGCCGTCCGCCATAATTGATCGCCACCGTCATGGTCAGGCGGTCATTATGTTTCGTGCGGTCTTCGATACTGGCCATCAGCCGCGCCAGCTTGCCATCCAGCCGCCCGCGCGCACCGATAAAGCGCATCCTGACACCAAGCGCCGAAAGCGAATCCGCCTCTTTCTCGATATAGCGCGAGAAAATGGCCATAAGGCCCAGCACTTCCTCGGTCGAGCGTTTCCAGTTCTCTGTCGAAAACGCATAGACCGTCAGGTAGCGCACGCCGAGCGAGGGGCAGATCTTGGTGATTTCCTTGATCCGTTCCGCACCGCGCCGGTGACCGGCCAGACGCGGCCAGCCCCGGTTTTTGGCCCAACGCCCGTTGCCATCCATAATGATGGCAACATGGCGTACACCGTAATCGATATCGCCACCTTGCGTCGAAGCCGACAGGTCCTTGCCCTGCTTTCGCTTGCTCAGCGCCATTTGGGCCGCCTTTCGCACTGCATTCCGTCGAGGCTCAGACCTGCATAATCTCGGCTTGCTTGCCCTCAAGCGCCTTGTCGACCATCGCCGTATATTTGTTGGTCAGTTCCTGAACTTCGCCTTCCCAGAGCTTCACATCGTCTTCCGACATGCCATTGCCCTTGGCTTTCTTGATCTGGTCCATCCCGTCGCGGCGCACGTTGCGCACGGCCACACGCGCGGATTCCGCATAGGAGGCGGCCACTTTGGTCAGCTCGCGGCGGCGTTCCTCGTTCAGCTCGGGGATCGGCAGCATGATGATGGTGCCGTTGAGCTGCGGGTTGATGCCCAGACCGGATTCGCGGATGGCCTTTTCAACCTTGCCGACCATGCCCTTGTCCCAGACATTGATGGTGACCATGCGCGGCTCGGGCACGTTGACCGTGCCAAGCTGGTTGATGGGGGTGATTTGACCATAGGCATCAACCGTGATCGGGTCGAGCATGGAGCCCGCCGCACGACCGGTGCGCAGCGAGGCAAATTCGGTTTTCAGCGCGCCCATTGCGCCTTCCATGCGGCGCTCCAGATCATCGGTGTCGATTTCGAAATCGTCAGACATGTCGTCTCCGTCTGCTTCTTTGTCTTGCTTGAACAGTATCTAGCGCGCAATCACGCAAATGTATAGGCCGCGCGGGTGCGGGCGGGTCAGCCCTGCACGCGCGTATAGGTCCCCTGACCTGCCAGTATCCCCTTGAAGCCGCCCGGCTCGTCCAGCGGGAAGACGATAATCGGCAGGTTATTGTCGCGTGCCAGCGCAATCGCCGAGGCATCCATCACCTTGAGGTTCTTTTGCAGCACCTCGTCATAGGTCACATGGTCATAGCGCTTGGCATCGTCGAATTTCTTCGGATCTTTGTCATAGACCCCGTCGACCCCGTTCTTGCCCATGAAGATGGCTTCGCAGTTCATCTCGTTGGCGCGCAGCGTCGCGGCGGTATCGGTGGTGAAATAGGGGTTGCCGGTGCCTGCCGCGAAAATGCAGATGCGTTTTTTCTCGAGGTGGCGCACGGCACGGCGGCGGATATAGGGCTCGCAGACCTCATCCATCGGGATGGCCGAGATCACACGGGTATGGATGCCAAGCGCCTCAAGCTGCGCCTGCATGCCAAGCGCGTTCATCACGGTGGCCAGCATCCCCATATAGTCGGCGGTGGTGCGCTCCATGCCTTGGGCCGAGCCTGCCAGACCGCGGAAAATATTGCCGCCGCCAATCACCATGCAGATCTCGACGCCCAGATCATGGACGGATTTCACTTCGCTGGCGATACGGGCAACGGTTGGCGGGTGCAGGCCGTAGCCTTGGTCGCCCATCAGGGCTTCCCCCGAGATTTTCAAGAGGACACGTTTATACTTCGCTGCCGGGTGTTGGTCCGCAGACATCTCGGGTTCCTCATTTGTCAGTTGTCATCGGGGCGCAAAATGTCGCAAATGCGCGTCGGGTTCAACTCGGGAAATGCGCCGAATGGCGGTTTCGGCGATATTTGGTAACATCCGACTTGAGGTAACTTCGTGCAGACGGGCGATATCGTGGAAAATCTTGAAGAAAATCGTCCCGTTGTGATTGGCGGCGCGACTGCGAGCGGAAAATCGGCGCTGGCGATCGCGATTGCCAAGGCGCAAGGGGGCGTGGTGGTGAATGCCGATGCGCTTCAGGTCTGGTCCTGCTGGCGCGTGTTATCGGCCCGCCCGAGCCCCGCAGAAGAGGCCGAGGCCCCTCACCTGCTTTACGGCCATAGGACACCGGGAGAAAACTACTCGGTCGGGCACTGGTTGCGGGAGGTGGCGCAGATCCTTGACGCGCATCGTGCGGGCGGGCCGCGCCCGATCATCGTTGGCGGCACGGGCCTTTATCTGAGCGCGCTGACCGAGGGGCTGGCCGATATTCCCGCAACGCCGGAGGCCATCCGGCTTGAAGCCAACCAGCGGCGCGCAACCGAAGGCGCCGAAGCCCTTCTGGCCGAGCTGGACCCCGCCACTGCCGCCCGCATCGATACGCTCAACCCGATGCGCATCCAGCGCGCATGGGAGGTGCAGCGCAGCACAGGGCGCGGACTGGCCGCGTGGCAGGATGACACCCCGCCGCCTCTGCTGCCGCGTGATCAGGCCCATTGTCTGGTGATCGAGGCCGATCGCGACTGGCTTGCCAAGCGGATCGACCGCCGGTTCGATCTGATGCTGGAACAGGGCGCAATCGACGAGGCCCGCGCCGTGCTGCCCTATTGGGACCCGCAGGCGCTCTGGGCCAAAGCCATCGGTGCGCCCGAACTGGTGGAACATCTGCTGAGTCGCATGACGCTAGAGGAGGCGCGCACACTGGCGCAGGCGGCCTCGCGCCAATATGCCAAACGTCAGCGCACATGGTTTCGTAGCCGGATGAAGCTCTGGCACAAGATACCGCGCCCCTGACCGCCCAGCCCTGGCGAAATGCAAAAAACGCTTGGTCAAAGCGCGACACCGGTCTTAGTCTTCCAGACGGGGTGTATCCGAGTGCTCGGAGTTTGTTATGGCAATTTTTTCTGCAAGGCCGTTTTCTGCAACCGGACGTTCTTTACCGATTGCCCCCCCAGATGTCCGCTCTCCCCCGCTCTCCGGCACATCCTCTGCGCCGCCGCCCTACCGGCTGGAGCCCATCGCGCATCTGTCGCAGGCCGGACGCTGGCGGATGGAGGCCCTGCGCGCCCTGTCCGAACCCTGCCTTTACTGGATCACCCGCGGTCAGGGCCGTGTGACAATCGGCGGCATCCAACGAGGCTATGGGGCCCATAACGCGCTTTATCTGCCAGCCGGTATCATGCATGGGCTGGAAATCAGCAATACAACACAAGGGCTTGCACTGTTTCTCGGGCAAGATCACGACCCCTCCTTTCCGGCGCATCCCCACCACCTGCGTATACGCGACCTTCAGGACCAGAGCGAACTGACGGGCCTGCTGGACAATCTCGGGCGCGAGACCTGCTCTACCAGACCCGCCGCACCCCGCGCCGCCCAGCATTATCTCGGCCTGCTATCGGTCTGGCTGGAGCGTCAGATCGCGCTGTCACCGCGCGACGATCTGCGCGGTAAGGCCACGCGGCAACTGGTCAACCGTTTCACCGCCCTTGTGGAGCGCGACTTCCGCGCGACCCAAAGCGTTTCGGATTACGCGATGAAGCTGCGGGTCACGCCCACCCATCTGTCGCGTGCCTGCCGTGATGCCTGTGGCCGTCCGGCTTCGGATCTGCTGCAGGAGCGGCGGCTTTACGAGGCCCGCAAACTGCTGCACGATACCGACATGCCCATCAAGGACATCGCCGCGCGGCTGGGGTTCCGCAGCCAGACCTATTTCGCGCGCAGTTTCCATAGCCAGACCGGGAGCACGCCCAGTCATTTCCGGCAGACAAGGCCCTGACACCTCGGCCATTTTGCCCTCGGGCATAGCGCAGAGCAATGAGCCAGCCCTCACGTATTGCGCCCTTCAACGCGCTTGACCGGATATCACTCCGGTGGCGATAGAGAGTGAAACGGCTGCCCCCGCCCTTGGCAGTTCTCTTTGGTGAACACCTTGCAAAAAGGCTCTGCCAAGGCGTTCCCCTGCCCGCCCGACCCTTTCAGGGGGGCATGTTCAACGGAGACATGGCTCCAGAAAGGACCGGAAACACCACGCCCCTAGGGGCGCAGGTCTCGCGTGACTTAGCGTTTCGTGCCCATGCCCAGCCCTAGCCCCTGCTGTATCAGCCCCAACTCAAGGCTGATCTTGCGGCGCTGCGCGTCGACATGCAGCTCTGTCGCCTGAATACGGCGGGTATGATGGGTAATCTGGCGCAAAGCGCGGCCATGATCGTCATGGGAACGGATCTCGCGATCCACACAGGATCGGTCATCCTCCAAGACAGGATCTGTCGCACTCTCCCGCGACAAGATACGGGACTGGTACATACACACTTCCTCCCTACTGCAAGCCAGTTTCGACTGGTTACAGTCAGGAGGTTACATGAAACAGTTAACAAGCATTTAACAGTTTTCAGCCAAACCCCGTTATAACGAAAACTTACTTTCGCCAAACGTGCATTTCCGGGCCGCGCTGCCTACTCTTCGGGCAGGCGACAGATATCGGAGCGCGTCAGAAACCGCATCGGGCGCCCGTTATCAAGGCTGAACTGGCCGCCACCCAGACCGGGGATCGCATCGATGATCAGATCCGTATGCTTCCAGCCCTCGTATTGACTGCCGGACATGTAAACGGGCATTCCGCCGATCTCGCCCAGCTTCACGTCATTCTCGCCAAGCCGGAACTCGCCCTGCGGATAGCACATTGGCGCAGAGCCATCACAGCACCCGCCGGATTGGTGAAACAGAACCGGACCATGCTCGGCCACGATCTCCGCCAAAAGCGTCAGGGCGGGTTCGGTTGCGCTGACCTGTGTCATGCTCTTTCCCTTCTTGGCAGACCGCCCGACCCTCGCGGGCCGGGCGATCCGGAACATTTTACCCTCAAGCGGCGCTTAGAAGAAGCCCAGCTTGTTCGGGTTGTAGCTGACCAGCATGTTCTTGGTCTGCTGGTAGTGGTCGAGCATCATCTTGTGGGTCTCGCGGCCGATACCGGACTGCTTGTAGCCACCGAAGGCCGCATGCGCCGGATAGGCGTGGTAGTTATTGACCCAGACGCGGCCCGCTTGGATGTTGCGACCGAAGCGGTAGCAGGTGTTCGCATCGCGCGACCAGACGCCCGCACCCAGACCGAAGAGCGTGTCATTGGCGATTTCAAGCGCCTCATTGGCATCCTTGAAGGTGGTCACCGAGACAACCGGCCCGAAGATCTCTTCCTGGAAGACGCGCATCTTGTTGTGACCGCGCAGAATGGTCGGCTGGATGTAGTAGCCATTGGCCAGCTCGCCCGACATTTCTGCCGCCGCACCGCCGGTCAGCACTTCCGCGCCTTCCTTACGACCGATATCCATATAGGACAGGATCTTCTCTTTCTGCTCGGCCGAAGCCTGCGCACCGATCATGGTCGCCGCATCACGCGGGTCGCCCTGGATGATCGCCTGGGTGCGCTTGATGGCGCGCTCCATGAACTGCTCGTAGATGTCTTCCTGGATCAGCGCACGCGACGGGCAGGTGCAGACCTCGCCTTGGTTCAGCGCGAAGAGAACGAAGCCCTCGATCGCCTTGTCGAAGAAAGCGTCATCTTCGCGGCAGACGTCGGAGAAGAAGATGTTCGGCGATTTGCCGCCCAGCTCCAGCGTCACCGGAATGAGGTTTTCCGACGCATATTGCATGATCAGACGGCCGGTGGTGGTTTCACCGGTGAAGGCGATCTTCGAGATACGCTTGGACGAGGCCAGCGGCTTACCGGCTTCGAGGCCGAACCCGTTGACGATGTTCAGCACGCCCGGCGGAAGGATGTCGGCGACCAGTTCCGCGAAGACCATGATGGTCGCGGGGGTCTGCTCTGCCGGCTTCAGAACGATACAGTTACCTGCCGCCAGTGCCGGTGCCATTTTCCATGCCGCCATCAGCAGCGGGAAGTTCCACGGGATGATCTGGCCGACAACGCCCAGCGGCTCGTGGAAGTGATAGGCCACGGTGTCCTCGTCGATCTCGGACATGGTGCCTTCCTGGCTGCGCAGGACGCCTGCGAAGTAGCGGAAGTGGTCGATGGCCAGCGGAACGTCTGCCGCGCGGGTTTCACGGATCGGCTTGCCGTTATCCCAGGTCTCTGCCGTTGCCAGCAGTTCGAGATTGGCTTCCATGCGGTCCGCGATGGCCAGCAGGACAGCGGCGCGTTGTGCGGGCGAGGTTTTGTGACCCCAAGCCTCTTTTGCGGCATGGGCGGCATCAAGCGCGTCATCGACGTCCGAAGCGTCGGAGCGGGCGATCTCGCCGATCACACCGCCGGTGAGGGGCGTGATATTCTCGAAATAACGGCCCGCATTCGGAGCTTTGAACTGACCGTTGATGAAGTTGTCATAACGCTGACGGAAAGGCGAAACCATCACGCCTTTGAATTCGGATGCCAGATCATTGGCCATTTTTGTCTCCTCCCAAAGAACTCCGGCATATGCGCCGGTCTGGATGTATCTTTACAACAAACAACCGCTTTGCATAGGCGCTATGCATAGGAAGAAAGTCGTAGATGTCTCACAGGTGAGACAGCCCGCCTTCTGCCCGCCGTCAGACACGCGGTTAGACACGCGGCCGCGTCAGACCTTCAGGCCCAGAAATTTTGCCTTGCGATAAAAGGTTGCGCGCCCGATCCCCAAGGCACGGGCGGCAGCGGTCACATTGCCCCCGCTGCGCGCCAGAGCACGCGACATCTCGGCCCGCTGGGCGGCATCCAGCCCCTGTTTGGGGGCCAGATCCAGCAGATCGGCGGCGGGAATCGTCCCCAGCACACCGCAGTTCAGGTTCAGCCTGCGCCGTGCCGCGCGGGTTGCCCCAACCACCAGATCATCGCGGTCAAGCGCCAGCAACGCCACGCTCTGGCCACCGCTTTCCTCTTCGGCCAGCGACACGATCCGCGCATCGGAATATTGCGACCGGAACAGCGCCGTCTCGATTCGCTGCGCGGTGTCCTGAACGCTGACCGCCAGCAGCCGCGCATAAGAGGCATCCAGATCCAGACGCGCGGAGCTGACATCGATCACCCCCGACAGCAGCCCGCTCGGTCCGAAAATCGGGGCCCCGCTACAGCACAGCACGGTATTGCTCTCGCGGAAATGATCCTCCCGCCAGATCGTGACGGGGCGTTCCTCGGCCACACAGGTGCCGATGCCATTGGTGCCTTCGGCCTGCTCCGACCAATCGGTGCCGGTGACCAGATTGCAGGACTGAAACCCGTCGATATCGGCGCTGCGGATACGTTCATCCAGCACGACACCATGCGCATCCGACAGAAAGACACTACAACCGCTATCGGCCACGGTCGCGGCGAGCCGGTCCAGATGCGAGGCCGCCAGCCGGATCATCGGGCCGACGATCTCCTGCCGGTCACGAATCTCGTTGGATGTCAGGCGCTCGCGGCCCGGTGCAACCGAAGGGTCCAGTTTGTGGTGAATAAACGAACGGCGCCAGCTTGCAGCGACGCCCGAACGTCCTGCCGCAGAATTCGACGCAATCACAGCCTGAATACGATCGCTATGACGGTCTTTCATGGACTCTTGCATAATACGCAAATTGAAAAGCCTCCCCTCTCTTCCCTGCACAAGCGAAGGATAGGCCGGAAGCGCTTTTCAATGCAAACGCTGTCTGAGCGATGGGCGCCGCTCAGACCCGAAGTCAAGGAGATCAAAGCTCTCCGTCTTCGTCATCCTCGCCTTCATGGCGCTTGCCGCGGAAGCCTTGCGCCACCACGAACTTCTCCGAACTATCCGAGCGGGACGCCGGAGGTTTGACATTGGCAACCTTCGTAAAATTCTTTTTCAAGATGGTCAGCAATTCGTTTTCTGCCCCACCTGCCAAGACCTTAGCCACAAAGGTGCCGCCCTCTTCCAGCACATCGAAGGCAAAATAGGCGGCCGCTTCGCATAAGGCGATGATGCGCAGGTGGTCGGTGTTCTGGTGCCCCGATGAAGCCGCCGCCATATCGGACATCACCACATGGGCCGTCCCGCCCAGCCACGCCTTCACCTTATCGTCAGCACCCTCGGAAAGGAAATCCAGCTGGTGCACTTCGGCCCCCGCAATCGCATCGACCTCCTGCAGATCGACGCCCAGAACGGTGCCCACCTTCTTGCCCGATTTCTCGCCAAGCGCGTTCACACGCTTGACCGCCACCTGACACCAGCCCCCCGGCGCACAGCCAAGGTCAACCACCCGCGCCCCCGGCACGAGGAAGCGGTATTTGTCATCAAGCTCGAGGATCTTGAACGCCGCCCGCCCGCGATAGCCTTCCTTGCGCGCCCGCGCGACATAGGGGTCGTTCAACTGGCGCTCAAGCCAGAGCGTCGAACTCAGCTTGCGGCCCTTTGCCGTTTTGACCCGCACGCGCAGATCGCGCTGGCCCCGACCCGAGGTGTTCTTGCCCGTAGGTGTCTTGACCATACTCTACTCCAGTTCTTCAAGGACGCCATCGGCGGCCATCTGTGCATATAACAGGCCCTCGCGCAGGCCACGGTCGGCCACGGAAAGCTGGTTGGTGGGCCAGACCCGCATCAGGGCCTGCAGGATTGCCGCCCCCGACATGATCAACGAATGACGGTCCCGCCCGATGCGCGGGTCAAGCCGCCGCCCGTCAGGCCCAAGCCGCAGGAAGGACCGGATCACCCCGTCAATCTCCGAGGTGTTCATCATCAGCCCGTCAACCCGATTGCGGTCATAGCGACGCAGGCCCAGATGGCAAGCAGCAACCGTGGTGACCGTGCCCGAGGTGCCGATAATCTGGAAGCCTTCCTGCGGGCTGCCCGAGGCATAGGGCGTGAAATCGGCAAGCTTTTCCTCGAAGAACCAGCTCATAAGGGCAAAGCGCGCCGCATCATCCTCGACATCGCCATATTGGTCCTTCAGCGTGGCCACCCCCAAAGGCACCGAAATCCAGTCGACCACCCGCGCGGCAGGCCCCGGCATGTTGCTTTGGTCAAATCCGTTCGCCAGCCGCATGATGGCCCGCGCCCGATCTCCGGGCGGGACATCCTCGAGGTCGATCCACACGAGTTCCGTCGAGCCGCCCCCGATATCGACCACCAGCACCTGCTCGGTATTGGGCCGCACCAAAGACCCGCAAGAAATCACCGCAAGGCGGGCCTCTTCTTCCGCCGGAATGATCTCCAGCGGCAGGCCGGTCTCGCGCCGGACATAGCGGATGAAGTCACGCGCGTTGCGGGCACGGCGGCAGGCCTCGGTGGCCACCAACCGCATTCGCTTGACGCGGTGTTTCTCGATCTTGCGGCGGCAGATCTGCAACGCCTGCACCGTTCGCGCCATCGCAGAGCGCGACAGCCGACCCGAGGCTTCCAGCCCCTGACCGAGTTGGACAGCTTTCGAGAAGCTGTCGACCACATGGAACTGAGAGCCCTTCGGACGGGCAATCAGCATGCGGCAGCTATTGGTGCCCAGATCCAGCGCAGCATAAAGCTCGTTGGAGTCTGGACTCGGGCGCACGGGGTGCTCTACCGATATATTCGGGAACGCGCCCGCAGCCCTGGGACGCTTGGGCGTCATGGTCACGCCCTCCGATTTCAAGTTGCCTCCAATCTATCCACTCCCCTCCGGAGTATCAAGAGAGCCAAAGCAAATCCGCCCCGCGAATAGCCAGACCGTCCACACCTGAAATGACACTGGCTACGGCCCCGAATGCGGCAGTGGCCTGTCCGGCTCCGGATCTCTTGCGTGATCCTCTGGCGCGATCCGCGGGTCCGCGCATCGAATCACGAATAGGCCGCGCTGCGATATTCCCATTCAGCCGCCCATCCCGTAGAAAAAGACCAACAGGAGATCTAACATGACCGAAGACATCTATAGCCATCTCACACAGCTCGGCGGCGAGACCAAGCTGCCGCTCTCGCCCGATCAGGCGGTTCTGGAACGCGTGCCCAACCCACATCCCGGCACGCGCTATACCGTGCGCTTTGTCACCCCCGAATTCACCTCGCTCTGCCCGATGACAGGGCAGCCCGATTTCGCGCATCTGGTGATCGACTATATTCCCCGCGACTGGCTGGTAGAGTCGAAATCGCTCAAGCTCTTTCTGGGATCGTTCCGCAATCATGGCGATTTCCACGAAGCCTGCACCGTCGGCATCGGCAAGCGCCTTGCCGAAACACTGGACCCCGAATGGTTGCGCATTGGTGGCTACTGGTATCCGCGCGGCGGCATTCCGATTGACGTCTTCTTCCAGACCGGCCCCCAGCCCGAGGGCGTCTGGATCCCCGATCAGGGCGTTCCGCCCTATCGTGGCCGCGGCTGAGCAGGCTTTCACAGTGAGAAAGAACGCGCCCCCTTTCGGGCGCGTTTTTGTTTGCGCAAACGATCCGCAGGCACCGCTTGACTTCCGGCCCCTAGGGAAACTAAACCTTTAATTGCATTTTAACGGGAAAGATCAACTCACAATAAGCATGTTTATAATACCGTAACCGATATGCGCGATCTTCTCCTTACGTAAAGCGTTCCGGCGTCGCTCTTCACCCCATTACGCGATCCGTCGAAGCGCTCTCATTCCCGCCCGCACTTGATGGCAGCCTGTTCGGGCGGGAATGAACGTCTTGATTCTGAAGGCCCATCAGGAACGTAAACGGAACATTTTGAGCTTGCTCAGAAAACGGTCAGCCTACATCCCGTGAAAAAGCGGAAATCTATGGCTCTGATCGTTAAATATTAGCTTAAGTTTGAGAAACAAACCGTTGAATTGCCAAGATTTCACCCAAGGATCAAAGGGCTTTATGGCGGGAATGTGACCAAAACCCTCGATTTCAGGGGCATCATCGGAAAAGATGGTCTCATTGCGGCAAAATGAAGATGCGACCGACGGATTTCGTCCAAATTTGCCTTAAAGTTTATACAATCGTAAACCAAACGTTTACTCACGAAGATGCACGTTTTAGCGTGTAGTGGGGTAAAATAACTGGGGGAACGCACTGCCATGCGGTTCCAATTTCTGCGTAATGCAGTGAGACACGAGGGGTCGTGTCCACTGCGCTCATTGGCTATGCCCAAGAGCAACTTTACAAAACGTGTTCTAGCGGGTCTGACCGCTGGCACGACGGCTGCGCTTCTTTCGGGATGCACGGTCGATCACCCGAAAGTCACGCCATCCGCGCGGGCTTCAACTGCCGCATTTGCGGCCTCGCATGATGACCTGTCACGACAGGTCGCGCCGCGTGTGTCATCCAGCAATATGGCCAGCAACAGCCAGCTTGCCACCGATTTCCTCGAACTCGGGTTCGAGCTTGAATCGGGGCGGCCTCTGGCACAGTTCACGCGTTTCGAGGGGCCGATTTCGGTGGTTCTCACCGGCAAGGTTCCCGCGCGAGCGCCCAGCGAGCTGGGCACGCTGATCTCGCGGCTGCAACGCGAAGCGGGCATACCGATTTCGGCTAAAACCGGTAATTCCAACAGGATAACGGTCGAATTTGTGCCACGACGCGAGATGCGCAGCCTGGTGCCAAGTGTCGCCTGTTTCGTGACGCCCAATGTCACCTCCTGGGAGGAATACCGCAAAACGCGGCGTTCCGCGGTCTCGGACTGGACGCGCGTGAAGCAGCGGACCCGTGCGGCGGTGTTCATTCCGGCAGATGTGTCCGCGCAAGAGCTGCATGACTGCCTGAACGAGGAAATCAGTCAGGGGCTCGGGCCGCTGAACGATCTGTATCGCATTCCGGATTCGGTCTGGAATGATGATAACTTCGTCTCCACCCTCACCCGTCATGACATGACGATCCTGCGGGCCTGGTATGATCCGGCACTGCATTCGGGCATGAGCCAGCCCGAAGTCATGGCGGCGCTGCCCGCTGTGCTGTCGCGGATCAATCCCTCGGGCGGGCAGTTCAGCCGCGTGTTGTCGGACCCGACACCGCGCAGCTACGAGGATGCCGTGAACCGCGCGATGGCCTCGGGCGGGGCCGGTCGCCGGCAGGCGGCGGCGCGGCAGGCGATCCAGATCGCGGCGGCGCAGGGCTGGACGGATACCCGCATGGGGTTTGCATGGTATCTTCTGGGACGGCTGTCGCCCAATGATCCCAATCAGGCGCTTCAGGCCTATCTGAAAGCCAGCGAATATTTTGCGATCACGCCACGGGCCTATATGCAGACAGCGCATACCGATATGCAGCTTGCGACCTTTGCGCTGGGGTCCGGACGCGCCGATCAGGCCATCCGCCTCAGCACACGCGGATTGCAGAATTCCAGCGCTTCGGGCAACGGAAAGCTGGCCTACGAGCTGCAAACGATCCGCAAGCAGGCGCAAAAAACGCTGGGACAGAGCGGCGGCGCGATGATGGCTTTCGCGGAATGATCCCGACGGGGCCGCTGCATTTTCCTGTAGCGGCCCGTCTATTACGGCTGTCTTTTGCAACCGGATATGCCACACTGGCTCCCGACCCGCCCATAAAGATACCCGAGATGTTCCGTCCCTTCCTTCTTTGCCTCCGCCAGCATCAGGTGCCCGTATCCTTGCGGGAATATCTGGCCTTTCTGGAAGGTCTCTCGCGCGGTTTATGTCTGTATGACAGCGAGGCGTTCTATTATTTCGCCCGCAGCGCGCTGGTAAAGAACGAAGCCCATATCGACCGGTTCGACAAAGCTTTCTCTGCCACTTTTCAAGGGCTTGAGATGCTTTCTTTAGACGATGTCCTTACCGCCTTCGATCTGCCTGAAGAGTGGCTGACAGCCCTTGCCGAGGCCACGCTCAGCCCGCAGGAAAAGGCCATGATGGAGGGTGCGGGGAGTTTCGAAGAGCTGATGAACACCCTGCGCGCGCGTCTGGCCGAACAGAAAGACCGCCATCAGGGAGGCAGCAAATGGATCGGCACGGCGGGTCGGTCCCCCTTCGGGGCCTATGGCTATAATCCCGAAGGGGTGCGGATCGGGCAGGATAGATCACGTGAAAGACGTGCCGTAAAGGTCTGGGATAAGCGGGAATTTCGGGATTTCGATGATGGTCTCGATCTTGGCACGCGCAATATGAAAATCGCGTTGCGTCGTTTGCGGCAATGGGTGCGCGAGGGCACCACCACCGAGCTGGACCTGCCCAACACGATCCGCGCCTCCGCCGATGCGGGCTATATTGATGTCAAAACCCGTCCCGAGCGGCGCAACGGTGTGAAACTGTTGCTGTTTCTGGATGTGGGCGGCTCGATGGATGACCATATCACCTTGGTGGACGAGCTGTTTTCGGCCCTGAAGACCGAGTTCCGGCAGTTCCGGCACTTCTATTTCCATAACTGTCTTTACGAATATGTCTGGACAGAGAACCGCCGCCGCTTCACGGAGCGGCTGTCGACATGGGACATCCTGCACCAGTATGGCAGCGATTACCGCTGCATCTTTGTCGGCGATGCGGCCATGTCGCCATATGAAATCGCGGTTGCGGGTGGCGCCAATGAACATTGGAACGACGAGCCGGGCCAGATCTGGCTGGAGCGCGCCCGCCAGCAATGGCCGCGCCATATCTGGCTCAACCCCGCGCCGCAGTCTCTGTGGGCCCGGACCCACTCCACCCAGATGATCCGGCAGATATTCGAAAACCAGATGTATCCCCTGACCTTGGACGGTATCTCCCAAGGGGTAAAGGCACTCTCATGAACTCCAATCTCATCCGCTGCCACCGTATCTGGTGCCGCCATCGGCTACTCTCGCTGGTCTTCGTTCTGGCGGTCGGCCTGACGGCGGTCTTTGCCTGGCACACGATCGACCGCGCGGTTTACTGGGCCGATCCGGGGCATCACGAAAGAACGCCGGAAAGCTGGATGACACCGCGTTATATTGCCCGCTCATGGGACCTGCCGCAGGATCGGGTCGAGGTCCTGCTGGATCTGTCCGATCAGACCGAGCTGGGGCATAAACCGAGATTGCGCGATCTGGCGCGCGCGGAAGGAGTACCGGTATCCGTCTTGATTGACCGTTTGAAAACAGGTCTGCCCGCTATGGTCCGTGCGGAGCAGAGCCCATGATGGCGCAGCTGACAGACCAGCTTCTGGCGCTGCTTCCTCTTTGGGGGCCGTGGCTGATTGCACTGGTTACCTTTGGCAGTTGCCTTGCCCTGCCCGTGCCCGCCTCGCTCGTGATGCTGGCAGGCGGCGCCTTTGTGGCCTCGGGCGATCTGGATCTGTGGTCACTGTTTCCGGCGGCGCTGCTGGGGGCGGTCTGCGGTGACAGGCTGGGCTATGCTATCGGGCGGATCGTGGCCCGCCACCTGCCCGAACCCGAAAGCAAGCGCGCGCGCCTTATGGCCAAAGCGTTGACCCGTCTGGACCGCAATGGCGGCTGGGCGATCTTCCTGTCGCGCTGGCTGTTCTCGCCGCTTGGCCCCTATGTCAACTTTGCCGCAGGCACCGCCCGTTATCCGCGCCACCGCTTCTGGCTGGCCTCGGTTGCGGGCGAAAGCGTCTGGGTCTCGCTCTATATCGGGCTGGGCATGGTGTTCGGGACCAATCTCTCGGCGGCGTCGGATCTGGCGGGCAGCATCATCGGCACGATTGCCGCCGCCACGGTCGCGATTTTTCTGGGGCGCTGGCTATGGCGCAGTGTCCGCCGCAAGGCACCGCATCAGGTCTCCGATGCTGAGGGAATGCTGCCGGAGGTCCCCGTCGAGGGCCTGCCGCAGGTGTCCGAATGATACGGCTTCTGGTTCTTCTGCTGCCGGTGCTGGCCGCAGTGGTGATGTGGCAGGTCTCCGCATGGTCCCTTGCGCGGCGCCTTGATAAAAGCGCGACACGCCTGAAGGACCCTTTGTTGCTGGCAGGGGTCGACCGACTGGCCGCCGCGATGGAGTTGCGCGCCATTCCGGTCTATGTGCAGGAAGTGCCCACGATCAACGGCCTTGCCGCGCCGGACGGGCGGGTATTCCTGACACGCGGCTTCCTGCGGCGCTACGAAAGCGGCGAGGTCGGCGCCGAAGAGTTACTCTCGGTCATCGCGCATGAGCTGGGGCATGTGGCACTGGGGCATTCGAAGCGGCGGATGATCGACTTCGCGGGTCAGAACCTTGTGCGGATGCTGATCTTTTCGGTTCTGGGGCGGATGGTGCCGTTTCTCGGTCCGCTGCTGGCCAATCTGGCCACGCGGGCTTTGGCTGCGCGCCTCAGCCAGCAGGACGAATACGAGGCCGATGAATTCGCCACCGCGCTGATGATCAAGGCGGGCTACGGGGCCGAGCCGCAAATCCGGCTTTTCGAAAAGCTCGATGCCCTGACCCGGCAGGGACCACGCAGCACCCCTGCATGGCTGATGACCCATCCCGAGACCCGCCTGCGGGTCGAGACCATCCGCCGGAATGTTGCGAAATGGACGGGCACGGGATCAAAGCCGCCATCGGCCCCGCCTTCGGGCCGCCTGCAATAATTCTTACTTTCGCAGGATTTAGGCGCTATCGTGCCGCAAAGAGATCAGGCAGGGTCAATGGTGCACCAGCAATCACAAGATCAGGGGCTGCGCAGGCGGCGGGTGTTCTACATCCCCGGCTATGATCCGTTTCCGCCGCGCCGCTACCGCGAGCTCTATCGCCGCGAAAGCGCCCAGCAGGCAGCGATCTCGGGGTACGAGATCAGCCAGAAAGCCAGTGGGAGCGCGGGTAAATACGGCTGGCAGGTAAGTTCGACGCAAGACGGGCAACAGGTCGAGGCGGTGATCGAGGTGCTGCTCTGGTCGGATATCGTGCGCGCGTCGATGGGGCGCTCTATCGCCGCCACCTATCTGCAACTGGTCCAGACCGCGTGGCGCTATATCGGCAGCGCGGCGCTGTTCCGCCTGATGCGGCTCCGCCTTGGTCCGGTGATTGCCGCGCTTTATCCGGTGGTGGCGTTGCTGACCCAGTTGCTGCTGGGCCTTCTGGCGGCCACGGCGGTCTATGGGGCCACATTCTGGGCGGGCGAGGCGCTGGGGCTTGGCCGACACCCGCTCGCCTTGTTGGCGCTTTTGCCTGCGGGCGCGGTGCTGGGCGTGATCCTGCGCTGGTTTCGCGCCCATGATAACCGCTTCTATGCCTATTACCTGCTGCATGATTATGCCTTCACCGCCCGCTGGAACGGGGCCTATCCCGCAACGCTCGACAGCCGCATCCAGCAATTCGCAGACCGGATCGCCCATGCCCTGCACGAGGATTGGGACGAGGTGCTGGTGATCGGCCATAGTTCGGGAGCGCATGTGGCAATCTCGGTTCTGGCAGAGCTGGACCGGCGCGCGCCCGCCTCTGACACGCCTCTGGCCCTGTTGACGCTTGGCCATGTCGTGCCGATGGTCAGCTTTCTGCCCAAGGCAGAGCGGCTGCGTGGAGACCTGCACAGGCTTGCCGCCAGCCACAGGGTCACTTGGGTGGATGTCACGGCTATGGGCGACGGCTGCTGTTTCGCGCTTTGCGATCCGGCAGGGGTCAGCGGGGTTGCCCCCGCCCGACAGACCGGCCCCCTGATCTTCTCGGCCGCATTCCGGCAAAGCCTGAGCGAGGCGCGCTGGAAGGCTGAGCGCAGACGGTTTTTCAGGTTGCATTTCCAATACTTATGCGCCTTTGATCGCGTGCAGGATTATGATTACTTCCGCATCACCGCAGGCCCGCTGACCTTGGCCCAACGCTATGCCACGCGCGCACCTTCGCCCAGCAGGCTTGCCACGCCCGTCAACCGCTTCCGGTCCATGTCATGACCCCGCCGAAACCCGCACCGCGCCCCGATAAGGTCTCGCTCTGGCGCTATATCCGGCTGTTCAAACAGGATATCCTCTCGGCGCAACCGGCACGGCTTTATCGCGCCAAGATGGCGGAGTTCCGCACGCCCTTCTTCCGGTCCTATCTGTGCAACACGCCCGAACTGGTGGATCTGGTGCTGCGCACCCGCCCGCAGGATTTCCCCAAATCCGACCGTATCCGCGAAGGTCTGGCCCCTTTGCTGCGCAATTCGGTCTTTGTGACGAATGGGCCGACATGGGCCCGCCAGCGCCGCATCATCGACCCCGCCTTTGAAGGCGGCAAGCTACATCAAAGCCTGCCCGATATGTGGCAAGCAGGGTTGAACTGCCTGAAGCGCCTTCACAAGAGTGCCGGACAGCCTATTGATATAGAACCCGAAACCTCGCATGTGGCGGCAGATGTCATCTTTCGCACATTGTTTTCGCTACCGATCGAGGACCGCACTGCCGCGCAGGTATTTACCGCCTTCCGCGCCCATCAGATGTCGGCCCCTGTAGTCAATCTGGCGGCCCTTCTGCCCTTGCCGCGCTGGCTGCCGCGCCCGCATTCGCGCCAGACCCGCGAAACGGCGACCCAGATCCGGCGCTTGATCGAAGAGCTCACGCGCCGCCGCGCCGAAGAGATCGCGCAGGACACAGCCCCCGATGATCTGGCGACCAAGATCATGACCATGACCGATCCCGAAACCGGCACGCGCTTCAGTACCGATGAGATGGTCGATCAGGTGGCGATCTTCTTTCTGGCCGGGCATGAAACCTCGGCCTCGGCGCTGGCTTGGGCGCTCTATCTGCTGGCGACCCATCCCGAGTGGCAGGAGAGATTGACTGATGAGGCGCGCTGCCTGCCTGCGACCGAACCCCCTGATATGGCCCTGCTGAAACAGCTGAAGCTGTCGCGCGCCGTCTTCCGCGAGGCCATGCGGCTTTATCCGCCCGTGCCGATGTTCGTGCGCGAGACCACCTGCCCCGAGACCTTCCGCAAGCGCCCCGTCAAACGCGGGTCGCAGGTGGTGATCTCGCCCTGGCATCTGCACCGCCATGAATTGCTATGGGACAACCCCGATGGCTTTGACCCGTCCCGCTGGGACACGGAAAACGGCAAGAGCTGCGCGCGTCAGGCCTATATCCCCTTCTCGGCCGGTGCGCGCGTCTGCCCCGGTGCGGGATTTGCGATGGCCGAGGGCGTGCTGCTCCTGTCGATGATCCTGCGCGACTTCCACCTGACCGCCCTGCCCGAGCGCCCGCCCCGGCCTGCCGCCCAGCTGACCGTGCGCAGCAAAAACGGCATCTGGCTGACCCTTACCCCGCGCCAATGAAAAACCGCCCCGAAGGGCGGTCTCAACTTATTCTCCGGCGACCCGTTCGGCCTCGGGGATCTGGCCTGAAGGCTTGCCCTCGACCATATCCTCTAGACTCATACCGCGCGTCTCCGAGACCATCTTCCAGACGATGAAGAAGGAGATCAGCGCAAAGCCCGCATAGAGGCTATAGGCCAGATCCAGCCCGATCGCGGCCAGCACGGGGAATGTGGTCGACACCACGAAATTGGCCAGCCAATTCGCCGCGCCCCCCACACCAAGCGCCATGCCACGGATCTTATTGGGGAACATCTCGCCCAAGAGAACCCACATGACCGGACCCCAACTGGCGCCAAAGCCGATGATGAAGACATTGGCCATCACCAGCGCCACCGGACCCCAAGGCGCGGGCAGCGACACGCTATCTGCCGTGACCACCGCATGGTTGAAGGCCAGTGCCATCACCCCAAGCGAGACGGTCATCAGCCCCGAACCCCAAAGCAGCAGCGTTTTGCGCCCCAGACGGTCGATCAGCAGGATCGCGATGATCGTCGCCACGATATTCACGACCGACGAGAAGACCGAAATCATGAAGCTGTCGCTTTCCTGAAAACCGACCGACTGCCAGAGCGTGGTGGAATAGTAGAAGATCACGTTGATCCCGACCAACTGCTGGAACACGGCGATCAGGATGCCGACCCAGACGATGGGGCGGAAGAAGAACGCCCCGCCGGTGAGGTCGCGGAAGCTCTTGCTGTCCTCGCGCTTCATGGTCTCGCGGATCTTGGCGATCTTGCTGTCCAGACGCGCGCGACGGACGCCGACGATCGTCTCGAGGATGTCACGCGCCTCGCTGATGCGGTCTTTCTCCACCAGATAACGCGGGCTTTCCGGCAGACGCAGCGCCAGCACACCGTAAAGCACCGCCGGAATCAGTTCCGAAAGGAACATCCAGCGCCATGCTTCCATGCCCATCCAGAGGGTGCCAGCCGCACCGCCTGCCACGCGGGCGACAATCGCGCTGACCAGAAGCGCCACGAAGATGCCCGAGACAATGGCCATCTGCTGCATGGTGCCAAGGCGGCCCCGCTCGTCCTTGGGGGCGACTTCCGCGATATAGGCGGGCGCGATCACCGAGGCGAAACCCACGCCGATCCCGCCGACAAAGCGCCACAGGATCAGGTCCAGTTGCCCAAAGGCCAGCCCCGAGCCAAGCGCGGAGATGGACAGAAGCGCGGAGGCGATGATCATCGTCTTCACCCGCCCGAACCTGTCCGAGCACACCCCCGCATACCAAGCCCCCGCCATAGCGCCCAGAAGCGCGCAGGAGACCGTAAAGCCGATGCCCGAGGCCGAAAGTCCGAAGCCATCGCGCACGGCATCCACCGCACCATTGATGATCGAGCTGTCATAGCCGAACAGAAAACCGCCCAAGGCCGCTGTGCAGGCGATCATCAAAAGCCTGCCGGACATCACCCCGTCATCCGAAATTTCCGCCATACTCCCCTCCTGCGCCGTAATGTCCGGCGCTTGCCTGATCTGCTTTTCATGTGTCGGATATCTGTCCGTTCACATGATGTGAGACAGGGCAAGGTCAAGCGGCGGACGAAGGGTCGCCTTTGGTCTGTGGCGCAAAACCACGAAAAAGCCGGCAAAAAATGCCGGCTCTGTTACATTTGCTTACAAACCGGAAAAGATCAGAGTTTGTAGATGGCCGAGAACTTCTCTTCGAGATAATCCAGAAGCGCGGTCTCGTCGGGGGCTGTCCCGCAGGCGGTGGTGATGGTCTCGACCGGCGGACGTAGCCCCCCGTGACGCTGCAGGTTCTCGCGCAGCCAGTCGGTGGCGGGCGCGGTATGCCCCTCGGCCAGCGCCCCGTCCAGATCGGGCACCGCGCCACGGATCGCCTTCATCAGGCAGCCCGCATAGAGATTGCCCAGAGCATAGGTCGGGAAATAGCCAAACAGCCCCACCGGCCAATGCACATCCTGCAAGAACCCATGCGAGGGCTTATCGACCGTCAGCCCGAAATCGGCTTTGAAGCGGGTGTTCCATGCCTCTTCAAGGTCGGTCACCTCCAGCTTGCCGGAAATCAGGTCCCGCTCCAGATCGAAGCGCATCATGATATGCAGGTTGTAATGCAGCTCGTCGGCCTCGGTGCGGATATAGCCCGGCGCCACACGGTTGACAGTGGCAAAGAAGGCGTCAGCATCAGACACACCGAAATCGCCAAACATCTCGGTCATGCGCTGGTAGAGCCAGCCGGTAAAGGCGCGCGAGCGGCCCAGCTGGTTTTCATAGATCCGGCTTTGGGATTCATGCACGCCCATCGACACACCCGCCCCAAGCGGCGTGAAATTATAGGCGGGATCGATGGCCTGCTCATAGCAGGCATGGCCCGTTTCATGGATCGTCGAATAGATATTGTTGAAGGGATCACGTTCGACCACGCGGGTGGTGATGCGCACATCATTGCCCGATCCGGTCGAGAACGGATGCACGGCAATATCCATCCGTCCCCGCGTCCAGTCATAGCCGAAAGCCGAGGCACAGATCCGCGACAGCCGCATCTGCGCCTGCTCGGGGAAGGTGTGGTCAAGCGCTGCGGGCTTGACGGACGACCCCGCCACGCGGTCGCAAAGATCCACCAGACGCGGGCGCATCCGGTCAAAAACCTTGCCGATGTCCTTGGCCGAGGTGCCGGGCTCATAGGCCTCCAGCAGCGCATCATAGGGGTCGCGCCCATCCGATAGTGCCTGCGCCTCTTCGCGCTTGAGCCGCACGACTTCCTCGAAGGTGGGCAGAAAGGCCGACGGGTCTTCGGCGGCGCGCGCATCCGCCCAGATGCCCTGGCTGAGCGAGGTCAGCCGCGCGATTTCTGCGGCCAGACGCGCCGGAATACGCATCGCGCGGTTATAGTCGCGCGCGACCATATCCAGCACCCGCGCCTCTGTCTCGTTGCGCGCCTCGGCCCGTACCAGCCAGTCCGAGATCCGCGGGTCGGTGCGGCGGGCATGCAGGATTGCCTCCAACGCCCCCGTCTCTTCCGCACGGTCATCGGCAGCCCCGCGCGGCATCACCGTTTCCTGATCCCAAGACAGCCGCTGGGCGATCTTCTCGAGGGCTGCGGTTTCGCGCAGATGGGCGGTAAGGTCTTGATAGGCAGACATTGGGTCAGGCTCCTCTGACGGATTGCACCACCGGATAACGCGCATGGAAACGCGCACGGATGATCAACACCCACAAGATCACAGCGCCGAACTGATGCGCAAGCCCAAGTGGCATCGGGGCCGCATGCATCACTGTTACAATCCCAAGGATCACCTGACACAGAAGCATCGCCCCCATCGCCATAAACGCGCCCTTGGTATTGGGATGGGCCGATTTACGCGCCTTGAGCACAACCACCATGCCAAACACGAACAGCGTATAGGCCACCATCCGGTGCACGAATTGCACCATGCCGGGGTTCTCGAAGAAATTGCGCCACAGAGGGTCGTAATTCAGCGCATCCGAAGGGAAGAACTCGCCATTCATCCACGGCCAGTCGATATAACCGCGCCCCGCATCGATTCCGGCAACCAGCGCGCCCAGAAGGATCTGCAAGAAGGCCAGATGCATCACGCCCGTGGCCATGCCGAACAGTTTGCGCTCGCCCATGCGGCGGGCCTGCAACAGCTCGCCCTCGCGACGCGAAAGCTGCAGGCAGAACCATGCGATCGTGCCCAGAATGATAAAGGCGATGCCCAGATGGGTGGCCAGCCGGTAGGAGGCCACGGCGATCATCTGCCCGCCCAGCCCCGAAGACACCATCCACCAGCCAATCGCGCCTTGCAGCCCGCCAAGCGCTCCCAGCCCCAGAAGCTTCGGCACCCACCCCTTGGGGATGCGGCCCGTGACCAGAAACCCGAGGAAACCAAGCGCCCAGACCATGCCGATCAGGCGGCCAAGGTTGCGATGCGCCCATTCCCACCAGAAGATGCCCTTGAAGCCTTCCAGCGTCATATTCGGGTTGATCAGCGCATATTGCGGGATCTGCTTGTAATTCTCGAATTCGGCCTGCCATTGGGCCTCGTTCATCGGCGGCAGCGCCCCCGAGATCGGCTTCCATTCGGTGATCGACAGCCCGCTATCGGTCAGGCGGGTCGCGCCGCCCAAGGCGATCATGCACACGACCAGCGCGAAAATCACGATCAGCCAGGCGCGGATCCATTTGCGCGCCCCTTTCGGCTGGCGGTCGATCATGCCGCCTTTCGGCTCGGCGCGGGTTTGGGTGGGCTGGGCCACATCCTCGAAGATGCTGCGTTTCTGGCTCATCGGGGCTCTCCTTCAGTCGCCGCGCAAACTAGGCGCGCGGGCGGGCGCGTTCAAGCATCATTCCGCCGATTGCCGCAGCCTATCGCGAAGGTGACCCATGCCCGGGCGCGCCCGCGCGGGGAGAGTGGCCGGAGGCCCGCATCGTCGTTGGCCGCAAGAGGCGGCGCGGGACTGGCCCAGAGGCTGTGCGAGAGGCGAAAGACGCGCCTAAAGGATCTGGTGCAGCACAGCCACCGCCGTGCAGCCCCCGAAGAACACCATCAGCTTGCCCGAAACCAGCAGCCCCAGATGCAGCCCCCGCGCCTGCCAGCGTGACAGCCCGTCAAACATCGCCTGAAGACGCCCCTGCCGCCCCAGATGCATCATCCAGACATGCACGCCCAGATCAAAGACCAGCGCCAGCACGCAAAGAACCGCCCAGAAGGCCGGATGGACAAGCATCGAAAGCAGGGAAGCGGTCACGGCAGTCCTTTCGTCGGGGCCACATCCGGGCCGGTTACAGCCTTTGTCGTCCTAGCCCTTACCACGCAGAAGCTGCCTGAGCGCCCCGTGCAGCGTCTGGACCTCGGAGCGCGTCATCGCGAAGCGCGTCCACATATTGCGCATATTGCGCTTCATCATCGGGGCTTTCTCGGGCGGATAGAAAAAGCCTGCCTCCTCCAGACGCCCCTCGATGTGATCGCCCCACGCCTCGACATCGCCCGCGCTGGCCGGTTCATGGCCCGCCAGACCTTCTGCAATATCTTCCGCCTCCAGAACATGGCGCGAATACTCGTAGGAGGTCAACAGCACAGCCTGACCAAGGTTGAGGGAAAAGAACTCGGGATTGGTCGGAATGGTAATGATGGCATTGGCGCGGATGATATCGTCATTTTCCAGCCCCGTGCGCTCGGGGCCGAAGAGAACCGCCACCTTCTGCCCTGCCTGAATCCGGCGATGCGCCTCGATCATCGCGGTCTCGGGGGTATAGATGGGCTTGGGCAGCTCGCGCCCCCGCGCCGTGGTGGCAAAGACGAAATCGCAATCGGCCACCGCCTCCGCCACGCTGTCAAACACCCCCGCATGATCCAGCACACGACCCGCCGCCCCCGAGGCCATCGCCACAGCCTTCGGATTGGGCCAGCCGTCACGCGGCTCGACGATCCGCATTTTGGACAGCGTGAAATTCAGCATCGCCCGCGCGGCCGCTCCGATATTCTCGCCCATCTGCGGACGCACCAGCACGATATGCGGCTGGCTGGATTTCGGGGCGTTACTGGGGTCGGCAGGCTGGTCAATCATCACGGGCTCCTTTTGCAGAGCCTTCCATAAGCACAACGCAAAGCTCTTTCAAGCAAGCGCCGCCTGCGCTATGAGGACGCAAACACCTCATTCCGGCCTGCAAAGGCCTCCGCAGTCAAGGATATATCATGGCAGACGAAGATCGCCCGCAAATCTACCTGCTGACGCCCACGAGCTTCGAGCCGGAGACATTCCTGCCCAAACTCAAGGCCGTTCTGGAGGCGCATGAGATCGCCTGTATCCGCCTGTGCCATGCCTCGAAAGACGAGCTGGAGCTGGGCCGCATCGCCGATGCCATCCGCGAACTCGCCCATGCCCGCGACGTGGCTTTGGTGATCGACAGCCATATCCATCTGGTCGAACGTCACGGGCTGGACGGCGTGCACCTGACCGATGGGGCCCGTTCGATCCGCCATGCCCGCAAGGAACTGGGCGAGGATGCCATTGTCGGGGCCTATTGCGGCAATTCGCGCCATGACGGGATGAATGCCGGTGAAGCCGGCGCCGATTATGTCTGTTTCGGCCCGATCGGCGAAAGCGCCCTTGGCACGGGCGAGCGCGCCGAATTCGACCTCTTCCAATGGTGGTCCGAAATGATCGAGGTGCCGGTGGTGGCCGAAGGTGCGCTGACGCTGGATCTGGTCAGGCAGTTCGCGCCGGTCTCTGACTGGTTCGCCTTTGGGGACGAGATCTGGAAGAGCGAAGATCCGGTCGCCACTCTGGGCGCACTTGTCGCCGCAATGGGCTGATCCCCGCCAGAACGGCGAGTGCAGGAAAGGGCAGACAATGGCAACGCGCACCGAAGACAACACGATCCAGCGCGACGGCCCGATGGGCGATTGGGGCGCGTTCATGCATTCGGAGCTGCGGGTCGACCGTGCCGATCTGGCGGGCTATATCCGCCAGATCGAAGGGGCGCGGGTTCTGGTGGCGGTTGCCGGTGCGCCGGGGTCCGGCAAATCGCGGCTGGCGCGCGAGATCTGCGAAAAGCTCAATGCCCATACTGCCGCCTGTGCCGCCATCCTGCCAATGGACGGCTTCCACCGCTCGAATGACTGGCTGGACGCGCGGGGCCTGCGCGGACGCAAAGGCGCCCCCGAAACCTTCGACACCGAGGGCTTCGCCGCGCTTTTGCAGCAGGCCCGCACCGCCGGTCAGGCCCTGCATGTGCCGACCTTCGACCGCGACCGTGACCGCGTGATCCCCGATGGTGACGAGATCGAGGCACGAACCCGCTTCATCCTTGTCGAGGGCAATTATCTTTTGCTGACCCGTGCAGGCTGGCGCAATCTGTTTCCGCTATTCGACCTGACGATCCGCCTGCATGTGCCCGAAGACGAACTGCGCGCCCGCCTGATCCGCCGCTGGGAAAAACGCGGCATCGATCCGGCGGAAATCACCCGCCGCGTCGAGGAAAACGACCTACCGAACGGGCGGCTGATCCTGACCGAAGGCCGCGCCGCCGATCTGCGGGTGCTGGATTACAGCTGATCATCCGATCCTGAAGACCAGAACAAAGGGGGCCGAAGCCCCCCTTTTTATGACCTCAAAGCGGTTCGATATCGCCTTCGGCACGTTTGGCGTGGAAATCGGCGACATAGGCCTTGAAGGTTCCCGCCTCGATCGCATCGCGCATGCCCTGCATCAGATCCTGATAGTAATGCAGGTTGTGCCATGTCAGCAGCATCCCCGAGATCATCTCGTTCGCGCGGAAGACGTGATGCAGATAGGCGCGCGAATAATTGCGGCAGGCAGGGCAGCCGCAGTTTTCATCCAGAGGCCGCGGGTCATCTCGGTGGCGCGAGTTCTTGATGTTGATCTGACCGTGGCGGGTCCATGCCTGCCCCGTCCGACCCGACCGCGAGGGCAGCACGCAATCCATCATATCAACGCCGCGCTCGACCGCGCCCACGATGTCATCGGGCTTGCCGACGCCCATCAGATAGCGCGGACGGTCCTCGGGCAGGAAACCGGTGGCGTAATCCAGCACGCCGAACATCGCCTCCTGCCCCTCGCCCACGGCCAGACCGCCAATGGCATAGCCGTCAAAGCCGATATCGGTCAGCGCCCGCGCCGATTGCTCGCGCAGCTCTTGCGTGACACCGCCCTGCATGATGCCGAAAAGCGCATGTCCCGGACGGTCGCCAAAGGCCTCCTTGGACCGCACAGCCCACCGCATCGACAGCTCCATCGCACGGGCCACTTCCTTATCGGTCGCAGGCAGCGCGGGGCATTCGTCGAAACACATCACGATATCCGAGCCAAGAAGCTTCTGGATCTCCATCGACCGCTCGGGGCTGAGCATATGTTTCGACCCGTCGACATGGCTGGAGAAGGTCACCCCCTCTTCGGTCAGCTTGCGCAGCCCTGCCAGCGACATGACCTGAAACCCGCCCGAATCCGTCAGGATGGGTTTTTGCCAGTTCATGAACTTATGCAATCCGCCAAGGGCCGCCACACGTTCCGCCGTCGGGCGCAGCATCAGGTGATAGGTATTGCCCAGCAGGATATCGGCGCCCGTCGCGGCCACCGATTCCGGCATCATCGCCTTGACGGTTGCCGCCGTGCCCACCGGCATGAAGGCGGGCGTGCGGATATCGCCGCGCGGCGTATGGATCACACCCTTGCGCGCCGCGCCATCCGTGGCCTGAAGCTCGAAGCTGAATTTTTCTGTCATCACCTGTCTCCTTGCGCAGCCCCCATAGGATGAAACCGGCTGTTTGGAAAGGCGGCAGTTGGTTAGCGGATGCAAAAGCGGGGCCAAAACAGCCCCGCATGACAGATTTCACCCGCTCTCCCCCACCAAGCTCCCAAAGCGCAGGCAGAACGGTGCTTGGCGCAGGCGCGCGGTAGAGAGGGCCCGAAACGGATCAGGCCGCCCCCTGTCCGACCGCGCGCAGGGCACGCGGGGCCGTCAGCGCCGAAATCCCCAAAAGGACCACAGCCGGCAGGAAGGCAAAAGCCCAGCCAAAGGCCCCATGCCCCAGCCCGCCCATGATCCCGCCTAGAACAAAGGCCGCGACAAGCTGCACGAACAGCATGAGCCGCGCATGGTCATAACCGTCATCGCCGCTGTCACGACCCCGCCCGTACAGCCCGCGCCCGATCTCGATGCCCATATCGGTCAGCAGGCCCGTCGCATGGGTGGTGCGGATACGTGCGCCGGAGATCCGGGTGATGGTGGCGTTTTGCAGCCCCATGATAAAGGCCAGCAGACCCAGCCCCAGATGCCCTTCCCAAGGCTGCGGCAAGAATTCGGCGGTGGCCAGCACGGCCAGCAAGATCCCCTGCAAGGCCAGCGGCATATAATAGGTCAGGCGAGAATGGCGGGCAAAGCCCCGCGCGATCATCGCCGAGGCCAGCGCCGCCCCTGCCACAAACAAAAACAGCACGCAGAAACTGAGCAGCACCAGCGAAAGATTGGCACCGACAAGGCTGCCCGCCAGCTGGGACAGATGCCCCGTCATATGCGAGGCATATTGGCTCATCATCAGAAAGACACCGGCATTCAGCGATCCGGCGATTACGGCCAGCACGATCCCCAGCCAGCGATCCGCCTCGGGGGCACGCCGGTGCGAGGTGAAAAGACGCATGGCACGGACAGAGAGGTGACGACGGAATGCGGATCGGATGGGCATGGGGAGGCCTCGCAAATGACGGATAATGCAATGTGGTTCCATCATCATGTCGGGGCGGCAGGCAACGGATCAAGAGGAGCGTAACGTCGGGAATGCGGCGATGCAGCAAATTCCCGCCAAAGGTGCAAATAAAAGGCACATTTTCGCCAATATCAGATCAATTTATCCATAAAACCATAAACTTGGCGTTATATTGAGAACAACTCAAGGATGATTTATCCGCTTTCGCTCTTCTTTTGCCACCGGCCGGACTCTTCCGACCAGTACTGCGCCTTCGCACCTGCAGCAGTAAACTGCTTCCACTGCACCCGCGCCCGCGAGAGCGCCTCGTGGTCATGCCCGTCAAACAGGATCCAGACCCGCTCGTGGCGCTCCAGCTCTTCGGGCGCCACCTCTGCGCCGTCGATGCTCAACACCGCGTCACGCCCGGCCTTGGCGGGCTGGCTGGCCGTGGTCAGCAGGACCGGTTGCAGGGCATCTTGCGCGCGCCCTGCCAGACCATGCGGCAGAAAGCTCTCCGCCCCGCCCATTTCCCACAGGCTGCGGTCATACCAGTGCATCCGGTCCGGCAGGGTGCCGCGCAATTCTATCTTCCAGCCCTGTTCCAAGGCGCGGCCAAGAAGGTTGACGACAACCTCCGCGACCGAGCTTTCGGTGACGTGATAAAACAGCGCAGCGCCCATGCTTCAGCCCTCGAACTTATCGGCAATCAGACGATTGAGGGTCATCACGCCCCAGCCGGTCGGGCCTTTCGGCGCAAGCTCCGTTTCCGTGGGCGGCAGCGCCACGCCTGCGATATCGATATGGCACCACGGCACCTCCGGCGCAACAAAGTGCTTGAGGAAGGTTGCGGCGGTGATCGCACCTGCCGGACGTCCGGCAGAATTCTTGATATCGGCCAGCCGCGATTTGATCAGCCGGTCATAAGAGGGCTGCAATGGCAGCGGCCATGCACCCTCTCCCTCTTGCCTCGCCGCTTTCAACAGATCGCCCGCGAAAGCGTCGTCATTGCTGAAAACCCCCGCATTGTCATGACCGAGCCCCACGATCACCGCGCCCGTCAGAGTGGCCAGATCGATCATGGCGCGCGGGGCGAAATGCTCTTGTGCATACCACAGCACATCGGCCAGAACGAGACGCCCCTCGGCATCGGTATTGATGACCTCGATGGTCACGCCCTTGGCCGAGGTCACGATATCGCCCGGACGCTGGGCGCGGCCATCGGGCATATTCTCGACAAGCCCGACGATCCCCACGACATTGGCCCGCGCCTTGCGCAGCGCCAGCGTGCGCATCACGCCCGCCACCGTGCCCGCACCGCCCATATCCATCGTCATCTCTTCCATACCGGCACCGGGCTTGAGAGAGATCCCGCCGGTGTCAAACACCACGCCCTTGCCGATCAGCGCCAGAGGCGGCTCCTCGGCGCCGCCATTCCATTTCATCACCACAACCTTCGAGGGGCTTTCCGAGCCTTGCCCCACCGCCAGCAGCGCCCGCATTCCCAGCGTCTCGAGATCGGCCTCTTCGAGAATCTCGACATCCAGCCCCAGTTCCTGCATGGCCGCCAGACGGGCGGCAAAATCGGAGGTGGTCAGGATATTGGCCGGTTCATTGACCAGATCACGGGTGAAAAACACCCCCTCGGCCAGCGCGGCCAGCGGCTGTGCCTCCTGCGCCAGTTTCTCGGGGTTGTTGGCCATGAAACGCACCGGCCCGTAAGCGGGCGTCTCGGCGCTATGATAATTGAAGCGGTAGGCCCTGAGCGCCAGACCAAAGGAAACCTCGGCCGCGCGGGCATGGCTTTCGGCCAGCACCAGCCCCCCCTTGGCCCCCAGCGCACGGGCAATCGTCGCCCCTGCCTTGCGCGCCACCGAAACTTCGCAGCGCCGCGGCAGCGATACCAGCAACACCAGCTCCGCAGCCATTCCCGCCGGCCATTCCAGCCGCAGCGCCGATCCGTGATCCAGCTTGGCAAATGCCTCCGACTCGACGGCACGTTTAAGCGCGCCATGCGTCAGACGGTTGACCCGCCGCCCCGCAAGCCCCAGATTGCGCCCGCTTTCGGCAAAGACGACAACGACACCGCTGGCCTCGGCCACGGCCTCCAGATCGGTTTCAGTGAAGCTGATGGCAAGGGGTTCGGTCATCTGTGTTGTTCCTATGGTCCAATATGCTCGACTGGCCCGACCCTACAAAGCTATAAGGGATTTGGAAAGCCACGGGCGGATTCCTGCACGGCAAAAGACCCGCTTGGCGGGGAAATTCGGAATGCGGGCTTTTCCAGCGCCCCGCAAGACGATAGAGACAGAGACAAGACCGCGTTCAGCGCGGCGTGATCAGGAGTAAAGAGCAGCACTGTGACCCGGCTGGACCGATATCTTTTGTCGCAATTCTTGGCGATCTTCGGGTTTTTCGCCCTTATTCTGGTCTCGATCTACTGGGTCAACCGGGCGGTCAGCCTGTTCGAACAGCTTATCTCGGATGGCCAGACCGCGCTTGTGGTGCTGGAATTCACCGCGCTGACCCTGCCTTATGTGATCCGCGTGGTGCTGCCGATTGCCGCCTTCGCGGCCACGGTCTACACCCTCAACCGCCTGTCGAGCGAATCCGAGCTGGTGGCCATGCAGGCCACCGGGGCCTCGCCCTGGCGGCTGGCCCGTCCGGTTCTGGTCTTCGGACTGCTGATCGGGCTGATGATGGCGGTGCTGACCCATTTTCTGGTGCCGCAATCGCGCGCGCAACTGGCCACGCGGCAGGCACAGCTGGCCGAGAATGTGACCGCCAGCCTGCTGACACCCGGACGGTTCCAGCATCCGGTCGACGGCATTTCGATCTATATCCGCGCGATCAGCGATAATGGCGAATTGCAGGATTTCTATCTCTGGGACAGCCGCACTCCCACCAACCGGATGAGCTATCTGGCCAAGAAGGCGGTTATCGTGCGCACCGATAACGGGCCGAAACTGGTGCTTTTCGACGGTATCGCGCAAAGCCTGCGCACCGAGGGGCGCAATCTTTCGGTCACGCGGTTCTCGAACTTCACCTATGACCTGAGCAGCCTCATTCAGGGCTCGACCGAGGTGGACCGCAAGCTCGAACAGATCTCCAGCCTCGAATTGCTGCGCGCGCCGCAAAGCGTGCTGGAGGAAACCGGCAAAAGCGCGACCGAACTGGGGCTGGAGCTGAAAATGCGCTTCGTGCAGCCGCTGCTGGCGCCTGTGGCCGCCCTTGTGGGCTTTGCCGCGCTGATGGTGGGCAGCTTCTCGCGCTTCGGCATCTGGCGGCAGATCACGCTGGCGGTGGTCATTCTGGTGCTGGTGCAGGTGCTGACCAATGTCACCGAGACCATCGCGCGCAGCCGACCCGACCTCTGGCCGGTGCTCTTTGCGCCTGCCGCCGTCGGAGTGCTGGCCAGTCTCCTTCTTTTGCATCTCTCCGCGCGCCGGAAATTCACCGGACGGCGTCTGGCCGCAAAAGGTGCCGCATGATCCTTGGTCGCTATGTTGCCCGCCGTTTCCTGCGCAGCTTCCTGCTGGTGCTGGCCAGTTTCTGGGGCATCCTGTTTCTGGTCGGGCTGGTGGAAGAGGTCCGCAAGCTCGATGCCGAGGCAAGCTTCGGGCGGGCGGTGCTGCTGTCGCTGCTCAATATCCCCGAAACGCTTTACACGATCATGCCGCTGATCATGCTGCTTGCGGCGGTCGTGCTGTTTCTCAACCTTGCCAGAAGCTCGGAGCTTGTGGTGATGCGCGCCTCGGGCCGGTCGGCGCTTGGCATTCTGGTCAGCCCCGTTCTGACGGCTCTGGTGCTGGGCGGGTTACTGATCAGCGTCGGCAATCCGCTGGTCTCGGCCACGTCCAACCGCTATGACGAACTGCGCAGCGATGTCGGCATGCAGACCACCGTCTCGGTCGGGCGCAACGGCGTCTGGATGCGCCAGAGCGCGACCTATAAGGACAGCAGCGGCAAGATCCGCACCGGACAGGCCGTGATCTCGGCGGCGCGGGCCAATGGCGATGCGACCACCCTTTATGATGTCAGCTTCCTGATCCTTGACAGCGACAGCAATGCCGTGCGCCGCGTGGTGGCCGACCGTGCCATTCTGGAGACCGCCCAATGGCGGCTGTTCAACGCCAAGGACTGGCCGCTTGGCAGTTCGACCAATCCCGAGCGCGACGCCACCACCTCGTCGCAACTGACCATCGCCACCAGCCTGACCGCCTCATCGATCCGCGACAGCTTCGGCGCGCCCTCGGCCATTCCGCTGTGGAAACTGCCCGCCTTCATCAAAACGCTGGACGCGGCAGGGTTTTCGGCATTGCGCCACCGCGTCTGGTTCGAGATGGAACTTGCACAGCCGCTGATGATGGTGGCAATGGTGCTTCTGGCGGCCTCCTTCACCATGCGCCCGACGCGGTTCGGCGGCATCGGCCAGCGGGTGCTGCTGGCGCTGGTCTCCGGTCTGGCGGTGTTCTTCCTGCGCAATGTCGCGCAGGTTCTGGGCGATAGCGGCCAGATTCCGGTTCTGCTGGCGGCATGGGCACCGCCGGTGATTGCACTGATGTTTTCGATTGCCCTGCTTTTGCATCTGGAGGATGGCTGAGCCATGACCCTGCCCAAGACCTGCTCTCCTGCAAGGACGCTGC
This sequence comes from Thioclava litoralis, assembly GCF_045278885.1. Taxonomy (NCBI): domain Bacteria; kingdom Pseudomonadati; phylum Pseudomonadota; class Alphaproteobacteria; order Rhodobacterales; family Paracoccaceae; genus Thioclava; species Thioclava litoralis. Next base: position 2,711,485 of record NZ_CP135443.1, read on the forward strand.
TCGCCGCCCTCACCCTTGGCACGGCGCTTGGCACTTTCGGCCTTGTGGCAAGCGGCTACGCACAAGACAGCAACGCCTCGCAGAACAGCCTGAGCAATGTGCCCGCCAGCCTGATGGCCGACCGGATCTCGCTTTCGGGGTCTGACACGCTGGTCGCGGAAGGCGCGGTCGAGATCTATTACGAGGGCAACCGCGTCACGGCCAAGCGCGTCACCTATGACCAGAAGGCCGATACGATCAAGATGGACGGGCCGATCCGCCTGACCGAGCCGCAGGAGGCCGGTGCGGTGATCGTGGCCGATCAGGCCGAACTCTCGCGCGATCTGCAACATGGCATCCTGTTGGGCGCGCGCATGGTGATGGCGCGCGAATTGCAGCTTGCCGCCGCCAAGATCGAGCGCGAGAACGGCAATGTCACCACCATGACCAATGTGGTGGCCTCGTCATGCAATATCTGCGTGGTCGGTGAACGCCCCCTGTGGGAAATCCGCGCTCGCAAGATCACCCACAACGCGCAGGAGCGTAAGCTGAGCTTCGAGGATGCGCAGTTCCGCGTCGCCGGTGTGCCGCTGGTCTGGGTGCCGAAGCTGCGCCTGCCCGACCCCACCGTCACGCGCATGTCGGGCTTTCTGGCCCCGAGCTTCCGCAGCACCTCCAGTCTGGGGATGGGCATAAAGATCCCGTATTTCTTCGCGATCGATCCCAGTCAGGATCTGCTGGTAGAGCCCTATATCTCCAGCGGTTGGACCCGCACGCTGGGGCTGCGCTACCGCCGCGCCTTCAATGACGGCGAGATCAGCATTTCCGGTGCCTTCAGCAATGACAGCATCATCAAAGGGGCCAATCGCGGCTATCTCTTTGCCGATGGCAGCTTCACCCTGCCCGATGATTTCAAGCTGGGCTTGCAACTGCGGATGGTGTCCGATGATGCCTATCTGCTGAATTACGATGTCAGCGATGCCGACCGGCTGTGGTCGGGGCTGACCCTTGAACGGGTCCGCTCGGACGAGCTGATCTGGGCCCGCGCCGGTCGCACCCATTCGCTGCGCGAGGACGAGGACAACAATACCGAGCCGATGCTGGCAGGCGATGCGGAATGGACACGGGTCTATCACCCCGCCCGTATCGGCGGCGAGCTGACGGCAAGCTGGGATCTCGAGACCTTCCGCCGCAATTCCAGCTCGACCACGGACGGGCCGGATTGGGACGATATTCCCGACGGGCGCGACATGACCCGCAGCTCGCTGACCGCCAACTGGCGGCGCAACTGGCTGCTGTCTTACGGCATCATGGCCAGCACGCAGGCCCAGCTTGCCGCCGATGCCTTCGTGATCCGTCAGGATGACTCCTATGACGATACCATCCTGCGCGCCCAGCCGCAGCTTGCCACCGAATTGCGCTGGCCCTGGACCCGCAGCACCGGTCGCGCGGCCCATGTGATCGAGCCCATCGCGCAGATCGTCTGGGCCCCCAACAACCTCACCCGCGCGCCCAACGAGGACAGCACGCTGCGCGAGTTCGACGAAGGCAACCTGTTCAGCCTGTCGCGCTATCCGGGGCTGGATGCACGCGAACGCGGCCTGCGCGCCAATGTCGGCGTCAGCTATACCCGCTATGACGCGGCGGGATGGTCTTTGGGTACCACTGTCGGGCGCGTGTTCTATGCGCAGGATCTCGAACAGTTCTCGTCGGAAAGCTCGCTTTCGGGCAATAGTTCGGACTGGCTTCTGGCCAGCAACCTGCAAACCTCGGGCGGGCTGACCGTGTCGAACCGTGCGCAGTTCGACGATGATTTCAACACCACCCGCGAAGAGCTGCGCCTTGCCTATTCGGGCGCGACCTATGATCTGGCGGCGGGCTATCTGTGGATGGACAGCGCTATTCTGGCGGGCACCTCGGAGGATATCTCCGAATTGCAGCTTGACAGCGCATGGCATTGGGGGCGCGGCTGGTCGGGCACATTCGATGCCCGCTACGACCTTATCGCAGAGCGGGCGGCAAAGGCGAAACTGGGCGTGACATGGGTAAATGATTGCGTGAGCGTCGATCTTTCCCTCTCGCGCCGCTTCACTTCCTCGACTAATGTGGACCCCGAAACAAGCGTCGGACTTTCCGTGGCTTTGGCCGGATTTGGCGGTGCCAATGACGGAACCTCGGCCAGTAAGGTCTGTGTAAGGTAAGACAGACGCCCGATGCAGATTGCGTATCGCGGCCAATGACGACAAAGCAGGTATAATGATGACGGCACTTTCAGGCATGGCGAAAAGCAAAGGCTTCAACGCATTGCGCAGCAAGGTAACGCGGCTCGGCTGTGTCTCGGTTCTGGCGCTTGCCCTCATGGGACCTGCCGGTTCGGCCTTTGCGCAGGGCGGCATGTTCTCGCCGGTGATCACCGTCAACGGTCTGGGGATCTCTGCCTATGAAATCAGCCAGCGCGAGCGGATGATCGAGGTGCTGGGCACCACCGAATCCGACCCCCATCAGGCGGCGATCGACGCGCTGATCTCGGATCGTCTGCAAACATGGGAAGCCAAGCGTCTGGGGCTGAGCGTCTCGGATGCGGCGGTCCAGAAGGGCATGGAAGAATTCGCCTCGCGGGCCAATCTCAGCGCCAAGCAGTTCATCGCGGCAATCGGTCAGGAAGGCGTGGACGAGGAAACCTTCCGCGATTTCACCAAGTCCGGTCTGTTGTGGCGTCAGGTCGTGCGCGCGCAGTTCGGCGGGCGGATCTCGATTTCCGATCTGCAGATCAACCGCGCGCTTGCCCCCGAATCCCAACGGGGTCAGGGCACACGCGTGCTGCTCTCCGAGCTGATCATCCCGACGGAAGGGCATGAACAGGAGGCCATGCAGCTTGCCGAACAGGCCACCCGCGGCAGTGCGGCACAATTTGCCGATATCGCCAGCCATGTTTCGGCCTCGCGCTCGCGCGAGAACGGTGGTGCCATCGACTGGATGCCCGTGGCCAACCTGCCCGGCCCCCTGCGCGCCCGTATTCTGGCGCTGAAACCCGGTCAGGCCACCGGCCCGATCAAGATCCCGAATGCCGTGGCCGTGTTCCGCCTGCGCGCAATCGACGAGAACGGGGCAAAACAGGCCAGCCCGCAAACGGTGGAATATGCGCTTTACACGCTGGGCGCGACGGGCAGCGAGGAAGTAGCAACCCGTCTGGGTCAGGTGCAGGCCAGCCCGCATAGCTGCGATGCGCTTTATCCGTTGGCGCGCACATTGCCCGCCAGCCGTCTGCTGCGTGAAAGCGGCACCCCCGACAGCCTACCGCGCGACATCTCGGTGGGGCTGTCCAGCCTGGACCCGGGCGAATATCAGGTGCTGCAACAGGGCGGCAATAGCGCGCTTTTGATGCTGTGCAGCCGCGAAATGAGCCGCAAGGGCGAAGATGGCAAGGTCGAGACCCCCAACCGTGACGCGGCCATGACCAGCCTTGAAAACCGCCAGATCCAGATTCAGGCGGATGGTCTTTTGGCCGATCTGCGCGACGCAGCCGTAATCACACGGCCTTGATTTTGGTGGCGCCAGACTTATCTGACGCTCCAACATATTGGAAATAGGGGGTAAATCCTATGCCTCAAGCACCTGTCATTCTCACCTGTGGTGAACCTTCCGGAATTGGTCCGGAAATCGCCGTCAAAGCATGGGAGGCGCTTGGCGCAAGGCTTCCCTTTGCATGGCTTGGCGACCCCGCACATCTGCCGCGGGGCACCAAGATCCGCGAGATCGGCACTCCGGCCGAGGCCATCACCCATGCTGGCACGGCAATGCCCGTTTTGGTGCATGACTTTCCCAAAGCCGCCATTCCCGGCACCCCCGACCTGGACAATGCCCGCTCGGTGATCGATGTGATCGCGCGCGGTGTCGATCTGGTGATGCGCGGCGAGGGCTCGGCCCTGTGCACCGCACCGATCAACAAGAAAGTGCTCAAGGACGGGGCCAATTTTGCCTTCCCCGGCCATACCGAATATCTGGCCCATCTGGCGGGCGGGTGTAAGGTTGCGATGATGCTGGCCTGCCACGAGCTGCGCGTCGTGCCTGCCACGATCCATATCGCTTTGGCAGATGTGCCCACCGCCTTCACCCCCGAAGTGCTGCGGCAGGTCGTGCGCATTACCCATGAAGGGCTGACGCGGGATTTCGGGCTGGAAAATCCGCAGATTGCCATTGCGGGTCTGAACCCCCATGCGGGCGAAGGCGGCGCGATGGGACGCGAGGAACAGGACTGGATGATCCGCGAGATTGCGGGGCTCAAGGCCGAGGGCTATGCGCTGACCGGCCCTCTGCCCGCCGATACCATGTTCCACAAGGCCGCCCGCAGCCAGTATGATGCGGCGATCTGCGCCTATCACGATCAGGCCCTGATCCCGATCAAGACGCTGGCCTTCGATGCGGGCGTCAATGTCACGCTGGGCCTGCCCTTTGTCCGCACCTCGCCCGATCATGGCACCGCCTTCAATATCGCGGGCACGGGCGAAGCCAGCCCCGCCAGCCTGATCGCCGCGTTGGAAATGGCCGATACGATGGGTCGCGCGCGCGGATGACCCCTTCGAGGCGCAGCGAGAGGCTTGCCTCGCGCGCGCGGCTCACATATCCCCTGACAGGTCCGGATGCCGCATCCGGACCTTTTGCATATGAAGACAGACAGGATAGAGCAATGGCAGCGATAGACGGGCTTCCGCCTCTGCGGGATGTAATCCGTGACCATGAACTGGTCGCGAAAAAGCAGCTTGGCCAGAACTTCCTGCTCGACCTCAACCTGACCGCCAAAATCGCGCGTGCGGCGGGCAATCTTGACGGGCATGATGTGCTTGAGGTCGGCCCCGGCCCCGGCGGTCTGACCCGCGGGCTTCTGGCCGAGGGGGCGCGCAAGGTGCTGGCGGTCGAGAAAGACCCGCGCTGTATGCCCGTGCTGGCCGAGATCGCCGACCATTATCCGGGCCGCCTCGAGGTGATCAATGGCGACGCGCTCGAAGTCGATGTGACGGCGCATCTGCGCACGCCCTACAAGATTGCCGCGAACCTGCCCTATAACGTGGGCACCGAACTGCTGGTGCGCTGGCTGACGCCGAAGGACTGGCCGCCGCAATGGGACAGCCTCACACTGATGTTCCAGCGCGAGGTGGCCGAACGGATCGTCGCACAGCCGGGCGACAACCATTACGGACGGCTCGCCATTCTGGCGCAATGGCGCACCACCGCACGCATTGTGATGTCGCTGCCGCCCGAGGCCTTCACCCCCGCGCCCAAAGTGCATTCTGCCGTGGTGCATCTGAAAGCCCTGCCCGAGCCGCGCTATCCGGCGGATGCCAAGATTCTGTCGCGCGTTGTAGCGGCGGGCTTCAACCAGCGCCGCAAGATGCTGCGTGCCTCGCTGAAATCTGTCGCGCCCGATATCGAGGCCAAGCTGGAAGCGGTCGGCATCCCGCCCACCCAACGCGCCGAACGGGTCACGATCGAGGAATGGTGCCGCCTCGCCCGCAGCCTCGAAACAAACTGACCGCACAGACCATAAAAAACCGCCCGCGCAGATCTGCTGCACGGGCGGTTTTTCTGTCAGTCTCGTAACTTAGCCGTTTGCCGCTTTCGGAGCATCCTCGGAGGGACCGGCCTCGCCATTGCCCTCTTCGCTTGCCGCTTTCGGCTTGCGACGGTTGCGCGGCGCTTTGGGCTTCTCACCATCGGCGGTGTCGGCCTTTTTGGCGCGCGGCTTACGCGGACGCTTGGGCTTTTCAGCCGCATCAGGGGCCTCTTCGGTCGCAGGGGCTGCGGCTGGCTCGGGCTGGCGTTCCGGCTGCGGCTCGGCGCTTGCGACCGGCGCAGGCTCGCTCTCGCGGCTGACACGCAGATCGCTGCGGCTTTCGGGCGTCTCGACCAGATTGGAATCCTCGGCCTCTACCCGCTCGACATCGCGTGCGGTGTCGCGCTTGCGCCACCCGCCGGTTTCCCCCTGCGGAGTGGCCGGAGCGGACGCTTGGGCATAGCCGTCATTCTGGCTGGAAGCGGCATCGGACATCGCCGCCTGCGCGGGCTGGTCCATATCGGCACCGGACGGGCCATTGCCCTGGCCTGCGCCGTTCTGGTTACCGTTGCCCTGCCCGTTGGGCTGACGCTGCGCCATCTCGCGCTGCGCCTCGTGCAGAAGGCGGGTGTAATGCTCGGCATGCTGCAGAAAGTTCTGCTCTGCCACGCGGTCGTTCGACAGCTGCGCATCCCGTGCAAGACCAAGATATTTATCGATGATTTGCTGGGGCGTCCCGCGGACCTTGCCCTCAGGACCCGAGCTTTCAAAAACCCGGTTGATGATATTCCCGATGGAACGCTGCCGGTTCGACTTGGAACGCGAACGTGATTTGGATGATCTCATCTGCTTTCGTTCAATTTATCCGCCTTTAAAAGCGAGCGGTTTTGACAAGGTCTAGGCCAGATCCGTCACGATCCAACCGGGCCGCGCGGGACAGTCTGGTTGCATAAGGGGTCTATGCCCTTCAACCAAGCCCGCAGTGTTAAGCTGAGCCATGCCGGGAAACTTGTTTCTCCGTGCACGTCCCCTGATAAGCACGTCACGACGGATCTCGCAAGATAGATTTTCCCTTTATGCTCTTTTTTCGGGGTATTGTCGCCGAAATATCGTGAAGTTTTAGTGAAGACGAACCGCAGGACACTGGCGGATCGGCATATTTCAGGGCCGGAGTCCGGCCTAAAGCGGACGCCGCGCCTCCACAACACGGTCCCGCCCGTCAAGATCGGGCCATATCCGGCAGCCGTCAAGACCGATCTCCGACAAGAAGCCGCAAACCGCAGCCCCTTGAGTCGGCCCGATCTCGAACAGGATGCGCCCCCCGGGGGCCAGATGCACCAGCAGACCGCGCGCGATCTTGGCATAGGCCGACAGACCGTCGCCCCCCGGCGTCAAGGCGCTATGCGGCTCCCAATCCAGCACGTCGCGCGCCAGACCGGCCATCTCGTCCTGCGCGATATAAGGCGGGTTGGAGACGATCAGATCGAACATGCCATCCACCGCATCGAACCAGTCAGAGACCGTCAAGCGCACCCGCTCGCTCAGGCCAAGATTATCGGCATTGCTTTGCGCAACCGCCAGAGCCTGCGGCGAGAGATCCACCCCGACGCCCGTGGCTTTGGGCATTTCCGCCAGACAGCTCAGCAGAATACAGCCCGTGCCCGTGCCCAGATCCAGCACGTTCCGGAAAGGCTGCTGCAAGGCGCGCTCTACCAGAATTTCGGTCTCGGGACGCGGGTCGAGCGTATCCTGAGTGACCTTGAATTTGCGCCCCCAGAACAGCCGCGCCCCCGTGATCTGCGACACCGGCTGGAAGTCCATGCGCGCCGCCAGAAAGCGGGCAAATCTGGCCTGCGCTTCCTCGGCCACGGGATCATGCAGCGCAAGCGTCAGCCGCTCGGGCGAGACCCGCAGCGCATGGGCCAGAAGGCGTCGCGCATCCCCCGCAGCCGATGCGATCCCCGCCTCCCGCAGCTTGGTCACGGCCTCGCGCAACAATACACCGCCCTGCATGCGCCTTACCCCTCCATCTCGGCCAGTCGGGCCGCCTGATCATCCGCCACCAGTGCGTCGATCACCTCGTCCAGATCACCGCCCATGATCTGGCTCAGCGCGTATAGCGTCAGGTTGATGCGGTGATCGGTCAGCCGCCCTTGCGGGAAATTATAGGTGCGGATGCGCTCGGAGCGGTCACCGGAGCCCACCTGCCCCTTACGCGCGGCAGAGCGCTCCGCATCCATGCGCGCGCGCTCCATATCATAAAGCCTTGCCCGCAGCACGGCCATCGCATTGGCACGGTTCTGATGCTGGGATTTTTCCGAAGAGGTCACCACAAGACCGGTGGGCAAATGGGTGATCCGCACGGCAGAATCGGTGGTATTGACGTGCTGGCCACCGGCCCCCGACGACCGCATCGTATCGATCCGGATATCCGAAGCCGGAATGTCGATATCGACCTCCTCGGCCTCGGGCAGCACCGCGACGGTCGCGGCAGAGGTATGGATACGGCCACCGGCTTCGGTTTCCGGCACGCGTTGCACGCGATGCACGCCCGATTCGTATTTCAGACGGGCAAAAACACCCTCGCCCTCGATCCGCAGCATCACTTCCTTGATGCCGCCCAGTTCGGTTTCGGCATAATCCAGTATCTCGACCCGCCAGCCTCGAATGTCGGCATAGCGCTGATACATGCGCAGCAGGTCGCCCGCAAAAAGGGCCGCTTCGTCGCCCCCTGTTCCGGGCCGGATCTCGACAATGGCCGGACGCGCATCGGCAGCATCCTTGGGCAGCAACGCCAGACGCAGAGCCTGTTCCAGCTCGGGCAGCTTCTTGCGCAGCAGCGGCACTTCTTCCTCGGCCAGATCCTTCATCTCCGGATCGGCAAGCCAGCCCTCGGCCTCGGCCAGATCGGCCTGCGCCTGAAGCCAGTTCTCGATCTGCTCGACCACGGGCTTCAGCTCGGAATATTCACGGGAAATCCGCGCGATTTCGGCAGGGTCCGGCCCGCTCGAAAGCTGGGCTTCGAGATAACCGTATCGGTCGCGGATCTGGTGCAGGCGGTCTGTCGGTATCATGTCATCGCCTGTCGCGGTTTTCGCCGCATCGGTCAAGAGGATCTGCCATTTCCAAAGCCGCCTTTCCCATATTGGATCAGTTTTCTTACCAATATCGCATTTTTGAGGTGACGCAGCCGCCTTGCCCGCCTATTGTCTGAGACAATTCGTCGCGACCCTGTACTGGAAGGACCCTTATGATGGCCGATACATCCCTAATTTCCGAACTCCAATCCATCGTCGGCCATCGTCATGTCCTGACCGATCCCCGCGCAACCGAACGGTTCCGGCAGGGATACCGTTCGGGCGAAGGCGAGGCGCTGGCCGTTGTCCGCCCCGGCAGCGTGCTGGAACAGTGGAAGGTGATTCAGGCCTGCGTGAAGGCCGATAAAATCATCATCATGCAATCCTCGAATACCGGCCTGACCGAAGGTTCCACCCCCAAGGGTAGCTATGACCGCGAGGTGGTGATCATCTCGACGCGGCGGATGGACCGTGTGCACCTGCTGGATGACGGGCGGCAGGTGGTCGCCCTGCCGGGGGCGACGCTGTTCCGTCTGGAAAAGGCGCTGGACCCGAAGGGCCGCGACCCGCATTCGGTGATCGGCTCCAGCTGTATCGGGGCCTCGGTGATTGGCGGCGTGTGCAACAACTCCGGCGGCGCGCTGGTCGAACGCGGCCCGTCCTACACGGAAATGGCGCTTTTCGCCCAGCTTGATGCCGAAGGAAATTTACACCTTATTAATCACTTGGGGATCGACCTTGGCACGACACCTGAAGAGATTCTGACCCGTGTCGAGAAGGGCGACTGGGGCGCGATCGACCATGAAGGCAATCGCCATGCCTCCGATCAGGGCTATGCCGAGCGCGTCCGCGATATCGAAGCTGACACCCCCGCGCGGTTCAATGCCGATCCGGGGCGGCTCTATGAAGCCTCGGGCTGTGCGGGAAAACTTGCGGTTTTCGCCGTGCGTCTGGACAGTTTCGCGCGCCCGGCACGGCAGAAGACATTCTATATCGGCACCAATTCGACCGAAACGCTGACAAAACTGCGGCGGATCATCCTCAAAGACTTCCCCGTGCTGCCGATCTCCGGCGAATATATGCACCGCGATGCCTATGATATCACCGAGAAATACGGCAAGGATACGGTGCTGGCCATCGACAAGCTGGGCACCGACCGCCTGCCGCAATTCTTCGCGCTGAAAGGAGCCATTGACGGGCGGCTGAACCGCTTCGGCCCCACCCGCCACCTGACCGACAAATTCCTGCAACTTGTCGCCAATCTCTGGCCCGCGATCCTGCCCAAGCGCTTGACCGAATATCGCCACCGCTTCGAGCACCATCTGATCCTGAAGATGCGCGATGAGGGGATCGAGGCGGCACAGAAAACGCTCTCCGAACTCTGCGACGGCAAGGATGCGGATTTCTTCGAATGCGATGCCCGCGAGACGAAAATCGCCGGTCTGCACCGCTTTGCGGCAGCGGGTGCGGCTGTGCGGTATATGGCCCTGCATGAAAAGGACGTGGCCGATATCCTGCCGCTCGACATCGCCCTGCGCCGCAATGACGAGGACTGGTTCGAGCATCTACCCCCCGAACTGGATGCCCAGATCGAGCACAAGCTCTATTACGGGCATTTCTTCTGCCATGTCCTGCATCAGGACTATGTCGTGAAGAAGGGCGTGGATTCTCACGCGCTGAAAGCCAAGATGCTGGAAATCCTCGACCAACGGGGCGCAGAATATCCGGCAGAGCACAATGTCGGGCATCTCTACAAAGCCAAACCCGCTCTGGCCGCGCATTATTGCGACTGCGACCCGACCAACAGCTTCAATCCCGGTCTGGGCAAGCAATCGCGCAACAAACATTATCACTGACCGTTACCGGTCCTTTCCTGTCGACAGGCCCCATCCGTGGGGCCTGTTCACGTTTCGGGGGACAAGCCGGAACGGACGAAACGCTTTCCCTCACCCCACAGAAAGACAAAAACCGGAGGCGGGACGGCCTCCGGTTTTCATGTTCCGGTCCAGATATTGCAGCCCTTACGGAGGCGTCCCCCCAGCTGAGCCGCGCGGCTCAGCGGGCGTCCCCACCACCATCCGCATCGGCATCCTCGAACCCTTCACCGGGCATCGGCTGCCCAAGATCATGCGGCGTCTCGTTCTCTTTCAGCTTGGCCTCGCGGCGGCTATGGCCTTCCTCCTCCGTGTCACGCCAACGCGCCGGCCGGTCCTCGTAGCGCCCCGAAAGCGCCTCGGGGTTGCGCAGCCAGAGATCGCGCTGCGCGAAGGGAATCTCGATCCCCTCACGGGTAAAGCGGGCGGCAATCTGGTGGTTCACCTCGGACATCACGCGCAGCTTGAAATTCACATCCGACAGGATCATCCGGATTTCGAAATTCAGGCTATCGGCCCCGAACCCCACGAACACCACATTGGGCGCGGGGTCCATCATCACTGTCGGCTGGTCCTCGGCGATCTCCATCAGGAGTTTCTCGATCCTGCGGGTATCGGTGCCATAGGCCACGCCCACCGGCACAATCAGCCGCCCCGTCATATTGCCGCGCGTCCAGTTGGTCACCTGACCCGAAATCAGATCGGCATTGGGCACGATCACTTCGGTCCGGTCGAAGGTCTCGATACGCGTCGAACGCACCGAGATCGCCTTGACGACCCCCATCTGCGTGCCGACCTCGATCCAGTCGCCTTCCGAAATCGGGCGTTCGATCAGCAAGATGATCCCCGAGACAAAGTTCTGCACGATGGTCTGCAGACCAAAGCCCACCCCCACCGACAATGCCCCCGCCACGATGGCAAGCGAGCTGAGGTCGATCCCCGCAGAAGAGATCGCCACCAGAGCCGCGAGGAAAATACCGATATAGCCGATGCCCGACAGGATCGCGTTCTGCCCGCCCTTATCGATATTGGTCTTGGGCAGGATGGTGCTGCGCAGGGCCGCCTGCACCCCACGGGTGATCGCATAGCCGATGGCAAAAACGATGGCCAACACAAGGAAGATGCTCGGAGAAATCCGTACCCCGCCCATATCGAACCCGTTGCTGAACGTGGTCCAGACCTCGCTCAGGTCTTCCACCCTTGCGCCCCAGTTCAGCGCCAGAACCGGCAGCGCCAGCAACACCAGCACAAACCCCATCAGAATCGGCACAAGACTGTCGCGCCCGTCATCCTCGCGCTTGGTCAGCACCACATAGACCTCGGCGACAAAGCGCTGCAGGGTCAGCACCAGCCCCGCAAGGAACAGCGATTTGATCATCGGCCAGATCAGCTGGTTGGCCGCATTGACATAGCCGATCGCCCCCAGAAGCGGGCCGACAACCGCCACAACGATCACCGCATTGCCGATCAGCAGGATCAGGCTGTCACCGAAGGCACGGTCAACCGACTGCTTGTCTTCATTGCGCACATGGCGGCGCAGCACCGCCCCCGTGCGGAACAGCGCAAGCCCCGCCAAGATCTGCAACGGCAGGGTCAGCGCCGCCAGCGCCGCATCAAGCTGTGTGGCCGCTGTGCTGGCCGCATCCGCCGTTGCAGAGCTGACCGAGGCGCGGGTCAGCGCCATCGCCTGTTCGACAACCCAATGGCCGAACGGGTCCCACAGGGCCTGCAGGAAGCCCATCGACACCACCAGCAGGCGCCCTTCCGCGCGGCGTTCGCTGAGCAGGTTGAACGGGCTGGCCTGCCGGTCATTCCACGGGAACAACCGCCCCGCCAGCCATGCCGAGAACAGCGTGACGGTGGCCACGCCCGCCAGAACACGCAGGAAATCCTGCCATGTCGCGCCGAACAGTCCCGAAATCTGCAGCGCCTGCAACAGCAGCACGATCCCGCCCAGCGGCACAAGGATCTGCCCCACCGAGACGATCATCTCGATCACCATCCGCGCCCGCATGGAAGACCGGCCCAGCAGCCATTGCGACAGATCCTCCATCCAGCGCCGCCCGCGCCCCAGCAGCACCAAGGCCACCAGCACAAGACCGGCAATTACCGGACCATTCTCGCGCAGTTCCTCGAAGCGGGTGGTGCCCTCAAGCTGGGCCTTGCTTTCCTCATACAGCTTGCCCGTCAACTGCCCTGCCACTTTCAGCGCCGAGGCCCAGTTGACCGGATTGAGCGGCGACGGCGACAGCCGCAGCAGCTTGTCCGTCGACCGGCTGCGCAGCTCGCTATCAAGCGAGCGGATCAGCCCGTCGGCGCGTGTGGCCGCCTCGGTGGCGGTGATCGACGGGGCCTGCAATTTGGAAAGCTGGTCATTCAGGTCACTGCGGCGTTTGGCAATGGCCGCGTCTTCGCTGTCGCCTTCGGCAGGTGCCGGACCCAAAGCTTCAATTTGGTCGCGTATCGTCTTGATCTGGCTGGCATTCGTGTCACGGGCGGCATTGAATTTATCGCGCCATGTGACCAGCGTTGCCCGCAGATCTTCCAGATCCTGTTCGCTGATCTGCGCCGTATCCTGATTGATCGAGGTCTGGGCAGATGCGGCAAATTTTTCCCATGATTTATAATCAGGGGCAGTTTGGTCCTGCGCCCAGACCATGCCTGCGACCAAAAGGAAGAAGACGGTGGCGGCAGCGCGCAGGACCTGTTGTATCATCCCTCGAAAACCTCGGGCATCGCTGCGGGGGCGCGGTCCAGCCATTCGGGAACCGGCAGGGATTTCTCTTTGAGGAATTCGGGATTGAACAGCTTGGACTGGTAGCGGTTGCCATAGTCGCACAGGATCGTGACGATCCGGTGGCCCGGCCCCATCTCTTTCGCCATGCGGATCGCACCGGCGATATTGACGCCGGAAGACCCGCCAAGGCACAGCCCCTCTTCCTGCAGCAGATCGAAGATGATCGGCAGGGCTTCGTCATCATGCACGTTATAGGACATATCCGGGGTGAACCCGTCGAGATTTGCGGTGATGCGCCCCTGACCGATGCCCTCGGTGATCGACGAGCCCTCGGCTTTCAATTCGCCTGTGGTGTAGAAGCTGTGCAGCGAGGCGCCATCGGGATCGGCAAGGCCGATCTTCACGCCCTTGGGCTGCAACGCCATGCCCGTGCCCGCAAAAGTACCGCCCGAGCCGACCGAACAGATAAAGCCATCCACACGGCCCCCCGTCTGGTCCCAGATTTCCGGACCGGTGGTCTGGATATGGGCCTCGCGGTTGGCGGTATTGTCGAACTGGTTGGCCCAGATCACCCCGTTGGGGTCGGTCTTGGCCAGCGCCTCGGCCAGACGGCGCGAGTAATGGACATAGTTATTGGGGTTCTTGTAGGGGGCGGCAGGCACCTGCACCAGCTCGGCACCTGCAAGGCGGATCATGTCTTTCTTTTCCTGAGACTGGGTCTCGGGGATCACGATCACGGTCTTGAACCCCATCGAGGCCCCGACCAGTGCCAGACCGATGCCGGTATTGCCCGCCGTGCCTTCCACAATCGTGCCACCCGGCTTGAGCTGGCCGCGTGCGACCGCATCCCGGATGATAAACAGCGCCGCGCGGTCTTTCACCGATTGGCCGGGGTTCAGGAATTCGGCCTTCCCCAAGATCTCACAGCCGGTCAGCTCGGAAGCTTTTTTCAGCTTGATCAGGGGCGTATTCCCTACCGCCTGTGCCAGATCCTCGCATACTCTCATGATCTTCTCCAATCGATTGCAGCGCCACTTGTCGGCCCCAGACTTAGGACGGGCGTTTGGCGGCCTCAAGTCATATTCGTCGCGCAAGCCGGCCCTCAAGCCGAATTTAGGCGAAAATTCTCGCGCGAAATCGGCAATTTGCAAAACGCGCGTTCGTGGTCCTTGCAAAAGGCGGACCGCCGTCAAGGCCGCTTTGCCAAAGCTGTGTAAATGTCCTTATCCACCCGTGCCCCCTCCCGAACGTGGCCCCCGAACGTAGCCCGCATGCAGGGACAGGCAGCCCCCCCCTGCACGGGCCTCGGGTCTCGGCCTTGGCCGCCGCGTCCGGACGGCATCGCCCTAGGCTTGGCCGAATTCGGCGCGCAGGGCATCGCGGTGGCGGATCAGGGCCTGCGCGCAGATCACGACCATCGAATTGTTCAGCTCGCCCGCGTCCAGAAGCGCCACCATCTCGTCGAAGCTGACCAGATGCGGGCGGATATCCTCGCCCTCCTCCGCCAGCCCCCCCGGCGCGGCGGCATCATCCGTCAGGTCAGCGATCCCGATATAGCTATAGACATATTCGCTTTTGGCACCGGGAGAGGAATAATACTGCGCGGCAGGCACCAGCTTGCGCAGGCTCAGATGCGCCTCTTCCTGCGCCTCGCGCAAGGCGGTCTGCTCGGGGGTTTCCAGCGGATCGACACGGCCCGCAATCGCCTCGAGAAGCCACGGATTGCCATCGCCGCGCGCCATCGGCCCCACGCGGAACTGTTCGATCAGCAGCACCCTGTCGCGTACCGGATCATAGGGCAGCACCACCGCCGCATCGCAGGACACGAAAACCGCGCGCTCCATCGGGGCGGACAGCGCACCCGAGAATTTGCGGAATTGTAGCCGGTAATCCTCGACCGAGAAGAACTTGGCATAGGGCATACGCCGGTCGGACACGACGATATCGCCGCGTTCCGCACTGCGCCGGAGTGTGGCGGGGCCGGTCTCGCGGGCGCGCACACGCGCCGCAGCCCGCACCATCATGGCCTCGCGGCGGTCATAGATCTGGTCGAAATCCAGATCCTGCAGGCTGGCCATCGTATCCTCGACAGCCTCGGTCGCCAGCTCGCCCCAAGTCTCGGCCCAGTCGGCAAGGTCCCATGCGCCACCCGTCTGCCACGCGCCCTCGTCCGGCAAAAAGACCTGCGCCCGAACCGTGCCGCCAATTCCATCGGCACTGACATCGCAGGCATGCAGGCAATATCCGCCCTCATAGGCGTAAAGGCGGGCATCCTCTTCGGGAGTTTCGGTATCGATCAGAATACCGGGAACGCCCAGATCCGAGGGCACCAGAATGGGAAAGGGCAGGTCTTCGCCATTGCGGCGCGCCACGCGCGGCTCGTAGCCATCCAGAAAAGCGGGGCGCATATTCGGCATCCGGCCCAGAACGCGTTCCAGCAAGGGCGGATAGCTAAGGGTTCCGTAGAAGAAATACGTTTTGGTCACGCGATCACCTTATCAAGTCTTGCCAGCCGGAGGGGCGTGGCCTGCCGGACCGAGGGTCAGGACCAGGGTCAGGGCCAGCGCCGCTGTGTCAGCCATGTCAAGATAGCAGCGGTAACGCAACCCACAATGACCATGCCAAGCATGTCAACAGAAAGTAATTCCCCCGCAGCCCGCAACCCGAAGCTGAGACCATCCAGCAAAGCGCCGAAAACATTGGTGCTTTTGACCATATGCGCATGACGGAACATATCGAGTGCGCCCAGATAGACCACCGTCATCGCTGCCAGATAAAGCGCCATCCGCAGCCCCGCCAGCACGGTACGGTAGGGTGTGCGTAGCGTTTCGCGGCCCAGCCCGTACCAGCCGCCCAGAAGCCCCGTCAGCCCAAGCACCGGCACATATCCCTTGGTCACGGTGGACACGGGCAGCAGGCCAAGCGCCGCTTCGGCACAGGCCCAGGCCACCCCCCCCAGCGCGAGCGCGGCAACCGCCCGCGAGGCGGTTGGCATCCGCGCCCTTGCATTGTCATAGCCGATACGCTGCATCGCGCGCCCCCTGCCCGTCACCAAGATCGGCAGCACCATCGCGCAGGAATATGTCCAAAATTGGAAAGGCGCGGGAAAGCCTAGCCTTTTTTATGCCTCTCATAGGCCGCAAGCGCCTTTTCGCGCCCTTCTTTCAGATCCACCAGCCGCGGCGGATAACGGTCATCCGCAGACATCCGCCATGATTTCGGGATCGCATCGAAATATTGCAGCGCCGTTTTGCCGGGCTGCGGCTGTCCTTCGGCAATCCAGGCGCGGCGGTAGCGGCCATCGGGGTCGAATTTCTGGGCCTGCGTCTCGGGATTGAACACGCGGAAATAGGGCGCGGCATCGGGGCCGCAGCCCGCCACCCATTGCCAACCCATCGCATTCGAGGCGGGATCCCAATCGGTCAGGCAGTCCTCGAACCAGCGCAGCCCCACCCGCCAATCGGTCATCAGATGCTTGGTGAGGTAAGAGGCCACGATCATCCGCGCACGGTTATGCATCTGGCCGGTGACGAACATCTCGCGCATCGCGGCATCCACGAAGGGCTCGCCCGTACGACCGCGCCGCCACGCCTCGGCATCGTTATTGTCGCGCCGCCAGCCGAAGCCGTTCCACTCGGCCCGCCAGTTCTCGTGATCGAGCGTGGGGAAATGATAGAGCAGATGCCATGCGAATTCGCGCCAGACGAGTTCCTTCAGAAAGGTCTCGGCCCCCGCGCTACCGGCTTCCATACGCGCCCAGCCGCTATGCCAGAGGCTGCGCGGGCTGATCTCGCCATAGGTCAGATTCTCCGACAGGTTCGAGGTGCCCTTCTGGTCGACCTGATCGCGGGCAGCCTTATAATCGTCAATCTTATTCCCGAAGAAAGAGGCCATGCGCCCTTGGGCCGAGGCCTCGCCAATGCAGGCATGTTCCGCCAGCACAGGCCCCCCGCGCCGCATCTGCGCCCCCATCTGCCATGAAGCCAGAGTCTCGCTGTCCGGCCATGTCTCGGGCGCGGCCAGCGCGCGCACCGTGTCACAGGGGGTGTCCACCCCGCGTCCCTTCACGGCATTCCAATAGGGGGTGTAGACCTTGTAGGGCTCGCCCTTGCCGGTGGCGACATCCCACGGCTCGAACATCAGATGGCCCTTATGGCTATGCGCCCCGATACCGCCCTCCCTCAAAGCCGCCTTCACCGCCCTGTCGCGCGCAATCGAGGCCGGATCATAGGCGCGCGACCAGTGCACCTGCGTGGCCCCCGTCTCCTGCACCAGCCCCTGCAGGACCTCCAGCGCCGCCCCCTTGCGCAGGATCAGACGGCTGCCGATCTCCTCAAGCCGTGCTGCGAAACTGGCGATGGCCTCCCCCCAGCGCCATTTGGCCGCAGCCCCCGTTCCGGCCACGATCTCGTCATGGATGAAGACGCAGATCACGGGAGCGCCAGTTTTTTCGGCAGCCACCATCGCCGGATGATCATGCAGACGGAAATCGCGTCTGAGCCATAGAATAACCGGTTTCAACCCCATGAATCCCTCCGTCAAACCATTGAAAGGGCTAAATAGCTGGCAAATGACCCACGTCCAGCCCCCAAACCCGCTCACGACGCGGCACGGCGATGTGAAAATCCCTCTTGTCGCGTCGGGCGCTGCGTTTTAGCGTCGGGGGAGAACACATAAAACAGGGACTTCCATGAAACATTTCACCTCTCTGCTCGCAGGCGCGGCCTGTCTGATCGGTCTGCAGGCACAGGCTGAAAGCCCCGATCTTCTGGTCTTTGACTGGTCGGGCTTTGAAGTGCCGGGCCTGTTTGCGCAATATGCCCAGAAATATGGCGCCGGCCCCAGCTATACCTTCTACGGTGATGACGACGAGGCCTACCAGAAGCTTGCCTCGGGCTTCAAAGCCGATGTGGCCCATCCCTGTTCGCAGATGGTGTCGAAATATCGCGATGCCGGTCTGATCGAGCCGTGGGACGTCTCGCGCATTCCCGCCTTCAAGGATATCGACCCGAAATTCCTCAATTCCAAGATCTTCAAGGATGATCAGGGCGTGTGGTATATCCCCACCGACTGGGGCGCGACCGCCATCGCCTATAATCCCGAGAAAGTGCCTGCCGAGGATGTGGCCTCTCTGGATGTCTTCCTGAACCCGAAATATCAGGGCCGTATATCGCTGCCCGACAGCTCGGATGATGTCTGGGCGCTGGCCTATCTGGCCACCGGCGTGTCGGACTGGACCAATGTGACCGAAGACCAGTTCCAGGCAGCGGCGGCATGGCTGCGCAAAGCCCACCAGAATGTGCAATCCTACTGGACCGACCCTTCGGAACAGGCCCAGACCATGGCGTCGGGCGAAGTGCTTATTTCGTGGTCGTGGAATGATGGCGTGACCTATCTCAAGGCCGATGGCTATCCGGTGGCCTTCCAGCGCGCGCCGAAAGAAGGCTCGTCCACCTTCTTCTGCGGCTATGTCAACCTCAAGGATGGCCCCGGTTCGGAAGATCAGGCCTATGACTTCATCAATTCGTGGCTGGCCCCCGCGGCAGCCCCTGCCCTGATGGAGGCCATCGGATATGGCCATACCAACGTCAAGGCGATGGAGCAGTTCTCGAAAGAGGATCTGGATGCCGCAGGTCTTGGCCATGTCGATGCCCCGATCCTTGCCCAGACCCCCAATGACCCGCAGATGCGCGAACGTCAGCTGGCGGAGTTCGAAAAGATCAAGGCCGGGTTCTGATCCCACCCTTGCAAGCCCGCGAAAGCCGCCCCGCCGAGGGCGGCTTTTTTATGGGCCGTATCGAGGTTTATGGCCGTATGGAGGCCCCTTTTCAGACCCCGGGGCGTGGCTTTGATGTCATATATCAGAAAAATCGGATATGAACGTAACGCTCTGCCCGCGGATTAACGATCTGTTAACCACTGCACGCAACAGTTGTTGTGTTAACTATACCCAATGAGGCGCAGGTCTCGTGATACAGAGTAGGCAGTTCGGTGACATATGGGTTCAAAATCGCGATTATGCCGGAATCCGGTGGCATAGACACGCCTGTGATGGGCGGGATCAACCAGCCCGGCTACGGTCAGAGAAGCCGGTTTGAAAGCCTGCGCAGCGCCGAGCTTAAAAACAGATCTGTCGAAGCGATTATTCGCGCCGAAACCACCCATGCCAAGGTTCTGGCCGATACGCTGCATGCCCAGATGCGCACCGTCGAGATGTGGCAGACCCATCTCGACCGGTTGCTCCGCCGCCGTGAAATCTCGCAAAACGAGACACTCTGCCCGATCCTCGAAAGCGAGATCCGGAAAATCTCGGCGCGGCTGGAAAAGGCGGTGGACCGGCTCAAGCTCGCGCAGGATGCGATTGCCACACATGGGCCTGATATTGCAGCACGAATTGAACACTGGCGCGCAATGGCCAGCCCCGAGGTATAAAAACCCCTTTCCTTCCGCCCCCACGCGGCCCAGATAGGCGATATGATACTCGATATTGCCATCCTCGCCTTCGCCGCCGCTATGGGCCTGTTCATGTTCTGGCCGAGGATGCGCGCGCGCCCCGGATGGCGGGCAATGATCACGCCGCTGGCCTCGATCATCGGTTCGGGCTTTCTGGTTCTGGGACCGATCCTTCAGGTCCGTTATGGCTGGCTGGCCCCGGCGGTCATGGCCGCGCTTTGCCTTCTTGCATGGGCCTTCGGCAGCGCGATCCGTCACAATATCGCCTGCCTCGAACACGAGACGGCCCCCGCGCATGGCATTCGCGGGCTTGAAACCCTGTCTTCGGTGGCGCTCGGGGTCGCCTATGTGATCTCTGTCGCCTATTACCTCAATCTTTTCGGGGCTTTCGCCGTGTCGCTGACCCCGTGGGACACCAGCCTGAACGCCAAAATCGTGACCACGGTGGTGTTTGTGGTGATTGCGGCGGCGGGCCTGTCGGGCGGGTTCAAACGGCTCGAGCGGATGGAATATGCCAGTGTCTCGCTGAAACTGGCCATCATTGCGGGACTGCTGCTGGGGCTGGCGGTCTATTTCCTGTCGGAGACCTCGAAAGGCACGCTCTATCTGCTGCCGCCCGATCTGGGGCCGCTGGAAGCGGTCCGGTTGGGCTTTGGTCTGATTGTCACCGTGCAGGGCTTCGAGACCGCCCGCTATATGGGGCGCAACTATGATGCCCCGACCCGCATCCGTGCGATGAAGCTGGCGCAATGGCTCTCGGCGGGGATCTATATGGTGTATATCGTGCTTCTGGCCTATGTCTTCCCGCCCGGCGAGATGAAGCTGACCGAAACCGCCATTATCGAAATGATGCGGGTGGTCGCACCGATCCTGCCGGTCATGCTGGTGGCCGCAGCACTTGCGGCGCAGTTTTCGGCGGCGGTGGCCGATACCGGCGGCGCGGGCGGGCTGGCCGCAGAGCTGAGCCATAACCGCCTGCGTCCGGGCCTTGCCTATGTCATGCTGGTGGCCCTTGGCATCGCGCTGACATGGACGGTCGATCTGTTCGCGATCATCTCCTATGCCTCGCGCGCCTTTGCGGCCTATTACGCACTCCAGTCGGCCTTGGCGGCGCTGCGGGCCCAAGGCGGGCAACGCCTGCGCTATGCGGGGCTTGCGGTGCTGGGCGCGGCGATCGCGATTTTCGGGATATCTGCCGAAGGATAAGGCCACATTCGCGTGAACATCCGTGCTAAGGGTGTGAAACGCTCCGTGTCATCCCCATGTCACCCGATATGCGCTATGCTGCAGATGCGAAGCCATTCGGGATGTCTCTCATGAACAGATACAGACTGCCCCATAGTCTGCGCGAACATGTCGCCGACGGGGTCATGCATGTGTTGGGGCTGGTCACCGTGATTGCGGGGATCAGCGGACTGCTGGTCTGGGCGGCACTCACCGGCCCTGTCACCCATATCTGGCCTCTGGCCATTTACGCGGGCGGATTGCTGGCCAGCTTCGGATTTTCCGCAGCCTATAACCTGACGCTTCACGCCCCGACCCGCGCCGTTCTGCGCCGCTTCGACCATGCCGCGATCTATCTGCTCATCGCCGGCACCTATACCCCGATGGCCCTGCTGGGCCTTGAGGGCCGGACCGGATGGGCGCTGGCGATTGCCTCTTGGGTGATTGCGGGCATCGGGCTGGTGATGAAGCTTGGCTTTTTCAACCGCTGGCACCGTCTGGGATTTGTGATGTATCTCGCGATGGGCTGGATCGGCTTGGTCGCGAGCTACCCGATTGTCACCTCCCTGCCGCTGACGGCCGTGATCCTGATCGTGACGGGCGGGCTGATCTATACCGCAGGCACGGTTTTCCATGTGATCGAACGCATCCCCTTTTCGCGCGCGATCTGGCATGGCCATGTGCTGGCCGCCGCCGTGACGCATTTTATCGCCATCGTGCTGCTGGCCGCACCCGCCTGACATCCGCCGCGCCCCGACAACCGGCAGGCCAACGAGATTTCCGTTGACGCGCCGCCCGGCTTTCGGCATGGCTCGGGCATGTTGAAAATTTCCGATATCACCTATTCCATCGAAGGCCGTCCTCTGTTCGAGGATGCCTCCGCCACCATCCCCGACGGCCATAAAGTCGGCCTTGTCGGCCCCAATGGTGCGGGGAAAACCACGCTGTTCCGGCTGATCCGCGGACAGGCCGTTCTGGAAAAGGGCGATATCTCGCTGCCCTCGCGCGCCAAGGTGGGCGGTGTGGCGCAGGAGGTGCCTTCCTCCGCGACCAGCCTGCTTGATACGGTGCTGGCGGCAGATACCGAACGGTCGGGACTTCTGGCCGAGGCCGAAACTGCCACCGATCCGGCCCGCATTGCCGAGATCCAGACCCGACTGGCCGATATCGATGCATGGTCGGCGGAAGGACGCGCCTCGTCCATCCTGAAGGGCCTGGGCTTTGACGCCGAGCAACAGCTGATGCCCTGCTCCGATTTCTCGGGCGGCTGGCGGATGCGTGTGGCGCTGGCGGGAGTGCTTTTTGCCCAGCCGGACCTGTTGCTGCTGGACGAACCGACCAACTATCTCGACCTCGAAGGGGCGCTCTGGCTCGAGCAATATCTGGCGAAATACCCCCATACGGTGATCATCATCAGCCACGACCGCGGGCTCCTCAACCGCGCGGTCGGCTCGATCCTGCATCTGGAGGGCAAGAAGCTGACGCTCTATTCGGGCGGCTATGACAGTTTCGTGCGCCAGCGTGCCGCCAATCGCGAACAGCAGGCCTCGGCGGCCAAAAAGCAGGACGAGCGCCGCGCCCATCTGCAGAAATTCGTCGACCGCTTCAAGGCCAAGGCCAGCAAGGCCAAACAGGCGCAGGCCCGCGTGAAAATGCTGGAGAAGATGGAAACCATCACCGCTCCCGAAGATGCGGCCAAACAGGTTTTCACCTTTCCCGAACCCGAACAGCTTTCCCCGCCTATCGTTGCCCTTGAAGGGGGCTCTGTGGGCTATGACGGCCGCGCGGTGCTGCAACGGCTGAACCTGCGCATCGATCAGGACGACCGGATCGCCCTGCTGGGACGCAATGGCGAGGGCAAATCGACATTGTCGAAATTGCTGGCAGGAAAGCTTGCGCCGATGACCGGCTCGATGGTGAAATCCTCCAAGCTGCGCATCGGCTATTTCGCGCAGCATCAGGTGGACGAGCTGGATCTGGGGGCCTCGCCGCTGCTGCATCTGCAACGCATCCGCCCCGATGAGGGGCAATCGAAGCTGCGCGCACGGCTTGCGGGCTTCGGGCTGGGCGCGGATCAGGCCGAAACCGAGGTCGGGCGGCTGTCGGGGGGGCAGAAAGCACGGCTGTCGCTGCTGCTGTCAACCATCGACGCGCCGCATATGCTGATCCTCGACGAACCGACCAACCACCTTGATATCGAAAGCCGCGAGGCACTGACCGAGGCGCTGAACACCTATACCGGCGCGGTGATTCTGGTCAGCCACGATATGCATCTTTTGTCGATGGTGGCCGACCGGCTCTGGCTGGTAAAGGATGGGCGCGTGGCCCCCTATGAGGCCGATCTTGATGCCTACCGGCAAGAGCTTCTGACCCCGCCCAAAAAGGACGCCGCCCCCGAAGCGCCCAAACCCAAGCCCAAACGCGCACCACGCGAACAGGTGCTGGCGCTGCGTTCGGAGGTCCGCAAATGCGAGGAACGGGTACAGAAGCTGGAGGAAATGGCCGGCAAGCTGTCCACCAAACTTGCCGATCCCGCGCTGTATGAGGACGGGCGCGCCGGAGAGCTTGAAACATGGAACCGCAAATATGCGGAGCTGCGCGAGGCGATGGACCGTGCCGAAGCGCTTTGGATGGACGCTTTGGAAAAGCTGGAAACGGCAGAGGCCCCCTAAGGGGCCTTTTCCCTAGGGCAAACGGAAGCTCCGCACGCGGTCCTGCGCTTCCCAATCCGCCACAGCCGCCTGCCCCCCCAGTGCCTGAAGAAGCGGCGCAAGCTGGCGTTCATAGATACGCCATTTATCAAGCCCCTTGGTATTGACCCCTTCGCGCACCTGCATCACCGACGCGGTGCGGACCGAACGCACCTCTTCGGTCGTGGCCGGAGTGTCGGATGCGGCTGAAAGACCCGCAAAAGACAGGATCTCGGCCATCTGGGCCTCACGATCCTCGACCAGTGCGCGGTAGGATTGCACCCGCATCCGGTCGCCGAAAATCCGTTTGTTGATATCGCGCATCCGCCATGTCTGCCGCATGACCCCGCCGATCTTGTCGA
Source organism: Thioclava litoralis (assembly GCF_045278885.1). Classification (NCBI taxonomy): domain Bacteria; kingdom Pseudomonadati; phylum Pseudomonadota; class Alphaproteobacteria; order Rhodobacterales; family Paracoccaceae; genus Thioclava; species Thioclava litoralis. The sequence goes on from NZ_CP135443.1 coordinate 2,735,432, forward strand.
GATGGGCGTGATAGGGCGCAAGGGTGGTGAAGTGGAGCTTGAAATTCGACAGCCCCACATCCATCGGGTGCCGCTCCATATGCAGGATCCGCAGATCGGGCAGCACCGCCCGCGCCACCCAGAGGCTGAACGCATCCGCGGGCATTTTGGTCACCAGAACCTTACCGGCGGGGGTGTGTTTGGGAAGACTGCCTAAAAAATGCCAGCGCAGCTGCTCGACCATAGGGCGGTCGAGCTTGCGCAGTTTTTCCAGCCGCGCGACATCGGTATGCGAGAAATCCGGCAGCCCGGACAGCAGGGCCGGACCGCACAGACACAGATGCTCCCCCATCGCGAACGTGTCGGGATGCTGCGCCAGCAAGGTCTCGGTGATGGTGGTGCCGGAACGCGGCATACCGCAGATAAAGACAACCTTCGGCATTTGACAGGCAGGATCGGCGCTGGGAAGATCGGCGGCAATCTCGTCGAGCAGGTCGACATAGCGCGCAAGCTGGTCCACATCGAACTCGCCCTTGATCAGCCGGTTCATCTGCTTCCAGTAGCCGAACGCTTTGGCCGGACTGCCATAACATTCCTCGGCCCGTGCAAGCGCCTGCAGGACTTCGCTTTTGACCGAAGCCGGCAGATCTGTCTGGAGCGATTTTTTCAGATAGCGGGCCTGCGCGCTATTCGGACTAACGGGGTCGATCTGCCCGATCGTCGCGCGCAAAACGACCGATTGCGGCTCGATCTCCAGCGCTTGGGAAAAACACATGCGCCCCTCTTCCGTCGCGCCATAATTCATGAGACGCTGTCCGAGAATGAACCAGCCGGCAGAGAATTTCGGGAACCGTTCAACCAGAATACGCAGCAGTTCCAGCGCCTTGCCTTCCTCCCCGAGTTGCCAGAAGGTTTCGGCCAGATCGAGGATATACTCGGGCGTGTCCCCGTGAAGTGCGGCAAGATCCTGAAGAAAGTGCAGCGCCTTGACGAAATGCCCCTTTTCGAAAAAGGTCAAAAACTCCGCACGGGTATCGCTATATCTGATTGCACGCATTCTGCTGCCCTGTCCTATGAACTTGGCTGCAGTATCGGGACAATAAGCAAAGAAATCCTTTACCAAAATAAAAAGCCGGCCCCGAAGGACCGGCTTTGCCGTTTCAAAGGCCGATGCCGTTACATCGCGCCAAGCGTGAAGACGCGGGTGACATCGAACTTCATGCTCCACTGCTCGTCCGAACCGGCTTTGGTGATCGGGCTGTCTTTGGCATCGTTCATCAGCTTGTCATAGCGCACCGAGCCTTCAACACCCCAGCCGCCGTCAAAGCGGTATTTGGCACCGAATTCCACACCGGCGGACAAGAATCCCCCATCGGGATCGAAGGCCGTCAGCGAACCGCCTGCGGCAGCCGAGGCTGCGGCTTCCGCCGCCGACACGCCGTAATAGGTTTGCGCATAACGTTCCGTGCCCCAGAAGGCGCGCGGCCCCATGGTCAGGGTCAGGCGCTCGGTCGGATGCAATTTGAGATCGGCACCGACCTCCCCGACCCAGGTGTTATGACCGATAACGCCATAGCGCACATCGCTGTAAACCTTGTAATAATCGGTGTCATAGCTCAGCCCCAGCCCCATTTCCAACGAGGCGTCCACATCGCTCAGACCGGCAAGCTCGTCATAATCGCTGGAATCGCGCTTGCCGATATAGCGGAACGACCCCGAGACCCCGAGGCCCGATTTCTCGGCATAGGGATCGGGATTGCCATAGGTCAGGCCGCCATATTGCAGCGCATGGATGCGGAACACCATATCGGGGCCTGCGGTGTAATCATCCGATCCCGGATATTCCGGGCTGACCGAAACACCCGCGCCAAGCGTGAACTTCATTCCGGCGCCGGAGGATTGCGTCGAAACGCGCGGGGTCGAGAAATTATACCCTTCGGACTGGCTGGTTTCGGCCTGTGCAACAGGAGCCAGAAGCGGCAGCAAGGCAACCGAAGCTGCGGCGATTTTTGCAGTGATCTGGGTCACGGTATGATTCCCTCGTTCTTGGCCCCGCATCGCGCGGCCCGTCGATAATTTGCGCAGATATTAAAGCAGATCGCCAAACTTGCCACTCCTGCAATCAATTTCCCGCGAAACTGTTGCATGGATATATCACGCCTTCCTGCGCCCGCGAAACCGGCCCGTTTCCTTGATCAAAATGATCAACCATTGACCGGTGATCACGGAATTGGCATATCTCGGACGGTCTATAGGAGGTTTCCCATGCGCCCGTTTTCTTTGCTTGCGCCCGTTCTGGCAGTCCTGCCGCTGCCCGCTTTGGCCGATGTGAATATCTATTCGCACCGCCAGCCGGAACTGGTGCAACCGCTTCTGGATGCGTTCACCGCGAAAACCGGCATCAAGGTCAATGTGGCCTATATCGCGCAGGGCATGGTCGAGCGTCTGCAGGCCGAGGGGCGGCGCTCGCCCGCCGATCTGGTGATGACGGTCGATATCGCCCGCCTGACGCAGGTGGTGGATGGCGGTGTCACGCAGCCGGTCGCGGACCCCGCGCTGGATGAGGCGATCCCGCCCGCCTTCCGCGACCCCGATCATCAGTGGTTCGGCCTGACCTCGCGCGCACGGATCATCTACGCCTCGAAAGAGCGCGTGGCCGAGGGCGAAATCACCACCTATGAGGATCTCGCCGATCCGAAATGGAAAGGCCGCATCTGCACCCGTCCCTTCACCTCGGATTACAACGTCGCGCTGACCGCCGCCTATATGATCCATCATGGCGAAGCAGCCACCCGCGACTGGCTGACCGGTCTCAAGGCCAATCTGGCCCTGAAACCCTCGGGCAATGACAGCAGCCAGGTGAAATCCATCTGGGCGGGGCAGTGCGATATCAGTCTGGGCAACACCTATTACATGGGCCAGATGCTGGCCAATGCCGAAAGCGCCGAATGGGCCAAGAGCGTGTCGATCCGCTTTCCGGTCTTCGAGGGCGGTGGCACCCATATGAACATTTCGGGCGTCGCCATGACCAGATCCGCCCCGAACAAGGACGACGCGCGGGCGCTGATGGAGTTTCTGGTCTCGGACGAGGCGCAGCATATCTATGCCGAAACCAATCACGAATTTCCGGTAAAAGAGGGCGTGGCCCCTTCGGAGCTGGTCAAAAGCTGGGGGTCCTTCACCCCCGACGGGCTGGATCTTGTCGAGATCGCGAAAATGCGCCCCGCTGCGCTCAAGCTGATCGAAGCGGTGAATTTCGACGGTTGAGCCAAGCGGCGCGTCTGTCCGGGCGGGCCTGTTCTGACGGGTCTGGCCCCGCAGACCCGTTGCCGCAGATCCGCCTGCCCGCTGGACATTCCCGCAGACGCCCCGCACTCTGCTTCCAAAAGGAGTGCAGGGCATGACACGCAAGATCATCATCGACACTGATCCGGGGCAAGACGATGCGGTGGCCATCCTCTTGGCGCTGGCCAGTCCGGAACTGGAGGTTCTGGGGATCACCTGCGTTGCGGGGAATGTGCCGCTGGAGCTGACCGTCACCAATGCGCGCAAGATCTGCGAACTGGCCGGCCGACGGGAGGTGAAGATTTTTGCGGGCTGCGACGCGCCACTCGCGCGGCCCCTGATCACCGCCGAACATGTGCATGGCAAAACGGGGCTTGACGGGATCGACCTGCCCGCCCCCATGATGCCCGTGCAGCAGATGCATGCGGTGGATTTCATCGTGCAGACCCTGCGCGATGCGGCGGATGCCAGCATCACGCTGGTGCCGGTGGGCCCGTTGACCAATATTGCAACCGCGCTGCGCCGCGCCCCCGAACTGGCCTGTAAAATTCAGGAGATCGTGCTGATGGGCGGGGCCTATTTCGAGGTCGGCAACATCACCCCCACGGCCGAGTTCAACATCTATGTCGATCCCGAGGCGGCGCAGATCGTGCTGGCCTCCGGCGTTCCGATCACCATGATGCCGCTGGATGTGACCCATAAAGCCCTGACCTCGGCCGACTGGGTGCGGAGCCTGCGCGATCTTGGCACCTTGCTGGGCGAGGCCGTGGCCTCCTGGACCGATTTCTTCGAGCGTTTCGACAAGGAGAAATACGGATCGCAAGGTGCGCCTTTGCACGACCCCTGCACCATCGGCTACCTCATCGACCCGAGCCTTTTCGCGGGGCGCCATATCAATGTCGAGGTCGAGGTGCTTTCGCCCCTGACATTGGGCATGACCGTGGCCGACTGGTGGCGCGTCACGTCACGCGCCCCCAATGTGATGTTCATGAACGAGGTCAGGCGCGATGCCTTCTTTGCCCTGATACGGGACCGGATCGCCCGCCTCTAGCCTCGCGTTTCAGGGCTTTCCAGCAAGGCCAGCAGACGGGCCTCTGCCGCAGACAGCCCGCGCAGCTTGACGGGCTCCAGATCGGGCAACCGCCCCGCCTCGGCCAAGGCAATCACCTTCGGGTGGATATAGCTGTTGCGCGCCACTGTCGGGGTGTTATTCAGACGCGCGGCCGCCGCGCCGGAAAGCGCCTTGATCGTCCGTCCGCCCGCCTCGGCGGCCTCAAAGGCGGCAAGACTGCCGGACCATGTGCGGAAGGTTTTGGCCGTGAAATTTCCCTGACCCAAGTCAGAGAGATAGGCATTCAGCTGGTCAGAGCCGAGCGCGCGTGGCGCTCCGTCCTCGTCGATCCAGGTGATCAGCTCCGCCCCCGGTAAATCGCGCGCCTGATCAAGTACTTTCAACAGCTTGCGGTCGGTCAGGCGGCGGCGTATTTTCTTGCCGCCTTTGGCGGTATAGCTCAATCGCAGCCCGTCCTCGCAAAGCCGCATCTGGCGACGGCGCAGGGTCAGCGCCCCGTAGCTGCCATTGGCCTGCGTATAGGCCGCATTGCCCACGCGCATCGCCAGACGGTCGATCAGCAGCACCGCCGCGGCAAGTGCGAAGGATATCTCGCCCGGCCCCTCGGCCAGATCACGGGTGACCGCGCGCCGGATACGCGGCAAGGCATGGCCGAAACCGGCCAGGGTCTCGAATTTCTCTGCCGCCCGCGCCTCTGACCAGAGCGGATGATAGCGGTATTGCTTGCGCGTGCGGGCATCCAGCCCCGTGGCCTGTAAATGCCCGTTCTCGCGCGGCGAGATCCAGACCTCCTCATAGGCGGGCGGAATGCCCAGAGCCTCGATACGTGCGCGTTCGGGGCCACGGGCCAGCGTGGTGCCGTCGGGCAGCGTGTAGCTGAACCCGCGCCCACAGCGCCTGCGCGCGATGCCGGGACGGCTGTCGGGGTAAAAGCACAGCCCCTCTGGCAGATCTTCCGGCGCAGCCCGCATCTTCATCTGCGGTCCGTAGGCCGCCTGCAATGACGTCTCCTGCGGACTGGCTGATGCCGCCCCTGCCATTCACCCCGCCTCCAGTTCGGAGCCAAGCTTGAGCACCCGCGCCCCATCCTCCTGATGGATCTCGTAGGCGGGATTTTCGGCGCTGCCATTGCGGGTGATCGTGCTGCCATCGATCTGGCGCTCTACCCGCGTCTCATGGCGGCTGGCAATCTTGCCTCTGGCCTCGCCCTGCCCCCAGCTCCATGTGACCCACTGGCCGGTCCGGAACGCATTCCCCATCGCCTCTCTCCTCTTGCTGCCTGCGCAACGCCAACGGGATGGCCCGCAAGAAGTTCCCGAAAACGCGCGGGGTTCCCGAAAGGCGGCCTTGCCCCTATATCTGCGTCAACAGGAGGCCCCATGACCGCATCCCATCCCATTCCCTTCACCAATAGCTATGCCAATCTGCCCGAGCGGTTTTTCGCGCCGCAAGCCCCCACGCCGGTCTCTGCGCCCGCGCTGATTGCCGTCAATGACGCGCTGGCCCGCCAGCTTGGCATCGCCCCCGATTTCCTGCGCAGCCCCGAGGGCGTGGCCATGCTGGCGGGCAACCACCTGCCCGAAGGCGCCCAGCCGATTGCTCAGGCCTATGCGGGCCACCAGTTTGGCGGCTGGGTGCCGCAACTGGGCGATGGCCGTGCGGTGCTGCTTGGCGAGGTCACCACACCGCAGGGCAGTTATGACATCCAGCTCAAAGGAGCAGGCCCCACGCCCTTCTCGCGCCGTGGCGACGGTCGGGCATGGGTTGGCCCCGTGCTCCGCGAATATGTGGTTTCCGAGGCAATGGCCGCCCTTGGCCTGCCCACCACCCGCGCCTTGGGAGCGGCCTATACCGGCGACACTCTCCTGCGCGATATGAAGCGGCGGCGGGGGGCGGTGCTGGCGCGGGTGGCCCGCAGCCATGTCCGCGTCGGCACGTTCCAGTATTTCGCGGCCCGTGGCGATGTCGAGGCGCTCCAGATCCTGACCGATCATGTCATCGCCAAGCTCTATCCCGACTGCGAGAACGCGCTGGATCTGCTACAGGCCGTTGTCGCGGCGCAGGCGCGCCTTATCGCCGGATGGATGAGCCTCGGCTTCATTCACGGCGTGATGAATACCGATAATATGGCAGTTTCCGGCGAGACCATCGATTACGGCCCCTGCGCCTTCAGCGATATCTACCATCCCGAGATGGTGTTCAGTTCCATCGACCAGTATGGCCGCTATGCCTATGGCGCGCAGCCGCAGGTCGCGCTGTGGAATCTGGCGCAATTCGCCACCTGTCTCGTGCCCCTGATGGGGCCGCAGGAGGCCGCAGTGGAACAGGCGACCGCAGCCATCAACACCTTCACACCGCTTTATCAGGCCGAATGGCTGGGCCGCTTCGGTCGCAAGATCGGTATCGCCGAGGCACAGCCCGAAGATCTTCCGCTGATTCAGGACTTCCTGACGGCCCTGGCACAGGGACAGGGCGATTTCACCCGCAGCTTTACCGCCTTGCGACGCGGCGAGGATGCGGCACAGGAACTCAGCGATCCGGCGCTGCTGGAGACCTGGACCCCGCGCTGGCAGACACGTCTGGCGCAGGAGGCGGACCCGCAGGGCGTGATGGCCGCCGCCAATCCGCTCCGTATTCCGCGCAACCACCGCGTTGAAGCCGCGATTATGGCCGCAGAAGATGGCGACCTGACCCCCTTCGAGACGCTTATGAAGGCTCTGGCGCAGCCCTATGGCGAGGCCCCTGAGTTTGCCGCTTTCGAGGCAGCACCCGCGCTTTCGGAACGGGTCATCCGCACCTTCTGCGGCACCTGATCCTAGCGCCCGCGCCCGCGCCGCCGCTTGCCGATCTTACGGAAAAAGCGGCGGTTGCGGGTCACGAAATCCTCGAAGAAGGCACGGGTAAAACCGGGGCCGCGCCCGTAAAGATAGGCCCAGCCCGCCAAAGCCCCCAATGCGCCACCGATCACATCGACGATCAGATCGCCCATCGTATCCATCAGGCCCGATTTCTGCATATTCGTGCCGAAAATCTGGTCCATGCCGAATTCAAAAATCTCCCATAGCGCCCCGATCGTCACCGCGAAGGAAAAGGCGATCAGCGCCATCGCCCAACGGGGAGCGGCATAGCGGTCCCCTTCGAACAGCATGAAAACGAACACAAACCCCACCAGCCCGAAGCCAAGCGCCGAACCCCCATGCAGCGCGATATCCCACCACCAGAAACGGTTGTAGAAATCGAATGCCTCACCGAGGAAGATGGTGGCGAAGATAAAGCCCGTCACCGCCACGACCAGCGCCGTGGGCATCGAGATCCCGATGCGCGAGCTGACATAAAGCGGCACCAGAGTCAGCACGAAGGTAAACAGGGCCACCCCCGCCAGCGGCCACTGACGCTCGAACAGCGCAAGCAGGAATTCAAAGGCCAGCATCCCCCAGATGACCTTGACCGGCCAAGGCTGCATACGGGCGATATCGAGGGGCGTCTTGCGTGTCATACGCGAAATATGGGACAACTCCACCGGTTCGGAAAGACCGCAGTGCCGCCCGACCCCACGCGATCACAAAAATTTTCGGATCAATCCGCCACGAAACGAGATTTTTTTCTGCAGACAGGGTGACAAACAGAACCGGCATTCTATATCGGGCCTCAAGATAGGCATGCTGATAACCAATGACTCTCCGAATAGCCTCGTACAATATCCACAAATGCGTCGGTGTTGATCGCCGTCGGGACCCGCATCGCATTATCGATGTCCTCAATACGCTCGATGCCGATGTCATCGCGTTGCAGGAAGTCGACAGGCGGCGCGGCGCGCGCCCTGCGGCCCTGTCGGCAAGCCTGATCGAGGCCGAAACCGACTTCCGCACCATCGAGCAACCCCGCACCGGCCCCGACAGTCTGGGCTGGCACGGGCAGGCGTTTCTGGTCAAGCGCGGGGTCGAGATGCTGTCCTGCACAGGGATCGAACTGCCGGGGCTGGAGCCGCGCGGAGCCTTGCATCTGAGCCTCAAGGCCGAGGAGGATCTGCCCTTCTCGATCTTTGCCGCCCATCTGGGGCTACGCCGCACCGACCGCCGTGCGCAATGGACGCGGATTGCCAAGGAAATGCTGGCCGCCTCTCCGTCGCCTGCACTGGCCATCGGTGATTTCAACGAATGGTCGGGCCGCAACGGCTTCGAGGCCCTGGGCGGGTTTACCGTCCATGCGCCCGGCGCGACCTACCCTTCGGTCGCACCGGTCGGCAAACTGGATCGAATCGTCACCTGCAACCGCGCCCATATCACCCATATGTCGGTGCATGACACGCAGCTGACCCGCCGTGCCTCCGACCACCTGCCGATCTGGGCCGATATCGGCGGGCTGCGTCGCAGACGCTGATCGCAAAAGCACGCCGCGCCGGCGGACCGGCCCTGCGCGGCCGCTTCATGCGGGCCGCGCATGTCGCCCCGTCACGGGAGCATTTCAGAAATTTCATCAAGTTGCGTCGCTAACAGCGCCGTTAGCGGTAACAACGCCCTTTTCACCAGTGCCGCCCAAGGATATAGCTTGGCACGGCCCATACAGCACCAAAGTGCAATGACAAGGGAAGAGAGTATAATGAGCACCATCATCGACATCCACGCGCGCGAGATCCTCGACAGCCGCGGCAATCCGACCGTCGAGGTCGACGTGATTTTGGAAGACGGCACCATGGGTCGTGCGGCTGTTCCCTCGGGGGCCTCGACCGGCGCGCATGAAGCCGTTGAAAAGCGCGATGGCGACAAGTCGCGCTACATGGGCAAAGGCGTGCTTGACGCGGTTGCCGCCGTCAATGGCGAGATCGCCGAAGCACTGGTTGGCGCCGATGTGACCGAGCAGGTCGAGATTGACAATGCCATGATCGAACTTGACGGCACCGAGAACAAAAGCCGCCTTGGTGCGAACGCGATCCTGGGTGTGTCGCTGGCCTGTGCGAAAGCTGCCGCCGATTATACCACCCAGCCGCTTTACCGCTATGTCGGCGGCACCTCGGCCCGCGTACTGCCGGTTCCGATGATGAACATCATCAACGGCGGCGAGCATGCCGATAACCCGATCGACATCCAGGAATTCATGATCATGCCGGTCTCGGCCGAAAACATCCGCGACGCGGTGCGCATGGGGTCGGAAGTCTTCCACACGCTGAAAAAAGAGCTGACCGCGATGGGTCTGTCGACCGGCTTGGGCGATGAGGGTGGCTTTGCGCCGAACCTGTCCTCGACCAAGGAAGCGCTGGATGTGATCCTGAAATCCATCGAGAAAGCGGGCTACAAGCCGGGCGAGGATATCTATCTGGCGATGGATTGCGCCTCGACCGAATATTACAAGAACGGCAAATACGAGATGAAGGGCGAAGGCCTTTCGCTGACCTCGGAAGAAAACGCCGAATATCTGGTCAAGCTGTGCAACGAATACCCGATCATCTCGATCGAAGACGGTATGGCGGAAGATGACTGGGCGGGCTGGAAGATCCTGACCGAGAAGCTGGGCGACAAGATCCAGCTTGTGGGCGACGATCTGTTCGTGACCAACCCCAAGCGTCTGGCCGATGGCATCAAACAGGGCGTGGCAAACTCCATGCTGGTGAAAGTGAACCAGATCGGCTCGCTGACCGAGACGCTGGCCGCCGTCGATATGGCGCACCGCGCACGCTACACCAACGTCATGTCGCACCGCTCGGGCGAGACCGAGGATGCGACCATCGCAGACCTCGCCGTGGCCACCAACTGCGGCCAGATCAAAACCGGCTCGCTGGCACGTTCGGACCGGTTGGCGAAATACAACCAGCTGATCCGCATCGAGGAAATGCTGGGCGAGACCGCGATCTACGCGGGCCGCTCGATCCTGAAATAATCCGGTCTCTCCGGTAAGATCCAAAGGCGCGGCACTGTCCGCGCCTTTTCTTTTGGTCAAGTTTGTTTGACCAGAGGTTTCCGCTTTCGGAAACCTGACAGGTGACTTTCGCGCAAGACGGAAAGCATTTGTCTGGCTAGTTTGCCCCCACGCACCGGTCGCGTCCATTCCCGTTTCCCAGCCTCCCGCCAAAGCCGCGCGGGGGGATCGAAAGGACATCCCATGCAACGACCGCTTCTTCTGGGCATTCTGGCCACCGCCTTCTGGGCCAGCAATTTCGACGCCACCCGCATCGCGCTTGAAAGCCTTGCCCCCCTGACCGCCGCCAGCCTGCGATTTGTCATTGCGACCATCGCCATCATGACCCTTCTGGCCTGCACCGAGGGGCTGGCACTGGCCCCGTTGCGCCGCAATCTTCTGGCCTTCCCCGCATTGGGCATTCTGGGGGTGGCAGGGTTCAATGCCGCGCTCTGTATCGGGCTGCAAAGCTCCAGCCCGCTGACGGGGGCGCTAATCATGGCCACAACGCCGCTCAGTTCGACGCTTCTGGAAAGCCTTCTGACGCGCAAATGGCCTGCGGTGCAAACCTTCTGCGGTATGGCGCTGAGCCTGTTCGGGGTGGCGCTGGTGCTTGGCCGTGGCCATTTCGCGACGATAGGGGCAATGCTGACACCGGGAGATCTGGTGATCTTGGCAGGCTCTCTGGCGTGGGCGGCCTATGGTGTGGGGTGCAAACGCTTCGTAAAGGACGCCTCGCCATTGGCCATCTCAAGCTGGACCATGCTGTTCGGCACGATTGCCTTGGTGCTGACGTCGCTGACAGAGGGAAACCCGCTCCGCGCCGCGTGGCGGGCCGCTCCCGACGCGCTGCTGGCCTCGCTCTGGATGGGCATCGTGGGCTCGGCGCTGGCCTATATTTTCTGGACGATCGCGATTGCAGGACGGGGCGTGGCGCGCACGGCGATCCTGTTCAATCTCGTGCCGGTCTTTGCCATGCTGATCGGCTGGGGCATCGGCCGAGCCCCCGCGCCGCTGCAGATCCTCGGCACGGCCATCACGATCCTCGGTGTCGCCCTGACGCAAATGCGCCTGTCGCGCTTGACAGCACGCCCGTCCCGCGGCCCAATCGCATCATGAGCATTGCCGATCAAATCATCAGAACCCTGGATCTGGCCCCCCATCCCGAAGGGGGCCATTACCGCCAGACATGGATCGCCGAGGGCACGGGCCGTGCTGCGGGCACCTGCATCTATTTCCTGCTGAAAGCCGGAGAGAGCAGCCACTGGCACAGGATCGATTCCACCGAAATCTGGCTCTGGCATGCAGGGGCACCGCTGACGCTGTCGCTTTCGGCCAGCGACGCGGGGCCTGCAACCGACCACCGGCTTGGCCCCGACATTCTGTCGGGCGACCGCCCGCAGGTGATTGTGCCGCCCCATCACTGGCAGGCCACCCGCAGCACAGGCAGCTATAGCCTTGTCAGCTGCACCGTTTCCCCCGGCTTCCGCTTCGAGGGCTTCACGCTGGCGCCCGAAGGGTTCGACATCGCGCGCGGCTGATCAGTTGGTGCAGAAAAACCGCTGCCCCGTATCCGTGACCCCCCAGTATTCGACAAAATCGAAACCGTGATCGCTGCATAGGCCGCGCGCCTGCGCATAATTCTCGCCCGCAGGCGCGTCTTCGTCGAAGTCGTGATCGATTTCCGAGAAGGTGATCATCTGGCCGTTATAGATATAGCCCGGAGCCTCCTGCCCCGCCATCAGGGCCGGTCTGGGAAGATCGGGCAAAGCGGGAAGATCGGGAAGATGTGGCAGGAAATTGGGCGGCGCGATGCGCGAGGCGATCTCGGGTGTGTGCCCACATCCCCAAAGAAGAAAGGGTAACAAAATCATAAACTTGTTCATCCACTCGGCCTTTACGTATTTTTATCGTTGAAAAGCCGGGCAAATTTATGCCGATCACGCGGGCTCACAAACCCGAGATCCCGAAGGTGTTAATGAATGATTAATTCTGTTGCCGGAAAATCGCGCCTTTACACGGGGTAGTTGATCTGCCCGCCCCCGACTTGCGCAGCAACACCCGTGGTCGCCGGACCCGAGGTCGGCAGGCCCCGCGCCACCCTGACGGCCAGATAGGCAAACGCCTGCGCCTCCAGCATATCGCCATCCAGCCCCAGATCCTCGACAGGGGCCACCGCACAGGGCACACGCCTCGCGATCTCTGCCACCAGCGCCTCGTTCAGCCGCCCGCCGCCGCAGAGATAGAGATGTTGCGGCATCTCCCTGAAATGCTCGAACCCGCGGGCGACCGATGCCGCAGAACAGGCCGTCAGCGTGGCCGCCGCATCGGCATCGCCCAGCCCCGAAACCAGTTCCAGCACGCCATGAAAATCGTTCCGGTCCAGAGATTTCGGCGGTATTTTCAGAAAATACGGATGGGCAAGAAACGCCTCGACAACCGCCTCGTCAACCTTGCCCTGCGCGGCAAGCGCGCCACCTTCATCCTGACCGAGATTGAAGCGCAGCCGCATCAGGTCATTGATGGGAGCATTGGCAGGGCCGGTATCGAAGGCCAGCACCGCTTCCTCCTCCTCGGGGGCGTCGCGGCGCGGATCGACCCATGTGACATTGCCAACCCCGCCCAGATTGAGAAAGACACAAGGCGCGTCCAGCCCCGCCCATTTGGCGCAGGCAAAATGGAAATAGGGCACAAGCGGTGCCCCCTGCCCGCCAAGCCGGACATCCGCCGTGCGGAAATCCCAGACCACAGGCTTGCCCAGCACCTCCGCCAGCACCGCCCCATCGCCTGCCTGATGGGTCCCCCGCCCGCGCGGCTCATGCGCCAGCGTCTGGCCATGAAAGCCCACGATCTCGGCCTCGGAAAAGGCACTGAGAATTTCGGCATGCGCCGTCTCGACGACCTCAGCGGCAGGCTCGACCGCAGTCTCTCCCTGCCATGCCCCCAATGCGCTGTGCAGAACGCCCCGCTCGGCCTCGCTATAGGGCCGGTAATCGGAGCGCCCGAAATCCAGAATCCGCAGACCATCGGTCAATAGCAACGCCGCATCCACGCCATCAAGTGACGTGCCCGACATCGCGCCCACTGCCCAGACAGGACCTGCTTTCAACATGGCTTCCCCTTTACGTGACACAAGGATATACGCATGCCCATAAGAAAGGAACAAGCCAGATGACATACCATCCCAAATCGGACTTCCTGCGCACCATTATCGAGCGCGGATTCCTGGCCGACTGCACCGACCTGCAGGAGCTGGACCAGAAACTCTATTCCGGGACGGTCACTGCCTATATCGGCTATGACGCCACGGCCGCCTCACTGCATGTGGGCCACCTGCTCAACATCATGCTGCTGCGCTGGTTCCAGAAATGCGGCCATAAGCCGATCACCCTGATGGGCGGCGGCACGACAAAAGTGGGCGACCCCTCCTTCCGCTCGGATGAACGCCCGCTTCTGGGGCCGGAGCAGATCCAGGCCAATATCGACGGCATGCAGAAAGTCTTCGCCCGCTACCTCGATTACAAAGAGGGCGGCAATGGCGCGCTGATGCTCAACAATGCCGAATGGCTCGACAGCCTGAACTACCTCGAGTTCCTGCGCGATATCGGGCGGCATTTCTCGGTCAACCGCATGCTGTCGTTCGAGTCGGTGAAATCGCGTCTGGACCGTGAACAATCGCTGTCCTTCCTCGAATTCAACTACATGATCCTACAGGCCTATGACTTCCTCGAACTGAACCGCCGCTATGATTGCGCGCTTCAGATGGGCGGCTCGGACCAATGGGGCAATATCATCAACGGGATCGATCTGACGCGCCGCGTGCTCGACCACGAGATCTTCGGCCTCACCACACCGCTCCTGACCACCTCCGACGGCCGCAAGATGGGCAAATCCCAAGGCGGCGCGATGTGGCTCAATGCCGAGATGCTCAGCCCCTATGAATTCTGGCAGTTCTGGCGCAACACCACGGACGCCGATGTGGGCCGCTTCCTCAAGCTTTACACCGAACTTCCGGTCGAGGAATGCGACCGTCTGGCAGCCCTTCAGGGCTCGGAAATCAACGAGGGCAAAATCATCCTCGCCCGCGAGGTGACCACCCTCCTGCACGGGGCAGAAGCCGCCGCCGCCGCCGAAGCCACCGCGCGCGAAGTCTTCGAGAAGGGCGGCACCGGCGATGATCTGCCCACGCTGACCCTCTCGGCGGACGAACTGGGCGACGGCATCAGCCTTGCCCAGCTTGTCACACGCTCGGGCCTTGCCAAAACCGGCAAGGACGGCAAGCGGCTGATTGGCGAAGGCGGCCTGAAAGTGAATGACGAGACCTGCACCGAAGCAGGCCGCATGTTCACCGCATCCGACTTCGAAACGCCGGTCAAACTCTCGGCGGGTAAAAAACGCCACGCCCTCGTACAAATCGGCTAAAATCAAAGGCGCCCCACAAGGCGCCTTTTTCCATCCGGCATCCAGCTGCCCCAAATATCCTCGGGGGTGAATTGGGCCGCAGGCCCAAGAGGGGGCAGACAGCCCCCTCACTTTCAAACCTCGAAACGAAAAAGGCGGAGCCGCTTACGGCCCCGCCTCTCTCATTTCCAAAACAGGACGACCTCAGGCCGGTTCATGCGCCAGCGAGGCGGCATGGATGCTGTCGATGGCCGAGGCAAGTGCGGCATCGAATTCCGCATCGGATTGCTTATCCGACATCCCTTCGGTCAGGGCACGCGAGAACGAGGCGATCATCCCGTCATTCTTCGACAGGATCGCATTGGCCTCATCGCGCGCATAACCGCCCGACAGCGCCACGACCTTCAGCACGCGCGGATGATCCACCAGCGGCTTGTAGAAATTCGCAACCGTCGGCAGCGACAGTTTCAGCATCACCTGCTGATCGGCAGGCAGAGCATCGAGATGCTTGAGGATCTCGCTGCGCAGGATGGCTTCGGCCTCGGCCTTGTCGGAAATCGAAATCGTGACTTCCGGCTCGATGATCGGCATCAGACCATGTTTGATCACGGTCGCAGCCAGATCGAATTGCTGCGCGACAACCGCCGCGATCCCGGCCTGATTGGCCGCAGAAATGACCGAGCGTTCCTTGGTGCCGAAAATACCCGCTTCACGGGCGCGGTCCAACAGCGCGTCCACACCCGGAATGGGCTTGAGAAGCTGCACACCGTTCTCTTCCGCTTCCAGACCCTTGTCGATCTTCAGGAAGGGCACAACGCCACATTTCTCGTTAAGGTAGGTCGCGGTCGCAATACCATCGATCTCGCGGTCCATCGTCTGTTCGAACAGGATCGCACCGATCACCTTACCGCTGGAAAACGCGGGGGATTTGATAATGCGGGTCCGCATTTTGTGGATCAGATCGAACATCTCGGTGTCGTTGGAATATTCGCTTTCCTCGATACCGTAAAGGCGCAGAGCCTTCGGCGTCGAACCGCCCGACTGATCGAGCGCGGCGATGAAACCCTCGCCCTTGGAAATCTGTTCGGTTTGTTGCGCGTTCGGCATATATCTCTCCCTCCGATACGGAGACTGAATTGTGGGCCAGTTCCAGACCTAGCGCGATGCGCGGGGTTAGACAATCTTGGTGGCGCTAACCGACTTGGATTATTTCATTTTGTCGGTCTGCTGCGCGGAAAGCGGCCAGAAATCCCCCCGCTTCGCCCGTCAGGCGGCACCGTGAAAAGAAAACGGGGCGGCCCGCAAGCCACCCCGTTTCCAGCGTCCCTATTGACCGGATCAGTCTTCCAGAGCTTCCACCCCCGGCAGAACCTTGCCCTCCATCCATTCAAGGAAGGCACCGCCTGCGGTGGAGATATAGCTGAATTTCTCCGCCGCACCGGCCTTGTTCAGGGCGGCCACGGTGTCCCCGCCACCCGCCACCGAAATCAGCTGCCCCGCCTGCGTCAACTCTGCGGCTTTGGCAGCCGCGGCATTGGTGGCCGCATCAAAGGGCGTAATCTCGAAAGCCCCCAGCGGGCCGTTCCAGATCAGCGTGCGCGATTCTGCAAAGACCTTCGAGATCCGAGCCACGGCCTCGGGACCCGCATCAAGGATCATCGCATCCTCGGGGCAGGCATCGGCGGCAACGGTCTCATGCGGCGCATTGGCCTTGAACTCGCGGGCAACGACCACATCCGAGGGCAGCACAATCGTACAACCGGCAGATTTCGCCTTTTCGAGAATCTCCAGAGCAGTCTGCGCCATATCGCGCTCGGCCAGCGACGTTCCGACAGAAATGCCTTGCGCCACGAGGAAGGTATTGGCCATGCCGCCACCGATGACCAGATTGTCCACCTTGCTCACCAGATTGCCCAGCAGATCCAGCTTGGTCGACACTTTCGCCCCGCCGACAACCGCTGTTACCGGACGCTCCGGATCCCCCAGCGCGGCCTCCAGCGCCTTCAGCTCCGCTTCCATCAGACGCCCCGCAGCACTGGGCAGAACACGGGCCAGAGCCTCGGTCGAGGCATGCGCACGGTGGGCCGCCGAGAAAGCGTCATTGATATAGACCGATCCAAGCGCGCCCATCGCCGCCGCCAGCTCGCGGTCGTTCTTTTCCTCGCCCTCGTGGAAACGGGTGTTTTCCAGCAGCAAAACCTCGCCCGCAGGCAGGGCCGCCACAGCCCGCTTGGCCGGACCGCCAATGCAATCCTCGGCAAAATGCACCGGAACGCCCAATGCGGCCTCAAGCGCCGGAACCAGCGGTTTCAGGCTCATTTCCGGCACGACTTTTCCTTTGGGGCGGCCGAAATGGGCCAGAAGGACGGGCTTCCCGCCTTTGGCCAGAATATCCTTGACGGTCGGAACGATCTTGTCGATCCGCGTGGTATCCGTCACACGTCCGTCCTCAACCGGAACGTTGATATCGACGCGAACAAGGGCAACCTTGCCCTCCAGTTCCAGATCGTCGAGGGTTTTCCATGCCATGCGTTATCTCCTCATTCCGGCACCAAATCAGGGGATGGGGTGCCCGTTGTGCCGCAACTTGCACCGTCCATGAAATGGCGTCAACACACGCAATCACCGGACATGACCCGCGCGTGAGAAGGCGTGAAAACGAAAAACGAAGGTTTCGGCTTTCCATAGCGGCCCTGTCGTGTAGATTGCGGGCCAAATCCAGGAGGACCTCATGGCCGAATATAAAGACCCCGAGAACACCATCATCATCGAATTGAAGGATGGTCCCGTTGTTATCGAGCTGATGCCCGAAATCGCGCCGAAGCATTCCGAGCGTATGAAACAGCTGGCCCGCGACGGTGCCTATGACAACGTGGCCTTCCACCGCGTGATCGACGGTTTCATGGCGCAAACCGGCGACGTGGCGAATGCGAATATGGAAAAAGACTACAATCCGGGCCGCGCAGGCACCGGCGGGTCCGAATATGACGACCTTCCCGCAGAATTCTCGCGTATTCCGCATGATCGCGGCACGCTGGGGGCTGCCCGCTCGATGAATCCGAACTCGGCCAACTCGCAGTTCTTCATCAACTTCTCGGACAACCACTTCCTGAACGGCCAATACACCGTTTATGGCCGCGTGATCTCCGGAATGGAATTTGTCGACAAGATCGTGCGCGGTGAACCGCCGGCGAATCCCGACCGCATGATCAAAGTCACGGTGGCCGCCGATGCGTAATCTTGTTGCGGCAGCCCTGATTGCGATGGGTGCCGGGGCAATGACCACTGGCGCTTATGCCGAAGACACCGCGCCCGACGGGCCCGGCCCGAATCTGACGCTGGAGATCGGCGGCTCGGTTCAGGGCGAGATCGTCATCGACCTGCTGCCCGATGTCGCCCCCAAAGCGGCGGAACGTCTGGAAGAGCTGGCCAAGGAAGGCGCGTATAATGACGTGGTGTTCCACCGCGTGATCGACGGCTTCATGGCGCAGACGGGCGATGTGCAATTTGGCAAGCGCGGCTCTTCGCAGATCGAGATGGCGGGGATGGGCGGTTCGAACAAGCCCGACCTTCCGGCCGAGTTCTCGAAACGCAAATTCGTGCGCGGCATTGTCGGCATGGCACGCTCGCAATCGCCGAATTCCGCCAATTCGCAATTCTTCATCATGTTCGCGGATGCGCCGCATCTGAACGGGCAGTACACGGTTGTCGGCCATGTCATCAAAGGCATGGATATCGTCGACCAGATCAAGAAGGGCGATCCCGCGAAAAACGGCTTGGTCGATGACCCCGATTACATCGTTTCGGCAACGGTCAGCAAATAAGATCCCGTGCCGAGACCCGGCCCAAGCTTGCAAGGCGTCCCAAAGGGGGCGCCTTTTTCTGTTCCGGTCCCCTTTCCATGCAAAAATGCCTAGGCGAAGCGGGGCGCTTCGTGGCATAGTCGGATCTCAGGCCCGACAAGAGGCCGCGCAGAACGCGCAAAAAACTGGCAGAGCAAAATGGCGCCCTTGCGCGCCCGATATAGGCAGAACATGCAGCAGAAAAACCGGGCGGTCGGTCCGCTGATCTTCTTTTCCATCGCCTTCGTGCTGGCGGCATATTTCACCTTTGCCGCCGTGCAGGGATCTTACGGGATCTTCAAGCGGGTGCAGATCGAGGCCGAAATCACCGACATGACGCAAAAGCGCGACGCACTGCGCGACGAGGTCAAGCGTATGGCGAATCTGACGCATCGCCTGTCGGATGATTATCTGGACCTCGACCTTCTGGACGAGCAGGCGCGCAATATCCTTGGACTGGTGCGTGGCGACGAGGTCGTCATTCGCTAAAGCGCCCGAAATGTGGACATTTTTAGCAACCCGCAAGCTTGCCTTGCGGGTTTTTTGCGTCATCCTTCTCCACATACCATCACTTTATGCCCGCAGAAGACACTGTTGCATATCGCGGTGATTGTCTTTGCAGATGCTTTCCGCTAGAGATGGTTTAATACTGAACTATCCGCTTTTAGGGAGGATGCCTATGGCTGCTCGCAAGAGTTCGGGGACCGCACCCAAGGCTGGTGCGAACGTCTCCAAGGACGAGCTTCTCAGCTACTATCGTGACATGCTGCTGATCCGCCGCTTCGAAGAGAAGGCAGGCCAGCTTTACGGCATGGGGCTGATCGGTGGCTTCTGTCACCTTTACATCGGTCAGGAGGCTGTTGTTGTGGGCCTTGAGGCCGCCGCGAAAGAGGGCGACAAGCGCGTGACCTCGTATCGCGACCACGGGCATATGCTTGCCTGCGGCATGGACGCCAAGGGCGTGATGGCCGAGCTGACGGGCCGCGAGGGCGGCTATTCGAAAGGCAAAGGCGGCTCCATGCACATGTTCTCGAAAGAGAAGCATTTCTATGGGGGCCACGGCATTGTTGGTGCGCAGGTTCCGATTGGCGCAGGTCTTGCCTTCTCGGACAAGTACAAGGGCAATGACAATGTGACCTTCGCCTATTTCGGCGATGGTGCGGCCAACCAGGGTCAGGTTTACGAGACCTATAACATGGCGCAGCTATGGGATCTTCCGGTCGTCTTCGTCATCGAGAACAACCAGTATGCAATGGGCACCTCGGTCGCCCGTTCGACCAAATCCCCGGCGCTGTGGAAACGCGGCGAGGCCTATGGCATCTCGGGCGAGGAAGTCGACGGCATGGATGTTCTGGCGGTCAAAGCGGCTGGCGAAAAGGCCGTGGCGCACTGCCGTGCGGGCAAAGGCCCCTATATCCTCGAGGTGAAGACCTACCGTTACCGCGGTCACTCGATGTCGGACCCCGCGAAATACCGCTCGCGCGACGAAGTGCAGAAGATGCGCGAAGAGCGTGACGCCATCGAGCATGTCCGCCAACTGCTGCTGACCGGCAATCATGCCACCGAAGATGACCTGAAGGCCATCGACAAGGACATCAAGGCGATCGTCAACGAGTCGGCTGAATTCGCGAAAGAAAGCCCCGAGCCCGCGCTCGAAGAACTCTGGACCGACATCTATGCCGACGCGGCACCGCAGAACGCCTGAGAGGGAAGAGAAGAATGGCAACTGAAATCCTGATGCCCGCCCTGTCGCCCACTATGGAAGAGGGCACTCTGGCGCGCTGGCTCAAGAAAGAAGGCGATACCGTCTCCGCAGGGGATATCATCGCAGAAATCGAAACCGATAAGGCGACGATGGAATTCGAAGCGGTCGATGAAGGCACGCTGGGCAAGATCCTGATCGAAGAAGGCACCGAGGGCGTGAAAGTGAACACCCCCATCGCGGTTCTTCTGGAAGAAGGCGAATCGGCGGATGATATCGCATCGGCTTCGGCACCTGCGGCAGAGGCAGCCCCTGCCCCGGCTTCGGTTCCCGCCGCGGCCAAAGACGACACGCCGGATACGCCTCTTGCGCCGAATACGACGCCGGATTGGCCCGAAGGTACCGAGATGAAGACCCAGACGGTCCGCGAAGCTCTGCGCGATGCGATGGCCGAAGAGATGCGCGGCGACGAGAACGTCTATCTGATGGGCGAGGAAGTGGCCGAATACCAAGGCGCTTATAAAATCAGCCAAGGTCTTCTGGACGAATTCGGCTCCAAGCGCGTGATCGACACGCCGATCACCGAGCATGGCTTTGCCGGTATCGCAGTCGGTGCCGCTTTCGGTGGCCTGCGTCCGATCGTCGAATTCATGACCTTCAACTTCGCCATGCAGGCGATTGACCAGATCATCAACTCGGCCGCGAAAACGCTTTACATGTCGGGCGGCCAGATGGGTGCTCCGATGGTGTTCCGTGGCCCGAACGGCGCCGCCGCCCGCGTGGGTGCGCAGCACAGCCAGGATTACGCCGCATGGTATGCGCAGATCCCGGGCCTCAAGGTCGTTCAGCCCTATTCGGCAGCCGATGCAAAAGGCCTGCTGAAATCGGCGATCCGCGATCCGAACCCCGTCATCTTCCTTGAAAACGAGATCCTCTACGGGAAGTCGTTCGAAGTGCCGGTGATGGATGATTTCACCGTTCCGATCGGCAAGGCGAAAGTCTGGCGCGAAGGCACCGATGTCACCATCGTCTCCTTCGGTATCGGCATGACCTATGCGCTGGAAGCGGCAGAGAAGCTGGCAGAGGAAGGTATCTCGGCAGAGGTCATCGACCTGCGCTCGATCCGTCCGCTGGATTACGACACCGTGCTGGCCTCGGTCATGAAGACCAACCGCTGCGTCACCGTGGAAGAAGGCTTCCCCGTCTGCTCCATCGGCAACCACCTGTCGGCTGTCATCATGGAACGCGCCTTCGATTACCTCGATGCGCCCGTGATCAACTGCACCGGTAAAGACGTGCCGATGCCCTACGCCGCCAACCTCGAGAAACTGGCTCTTGTCACCACCGATGAAGTCATCGCTGCGGTGAAAAAAGTCACCTATCGCTAAGGAGATCCAGAGATGGCAACTGAAATCCTGATGCCGGCCCTTTCTCCGACGATGGAAGAAGGCACGCTGGCGCGCTGGCTCAAGAAGGAAGGCGACACTGTCGCCTCCGGTGACATCATCGCGGAAATCGAGACCGATAAAGCGACGATGGAGTTTGAAGCGGTTGACGAGGGTGTGCTTGGCAAGATCCTCATCGCGGAAGGCACCGAAGGCGTGAAGGTCAACACGCCCATCGCCGTCATGCTGGAAGAGGGCGAAGACGCCTCGGCCATCGAGACCGCGTCGAACCCCGCAGCCCCTGCCAAGGCGGAAGCGCCTGCAGAGGCCCCCAAGGCCGCAGCCGCACCTGCTGCGGCACCGGCGCCTGCGGCTCCTGCAAAAGACGGCAAGCGTATCTTCGCCTCGCCGCTGGCCCGCCGTATCGCGGCCCAGAAAGGTCTGGATCTGGCGACTATCGCGGGTTCGGGCCCCAAAGGCCGTATCGTGAAGGCGGATGTCGAAGGTGCAACCGCTGCGCCCAAGGCCGAAGCTGCTCCGGCCAAAGCCGAGGCGCCTGTCGCCAAAGCAGCCCCCGCTGGCCCCTCTGCCGATGCCGTCATCAAGATGTATGAAGGCCGCGAGTTCGAAGAGGTCAAGCTGGACGGGATGCGCAAGACGATTGCCGCGCGCCTGTCGGAAGCCAAGCAAACGATCCCGCATTTCTACCTGCGCCGCGACATCAAGCTGGATGCCCTGCTGAAGTTCCGCTCGCAGCTGAACAAGCAGCTGGAAGGCCGTGGGATCAAGCTGTCGGTGAATGACTTCATCATCAAAGCCGTCGCCCAAGCACTGCAAGCCGTGCCGGATGCGAATGCTGTCTGGGCGGGCGACCGCGTGCTGAAGCTGAAGCCTTCGGATGTGGCTGTGGCTGTGGCGATTGAGGGCGGCCTCTTCACGCCGGTGTTGAAAGACGCCGATATGAAGTCGCTCTCGGCGCTGTCGACCGAGATGAAGGATCTGGCCAAACGTGCCCGCGACCGCAAGCTTGCGCCGCATGAATATCAGGGCGGCTCCTTCGCGATCTCCAACCTTGGCATGTTCGGTATCGATAACTTCGACGCCATCGTGAACCCGCCCCATGCCGGCATCCTTGCCGTGGGTGGTGGTGTGAAAAAGCCGGTGGTGAATGCCGAAGGCGAGATCGAAGTGGCCACCGTGATGTCGGTCACCATGTCGGTCGATCACCGTGTGATCGACGGGGCGCTTGGCGCGGATCTTCTGAAGATCATCGTCGAGAACCTCGAAAACCCGATGACGATGCTGGCCTGATAGGTCAGTGCGCGGCAGGGGTGCAAACGCCTGCTGTAACAAAAACAAAACGGGCTACCGGCATAACCGGTAGCCCGTTTTTCATATAGCAAACATCCGCCACGCGGGCTGACGCTCTCACAAATCGTGCTATTTTTCCAAAAGATGATCCATTGATACCGACGGCTGGCTGCAACCGGCATCTCCCACGATGCGGGCGGGCACCCCTGCGACCGTCTTACACGGCGGCACCTCGTTCAACACGACCGACCCTGCCGCGATGCGGGAATTGTCTCCCACCCGAATATTGCCCAGCACCTTGGCACCGGCCCCGATCAATACGCCATTGCCGATCTTGGGATGTCTGTCTTCCTCTTCCTTGCCGGTCCCGCCCAGCGTGACAGAATGCAGCATCGACACATTATCCCCGACCACAGCCGTCTCGCCGATCACGATAGAATGCGCATGGTCGATCATCACGCCCTGCCCGATGCGGGCAGCGGGGTGAATATCGACACCGAACATCTCGGAGGTACGCATCTGGACGTAATAGGCCATGTCCTTACGCCCCTCCGACCACAGCCAATGGGCTATCCGGTAGGATTGCAGCGCCTGAAAACCCTTGAAAAACAACAGGGGTTGCATCAGACGGTGGCAAGCCGCGTCGCGCTCGTAAACCGCAACCAGATCGGCACGCGCTGCCGCAATCAGATAGGGGGCCTGCGCATAGGCATCATCCGCAATTTCGCGCAGGATCTGCTCGCTCATTTCGTTCGACGCCAGTTTCAACGAGAACCGGAAAGACAGCGCCCTCTCGAAAGTGGGGTGATGCAAAAGACCGGCATGGATCAGCGATCCAAGAAGCGGCTCGTTCTGAACGGCCGCGCGCGCCTCGGTACAGATCCGCTCCCAGACAGGATCAACGGTGGCAATTCTGACTTGGGGCTCAGCCATGACGTCTCCTTTGCGCAGCAAATGCGGGCTCACCTTCACAGGCATGCTCTAGCACAATACCACATGGAGGCCGACCAGAGATAAACCAAGTGCAAAATAGAGAAAAGTCCTTAACATCGGTCACAAACCTTTCTTTGTCCGCCATCCGATGCCCCGCCCGTCAAAGTCCGAGTGCCAGTCGTGCCGGCAATCCCGCTCCGTAAAGATCACTCAGTTGCGCCACTTCAAGCACCAACGCAGAACCGCTCGCAAGATCGGCCTGACGCTGGGACGCAGTATATATCCAACTCGGTGCCTCAAGCGTAACCTCACGCAGCACGGCACCGGTCTCGGTCAGAAGACGCAGCCTGTATCGTTCATGCAATTCGCCAAGCGGCACCTCCTGCTCCAGCCAGGGATCACCGTTCAGACGCGTACGCCGGACCCAGCCTATACTCCAGTCTTCCGTCGCCTTGGACACCCGCAGATGCGACGGTGCATAGGGACGCAGGCCATTGCCTTTGAACGCCTCGTTCAGATGCACATAGCTCGGGTCGTCATAGCTGCGCCGCGCCGATCCGATACGATAATGGCGGGAAATATTGCGCTGTGCCTGCGCCAGCGTGATCTGATCGAGATTGCCATCAAGTGCCACCACCACCGAACCTTCCGGCCAGATTTCGGGCATCAGCGCATCGGTGCCCAGCTGGCCGCGCAACCTCAGGCTCAGATCCCATGTATTATTGCCGACCAGTTCAGCTTGCGCGAACTGGAAGATCTCCCAGTTGTCACTGCTGCCATCGCCGATGGCCATTGCATTCGCTCCGGCCAATAGCTGTTCTTCGCTGGCCGATTGCAGCTCCCCCGAAACAAGCGAAACCCGCAGCGGCGCCCCACGGTCCCATAGCCCCGCGCGGGCCGCATTCAGCGCCCCCAGACTACGCCCGAACGTCGCACGGCGCGTCAGCGTGGCATTCAACTGGTAATCGGCATCACTCACCGCATCGAATACCGCAACCGTTCCGGGCCACGGACTGGCGGTCACCGCCAGATACGGCGCATAGGGCACTTCCTCTCCGGTTAGAAGCGGCAGATCCATGAACTGCGCCGTCACCGGCACAGGCGCGTAAAACCGCGTCGTGGAGACATCCGCCTCGGCCGCATCGGACGGCTCGTAAAGCCCCGCCTCGATCCGGACGGCCTCCATTGTCGCCGCCCCCGCCAGATCGACACGGTCGATCCGGTACCGCTCTTCCTCGATCGCGATGACATCCCCCGCCCCGAGCCCCGTCAAGGAGGGCGGCACCGCGAATTGCACGACATCCCGCGCCATCTGCGCCTCTGCCAGCCAGCGTTCAACCGTGGCCACTGCCTGCGGACGATGCAATGCGGCATTCACCTCACTGGCACTATTGCTGCCCTGATCGGTCTCCTGCGGCGCAATCGCCTCGACCACACGGGTGGCATAGTCTCCCTCTGCCTCGATATAGGACAGCCGCACCCTGCCCGACATCTCCGCCTCGGAAGCACGAATGCGGGTCAGCGTGCTCTCGTCCTCCTGCAAAGCAAAATCCGTATCGGCAAGAGCCCGGCTCACCTGACCGCTCCGCATGATAAAATGCAGTGCTCCGTCGCGCTCGACCGCATCGAAACCATAGGCCAGCATAAGCGTTTGCAGCATTGCCCGCGGGGACTCCCCCGATTGCGCACTATATCCGCGCACAGAGCCACGCAGCCCCGACACATCCACCGCCGTCACGCCACCCATCGCGCAGATCTCGGCCACAACACGCGCCAGCGGCTGCGCCACCGCGCGACCGGATAGCCAATGCCCGCGCGCGTAATTCTCGGCATCGCTCCAGAGATCGTCACGGGAGGGAAACTCGGGCCAAGGCCGCGCGTCCCAACACCAGACATGCGCCTTGGTCATATCGATCATCGGCCCCTCATAGACCTCGGAAACAGGATTATGCGCACGGTCCTGCCACCACCCCTCCATCGCCCGCACATATTGCATCTGGATCAGCTCGTCGCGCCGCCCGTTGGAAAAATGGGGCAGCATGGATTCAGAGCTTTTCGGGTCCAGAAACTTGTTGGGCTGGTTGGCCCCCTTATCGATCGCCGCACAGCCATATTCGGTAAACCAGATCGGTTTCATCTGCGGGATCCATGCCGTCGGCTCCTCCTCCCGCAGCCCGTCGATCCGCTCATAATGACGGTTCTGCCACCAGCTACGGAAATCCTTCGCCCGCCAGATCCAGGGTTCGCCCTCCCCATCGGTGATGGGCGTGCGGATCTGCATCTGCCGATGGAGATCGGTCGCATAATACCAGTCATAGTATTCTCCACCCTCGATATTACTTTGCAGATAGCCCAGATCGTGGATGGCAGGCCATGCCGCATCGGCATGGTTTTCGCCCTCACGCCAATCGGCAAGCGGCAGATAATTATCGACGCCGACAAAATCGATGGCACTATCTGCCCAGAGCGGATCCAGATGGAAGTAGCGGTTTCCATCCGGCGAATTATATCCGAAATATTCCGACCAATCCGCCGCATAGCCGATTTTACAAGTCTCGCCCAGAATAGCGCGAACGTCATTTGCCAGACGGCGCAAGGCTTCGACGGCAGGAAACCCGTCCTCGGCATCACGGATCTGGGTCAGGGCGCACATTTCGGTGCCCACGCAAAACGCATCTACCCCACCCGCTTGCGCGCAAAGATGGGCGTAGTGCAAAATGAAACGGCGCATGGACCATTCTTCGGCACCACTATAGCGCAGCGTCATCCCCTCCGGCGCGAAGGATTCTGGTGCGGCCTCCCCGAAAAAGGCCGCAACGTCCTGCGCAGCAGCCGCGCTACGATCGGTCGAGCCCTCCAGTCCGGGGGCGATGTCTGTCGTAATCCGTCCGCGCCACGGCAAAGCGGGCTGTTCCTCGGTCGGCGACCACGGATTGGGACGTGCATTGCCCGCGATCTGCTCCATCAGGATGAAGGGATAGAAGGTCACGAATTTTCCCGCAGCTCGCAAGGCCCGAATGGCCTCGATCACCGCAGCATCGGCGGGCGTGCCCCCATAAAGATCGCCCTCGGCGGTATGGGCAACCTTTCCGGCCTCGGCGCGCCCCACCCCCGAGACAGACCATGCCATATTTTTCCCGTCTCCTGCGGTTTCATTCACCCGCGGGCGGATCTTGCACTGACCCGCGCGCAGGTCATCACCAAACCACGACACCACAAGGGAAACGGCTTCGCAATTCGGCAAATCACCATTCAGTGCCGCGAGAGAGGTCGCGAAATCACTAAGCCCGCCCGGGGCGCTCTGGTTCATGACCTTGCTTGAGCCTCCCTCTTCTCCCGCAAAATAGACAGGGGTCGTCGCCAGAGAATACTCGCCCGTGCCGGGAATAAGCGCGACCCCCCTGACACAGCCCTCAAACCCCGCGATCTCCTGCGGCACAGACGGCGCGGCGGCGCGGAACACCTCGAAGGTCAGTTGCGGGACGCGATTGCCAAACGGAGCAAGCGCCAGATCCTCGAAAACCACATAAGCGATACCGCGATAGGCCGGGGCGGCATCCGCCCCTTCGACCGCCTGTATCTTCGCATCCGGTTCCTGATCCCCGGCCCCGGTATACACACGAAAATCAAGGCCTGCCGTATCCAGTATCTGGCCATCTGCCCAGATCCGCCCGACCCGCAGGATCTCGCCTTCGCACAAGGCCAAGGCAAGACTGACGGAATAGCTGTAGCTTGTTGTCGACACGGTCGTGCCCGTGCCCTTCCCGCTTTTCTTGGTGCTGGCATGCTCGCGAAAGCGCGTTGCCCAGATCACCTGTCCTGCCACCCGCATCCCGCCCCAGACCATCGGCACGGGCGTCCCCTCGCTTGCCGAGGAAAGGCGGAACTGGCTGACCTTCCCGGTTTCAACGCTTTGCGATCCGGTTCCCAGAAGCCGTTGGTCGATGGCGCGCCCCAAGGTCGCTCCGACCGCCCGCCCGATGACCGCACCGGAAAGCCCCAGCACCGTGCCACCGAAGCCACCGCCAATCGCAGCGCCTGCCGCGCCCAAAAGGATCGTTGCCATGTCTCACCTCACATCCGGAAAGTCGAAGCGCGCCACCAATCGGGCACGCCAAGGCGCGGACAGGGCATTTTCCACCACCCCATGCCCGCCATAAGCATGAATAAAGCGCAAAGGCCCCCGCTCCGAGAGCAGGCCAACATGCTTGGCCACCGCACGGGGTTTCATACGGAACAGAAGAACCTGCCCCATTCGGAACGGGTCATTGGCCTGAACCGGCACCAGATGACGCGCGGCGGCCTGCCAAAGCGCCTCGGCGCCCCCCGCCTCGGCCCAATCCGCGCTATAGGGGGCCGGAAGTTCGGGTTCGCAGCCATAAAGGCTGCGCCAGATCCCGCGGATCAGCCCCAGACAATCCGTGCCCCCCTGCAGACAGGACGCCTGATGGCTGTAAGGCGTGCCGATCCATGCCCGCGCCAAAAACACGACCTCGGAACGGGCGGTCATCGGAAGAGGCTCCCGCCGTCGTAATTTCCGCCAGAAACCGGATAGGACACCAGCCAGTCCTCCCCCGGAATATGCGGGAACCCGCGGAAATTCACGAAATTGTCGAATTTCAACCGGCACGTTTCGGCACGCCGGTCACAGCCTGCAACAATCCGCACCCTGTCGCCCGCCACCAGCTCGGCACGCAAGGACTGCCATAATTCGATCACGCGGCGACCATCCTGTGCCAGACGGTCAAATTTCACCGCTCCCGAAAGACCGGCAGCCGCTCCATCGAGAACCGTCAGCAGACCGCGTTCGAACCAGCGATCCTCGAAGCCTGTCAAGGATTGCCACGAAAACCGTGTCGCCCCTTCACACTCTTCCACGGCCAGTTCGACAAAATACCCCGCCTGCAAAGGATCAAACCGGCACTTCCCGTCGCCCAGAACCGCCGAGCAGGCCGGATGATACACCCGACCGACCTGATTGTTCAGCCGGTCAGAAAGGCCACGCAACTCCGCCTGAAACGCACCGTCATTGCGCGTCAGCTCCCCCAGATGGCCGCGAAAGATCAGTGCATGTTCGGACGTATCCGCCCAGTTGACAAGCCAGCTACGCAACTCGGCCCCATCGTAACGGCCTGCGCGGATATCGTCTTCGGTAATCGCATCAGCGCGCAAAGCCGCGACAACCTCGAAATTGTCGACCGAGAGCCCCGAAGATTGCCCCAGCGCGCTGGCCGACATGCCGGTTTCGGGCTGGAACGTCAGGCCAGCAAACGCCAATGGCCGATCATGGTCGGTGAACCCCATCACGATGCCATCCTGCCGTGTCACCGCCCATGCGCGCGCAATCGTGGTGGCCTTCGTGTCAAGATGGGCCTGAAACTGTGCGGAATAGCTCATAGGCGCACCTCCACAACCGGCACCTGTGGCACTTCTCCCGCCTGAAACGATTGCACCGAAACCTGAATCCGGTCGGTGTCAAACCGCACCGGCACGTCGAACTCGAAGCCTGCCGTTACCCGCGCGCCTTTTTCGGGCGGAGCGGCAAAGGTGACCACACCCGTTGTCGTGTCCACCGACCAGTCGATGC
This sequence comes from Thioclava litoralis, assembly GCF_045278885.1. Taxonomy (NCBI): domain Bacteria; kingdom Pseudomonadati; phylum Pseudomonadota; class Alphaproteobacteria; order Rhodobacterales; family Paracoccaceae; genus Thioclava; species Thioclava litoralis. The sequence continues at coordinate 2,764,821 of NZ_CP135443.1, forward strand.
TTTCGGCCTGATAGCCGCCCTGCACCCCGACCAGCACCGTCGCCCCCACCGGCTTGGTGATCGGGCGCGTATAGGTGATATCGCCAGAGCGATAGGTTTTAGCCAAAGAAAAGGCGACGGTTTTCCCATCGCCAGTCCCGATCACCTGATCTTCATATCCAAGCGCGCGGCTGGCAGGGGCCGAACGGTAATCGGCCCAATCCTTCCAGCGGAACCCGTGCAACTGTCCGGCCCGCGCCTCGAAAAAGGCCAGAAGCGCCTCGACATCATCCAACGACCGCAGCCCCACACCGGCATCGTAATGACGCCGTGAATGGGCCCAAGGGCTGTTACGCTCCTCATAGCCGCTGGCAAGGGTGACAATCTCTGTGCGGCGCTCCGGTCCACCAAGCGAGCCGAAACTCAGACTGGCGGGAAAGCGGATTTCATGAAATGCCATCTTGTTCCTCCGAAAACTGTCTTGAAACGGCTCACATCGTTTTCGACCCGCGCGAGAGAGCGCGGCTCATCTGGGCAGCCAACTGCGCGCGCGAGCGACTGAAGCCCGCAATATCCGGCGTGGTCACATTCATCGTCACATTCACCGCGCGCCCGCCCTGTGCCTGCACGCCCAAACGACCATCCGCGCCACGGGTCAGCGGCATGATCGCCTCCGGCCCCGCCTCGCCCATCAGCCCCATTCCGCCGCGCATCGCAAAACCCGTGGCCTCGCTGACCACGCCCCCCTTGGCAAAAGCGCGCACCTTACCCGAAGAGAAGGCCCCGCCATTGGCAAACGGCATCAAACCGCCAGCCAAAGAGGCAACACCGCTTGCCAAGGTGCTGCCCAGCGTGTCGCTGACCGGCTTCACCGCCGCCGCATAAACCGCATCCGACATGCTCTGCGCAACAGAGCGCAGCGCGTTCGACAGGCTCTCCCCATCAAAAACGACATCTTCAAACGCACTGCCGATCGTGGTCGAGAAACGGCGCGACAATGTGCCGATCTCGCGAGACGTCAGCCCCATGCTGTCACGCAGGCTCGATAATTCGCTCGAAAATGCCCCCGTCAGAACCCCGACATTGCCCAGAACCGTCTCCAGTTCCTGCGCGCTTTCGCTCAGCGCATCGAAATCAGTATCATCCATCACTTTCTCCTTCAGGTCCGCGACGATCGGGGAATGCCTGCGCCAGCTCTTCCAGCCGCGCGCGTGTCAGTGGTCGCGCCTTGGGCATATCGCCCAGAAGCAGCGCCAGTTCGGCAGGGCTCAGCGCCCAGAACTCCTGCGGGCGCAGGCGCAAGCCCACCAATCCCGCCCGCATCAGACCCGGCCAATCCAGCCGCCCCGATGCCTCATACCGGCGCATCATTGCTCTTCTGGCGCGCCAAAAGCGCGGGCCAGAAGGCGTGCGGCAAGCTGGGCCGCCTCAACCGGCCCAGAGCCGATTTCGACCATGCGCAGATCTTCCGCCCGTCCCCGCCAGCCACCACCGCGCAGCCCCGCCACCAGCAGCGCCAAGACATCGCGGCTGGAAAACCGCCCGCTTTCAAACCGCGTAACCAGATCCAGCATCGTCTCTGTCTCCAGCTGCGCCTCAAGTTCCGCCAATACGCCAAGGGTCAACTTGGCAGTATGCGGCACCCCGTCCAGCGTCACCTCGACCTCACCTGCCCAAGGGTTCGCCATATCACTCCTCCGTCAGCTCGATGAAGCTCAGCGCCCCCGCCGAAGCCATCGCCATCTCATAGGTGGCCTCGCCATCATGCGACCCCGCATATTCGATCGACGAAATCAGGAACGGCCCCTGCACGATGCCGAAGCTGGGGATGATCACCTGAAACTCGGGGATCTCGCCATCAAAGAAAATCTGCCGCGCACGCGCGTCCGTATCGGCATCGCGAAACACCCCCGACCCCGAGATCGAGGCCGAACGCACCCCCGCGCCCCCCAAGAGCTCGCGCCAACGCCCCTCGCTTTCCAGCGAGGTCACATCCACCGTCTCTGCGTTGAAACTGATCCGCGTTGCGCGCAGGCCAGCGATCGTCTGGAACTGTCCGTCTCCGCTGAGATCGAGCTTCACCAGCAGGTCTTTTCCGTTTTGGACTGCCATTTTTCTCTCCTAGAAATGCAAAAAGGCCCCGTATCGGAGCCAGATATGGACGCGCCTGTCCGGTCACTCGGGGCTGACGAGGGCGCGAAACGTCAGATCGATCCGCCGTGTCGCATTGGTCCCTACACGACGCGCCTTGGCCTTGCGAAACCACACCCCCGCCACCCGTCCCGCTGGAAGCGTCAGCGCACTCTGTGTCAGGCAGGCATTCACCGCTTCGGCCAAGGTCTTGGCCGCCTGGAACCCCGCCGCATCCGTCACCACCGAAATGGTAAAATCATGCCGAGCAATCGGGCCGCTGCGATCCGAGATATCGACAACGTCTTCGGGGCCGAGACTGATATACGAACCGGCGGTTGCACCAAGAGGCTGGGCATCATAGATCGCTCCGCCGCTCAATTCGGCAACCGTCGCGTCGCCCGACAGCGCCTGAAACACCGCCGCCTGCAAGGCCGATGCCAAGAGATAGCTCATGTCACAACCTCCTCGCGGGCAAAGCAACGCAGGTAACCGGGGGCATCCTCCGCCACGGCAAGAATACGAAAGACCCGATCGCCCAGCCGAAAGCGCTGATTGGCCGTTGGCCTGCGCGGCGAGGAAGGCAGCGCCGAGCGCACCGTGACCGTCACCGATACCGCAGCGATCGCGCGCAGCTGATCGGCGCGCTCGGTGCCGGTGCCGAAATCGAGCGCCGCCCAGATCTCGCCCAGTTCGACCCAAGTCTCGATCAGGCCCCCCGCACCATCAGGGACATTCTGCGGTTCTTCCAGCACGAGGCAGGTGGAAAGCTTCGGCACACTCATCCCCGCCCCCCGTTCCCACCAAACAGCCGCACCACGCGCCAAGGCTCGATCAGCGCGTTTACGCCAAAGGGCAGCGCGCCGCTCTGGTCGCTTTCATGACGGTGCTCGAAATAATGGGCCGCCAGCAACATCACGGCCTGTCGCAAATCTGCGGGCACATTCTCCCACATGACCCCAAAGCCTGCCTCGACCGAAATCTCGATCAGTCCGCCGTCCTCAAGGGGCGGAAAATTGCCCCCAACCGCCAACAGCACGGGCCGCACCCCATCCGGCATCAGCCGGTAACGCGCCGCGTCCAGCACCGCCACCTCCTCATCGGCCCCGCGCAAAGCGACCTGCGTCACGCCCGTCAACGGTGCCAGAGGCAGAGGCTGTGCCTGCGGATTGGCCCAGCGACGCAGCCGCAGCAGAAAGCCGCGCGTCAAAAGCGCCTTTGAAATACGCTGTTCGATCAAGGCAATCGCCGCACGCAGATAGGCCTCAAGCGCCACATCCTCGGCCCCCACATCCGCAAACCCGCGCCCCAGCCGCAGATGGTCGCGCAGGGCCGCAATCGGAAGCCGGTCGCTTGTCACCGGCACTATTTCGTTCAACATGGAAAGCACCTCCGAAATTGGGATGATGACGCCCGTAAGACCACGGGCGCCATCTCGGACAGACGCCGCCTTCCGCCACCCGCTCGGACGGAGGGAGCAGCTAGGCGGACGGCAGAAAGACCGCGTCTGCCCTTATCCGGACCGAAGCCCGGATCGGGGTCAGCGCAGCCTCAGCCGCGCCCGCGCCTCAGGAGACCGCAAATTTCAGAAGCTTGATCGCCGCGAAATCGCTGACATCGCCGCCCACTCGCTTGGAGGCGTAAAACAGCACATGCGGCTTGGCCGAGAAGGGGTCACGCAGCACACGCAGATCGGGCCGTTCGGCAATAGTGTAGCCCTGATGGAAATCGCCGAAAGCAATCGCATAGGTATCCGCTGCGATATCGGGCATATCCTCCGCGATCAGCACCGGATAGCCCATCAGGCGCGCAGGCTCGCCCGCAGCCAGACCGTCCGACCATAGGAAGCGGCCATCAGCATCCTTCATCTTGCGCACGGCCCCTGCGGTTTTGGAATTCATCACGAAGCTGCCATTGGCGCGATATTCCGCCTCAAGTGCATAAACCAGATCGACCACCGCATCTGCGGCCGCCGTGGCCGAGAAATCCCCTGCAACGCCGGTCGCCACATAGCCCAGACTACCCCAAGCCCAGTTTTCATTATTCACAGCCGGATGAGCCAGAAAGCCCTTGGGCTTATCTGCCCCGTCGCCATTCACGAAAGCCGCAGCCTCCGCACGGGCGAAACGGTCGGCAATACGGCCCGCAAGCCAGCCCTCGATATCGAAGGCCGCATCATCCAGCAGACGCTGGCTGGCCTTGGGCATGGCCGAAAGCTCGTAGAGCGGGATCGAGATCCGGTCGATCTGCGGCGTGCTCGTCTCGGTGAGGTTCGCGGTCTCCGACGCCCAGCCCGAACCGATCTCGCCATGATCGACCAGCACGTCAAAGCTGGTGGCCTCGACCTGCACCACATTGGCGATCATGCGGATCGAGGCGGTCGAGCCAAGGATCGAGCGGATGGTATCGCTGGTCTGCGGATCGACCAGATAGCCCCCCTCGGCGGCAACGGCCGTGTTCAGCCCCTTGGTCTCGACAACCAGACCGCGCAGACCGTCATCATCGCCCGAACGCAGATAGGCATCAAAGGCCTTCACATGGGGGGCGGTCTCTTGCGCTGCATAGGACAGGGCCGGACGATTTTGGATGGATTTGGTTTGCAACATGGTCAGACGCTCTTCCTGTTTTTGAATGCGTGAAGTCATTTCGTTTTGGAAGCCCTTGGCTTCCTTCACAAATTCGCTAAGGGCCGAGTGCACCTCGGCCACGATCGGGGCCCCGTCGGACATAGCTGTCCGCTCCCCAAAGACGCTTTTGTCGGGGGTCATTGTCTCTCCTCAATGTTTCACGAAGATCGAAAGCGCGGGGTCAGTTACCCGCCAGTTGCGACGCGGCCGCACGCAGCGCCCGTGCCAGATGTGAAAGCTCTGCCCCTTCGGACATCGCTTTGGCGGCGACCCGCGCCTCCTTCAGCATCGGGAAGGTCACCAAAGACACCTCCCAAAGATCCAGCTCGGTGAGCATCCGCTGGCCCTGCCCGTCGCGATGCGCCCGCACCACGCGGTAGCCGATGGACAACCCGTCCATCGCCCCCGACGCCAGAAGCGCACGCGCCTCACGGGCACGGGTCACATCCTCCAGAAGATAGCCGCGCACAAATAGGCCGGTGCGATCTTCACGGATGTCTTCCCAGACGCCGATGGGCTGCGTCTGGTCATGCTGCCAGAGCATCGCCACGCGGCGGCCTTCCTGCGCAAGCCGCGCAAGACAATCGGTATAGGCGCCCGGGCAGACCACATCGCCGCCCTGATCAGGCAGGCCGAAAAGGCTGGCATAGCCCTCGATCCGGTCCTCGGTCACCTTCAGGGTGCTGGGCGTATCGGTGCGCACCGATTTGAACTCCAGCCCCAGTGTCATTTGCTCCATTCAGCCCTCCTAATGCGGCACCATATCCAGAAGCCCGTAGACCGCCTGCGACAGCACCACGGCCACAACGCCGTAAACCGCCATCCACAGACGCCGCTCAAGCCCCTCGATCATCGCTTCAATGCGCTGCAACCGGCGTTCCACCTGATCGAATTGCAGCTCCATAATCTTCTCCGTCGCGTTGAACCGTTCCTCATGCAGATCGAACGGCTCTTTCAGAAAGCGCGAGCCTCCAGTCGGCATGGCTTACTCCTCCGGTTGACGCGGCAACCCCAGAAGAACGCGCTTCTCGGCAGCGGTCAGAAAGCTCGCCTCGCCCACGCGCTGCCATTGCGCATCGCGTTCCGAGGCCAGCGCGGGCACCTGATCCAGATCAGGACGCAGCTCGATGCGCGCGCCCAGAAAGCACGACAGCCACCACGCAAGCGCCGCCGTCACCCGCGTGGCCAAAGGCAGCACGGTCAGCCGGAAAAAGGCCCGATTGGCCTCGGCGTAATTGGCATAGGTCGCATCGCCCGGAATGCCCAACAGCATCGGCGGCACCCCGAAGGCCACGGCAATCTCGCGTGCGGCGGCGATCTTGGTCTCATGGAACTCCATATCCGAGGGCGAGAACCCCATGGGTTTCCAGTCAAGCCCACCCTCCAGCAGCATCGGACGGCCCGCATTGCGCGCGCCCTGATGATTGGCCTCCAACTCGAAGGTCAGCCGGTCATATTGGTCGGGGCTCAGAACCCCCTGGCCATCGGCCCCCTTATAGATGATCGCCCCCGAGGGCCGCGCAGCATTATCCAACAGCGCCTTCGACCAATGGCTTGCGCTGTTATGGACATCCACCGCCACCGCCGCCGCCTGCATCGGAGACAGCCCGTAGTGATCATCCTGCGGGTGGAAGGTGCGGATATGGCAGATCGGATCGGGATGGCCCGTCAGATCAAAGCGGTGCTTTCGCGCGCCCACCGTGTAATCATAGGCCACGGGCCAACCGTCTTCGCCGGGCACAACACTCATCCTATCGGCGCGCAAGACATGCAGCTCCATCGGCACATCGGCGCCTTCGCCCACGGCTTCGATATAGGTGTCACCGGTCAGCAGCATCTGGCCGAATAGCGCCTCAAGAAACTCGGCCTGCCCCTGAGCCCCATTCGGACGGCGCAGAAGGTCGATCACCGGATGCGTCTCATAGCGGCGCTCGGCATCCTGACAGATCAGCGGCAGCGCGGCGGCTGCCTCGGCAATCAGCTTCACACAGCGAAAACCGATGGGGTTGCCGACAAAGCCCTGCCGCGTCATCGAGGCCGTATCGCGCGGGCTCCAGATCACCCGCCCCGAGCCACCCGACAAAGACACAGGGCGACCGCGCACCGCTTTTGTCTCGGGCTTTGTCCCGGGCGCAGGCCCCTTACGAAAGATATTCAGCCCCATGCAGATCTCCTTATCTCTAGTGCTCCCCGACCAAGCGGGCCAAAACGAAAGGGGCCGGAACACCGACCCCTTTTCGCATCACAACCGTCTTACCTGTGGCCTGCGCCAATGGGCGGCAGGTTCGATCATCAATTCCGTCAAAGCCCAGACCAAAGCATCCAGCCGGTCCGGAGAGCCTTTCGCCTGATAGCCCTGCACCGTCATCTGGCACATCTGGTCCTCCAGCTTGCCAAGGCTGGCCTTGCGGTCGTGGTAGACGCGACCCTGCTCGTAAAGGGCGGCCACCGGCTCGGCACGCACCCCCTTTCCGCGCCCTGCACGCAGCGCACGGAAGGGCACCAGCGGATCGACCTGCCGCAAAACGCCCTCGATCAGATCACCGCCCTGATTGACCTCGGCCACCAGACGGTCGGCCCCGAAGCGCTCCATCGCGGCAATCGCAGCCTTGGCCCAATCGGTAGGCTTGCCGCCGATGCTCAGATCACCCAAGACATAGGCGCGCCAATCCTGCGGCGGCCCCTTGGTGACAGCACCCGCCACGATGATCCCGCATTCATCCGAAGCCGACCCCGCCGTCACCGCCGGATCAAGCGCCACCACGATCCGGTCAAGCGCAGGCACCTCATCAATCCGCAAAGCCTCAAGCATCTGCGTCGACCAAAGCGCTCCCTCGATATCTTCCAGCAGAACGCCCTCCAGCTCCTGCCGCCCCAGACGGGTGCCAGCATAACGCGCCTGCACCTCGGCCAGAAAGCTCTCGGCCAGATAGGCGCGATTGGCCTCGGTCGGCGCATGGGTCACCACGGTCGAAGGGTTCTTCATGATCGCCCGCAGCACCGCCACATCCCGCGGCGTGGTGGTCACCACCTGCTGCGGATGCCACCCCAGACGCAGAGCAAATTGCAGCATGTCCCACGTATCCTCGGCGCGTTTCCACTTGGCCAGCTCATCCACCCAAGCCGCATCGAACTGCGGCCCGCGCAAAGCCTCGGGGTCATGCGCCGAATAGGCCATCGCCATCGCGCCATTCGGCCAGACCAGCCTGCGGCGCGAGGCCTCCCATGTCGGACGCCGATCGGGCGGCGAACAGGCGATGATCCCGCTGTCCCCCATGATCATCACGTCACGCACCTGATCATAGGTCTCCCCCACCAAAGCCACACGCGAGGCCTTACCCGCATCCAGCGGCGTGGAGGATTCTACCTGCGAGCGCACCCATTCGGCACCGGCGCGGGTCTTGCCCGCGCCGCGCCCTCCCATAATTACCCAGCTTTTCCAGTCCCCCATCGGCGGCAACTGGTGAGGCAAGGCCCAGAACTCGAACAGCCACGGAAGGGCCAGAAGAGAATTCTCGTCCAGCCCGTCCAGAAAGGCGTCAACGTCCTGAGGCGTCGCGGAGGCAAGCCAAGCGGCGCCCGATCTCAGTTCTGGCTGCATCAAAGTCGAGGTGCTGTCCTTCGACGACCCCGGCAGCCTCTCTGCGGAGTTTCTCAACGCGGTTCCTTTCCTCAAGCAAAAGTTGCAACGCCGCGCGCAAATCACGCACGGCGGCCCGTGCTGTCTTGGCCTCGGCAAGCTCCCCCTGCCTCAGACCCTCCATCGCAACGGCCAGCTCCTCGGCCACATCGCGATACATCGCTCCGGCCATCTCCAGTGCTTCGACCGAAGATGCCCCTTCCAAATCAACGGAAGTCACTTTCATTCCTGTAATCCGCCTCTCATGTGGTGTGACTCCGCACGAGCAAAATGAAAAAGACGCCCAACGGGTCACCCCGCGGCGTCTTGCCCACTTCTCCTAGCATGCCATAAGTGATGCCATGCAACGCTCTGACTGTCAAAGGAAATCGCGCCTAGGTTGCACCCAGCCAGCGCACGTTGCGCAAAGAAAAACCGGGCGCCTGGCCCGGTTTTCCCAATCGCGATTGGCTGGAATTAGTTACCACCCGCCTCTTTTGCCCGTTGCGCCTCGATCGCGCGCCACTTGGCAACATTGGCATTATGCTCGGCCAAAGTGCTGGCAAAAGCATGCCCGCCCGTGCCATCGGCCACAAAATACAGGTAGTCGGTGGAATCAGGGTTCAGCGCCGCCTCAATCGCGGCCTTACCCGGATTGGCAATCGGCGTCGGCGGCAGACCTGCGATGACATAGGTGTTATAAGGGCTGTTCGCCCGCAGCTCGGACTGACGCAACCCACGCCCGAGCGACCCTTTGCCATTGGTCACCCCATAGATCACCGTCGGGTCGGTCTGCAGCCGCATGCCCTTCTCGATCCGGTTGATAAACACGCTCGCCACTTCGGGACGCTCCGCCGTCACGCCGGTCTCTTTCTCGACGATAGAGGCCATGGTCAGCGCCTCTTCCGGCGTCTTGTAGGGCAGCCCTTCGGCCCGATTGGCCCAAGCCGTGTTCAGGATTTCGGATTGCGCCGTCTGCATCTGTGCGATCAGCGCATTGCGGTCCTCGCCCTTGGTCACCACATAGCTTTGCGGCGCAAGGCTTCCCTCGGCGGGGACCTCTTTCACATCGCCAGACAGGAAATCATAGGATTTCAGCGCCTGAACAATGTGCCAGCTGGTTGCCCCTTCGGCGAGAATAACACGGTGATTGGTGATGTTTTTCTCATCGACCAGTTCCTTGAACCCGTCGGGTTCGGGATCGGCCACCGGATCATATTTGGCAAGTTCCTCGTAGATCCCCGTCGCCGGATCCAGCTCGCGCAGCGCCAGTGTCTGGGTGTTGACGCCGATACGGTAGATCAGTTCCGACCCACAGCTGGACGGCCCCCCACGGGTGATCTGATCCACGATGTCTTCCATCGTCGACCCCGGCTCGATGAGATAGGAACCGAATTTCAGCTTGCCGTCCTTTTCGGTGTAATCGGCACCGGTGCGGAAGATATAGCCCGACGAAATCGCGCCCTTGGCCTTCAGATCATCCGAGACCTTCACGAAACTATCGCCCTGATCCACCCGCAAACAGATCGCCTGCGACAGCGGGCCTTCGGACACATATTCCCGTTTGGCCCATGCCACCACCCCCGCCACAGCGACGAGGATGACGATCATGGCCGTCAGAAAATTCGACGTGATGTTACGCCACATCAGTCCGCCACCTTGCGCAGCACAAGGCTGGCATTGGTGCCGCCAAAGCCGAAGCTGTTGGACAGAGCCACATTGATCTCGCGCTTGACCGGCGCATTGGGCGCCAGATCCAGCGGCGTCTCCACCGCGGGATTATCAAGATTCAGCGTCGGCGGTGCGACCTGATCGCGGATCGCCAGAATACAGAAGATCGCCTCCACGGCACCCGCCGCCCCCAGCAGGTGGCCGATCGAGGATTTGGTCGAGGACATCGTGGCCTTTGCCGCCGCCTCGCCCATCAGCCGCTCGACCGCTTTCAGCTCGATCGTGTCGGCCATGGTCGAGGTGCCATGCGCGTTGATATAATCGATCTGGTCGGCGGTAATGCCCGCACGCTTGAGCGCCATTTTCATCGAGCGGAAGCCGCCATCGCCATCTTCCGAAGGTGCGGTGATGTGATAGGCATCGCCCGACAGACCATAGCCGATCACCTCGGCATAGATCTTGGCACCGCGCGCTTTGGCGTGCTCATATTCTTCCAGAACCACAATCCCCGCGCCCTCGCCCATCACGAAACCGTCGCGATCGGCATCATAGGGGCGCGAAGCCTTGGTCGGGTCTTCGGCCTTGGTCGAGAGGGCCTTGCAGGCATTGAACCCCGCAATCCCGATCTCGCAGATCGGGCTTTCGGCACCGCCCGCCACCATCACATCGGCATCGCCCCACTGGATCAGACGCGCCGCATCCCCGATGGCATGCGCCCCCGTCGAACAGGCCGTGACCACCGCGTGGTTGGGGCCCTTGAAGCCGTGCTTGATAGAGACCTGTCCCGAAACGAGGTTGATCAGCGCCGACGGAATAAAGAAGGGCGAGACACGTTTGGGCCCGCGCTCCTTGATCAGAACGGCGGTATCCGCAATCGCCTTGAGGCCACCGATCCCGGCACCGATCATCACGCCGGTCCGCTCGCGCTCTTCGTCGGTTTGCGGCGCCCAGCCGGCATCTTTCACAGCCTGATCGGCAGCCGCCATCCCGTACAGGATGAATTCGTCAACCTTGCGGGCCTCTTTCGGGGCCATCCAGTCATCAGGATTGAATGTTCCGTTGGTCCCGTCACCACGCGGAATTTCGCAGGCATATTTGGTGACGACCTCGGACGCATCGAAGCGCGTGATCGGGCCTGCCCCCGACTGACCGTCCAGCAAACGCGACCAAGTTTCCTCGACACCGCAAGCCAGCGGAGACACCATTCCAAGACCTGTGACGACAACCCGACGCATATGCCATACCTCTTGTGGCTAATTAACCTTCGGGCATCACATACACGGGCAATCCCCTGCGCGCAATTCAAAGGATTGCTCCGATAGGCGGTTTCCGCCACGCAAGAGGTTGGGCCCGACATAAATTCCTACGCCATCGCGCCTATTTCGAAAGCTTTGCCGCTTTGGACAAACCCGTCACAAGCCCCTCCATTGGCCGTTCGAACATTGAAAGCCCCACCTGCGTCGCCCCGCCTTTAGGTAGACCAGAGGTCGGGCCAGAGATCGGGCTGCCGGCGTGATCAGGGGCTAGACCAGAAATCGGGCCGGATGGCGAGCATGCCGCCTTTTGCATGGCCTGCAGCGAAGCGGCCTTGTCCAGCTGCTCTGGCCATGTTTCAACCGGCACCTCCTGCACCGCGCTCCAGACGGCATGGCCGCCGTCCGGCCCCGGCGCCACGCACACCTGATTCCCCCCACGAATGCGCGCCAGCTCGAGCGCGGCAAGGGCACGCTCGTAAACCTGCTTCGAGCTTTCCGAGAAATGCCAACGGGCCACCCCTGCCGAGGCGGTCAACACGCCCTGACCCGTCTTGATCTCGAGTTTCTCGATCACCTGACAGAGCTGCCGCGCCAAAGTGGCCACCTGCGTTGCCCGCAGACCGGGCAGGAACACAAGAAACTCATCCGCATGGGCACGGCCAAAACAGTCCTCCCCGCGTAAATGGGGCAAGACCCCCTGCGCCACGCGACGCAACGCCTCGTCACCATGTTCGTAGCCCCCCATCGAATTGACAGCACTGAACCCGTCAAGATCCAGCACGATCACCGTCAGCGCCGATCGTGCCTGTCGCGCCTCTTCGGTCAGTTCGGCAAAACGGGCCCGCAAGGAGGCGCGATTGTAAATTCCCGTCACCTCATCCGTGACCATGTCCCAAAGCCGCTGATCCTCAAGCGCGCGACGTTTGCGTTCGATGATATGGCTGCGACGCATCCCGATCACCTGCAAGATGATGTTCAGCCCCACGATATGCGCCACCACGACCGAAATCGCCTGCGCATAGACCCCGTAATCGGCATAGGTCACAAGAGTCCAGCCGATCAAGATCGGGCCCAGAACACTGACCGTCAGATCGATCCGGAACGCCCCCATCGCCATCACGCTTGCCATCAGGCCCTTATTCGCGCGGCGGCACAACAGGGCCGCAACCAGCCCGCCCGACATCATCACGGTGGCCAGAGACATATGGCCGTAAAGCCCCGCATCATCGAAAATATAACCGATCAGCGCGGCAAAAAGCACCGTCAGCGACAAAAGCGCCATGAACTGGCCGCGCGCGGGCCGCGCCGTCTCCAGCCCCGCACGCGCAAAGGCCAGCATCACAAAAACCAGCGCGGTGTTCATCGCCGTCTTGGTGCTGCCATCGCCCAGCGAATAGACCCCTGCCAGTCCCGGAACGAACTTGCCAATGGCCAGCAGGAAAGTCGCCCCCGCCAGTGCCAGCGCCACTCTGCGCGACCAAAGACGGTTCATCGGTAAAAACAGGGAGATCGCCAGAAGAAGGGCCATTGTCGAGGTTATCGGATGCACCCCGACAAAGACCGGCAGCACCCCGAAAATACCGGAGGTCGGCATCAGATACCCGAAAACCGGTACAATCGCCACGAAGACCACGAATATCGTTGGAAAGATCGACAGGACGTAACACCAATCCGCAGCCGAAACAGCTTGACCGTCCGTCGTAGCCTCTGTCGTCATCATGCCGCGTTCCTCCTGGGCGATACCCGCCTGAGAGGAATGCTACGCCAGCCTCACTAACAGAAGCTGAAGGGCTGCCCCAAGGTTACTTAAAACTCGCTTTAACCAGATGCAGCGGCGGGATCGTGAAATCCAGATCCACGGCGGCTGTGGTGGTGGTCGTGGTCTCGCCCACCGCCACCGGAGCCATCGGCGCCACACAGACCCGATTCCGCCCCTGCGCTTTGGCATGGTAAAGCGCGGCATCGGCACGGGCATAGCTCTGATCGAAGCTTTCCCCCTCCATCCATTGCGCGATCCCGATCGAGGTGGTCAGATACTGCCAGCGCCCGTTGCGCATGCGCACCTGTAGCGCGGCGATCGCTTGGCGGAACTGCTCGGCCCGCAGCTCGGCACGGTGCATATCGCTATTGCGCAAGATGACGGCAAATTCCTCGCCCCCCAGTCGCGCAGCGGTATCCTCACGCTCCAGACAGTCGGAAATCACATGCGCCACCCGCACAAGCGCCTGATCGCCAATCTCATGGCCGCCCATATCGTTGATCTTCTTGAAGTAATCCAGATCGAAGATCAGCAGCGAGAAAAACTCGCGATCCGATTGCGCCCGCTGCACCGCGCGGTCGAACCGGCGCCGCAGCATGACGCGGTTGAACAGCCCCGTCAGCCCATCACGCAGCGCCTGCCGCGCCAGAGCGCGCTCGAGCTTGCGGCGGCTGATATCGCTGCGCTCGGAATAGACCGCATTCAGAACGATCACCACCATATTGAAGGCGATCATATTCGACACGATCAACCCGCCATAGATCTGCACCACAGGCACATTGACCGCGCCCACCGTCAGAATCCCGACAATCGCAGGCCCCGCGATCCCCAGACAAAGCTGCAAACGCGCCACCCCGCTGGCACGGTGACCGGCCAGAAAGATCCGCAGCGCGCCCCGATGCGGCTGATAGAGCAGCACCGAAAGCGTCAGGGCCACCCCCGCCAGCAGATATTGCGGATCGGCCAGCCCGAGAAAGGCCTCCGAACGGTCCAGATTTCCCGACACCGCACTCAGCAGGAACGCAATCCCGACCAGCACCAGCAACTGCCCCGAAAGATAATGGCGCATGGCCTGCAACATCAGCGCCAGAGCCAGCAGCACAAACAGCACCTCCCCGCTCAGGAAAAGTTGCAAAGGCACCCAGCCAATGGTCTCGAAACCGGATTTCATATCTCGGATATTCAGCACGATACCGGTCAGCACCGTGGCAATGACCGCCGCCCCGCCCATCATCTGCAGCATACGTCCCAGCGGATTGCGCGGCAGAAAGCCCAGACCGGCCATAAAGGCACCGATCACGCAAAACAGGGCCCGTGGCGCCAGAAGAAAGTCGTATTCCCCCCGCGGGAGGCCACGGAACGCGTCCAGCCCGCTGCCCATCACAAGCATGGCGATAGAAACCGAGGCCGCTACGAAAGCCGCCCCCCGCCTTACCCAATGCGCATAACGGATAGCCGTCATAACCAATGACCTCGACATTACATTCGATCCTCTCGGTCTCGCCCATGCGAGATCATATAATTCTCCGGAGGACCAGCTTATTATATATAGGTAACAGAAACGGCGACAAACCGATCACTTTACCTAAACGGAAAGAACACATTTTCGCAAGCTTTTCCCGCAGCGGAGTCACCTCGATGACATTCAAGCCTATTTTAGACGCAACGCCAAAAAAAACGGCGCCCTTCTTACAAAGGACGCCGTAAAATTCTTGGTCTCTAAGAGATCAGGACGCTTCGGAGATGAACTTGACTGCGTCGCCGAAGGTTTGGATGGTTTCGGCTGCGTCATCGGGGATCTCGATGCCGAATTCTTCTTCGAAAGCCATCACGAGCTCGACGGTGTCAAGGCTGTCTGCGCCCAGATCATCGATGAAGGAAGCATTCTCGGTGACCTTGTCTTCTTCGACACCCAGGTGCTCAACGACGATTTTCTTAACGCGATCTGCGATATCGCTCATAACTGTTTCTCCAGTTTCGTGGGCCGCAGCCCATCCTGAATTGCTCATAAGAGCGGCTGTAACACTCCGCCTGCCTCACGACGAAACGAAGTGGCCGATCACATTGCTGCCACCGACCCGACTGCACGCTGAATAGCCAGTGTGAAAGCCTATGGCAAGCGGTTAAACGCAACAGCCTGCAATCGGTAGAAACTTTGCCCCCCGCTCAATGAAACAAGGGGCAAAGCACTCAGATCATGGCCATGCCGCCATTCACATGCAGCGTAGCGCCCGTAACGTAACCGGCTTCCGGCGCGGCCAGATACAGGACCGCCGCAGCGATCTCTTCCGGTTTGCCCATCCGCGCCGCCGGAATCTGCGTCAGAATCTTGCCTTTCTGCTCGTCATTCAGCTTGTCGGTCATCGCCGTCTGGATGAACCCGGGCGCCACACAGTTGACCGTGATTCCGCGCGAGGCGACCTCATAGGCCAAAGATTTCGACATGCCGACCATACCGGCTTTTGCCGCCGCATAATTGACCTGCCCCGGATTGCCGGTCGCCCCCACGATCGAGGTGATATTGATGATCCGGCCCCAACGCGCTTTCATCATGCCCCGCATGGAGGCGCGCATCAGACGCATGGCCGAGGTCAGGTTCACATCCAGAACCGAATTCCACTCGTCATCCGACATCCGCATGAACAGGTTATCCCGGGTGATCCCGGCATTGTTCACCAGAATATCAAGGCTCCCCATCGCCTCGACCGCCGCTTTCGGCAGCGCCTCCACAGAGTCCGCATCACCCAGATTGGCGGGGCAGACAAAGGCATTCTCGCCCAGCTCCTCCGCCAGCGCCCGCAGCGGCGCCTCACGCGTGCCCGACAGGGCCACCTTGGCCCCCGCCTGATGCAACGCGCGCGCGATCTCGCCGCCAATCCCACCCGATGCGCCGGTGACCAGCGCCGACTTGCCCGTCAGATCGAACATGTCTCTTCCTTCCTGCAATCTCTTCCGCAACCCGATGCGGTTTGGTGAACGGGCCCGCCGCTTTCCAGCTGCCCGAAATATCCCGGGGTGAATGGAGCCCCCGAGGGGGCTCCAGAGGGGCAGCGCCCCTTACGCCTCTTTCAGCTTGGCAATATCGGCAGGCGTGCCGACAGCCTGCGTCTCCAGCCCTTTCACGATGCGCTTGATCATGCCCGAAAGCGCCTTGCCCGCACCGATCTCCCAGAAGCTGTCAACGCCCTGTGCGGCCATCCACTCGACACTCTCGCGCCAACGGACCGACCCCGTCACCTGCTCGACCAGCAACTGACGGATCACCTCGGGATCGCTCACCCCCTGCGCACGCACATTGGCCACCAGCGGCACCGCAGGGGCGTTGATCGTCACCGAGGCCAGCGCCGCAGCCATAGCGTCCGCAGCCGGTTGCATCAGCGCGCAATGGAACGGTGCGGAGACCGGCAGCAGAAGCGCGCGCTTGGCGCCCTTGGCCTTGGCAATCTCGCATGCCCGCTCGATGGCGGCCTTGGACCCCGACACGACCACCTGCGATGGGTCATTGTCATTGGCCGCCTGACAGATCTCGCCCTGTGCGGCCTCGGCAGCCACCTCCTGCACCGTGGCCAGATCCAGCCCCAGCACCGCAGCCATCGCCCCTTCGCCCACCGGCACCGCCGATTGCATCGCCGCCCCGCGTTTGCGCAGCAGCACGGCCGCATCCGCAACAGACAGGCTGCCCGCCGCACAAAGCGCCGAATATTCCCCAAGGCTGTGACCCGCGACGAACGCCGCATCGCCCACCGCAAAACCCTCGGCTTCGAGGGCCCGCAACGCAGCAATCGAGGTGGCCATCAGCGCGGGTTGGGCGTTGGCCGTCAGGGTCAGCGTCTCGATATCGCCCTCCCAGATCAGACCCGAAAGGTTCTCGCCCAATGCCGCGTCCACCTCGTCGAATACGGCGCGGGCTTCGGGATAGGCCTCGGCCAGATCCCGCCCCATACCGATGGTCTGCGCGCCCTGACCCGGAAATACGAATGCTTTGCTCATGCGTCCTTGTCCTTTTCAGACTATCCTTTGCTGGCCTCCCCTCTAGCGCGGCTTTGCCCGTCAGGCAAGCAAAGCCCGCAAACCGGCGCGCCCGTCGCACGGATCGGGAACGCGGGTCCACAAGATCGGGCCGCAGACCACGGCCCCACAAACAGCAGGCCCGCAAAGGATGCGCGAAGGCACCGCACAGGTCCTGTGCGCGGTTTCACCCCGATCACGGCTATGGTTCCTACGCGATTTTCCCGTATCAAGGCCGACAGACAGGTAGCACCCATCGGAGATTTCAGATGCTGACCAATACCCCTCTCAGCTATGGCGTGATGGCGCGGGGCTTGCATTGGGCCATCGCCCTGCTGATCCTGAGCGCGATCGGGCTGGGCCTTTACGGCGAAAGCGTGCCGCGCACGGCCGACACCACGGCCCTGCTGCAAACGATCTACAGCGCGCATAAAACCATCGGCGTGGCCACATTCTTTCTGGCCGTTCTACGGGTGCTCTGGACGCTTGGCCAGACCCGCCCCGTGCCCCTCCATCCCGAACGCCGCCTCGAGACATGGGCCGCAGAGGCGGTGCATTTCGCGCTTTATGGCGCGATGTTCGTGATGCCGCTTTCGGGCTGGATCACCCATGCCGCCGAACAGGGCTTTGCCCCGATCTGGTGGCCTTTCGGGCAGGATCTGCCCTTTGTGCCCAAATCCGACACGCTCGCCCATACGGCCGGACATGTGCATAAGACCGCAATCTGGGTGCTCTATACCGCCTTGGCCCTGCATGTTCTGGGCGCGCTCAAACATGTGCTGATCGACCGCGATGCGACAATGGCACGGATGACGACAGGCCGTGCGGCAGGGCGCGAGGCCCCGCCCGCGACACAGGGCGCCGCCGCTGTGGCCGCATTGGCGATCTGGATCGCCGTGCTGCTTTTCGCGCTTCTGGGCAGCGCCGGTCTCCCCGCACACGGCACCGCACAAGATGAAGCACGGGCCACCACCCCCGCCCCCGCAGCCCCTGATGCGGCAACCGGAAACTGGGCGGTGACGCAAGGCAGCCTGAGCTTTGATGTCGTGCAGATGGGGGCCAAGGTGCAGGGCCATTTCGGCAACTGGACCGCCGATATCCACTATGACGAAGGCAGCGGCACGGGCCATGTCACGGTGCAGATCGACACCACCAGTCTTGATCTGGGGTCGGTCACCGATCAGGCGAAAGGTTCGGAATTCTTCAATGTCTCGCACTTCGCCACCGCGACATTCGAGGGCGATATCACCCGCAAGGGCACAGGCCCCGACCATATCGCCACGGGCAGCCTGACGCTGATCGGCACCACCGCCCCGCTGACCCTGCCCTTCACGCTCGATCTGCAGGGCGACACCGCGCATATGACCGCGCAGGTCACGATAGACCGCCGCGACTGGAAGATGGGGGCCGCCTATCCCGACGAGGGCACGGTGGGCTTTCCGATCACGGTCTCTGTCGATCTGCAGGCGCGCAAATCCTGAGGCCGCGCACAGGACCACGCGCAGCATCACCACAGTATCACACAAACACAAAGGGGGCTTCGGCCCCCTTTTCTCTTGCACAGCGCCCTCTGCCCGAGGATATAGGGACAAACAGAAGGGGGTAAATCATGAACATGCTGGAAACCGGTCCGGACGGGCAGTGCCGCTGCGGCTGGTGCCTGCCAGATGCGCCAGAATTCTACCGCCGGTATCACGATGACGAATGGGGCTTCCCCGTGGGCTGCGATATCAGGCTGTTCGAAAAGATCTGCCTCGAAGGGTTTCAAAGCGGCCTGAGCTGGCGCACCATTCTGGCCAAGCGCGAGAATTTCCGCGCCGCCTTCGCGGGCTTCGAGATCGAACAGGTCGCGCGGTTCGGCGCGCAGGATGTCGAGCGGCTTGTGCAGGATGCAGGCATTATCCGCCATCGCGGCAAGATCGAGGCCACCATCAACAATGCCCGCCGTGCCTTGGAACTGCAGGCCGAATTCGGATCCTTGGGGGCCTATTTCTGGTCCTACGAACCGCAACCGCAGGAGCTGATGCCGCTGATGACGGCGGCCACCTCCCCCGTTTCGGAGCGGCTGTCAAAGGATCTGCGCAAACGCGGCTGGAAATTTGTAGGGCCGACAACGGTCTATGCCTTCATGCAGGCGATGGGATTGATCAACGACCACGCGCAGGGCTGCATCACCCGCGCGCGCGTCGCACAGGCTCGCGCCACCTTCAGCCGGCCCTGCAAGGCCTGAGCCGCCTTGCAGCCTCGCGCGCAAAACGCGAAATGCCCGCCGCGAACGCGAAATGCCCGCCGCGAAATTGCGACGGGCATTCTGAGTGGTGGCCCATATACAGCATGGGCCAGGGGATATCGGGGTTATTCCGCTGTGCCCTTCATCGCTTCGATCGAAATCCGCACATTGACATCATCCGACACGTAGGGCGCATACATTCCCATATCGAAATCCGAACGCTTGATCGTGGTGGTTCCGTCGAAACCGACCCACGGCTTTTTCTGCATCGGATGCTCGCCCATCTGGGTCATGGTCGCGTCGATGGTGATCGGCTTGGTCACGCCATTGACCGTCAGATCGCCGGTGATCTTGCCGGTTTTCTCCCCCGTTACCTCGATCGAGGTCGATTTGAACGTGATTTCGGGGTTTTCGGCCGCGCCGAAGAAATCATCGGTCATGAAATGCTTCGTGCGCGCATCCCAGCCGGTGATCAGGCTTTCCGCCGGAAATTCGACGCTGACCGAGGATTTTGCCGGATCCTGCGCGTCAAACTCGATCGTGCCTTCAAAGCCCGAGAACATGCTGGTCGTGGTCGAGAAACCAAGGTGGTTGTAATCGAAGACGATCTGGCTGTGGCTGGGATCAAGCGTATAGGTTTCTGCCTGGGCATGGGCCATCGACGCGAAAGAGGCCATCAGACCGGCGGCAAGAACGAGCGATTTCATTGGGATCTCCAAAGCTTGCATGAGTACGTTGGATAGAAGGATAGCCCAAAGGTGGCCTTGCACAATTCAACAGAAGCAAACAAATTATGTGCAGAAAAAAACACAAGCATGCTTAAAACTGAATTCATCTCTTTTTTACTGTCATAGTTTAATTTAACCTTTGGTTAATAATGTTGCGCAACCTTGAACGCGTTTTCGGGTATTTTGTTGCGCATGGTGTTTGGATTTGAATTTTTTATGAGGGTCGCATGGACGAGCAGATTTACCAGAAAATTGCGCGCAATACCGCCGATGACTGCATCACCTGCCCCGAAGAACGTCACTGCCTGTGGCGGACAGACCCCCTCAGTGACAGCGCCGGGACGGAACCGGCCACGGGCTTCAAACATATGCGCTTCACCCCCGGTCAGGCAGTGGTGATGGCGGGCTATCATTTCCCCTATGCCGCAACGATCCGCGCGGGCACGGCCAGCCTGACCCGCAGCCTGTCCGACGGGCGCTCACAGATCGTGGGGGTTCTCTACCCGTCGGATATTTTCAATTCCCGCCCTGCGCTTGCCTCGAAATACACCATCACCGCAACCACCCCGCTGGAGCTGTGCTGCCTGTCCGAAGCCAGCTTGCAACACCGGCTGGAGACCGAAAAGGCCCTGTCCCGCCGCCTGCTGGAGCGCAAGCTGCATGACCTGCAGGAGGCGCGGGACTGGATGTTCGTACTGGGGCGCAAGACCGCGCTCGAACGGCTGGCCAGCATGATCTACACCGTGGCCGAACGCTATAGCCATCGCCGCCAGCGTTCGCCCGTGGGGGTGGAACTGTCGCTGCCGCTCGCACGCCACGAGATCGCGGATTATCTGGGGCTGACCCCCGAAACCGTCAGCCGGAATTTCGCACGGCTGCGCGCGGCGGGCATTCTCAGCACCAATAGCGCACGGTTGATCACCATCTGGAACATGCGCGCGCTCATGGAGGCCACCGGCAATGACGAGGATGGCGGCCCGATCTTCTAGCCGCCGATCTGCTACCCTCCGAGCGCCCGCATCACGTGATAGGCGATGAAGCTGCAGATATAGGCCAGCCCGAACATATAGACGACCGAGACCCACATCCAGCGCGCCTGCCCCGTTTCACGCCGGATCACCGCCAGCGTCGACAGGCATTGCGGCGCAAAGATATACCACACCAGAAGCGACACTCCCGTGGCCAGCGACCAATTCGCCGCAAGCTCGGCCCCGAGCGCCGTTTCCCCGCCCGAGACGGCATAAACGGTCGAGAGCCCCGCCACCGCCACCTCGCGGGCGGCCATACCGGGCACCAGAGCCACACAGATCTGCCAACTGAAGCCGATCGGCGACAGGATCGGTTCCAGCAGATGGCCGATCATGGCCGCAAAGCTGTAATTGATGGCGGGTTCCGTTGCCCCTTCGGGCGGGAACGGAAAGGTCGACAGCACCCAGACGACCACCGAAGCGTAAAAGATGATCGTGCCCGCGCGGCGCAGGAAGGCCCGCGCCCGTTGCCACAGGCCCAGCAGCACACCGCGCATCTGCGGGATCTTGTAATCGGGCAGATCCAGCATCAAAGGCGCGGCAATCTCGTTGCGGCGCAACAGCATCCGGCTGACAAAGGCCACCAGCAGCGCCGAGATCACACCGGCGGCAAAGAGGCCGAACATCACCAGCCCCTGCAACCCGATCCCCGGCCCGATGCTGCGGGCGGGCACGAAGGCCCCGATCAGCAGGGTGTAGACGGGAATACGCGCCGAACAGGTCATCAAAGGCGCAATCAGGATGGTTGTCAGGCGGTCACGGCGGTCATCGATCACGCGGGCCGACATGATGCCCGGCACCGCGCAGGCAAAGCTGGACAGAAGCGGAATGAACGCCCGCCCGTGCAGCCCCGCATGGCCCATGATACGGTCCATCAGGAAGGCTGCCCGCGCCATATAGCCCAGATCTTCGAGGATCAGGATAAAGCCGAAAAGGATCACGATCTGCGGCAAGAACACCACCACAGAGCCCACACCGGCAATCGCGCCATCCACGATCAGCCCGCGCAACAGGCCCTCCGGCAACAGCGCCGAGACCGCGCCCGAAAGCCAGTCGATCATCGCGCCGATCGCCTCCATCAGCGGCGCGGCACCGGCAAAGACCGCCTGAAACATCGCAAACATCAGCACCAGCAGGATCATCGGCCCCGCAAACGGGTTGAGCACGACGGCATCCACCTTCTCGGTCAGGCTGCGGGGGGCTACGGGCTTGTGCACGGCATGGGCAATCAACTGGTCGGCCTGCCGCAGCGCCGCGCGCAGCTGGGCGGCGCTCGGGGCCTCCCATGTCATCGCGCCGCGCGCGGGCAGCCCCTGCCCGATCAGCCCGCCAAGCCGTCCCCAAAGCGCGTCCATTCCCCCGCGGCGCACCGCGGTCGAGGCGGCAACCGGCAGACCAAGCGAACGCTCCAGCACCTCGAGATCGATCTCGATCCCGCGGTGGCGGGCGATATCGATCATGTTCAGCACCACGAGAATCGGAATACCGCAGGCGCGCAATTCCTGCGCCAGACGCAGGCCGGGGCGCAGATGGGTGGCATCGGCCACCACCATCAGCAGGTCGATCTGCCCCACATCCTTGCGCCGCCCCAGAATGACATCGCGCGTCACAACCTCGTCGGGACTGCGCGCGCGCAAGGAATAGGTTCCGGGAAGGTCGACCACCGTCAACGGCACACCCGCAGGTGTCACGGCCTGCCCGATCTTGCGTTCAACCGTGACGCCCGAATAGTTGCCAACCCGCTGGTTGGCGCCGGTCAGGGCATTGAATAATGAGGTCTTGCCACAATTCGGGGCCCCGATCAGGGCCACCCGCAAGGGGCTATCCGCTCTGGCTTGAGGCTCGAGCATATATGCACTCCGTCGGGAAACTTACTCCGTCAGGATTGCCATAGCATCTCGACGGCGCAGCGCAACCGTCGCCTCGCCCACGCGCACCGCAATCGGGTCGCGTCCGAACGGGCCTTCATGGATGACAGAGATCTCCACGCCCTCGATGAAGCCCATCTCGATCAGACGACGCTCCATCTCTTCGGGCGCAAGGCGGCCATTGCCCGGGATCGGCAGGATACAGGCCACCCGCCCGCGATAGCCCTTGCGGGTCAGTCCCAGAGCCACCGTGCGCTCGATTGCGTCAATCTGTCCAAGTTCCATCAGGCGAATCCTATACAGGTCACATCCTGATAGAATGACTCGGATACATTTCGCAACCATGCGCCAGATCAAATCGCCGGAAAGTGAGTGAAAAGATCAGGATTGCACGGTCCCTCCCCGACACAGACCGCCCGTTTCCGCGCCCAGACGCCCGAAAAGCAGGCATCCACCGCGCAATTCCCGAAGCCTGCTTGCGATTTTCCGCAGGCCAGATGCCCCTGTCCCCGCGCTGCGCCTAGGCTGGGCCCATCAAGGATGCTCCATAAGACAACCATAAAGAGACGCCCCATGACCGATGCAAGCTTCGACCCCGAAAGGGTCCATCTGCCCTCCTCGCCGCATGACAGCGACCCGTTGGCCCCGACCGCCCCCTACGAACAGACCTGGGGGTGGTTTGCCATCTTCAACATCTGGGCCAATGATATCCAGTCGCTTTTCGGATATTCACTGGTGGCCTCGCTGTTCATCTCCTACGGGGTCAGCGGGTGGACGGCCTTTGCGGCGCTGATCGTGGCGGGGCTTCTGGTAATGGGGCTGGTGACCTTGTCCGGCGTGGCGGGCCAGCGTTACGGCATTCCCTATCCGGTGCTGGCGCGCGCAAGCCAAGGACTTCAGGGCGCAAAACTTCCCGCCATCCTGCGCGCCATCGTGGCGGTGTTCTGGTACGGGGTGCAGGTCTATTTCGCCTCGACGGCACTGGCGCTGCTGATCCGCTCTGTCACGGGGCTGGGCGCGGGCGGCACCTTTCTTGGTCTGGGCACGATCGACTGGATCAGCTTCCTCCTTGTCTGGGCCTTCCATATCGTCATTTTCTGGCGTGGAATGAACTGGGTAGAGACCTTTCTTAATGTCGCGGGCCCGTTTGTCTATGCGGTGATGATCGGCCTGCTGATCGTGCTCTGGATCAAATCCGACGGGCAGCTCTGGACACAGGCGCAGACCATCTTCGCCAATCCCGAAGGCACGTTCTGGACCGAAACCTCGGGCTTTGTCGCGATTGTCGGCACGATGGTGTCCTATTTCGCCGCCGTGCTGATCAACTTCTCCGATTTCTCGCGCTATGCGAAATCGACACGCGCCATGATGCTGGGCAATCTGGCGGGGCTGCCGCTGAATATGGTGCTGTTTTCCGCGCTGGCGCTGCTGACCACCGCAGGGGCTGCCGTGGTCTATGGCGAGGCGCTCACCAACCCGACCGAGATCGTCGCGCGCACCGATAGCGTGATCCTTGGCATCATCGCCGCAATCACCTTCTTCGCCGCGACGGTGGGCATCAATCTGGTGGCGAATTTCATCCCTGCGGTCAATGGCATCGCCAATCTCGCACCGCGCCATATCAGCTTTCGCATGGCAGGGGCGATCACCTCGGGCTTTGCGCTGGTGATCGGCGGGCTATGGGTGAGTTTCATCGCCGATGTCGGCATCTCGGGTTTTGTCAACACCTTGGGCGCGACACTGGCCCCGCTTTATGGCATCATGATCGCGGATTACTTCCTGCTGCGCAGGGGGCGGTTGGACAAGGCCGACCTCTACCGCGCCAAGGGCGGGCGCTACCAGTATAAAAACGGCTGGAACGATGCGGCGCTGATTGCCTTCGTCATTGCTGCGGTCTTCTCGGTGGCCACGGTCTGGGTGCCGGTGCTGGCCGTGCTATCCGGCTATGCATGGATCTTCGGCGCGCTTCTGGGCGGCCTCCTCTACCGCATTCTCGCCCCCTCGCGGATTGTGCTGTAAGCCCGACAGGCCAAGCCTCAGGGCTTGGCCACATGCACCGAGACCTTCGAGGCCTCCAGCATCTCGGCATAGGGTGCGGCGGGCAGCGCATCGATAAACAGACCGTCGAGATCGTTCAGATGGCCCAGCTTGACCATCGCGCGACGCCCGAATTTCGTGTGATCGGTCGCAAGGAAGGTCGTGCGCGAATTGGCAATGATTGCCTGCGCCACCTGCACCTCGCGGTAGTCGAAATCCAGAAGCGTGCCATCCTCGTCGATCCCCGAAATCCCGATGATCCCGAAATCCACCTTGAACTGGTTGATAAACCCCAGCGTCGCCTCGCCCACCACTGCCAGATCGCGCTTGCGCACCTGACCGCCCGCGATGGTGATATCGAAATCCTCGCGGCTGGAAAGCAGCGTGACCACATTGATATTATTGGTCACCACATGCAGATCCTTTTTGCCAAGGAGGGCCTGCGCGATGGCCTCGGTCGTGGTGCCGATATTCAGGAAAAGCGAGGCCCCATCGGGAATATGCGCGGCCACCATCTCGCCGATGCGGGCCTTCTCATGCGCCATATCCTCGCGGCGGCGGGCATGGTCGCGGTTGCGGGTATTGGTCATCAGGCTCGCCCCGCCATGATAGCGGTGCAAGATCCCCATATCGCAAAGCAGCTTGATGTCGCGCCGGATGGTCTGCGGCGTCACATCAAGACGCACGGCAATATCCTCGATGCCTACGAACCCTTCGGAACGGGCGATTTCGGTAATCTGGTTCTGGCGTTGGGTAAGCGTGGACATCGCGACCTTGATCTCATGAAGCACCGGCAGGCCCTACTTGGCGAAGCAGAGCCAAATCTGTCAAGTGCTTAGGCCCCGAAAGGGCGTACGCCGCGAGGCCGGACTGGCCCATTTCGTCCGGCCCCGCGCGCCCACCTTTCCGCCCCCCGCTCAAGGCCGGGCACGGAAAGGGTTCGGGTTACAGGGCGATCTGCGTGCGCTGTTCGGCCAGCGCGATCTCTGCCGCAAGACGCGGAGCATCCCATCCGGCCTCGCGCGCCATCAGATCCGCCACACGGGCAATCGCGGCATCGGCGGCACGGCTGTCGACATGGGTCAGCGTCATGCGGCGGCATAGCACATCGGCCACCCGCAGCGCAGCCTCGTGGCGCATCGCATAAAGCACCTCTGCCTCGATATAGGGATGCGCCTCGGCCAGACGGGTCGCGCAGCCCTCGTCGCGCGCAATCCCCGCCACCACGGGCGCACGGTCACCATAGGAATGATGCAGGTGACGGGCCACATCCGGCGGCAGGCCAAATTCGCGGGCCAGAGCCTGCGCCCCCTCGGGCACGTAGTTTTCGGCCCCCAGAAGCTTCATGTCATGGGTCCGACAGGGCTTCAGCCCCGCAAATTCCCCGCCCGAGACGACCTTATCGACCGCCTCTTCCGCCATATGCCGGTAGGTGGTCCATTTGCCGCCCGAAATGGTGATCAGCCCCGAGCCATCCTCGATGATCACATGGTCACGCGCCAGCTCTGCGGTGTCCTTGGCATCGGGATTGAAGACCAGAGGCCGGATGCCCGACCATGCCGATTTCACATCCGCGCGCGTTACATTGATGTCGAAATAGCGTTTCACATAATCCAGCAGATAGGCGATATCTTCCTCGGACACGGTGGGATGATCGACCACCTCGCAGGAGGTGTCGGTGGTGCCCACCAGCGCCTGCCCCTGCCACGGCAGAATAAAGACCACCCGCCCGTCATCGGTCTGCGGGATCAGCAGCCCCTCATCGGGCGGCACGAACGAGCTGTCCAGCAGGATATGGATCCCCGAGCTGCCCTTCAGGATCGGCTTGGCATCGGCATGGTCCATCCGGCGGATGGTATCGGCAAAGGGGCCGGTCGCATTGACCACCTTCTTGGCGCGGATCGCGAAGGCCGCGCCGGTCAGCGCATCCTCGACATTGGCGCCGGTGATCTTGCCCGCCTCATGGGTGAGGCTGGTCACCGCGATATGGTTGGCCATCACCGCCCCTGCCCGCTGCGCCGTCATGGCCAGCGTCACGCACATCCGGCAGTCCACGAATTGCCCGTCGTAATATTGCACAACGGCCTTCAGCCCCTTGGAGCGCAGCATCGGGAACCGCGCCTTGGCCTTTTTCGCGCTGATGATCTTGGAATGGCCGATATTCATCTTGCCCGACAGAATATCATAGAGCTTCAGTCCGGCGTAAAGATAGGGCACCTGCAGCCAGCTATAGACCGGCGTGATCAGCGGCAGCGGGCGCGACAGATGCGGCGCATTGCGCAACAGTGCCCCGCGTTCGTGCAACGCATGGCGCACCAGATCATATTGCCCGCGGTCGAGCTTTTTGACCGCCGCCTCAAGGTAGCGCACGCCGCCATGCACCAGTTTGGTGGACCGGCTGGACGTGCCTTCCGCGAAATCGTAACGCTCGACAAGCGCCACCTTCAGCCCTCGCGTGGCCGCATCGACCGCAATCCCGCAGCCGGTTGCCCCGCCGCCAATGATCAGAAGATCGAAGAGTTCATTGCTTTGCAGCTTGGCAAGTGTCTCAGCGCGCATCGGATAGCCTCGTGCCGGATAGGAAACAGGTCGCGGAACGTCCGCTGTCCTTTCCAGATAGATTGATGTTCGTTTTTTTTCAAGTGAAAGCGTCATGACAGGAAATGACACCTCAATGCTCCTGATTTTCCGCTGAAACGGGCGCAAATCCGCCTTTGGACCCGTCAAGATCCGGATCGGCTTGCAGGTCTCATCGCCAATGCAGGGCAAACCCCCTGCCCAGTCCCCAGAGAGAATCGCGAAAACATATCGAATATTCGCAATTTATCCACGAATGGTCTTTCCGCATCTCCGCTCACGGAACTGTCATCCGCTAACATTCAAAGAGATATTGACCAGATGTTCGAATAGGCCAAGTTTGAGTTCATAATTTTCGATTCCGAACATTTTGCCCTTGCTCGGATGGAGAATCGAAATTACCCGTGACCCGGTCACTATGGAGGAGACCGGAAAGCCGCGAGGAACGGCCTTTCCGATCCGGGTCACAGCGACAGTTTTCGAGGGCTTATTAGGGGGGAGGAAGT